>CAZHRK010000012.1:0-1021 GCA_964534555.1 uncultured Pseudomonadota bacterium | reverse complement strand
TATGTAACTCATTCTAAGGTAACTAAAAGTTACCTGATGATATGGATCTTTATAAAATTCTGATATTGAGAGTTTGATCCTGGCTCAGAATGAACGCTGGCGGCGTGCCTAACACATGCAAGTCGAACGGGAAAGGGGGTAACCCCGAGTACAGTGGCGCACGGGTGAGTAATATATGAGAATCTGCCTCTGGGTGAAGAATACCTTGGAGAAATCCAAGTTAATACTGCATAAGCCGGAAACGGGAAAGGTGGCCACAAGCTATCGCCGAGAGATGAGCTCGTATTCTATTAGCTAGTTGGAGAGGTAAAGGCTCACCAAGGCAGAGATGGATAACCGGCCTGAGAGGGTGTACGGTCACACTGGAACTGAGAAACGGTCCAGACTCCTACGGGAGGCAGCAGTGGGGAATTTTGCACAATGGGCGCAAGCCTGATGCAGCGACGCCGCGTGGAGGATGACGGTCTTCGGATTGTAAACTCCTGTTAAGTGGGAAGAAAGGCGCTTACCTAATACGTAAGTGAGATGACGGTACCACTAGAGAAAGCACCGGCAAACTTCGTGCCAGCAGCCGCGGTAATACGAAGGGTGCAAGCGTTATTCGGAATAACTGGGCGTAAAGAGCGTGAAGATGGTTGATTAAGTCAATTGTGAAATTACTCAGCTTAACTGGGTGTATGCAAATGATACTGATTGGCTAGAGTGTGGAAGAGAGAAGTGGAATTCTCGGAGTAGCGGTAAAATGCGTAGATCTCGAGAGGAACACCGGTTGCGAAGGCGGCTTCTTGGTCCACAACTGACATTCAAGCGCGAAAGCGTGGGGAGCAAACAGGATTAGATACCCTGGTAGTCCACGCCGTAAACGATGATCACTAGATGTAGGTCGGGCATAGCCTGATCTGTGTCGTAGCTAACGCGTTAAGTGATCCGCCTGGGAATTACGGTCGCAAGATTAAAACTCAAAGGAATTGACGGGGGTCCGCACAAGCGGTGGAACATGTGGTTTAATTCGACACTACGC
>CAZHRK010000011.1:0-1415 GCA_964534555.1 uncultured Pseudomonadota bacterium | reverse complement strand
ACTGGTGATTTAACTGTCTCTGATTCTGCTACTATCCATAACGGATTGAGCGTAACAGGGCCAACAACATTATCACGTGAAGGCCTTGCACTTGATGTTTCAGGTGATGCTGAATTTAGCAACAGAGTGGTAATCGGTACTGATTACAGCGGCACGTACGCAAACTACGTTAGCACAACACCTGCGCTCTCTGTTGGCGGTGACGTCTATGTCAATGACAGTGTTGAAATTGACGGCAGCTTGTATGTTTCAGCTGATTCTCAGTTAAACACACTTCATACATCAGGCCTTGCATCACTCGGTGCTAGTGCAAACATCACAGGCGATCTAACCGTCTCTGATTCTGCAACTGTTGGCGGCAGACTCAACGTTACAGGACGCACAACATTACATGACCATACAGCACTTGGTCAGTCCTTGACTGTTTCAGGCACAACTGGCCTAACTGGCAACACAACTGTTGGTGGCACACTCGGAGTAACTGGTAATACATCACTTTCAACAGTTTCTACATCAGGCCTTGCATCACTTGAAAGTATTTCCGTAACAAATGGCGCAACATTTAATGGAACAACATCATTCAACGGAACAGTAAACCTTGATAACATCAGCGTTTCAAACGAATCAACCTTCAGTGGCGATCTTAATGTAAATTGGGATCTTGATGTTGATGGTGTTACCTACTTAAATGATGATGTTTACCTTGGTAGCGGATCTGGCGATGATATTTACAGCAGAGGCTTCTTCCGCACATTAAACAACGCAATGATCGGCAGTGCCCTTACTGTTACAGGAACAACATCACTTAATGGCACAGTTATTATGCGTGGATCTCCAACAAGCTTGACAACAAACGGCGATGTAATCGTTGGTGATGACCTGACTGTAAACAACACAGCAACAATTGAAGGTACATTGGTTGTTACTGATGCATTAACAACACTTGGTGGCGGATTGACAACAAGTGGTACTATCAAGATGAACCAAAGCGGTGGTAGCAACACAAGCATCGCATCTACAGACAACACCGGAACTGTTAATATTGGTAATGCAAGCGTGACAGCTGTTAACGTCAAAGGTACAACGAATATTAACGACAGCATTAACGCAAACACCAAGATTGGTACTGGCACAAGCACAGGAACAATCACTATCGGTAACTCAGCAGCTACAGTTGCACTTGCAGGAACAATGAGTGCTGTTGGTGCTACAACTATCAACACAACAGGCGCATCAACAACAACAATTGGTAGCGGCACATCAGCAACAACTATCGGTGGCACACTTGGTGTAAGTGGTATTTCAACACTTGCTGCGACAAATGTTACAACCCTTGTCGCATCTTCAGCTGCTACACTTGATAGTGTAACAACTGGCACAGCAAGAACTTACGGTAGCCTCACTGTTCGCGGTCA
>CAZHRK010000010.1:0-1438 GCA_964534555.1 uncultured Pseudomonadota bacterium | reverse complement strand
TCTGTGACCCGACATATTGCGCCGCTTCACAGATCAAACACCGCAATTTCTGGCGCAGAACCCCAGCGCAGGGGCAGCACCGACGTGCCCAAACCCTTCGACACATACAAGCGACAACCCGGTACATCGTAGAAGCCCGCCACGAAGCGCCCGCTGCCGACAGGCCTGAAAGGCGCCCAACCGCCAAAGCTCACCTGACCGCCATGGGTGTGGCCAGATAAACACACGGAGAAGCGTTGCTGGTTCATCAGGCGGTTGACTTCGGGTGCCTCAAAGAAGCCAGGCGAGTGCTGAACAAGAATAGTCATGTTGTCTGATGGGGCAGGTGACAGCAGTCGCGCATCAGGTTGCCCGGCAGTAAAGTCATCCAGTCCGATCAAATGAATTTTTCGTTCACCAGATGTGAATGACACACGCTCATTGAGCAGGAACCGACCATTCGGTTGCGCTGCAAAAAGGGCAATCAATGCCGGAAAATCTACCCCGCTCCAGTGCTCCCAGTTGCCCGGCACGGCGACGGCGGGAATGGTCCCTAGGGCAGCCAAAAAATCCTTCAGCACAGGCAGTGCATCGGCACGGTCGATGGCATCACCTGTGAGCAGTACCAAATCAGGCTGCAGCGCCTGCACCTGAGCCACGATGGCGATTTCAGACTTGCCGAAACGATGCAAGTGAAGGTCGGACAGTTGCACCACACGGAAACGCTGGGTCTGTGATGGCGCACGCATGTCGTGATGCGTGACTTCAAGATCGGAACCGCTGCGCCAGAACAGGACGAGTGCAATAAACAGGCCTGCGGCCAAAACCAGAGATACAAGCCAGATGGACCGGGAAGACATGCGAGGGTAAGCCATAACTGTCAGGCTGCTTGGTCAGATAGCCACCGATCCAGCAGCGGTCCCACATAGGCTTTGCCCAAGTCATGTCCACCTTTGGGGACGACCGTGACGGGAATGCCTGTCAACCGTCCAAAGGTCTCGACATTGGCCGGAATGCTTTGCCAGTCTTCTTCCCCGACATGAATTTCACAGCGGGTAGGTGCATTGAATTGCCCGGCTTCGGCCAGCGTTTTCAGCCGTTCTGGCCGTGGCGGCGAAAAGCTGGTTCTGGCTTGTTCGTTCGTGAACTCGCCAACGATGGGTGACAGCAACAGCACCCGGCCCACAAAAGATGGCATTTGGGTTTGCGCATGCAAGAACAGATATGAGCCGAAGGAATTGCAGATCACCCGTGCCTGCTCATGCCAGAAATGGTTTTGCAGGTCATCTACGATGGTCTGCACTTGTTCATCAAAGGGCAGTAATCGGAAGTCGCCACGCGTTTCGCGCCCGGCGACATCAAAGCCCCGATCCATGAGGCCCTGACCCAGGCCGTTGGTCAGCTGGCCGCCATGGCCGGGGAGGTAATAAATGGTGCGATTGGGGTGCGAGGGCATGGG
>CAZHRK010000009.1:0-1454 GCA_964534555.1 uncultured Pseudomonadota bacterium | reverse complement strand
GCAGTCACCGAACATCACTTGCACTTCGTAAACAACGGTTTTACTCATGGGAGGTTCTTGGTTGGCGTGAGCAAATTTTCAGTTCTCATGCCCGACTCGATCGGGCATCCATATGCATCGAAGGCATGGATACCCGCCTGCGCGGGTATGACATGACAACCATCTGTCATGCCCGACTTGATCGGGCATCCAGGCTCATTGAAGGCATGGAGTCCCGCGTGCGCGGGTATGACATGACAACCATCCGTCATGCCCGACTTGATCGGGCATCCATGCGCATCGAAGGCATGAATACCCGCTTGCGCAGGTATGACAAATGTGTGAGGTGCACGCATGTTGTGGTGTTGTTATCGGGGGGCCATGCGCAAAGCGCCGTCCAGGCGGATGGTTTCGCCGTTCAGGTGGTTGTTGGTCACGATGTGGCAGGCCAGCTCGGCGAACTCGCTGGGTTTTCCCAAGCGCGAGGGGAAGGGGATGCTGGCTGCCAGCGACTGCTGCACTGGCTCGGGCAGTTCCTTGAGCAAGGGTGTGGCAAACAGGCCAGGTGCAATGGTGCACACGCGGATGCCATGTTGCGCCAGGTCACGCGCCATGGGCAGCGTCATGCCGGCCACGCCAGCCTTGGAGGCGCTGTAGGCCTGCTGGCCAACCTGGCCGTCAAACGCAGCCACCGAGGCGGTGAACACCATCACGCCGCGGGCATTGTCTTCCATGGGGTCGAGCTTGGCGCAAGCGGCAGCGAACAGGCGTGCCGCGTTGTAGGTGCCGATCAGGTTAACGTTGATCACCCTGGCGAAATCGGCCAGCGGGGCGGCATTGCCGTCCTTGCCCACCACGCGCTTGGCCGAACCGATGCCGGCAATTTGCATCAGGATGCGGGCCGGGCCATGCGCGGCTGCGGCGGTTTCGATGGCATGCTGCATGCTGGCTTCGTCGGCTACGTTGCAAGATACCGCAATGCCGCCAATGTCCTTGGCCACGCGCTCGGCGTTGTCGATGTTGAGGTCGAGCACAGCAACCTTGGCGCCCAGACGGGCCAGTTCGCGGGCGGTGGCTTCGCCCAAACCGGAGCCACCACCGGTCACCAGTGCTGCTTGTCCTTGGATGTTCATGTCAGTACCTTTGTGTTGTCGTTGAATTCGGTTTTGTCATGCCCGACTGGATCGGGCATCCATGCGCAGCGAAGGCATGGATTCCCGCGTTCGCGGAATGACAAAGGTTCGGGATGTCGAAGTCAGGCGCATCAAACGGTGCCTTCCGGGTTTTCGATCAAGAGCGCAATGCCCTGACCGCCTCCCACACAGGCACTCGAGATGCCATAGCGCAAGCCGCTGCGTTTCAACTCACGCGCCAGCGTGATCGTCAGGCGCACGCCTGTAGCTGCCAGCGGGTGGCCCAGGGCAATCGCGCCGCCGTTGACGTTGAGCTTGGACAAGTCCAGGCCCAGTTCACGG
>CAZHRK010000008.1:0-3419 GCA_964534555.1 uncultured Pseudomonadota bacterium | reverse complement strand
TTTGATCTTTGAAATACAGGTAAATGTCCTTAATAAATAATTTATTGAGTATATCATTCAAGTAAGCAATGAGAGATTTGTAGATAATTGAAAAGGGCATTTGGTGGATGCCATTGGCATCAAGAGGCGATGAAAGAAGTAGGAGGCTGCTGTAAGCTTCGGGGAGCTGCCAACCGAGCGTTGATCCGAAGATTTCTGAATGGGGAAACCCGTTAGGTGACACACCTAACATTCTTATCTGAATATATAGGGTAGGAAAGCGAACGACGTGAACTGAAACATCTAAGTAGCGTCAGGAAAAGAAAACAAAGTGATTCCCTGAGTAGTGGTGAGCGAAACGGGAACAGCCAAAAACACATGCTGTGTAAGCAATCACGCGTTGCAGTATGTGGGAAGTGGGAAGTAGTTTCAGATTTGTGATTAAATCTGGCTCACAGATATGTATACGAGAACTGACCTGGAAAGGTCGACCAAAGTAGGTGACAGTCCTGTAGCGGTAATACATATTGTGGTGAGTTATTATTCTCCCAAGTACTGTGGGGCACGTGAGATCCTGCAGGAATCTGTCCAGACCATTGGATAAGGCTAAATACTCCTTGATGACCGATAGTGCACAAGTACCGCGAGGGAAAGGTGAAAAGAACCCCGGGAGGGGAGTGAAATAGAATCTGAAACCAAATGTCTACAATCGGTGGAAGCACGGTATAAGAATGTGCGACCGCGTACCTTTTGCATAATGAGCCAACGAGTTGCTCCTACAGTGCGAGGTTAAGGCTAGAAAGGCCGGAGCCGTAGCGAAAGCGAGTCTGAATAGGGCGTCTAGTACTGTGGGGCAGACCCGAAACCTAGTGATCTACCTATGGGCAGGTTGAAGTTTGGGTAACACCAAATGGAGGACCGAACAGGTGAGTGTTGAAAAATTCTCTGATGACCTGTGGGTAGGGGTGAAAGGCCAATCAAACTAGGAGATAGCTGGTTCTCTTCGAAATATATTTAAGTATAGCCTCATGTAGTAGTTTATGGCGGTAAAGCACAGTTTAGGCTAGGGGGAGCGATCCTACCAAACCTTTACTAACTCTGAATGTCGTAGATGTAAGCATGGGAGTCGGACTGCGGGGGCTAAGCTCCGTAGTCGAGAGGGAAAGAACCCAGACCATCAATTAAGGTCCCTAAGTATTCGTTAAGTGGGAAAAGAAGTGAAAATACACAGACAACCAGGAGGTTGGCTTAGAAGCAGCCATCCTTTAAAGAAAGCGTAATAGCTCACTGGTCGAGTGTCTTTGCGCTGAAGTATGAACGGGGCTAAACGAATCACCGAAGTTATGGATGTAGAAATACATGGTAGAAGAGCGTTCTCAACTTGTAAGCATGACGGTGACGACATGTGGTGGTAGTTGAGAAGTGAGTATGTTGGTATAAGTAACGAAAAAATGGGTGGAATTCCCATTCACCGTAAGACCAAGGATTCCGTGAGAAAGGTTCATCCGCTCAGGGTTAGTCGATACCTAAGCCGAGGCCAATAGGAGTAGGCGATGGAAAGCTGGTTAAATATTCCAGCACCACTGTTAGCGATAATCGATGGGGTGACGCAGGAAGCTAAGCGGACAAGGCGTTTGGATGCCTTGCGAAGTAGGTAGGTAGCTTGTACAGGAAAATCCGTACAGGCCTAGCTGAGACATGACAGGTATATCAATCCAAAAGAGAGATATATTTCGCTGATGCTACGCTGACTAGAAAAACCTCTAGGGAGCAAAACAGTGATCGTACCGGAAACCGACACAGGTGGTCGAGTAGAGAATACTAAGGTGTTGAGATAACTCTCATTCAGGAACTCGGCAAAATCGCCCCGTAACTTCGGGAGAAGGGGTGCCTACGTCGTGAGTGTTTCTTGCAAACACAGAGCGATTGTAGGTTACAACAAAGAGGCTCAAGCGACTGTTTAACAAAAACACAGGGCCATGCAAACACGAAAGTGGAAGTATATGGTCTGACGCCTGCCCAGTGCCGGAAGGTTAACAGGAGGAGTCATCCGTAAGGAGAAGCTCTGATTCGAAGCCCCGGTAAACGGCGGCCGTAACTATAACGGTCCTAAGGTAGCGAAGTCCCTTGTCGGGTAAGTTCCGACCCGCATGAATGGCGTAACGACTTGAGCGCTGTCTTGATGAGAGACTCAGTGAATTTGTAGTGCTTGTGAAAATGCAAGCTACCCGCAGAAGGACGGAAAGACCCTGTGCACCTTTACTGCAACTTGACATTGATTTTTGGATTATCATGTGTAGGATAGGCGGGAGGCGATGAAGCAGTAGCGCTAGCTGCTGTGGAGCCAACGGTGAAATACCGCCCTTGCTGATTTGAAAATCTAACTTTGCTCCGTGATCCGGACGAAGGACCGTGTCTGGTGGGCAGTTTGACTGGGGTGGTCTCCTCCCAAAATGTAACGGAGGAGTTCAAAGGTTCCCTCGTGGCGCATAGAAATCGCCAGTAAGAGCGCAAAAGCAAAAGGGAGCTTGACTGCAAGACAGACAAGTCGAGCAGGTGCGAAAGCAGGATTTAGTGATCCAGTGACACTGAATGGAAGGGTCATTGCTAAACGGATAAAAGGTACGCCGGGGATAACAGGCTGATCTCCTCTAAGAGTCCATATCGACGAGGAGGTTTGGCACCTCGATGTCGGCTCATCACATCCTGGGGCTGGAGAAGGTCCCAAGGGTTTGGCTGTTCGCCAATTAAAGTGGTACGCGAGCTGGGTTCAGAACGTCGTAAGACAGTTCGGTCCTTATCCTCTGTGGGCGTAGGGTATTTGAGAGTGAGCTGTTCCTAGTACGAGAGGACCGGAATGGACGAACCGCTTGTGTTCCAGTTGTTCACCAAGAGCAAAGCTGGGTAGCGAGGTTCGGACGGGATAACCGCTGAAAGCATCTAAGTGGGAAGCCCCCCTCAAGATGAGATACCCCTGTGACGAGCAATCGTCGCAATAAGACCCCTTGAAGACTACAAGGTAGATAGGTTGGGTGTGTAAGCACAGCAATGTGTTGAGCTAACCAATACTAATAGGTCGAAAGTTTTATCTACGTATAAAACTTCACTGAAGATCTATCATTGCGGAGTGATAGAAAAATAAATTAAAGACATTTACTGAAAAAATTGGGCTGATGTAACAGTCAGCCCAATTTAAGATCAAAAATATATGACATACATGATATCATCATGAAAAATTAAGAGACTTGATTCCATCATAATCGGGACAAGACTCAAGAAAATTTCTGGTGGCGATAGTTGCGGGGAAACACCTGTTCCCATTCCGAATACAGAAGTAAAGCTCGCAACGCCGAAGATACTAGGCTGGTTACGGCACGGAAAAATAGGTACTGCCAGGTTAAAAAAGCTCTCAAGCAATTGGGAGCTTTTTTTATTGTCTC
>CAZHRK010000007.1:0-11196 GCA_964534555.1 uncultured Pseudomonadota bacterium | reverse complement strand
GACTGCATGGCACGCCTGCGACATCGAATGCGGCGGCACATAACGACGTACATCAGGAGACAAGACAATGAACCCAATCAGGATAGTGGCCTGTTTGCTCGCAGCTGTTGCGTGCGCAAGCGGCGCTGCTCAGGCCCAAAGCCGCCCGACTTACTACACGAGTGGCGGTGTCAAGGCGCTGTACTACACGCCCGACGCAAATCCCAATCCGAAGGTGGCCTTTCTCATCGTGCATCGCACGGGCAATTATTTGAGCCACATTGGTTGTTCGGAGCTTTCCAAGCGCGGGTATGCGGTTTTCTGCATGAACACCCGCTTCGAGAACAACGAGTTCCAGGTCGATTGGGACCGCATTGCACTCGACGTAAAGGTCGGTGTCGAATATTTGCGTAAGCAGCCGGGGATCGAGAAAGTGATCCTCTTCGGTCATAGCGGCGGCGGGCCGACCCTAAGTTTTTACCAAGCCGTAGCGGAGAAAGGCATCGGTTTTTGCCAGGACACGCGCAAGATCGTTCCCTGCAATAACGACCTAGCGAATCTTCCCCCAGCCGACGGTCTGATCCTCGCCGATGCGCACCCAGGTGTTCCGGTCATCTTGCTTCGTAGCCTGAATGGATCGGTGTTGCGCGAAACGCCGGGCGCCTTTGATCCGGCGCTTGATCCTTACAGCCCCGCCAATGGCTATAACGCTGCGGGCGCCTCGACTTACTCACCCGACTTCCAAGCGCGTTATTTTGCTGCCCAGTCGCGCCGCATGAATTCGCTGATCGCCGAAGCTGATCGCCGCACCAAAGACATTGCGGCCGGCAAAGGGCCTTTCCCCGACAACGATCAATTCGCGATTCCGCATGGCGGCAATCCGGGAGCAGGTCCTGGCGGAGCATCGCAGCTGCATAGCCTCGATCCGCAAATTTCACTGCGCAAAACCCAGCGTCCTCAAAAGTTAATCCGCAACGATGGCTCGATCGACCGCCAGCTTGTGACAACCGTGAGCCCAGTGGAGCTCGATACGCTGGCTTCGACGATGTCGTTCAACCGCGGTACGAAGCAGTTATCGCTGCGCTCGTTCCTGTCCACCCAAGCGGTGCGCTCTACAAACTCGCTGGATGGGATCGACCATTGTTCGAGCAACAACTCAACGATCTGCGCGGTAGGTGCGATCTCAGTGCCAACCCTTGTCATGGGGATGGGAGGCTATCTGTTCATCCGGGACTCCGAAGAGGAATTTGATGCTTCGGCGGCCAAGGACAAGGATCTGGTGTTCATTGAAGGCGCAACGCATGGCTTCACGCCCTGCGCCAACTGCATGAACACAGGTGGCGCTGCGGCCTATTCGAATAGCGTCAAAAACCTATTTGATTACGTCGACGGCTGGGCTTCCCCAAGATACCGGGCAGATGCCAGAGGTAGGTGACCCGGCGAAAGCATAGCCGGGCTGCTGCAAGGCACTCACTATAAACGCCCTTGATAGCGAAGAACTAAGTGGCGAAGGAGAGCGCTTTGCGGCGTGCAATCGACATTTTCCGAAGCGCCTAATTCAGTCCGCTTGGATTCCTCCCGATTTGTGCTCACGCCTTCGCGTTGCCGGTTCGTACGCGATTGCAAGCAGCTCAAGGGTTTCTCCTCTCACTCGAATCGGCTCGATGCGCTTGACACACCGAACCTTAATCAATATTCTATTAGAGAGCTAATTAAATTATTAGATTGCTTAGCTTTTTTAGAAAAGGTTGAGGTAGACTGCATGGCACGCCTGCGACATCGAATGCGGCGGCACATAACGACGTACATCACCGTCATTGAGAAACCAGTGAATCTGCGCAGCAGGAGCAGTTTGACGAAGCACCTCGTTGACCCAGGGACGACCACAGATGACGGCGGACTCCCTGCAGATGATGGTGGCAACTGCCCTGCGATCCGTTGGGATGAGCGCCGCTGTCAAGTCTCCCGTGCCCACATCCTCTTCTAGTGTGCGTTGGACATCCGCGTGGACTTGTTCGTCAAAGGTCTTCATGTGAAAAAGTGTTGGATATGTTTTAGGTTTGCTCAGGAGCAGACTCGTTGCTCCTGATGTTACGACGCAGAACCACAGGCTTCCCGCCCAGTGTGCGTTTGCACATCCAGTGCGCCAAGGCTGAGTCGAGGTAGTCCGCATGACCAGGAAACCAGGTGGCCAGCTCGCTACCCAGTCGGCGGCACACAGCCACGTTGCCGCTGGCCAGTTGTTGCCCGACCTCATGGATGCTTTTCAACACGGCGGCGTGTTCGTTGATGTGACACTCGCTGGCAGGAAAGTCGGTTTCGCGCATCCAGCGGTTTTCCATCTCGAAATGCACTTCACAGTGCCGGGCAAGCGTGTTGAGTACGCCCTCCAGGTCGGCTTCTTCTGCCCGTTGAAGCGCGGCCACACAGTCGACGAACTCCCGGTGTACCAAATCCATGGGTGTGAACCCAAGAAGGTAGCCATCATCCCAATTGATTGTTGAATTCATTGGTCACGTTACTCATAAAAAGGAAACAGTTCTCCCCTGCTCCAAGTGGTCAGATGTGGTTACTTGGTGATGAGCAACACGGAGAGCACGGTCAGCAGCCCCAGCAGCAGACGTCGAAACACGGTTTCACTGAGCCGATGACGAAGCAATCTTCCCATTCGAAGGCCGACGAACATGGGAATCAGGGCGAGGCAGGAAAGAGCGACCTCCTCCCAACCAAAGCGGCCATACCACATCATGGTCCCATACATGGGAACAGAGCCCAGAAGATAGATGATGCTGATGGACCTGATGAACTCGTCTTTTTGCAACTTGAGTGCCAAAAGATAGGCAATGAGAATGGGGCCGGTCAATGTCGAGACGCCGGCCATTACACCTGCGACCCCGCCAACCAGAGGCCCCATCCACCGCTCTTGACCGGGATTCACTCGAAAAGTTGCTCCAATGGCCATCATCCCTACTGCGACCATCACCACGACTGCCAGCAGAACATTGAAGCCCTGCACGGACAGGTTCCTCGTCATATGGATAGCGGCAAGCGTCGCGACGAACTGGCAGACCATCAAGCCACCAAAACGCCGCATTCCTTCATTCAGCCTCTTACCTTCAACAGCCTGCCACAGGTTCGAAAGAAGAACCGGCATGACGAGCAGCCCCATAGCCTTTGGTGCTGGGAGAAGAAGCGACAACAAGGGAAGCACCACAAGCGGCAGCCCCACTCCCAGTGTTCCCTTGACAAGCCCCCCCAGCATGATGGCGCCAAAACAGGCGAACCAAAGTGCGACGAGGGGCATACCAGCCCCATCGGCATACATTACTCAGCTTTGAGTTCCGCGTGCTTTCCTGCTTTTGCCATCGCTTGATTCTCATGCTCGATGACTTTCCGGTAGACATCACCACCAGCACCAACGGGTTCGATGCCGGCTCCCTGGAACTTCTCGACAACATCTGGCAGTTTCACAATTTGTGCGATCTCATCAGCCACCCGTTTGGAGATCTCAGGTGGAGTCCCCGTTCGTGCCAGCACGCCAACTGAGACTGAAAAGTCAAACCCCGGGATGGTTTCTGCAATCGAGGGGGTATCGGAAGCAGAAGATGAACGCTTGGGTGCGTTGCTGGCCAGCACGATGACCTGACCGTTCTTCACAAAACCCAACATGGACGGCAAAGCGGCAAACAGGAAGTCGACTTGCCCACCTACTAGGGCGGGCACCGACTGACTCGATCCACGAAATGGAACATGGACCATGGAAAGTCCAAGTTCCGACTTCAAAGCTTCCATCGTGAGGTGGTGGGTACTTCCAATCCCCGAAGACCCATAGGTAAATGCACCGGGTTCCTTCTTGGCGCGAGCCACAAACTCTTGAAAGGTCTTGACTCCTGATTTGGGGTGCGCCACCAAGAACAAAGGCGAGCGGGCGATCAGCGACACAGCCTGCAGATCCTGTCCCACAGCGTACTTGGCCGCCTTGTTGATCTGCGGAGTAATGGACAGCATGGAGCCATCGGAAACGATGAAGCTATACCCGTCTGCCGGCAGCGCGGCAAGTGTTTGTACCGACACTACGCCGTTACCCCCGGGCTTGTTTTCCACCACGAAACCCTGCTTCATCCGCTCCGAGAGCTTTTGCGCGATGACCCGTGCGACGGTGTCCGGCAAGCCACCAGGAGAATAGGGCACGATGAGCTTGACTGGGCGGTTGGGAAAGTCACTCGTCTGCGCCTGCGAAAAACCGGATGCAAGGAAGGTCGTCACAGCCAATGCAGCAAAAAAACGTCGTTTCATGGATTGTCTCCGTTGGTGGGGTTGAAGCGGATCAGCAAGCACCTCGGCCTCGCCCCCGGAAAGAGGATGTGTGCCAGCGCTTGTTTTTTTCTTAGATAACTAAGATAATGCATTTTTCCCTCTTGTTTGATCTTTGTCAAGAGTGGATACCATCGAATTTTCTAAGCAAGACCACAGACCATGACTACAGACGAGACAATGCGCCCCCTCCTGGTGACCCGCAAGGAAGTCATCGCTACGGACACCGTTCTTTTCGAATTGAAATCCCCTGACTCATTGCCTTTGCCCAGCTTCACGGCGGGGGCGCACATTGCTGTGCAGGTGCCCAATGGGGCGATGCGCCACTACTCTCTGTGCAGCAACCCCGATGAGGCAGACCACTATCAGCTCGCGGTCAAGCGAGAAGCTGACGGCCGGGGGGGATCGCAGAGTCTGGTCGATGAGGTGAACGTGGGGGATACGCTCATGGCCGGCACCCCAAGCAATCTGTTCGGGCTGAGCGACAAGGCGAAGAGTTTCATCCTTGTGGCGGGCGGAATAGGCATTACGCCGATGCGCGCCATGATTCATTCCCTGCAAGCCGAAGGCTTGCGCAGTTTCAAGCTCTACTACCTGACTCGCACGCCCGAGTCTGCCGCCTTTCTGAACGAGCTGCGCTCACCTGAACTTGCTGGCAGTGTGGTTGTCCATCACACCCACGGCGATCCCACAAAGACATTCGATTTGTGGTCCGTTTTCGAGAAACCTCAGGCGGGCGCGCACGTCTACTGCTGTGGCCCCAAGCGCCTGATGGATGAGGTCAAGGACATGACGGGGCACTGGCCCAGCAGTGCGGTGCATTTTGAGAGCTTTGGCGCGGATACGAAGCCGCACGCGGACGACAAGCCGTTCGAGGTCGAGTTGGCCAAAGCTGGCAAGACGCTGGTGGTACCGGCCAACCGCAGTATCCTGGACGCGCTACGAGAACATGGTATCCGGGTGCCGAGTTCGTGTGAGAGCGGAACATGCGGCTCATGCAAAGTCCGGTTGCTCAAGGGTGAGGCGGATCATCGAGATCTGGCATTGCTCCCGGAAGAGCAGGAAGATCACATCATGGTTTGCGTCTCCAGAGCGAAGTCCGACACGCTTGTCCTCGACCTGTGAGGGCGACGATGCAACCCATCAAGCTTGGCGTCCTGGGACTTGGACGCGCATTCACGCTGATGATCCCAACCCTCAGCAAAGATCCACGCATCGAGTTGGTCGCCTGCTTTGATACCAATGCGGGCGCTTCAGCGGCCTTTTCGAAGGCTTTCGGTGGTACCGCGCACAACTCTGCAGACGCCCTCTGCGCAGACCCGAACGTCGAATGGATCTATGTCGCAACGCCTCACCAGTTGCACGAGGAACATGTGCGGCTTGCTGCCAGACATGGGAAACACGCGCTCGTCGAAAAGCCCATGGCGTTGACGCTTTCGGAATGCGAGCGCATGCGGGAGACCTGTGAAAAAGCGGGCACACAACTGATCGTGGGCCACAGCCACAGTTTCAATGCCCCGGTATTGCGTGCGCGCTCAATCATCGAGTCGGGGCGGTTTGGTCGTGTCCGCATGATTCAAGCCATGAACTTCACCGACTTTCTCTACCGGCCAAGACGTCCGGAAGAACTGGATACAACGAAAGGAGGGGGAGTTGTCTTCAGCCAGGCGGCCCACCAAATCGACATAGTTCGCTTGCTCGCAGGAGGAGAGGTCGCTTCCGTCTACGCTAGAACCGGGGAGTGGGACCGGCAGCGCCCCACTGAGGGAGCGTATACCGCCATTCTGAACTTTCATTCCGGCGCCTTTGCCAGCGTGACCTACAACGGGTATGGTTTTTTTGACACCGACACGTGGATGGACGGCATCGGCGAAATGGGGTGGCCAAAGAACACCGACACCCACCGACTCACCCGAGAAAAGTACGTGAGTACACAGGACGAAATTGCCGAAGCCCGTCGGAAGGCCAACCGGAATTTTGGTGGACCGGACTATGTACCAGACCTTGGAAGCGCACCTGCCGCCTTTCAACACTTTGGGCCCGTCATTGCTTGCTGCGAACAGGCAGACCTCCGTTTGACGCCCTATGGCGTAGAGATTCACGACATCCATGGCGTACACCTTGATGCACTGCCACCTCAGGCGGTTCAACGTTCAGAGGTCGTGGACGAAATGTGGTCAGTGGCCAGGGAAGGTGCAGCGCCTACCCATTCTGGCGCTTGGTCCTTGGCAACGATGGAAGTGTGTCTGGCGATTCTCGAGTCGAGCAAGAAAGGAAGCGCTATCATTTTGGAGCATCAAGCTGCAGTACCTGCCATTCGGCGTTGACTCTCCAATGACCAGCAATTCCATAGAAACACAAAACCTACTTCATCACTGGCGAGAATCGGTCCCCAATGACCGCCTCGCCCATCTTGTCCGAGATGTTGCGCGGGCTCAGATGCGTGCGCTTCAGTATCGGCTGTCACCGTTTGGCGTGTCATTTGGACACTGGACGTTCCTCCGAATCCTTTGGAATCGCGACGGACTGACCCAGAAGGAGCTGAGCGATCTGGCGGGCGTGATGGAGCCGACGACCTTCTCGGCCGTGAAAGCCATGGAGCGAATGGGTTTCATTGAACGCAGGCACCTTCCCGGCAACAAGAAGAACATGCACGTTTACTTGACCAATGCTGGGCGCACACTTGAACATGTACTTGTGCCCTTGGCAGAAGAGGTCAACGAGATCAGTGCCGATGGGCTTCCAGATCGGACGCTTTCTTTGGTGAGGAATGCGTTGGTGAGGATGATTGAAAACTTGGCACATGAGGAAGAAACCCGCGCCCCTTTAGAGAGCGACGCGGGCGACTGAAGCGCTGTTGATCACCAATCTTTGGTTGCTTGCATGAGCAAGAGCGCCTCAGATGCTGTAGCTCTCGTAAGTAGACGGGTGAAAGAGCTCATCCAAACCCACTTTTCTGCACGACAAGCCTTGCGCATGGTGGTGATGCAAGAACGCTTCAATCGTCTTTCGATTGGGCTCCACCCCGTATGACCAGAAGTCGTTTCCAAGCGTTTCACGTGCCGCCTTGAGCTGTTCTTCCACAAACGGCAGCGTTACCTTGGTGGCAGAAGTATCCGCCAGGAGCTCCAAGGCCTTCGCCTTGGATTCACCAAAGGCCTTGAAAACAGCTGCCGGCAACCAGCGGTTCTGCTCCGCGAGCTCTTTGCGAATGCCCACCACGTGCATGATGGGAAAGATGCCTGTCCGCCGGTAGTAGTCCTTTGCCACCGTAGTCGGATCATCGAACAGCCAAGCCACATTAGGGTTGCTCAACGCAGCTCCGCTGGGTGGCCGTGGTGCGATAAAAGCATCGATCTCACCTTTGTCGAGCAGGTCGGAGATGGTGCGCCCTTCCCGAGCGGCCTCAATGGTCACGCCCGGAGGAAGATCCAGCTTGATCTTCTCCGGACGTCCGGGCGTGTCGATTCCGCCTCTGACCCAGGTCACGTCCTCGGGATTCACGCCATAGTCGTCCTGCAGGATCGACCGCGCCCAAACCACCGCAGTCAGTTGATACTCCGGCACGCCAATACGGCAGCCCTTGAGGTCTTCAGGCTTTTTAATGCGATCTTTCCGGACATAGATAGAGGTATGCCGGAAGGCACGTGACAGAAAAACCGGCACGGCGATATAAGGGCTCTCGCCTTTGGCGTGCTTGACCAGGTAGCTGGAAAAAGAGAGCTCGGTGATATCGAAGTCCCGGCTGCGCATGGCCCGAAAGAACATCTCTTCGGGATTCAGCAGCATGTACACCGGGTCGCATCCATCAATCTGGACACGCCCGTCGTACAAGGCACGATTTCGGTCGTAGTCGCCCATGGCGACCGATATGTGCAGCTTTGACATCAGGAGTTCGCCCCCTCCGTCACCACGTAAGAACGGTCCATCTCTGGATTGTCCTGTCCGTCAAGCCAGACGTAGCTCACGTCCTGGGTGCGCCAGTCCACCGTCTTGGGAATAACACCCTGGAACGAACACACCTCCTTCGGGATGCGGTTCTCTCCTGTTCCGATGGCCTCGCCTGTCGCCTGGAAGGCTTGAACAGCCTCCACCATCTGCTTGCGGAACTCGACGATTGCCATGTCACTGGCACCCAGCCGGTCGTGGCTTCGGTCAGCGATTTTCCCCATGGTGATCCACATCGCCATGTCTTGGTTCGGAATGCCGGAAATGCCTGTGAAGTTCCCGCTCTTCATCGCCTGACGGTCTTGCCAGTAGCGATTTTCGTAGTTGCGCAGCGGACGGTATTGCTCATCCAGATCCACACCAACGGTCTGACCCAAGAACTTGCGCCAAGTCGCCGTCTCCGGGGTCTGCGACGGATGACCCCAGCCAATGAAGTAGAAGCAGGTATTGGTGTCATCCACCGGCACATTCACGTTCGCCACGTTGTACAGGTTGTTGGGCGGAATCAGCACCGTCCATGGCGCAACGAAAACCGTCGTACGCACATAGTCGTGCGTCTGCGCGTTGAAGATCGGACGTCGCACCGCAGCGTAACGGAATCCGAAGCTGGCGCGCTGCACTTGCATCCGCGGCGCTTTGTCGGTCGAGGGGCGCAGCCAGTTTTTGTCCGTGGCTTTGGCTCCATCGACACGCGCAGGGACCATGTCTGAGCTGTGCAGACTCGAGCTGTGGGCAGAGTCAATCGCGCCTTCAAGGATCTGAGCCCAGTTCACAGGAATGATCACCTTGGCAACGCTCACACGCGTATCCGCCGTGGGCGCCCAACGGGGAGGCTCGAACTCCGGCATGGTTTCAGCAGCCCCCATGTAGGCCCAGACGAAACCACCCCACTCCTTGGTCGGATAGGCCTTGTGCTTGACCTTCTCCAGCATGCCACTGGCCTCAGGCTCGGAAGACATTTCCGTGACGTTGCCGTTCACATCCATCTTCCATCCGTGATAAAGACAGCGAAGACCACCTTCTTCGTTGCGGCCAAACACGAGCGATGCCCTGCGGTGAGGACAGTACTCATCCATCACACCAACTTCGCCGTCCGTGTTTCGGAAAACCACGAGATCTTCTCCGAGGATGCGGGCTTTGACGGGCGTCCCATCCGGCTCGGAGACCTCTTCGGTGAGACAGATAGGAACCCAATGCCGGCGCATCAGCTGCCCCATGGGTGCACCGTTTTCAACACGGCACAGCAGATCGTTTTCTTCATGCGTAATCATGGAAATCTCCTGTAAAGATGGGAAAGTGCAAGGAGGCACTACGTTGAAGTATACTTCGATATCTAAGTATTTTTTTAAGGGCTATCCCTTACCACATCCTCTGCCACTCTCTTTGTCTCAGCAACCACCTTGAGTGAAGGTCAACTACAGCATGAGAAAGCTTCCTTACAAATTTAGTTCGCTTGCGTTTGCGTTCTACATGGCAACCATCATCGCCTTCATGATGTGTCTGCTCCTAACGGCCATCAACACCGGAGTTGACACCCGGTTCATTCAACGGGTACTGAGTACCTACGTAATAGCCATGCCAGTGGCCTTCGCATGCGTCACCTTGGTACGTCCGCTAGTCCTCTATCTCGTCTCAAAGACTGTGGCCACGAAAACAGGTGACTGAGCACCTCGGTCTAGGCGAGTACGTTGCCCGACGCCAAGTCAAAGACAAGGAGCCCTTGCCGCGCTAAAAACGTGACCAAATCGCAGGGGCCTCTTAACGCGAACGCATTTCCCAACGCTCCAGTGGCTCGTTCTGCGCCTCGATGCTCTCAAAGCGTTTGCCCTTGCGGTTGGGGTCACGCACCCGGGCCGGATCAGCCACCACCACGTAGTGGGCCAGCGTGGCTGCGTACACCGGGTTGAGCTCAGGCTCGTACAGATCGGGTTTGATCACGCCTTCCTTGAGGTTGTCCAGCACCACGTAGCGGCATGAGCCACCGAAGTAGCGCCAGGCCTGCTCATGCAGTTCGGCCCAGACCTTCTGGCTGGACTTCCGTGCTGACATGAACGCTCTTTTGCACGCCAACGCCAAGTTCTTCAGAAAGCTCCAGGATCAGGTGTTGCTTCGTCGCCAACCGTTCTCCGTAATTCATTGAAGAGTTTTTGACTCGCGCTCATACCACCGCTGAATTTCAATGAGCATCAACGTAGTCTGCGCCGCATCCTTGCTCATCTGCTCGCAGCTCACCGCTCCCGCATTTCCAGAGGTAGCAGGTAGAGGGTCGGTGCTGGCTGCATCAGCTCTTGTGGGACCGTCGGGAACGGCGGGCAGATCCCTGCCACCGGTTGCGGGGGCGTTGTACACCCCGCCAGCGCGACTGTCAGGCTGGCGATCAGCCAGCAGCTTTGACCTTTTTGCGTATTCATTTGAGATTTCCTGGGTGATTTGAGATTGGGTCAGCCGCACATCGACTACGTGCTGCTCTTGCCTTGCCTGGGCCAGCGCGATCTTTTGCTTTTCGGCATCCCAGGCCTTCTGGACACGGGACTCGCCCATCTGCATCCCGCACAGCAGCGCCATGAGCAGAAAGAACGCATTCAGGATGTGCGACCAGTTGGCCAGCATGAAACGGTTAAGCCAGTTCATGGGGCACCTCCGTCCAAGGCCAGCAGGTTGTGCTGCTTGATCAAGCCAATGACCTTGTCCGCATAAGCCGGGTCGGTGGCATAGCCTGCCTGCGCCAGCGTCTTGGCAAACGCCTGGGCAGTGGTGCAAGCAAAGCAGGCCTTGTAGCGGGGGTTGCGCTTGAGGAACGTGGCGTGATCGTCGATGCTGGCCTGCCAACTCGGATACTTGCGCCAAAGGGCTGGCACCACCACCCACTGCCCCTTGATGAACTCCTTGGTGTTCAGGGTCACCTTCATCATCTGGTCCAAGAACACCTTCACCCTGGGCCGGGCTGACTACCAG
>CAZHRK010000006.1:0-11785 GCA_964534555.1 uncultured Pseudomonadota bacterium | reverse complement strand
AGATTAATTATGATACATTTTTATACGCGGGCCTGTTCCTGCCCGCCCGACCCTAAGCGCCCAGATGTATCACCCCCCGCTCGCCCTGAGCGTGCCTGCGGGTCTGATCGAGCGGTCCTCTAGGGCAATTGCAAAACAGGAACAGGTTTTGCTTATGCATATAATGTTACTAAATAAGAAGGGGCAGCTGTTTCCAGCTGCCCCTTCTTATTTATTTGGTACAAAAACTCACTTACAGCGGCACACAAAAGTATAAATACCCTTGTGCTGAATTATACTCCCCTGTTGTCATAAGCTGCCTGAACGCATCAGTTGTTTCTGTAACTCTGCTATCATTAAGCTCAGCGTGCGGCGTCACTGCAAAATAATGGCCACTATTAAGGCTGCCCCACTGCATAATAACAGAGACAACTCTGAATAATTTACCACGAATAGCAAAAACACCATTGTCCGGAAACGTTACTGGGGTGCTTATTTTTTTAATTGAACTGCCCGTTGCTGGATCAACAACATACGTATCTACAAATCGTTTAATCTGCAAAATAACAAACTCAAGATTATCATCCCACGCACAAATAAGCTCTTTGGTATGATTTGTTTTTTCTTTACAAAGAGCACAATCAGGGCGCTCACCATCACTAAGCGGTTCATTAGTAAAAAATCCTGTAACAAGCGTGCTTATGGGTTCTGGAGTAGTTTTATCATCAAGGCTAAGTGCTAATATGTTTGTATTTTCAGGAACAGCCACACGTGGAGTGAAGCACTTTTGACACATAAGTTTTGATGATAGTGTGAGCCTGTCTATCACAGGTGAATATATTACAGAACCAGACTTAGAGCGAACAGAATCAATAACGCCTTGATCCTTGAGTATATCAAAAACCATTCTGACGCACTGAGTTGCATCTTCCTGTGAGCCACGAATAAATGGTTTTGTCTTATTTCCCCTTGCATCAACTTCTGTTATGCCCCAAACAGCTGTATGAAAAGCTAATGGATCAAATACGCTAGCACCAGGAAGCATTAATGCATCAAACACAGCTTTTAAACTTGGTACAACAGGATGACGCGGGCCAGCAGCTGCAGTTAATGATGCGTGAAATCTGGTTCGTAATGGCTCACACGCAAACATTGCCTGAAGTGCACTATTTTGATAACAAGAGTTATCTCGCCAAACAAGCCCACGAGTTGCTGCAGTGCGCACAAGCGGTGGAACAACAACGGGTGCAGGCTCACAAACATACAGGTACCCTACCGCGCCATCATGCTGACCAGTTGTAAGAACGTCTGTAAAAGCATCTGCCCCAGGGACAACAGATCCATCTGCTTTTGTTACCCCTGCTTGAGTAATAAGCATCATCTGTGCGTCATCAAGACGCTCACCAGCAAGGCACACTACTGATTTGACTTGCATCTTCATGCCATACACTGAGCATTGACCATCAGCCGGAAAGGTTATTTTGTGCTTATTGATAACGCGATCAGGTGCAACACGCTCAATGCGGAGTACTGCACATGGTGTTGACGCACCCCAAAAAACTTGTGTCTTTTGTATTTGTTTTGTTGTGATAGGAAGCTTTTTCTTTGACAGCTCCTGGCAGTTATCACACCAGGTTGTGACCTCACGCTTGCTCGCTAAAAATTCAGCGATGGGGGTTGCGCCTGCTGCATCAAAACCATCAGTACGCAGAGGGATATCAAACCCTTCATACCCCTCTATAAATGATTGCCCATTGCACGCTGAGCACTCAAGGTGCTGCACAGTGGTACAAGGCGTAACAACACTCTGTACAAGTTTATCAGCAGAGACAAGCATAAGCGCTTTTGCAACAGCTGACGCTGCATGCCAAGGGTCTTTTTCTTCTGCTGCATGTGCAACAAGTGCTGCCGCAAGGCCATCTGCCCAAAAATCATCAACCGGTGATAATAAGCCCTTAACAAATTCCTCAGCATCAGGCTTAACTACACCACCAGCACCCGTAGCGGCGGCCATCACGCGCGCGATAAAATCATCAGTTGCGGCAAGCGCACGCATTGCAAGGGTCGTATACCCAGCTTGAGCGCTTAATGCTGTCTGAACAGCTGCTCGCTCAGTAAAGAGCGTTTGCTGCTTCTCGATTTTACGTTGCTCAAGCCTGCTGTCAAAAAGAGCTCTTATTTTTTTATTTTTTTTGTCACCACCAAAGATTTTTTGCCACAAAGATTTTTTTGGTGGCTTGTCAGTGCCTGCACCTCCAGATGCAGCGCCTGCGGCGTCAGGATCCCCCGGGGCGGTGCTTACCCTGCCGCTAGAAGTACCGCTGTCAGAGCCTACACCAGAGCCAGCAGAATCAGTTTCTGTGCTTGCACCATCATCAGAATCTTTATCTGAGCCAGATGCATCTGAAGCATCTGAACCTAATGATCCGCGGCGCTTGGGCGTCTCAACCAGGGTAATAATGTCATGAGAAGTTAAAAGCGCAGTAAATCGATCTTGATGCAAATCTGTAAAAGCTCCACCCGCTTTGTCTGGGTCCATGATATAGACGTGCACGTCGTCACTGTCAAAAGCTATGCCAAGCGTCACCCAGCGCGGTGCACTTGCCTCACCTGTGTTAAAGAGGCACGCAGCACGGCTTTTTGATTTAAGAGCAGTAATAACTGGCTTTTCTAGCGAATCATCTGTGCTATCAAGTACAAAGAATTGGCCCCTAGGCATCCACTCATCATTAAATCTAGAGTAAATAGTTTTTAACTCTAGATCATTAAATAATCGCTTGGTGATAAATGCATCAGAAAGAGCTTTAGGCAAGCGTCTTTTTGCTATACTGTCAATAAATGCTGTTTGAAGCTGAGCTGCAACTGTAATAGTCTTACCGCTTTTGAGCGTCTCCTTAAAATCAGGATTTAAAATGATTTTCTCAAGATTAGTTGCAATCTCACCCGCAGGGAAGTCTGCTTTAAGCAAAAAACGAGCAGCAAAATAGTACGCGTGTTCTAGTAAAATTTTATTATTTGAAGTCTTAATCCCATCAGCCAATGTAGTTGGTGTAAAAATAATCGACGAATAGAGCTGAGAACAAAAAAAAGGAAGCAAAAACAAGTAATGTTTTATGTTCATACCTTACCCTCATAAAATTAAAGCAGGGGTTGCCCCCTGCTTTGTGTATCAAATCTAAACTAAACGAGACTCAGCATTATTCCATATCATCATCAGCTTCACCCCCACCATCAGCTCCGCCGCCAACTTCTGCAACAGTAGCACTTGCACGTTTAAGCGTATCAACCAAAAGATTAAATCGAGCAATGAGACGTCCATATTTTTCTGTTTCACCGGGATGTTTATCTGGGTGTATTTTTAATGAAACTCCTCTAGCCCATGAACTAAGATCAGTCATCCAAAGCGATTCTTGAGGTAGATCAGGCAATACAGGAGCCTCACCCTTAATTGCAGCATACTCAGCTACTGCTGCATCGATTTGTTCACGGGTTGGTGCAGCTGCATCAAGGACATCATCTTCATACGCTGGAGCAGCGTAACCACCCAAATCATGAGCATTTTTAACAATACCATTAATAAGTCTACGCAAGGCTGCATTATGCTCGCCACCTAAGCAATCACTCCATGAAGCTTTACCAAAAGTAGCAGCGATCTCTGTTAGCTTTTCTTCTAGCCAATCAGCCAAACGATCGGCTTCATCTTCTTCATGCAGACGCATCAAAATAGCTTCAAGAACTCCTGCACCTGAATACTGACTTTCAAGACCAAGCGTATTTGCAGCTATAGTTTGCAGTGCCTCTTGAGCAACAGTGCGTAGTGCTTTTATAGCCTGAGGCTTTCTTGCATCATTAATAGTTGTAATATCAAATAAATTATAAAGCATATGATAGCCAAAAACTGGCTTTCTGCCGCTGTATAAATTTACAAGCCAATCACCTAATTCTTTTCCAGGATTATAGCGTCCCCATGTTGACAAGAAAAACCCGAGGTCGAAACCACTGGCTACAAATGCTTTGGCTAAATCTGGTTTAGCCCATGGATTAGTTAACCCAACAATTACTGGTGGTGGACTTGTTAGTCCAGCCCACTTGGCAACATACAGATCATCCAGGCCATCCTTATCCTCAACTGAAAGCATTCTATTTAAAAGAAGTTTAAGAACTGTATCTCGGGGAACACCACCAACAGACTCTTTGAGTGACTCTGCAATAAACTGATACCATAGCTCAGCAGATACATCCTTGGCTCTCAAAAAAGTAGCCATGACATAATCTATACCTGCAACACTTGTTTCAGCGCTTGAGAGTTTATCCTTTATAAGTCTAAATGCAGCCTCCGAATTACCCGCACTTAATAACCGTCTGAACTCCGTAAGCCATAACTCTGTCACTCGCTGGCCACCACGATCTTTTGCATCTTTCTGATCACCGACTTGACCTGCTAATTTATCTGCTTCACGCTTAACCACCAGCTGATCAGATGCAGGCCTTAAATTAAAAGCA
Source organism: uncultured Pseudomonadota bacterium (assembly GCA_964534555.1). GTDB lineage: Bacteria > Babelota > Babeliae > Babelales > RVW-14 > CAZHRK01. Next base: position 7,303 of record CAZHRK010000006.1, on the reverse strand, counting down.
AACATGACATTCTGTACTTTTTTAGGCTCTAAAACCGTCACATGCTTTAATGCATCACGTAATGTTTTAGCATCTGCAAGCGTCGTTACCTCTGTTCCCTTTGGCTTACCTTTTGAGGTGCGAGTTTTTTCTACTGCTTTCCGCGCTGCCTCAACCTCGTCAGCAATACCTTTATTAAAAGTTGCAGGCCAAGCAAATGGAATCCCAAACTCATCACAATCAGCCTTAAGCAAAGGTAAAGATGCTAGAGATGGAAGCCCTAACAAACCAAGGCCGACAAGGGTGCGCCCTTTTTCTATCGGCAGAGTCCAATCAAGGGCACTTAAAACAGCAAGTACTCTGTCTATTGCATCAGGAGCTTTGCTTGAGCTTCTAATAATATTAAGGAGCACTGGACCTGATCTGCCATCGAGAGTACTCGTCTGGAAAAATCCAGGAACACAATCTTCTGCATTCATAGGTCGAACAAATGAAGCAAGAGCATCTTTTGTTGTTCTTGTAGCTGCCATAAGCGGAATAAGAAATTTACCTGCGGCATTTACAAATTCTTTGCTTTTCCCTGCTCTTCTAGCTGCATCAACCATAGTGGTTATCTGTGTCTTAATGTCGCCAACAGACATCTCAAAAATTTCTTTCAGGCGATCGGTTGCAGGTTTATCTCCACCAACTACTTTTGGTGGTTTAGGTCCGCCATCCGTCTTCTCTTTAGGCGCACCGGGGTCACCATCAACACGAGGAGCAGCTGGCTTTGCTGGCTCATCATCGTCACCAGTACCAAATAACCCGCCTAAAGCATATGAATCTGATGTATTGCCGGTTGATACCGAATGAGCAGTCCATGCAGGAAGTTTCGGTTTGCCATCATCGCCAATCAGAGCATCCATACCAAGAGTAAACGCTTCCATCCCAGCAATTAAACTATCTTGATCTGCAGGAACAACGCGTAAAATATTTCTGGCAAAATGACCTAATAATGTGTAATGGGCTGTAATAACAGCATACATCTGATCTGCAAGAGATTTTTTAACGTCAACAGTCCAGATTTTTTTCTTACTAAAATCTCTCATAAGTGTGACAAATTCACTAGGTGCATACTTATCACCTCGATATCTCTTATAACCAGCTCCTTGCTTATCCTCTTTTTGTAAGTCAGAGATCATCTTGTATGATTTTAGTCTAGTAAGGATCTTGTTTATAAGCGTTTTGGACTTCTCAGAGAAGAGACCTGTTGCTATAATCGAATCCACACTAACATCTGTGGCTGTAAAAAGAGATTTTAAACCATCTGCAAAGCTTACTACTAAAGAAGGCTTTGCCCCTGGAAACGCTAGATTTTTGACAAATCCGTTTGTTTTTAGAGTCTCAAATTTATCTCCAAGTCCTGTCTCTATAGCTTTATCGCCAGGCTTTGCCTCAACAGGAACAGAATCAACATATTTGTAAGCTATAATTCTTCCACTTCCTCGATCTGTCTCTGTCGCAAAAAATTTTCCTTGCCAGTCCCCTGCAGAATACGGAAATTCTTTAGGGTCTTTTATGAAATTTAGGTTTATCCCAAAGAAGTCACTTAACAACGCGTAAGTCAATTCATTTATCTCGTCCTGGCTAAGAGTTGCTGTAAACCTTTTCTGATCAATAGTTGCTTTACGTATTTTGCTAGGCGGTGTAGGCGGTAAACTTAATTTTTCTTTCAAATCATCATACGTACAGACAAGGGTTGGAGCTTCTGCAATCATAAGATTAAGTAAAAAACTATAGACTGATGCTGACACAACAGGTGAAGTTTTTAATAGCTCAGATAATTCACCAGTAAAATCAGAGCTTCCAGAGTTAACAATAGCCTGTACACGAGCAAGTTCTGATTTCTTTGTTCTCTTGAAAGCATTATACAAAGGCCTGATTCCAGCCGAACAAAAATCTTTTGCAAGTGCAGGTAGATGCTGAGTAGCTAATACAATAGTGTGATTTGCTGCTAAAGGAGTTGTCGCAGCGCCTAGTTTTTTTTGAATTGCTGAATCCAAAGTATCTAAAGCTCTACAAACAATAATTATTGGCATTTCGATTATTCTAGGATCTGCAGAAGCAAGAAATCGCTGCCCTTCAGATTCTATAAAACCATCAAGCGCAACCTTCATATGCTTTTTTATAATCTGACTTTTTAATAGGTCTAATTGAGTGAGGCTGTCTGGTTTGTCTTCTGTACGTGAAATAGTAACTCCAAGACGAGCTGCTAGGTCAACAAGCTCTTGGAAGGATCTCTCTATAGCACCAAAAAGGGTTATAAGTTTATCAAAATCTGTAGTGTTTTTAGTTGAGAATAAATCATTAATTCTAGAAATAAGTTTAAATGTTGTTTTTTTCGAAAAAACTTTAAAGATACCTTCTTGATAAATTTTAAGGTAGGTAGTATCTGAACTATTTCCTTTGATTACTTTAAGAAAAAGTTCTAGATACTCTTTTTCTGTAAATCTTTTTAGAACTGATTCAAGCTTCTTTTGTAAAAAGCTAAGCATCTCTGGTTGATTAAAACGAATCAGCTTATTAAGCCTAGCAATTAATTCTCTATCTCCACCAAAAAAATAGCGCTCTAATGGTAATTTATAAAGAGCAGAACCTGCCATTTGCCAAGTTTCAACGCTTCCTGGAGGTTGGACTGACAAAAGATCACTGCTACTCTGAAGCGATTTTAAGTTGTCTCGCTTGAGAAGAGATGGTTTTAACACAGTCTTTGCACCATCAAAAGTAGCTGCTATCAAAAATAGCTCTGCATGCTTCAAATAATATTTCATGAAGCTAGGAATATCATCTTTATAAAGGTCAAAAATAGAATCCATCAAGCGCTCAAAAAAACGCCATCTGGCAGACACTTCATCCACAGAATAATCAACTGCCGATGCTGGATCATCAAAATAGTCCATATATGGAGACAAAACAGTAGCTAAGACTAATGCATTTAAAAATGTTGCTACTTTTCGAGGAACATAGTGGTCAGAATCAGCTAATTGTAATGCCCCTTTTACAACAGGGATAAGATCATCTGCCTCAGACAAAAATAACCTTGTAAATACGGTTTTATATAATTTGTTCGGATCTGAGGTATCTGTAGCATCAGGAAGAACACCCTTAAAATATTCAGTCATTCGAGGAATAAATTCACCACGTAGTTTTGTGATAAAAAGATCCTGCAACCTTCTGACAAGCTCTCTTTTAAATGAAGAAAGATCCTTTTTTAGTTCATCTTTTTTAGCAGGGGCCAAAAGAATATGTTCTTCACCTGTAAATTCAGCCGCTAGAGAAGCTCGCTCACCCTCAAAATCAAGCTTAACAGGATAAGTTGCTACTTTACCTACATACAATCTATCTGCAACATCACCAAGCCATACATCTGTAACAAAAGCAGAGACGGCATGAGGATTAAATGTTGACTTAAATTTCAGAAACTCTGAGAAAAAAGCATCTAAAGCTTTTCTTATTCTATCAGCTAAAGAGCCTGTTCTATCACTAAGAGCTGATTCTGCAAACCTGATTTCGTTAATAATTATGTAAAAAGCCCAATTAGGTAAGGAATCAAACCACTGGGACATGATTTCAGGTGTAGCAGCATTTAATCTAGCTTGAAAAGCAGCTTCTTTAAATAATTCATCACAAAGTAAATCTCTAAAATCACTCTCAGCTTTTGATCTTAGCTCATCAAGCTTTGCTGCTTTTGCCGTTGCAGCATCAGCTTCTGCTTGTCTTTTAGCTTTCATTAATCGAGCAATATGGTAGGTCTCGATGAGCCTAATTTTTTTAACATCTTCTTCGCTTCTTGCAGCACCATCAGCTTTAGCAGGTAACACCCGAGCGGCATCATAATTAATATAATTATTACCACCAACTACATCATTACCTTTATCAAATTCTGTTAAATCAATAGGATTAAGCATTAATTTTTCTGCTGCAGGAATATCTGCAATATCAAAATCTCCACCAGTACCGCCGCTCCCACCGCCCTCTGCTAATCTTTTTTCAAGATCCTTTAGAGTTGCTTGGTGTTTTGCTAGTTCAGCTTTCACAGCATCTGCGGCAGCCTTTTCTCTAGCAGATGCTTCTTCTGCTGCACGCCTTGCACGGTCGGCGGCATCCGTAGCTGCTTTAGCATCAGCAAGCTCTTTTGCTGCTGCAGCAGAAACCACCGTTGATGCCAAAGCATCTGCTTGCGCTTTCAATGTTTGCGCATAAGCAAGAGCATCGGATTTACCTGTTGCAAATCTGTTTGCATTAGCAAGATTAGTAATCAAAGTTGATATTTTATTAAGCTCGACTCTATCTTTTGAAGCAGCTCCAGCAAAACCCTCAAATGCGGTTTTTGCATCTTCCCACTTTTTTTTAGCCCCAGTAAGTAGAGTGGTTGCATATCCTTCAGCATCACTCGATGATACTGATCCTGTAGATGTTGCTGAAAACAATACCTGATTATGGCTTGCAGCAAACAAGCTAACAATAAAAATTAGTACCAGCATATTTCACCTAGACTCGTTTGTTCAGTGTTAATGACACAGAATAAGCATCTGGTCTGTTTTTGCTTACAGCAAACTCGTACTGGCCACCAAGACTAAGCATTGAGGTATCATCAAAGTGTGCTTGCGCTTGGACAAAAAATGTATGCGCAGTGTACTGCGGCTGCTGAGCAGAGCACAGATCAAGGTCTTTATCGGTGATTACAAGGTTACTAGCAAGCGCTTGATAATCAGCGGGTGCAGCGGGTGCAGCGGGTGCAGCAGCTGGATTCCATGCGTACGGGTGTGTTGCAACCGTAGCGTTTGGATTCGTTCCAAATGCATATGCCGCCTCTGGTCCTACACCAGAACTAAATTCACTTAATGCAATAAAGCGGCCTTCGCCAAGCGAGCCTTTGAGCTTCAGGTCTTCAGTACGTTTATAGTACCACTCATGCCCAGCGGTAATGCTCAAACGACCAAGTGAGCCCGTACATGCGTGCGAGAGCGCAAGCTGCTCGCGCGGAGTTACTGATGTTTTGAGCGTAAAAGCACCTGTAGCAGGACCAGCTGTTTTAAGGGGGGTAAAAGGAACAGCACCATACAGAGAGCCATCATTTGTTACCTGAACATAGCGAGACCATGGTCTGCCCGCTAAATCAAACGTGCGTAGCTCGTGCGCAGGCAAGAAATAATCATACGAAAACTTTTGGTGCACGCTAAGCGCACTGTTTTCTGCTGGTGTAAAGTGCAGACTATTGCACCACTCGACACCGACTCCCCAGTGCCCGTTATTACCAAGAAGCGGCTGAAAGAGGAAGTCTGCTGTTGGCTTATCTGCCGTTGGCGCAGTAAGGCGCGCGGTAAGGCGTGCGATGTAGCTGCCGCGCGTTACAATATCAGCACCAGCAGTCAGCACAAGGTCCCCAAGCCCACGTGCAACCGTACGCGTTGGCGCAAGGCGTCCTTTTTGCATAAATGCACTATTTGAAAGGGCTTGTGTGAGGGAGAGTGAATGGAGCTGTGTTGCTTTCTCTAGTCTATCTGGACCTGCACCTACAGCATTAATTTGAAATGGTTGCACTGATTCGAAATTATTTGCAGCACCACCTACAATAACTTCTTCAACGCGCGTATTTGCTTGCGCTTCGAGCATCGGCAGCTGAGCAGAGAGATCAAGCATTAAGCTGCCAAGGCGCACAGACTGCTGCGCATGGAGTGATGCTCCATACATACGAAACGAAGGCTTGAACGTAAAGCGTGATTTAAAGCTGTTAATATACAGCTCATACGGATCAGCACCTTCATTACCTGCAATATTAAACCATGCAGCAGAAAGGTCTTGGCCCACATCACCAAGGCGCGCACCAGCAACCAACAGCTCGTCTTTGCCGCCTGGCATAAAGTAACGATGAAAATTATTACCATTTGCAGAAGCGTGGTACAACGGCGTTGCAGAAATCATAAAATGATTCGAGCGTTTATCATGCCCAAGCTGCGGACGAAAGAGCTGGTAGCTCGTGATTGGACGCATGCTATAAAACGATTTACCCGTTGGCGCTGCAAAAAGCTGGCAGCTTGCGAGCACGGCCAGTGCTGCAGCTGAGATTTTTTGTACAATTTTCATACGATGCCTCTTTTTTTATGGCTTGTGCAAGCCCATGCACATACATACTGTAGCTTCTCATTTTCGTTTATGACCAAGAGCGGTTAGAGCATCTGGTGCTATAAACTCAGACTATTCGAACACATTTGGGGGACAAAGATCAAGTAAATGGATTGGCTAAACCTGTTCCGGTTTAGCGATTGCCCCGGAAAATGAATTTTTATATTTGATATGCCAAACCTGTTCCTGTCTGGCTACTACCCAAACAACCCATTATTCAGTGTGATGATCTTGTCCCCGCGCGCCCTGAGCGCACCCGCTAGCTATAAAAGCGATTGTTTATATCTCCGCTCGTCCTGAGCCTGTCGAAGGGTTTGATCGAGCGGAGATTTTTCTTAAATTAATTTTATTTATTTATTTAATAATCATTATTTTAATTATTAATAATAATATAGATGTAATACATTGTGCGGCGTCGGCCGCAAGCGACCAGGATGGTGTTTGGTCACCACCCTGGACCCAGACCACCAGCGCTGGCATCGCTGGACCAGCCACCGATCACCCTCGCATATATGCTCCAGGTGATCGCACCGGCGAAGTTACACTAACGCACGGAGGACTCCTCCGTGAACCTCCGGATAACACGCTGCAATCAAGCAGTACGTAACCCATAATTATTTTTTAGATAACTACCCCTACCGCTCGCCCTGAGCTTGTCGAAGGGTTTGATCGAGCGGACCTTTAGGGTAGTCGCCAGACCGGATACAGGTTTGGCATAAGATTAATTATGATACATTTTTATACGCGGGCCTGTTCCTGCCCGCCCGGCCCTAAGCGCCCAGATGTATCCCCCCCGCTCGCCCTGAGCGTGCCTGCGGGTCTGATCGAGCGGCTCATTCAGGGTAATTACAAAACAGGAGACAGGGCTTTGGGGGCAATTGCAAAACAGGAACAGGTTTTGCTTATAAATATATTGAAATACATTTTTATATGCGGGCCTGTTCCTGCCCGCCCGACCCTAGTGGCACTGTTCCTGCCTAAGAGGATCCTAGCAGTCGACTGTTCCTGCCCGCGCCGGCCCCAACTGCCTATAAAAGCGTTTATTTCTATCCCCGCTCGCCCTGACCTTTCGACAAGCTCAAGACTAAAGGCGGTCGAAGGGTTTGATCGAGCGGACCTTTAGGGTAGTCGCCAGACCGGATACAGGTTTGGCATAAGA
>CAZHRK010000005.1:0-37005 GCA_964534555.1 uncultured Pseudomonadota bacterium | reverse complement strand
GATATACTCAATAAATTATTTATTAAGGACATTTACCTGTATTTCAAAGATCAAAATCTTTTGTTTGATTGCTTGAAAGACTGACTCATCGCCATCTTTCAGCGGTTGATGCGCTTGTTACTGCGCGTTTCATTTCAAACGTGGACATACTATACTTTGTTTTTTATTTCTTTACAAGAGGAATTCTCACTTTTTTTAAAAAATTTCACAAAAAATTTTCTGAATGTAACAAAACAACGATCTAATCGATATTATTATAATTTCACTTTTTTCATATTTATTACTCAGTCATCATCTTTACCCAAAAACAATGAACGCCTCTGCTCCATGCAGGTTGTCGCCTAAAGTTTTTTATACAGTAAGCCTTCATAATAATAAGGCACTCTAGACAGTCACTCTTACTCATGATAGGACTACATCCACTTTATTAACTGCTTATGATTAAAAAAGGAGAGCCCGTGCGCTATAAATTTTATCGCGAACATAAATATGTCAGTGCCGCTGTGAATGGTATGGAAAGAATGATCGCTCAAGCAGACTTTCGTGTAGATGAAGAAGGTGCATTTATAAAAAAAGCATTTGAGGGTCTTGCAAATATGCTTACAGGACATGCCTCATATGAAAACAATCGCCTGCATAAACTTCTTAAAGATAAAGGTTCTACGGTTTATAAAAATATAGAAGAAGACCATGAACACTATCAAAAAGAGCTTCAGGGTCTTTATAACCTTTTAAATGCAACACTCGCGGCACAGTCACCAGAGGAGCGCCTTGAACTTGGTTATCATTTTTATCTCCAGTTCAGACGATTTGCGGGCGAAAATCTACTACACCTTCACCAAGAAGAAACAATTATCCTGCCTGAGCTACAAAAGCTTTATGACGATGATTTTTTAAGCAAGGTAGAGTGGGAGGCGTACACAATTATGACGCCTGAGCAAATGCTTGAGATGATTCAGGTCATCTTTCCACACATGAATCCAAGTGATAGAGAAGCATTTTTAACAGACATCAAGGCATGCAGCCCAGAAAAATTTGATCATGTGTGGCAAGCAATTAAAGACCGCCTACCAGAAAAAGAGCAAAAGGCGCTTATTGCAACGCTTAGTATTGCATAAAAGTTTTTAAAATGACCGCTCGATCAAACCCTTCGACAAGCTCAGGGCGAGCGGGAATATAAACAACAGACTTAAAAACTTGAAAGGGGCGCTCTCGCCCCTTTAATATTTACAACATTATGTGCTTACATAAGACTGTGTCGACATTATAACAAAGTCATGGTATAGTTCCTGCCCCATTTTTACTGAGTAATTTTACTGTACCCTAAAAAACGACTATCTGTTTTATGCTTAATTTCGGCTCTCTCATTATTGCATCTTGTCTATTTTTCACTTCTGCACGTTGTGCTAGTGCTCCGCTGATTCATCCTACAGAGCGGCCTAAGCTGACTATCGACGTGCCAAAAGCTTATATGCCAGGCAAACTCATTACTCCAAAACTCAAAAGCTATCTTCTTAGTTTGATTGAGCAGGCGCTTAATCCAACATTACTCGAAACTGCAGCATCTAAAAAAAGTGAGTTAGAGCGCATACTGCACGAGCGCAGACTAACACACCGCACCTTCCTAACCGATGACGGAAGATTTCAGCCTGTTGGCGATGCGCTTGTTGATTTTGCAAGCGTACACCATGAACGAACAACCCCCCTACAGTTGCGCTCAGTGCTCAGCGTTATAGAAGAAAAGTGCCCATCTCCAGGCAGAGCGTATTCACCACCACCACCAAGTCCGCTCACGTATGAAAGGATCTTAGCTGAGGCAAAGCAAAGCTCATGGCGCGCAGCAGATACTCGTCTCTTTCTCATCCCGCTTCCAACGCTTGACCAAACGAATACAATAGGTGAAAAGCTGTACGCAGGAAAATCAGAAAACTGGGATTCGTCATGCGGATTTTATTCGTTGTTTCATATCACAACATTGCAAGACACGATTGCTGATCCATTTGCATACTTTGATGCAGTCACACGAACCAACTTCAACACCTTCCTTGGAATCATTCGCTCATCAGGCGAGTATGCAGAAACGGAGCTTGCGCCTGAAGATGATGATGACACACTTGAGGTTGAAAGCTATCGACGCAGACAAGCTATTTTAAGGCGAGCGCATACAATCCCGCTTGGATTTTTATACGGTCATAGCGACGAACAGTTGCTTCATGAAGCATACCGAATCATGCAGCCAAGCAAGACGCAGCGACCAACGTGCTCAATAAATGCAACAAACCCAAAGCATATTAAATACCACTATTTCTTTGATGAAACAGATGCAAGCGATTCTATACATCACCATACGCAGCTCAAACGCATCTTTAGTAAAAAACAAGCCTCGCTGTTTGCTATCTTGTATTACAAAAGGCACCTGATACCTCTCTTGATTATCAAGCAAAACAACCCGTGTAATGAGTCATGTTCTGACTATATGGTTTTTTATGGCAACTCAGATCATAATAGCGATCATATTGGAACCTTAGATTTTAAAGACGAAATTTTTGCAATTATTAAAGACCTGACAGATTCTATCAGCTTTACGACACATATTTTTGATGAGATAGACTTTGGTAAGCTTTCAGTGCTTCTCAACTCAACTAAAACCGCACGCAGGCATTATTATGAACCAAAGCGAAAGTCATATGATCTGACTCCAGGCAACGCGTTCATCCTTAATGATCATAATATTATGCACGCATGCTTTATCAATGATGCTGAGTCACTTGCAGTTATCAAAAGGCTCAGCCACGAGCTTTTTATGGATAATCGTTATTATCTTCTTGGTATATGTATTTTCATGCATCACTATGCAATGGCAGAAGAAATCCTTGATTATCTGATCAAAAATGATTTCAGTCTTTCTACACATGGGACACCTTTTGACAGGATAGGTGAATTTGCTGTTCACCTGGCATCTAAAGGAAAATACAGTGAAGCTCACATGCTTTTAGCGGACAACGATGTCAGACCTGATAAAGTAATAAAACGTATCCTGAAAAATGGTATTTATGACGACGAGGCACTTGCTGCGATTGCAAGACTAAATGATTATATCAAATCAGTCGGTGATTAAGAGGTCTTGACTTTAAGCACCCTTATAGCAAATGGTAGTCATATAATAATGATTACATCATTGCTATGGGGGAACATGTAGTATGAAAAGGCTTAAGATCTCACTGCCTCTTGTATGCGCTGTTATAACGCTTCACGCAGGCGATAGCACAAACAAAACATTTTTTTCACCACGCTCTGAGGGCGTAAACCTTCCGGCTCGCATGGTACCATCTGGTGCATGGGTGCGCCAGCCAAAAGGACGCGCGTCAGCAAGCTACCTTAATATTACTGGGCTGTACCAAGCATCAGCTGATGCAGAAGCTCAAGCGCGGTATTTTTTATGTGATAATAAAAACAGTCTCCTGTTGCGCAATGAAGCCGCACATGGTGATGCAAAGCCGCTAGCACTTGGTGAGTTTGGAATTCGAGATCTTATTCATGATGCAGCAAATACCATCGCTTATGATACTAATGTGCAGCTCAGACTTAAGCCAGAGCGCCAAGCATGGGGTATGCGCTTTGATTATCATCAAGACTTATCGATGATCCTTCATGGGTTATTTGCACAAATTACAATTCCCATGGTGCACCTCGAGCACAAGATGAATCTTACAACAAGCGCTTCAGGGCATGAAATTGGTGCACATGTCACAGGAACAACTCAGTCAGCAGATGCTGTTATTCGTGGGTATCTTATGGGTGAGTTTGCAAATAATGTGCCAACTAATCGCTCAGTTGCACTCACACAAGCAGTGATCAAACCATATCAAACAGATTCAGGAATCGCTGATATTGACGTGCGTATTGGTCATCGATTTAATAACACACGTTGTCATCTTGTTGCTGCATTTGGTCTGAGCATCCCAACGGGGAGCGCGGTTGATGGTAAAACTTTATTTCAGCCAATCGTAGGAAATGGTCAGCATATTGGTGTGGGTGGTGATATTGCCGTCAGCACCCAAGCGTGGCACTTTGGTGATCACACACTGCGCATCAGCGCAGATATGCGCCTACGCTTCTTGCTCCAAAACCGCGAAACTCGAACGCTTGGCTTTGCATCAGCAGATAACACCGGCACCTACAACTTTGGTCATTACACCCTTATTCAAGAAGATGGCGCGCAAGCAGGCGCAGCACTTATCCCAGCTGCAAATATCCTGACACGCAGGTTTAAAGTAACTCCGCGCACACAGCTAGATGCTGTGCTGCGAGCATCATACACCGCGATCGATTGGTCGTTTGATCTTGGGTATAATTTATTTGCACGTGAACGAGAGTTTGTCCGGCTCAAGGATGATTTTGGAGACAAGCAGTACGCTGTACCAGATTACTCATTTAGAACAACACAATCATTTAGCCTTGCTCGTGCAGCAGATGTCTGGCACGTAATCAATCGTGACACTATTTCTGTGTTGCCAGCAACAAGCGAACGCCAAATGACTCATGGCATTTTTGGATCAGCAAGTTACATCTTCCCAAGCATGCGCAAGCCAATTCTTTTTTCACTTGGCGGAAAATATGAATTTGCAGTCAATAACAACGCGCTTGAGCAATGGAGCCTTTGGCACAAAATCGGCATAGGATTTTAACTGCTTATTTTATGAACGTGCAAACGCAATAAGCTGACCAAAATCTCCACGATCAGCCTCACGCAGGGCATGAATATATTTTTGGCGCATTGTGTTTGCACAGTGCAAATCTGAGTGCATTCCCCATGTAAATGGCTCACCACCAAGGCGCACAATCAGCAAGTCTGCCATCATGCGGGCATGCCTTCCATTACCATTAGGAAATGGGTGAATCAAAACAAGTCGGTGATGCATACGCACAGCTATTTCATCAGGCGGATATGATGCAAACTCAATCTGGCATTTAACATCTTCACACAGCTTTTTTAGTTCAGGCCAAATCTGAGCCCAATCAACACCGATATTTTTATCGGTGTGACGAAAATGTCCCGCCCATTTCCATGTTTTATTAAACATGTGTTTATGAAGTGCCTGTATAAAATCAATCGATAAAATCTCTTTTTGCTTGCGCGCCCAGCGCTCCCCCATCAAAATATTATGCGCTTCCCAGGCATTAAGTTGCTGTTGTGTTGTAATGTGGTGAGGAATTAAATCAACTGCTTCATCATGATCAAGTGGAGTTGCACCCTCAGGAAAATCAAACTTCATCATCTTCATTCCATAATTTTCCAGAACCACTTTCAAGAAGCTTACGCACAAGATCATCTTCTTGGTGCTTTTGTTGCTGATGACTCAATCCCTGCTGCTCAAGAACCATCGTGTGCTTAATTCTGTTGAGTCGGCGACGCACAACTTTGCGCGCTTGATCTTCTCGGATTTCATCAAGCGGTTTTTCTGGTACAAACGCATACACAAATCGACAGTTCATCGCTTTTGCAGCCTCTTCAAGGCTCTGTAATGTTATGGTGCCTGCCTGCTCGCGTTTTTCCATGGCGGCAACGTTTGACTGAGCACACCCAAGGCGCTTTGCAAGGTCGTACCCTGAAATCCCCAGCGCTTGCCTAATACTATGAATCCACCCTTTTTTAGGTGCTGGCTTACGCATCAGCGTGCCTAAATCATTAAGCTCTTCCTGCATATGCGAGCGCATCATTTTTTTATAAAAACGAGACATATAATCACCTATACGTTATTACCCTACAAAATTATAATAATGTATAAGTGATTGTTTTTCAATTTTTTTGAATAAAAATACCTTTAGAAAAAGCCCAATTTTATAACTCATAAAGTATTAATTTTTATTCATTTAATAATTTATAGATTATTAAATATGCGTTTTGGGGCACATTTATACGTTTTTTGATGTTGTCGATCATAAGGCGATATTCTTAAAACAAAGATCAATCAGCCCCCACGGGAGCGTTTTTAAGACCTGATAAAACTCCACATCACGCATCAAGAGCGCTGATGAACGGCAGAATTTTAGGTGTTAAAATTGGTTGAAAAACAAGTTTTGGCAGGCTCGCAAGAGAGATTTGTAATTGCGTAGACGGTCCGCTCGATCAAACCCGCAGGCACGCTCAGGGCGAGCGGGAATATAAACAAAAGCTTTTATAGGCAGTGGGTGTGCTCAGGGCGAGCGGTAGGGGTAGTCGCCAGACCGGATACAGGTTTGGCATATCAAATATACATTCATTATAATGACCGCTCGATCAGACCCTTCGACAGGCTCAGGGCGAGCGGGGATAGAAGACATCGTCATAAAACAAATATATTGGTTTGATAGGGCCGGCGCGGGCAACTCTCGCGCCCGCATATAATTTATTAATAATGTATTTCAATATATTTAATACCTAAACCTGTTCCTGTTTTAGGTATTACCCTAAATGACTTCGATCAGAGCCTTTTACCTACACCCCTCAAAATCCAAATCCAATCTTCGCCCACACAGCCCACTGCTCAATATCACTATTTACAAGAGCAAACTCATACTGTGCACCACCAGCAATAAGCAACGGGCAGTTCCAATCAAACACATACCCAACACTGCCATACAGGCCATGAGTCGATGCCTGTGGTGACCGAGCTGTAACAACATCAACAAGCTGATCAATAAAAACAGCTTGCGCAGCACCATCAAGATGCTCAACGGGGATAGATGTTGATGGAAGCCTAGCTGCTTGTCGATTAAGCGCAGCAACAATATTTTGCCGAGCAAGCGGATCTGTTGATTCTCGATTGTCAATACGACCACCTCCAAATGGAGGAGTCAAAAAAACACCAGTCAGGCTATCACCATAGAGAGTAATTTCTTTTTCTACACCGTCATCTAACACTTCATGAACTAGAACTGGTGAAATCTGCGTTGGTCCCTGATTGATCTCATACTGAGTATGAGCTGGTATCTCAGCATCACCGTCACCAGGAGCAATTCCACTTTGAGCTGTTGCGCGCACGCTGTAAGCACCAAATCGATAGCTGGTATCAAACTTACGCGCAGCGATTGCATAACGATTTTTTTCTATACTGCCACGCTGCGTGAGCGTCTCTCTGTTTTTAAAATAATAATTGTACCCAGCATCGAGCTGAACTCCGCGCCATGCATACTTCATACCAAGGCAGCCATCAAAGACACTTCCTGGTAGCACATCAACAGCAAGCGTTGTAAGGTTTGCAGCAGGAATCAGCGGCGCACCCGCTGGAGCTTGCACATCAGCAACAAGTTTATACTGCCCAAGTTTATGCCCTTTTAAACCCAACGTGCGTTGCTGCTGCGCAGAAAAAAGGTAGCGATACCGCGCCGAACCATAGAGCTTCACGTCATTTTCATGATCATGCCAAACATCAAACTGAAAATCAGTATCAACACCAACGCCCAAGTGCCCGCCGTTTCCTACAACAGCTTGAAAAAGATACTCACCGCGCGGCTTATTACCAGTTGGCAGTGTACATCCTGCACCCAGGTGCATACTGAATCTGTTGATTGATACAATCTTATACCCAAACGTACAATCAATATCTGCAAATCCAACCTGACGATTTTTGCCCTTAAATAAACCTTTTGTAAGAGCTACCTGTCGGTTTTGTGGTGTTGTGTTTTCAAATACCCCTTCAAAATAGCCCTCAAGCGCAAATGACACAGGAACCTCATCCCCAAGTGTTGTTGCAACATATTTTTCGCTGCTTGTCACACGCAAGCGGGTATCATGCTCAAGGTCAACAAGCGCTGTTGACGCACGAAAATAAAGCCCTGCAACTAAGGCATCAAGGTTGCAGTACAAATCCATACGCGTACCTTGAGTAATTCGCCGAGGGTCAAGCCCAAGGTATGCAGTATTATCGTTTCCTGGAGCACGATCAACAGTAACCCCACCAAAATCTTTTTGGTGCGTTGCGTCATGAATTATATAATCATAATCAAGATCACGCGCGGCTGATCCTGCAGCGCCAGCAATATCACCAACTGATGTCAGTGTAATTTCTTGCTGATTATCAGCTAAAAAATATCGCGACAGCAGCGCCTCGCCGCGAGACTCTTGATAAAACATTGTTGTCTGCGTAGTAAGACCAAATCTGCTTTTCTGCTGGTCTGACTGAGGTTTTTTAGTGTGATCACGCGACCATGTGCGATACGCATGACCAGAGTCACGCCCATACAGCTGCTCAAAGCTTGTATTCATCATTGGTGAATTGAATGCAACGCTTCGCGGCATAAGAAACGTTTTGTTTGTATGAATCTTATCCGTTGCCCGCAGCACTGAGCTGATAAGGCCTAAGAGACAAAAATACGTAGTTATTTTTTTGATCATTGTATGCACCAATAACGTGTATAAACCAAAGTCACGAGCCACAAAACGCGCTGTGCTGCTCAGAACAAAGTATCAATTTTGGTAAGTGATAAACAGAAACTGCTGCGCTGCGGTCGTCTTAGGCACGAACATCGAGGCCGCCAGGGTCGTCTTAGGCAGGAACAGGCCTAATGTAAAAATGTATTTCCATATATTTATAACCTAAACCTGTTCCTGTTTAGGAATTTCCCTAGAGGACCTGTTCCGGTCTGGCAACTACCCTAAAAACCTGTCTCCTGTTTTGCGATTACCCCAGAGGCGCTGTATCAAACATTCTTAGCACGATGCGCAAAAGGATCAATTTTTTACTAACCCAAATAGAGTCTTAGTCTTACCAAAATTAACCGCTTAAATTCAGCACCAATCGTATGCAAATGAAATCTTTTTTTACAATGATTTAACACAAATGTTGCATACAAGATGTAAACTTTTTATTCATGAAGTGGCGTGCAGTGTGTACCATGTCATCAACACATAACGCAGGCACTATTAACACGTAGGCAAAAAGGAATATCTTCATGTCTTTGTTTGTATTAGTCGCAAGTATTTTTTTCTGCATGCAAGGGCTTAATCCTGCGGCAGAAGCTACTTTCAGGACGCGAGTATCAAGATCAACTGCAGAGATCAGAAGAAAAGACGGAAGGTATAACCTTACAGACATAAGCAGAACCATGCTTAATTACACAATCCCCAAAGAGACGCCACCTGCAGAAAACATTCTTTTTAAAGACTCATTTTGGACATATCAATCAAGCGGAGAGTTAACAAACGCAGGAGGATACGCTTCATCAGCACTTGCTGAAATATTTCGCACCAAAGCGTCTGTCTATCCGCAAGAAGTCATGTTTGAACTTTTAAAAACAACCTTGCACTACGCAAATTATCCTGCATCAATAATCGTTTTAAGAATTATCCAGCGTGTGTATCCTGATTTTTTTGCAAGGCTGGGTACGATCGTTGATGCATCGGGTAATACAATACTTCACGCACTCACCTCAGCGCACCCAACGTTTGGGTATTATCAAAGAAGCCGATTTGAGCCAATAAAAGCAGCAGTCCAAACACTTGTCAGAATACTTGTTACACAGTGCAGCGCTGACGTTAATAAAAAAAATACAGTAGGTAAAACAGCACTAGAGCTAGGATTTAGTAATGAGCTTTTTGCACGCACGCTTATGGAGCATGGAGCAGTCATAAACTGGCACAGCAGCGGTGGACATCCGCTCTACATCTATCTTGAAACGCATCCCGGGGTGGGACTAACTGATGATGATATTCATCCTGCAATGCTTGAGGATGCGCGGGTGATTAATACTGAGCGCGATAATTTTATTATCGCTGCAATTAAAGCATCAGGAGAGACGCTTACACAGATAATCTCTGCACCATGCTACGGCGAGCCAATAAAAATACGCAGAGACGGACGAGCTGTGCATAGCACTAAACACGAAAACAAAGCTTTAAGCGCAGGCCAAGCAATTAAAGAGTTTTTGTGTAACGACCTGGTCACAAAACTTTCAGAAACTCATGTGACAGCACTTGTACAAAACGCAATGTACGATGGTGTAAAAAAAGCTATTATTGCGGGCAACCATGCTCTGATAAATCTTTTAAGACATGAAGCGTGGTCGACACAACTTCTTGACGATGCTGTGTATGAGCTTTTTTGCACAGCAATCTCAAGCAAAGACCTCCCGCTATTAAAAATACTTTTAGGCTCGCCGCTGCTGCACCCTTCGCTTACACGCACCATAGGATCAATCGAAAGCAGAGATTCATTGCTTATCAGAATCGCATCGTGGTGCGACGAGCCATGTTTTATTATTGCAGATAATTTTTTAGCAACACTCACACCAGACGACCGCACAAGACTCGGCGCTCTAGCTGAGCGATCACCCGAGGTGTATGCGCGCTGCATAGCACTTTCAGGAGTGTATAAAGATCTTATGAGAGCATATCTCGGGCCAAAGGCTGGTGAGCTTATGCAGCTGGACGTACAAAAACCTAAAAGCCGCGTGACCGATGATGTACTGCTCAGGATAATCACATCCTGCAACATAACACGCTGCACTGTGACAACAGAAGCTGGCAACACGCTTGCACACTTTTGCGCAGAGAAAGGGTACAAAAAATCACTCCGCGAGCTTGCAAAAACTCACCCCGAAGTCCTTTATCAAGAAAACACTGCCCACCAAACGCCCCTTGCAATCATTATATCACGAAGAGATCAAGACACCATCACCCACTGCATGGACATGATTGCTTCGGCGCTTGATAGCAACCCTGCAGAAGCACGAAGGCACCTACCAAGCACTGCAGCTGCAGGCGTAGCAGCTGGTGTAGAAGCCGTTACCGACATGCTCATACGAGGGCTTGATCTTTTCAGCGGTGACGCAAGCAAAGCTCGCCAGCTGAATTATTTTTGGGAGCATAAAAACAACTCCAGCCTCTGCAGCCTGCTTGATGATACTGCAGAAACACAAGCAGCGTTTGATAGCATGACGCAGCCAGATACAGCAGCACCAATCCTTGTCCAATGTGCTGCGTGGGGGACTCCTGATCTGGTGTCACGCGTTATCAAACTTCTTGAACACAGCACAAAGACAGACGCGCTGTATGAGCATGATGAAAAAATCTATGCCCGAGCTATCAAAGCCGCACTCAAAAAACGAAATACCACAACTGCAGATGTATTGCTCTGCACACCAGCAGAAAAAATGCATGACAGGGCAGCGCTGACTCTCTGCCTTATGCTCAGGAAACATACAAAAAAGCCATCCCGCGAGGTTGTACGTTTTCTCTGCGAGCATGAGCCAACACTCAGTATGACAAATGAAGATGGAATCCCATTAGCTCGCCTGCTGGAGGCGCGTGATTTACAAGCCGGCCCATAACGTGTATCCTGTCCGTCCCACTCGTACAGACTTTCTAAAAAACGCAGGCTAAACAAGGAATATCGCGCATGTCTTTTTTTCTCGCAATCGTAGGTGTAATGCTCTGGACATCAGTAGTCAGCGCAGGCGGAATGCTAGGAACAGCATCTGCTGGAGCTGGTGCCGCCTCAGCAACAAGCAGCACAGAAGGAGCACATAGACCTAAAAACATGGTCGATGTAGCCAGAGAAATGCTCCCTTACAGCTACGAAAGAGGGACACGCGTCAGCGATAATCTACTTTTTAAAGAATCATTTTGGGATTACGGAGTAGCCGGCGGACTTATTAATGCTGGTCGTTATGCAGCATCTTCTTTGGGTGAAGCATTTAGTAAAAAAGAAGATGTGTATGACCCAAATACTATGCTTGAGCTTCTTAAGCTGACGATTTTTTACGGAAATTTTCCGGCTGCAATTATCGTCATGCGCACAATACAAGGTGTGTATCCAGAGTTTTTTGCAACACTCGGCACACTGCGCGATGATAAACAAAACACCCTGCTGCACACATTAGCCGCAGTTAATCTTGTTATCCCGATCTATCAACACGATAAGCGTGATAACATGGATGCTGCCTACAATGTCCTTGTAAGCACACTTATTGAGGAATGTGGTGCAGATGTGCATGCAAGAAACAAGGCTGACGACACTGCGCTGCAACTCTGTTTCAACAACGCACTTTTAGCACGAATCTTACTTGAACACGGAGCAGTTATTGATTGGTGCGACAAAGTAGACGCAACTCGCGACGTGCACCCTCTTCAAACCTATTTGTTAACACATCCAGCAACGCATAGCGTACCACGCTCGGTAGCTGCGGCAGGTGGAGCTGGAACAGACGGTGCTGGTGCTGCATCACTGTCAGCTGAGCCAGCAGAGCCGTCTCGGATCAACGTGCTGCGTGATGATTTTATTATGAAAGCAATCGAAGCATCATCATCAACGCTCACACGCATCGTTTATGGGCCAATATACCAACCATCAGCCTCAGGAGCTGCTTTTGTTGGGTCACCACAAGCGCCTACTAAATACAATAATATGTCTGCAGGCCAAGCAATTAAAAATATTATTTGCCTCCACCCAACCCCAACACTCCCAGAAGAGCTGCTGATCAAAACGCTTAAAAAAAATATGCACAAATGTGTTTTAATGGGGATACTTGAAGGCAACAAAGCCTTAATCGATGCGCTTTTCCTTGATGGCTGGACAATACAGCTTGTTCAGGATGTTGTGTATGAACTTGTTTATAAAGCCATGGCTGAAAAAAACCTACGCTATCTCAATAAAGTTTTTGCCATAGAAAAGCTTCACCGCTTTATTGGGTATGCCTTTCAGGATAGTCCAAGCACAACGCCGCTGCTTATTGATATTGCAGACTGGGATGAGAAAGACGAAACAGTTGCAAAAGTAACATTTATACAAGCACATAATTTTTTATCCAGACTGACTTCTTTGAAGCGTTATTCGCTTGGTGGCCAAGGGCTGCAAGAACCAGAAACTTACGCTGAATATATCATACGCTCTAATAGGTACATGGAAGCGATGAAAGAGAGACTCGGCACAGATCCGTCTCGCCTGATGCAAGAGTACTTACACAAACCGCACTCACGAGTAACAGATGAGACGATGTATGAGATCATAACTTCATGCCAGATAACGCACTGTCATCAAGTCGGACCAGAGCGTTCAACACTCGCACACCTCTGCGCAAAAAAAGGTTTTAGAAAATCAATTCAGCACCTCCTAAAAACCTGCCCTGCAGTTACTCATGTACTTGATAGCGAAGGTCATACGCCGATCACACTCATGCTCGCACATGACAGCATTGAAATCAAAGCCTCATGCTTAGACATATTTGCTGAAAGGCTTGAGGGCCTTCCTGCTGCCGCGCGCAAACATCTCTCCCGCCGTGATGCCTCACTATCTGATGAAGAAGCGCATGCACATTCAGTTATTTTCTGGAAAGGGCTTAAAGCTCTATGTGATGACGGGAACTTAGTAATGCGCCTAAGCTATTTCTGGCAAACAAAATCTTCAGATGGATTGATAGCTCAGCTTACACGATACAGCTGGGAAGCAACTCAAGAAGCTTTTGATTCCATGACAATTCTAATGGATCATGTGCCGCTTATTGTCCAGTGCGCATCGTGGGTTTCTCCGGAGCTTGTTAGGCACCTTGTGCGCATGCTTGAAACAACAACACAAACAAGCGTGCTGTATGAGCATGATGATGTAACGTACGCACGCGCGCTCAATGCTATGATTAAATTTGGCAACAGGCCTGCAGCTGCTGCGCTGCTTGAAGCAGGAGGAGATCGTCAATCAAAGTGGGCAGCGCGCACGCTCTGCTACATTTTGAGAGAAAATAAAAAAACACCTAGCTTGGATGTTGTTAATTTCTTGCTTGAATACAAACCAAGACTGACAGTAGCTGATCATGAAGGCGTTCCACTTATTAGTTTGCTCACTGCGCATGGAATGGTCGGCCTGGTAAAAGACCAACTTATTGCACAGCCAGAGCTTGTCGTATTGAAAAATAGAGACTGCAGAACACCGCTTCATTATGCATGCAGACGCGGCCTTGGATCATCAGTTCGATTATTACATGGTATCAATACAACAGGGCTGTATGTCACTGACAAACGTGGCAAAACACCGCTTAACTGTATTCCAACCAGAGTAGATGGGTCTGTACCTGATTTTTGCGACGCTGCTGAATACGAAAAGATTGAGCAATTTGTAAGTGAACTTATTGATTAACTGAGCAAGAAATTTTACAAGCTACACAGTACCTGAGAAGCGGGGGCGATCATGCCCCCGCTTTTTTTACGCAGCATCAAGCAGGACAGCCAGGACCTGCGCGGGCAGGAAGACAGGGGCGGTGGGCTGCCAGGGTAATCGCAAAACAGGAACAGGTTTTGCTTATAACTATATTGAATTCATATTTTATTTAATTAGGCCCGTTCCTGCCTAAGACGACCCTAGCGGTCCGCTCGATCAGACCCATAGGCACGCTCAGGGCGAGCGGGGGTTGATACATCTGGGCGCTTAGGGCCGGCGCGGGCAGGAACAGGCCCGCATATAATTTATTAATAATATATTTCACTATATTTATACCCTAAACCTGTTCCTGTTTAGGTATTGCCCCAAAGGTCCGCTCGATCAGACCCGCAGGCAGGCTCAGGGCGAGCGGTGATAGAAACAAATGCATTTATAGCTAGCGAGTGCGCTCAGGGTGAGTGGTAGGGGTAGTCGCCAGACCGGAACAGGTTTGGCTTATCAAAATATAAAAATTCATTTTCAGGGGCAATTGCAAAACAGGAACAGGTTTTGTTTATCACTATGTTGAAATACATTTTTATATGCGGGCGCGGGAGTTGCCCGCCCGGCCCTGGCGGCGCACTGTTTCCTGCCTAAGACGACCCTGGCGGTCCGCTCGATCAGGCCCGCAGGCACGCTCACGGCGAGCGGGCCGCTCTGGCGACAACCCATCTATTAAAAGATCTCTTCTGATAGGCTACACTGGTTGTGATAGTAAATCTCAAAAGCTGTTGGAGCATGTATGGATGCTAAACTACGTGATCTTATTGATCGATTGACTGAGGCATATAATCCCGAGCGTATTTATCTTTTTGGTTCACGCGTATGGGGAGATATTTCACACTCAAGTGATTATGATATTTTAGTTGAACTTGATGCCTCGACAGAACGTATTCTTGTTAGATCAAAAAAAGGCTATCGTTCATTGATAGGCTTTGGTGAACCTGTAGATCTTTTGGTGTATACAACAGATGAGCTCCAGACTAGAGCAGAAGAGCCATCATCACTTATTGCCAAGATAATTAAGAGCGGCAAGGTGATTTATGCAAAATCATAAACACTGGCTTGAAATAGCATCAAAAAATTTATATTCAGCTGGGGAAATTCCTAAACAGGAACCGGGCTTTTGGGGAAATTGCAAAAAATGTATTTTGCGAAAAAAAACATGTTACGATTATACAATGTTTAAGCGTTCATTTTTTCATGAAAGAACTTCCGTATGAAACTTGTAAAAGTTGGAAAAAGTTTTTGCTTTGTTCTTGAGCAAGCAGACCTAAAGAAAATGAATGTTGACCCCTCTTCAGATTTTAAAATTTCATTATCAAAAGGAATTTTTTCTGCTGAGGTTGTTCAAGAAAAACAAACAATCAGCAAAGCTGCTGTAAAAAAAAGCTTGGCATCTGTGTCAAAACGATATGCCTCAACGCTTAAAAAACTCGCTCAATGAAGCAAACTCCGATTTTTCTCGATTATGAAAGTGTGCTCATGATTCATGAGCACATGATTGCAGCTTTTGGTGGTATTCATGGCATAAGAGATGAAGGGTTGCTTCGCTCTGCTCTTCATCAAGCAGAAGCTCGAATGTTTGGACAGCTCCTGCATAAGACTATTTTTGATCAAGCAGCAGCGTACATGTTTCATATTATTAAAAATCATCCCTTTATTGATGGCAACAAGCGCACAGGATTTACTGTTGCCCTTGTTTTTCTTGAAAATAATAATTACGTATTTAAAGCTTCAAATAAAAGTGCTTTCCAACTCGTAACAAATGTTGCAGAGGGAATAGTTTCAAAAGCGGAACTTGCAGAAACATTAAAAAAATCTGCACGTAAAACAAAACTAGGAGCGATTTGAATTCCTAGAGGAGTCTTGCGCCTAATATAAAATATGAATTCACTATATTTATACCCTAAACCTGTTCCTGTTTAGGTATTGCCCCAAAGGTCCGCTCGATCAGACCCGCAGGCATGCTCAGGGCGAGCGGTAGGGGTAGTTATCTAAAAAATAATTATTATTTAGCTACAGCTGAATCGCAGCGTGTTATGCGGAGGTTCACGGAGGTGCCCTCCGTGCGTTAGTGTAACTTCGCCGGTGCGATCACCTGGAGCATATATGCGAGGGTGATCGGTGGCTGGTCCAGCGATGCCAGCGCTGGTGGTCTGGGTCCAGGGTGGTGACCAAACACCATCCTGGTCGTCTGCGGCCGACGCCGCACAATTAATTAATCATTATTTTTAATAATTAAAATTAGATCATTACATAAAATTTAATGTAAGAAAGATGACCGCTCGATCAGACCCGCAGGCATGCTCAGGGCGAGCGGGGGTTGATACATCTGGGCGCTTAGGGTCGTCTTAGGCAGGAACAGGCCTAATATAAAAATGTATTTCAATATATTTATAAGCAAAACCTGTTCCTGTTTTGCAATTGCCCTAGAGGACCTGTTCCGGTCTGGCAACTACCCTAAAAACCTGTCTCCTGTTTAGGTATTGCCCCAAAGGTCCGCTCGATCAGACCCTTCGACCGCCTTTAGTCTTGAGCTTGTCGAAAGGTCAGGGCGAGCGGGGATATAAAAAAACGCTTTTATAAACAGTGGGCACGCTCAGGTCGCGCGGTGATAAAACACACCACTTATCTAGTCAGCACGCACACTTTATGTGCAACCATCGGTAGCCGTTATGCAATTATCACTGGTCGTGGGGCTTGCGGTGCAGGCTTGACTCCAACATCTTGACTCAACACAAACACACTCGCCTGCTCAAGAGGGTTTAATAATCGTGGTGACAAATCAGATATCGTTGTTGCACTGTCTGCATCATAACGAATGTCTGCAGCATCAAGCACCCTACTTGCAAGCGCTTTGTGCGCAAAGTTGTGCAGATTTTTTTCATACAAATAATCAAGAATCGTCTTGCCAGATTCATCTGTATACTCAAGCGTCGGCCTGAAGTACGTAATAAGCTGATCAATCTGCCTCAGCGTTTTTTCATTAAAGTCTGCAGTTGCTAGATACAGCTTGAGTGACATAGCAAGTACCGTATTAAATTTTGGAGGAACATGTCGCGCGAGCAGATCAAGGAGCTTTGGCTCGTTGCTTCTGAGTGCAAACGCAACCGGAAGCGTGTACATCTTATATGAAAAATTTAGCTGATCAGGAATATTCGAATCAGGCGCATACTGCTTGAGGTGAACAAGCAGGAGCTCAATCGTTTTTTCATCTGCCCACAAGAGCGCATCATGCAGCACATGATGTTTCAAAACACCCTTGGCAATAAGAAACTCAAGGAGCTTACGCACGGTAAGGTTATCAAGGCCAAGGATTAATGCTACAACGTCTGAATCAGCTGCTTGCCATGCTTCTGCAAACTTTTTACACAGCTCATCAAACAAACATGTTTGTGCATCATTCATTTTAAAGTGATGCGATGCGCCAGAAAAAAACGGCGCCAGGCTCTTGATATTTTTTTGATTAAGCGCACTCGCCAAAAAAGACTGAGCCGCAAAAGCCATGTCATCATGCGCATGCGGCGTATCTTTATTAAGATACACATAGCGCTCGTACAGCGTCATGCCAAAGTCAGGACAAAAAGCGTCTGCGATATCACAATTTTCAAGCAGTACTCGAGCCACAACACGCTTAGCAAGAGCGTAGTAAAAAGGCGTCTTGCCTGCTGAGTCAGCTGCGTTTGGATCAATGCCTACGGTTGTAACAAGGAGAAAAACAAAACTTAGAAATGCTTTTTGCAGTATTTTATAGCGCGCTGGAAGGTTTTCTGGCAGCGTCTGATTAATCGATGCAACATAGTGCAAAAAGTTTCTCCCCTGAGCATCAGTGTATGTGCGTACGCGCTCTGGGTCTTGCAGGCTCATAACAACCAAAACACAATATGCGCCAGAAATATTACCCATATCTAACGCAACCTGAAACGCCGTGCGGCCCTGACAATTCCACAGGTCTACACCCATGCCAATAACAGTTGCTAACGGTGTTTTGATGTATTCATCAACCTCACCATCAAACAATCCTGCTGTTATTGGCAACTTATTGCGCAAGATCATAATCAACGCTGATGGAGAGTGCTCTCCTAACGGATCATTAATGAGCGATAGCTTATCGATTTCAGAAAGAGCGCCGTCAAGATACTTATCCTGCACGGTATTAAGCACTGCATTAATGTCTGAATCATTTTTTGAATAAATCGCTGTCACCAGCTTCTGCCGAAGCTCATCTACAAGTACTTTACGACTGTAGCGTGTCGCTTCAAACGACTGTGGTGATCCGGCTACAGCACCTGCAGACACGACCTGCCACGGTGCAACAACAAGCATAAAAAAACAAAAGAGCACGCGCTGTATTATGCTCAGTAGAATCATCAAAAAAGCTCCTTTTGTAGGCTGTAATAATCAATACATCTGGATAGAGAATGAATGTAGTGAAATTGTACAACTATCTTTTAGATTACGCTATGCGTTTGTTGCAATAAAGCGCTGCGCCGGCACAAATACAACGCTCTATTTCAATACTCTTATGCTAAAGATGTTTTGGCCTGCACCTGCTCTAAAAAATCTTGCTGGATAGCGATTGACCTTGATGACCGCTCGATCAGACCCGCAGGGAGGGATAGTGGCCTCTAGGGTCGTCTTAGGCAGGAACAGGCCTAATTAAATAAAATATGAATTCCATATATTTATACCCTAAACCTGTTCCTGTTTAGGTATTACCCCAGAGGACCGCTCGATCAGACCCGCAGGCACGCTCAGGGCAAGCGGGGATAGAAGACATCACACTGAATAATCGGTTGTTAGGGCCGGCGCGGGCAGGAACAGGCCCGCATATAAAAATATACATTCATTATAATGACCGCTCGATCAAACCCTTCGACAAGCTCAGGGCGAGCGGTGACAAGATCATCACACTCAATAATCGCTTTGTTAGGCTATTCGCAAAATAGAAATGATGTATCTACCCAGCTGGAAAATTATCAAAGCTATAGTATCTTGTTATAATCAGCACGATTCAAATAATAACTTTTATGGAAACTAAAAACAGTATATTTAGTCCCGCTCGCCCTGAGCTTGTCGAAGGGTCTGATCGAGCGGTCCATACATAAAATTCACTCAATACTTTGATGATAAATTTTGTTGTATACATTCTCAAATGTGCTGATGATTCATTTTATATCGGTCATACCGATGATATTAGATCACGCTTAGCACAACACGATGCTGCTTACTGGCCACACTGTTTCACTGCAAATCGCTTACCTGTTAAACTCGTTTGGATGCAAACATTTGCAACGCGTGATGATGCTTTTAAAATTGAACGTCGTTTAAAAAAATGGTCCCGCAATAAAAAAGAAGCTCTTATCGCTGGCGATTGGGACGCTCTTGTCAAATTAAGCAATCAGATATAAAGGTCCGCTCGATCAAACCCTTCGACAGGCTCAGGGCGAGCGGTGAGGGGCATCAATCTGGGCAGTTGGGGCCGGGCGGGCAGGAACAGGCCCGCTTATAAAAATGTATTTCAACATAGTGATAAGCAAAACCTGTATCCTGTTTTGCAATTGCCCCAAAAGCCCTGTCTCCTGTTTAGGTATTACCCCTTAGGGCAGTCGCCAGACCGGAACAGGTTTGGCTTATCAAAATATAACTACTTAAAATTATTCTAATAAAAAAGAGCCCGAACGGTTCCCCGTCCAGGCTCTTTGTATAAAAGTGATTGAGTATGCGATTAGAAGCAGATCGCGAGCTGACCACCAAAGGTCTGAAACGCTGCGATATTTTTGCCACCAACAGGCAGTTTATAAAACACAACAAGCTGTGGTTTTACGCCCCAATCTTCGCAGCAACCAGCAGCATCCCAGCTGCCTTGGAAAATCAAGTTGTGCAGATTATATTCATGAAGCCATGCAGCACTATTTGCAACTGATGCATTAAAAGTATCTGCTTTTGGTGTCAGACGATCATCATCATGCTTAAGGTACTCATAGCCAAACTTGAGTGAAAGCCCCTTCCAGAACTGATAGCCCTGTAAGAAAAGGTTAAACTGCCAGGTCAGACCATGATCCATCGTTGCTTCGCCTTTGTTCAGGAGTAAGAACGCTGTTTGGCGTGTGTCTGTTTTCATGTAGCGCTCTTTGCTTTCATCAAACACAACATCAAATTGTGCTTCTGCGCCAAGGCGAATATGATAATTAAAATCAAGGTTAAGACCAAGACCAAATGGCATTCCCCATGCACCATCATTACCAAACGGCATGCTGAATGCGTGTTTAATATCGCGCTCAACGCCCGTTGGCATGCTTACACCAACTTTTGCGTGCAGCTGAACGTTTTTAAGGCCTTCTTTTTCTTGTGGGTAGTTGTTATTCCAATCAACCATAAACACAAGGTCACCAAGTCCTGTGCGTGACCATGGCTTAAGGTCAGCGCCACCAAGCTCAGTAATTTTTGTGTTCAGCATTTCAAGGCTGGTTGTATAACGATCACGAATCGGCGCATCAGCAGGTGCGAGTGTTTGTGTATTGTCTTTAAACGTAATATCACTCACGTTTGCGTGGCGCACTGGGAGCGCAAGGCCGATAGAGAGCTTGCCAGGGATTTGGCTGATTGGGAGCTCGTAGCGAGCGTGCAGCTGAGTCTCGAGCGCGCTTAATTTACCTGTGAGCGCAACGTGTCCGCGCGTACCATCATCTAGCGCAGCGCCACCAACGAGCAAGTGGTTGTATGCTGCTGTGATGTCAGCGTTTTTGCCGTTGATGAGCATTGGAATAACTGCTTGAGTTGCTTCGTACGTTTGCAGGATGTTTGCTTTTTTGCTGTCCCAGTTGCGTCCATCGTGACCTTGGCCGTACTCAAGGTTTACGCCAAAGCGAAATGGATTGCCTTTTGGTGCGTCGTGGTGACGAAGGTTTACATCATATGATTTAAAAAAGTTTATTGGCACAAAAGCGTTTGCTGTTGCTATGGCCATGGTTAGACCAAGGCCAAGAAGCTTGAATGATAATTTTTTGTTCATAATTACTAACTCCATATTAAATACACGGTTTAGGGTAGTCGCTTAATCCTGATACAGTCCCCGTTCAGTCAGCCGCTCGATCAAACCCTTCGACGAGCTCAGGGCGAGCGGTAAGTATGTAGCAGGGGCGCTGGGGCTGGCGCGGGCAGGACGAGGTTTTTAGGGTAGTCGCCAGACCGAAGACAGGGCCTCTAGGGTAATCGCAAAACAGGAACAGGTTTTGCTTATAAATATTCTTGAATTCATATTTTATTATATGCGGGCCTGTTCCTGCCTAACAAGGCCCTGCTCCCACACCACCAACCCCTTGGTCAGGGGCGTCGTAGGCAGGAACAGGCCTACAAAAATTACTAACCTTTAACGACAACACCCCACTGACCAGGAACAATCACGTTTCCTGTCGCTGGGTCAACCACTGGTCTACCAACGAGTGATGCTTCTGCGTCAAGGTCAAACAAGCTTACCACCGACTGGCCAACAACGCTGTCAGCAAGCTTACCATCTTGAGCTTGGTTCAAACGTGTGCTTGGCATAAGTGTTTCTGCATAGTTTGTATCACCAAAGTGCTTACCACGGGTATGCAGATACCCAGCACCAACCGGGAGCACTGCAGCACGCGCCTGTGCAAGCGGATACTGGGCAGCAGCAACTAGTTTAAGAATATCAGCAAAACCACCGTCAGCATTAACAGCGAGACGGTGCAAGACACCAACTGATGGCTCTTGGCTAAAGTCGGCTTCAAGGGCTACCAGCTCACCTTTTTGTGTTGCGCCGCTGCGTGATCTGCTTTGGTACGCAAGGCTTAAAATAATCTTGCCATCAAGAAGCGGAGCAGTCTCAAAGTTTTCAGCTGGCAGGAGGGCAGTTAATGCTCCAGCAGGTAGTGGTGCAGTAATCTGAATCAGATCAATACCTTTAGTTGATGATATGATAAAGGTCTGCTGAGCAGCAGCTGCAGGTGCCGCCGTTCCTGGCTTGAAGTCAAGCGCAACCGCATCAAGCAGTACAGCGTCTTCAAGGCGTGCTTGAAGAGCGGTAACAGCAGCACCAGCAGCAAATCCAGCAGCTGTTACTTGGTTTGCAGGACCATACGCAACTTCATACGCAGGCAATCTGAGCAGATCAACCTCATGAAGGTTTGGTGTATTTAGGACCATTGTTGGAACTGTTGGCACAACGCGGTAAAAACCTTTATCAGTCAAGATAAAGAGCTGACCATCACCATTGTGGCCGTTTGTGCCGATGAGTTTTTGTACATTGTCAAAGTTAGAAAGATTAGCAGCTTCTGGAATAAGCTGCTTCCAGGTGTAGCCAGCGTTATCAGCTGCAGCTGCAGCAACATCAGTTGCATCGAGTGGGCCAGGGTAGCCAGCTTTTGTATTTGGAGCAGCTGATGCAGTGTTAGCAAGGCCAGCAAGCCCGCCGTTTGCACCGAGCGAAAGCTTCCAGCCTGATCCAGCAGGAATCTCATTAGTATTCGCAACTAAACCACCGCCGTTACCGCTGAGCACAGCAACACCGTTCACACCACCAACAAACAGCCAACCGCCGTTTGTACCGTCAACAACGCATGCTGAAGTAAGCGGCGCAATAGACTTAAGAACTTCGTTATCTTCGTACACAAATACTTTTGCTACAGCATAATCAACCGTTGGTGCAACGCCTGCGTTTACACCAACACCGATTTCGCGCTGCGCAACTTGAATAAGTCCAACCTTGCTGCCAGAAATCGCAACACCAAGCGTTAAGCGATTAGCGGCAAATCCTGGTGTCGCTTCGCTAAACATAAACAGCTGCTGCACGCCGCCCTCTTCTGCTGGGAATTTTTCAGCTAATACTGTGCGAAGGTTAGAGTCTCCAGGAGCACTATCTTTACCCGCTGTCCATTGTGTTGCGTACACAGTGTTTGCATTCTTTGCACTATCACGGCCTTCTGACGCGACTGCAATAATTGTGTCTGTCGCGGCGTCTACACCAGCACCAACAACTTTACCGTGTCCGGCAAGCACTTGCTGTGGCAATGTCCAGCTTGAGATATAGCCGTTTTCATCAAACAGCGCGCGTGACTGAAAGAGCCCTGCAACTGCTTGGTTAGCGCCATTTGCAGCTACATACACACTGTCGCCCTCGCAGAAAATATCAGCGATTTGCGCTTGCGTAAGGCTGAGTGGAATGCGCGCAGCTGCATCTGCTGCATGAGGCATCTCACCATAGGCAGCTGGTTGAGTTTTCCAGTTTGCAACTTTAGCAACTGATCCAGTTTTTTCTGCAGCTGCAGTGTCACTATTAAGCAGAAGTGCATACACACCACTTTGTGTTGGTTGGAGCGGACCGCTACCAGCAACTTCGCTTGCAACCACGAGGTAATCTTTTCCGGTGCTTGTGTGGAGTGATGCGATTTTATTAACGCTTACGGTACCACCGCCAAATCCAGCATCACGGTATGAACCGATAATACCAAGCGCATTATTTTGCCCTGCAGCATCATAAAATAAAGCTTTAGTTGGGATAACGCCAGGATTAGCTTGTGCAAAAGCAGCTAATTTGAACGCATCGGCCTCAACACGACCAACCGTCACGCCGAGCACACCACCCTCTTGACCAGCAGGACGACGAATGCCACCAAGCCCAACGTACAAACGATCGTTGTACGGGTTCCAGTGCATCGCAACATTATTTGATGTTAGTTGTGCATCAAAATCAAGTACTGCAGCAGCTGCAGGATCTTTAAATGCAACAAGGTTGTCTGCGGAATTAACAGAGAGTTTGAGCGAATCATCAGGAGCGCCAGCTGCTGCTGTGGTAAGGTCACCAGCTTGCTTCTGATCTGGCGCTGTACCTGCTGCACCATGCTTAACAACGGCAATACCGCGTTCATCACCAGCAGTCCATGCTTGACCAGCCTCCCTCACTGCTGCAAATGCATATGTATCATTTGACGCAAGCGCAACAATACCTTCTGTAGCGTTTCCATTAGCATCATTAAGCACTGCTGAAATCTCTGCCGCTGGCTTTTCTGACGCTGCAGGGCTGTACAGCTGCTGCACTTTTTTAACTTCATCACCAGCAGCTGTTGGCGTTACAAAGCTGAGCACTGTGCCGTTTGGTGAAACCGCAAGGTGAGTAACTTCCTTAAGTCCACCAGCGATGTTTGCACCGATTTCATTCAGCTCAATTTCTGGCTCACCGGTTGCGTCAGTGCCAAGCTGCGCGCGCACAATCATTTCTGATTTATTTGCAGCAGGAGCTACAGCGGCACCTGCGTACAGGACTGATGTTTCACGCGATGGAACGAATCGAACATTTGATAATGGCGTTTTATGAGCGGCACTTGCAAGCGTCGCACTCACTGACTGCACAAAACAGCAGCTTAATGCTAAGAGCGCAACTAAGCGTGTTTTGCGTTGTGGTGATGCCACCACACGAACGTGTTTATGTTGGTTCATACACAATCTCCTTTTTACACAAACAATACCATTACCATAAGAAGAAATGGGGGGTTTTGCAAGACTCTGCATTGCATGGTGCTTCGATTAAAAGATGGTGCGCGCATATGCTATGAGTAATAGATTTATTAACACAAGGGCCGCTCGATCAGACCCTTCGACAAGCTCAGGGCGAGCGGAGATAGAAACAAAAGCTTTCATAGGCAGTGGGTGCGCTCAGCGGCGAGCGGTAAGGGTAGTCGCCAGACCGGAACAGGTTTGGCATATCAAATATACATTCATTATAATGATCGCTCGATCAAACCCGCAGGCACGCTCACGGGCGAGCGGGGATAGAAGACATCCCTTATGTAGTTGTACGCACGCTCAGGGCGAGCGGGGGTGGCATCAATCGGGGCCGCCAGGGTCGTCTTAGGCAGGAACGGGCCTAATAGGGTCGGGCGGGCAACTCCCGCGCCCGCATATAATAAAATATAATTTCCATATATTTATAACGCAAAACCTGTTCCTGTTTTGCAATTTCCCCAAAAGCCCTGTTCCTGTTTAGGAATTGCCCCAAAGGTCCGCTCGATCAAACCCTTCGACAAGCTCAGGGCGAGCGGGATATAAACAAACGCTTTTATAGGCAGTGGGTGCGCTCAGCGGCGAGCGGTAAGGGCAATTGCAAAACAGGAACAGGTTTTGCATATCAAAATATACATTCATTATAATGTCCGCTCGATCAGACCCTTCGACAGGCTCAGGGCGAGCGGAGATAGAAACAAACGCTTTTATAGGTAGTGGGTGCGCTCAGCCGCGTGCGGTGATAGAAGACATCACACTGAATAATCGGTTGTTGGGGCCGGCGCGGGAATAGAAGACAGGGCCTCTAGGGTCGGCGCGGGCAGGAACAGGCCCGCATATCAAAATATAAAAATTCATTTTCAGGGGCAATTGCAAAACAGGAACAGGTTTTGCGTATGATTATAAAATAAATTCATTTCTGGCGACTACCCTACGGGGGAGCTTGAGGGGGCAGAACGCCCCCTCACCAAGCTACGTCTTACTCTCTTACCAAGAGTCCAAACTCTCCTGGAATATACACAGCACCTGATGCACTATCTTGCACCGGCACACCGCTGATCGGAAGCGGATTGGTGTAAAATACGTTTTTGAAATCAACTGGTTGTGCACCTTTTTTATCTATTGCCTCTGCATACTGCGCAGATGTTGGCTCAAGCTGAACAGACTCAAGCAGCTGGCCGCCTGGGTTGTAGATATCATTTCTACCGACCAAGTCAGCAGGCATATCAAAGCTCAAGTCGCCGCGAAGCGCTTCATCAATTGTTCCAAGCTTGTACAAATACGAAGAACCTGTTGCAGCTGTGTTATCAACAAGCTTAGGCGCCGCTCCACCCTGCACGTCAAGGCGATACACACAGACGCTCTCTTTGTTTGCGTCAAGCGCTGTAACATACAAGTTACCATCTTTGACGCCACCAGCAGCAAATCTGCCACCGCGCACAGAGCTCACAAAATCCATCTTAAGGACGGTAGAGAATGCATCTGTAACAAGCTTCCATTGTTTACCATTAGCTGCTGCAACCCCTTCACCACGCATATCTGCTTCGTTTACAAATAAACCGCGCGTTGTCGCAAGCGCTATCTTCTTAGCTGCACCAGCAGGACCTGCATCAGCATCAGCCGCTCCTAGTGCTGTTTTATCAAGAAGCAAGAGGTCAAAGAACTCATCTGACGCTGCAGAGATATCGTTGATAGGAGCTCCAAAACCTCCAGCAACTAAATCAGCTTTTTTAGGTGCAATATCATTCAAATCAGCAAGGACTTGATAATACTCATGCCCCACAGTACCGCCGGCTGCTCCAGCAACCTTCTGAATCTTACCCTCTTTAAAGCTTTCTATACCCATCGCAATACGAATAAGTTTTGATGGTGTTAATGCATAAATATATGTTCCGTCAGAAACAACTTTACGCACATTTTTCAGTTCGTCCGTAACAGAAACTTCACCTGCATTAGTAAGGTACGACACAATTTGCGCAAATTTAAATTCATTTGCGCCACCATCGCCAGGGAATTCACCTGCAGCAGGATTAAGATTTTCAAGCCCTACAAATGAGTTAAATCCTTTGCCTTTTTCACCGCCATCAGATTTTCTCATGACCGCGATGCCTTTTTCACCACCGACAAACAGCCAGCCTTTGTCTGCTACTGTACTACGCGCAAGCTCAATTGCGTCGATAGAGCCAAGAGCAGCAACAACAGAGCCGCTTGCCCCATTTGCATAATATTTAGCATCGCTTAGGTTAACTACTCTGTTTGCTGGTGTAAAGTCCTGCACCGGACCAAAGGCGTTAGCATCACCAGCTTCTGCTGCGCTACGTGCACCTGTTTGTGCAAGCACAAGCTTTTGATTTGTATTGTCGGCAAGAGCAGTGAGCGCAATAAATTGGTAATTTTTATCTGCTGCAGCACCAGCACCTACACGTTTAAACCCAATTGTTGACTCATCAAAGTGTGCAACAGTGCTTATGCTTGTTGCACCAAGTCCAGCCAGAACAGGTGATAAGCCTTTCATTGGATCATCTGCGTGTGCAGTTGCTGCGCTATCTGTCCACTCAGAGAGTGCAACACGCTTTTGTGCATGTGCGGCGTCATCAGTAACAAACCAGAGCGCGCCCTGCGCTTCATCAACGCCAAAGCCATATGCTTTATAAGCATTTAATACACCATTATTATTATGAACTGGTGGTACTGCGCGCGTCCAAGGCGTCCAGCTGCGAACGTTTCCATGTTCATCAAACAGCGCTGTTGATTTAAAAATACCAGCCTCTTCTGTATGAACAGGGAGCCCACCAGCACCACCAATCACTCTATCACCAGCCATGGAGACGTAAACACTATCGCCATACGCAGCTAAATGAGATATTGCTGCCTTAGAATCTGAAGACAAAAGAAGTGGATTACTACCCACAAACGCTGAGGGACTAAGCCCTAGATTTGTTAATTCATGCCCTGCTTGAAGAGCTTGGTAAGGATTAGCTCCATCTAAGTAACCAATTTTACCTTTGTCTGGTCCATCGGTTGATACAAGGGGTAATGCATAAACTGGAGTTTGTGAATCATTACCTGCTCGCCCAGAACCATTAAATATAATAAGATCTTTATTTGTTGATGTCCTTGTAGAAACAATATTATAAATTTTTGGAGCAACTACTGCTACAGGTGGAGCAGCATTCTGCAAAAACCCGATCCCAAGATGATCATCTGCTCGTGTCAAACCAGCTGCAACAGCAACAGGCACGAAATTTATTGCGCCAGTATCACCACCTGCTGTAGGGTCAACGCTAAGCATACCCAAAGAAAGCGCACCCGAATTATTAACATTTGCGACCTTAACATTATCAAGGCCCAAATAAAGTCGCTCTAAATAATTATTCCAATGAAAACAGATATTTGTAGGATTTTCCAGACTTGTATCAGCGTTAGCGATATCAAAAACAGCTTCTGAAATTTTTAAGGGTTTATTAGCAGCATTAACTGTAAGATTATCATTCTGTTTTGCTTGAAGACTATCTGCTTCAACTGACAAAACATGAATCCCCGCATTCTTAGAATGAACAGATGCGGCAGGAGACGCCACTGAAAAAATAAGCTTTTTCTTAACTTCAGCACCCGCTCCACCAGATATATGAATTTCTGAGCTTGTGACTGCCAGAGCAGGAACAGCAAGGGCGTTCGCAGCTACTGCTGCGGCATCTTTGATTTCTACTGGAGTATTAACAACAGTTTTCCCATCATTAGTATTTGTAATAAGATGGATTTTTGCTGGCGCAGCAGCATCGACCGCTGCGACTGCAGAGCCGTCAGACGTTGCAGCAAGGGCGGAAATAGCCTTATTATGAAGCGGGCCTGCAACAGCACCACCGTTTACTTTAACACCAACATCTGGCGCGAGACCAACTTGGTCAAGATTACCAGCAGCATTAATTTGATAGCGAGCAACTGAATTTTCATTAGCACCAACTGCACCAGCACCGGTGAAAAACTTACCACCACCAAATGCTGTCTTAGTCGCAGGTTGAGCAAGTCCAGCAGTTACACGCGCGGCATCAGCATTCTGCACGAAGCAGAGACTGAGGATAATCAGTGCTGCACCAACGCGCGTGGCGCCCTGCACCTTTTTAATCGATTTATTCATACACACTCTCCTTAATAAGATCTTATTCTTTTTTGATCTGGAGCGATTTTCTCGTCCACAAGGCTTTTTGACTGCAAACAAACTTTGCATAAAGCTCTCTCACTCAAAAATAAATGAATAGAATTACCCTAAAAGTAAATGTGTTTTTTTGCAAGACTCTGCGTTGCCTGGTGATGCTGAAGATATATGGAATTCATATTTTATTTAATTAGGCCCGTTCCTGCCTAAGACGACCCTGGCGGTCCAGATGTATCACCCCTACCGCTCGCCCTGAGCTTGTCGAATGGTTTGATCGAGCGGACCTTTGGGGAAATTGCAAAACAGGAACAGGTTTAGGCTATAAATATAGTGAAATACATTTTTATATTAGGCCTGTTCCTGCCTAAGACGACCCTGGCAGACCACTGTTCCTGTCCGCCCGGCCCCAACTGCCCCGATTGATGCCACCCCCGCGCCGGCCCTAATAAGCGCCCAGATGTATCAACCCCCGCTCGCCCTGAGGTGAATGCTGATTAGATAAGTGATGTCTTATATCCCCGCTCGCCCTGAGCCTGTCGAAGGGTTTGATCGAGCGATCCTCTTTCTTACATTAAATTTTAATTATTAATAATAATGATTATTTATTTGTGCGGCGTCGGCCGCAGACGACCAGGATGGTGTTTGGTCACCACCCTGGACCCAGACCACCAGCGCTGGCATCGCTGGACCAGCCACCGATCACCCTCGCATACATGCTCCAGGTGATCGCACCGGCGAAGTTACACTAACGCACGGAGGACACCTCCGTGAACCTCCGCATAACACGCTGCGATCAAGCTGTACGTAAACCATAATTATTTTTTAGATAACTACTTTGTCCCCGCTCGCCCTGAGCGCGTCGAAGGGTTTGCATGAGCGGACCTTTGGGGCAATACCTAAACAGGAACAGGTTTTGCTTATATCATTATTTTCCGTTGAGCCAAAACAGCCGTGTCGAACAAGCCAGCGCGTAGCGCGCTTTGAGACCGTAGCGTTTTTGGTCGTCAGGCGCGCAGCGCTCAAAACTGCGTGCTACGCAAGATACTCACATAATTAATTTTAACGAAGCAACGTGCTTAATGAGTATCGCCGCGCAGCTATGCCGGTCATTACGCGCTGAGTCAAGTGCCGGGCCGAGGCACTTCCAGCAGCTGAGCAGCGCATCACGCGCAGCGTGTGTGCTGAAGGCGATGCTGCTGTGGCTGAAGCGCTGGGTCCAGGGCGTAGCCTGGCGACCTGTGTCCAGAGGGGTGGTCGATGCACCCCTTTGGTCGGTTGCGGCCGACGCCGCACAATTATTAATTAATCATTATTTTTAATACATAAAATTATGATTAATTTGAGTAATAGATTTATTAACACAAGGTCCGCTCGATCAAACCCTTCGACCGCCTTTAGTCTTGAGCTTGTCGAAAGGTCAGGGCGAGCGGGGACAAGATCATCAGACAAATGTTCGTTTTCTAGGGTAATCGCAAAACAGGAACAGGTTTTGCTTATAAATATATGGATTTCATACTTTATTATATGCGGGCCCGTTCCTGCCCGCCCGGCCCTAGCGGCGCACTGTTTCCTGCCTAAGACGGCTCAAAAAGGCCGCTCGATCAGACCCTTCGATAAACTCAGGGCGAGCGGGGGCTGGCATCATCACACTGAATAATCGGTTGTTAGGGTAGTCGCCAGACCGGATACAGGTTTGGCTTATCAAATATAATTACTTAAAATTATTCTAATAAGAGAGGGCCCTGCGCTAGCGCAGGGCCCTCTCTTAAAATACTACTTTTTATAAACAAGTGGATATGCCGTAGGATTTTCAAGCGCAGCAAGCTCAATATCAATATCGAGCTCGGGCCAATGCAGGAATTTGCCGTGTGCAAACTCAACCGCATATACCTGATCAATTTTTGCTTGCAAAAACCAGGGATACTCTTTAAACGATATGAAGAACTCTTTTTCGCCAATCAAAAGCCACATTCCATGGCGTGAGATATTAGAAATCTCAAACCCTAAAGTGTTTTTTCCAGGCTTTTTCAATTTCTTTTGCATGTTTTTCTACCAATTTTGAAAGCTCTTTAAGCTGCCTCTCAGAATACCCGCTATAATCAGCAAGTGCAACCATTGGCTCTAGCCAAAACTTGGCCTCACCATCAGGAGATGAAATATGCACATGCATACGCGGCTCCTCATGAGAGAAAAAGAAAAGTCTATAATTTTTATACCGTAAAACAGTTGGGCTCACAAATGCTCCTTGCAATAAAAAAGGGCCCTGCGCTAGCAGAACCCTCTTTTCATGACTTATTAGGTCAATGAGTAATGATGGAATCGGTCTGATTAGAAACCAACACCAACTTTACCCCATACGCCCCATTGCTCGAGAGCGTTGTTGTCGTTAGCAAATTCGTATTTGCCACCTACGCCAAGCATCAAAGGTGTATCCCACTCTTTGAATGTGTAGCCAGCGCCAGCATAGATCGCGTTTGTGAACGCTGAATCAGTTGCAGCTGCACGGGGGTCGAGATTGTCTTTTGTAATAAGATAATGGCTACCAGCATTAAGAGCGTTAGCATTACCATTAGCAGTAACAGCAAAGTTTGCACCTGTTGCAGCAGGAAAAACTTGAGTAGTATCCCAAACCTGGTTTACCACAGCATATTTTTCTGGAGCCGTACCTTTGATTTTAACAGATTCAGCTTCGCGATAGAACATGTTGTAGCCAAGATCAACAGACCAGCCACCATTGTTATACGCAAGTGCAAGGCTGCCATCAAGCTGGCTGCCTGGGGTTACATCTGTATTAACAGTGAACACGTTTGCAAAAGGTCTAAGTGCAGCGTTAGCACCAGCTGCTTCAACTTGAACAAGTGCATATTGTGCAAATGCAATAGCTGAACCATCTTGATTTTTTAGGCCAAGTGTACGCTTTTGTGATGACTCGAAAAGATAGCGGTAACGAAGGTGCATGCTGAGGCGGAGGTTGTGGTCCATATCGCCCCACACACGTGCGCCAGCGCATACATCACCACCAAGGCCAAAGTGCTTACCATTACCAACAATTGGTTGGAAAAGGTATTTGCCATCAGCTTCGTTTCCTGTAGGAATCGTTAAGCCGAGTGCAAGCGCCATATGGTAGTTTGCTTTATCAAGCACCTTATAGCCGAGCTGAACATCAATATCAGCAACGCCTGTTTCTGATTGCGCACCAGCAACTAAAGCGTGTGTTAATTTCTCTTGAGCGTTAGCAGCTGTAGCATTTGAGTACGTACCTGCAAGGTATGACTTAAGTACATCACCAGCAGGAGTAACAACTGCAAGACCTGTCATAGCAACAGGAAGACCTGCCCCAGCAGATGTTGTTTTTACTTGAACATCATTCTCTACATGAGCAACAGGAAGGCTTGCTCTGAGGTAAAGACCACGAAGGATCTTGCTCAAATCTTGGTGATAGTCAAAACGCACACCATACGCTGTTTGCTCTGGATCTAGGCTAAGGCCTGCAAGAGCATCCACAGGAACTCGCGTATCTCTGTTAGCCGCAGCGACACCTGGTGTATCATGTAATGCGTACTCAAGTATGCCATCTTTTGCTGCAGCGGTTCTGCCTACAAATTCAACTTTGCTCTTATTAGCAAACAAGAAGTATTTTGCTTGCTCTTCACCATTTGTGCTTGCGCTGTAGAAACCTGAAACTTGCAGGTTACCACCGAAAGCATCTTTTGCTCTACGATGCGTTAGTTCACCAAATGTTGTAGCTTCCATTGGAAGGTTAACACCGTGGGAACGTGGCATCAAAAATGTTTTGTTTGTGCTGTTATTTGCTGATGCAGCGCTAACAGCGAGAAGGGCTACTAATAAACCCTTTAGAGATTTATTCATAAGTATGTACCTCACACAATAAACATAGGCTTATGATCGTCATACGCACAATTACGTATGCTTACTATTCCGAATCCAAGACTAAAAAGTCAACAAGATTGTTTGCTTCTCCTTTTTGAGCCTCCTTTCTTGCCTGTCCAGATTGCAGCTTTGGCGACTGGATCATCATGCTCGTAGCAAGGCTCAAGGCCATGGCATGATGCTGTGCTCTTTTTTTGTGACAAACGCAAACCAATTGTCTGAAAATTACCTTAGCCGATGTTCGACACGAGAGCAAGGTTTTTTTGTGGTGTGTGTATGCGGCACCCGCTTATAAAATAAATGTATTTCATGATAATGATATGCCAAACCTGTTCCGGTCTGGCGACTACCCCTACCGCTCACCGTAAGATGCGTGCTGACTAGATAAGTGATGTCTTCTATCCCCGCTCGCCCTGAGTTCGTCGAAGGGTCTGATCGAGCGGACCTCTAGGGTCGTCTTAGGCTGGAAGAGGCTTTTGGGGTCGGGCGGGCAACTCCCGCGCCCGCATATAATTGATAATGAATTCCATATATTTATAATGCAAAACCTGTTCCTGTTTTGCGATTACCCTTACCGCTCGCCCTGAGCGCACCCACTGCCTATAAAAGCGTTTGTTTATATACCCGCTCGCCCTGAGCATGCCTGCGGGTTTGATCGAGCGGCCCTTTGGGGCGTTGCAAAACAGCAAACAGTTTTTTAGGGTAGTCGCCAGACCGGAACAGGTTTGGCATAACATCATTTTATAAGCTGATCAACAACCTCTTGGAGCTCATGATTAACCACAAGCATAAAACAAATAATTGCATAAAGTGGATACGAGCTCAGCACCTGCTCTTTTTCAAAACCTCCGCCCCAGATTCGTATTCCCGCGGGTGCAAGAGCAGCATCAGCCCTGCTCTCAAGAAAAAGATACATACTTTTAATACGTCTGTTAGCACCGGCTTTAACTTCGATAGGAACAATGCTTTGATTATGCTGAACAACATAATCAACCTCAGCATCACTCCCCTTGATATCTCTGCGCCAATAAAAAAGCTGCTCGCGCCGCATCCAGTTACTGTAGGCCAAAAGCTCTTGCCCAACAAAAGCCTCGATTAATGCTCCTTGATTTGCAAATTGCTTATCAGAACCAATAAGCCACGCAGATGGGTCAAGGCCAAGCTGGGCCTGCGCAAGCGCGCAGTCTAAAAAAATAATTTTGAAATCATCAAGCTCAGCCTCTGCACCAAGCGGCACCCCCTGAGCTGAAGTTTTAAAAACCTTATGCAAAACACCCGCCTTTACAAGCAGATCAACAGCCGGCGCAAGCTCCCTCTTTTTATAGTCACCCACATGCGCAAATATAAATTTGGTGCCAAGCTGTCTAAGCGCTTTTTGAAATATCTGATCTAAATATTTCATTTGGTGCTTAGCCGCATACTTGCCAAAATCTTGTTGATACGACTCAAGGAGCGTCGCGTGCACGCGCATGACAGCGCGTGATGTTTTTTGTGCAAGCCATGTCGACACTGCCTCGGGCATACCACCAACAGCTAAATACACACTGACTTGATTCATAAGCGCTACGTGCAGCTCAGCAGAAAGCGGGGCTTCTGGACGTGCTTGAATCAGCGCCTTGAGCCAGAAGGAGTTACCCTGCGCAGCTAAAAACTCAACAAATGATAACGGGTACATAAAGCGTGATTCAATACGCCCCACCGGCACACCAACCTGCTCCAAAGCAAATTCTAATAATGAGCCAGCAGCGGCAACGTGCAGCTGCGGAAGCCGCTCGTAAAAATAGCGCAACGCAGTAATCGCTCGAGGCGAAGCCTGAATTTCATCAAAAAAAAGAAGTGTTTTGCCTGGCGTAATCTCCTGCTGCAGATATTCAGACAACTGTAAAATAATACGCTGAACATCATAATCACGCTCAATAATCTGCCTGGCATACTCGTTTTCCTCAAGGTTAACCTCAACAAATGATTCGTAAGTCTTTCCCAGTACCCTGAGCGCATATGTTTTACCTACCTGACGAGCACCCCGCACGAGAAGTGGCTTACGGGAAGGGTTTTGCTTCCATTCAAGCAAGGCGTAATCAATAAGCCG
Source organism: uncultured Pseudomonadota bacterium (assembly GCA_964534555.1). GTDB lineage: Bacteria > Babelota > Babeliae > Babelales > RVW-14 > CAZHRK01. The sequence goes on along the minus strand of CAZHRK010000005.1, from coordinate 2,174 downwards.
CTTCATAAGGATTACCTTTATGGTTAAAAGTGGGGGTTAGTTTTTAGTAATTGTGGCTATAAGTAGGGGTTAAATTATGTAGATCAAGTATAAAAGTGGGGGTTAGCTTATGCAATAAAGGTAAAAATTCTTTGTAAAAAAGTTTTTAAATGAATGTATATGTTGATATGCCAGACCTGTTCCTGTCTGGCGACTACCCTAAAAAAGTGATATTTAGTGTGATGTCTTCTATCTCCGCTCGCCCTCAGCCACCCGCTGCCTATAAAAGCGGTTGTTTATATCCCGCTCGCCCTGAGCGTGCCTGCGGGTTTGATCGAGCGAACCTTTGGGGTCGTCTTAGGCAGGAACAGGCCTTTGGGGTCGGGCGGGCAACTCCCGCGCCCGCATATAATTAATAATGCATTCCATATATTTATAATGCAAAACCTGTTCCTGTTTTGCGATTACCCTTACCGCTCGCCCTGAGCGTGCCTGCGGGTTTGATCGAGCGGGTCCTTTGGGGCAATTCCTAAACAGGAACAGGTTTAGGCTATAAATATTTTATCGTGGGAAAATAATAGTCTGGTGATGCCCAGTCGATTGCTCTATTTTTGAGATAACAAAATCAAAAATTTTCTTAGCATCATTAATCAAAACGCCGACTTCGGTTTTATCTACTTCAATAAAATTATCTGGATAGCGCGTTGCAGTGCTAAAAGGATCAAGGCTTGCAGCATAAGAAACAATTTTTACAAAATCTTTTTCATATGCACTACAAACCTCAACTAATCGTATAAGGCTATGTGTTTTAGGAATTGAAGCATTTTTAAACGAGAGAAATCCCTTAAGCACTTTTTCAGCTGATTGCTGGCAATGATATGCAGCACCATTATAAAAACGATTTTTACGTAATGCCTTGGCCGTTAAAAAATCTTCATATGCAAGTGAAATCCATAATTCATGATCGAGCATAAATTATTAACCCCTCTCGCACAGCTTTTGTAACAATACGGCCAGGATACTCCTTACGTGCATTCAGCTCATCAGTTGTATAAACAAGCAGATCAACCGGAGCGCCAAAGCCATACAGCTCTATGTACCCCGCAACCGGACGACGATGCGGAACAAGGCTACTGTTTGCAACCTCAACCAAAACATCATAATCACTATCATCGTGCGGCGATCCCCATGCACGTGAGCCAAACAAATAAATACGCTCCGGGTTGTAAACCGCAGTCAATCGATCAACAAGCTCGCGTAGTTTAGCATCCATAATTATGCCCCCAACAAATCTTAAGACTTACTCTTGCCAAGAGTGTAGCGTATTGATGGGGATCTTTTAAGATTTGAATTTATTAATGCATGTAATTTTATATGTGATATGCCAAACCTGTTCCTGTCTGGCGACTACCCTAATAACTCTTTATTCAGTGTGATGAACTTGTCCCCGCTCGCCGTGAGTGTGCGTACAACTACATAAGTGATGTCTTCTATCCCCGCTCGCCCTGAGCGTGCCTGCGGGTTTGATCGAGCGGGTCCTTTGGGGCAATTCCTAAACAGGAACAGGTTTAGGCTATACGTATTTTTAAACTCATATTTTATGTAATGATCATAATTTTAATTATTAATAATAATGATTAATTATTTGTGCGGCGTCGGCCGCAGACGTCCAGGATGGTGTTTGGTCACCACCCTGGACCCAGACCACCAGCGCTGGCTTCGCTTGACCAGCCACCGATCACCCTCGCATATATGCTCCAGGTGATCGCACCGGCGAAGTTACACTAACGCACGGAGGACTCCTCCGTGAACCTCCGGATAACACGCTGCAATCAAGCAGTACGTAACCCATAATTATTTTTTAGATAACTACCCCTACCGCTCGCCCTGAGCTTGTCGAAGGGTTTGATCGAGCGGGCATTTAGGGTAATTCCTAAACAGGAGACAGGGCTTTGGGGGCAATTGCAAAACAGGAACAGGTTTTGCTTATAAATATATTGAAATACATTTTTATATTAGGCCTGTTCCTGCCTAAAACGACCCTGGCAGCCCACTGTTCCTGCCCGCGCCGGCCCTAGTCGCCCCGATTGATGCCACCCCCGCTTGCCGTGAGATGCGTGCTGACTAGATAAGTAATATCTTCTATCCCCGCTCGCCCTGACCTTTCGACAAGCTCAAGACTAAAGGCGGTCGAA
>CAZHRK010000004.1:101420-114654 GCA_964534555.1 uncultured Pseudomonadota bacterium | reverse complement strand
AAAACGTTATGTTTTTAGGTGTGTAAAAAAATATATAAAGATTCATATCATCAGGGTTAATTTTTAGGGCCTATAGCTCAGTTGGTTAGAGCACCCCGCTGATAACGGGGAGGTCAGTCGTTCGAGTCGACTTAGGCCCACCATTTGGGCGCTGTAGTTACAACGTATTTCATTCAGAAGATTCTGGGGGCATAGCTCAGTTGGTAGAGCGTCTGCCTTGCACGCAGAAGGTCTGCGGTTCGAATCCGCATGCCTCCACCAGTTTTAAAGACCGGCTAATTTAGCCGGTCTTTTTTTATGCGTATAAAATTAATTTTTATAGCAAAGATATCCAGATAACAATCATAGCGCACTCACGATGTGTGCTTTTTACTCACCAGCGCAAGTACGTGCACCCGTCTATGTGTTTTTATGCTTACAGCTCTCATGCGGTATTGATTTCGCTATTTCATCAAGCGATACGTGCTTGTCTTTATTTTATTCATCGATATACTCCGAGCCACGACTTTGTTTTACCTGCTCTAGAGGATTGTTCCGTATGGTTTTTTTACGACTTGTTACTTGTTTATCAATCTTTTTTAGTAGTGTGTCATATAGTTTTCTTGCTGCAGCACAGCCTCAACAAGCAGTACAGCCACAGGGTGCTCCTGAGCCACTTGTCGTTGTTCTTGAACAATGGCTTTTGACTAATCTTGGTGAAAGGGCTGTGACATTTTTTGAGAATCGAATAGATGATGCATTCTCGCATACAACAATTCGACCTGGATCTCTTCTTACAAAACCTCTTGTCTCTCTTCCTTTTGCTACCATCATTAATGATGAAGAAATTCTTGATGATCTAACTCAGGTTGGACAACAAGCAGGCCAGGGTGCGCAGTCGTTTCAGCAGCGTTATATTGTTGGCTCAAGGCTTCGTTTTGATATTGACGGTTGCGATCTTTTAACACTGAGCTTGTACGCTGCTCATTATTATCTCGATCGTTTATTTATTTCGTACACCTATAATCGTGCAATTAAGTCATGTATTCAATCGATGAGAGATCAGCGTGAGCAAGTTGTTACAGCAGTTAAACGACTCGTGCAAGTTTCAGATCCCTCAGATCTTTCTCGTGAGTATTCTCGATTTCTTGTGACGCTGCGTAAGGTTGTCCTTAAAGATCAAAACCTTCTTGATATAACATCTCCTGATATCATGAAGATGCTTATTTATATTGCTGCGGTTGAGGGTGTTATTGCTATCCAGTCTTCAACGCACAGTTTTTCACAACGAAATATCACAAGCGAGATAATGGCGTATCTGACATACTCCACGTTACTTGCAGGGAAAGATATTGTAAAAAGCATCATGAAATCATACGGCGATCCAAGTCATCAAAGCAGTGATCCTGTACATTTAAATTTTGATGTCCATATTAATTTACGTCATTTATTTGGCCTAGTTACGCTGACAAATATTCTGCCAATTCCAAACCAAATATTTCTTGAAGAGAGCTCTGAGTCTTTTGGTGACTTTCTGAGGGGATTAACAGGTACCTCGTATCCATTGCTTTCGTCTTATCAAATGCATCTTGTGCGCAGAGTTTTGTCATTGTTTGTTTATATGATTAATTTGAATAATCAAATTGCTGAGAATTTTGTTACAACAATAGATGCTCATAAAATTGAGTTTTTTACCATTTATGATGCGCTTGTATCACCTGATGCAGCTGTTGCTGCTAAAGCAGAAAAAGATCTGCAACTTTTTATAACTCGTTATTTGAGTCCTGACCTTGAACAGCAAATGATTACTAAAAATAATGTTATGTTTGTAACAACGCTTTCACTCATTTCAATGCAGAATATTCCTATTACTTGCAAAGTTGTAAGTATGCTTTTTAACTACTTAGGTTTTTGATTGCTAATATTTAATACACACCAGAGGCTTGACGTATGAAACAGATACAAAAGATATATTTAAGATTATTCGTTTTTTTTATGACATTGAGCGCATCACTTTTTCCCGCTGCTGTAGGTGGACTGCTGAATGGACTTGGCCGCGTTGTTGAGGGTGCTGCCGTTGTTGCGGGTAAAACATTAGAAGTAACTGCTAATGCAGTTGTCTCGACAGTGCAAGCTGTAAACGAACGCCTTGAAGCAAATCATCGTCGCGCTCAAGAAGAGCTTGGCACTGCTCAGGCAGCCTATGATCATTTTAATGGTATTGTTCAGCAGCATCAGGCTGCTGGAGGGCGACTAACTGAGTATGATAAAAGAGAGCTCGGGCGTCTGTCTGGAAATCTTATTGCATGCAGGGCACGAGTAGAGCGCGCGCAAGAGGCGTTAAGTGCAGCACAGAAGAGTATGACAGATTCATTGCAAGGTGCAGTTGCAGCAGGAACTGAATATATGAAATCACAGGCTGCATTGCCTGCTGAGCAGGCGCGTATTAGAGAAAACGGTCAGCAAAGCAGATTATGGCTTGGCACATTAATGGATAGACTTAAAGAGCCAGAGTTTACCAATAGAGCTCTTTTGCTTATTGGCGGTGGAACAACACTCGCTGCTGGTGGTTACTACACGACTAAGCTTGCTGCATCATATTATGAAAGTAAGCTGGGCAAGCCTACACTTGTGCAAAAAACCTCACGTAAGACTTTTCTTCAGCTAGCGCAAGAAAGTGTGATGAGTTTTATCAAAGATACAGAAGAGCCTGAGATTTCGATGAGTGATATTGTTATTTCGCCTGATCAAGAAGCTTACTTGTCTGAGCTTGTTGGTGAAGTAACGCAAGCAAATAAATTGGGTCTTGAGTATTCAAATATTCTTTTTTATGGCCCTCCTGGAACAGGTAAAACTGCATTTGCAGAGCGTCTTGCAAAAACATCAGGCCTTGATTTTGCAATTATGTCGGGAGCTGATTTTAGCCAATTTAAGCGTGGAGAGGGAATAACTGAACTCCATAATGTACTTAACTGGGCAGAGAATAACAGCAAAGGCACATTGATTTTTATAGACGAGGCTGATGCTTGCTTTAGAGATAGACAGCAGCTTTCAACTCAGGAGCGTGAGGTTGTTAACGCGCTGTTATCACGTACCGGTGCGCCATCCAAAAAGTTCCTTTTGGTTTTTGCAACAAACTTTAAGGACGAGCTTGATGCTGCGCTTATGAGCCGTATTTCACATAAAGTTCCATTCAATTTACCATCGGTTAATGATCGTTATAAAATTCTGCATAAAAAGTTTGAAACTTACATTTATGATGATCAGCGCGTGGTTACGCATGGTGATGATGAAGTTGTTTATAAACTTCAGCTCGCGCCAAATGTTGATGATCAGCTTTTACGTGATCTTGCATCAAAGACTGCTGGCTTCTCTGGCCGTGCACTTGAACAGCTTGTGCTTGATATTCGTGGAAGAGGTTATCGTGCAAAAGATTGTCTGATTACTCGTGATCTTGTTGTGTCCGCGTATGAGATTAAGCGTTCAATGGTTGATGATGACAATAAATCACTTGAGTTGCAACGTAAGAACAGAGTGCAATCATAGAAAATCTGTAGAGTTTTTCAAAGGCCCAGCTGAATCAAGCTGGGCCTTTTTTATGTTCATCAGCACGAGCAGGTGTAAAATCCTTCTTTGTTGTTTTTTCTGAGCCATTTTTCGTATACCTAAAAGCTGATTTTTATATGGTATGTTCAGCCGCAGTTTTTGTATTACTCAGAGGTATTTAGGTATGAGATGGCTTCTGGCGTTTATTTCAGTAAGTATGTCTTACTGCTTGTGGGTGCATGCTCTTGATACAATCGGATCAATAGATGCTACCGTTACACCTTCAATTGTTACAACACGGCATTTTTTACAAGATGGTGATTACGCTCGAGGGATGATCCACTTTACTAAAGGGCTTGCAGTTGACCCAAATGCAACGGTGACAATCGGTATTACAAACCCTGTGCAAGGTGATGTCACTATTTGGCCTGGCGCACACATTTACCTTGAAAAGCCGCTTACGCTTGCGGGGAGCAAGTTTATCACCCTTGGTGGCGCGGATAATCCAACATCATATACCTCAACAAGTACGCTCGAAGCAGCAACAATAACATTTTCACCCGCTGATCCAGACGATTATTTATCAATGAATTTTCTTAATGATGTGTACGTCTGGAGCCCGATTAAATTTACTGCACGGTTTAACTATCTTAATTTTCTTGGTAACTCACTTGTTTTTGACCAAGCAGATCTTGTTTCACGCCGTGGTATTTTTATGGTTGATAACCCTATCACAAGCTTTTTATTTATCAGTAACGCGATTGTAAAAAACTTATGTGATATGAGTGATATAGGTGTCTCTGACGTAGTAGGGCCTCGTTTACGTGGAAATTTTGATGCTCAGCTTCCTGATGATCCATACGGTTCGGGTCCATTTTTTGCTGATATTTATACAAGGATTCCACCTCTTTATTCATCAGCGTCTGTTACAGACGGTATTTCAGTTCCTGTTTCGGCAAGTCATTTCTTTTATTTTGATAACTCGACGCTTTACCTTAATGACAGTACAACGCTTGAACAAGAAACAACCATGACATGTACAGGTGTTCAAATTGTGGTAGCTGGTGTATCTAATTTGGTTGGTTTTGTTAAGCGCACGACGCAGGTTGATTTTTACGATTCGCTGATTGTTCCTAAAACATCAACATTAACAGTCGGCCCTAATCTTACGCTTAATTTTACAACAACAGGGTTTAGACTTTTCACACCAAATGATATCGATCTAACACCATTTTTAGTTCACCCAGAAGCTTTTGTCACACTTAAAGATTCGCGCATTTTATTTAATCAGCCCTTCTACATGGAAGGTACGTCATTTGCGATTGACGGGGATGTACTCTTTAAAGGTACAGCAGCAGACCAAGATCTTAGGGTTGTAAGTCTTAATTTTGAAACGAGTGGTGAAGTTTCATACGATGGTCGTTTTGATATTTTGCCATCATCAAAAATTATTTTTGATAACACCACACTCCGTAATTACAACTACACTAGACAGCGCTAGGGCCTATCATGATGAAAAGATACATACTTATAGCAGCACTTTTAGTGCAATACGCTTTTCCTGCTGTTTTTCGTAGCCAAGATTCAACCTTGGAATTTATAAATGGTGGAGTTTTTGATCAAGCGCGTTTTTCATCAGCATTTATTGATGGCACATTATCGCTTGATCATAGTGCCTCATGTAGTGGGTTTCCTATTTATTTTACAGGCGGTGTTTTTAGAGAGGCAGGCCAAGATCTTCTGCTTACTGCAACGCTTGATAACACCGAAACATTTTCAATCAGGCTCATTAACGGTGGTAGAGCAGGCACAGCATCGACTCAACATTTTTATTCGCGCTTCTATGTCGAGGGCGCTGATAATCGTCTGTATGGTCGACCTGTTTTTAATAATCCAGATCCTATTAGATTTAATGATTTGGGGCTATCAACAACCCTAGCCGTCGAGCTTGATGGTAACGTTAGCCAAGATATTATCTTAACAACAAAAAGCAATTTACTGCTCAATGACACGCTTTCGCTCGGCACAGGGTATCAGATCAATGGCGAAGGTATTATTGATTTTAATGGCAGTGATTTGGAAACAGGTACAGCAGATACGATCTGGACAGGAACAATCATTTTTAAAGACGCTCGTAATATTGTTCTGAATTCAAACGTAACGGTTGATGGTATTTGGACGTTGCGTGGTGATGCAGTCATTATTGGTAATAATAATACGCTCACGATTGGTGATAATGGATTAATATTACTTGAGCCATATGTTGGCCTTGAGCTTAATAATTTGGTGATCAAAGGTCTTCAGACAGGTAATTTTATGGCGACAGCAGTTGTTCGCTCGCCAACATTTAGAGATCCGCTTCCACCACCACCTCCTGGCGGCGGCGGAGGCATGGACGCAACAGCAACTGTAAGCCTTTTTGGTGTGACAATTGGACTGACTGAAGACACAACAATTGATAACCTAACATGGTATGTTAATGGTCCGGTTAAAGTAATCACGGGTGATAAATTTTTAACTTTTACTGCAGATGCGCAGCTTGTGGTTGATGCAGATACTTTAACGTACGACACATTAAATTATAGAGATCAAAATAATATTCAGTTTTATGATCGAGATACAAACTTAATGCTCATTAATGGTGGCTCAGTGCGTAAAGCAGAGAGCTTGATATTAGGTGATTATCTAATCGAGCAAAACACTGTTCTTGATCGAGAGCTTATTATTTCTACGCTTCGTCGTCTCGTGGTTACGCAAGATGCTGAAATCGATGGTGATGGTTTTTATTATCAATTCCAGCGTGATGCTGTGCAGCCGATTTTTATGACAGACCCAGGTGTAAAAGTAAGTTTTACAAACTTCCTGCTAAGGGACTTCCCTCTTTCAACAACATCATCACGTGTTAGACAGGGCTCAGAGCTCTCGTTTGGTCCAAATGTAACATTAAATTTAGCACAGAGTGGCACGCTTACCACAACGTGGTATGTCAATGGTAATGTCCTGCTTGATGGTGGTGGTAAAACGCTTGAGTTTGGTCAAAATTCAGCAATCGTGCTTAACCCTGGAGCGCAGCTAACGCTTGATAATATCACGATCAGAGATCCTAAATCATATCGCTTGTATGCTAAATCAGCAGGCACATCTATTATCCTGCAAAACGTTGCATTTGATACTGATGTTTTTTATTCAAATACAACGATTGCATACACCGTCAATGGGGTCTTTGATTTACGAGGTTCAGGTACCTTTGAGCATGCAACAGGCAGCAGCATGACGATCTCAAATTTCGGTATGCTCAATCTTAGCGGTGGTACAACATTTAAATACAATCCGCCAACAGCAGATCGTGATCTGATTATTTTAGAGGACGATGATGCTATTTTCAGCATGAACGGAGCTTCACTCGTTTCATCATCAACAGGTATGCGCCTGACAAAAGGAACTATCGTGGTAGCAGGATCATGCCGCATTTTTGGTAGTGGCGCTTCTGACTCAAATGCTATTACCTTTGGTAACGGCATAAGCTCAGGCGACGTTACGCTAGATGTCGCAGAGGGTGCGCTCCTTGATGTTTACGAGGGTCGATGCCTGTATGCAAATACCCAGTAATCTTATCTAAGAGCTATAGATATTTTCAGGAGTGGTGGGAAGCCATCACTCCTTGATTTTTCTGGCGGATCATATAGACTGCTTGCCCCATTAATACGATATAATTTATATAGGGCATGCTGTTTATGCAGATTCAGTCTATTCTTTTACTTGTTAATATTTTATTTTTTTCATGCCATAGCGCGCTTGCAGCCGATGCCACGAGTGCAAAGCCTTCTATTGAGGCTTATGAGCGGTATTCACCATCACCATTCATCCCGCTGACAATCGCATCAATTAAAAGTGATCCTTGCCTATGGGGGCACTCATCGCCTTACGGTTTTAGAGATATAGAGTGCGGTGCGGATGGAGGCACATGCTCTGTGCTTGTTACGCCGCGTACGCAGCTATTTCATAAAAAATCGCCATCACCAAGTGCTGCAGCGGCATCATCGCCAGTCTTTACACCCTGTGTTTTGAGGGGTGGGCCTTATTTCCCTGCTGTGTTGGTTCGAGAGCTTGCGCTCAAGTTAGCGTCTGAAGAGCTTGTCCCAAATGATGAATATTTTCCTTTGCTCAGCGCTTTTTGTGAAAAACAAAAACTCAGCCTCAGCAAGTTTATTGTAAAATTATCAGAGGGGTTGAGCTTTGCGCATTCATCGCATAAGCCATTTGTATCTGCTGCGGTTAAAGCTGAGCATGCTTTATGCAATGCACCATTAATGTGGTGTAACAGCTGTAAAAAACAGACAGACTATGATCGTATCTTCTTTGTGCTGATTATGCTTGAGCAGGTGCTTGGTAAGTTTAGTCAGGCACAACCGCTGCATCTTATTTCATTTGGTTCGGGCGGGTGTTTGCAGCTTTTTCTTGAGGCGTATGGATTAGTCCTTCTTGGGTATACCTCGTTAACTATCGTTGCAATTGATCCTGCGACATTTGAATTGTACAAAGACGATTATGATCTTGCAGCTGTTTTAAATTGCAGAATCTCTGCGCTTGTAGAAGGGTTTGAATCTTCTTTAAAGACAGAAGTATATCCCGATGTCGAGCGCTTTTTTGCAGCTGAATCATTTGCATCAATTCGTTTTCCTATTGCCGAGTTTGTAGATGCCGATATGAAGCGACCAACAGGGGGTGCTGCGCTTCCGCCTGGTGAGGTTTATACCGGCGAAGATGATTTTGAGCTTTTGGTTGACCGCCTTATGACGCTTGGAACATCAGAAGATCGCCTTGTCCTTTCGATGATTGATTTTGCATGTTCTGGTATCAAAATGTGGGATAGTCGCTATAGTCCTGCTATTTCACCACAAAAAAAGCTTGTTGAAGCGCTGCTTGAGCGCGCGTAAGCGTGTGAAAGCTTGAAGCGCCACCAATAAATGCAACCTATCTAATTTCTTGTTTCTCATACGAGTATCGTTTTATACATAATCACTGATTTTGTTCATCTGGCGAACATATCTATGTTTGTACTTCTTACATAAAGTTAGGTGCAATGAAAATGATTATACAGCGATTTCGTAAGCATATTGTCGTAAGCTTTCTGCTTATATTTGTATCTATTACTGTAACTCCCGTAACGTACGATGGTTATACCACGCCGCAAATATTGCCAGGTTTAACGGTTTTAAATGATGGTGACACAGCAGAGGGATATGTCACGTTTCAAAATGGCATACAACTTAATGATGAAAACACCGTCGTCAACCTCGCTATTCTTGAACCTATTTTTAATCAGGTATTACTCGAGGGTGGTCGCATTTATTCTGATCTTGTTCCGCTTCAATTTCAGGGCGCGCAAGGTTTTAGTTTTATGTCGACAGGTACAATCGCTGGTGGCGATGGCTCTTCACCAGCGCCAGCGCCAGAAATTGTTTTCCTCTCTGACGTAGAAATCCGTGAGCCTATTTGGTTTCCAGATGGAGCGCGCATAGATGCCAGAGGTAATAATATTTTCTTTTCTGATTGGGGTACACTTGGTTCGCCGCGCGGCTCATTTATTGTTGGTGGTGGCTGGTTTGCGTTAAATGCCAATACACCACAAACGCTTGTTATTTCAAATGCACGAATCTCAGATTTATTTGATCAATTTAATCCTGATAATCCAGTCATATTCCCACGATTTCAGTCGTTTGATTTTGGTGATAACTTAGCGCTTAAGCCAACAATTGTTTTTAAAAACTGTGAAATTGTTCTGGGCGCGCTGCGCGGTTATTCGGGATTAACGTTTGAAAATAGATCAAACGTGACAACGTTTTCAAATATGCTTATCCAGTTCGAGGGATCAGTTAAAATTGATGGAACAAACCTTTTGGGTGTTGGTGTATCAGAGGTTTCAGATGCAACGCCGTTTCCTTATGATGGCCAGCGCTTAGTGCTTGATATTAAAGATCAGCTTTCGCTTGTAAACGCTCGAGTTGATTTAGTTAATGCGCACCTTGCTTTAACTGGAACCTATGTTCCAGCTCTTAGTCAGCATATTTTCCTTGCAGGTAATGCTACGTACGGTGGGCTTGGCGCTCCGATCAGTTATCAATCAAGTGGTGGTATTTTTATTTTGCAGGATTCAATTTTGACCGCGACACATTCACTTCGTCATGTCGGGTACAAAATTATTGTTGAAGGATCAAGTGAGATTCGTTCGACAAGTACGTATGACAATCGTCTTGTCACAGATCTTGTTATTAATACAGATGCTACGCTTACGCTTTCTAATATTAATTTGGTGCTCTCATGATGTTACGTATATTTTCACTGCTTTGTTTGATTCAAGGTACTATCAGCGCATCTGCAAATCTGGCGTTTCGTGATGAATCATCACGCATCAATTTTGCAAATAACGGTGGTATTCAGCTGGGGCTTTTCAGCCTTCCTGAAAAAATACTACAAAATGGTGAGTTTTCATTTGCTGCTGACACGCCTGATTTTCTAACTCCTATTTCACCGTATGATTACACTAAGCTAACATTTCAGAATGTTACGCTTAGTGGCCCGCAGTGTAATATCTTATATTCTGGTGTGCTTGATAACACACAGACAGCCTCGCTCTTGCTTGATAACGGCACGATTCATGCGCTGGATAATACGCCGCTCTCTTTTTTAGTGCGAATCGCCGCTCCTCCAAGTATTAATAATCATCTCACGGGCTCTCTTAAATTTCAAAACCCTAATCCGCTTATATTTAATGATATTCAATCAACATTACGCATCAATATAACCACCAATTTAAATCAATCGATTGATCTTACCCAGCAATCAATGACCCCATCCGTTAACCCATTTGAGAACGGAAATATTATTCTTGATGGTGATCTTTCGCTTGCGCCCGGTGTTACTGTTAACGGATACGGGTATATTAATTTTAACGGCCATAATTTCTCAGTTGGTACCGATGATACAACCTGGACAGGAACGCTACGCTTTTTAAATGCGAGCATCTTTGAATTTTTAGGTAACGTACGCCAGACTGGCCGCTGGATTTTTGATGGTGATTCGTCAATTTCAGGTAATAACAACATTCTTGATCTTACAACATCAGGGTATGTGTATCTTGAAAAAGACGCCGTCCTTGAGCTTAATAATCTTGTACTTAAAGGGCTTGGCTCGGGAACTATAGAATCAGATCCAGATGGTTCGGAGCTCCTTCTTTTTGGTGTAACGATCGTTCTTGATTCAGATTATACGGTTTACTCTGGAACATGGTATGTTAACGGTCCCGTCAGAATAATAACAGGACCATACATCCTCAGGTTTGAAGGTGATTCACAATTAGTTGTTGATGGCGCTGCAATTGAGTATGATCCGCTTTCAGAGCTTGATCAGAACAATATCCAATTTGCAGATCCTGATGTGAATCGTGTTTTTGTTAATGGTGGTGCTATCAGAAAAGCAAAAACCTTACAGCTGGGTGATTATGTTATTTTTCAGGACACAGCGCTTGATGGTGAGGTTATTATTTCGCCGCTGCGCCGTTTGCGTGTAGCAGAAAACGCGATAATTAATGGTGCTGGTTTTTACTATCAATTTGCGCGTAACCCAGGCCAAGATATTGTTGAAATAGCTCCAGATGCGCATGTTCATTTTACCAACATAATTTTAAGGGACTTTCCCCTTGCAAACACATCATACGCAAGTGGCAGCAAGCTAACGCTTGGAGACTATACCCAGCTAGAGCTTGGTGCGAGCGGAAGCCTAACCACAACCTGGTACGTCAGTGGGCAAGTTGTGCTTAATGGTAACGGTAAGACGTTAGATTTTGCCGCAGATGGTAATATTGTTGTTCGCCCAGGGGCTTCGATCTTATTTGATAATGTTACGCTTAAGGGTCTGCACGGGTATAAGATCCGCTGCATGGATAATCGCGGCACTGTTTCATTTGGTTCTGTTATTTGGAAGCAAGACAGCTCATTCTCATTTACTCAAGGGGCGCTGTATATCGCAGAGCTGCTTGATATGAATGGCACAAGCACTTTTGCATATGAATCAAGCCACACAAGTACGATTTCAGCATATGGTGTTTGGGCGTTTGAGCCGAATATGACATTATTATACGCACCGCCGCTTGCCCGCAAAGATCTGATTTGGATGGATGGTAACGATGCAACGCTGGCATTTAATAGTGCAACCCTAGCGGCAACAACAACTGGCATGCGCGTTACAAACGGAACGGTCAAAATTGATGGCCTTTCATATATCCGTGCCGATGGTACGACTGATAGTAACGGTATAATTTTTGGAAGTACGATCTCAGCCCAAGACATAACGCTTGACCTTGGTGCCGGGGCTGTCCTTGATAATCAACGTGGTAAATTTGTTCTCAGAAGTTCCCTCTAGTAGGTCTTATAAGGGGTGGGCGCACCCCCTTTAGGTTTTAAAATAATGAGCAGGAGGTACGTTTGTCCCCCTGCTCATTTCTTTTATTCGATTCATACGTTTATCCCTGCATAAAGTTTAGTAAATATCCATTTGATTGAATCGCAAAAACGACTGAGCTACCTTAAAAAGACTAGGAAGTTGGTCTTTATATAGTTGTGTGTGGGAGAGTTTATATGAGAAGTTCACTTATCCTGGTGACACTGCTTGCTGTATCTGCATCATTTACAACAACGACAGTGTTGCCTGCATCGCATCAAGCGATAACGCGAGATCGTTTTAATAAGCTTGATCATGTTCAGCCAGATGGCGATGATGTTGCCACTGCTAAACAAAAAACAAAGCTTGCTACAAAAGAAACTCCAGCAGTAACAACAGAAGCAACTGCACCGGTAACCCGCGGTATTACTACTTCTGAAATTAATAATAACGCGATTACAACAGCTAAGCTGGAAGACGGCGCTGTGACAACAGCAAAGCTTGCAGATAGCGCAGTAACAACAGCAAAAATTGCTGTTGATGCTGTTGGATGGCAGCAAATTAAGCCAGAGACAATTCGTGCGGGTAATATAGTTCCACGTTCTATCACAGGCTACCGTCTTAAAGATGGTACTGTCAGCGCGGTAAACCTTTCACCATTTGTCCAAGGCTTGCTTGCAGATGTCCTTGATGCGACAGATACTGCAACGCCAGACACCCTTGTTCGTCGTGATGGCAATGGCAGCGCGACATTTCAGAATCTGTTGCTTGAGGGTGAGCTTGATTTCTCAGATTCAGATGACAACGTTATTATAGCATCAAACCGTCAATGCGGTGATGAAGGTGTTATTAGAATCGGTACATCAGGAACACATTCTGATGTTTACCTTCCTGGTACGCTCCACATCAATACGCTTGATCTTGATGGTGGTTTTACCTTTGAAGACTTTTTGGTGCGTGGTGATTTGACTGTTTCAGATTCATCAACACTTCGCGGTGACACCCGTGTTCTTGGTAACCAGGTTAACACAGGCGAGCTGACTGTTTCTGGTTCAGCAACATTCGTTAATGATGTAAGAATCGTCAATACCCTCGTGATCGATGGTGAAGGCTTGTACGATGATGATGAAGTCAGCCTTTCTGTTGAAAATGGTCGTGTGTATATTGATGACGATCTAGAGGTTGATGAAAACGTTTCAGTTGGCGAAGACCTTACCGTTGATGGCCGTGTTATTATCGGCACAGACTACAGCCCTGCAGAGTACTACGG
>CAZHRK010000004.1:3408-101320 GCA_964534555.1 uncultured Pseudomonadota bacterium | reverse complement strand
GCAGAGTACTACGGCGACTACGCTGTAGACGCAAAACTCTCAGTTGGTGGAGATGCGTACATTCATAATGATCTAGAAGTTGATAATAGCCTCTATGTCAAAAACAATGGAAACATCGAAGGCACGCTGACGATTCATGGTAATGGTATTGGCGATGATGATAATATCAGCTTGAATGTTTCAAATGGTCGTGTGTACATCGATGACGATCTAGAAGTAGATGAAGACGTAAGAATCGGTGATGACCTTACTGTTGATGGTCGTGTTGTAATCGGCACAGACTACAGCCCTGCAGAGTACTACGGCGACTACGCTGTAGACGCAAAACTCTCAGTTGGTGGAGATGCGTACATTCATAATGATCTAGAAGTTGATAACAGCCTCTATGTCAAAAACAATGGAAACATTGAAGGCACGCTTACGATCCATGGTAATGGCTTGTATGATGATGATATGATCAGCTTGAATATTGAAAACGGCCGTGTGTACATCGATGACGATCTAGAAGTAGATGAAGATCTACTTGTAAGCGGTGACGTTACGCTTAACTCTGGCTCATCAGATCAAACAACGATTGAAGGTCTGCTCCATGCAACAAATGGCGCGATCATAAGTGATCTGACGCTGACAGGTTCATTAACAATTTATGGTTCAACAACATTTGGCACAATGACGATTGAAGACCTTAACGTTGCAGACGATCTGACCGTTACAGGCTCATTGACAGTGCTTGATGATGCATATATCGCTGGTGCAGTAGCGCTTGACGATACATTGTATGTTGAAGGTGCTACAACCCTTAATACAACGCTTGCGGTTAATGGTGCAGCAACGCTTAACTCACTTGCAGTAACAAACAACGGTTCTGTTGGTGGGAACTTAAGTGTTTCTGGTACGCTTGGTGCAACAGGCACAACAACGCTTGGTGCGCTCACAGCAAACGGAGCTGTTAAGCTTAATGACCTTAAGACAAACTCAAAATCATCTGGCACATACTACTCAGTGATTGTTGATGCAGCGACAGGTCAGCTCTACCGCGTAAGCACAGCATACACATGGCCAGTTTAATACCAAGCAGGTAAACGATCGATTAAAAGGGGCGCTCACGGCGCCCCTTTTATCCAAAACAAAAAGTTCAGACATTTTTTATTTGTCTAAGGATAGTCTATGAAATTTAAGGCATACCTCTTGCTGGTGCCGATCATCGCAACCTTCTCAGCACATGCTGATGGTATGATGGACGCACCTGCCATGATGACGCTTTGCAGAAGCAGTCATGATGCAGAGATTATCGAAGATTTGTTTGATGATGTTGTCACCCGTACGCCGATCTCAACGCTTGATGATGCAACGGTTAATGGTTACCTCAAAGTTAAAGGTCCATTAAGCATCACGGGTAAGATCAATACCACAGCAGCTGCAACCTTCGGGTCAAGCCTTGTTGTTACAGGACTTGCATCGCTTACGGGTAATGCGCGCGTGAGCGGAACGCTCTCTGTTTCAGATGATACTAATATCACAGGTGATGTAAGCGCTAACGACGCAACATTTGAAACCCTTGTTGTTAACACAAATGCAATCATTGGTGGTAATCAGATTACGCAAGGTACCTCAGAGCTGTATGGTGCAACAACTATCGGCACAGAAGCTGGTTCATCAGATCGAGTGCTCACCGTTAATGGTCAGCAGTTTATTGATGGAACTTTGGTTATCGGTGATTCATTTGTTGAATACGAGCTTGATTACACCGGGACACCAGAGCTTATCGTCAGCAAGGATGCCTATATCGGAGGCAACCTTGAAGTAGAAGCCGAAGCATATGTTAACGGTGATTTGCATGCTGTAAGCGATCTTTATGTTCATAGTGACCTCATTGTTCATGATGACCTTGATGTCTATGATGAGATTTTTGCACATAATGATGTAACTATTTCAGGAACATGCTATGTCTACTCAGACTTGGTTGTAGATTACAACTTGTCTGTTGATGCTAATGTCACGCATGGCAGCTCTTTTACCAACGGGCTCTACACAACGACTGATTGGAACTCAGTTGTTATGAAAAACGATGTAACAATCGGTTCTGACAGCGCTGATGATCTTTACATTAATGCGGTTACAACGTCAGGCTCAGAGGATGATTATAGAGTCCTACTCTGGGATCCTGTTTCTAAGCGTGTGTACGTATCTTCAGGAACGTACGGTACACTCTCTGGTCCGCCAGTATAAAAATAAGACGCTTTTTTAAAGAGGGGACATTCGTCCCCTCTTTTCTTTTATTCGCTACAAGTTTTGCGTTACTGTCTAAACTGTCAGATGTTTAGGTTTACTCTCTTTTTTGTGATGTATATGATCTACTTGCATCTTTTATTTTGCATGTATGCTGCTGTGTATGCTGATGTGGTGCATGATGTTGTTTGTAAAAATCAGTACACCAATCATGAGCAGTTTAAAACAATTAACGAAACATTTATTCCGCAAGATAAAGAGTATCTGCATAGCCTTGAGTGGCGCTTGCTCTCGTATCAGCCACCAGTGCATAAACACATGGTGGTGCTCACGCTATCTTACAATAACGCTGCCTACTGCAAAGCAAACGTCAGCTCAGTGCTCGAGCAGGACTATGATAATTTTTCAGTTATGTATGTTGATGATGGCAGCACAGACGGCACTGGTGCGCTTGTGCAGGATTACCTTAAAAATCATGATCATCATAAGCGGTATACTTTTTTGCAGCATGAGCAACGTTCATACGCAGTCAAAGGATTTCAAGAAGCATTACAGCTGATTGATCCGCAGAGTATTATTGTCACGCTTGATGGTGATGATCTTTTTACGCATCCGCGCGTGCTTAGTTTGCTTAATAAAATTTATTGCATGGGCGATCCTGCATTTGTCACGCAGCGCCAGGAGTGGCTTGCACACAATCGGCTTCCATTTAATCTTGGCCAAGATGTTTGGATAACGCATGGCAGCTATATGACGTTTCCATCGGGCAAGATGACAAAAGCGCGAGCGTACTCAAATCAGGTGATAAAAAATAATTCGTATCGTGACGAGCCGTATTTTTCTGGCCACCCGCGTACGTTTTATGCTTGGCTTGCAAAGCTGGTGCCATCATCATATTTCTTTATCAACGGTGTGCCGCCGCGCAGGTCGTATGATGTTGCGCTCATGCTTGCAATGCTTGAGATGGCCGGAGGCCGCGTGTGTTTTGTCCCTGACCTGCTTGTAATGTACAACAGAGAAAACCCCATCAACATTGATAAAGATTTTCCCTCTAACGAAAACGCGGGATACTATCGTACGTATCAGCCGCGCTTTCAGCCAATCGCACCATTACTCCTTGTGTAAAAGGATTTTGTATTCATGATATTGTGCATGTTCATCCTTAGTTTCCTGCTGAGCACCAACTCTTTTTTTTATGCGTTTGCTGGAGCTGATTTTTTTAGCAGGCCGGTTGATCTTTCGCCCTGCATGGTTGGTGGGTATCAGCGGTTTAATTTTATTGGCAAAGCTGATAGCTCTTCATGGCACCGTTTAGAGCGTGAGCTTGATGATTATGAAGCACCGGTGCAAAAACATTTTGTTATCCTTGTTGCATCATATAACAATCGTGATTTTTATTTGGCGAACCTAAGCTCGATTATTGCGCAGGATTATGATAATTATTCCGTCCTGTACATTGATGATTGCAGCACTGATGGTACTGCTCAGCTTGTGCACGATTACATAACAGCTGCAGGCGCACAGCGTCGGTTCACGCTACTTACACACCGCAAGCGTGCGTTTGGGCTGCAGGCATTTTTTGATGCAGTAGCCTATGCACCAAAAGATTCAATTATTGTAACACTTGATGGTGATGATGCTTTTGCACACGCTGGTGTGCTGCGCTATCTGAATAAGGTGTATTGCCTTGGTGATCCTGCCTACGCACTTTATCGTGAGCAGTGGCTTACATCAAACAAGAGGTTTTTTAGAAACTTTCCTGCAGAGGTATGGATGATTTGTGGGAGCTGTCTCTGGCTTCCTGATACAACAGTTCATACGCCTATGCCCCTTGCGCAGAGCACTCTTTCATCTGGTGCATACCGCGCGTTTTATACAGCAAACCGGTTTGGTGGTTTTCATACACGCAGTTTTTATGCGTGGCTACTTGCATCGATTAATCAAGCTGATCTTTTGTATCATAATCAGCTGCCGCCGATGGGGTATGATGTTGGTCTTATGCTTGCGCTTTTTGAGCGGTCTGGGGGACGATTTTTTTTCTCGCGTGATGTGACGTATTGTTACAACAAACGCAATCCACTGAGTGATTCAAAAGTTAATCGTGAGCTTCAAGAAGCAGTAAGTCGGTACTATAAAACAGAGGCGCCAGTGCAGCAGCCGTTAGCGCACAAGCCCTTATGAGGTAATGGTATGAACTATTTTATTGGCATAACGTATTGTATTATCACGCTGCTTGTGCAGGGAGCTGGTATCTGTGCGCAAGAGCAGGGCGCAAAGCCGCATGACCCTGCAGAAGCATTTATGCTTAATGTGCAGCATGCTCTTGAGCACAAGCGCGCACCAAGCTGGACAAGCATGCAGAAGTTGCTTTCATCGTACCATCCACCGGTCAACAAAAAGCTTATCGTTATGATTTTGTCGTACAATAATTCGCTTTTTTATCGGTTTAATCTTGAGTCTGTCTTTGCACAAGCGTATGACAATTATCATGTGATTTATGTTGACGACTGCAGCACTGATGCTACTGCCGATCTTGTTGAGCATTATGTGCGTGCTACTGGTAATGCTGAGCGCGTTACGCTTATTCGTCATGCTCAGCGCATGCACCAGTTGCAGGGTGTTTTTGATGTCCTTGATCGTGCGCCTGATGATAGCATAATTGTCACGCTTGATGGTGATGACGCGCTGCTTCCTGGCGCGCTTGAGGCGATTAATAAAGTGTACTGCATCACTGACCCGACCCTCCAGCAGGAGGTTCCTAAGCGATTGATGAGGTCAGATGATTTGCTCCCAACGGGTGAAGTCTGGATGACGTTTGGCAGCTTCGTGCTGTACCCTAAAGCAAGGCATTCGCGCATCAGAAAATACACGCATGCAGAAGTGAGTGCTGCGCTGTATCGTTCTGCACCGTTTAACGCTGGCCACCCACGCACGTTTTATGCCTGGCTTGCAAAAAAAATTAAGCGTGAAGATTTAATGATCGATGGCAAGCTGCCTGCGGTTAGTTATGACACCGGGCTTTCGTTTGCAATGCTTGAGATGGCGGCGGGTAGATTCTTTTTTATCCCTGATATGCTTGCAGTGTATAACCGCTCGAATCCGATTAATGATGATAAGGTTACAAAAAATCTGCAGACCAGTATTGTGCAGTATTATCGTGAGCGTGCACCGCGGTACGCTGCGCTTGAAGGCCGGCCGTAACATATTTTTATTCGGGGTAATCGCAGAACAAGAACAGTGAGCCGCCAGGGTCGGGCGGGCAGGAACAGGCCCGCGTATAAAAATGTATCATAATTAATCTTATGCCAAACCTGTATCCGGTCTGGCGACTACCCTAAAGGTCCGCTCGATCAGACCCTTCGACAAGCTCAGGGCGAGCGGGGATAGAAATAAACGCTTTTATAGGCAGCTGGGGCCGGCGCGGGCAGGAACAGTCGACTGCTAGGATCCTCTTAGGCAGGAACAGTGCCACTAGGGTCGGGCGGGCAGGAACAGGCCCGCATATAAAAATGTATTTCAATATATTTATAAGCAAAACCTGTTCCTGTTTTGCAATTTCCCCAAAAAGCCTGTCTCCTGTTTAGGAATTGCCCCTGAAAATGAATTTTTATATTTGATATGCCAAACCTGTATCCGGTCTGGCGACTACCCTTACCGCTCGCGCTGAGCGTGCCTGCGGGTTTGATCGAGCGGTCCGTTAGGTAAAAAGAGAGAGGGGTGCCCGTACGGGCACCCCTCTCTCTTTTTTATAGCATGGTGTCTTTTTACTCCATAAGATCTCTGACGTCGTCAGCAGCTGGTGCATCAGTGCGGGCTGCTTGGGCTGCGCTATTAAGCGCGGCCATAAAGAAATCCCATATGCTGCCAACTAAGGTGTCGCGAGTTGGGAGCTGAATGCCAAGGCGTTGCAATTCTCTACCAATCGCGCGCTGGTCAAGCGTGCTTAAGCCTGCTGTTATTTTACGAGCGACATCGGTAGCAGTCCCACCTGTTCTTGCGTATTTGCTTGTTAGCTCTTTAATGATCGCATTAAATGCTGTTCGTTTTTGCCCTGGAGTACTTGTTCCAGAGAGGTCTGCTTTACGAGCTTCAAAGAGTCTTACAACTGCTGTCGCTTCAGGATCAAGCGCTGGTGCGCTCGCAGCTGCTGTGCTCAAGGCAGAGTCGGCAGTGCCAACAGAGTCAGCTGATTCTGCTGTATCTGTTGAGACGTCAGATCCCGCTGGTGACGCAGGTGTTACCGGTGTTTTATCAAGAATGCTTTTTACTTTTACATATAGGTCTTTATACGGAATACGCTTGGTGCCCACGTTTGCCACACCACTGAATCCGCCAGTAGAAACACCAGCTTTTAACGCATCAATAATTGCTGTCACTTCATCAGTGATGAGCGTAGGGTGCGCACTGTCTGTTAATTCATTGATAGCAGCCGCGACGCCAGCGCCATCAAATACTTTTGCCCAAGCAGCTGTTCGCGCCGGATTTGTTTTTGCTGCAGTAAATGTGTCTGCATTTTTTACCAGCGCATTTGCTAGAGTTTCAGCGTGCTTGAGTTGTTTTGGATCAACCGTTGGCACTGTTACCGTGGCCGGCTTACCAGGTGAAGTAAGTGCAGCAGGTGCTGACTTGGTCAATGATGCTGCATCTGCTGTTGAAGCCACGCCGGCCGTAGCCACAGGCGCTGCAGGCGGTGTAATCTTAGGCAGCTTTGTTGATGTAAATTGGGTATCGATCAAATCTAGGTCATCGGTGCTTAGGCGCATAAGCAGCTTCCAAACTTCTACACCAAGAGCTTTCTGAGCAGATTCTCTATGTGTATCTTCGTTCAGTACTGCAAAGCTAACGTGGTCACCATACCAGTTGGCAGCTGTAAGCCCTTTTGCCTTGTCGAGTAAATTAAGAAGTGCTGTAAGGACGGCGGCTGTGTTTTTAGTATCAGCAGATCTAAGTGTTCTCTGCGCTGGCTTGTCATCAAGCTGTTTAAGTGCCGTAGTAATATCTGTGGTTGTGTCACGCTTTGATCTTCTTGCTAAGACTGTGTTTTCATGTATTGCTCGTAAAACATCGATAGATGGTCCAAGATCTTTTTCTGCTGCGGTTGTAGCGATAGTTGGCGCAATCATTTTTGATCGTTCACGAAGGAGGCGTCTTACAGATAGTTCTTTAACGTCTTCTTCTTTTGGTTCATAAATAATTGCTCCAGCTTGAGCTTTCATTATGCGGCCAAGTGTCGCTGTTATTCTATCAATTTCGGCTATGAATTCTCTCATGTTTGCAAGCGTATCGGTTGAGATTTTGCGTATTTTTGCTTCGTCAAAGTGAGAGGCAGCTCTTCTTTGAGTCTCTGCTTTGTCTGATGTAAATTTACCAGCTTCTATAATTTCGTCATAAAGCTTCTTAAGGGATTCTTTTTTAGCTGTTATGCTCGTTATAAGCTCTTCGCGCGCTGAAGTTATGTAGCCGCTCAGCAGCTCATTTAATTGAATAAGCTCATTTTTCAAACCAAGTATTGTTTCGTTTGCACCCTCTAGTTCTTCTTTGTCTGTGCTTGTTTCTTGTATTTTAAGGAGCTCTTTTGCCTGAGCTATCGCTTGATTTGGTTTTTGTCTTTGGTCGCTGGTTAAGCGATCGTCCCCTTTAAGCTCTGTAAGTTGTGCTTGAATATCTTTTACAAGGATCATGACAGCATCATGCGCTCCTTTAATTGAGCGTTTTAGTGCGGTGAGGCTGAGTGATTTTCTGCTAGCGAGCCATGTCTCTTGATCAACAGTTGCTCCGTAGCTGAATTTGTCAGATTCTTCTGTGGCTCTTTCTATGCTGGTTGGTCTAAGCGTTTCGTCTTCAAACATAACAGAGGCTTCGCTCGTTTTTAGTGCAGCCTTATCTTTATGCTTCTTATATGATTTGCTTAGCGCTGCTTTTACTCGTTTGAGGTAGTCGTCATCTGTCTCGCCGTCTTGTTGAGCGCCTGCTAGTTTTTCATATTTGGTACGGAGTGCAGGGGTTATTTTGTCAGCATCGTCTTCTAATATTTCTACAGCTTTACGTGTTTTTTTAACAGATGGGTCTCTTTTCGTAGGTAATTTTTTCGCAGCTTGTTTAAAGTATGGCATAAGTGTTTTTGCTTGTTTTTCCATGCGAGCAAGTGTCTCTTCATGTAGATCATCAATCCATAAAGACACTGATGAGAGCTTTTCTGTAAGTGATGATAGGGCTTTGTTTAATTGTGCCTCAGCTGAGTCTTTCTCTGCAGGCATAGCTCTCTTTGCAAAATACTCATCGATAACTTGTTGTAGCTTTTCATGTAATCTTTCTACAACTAGTTGTTGTTTAAGCCTTTGAATATGTTTAAAGCGCTCGCTTCCAGATGTTTTTTCTATGAGGCTGATAGTCGCCAAAATACGTTCTTTGCGCTCTTCGATTAATCTAATAATTTTATCGCGAGCATCTTTTGCTCTATCTGCAGCAAGGATTTTTTTGAATAAACCGTTTGTTTCTACAAAAGCTTTTTTAACAACTTTAGTAAGACCGGTGATGTCTTCTTTGACTGATTTTTTATATTTGCTTAAATCGATTTCTAATCCATGTTTTTTTATAACTTCTACGACTGCGTCATTTACTTTTTTGACTGCATTTGCAGCGAGTCGTGCAATATTTTTATCTGCTGATTTGCCTTTCCAGGCGTCCGATGATTTTACTTTGTCTAGCTCATCTGATGCAAGTTTTCTAAGCGCTGCTATGTCTTCTGCGGCATCAACTTTGCCTAGCTCTAGCAGTACGCCCGGAACAGTATCATCCCCATCAAGCATAATGCTGATGCTCTCGACTGCGTCTTGTAGCTCAAGTGCTGCGTTTGCGATGACAGTAAGCCTTTGTGCTGCTGATAAAAGCTCTTTGAAATTTATTGCATAAAACTCTTTTCCAGATGTAGCTATTTCAATCGTATTGTTTGTTGCGATAACTGCGTCTTCCCATTGTGCTCGTACTTCTGAAGCGATGACTTTATGCTCGCCATCGCTCATACCACTAACAGCATAAGCAAACTGTCTCATTACGTTAGAGACTTCTTTTACTGCTGATTTCATTCGTGATTCCAGCAGCGAGAATCTAAGTCCGCGAGACCTAGATGCCCATGCTGCTGCTTGTTCTACAGCGCTGAGCAGGGATTTATCATCTTCGGCTTGTTCGATTGCTTCTCTGTTCGCTGTGGCAACTGCTTCATTTTCTTTGACAAATGAGTCAGCATCAGCTTCGATTTGGCTGCTGATTGCTATGATTTCTGTTATTGCCTCATCTTCTTGTGAGGTGTCTAGTCCATTTAAAAAGGTTGCAAGTGGCTCGAGGTTTTTTGTAAGTCGTGAAACATCAAAAGCATCAAATAAATCGCGAGCATCTTTTTCAAACGCGCTTACTGCTTCTTTGCGCTTTTCAATAAATGCTTTACGCCCTTTTGCTTTGTCTCTGCCTTTTTTGCCGCGCCAAACGCGTTGAATATCTCCTGCTGCAGATTCTTGTTGCGCGGCTTTAAGCCATGCTTGTAGTGCTGTGCGAGCGCGCTGGTCTTCTTTTTGTTTTCTAAAAGCATCAGCTTTTGCATTTGCTACTGCTTCTCTTTCAGCTTCTTCAGCTTTTAATACTTTAAACTCTTTGCGTGCCTTGTACCCGCGGAAAGCAGTTTGAATTTTTGTAGCGGCTTGGCTTTCAATTTTATCTCGAGCGTCTAAAAAATGTTTATCTATAGACATACGTGTTTTTGCACTTTGTAGGCTTAATGGTGCTTCTTGTGCTTCTGTTACTTCACGGTCTTCATCTAAATCTTTGATGAGAGGTGTGATTATTGCATTAAAACTTGCAACCTCTGCTCTTATTGCTTCGCAGGCAGGTTGTACGATGGGAGCAACGCTATCGCCGACTCTTTTTTGTATAGTATTAAGATCCTTGATAGCTTCATCAGCTTGGTTTTTGCATGCTGATTGTAGATATTCTAAGCGTTCTTTTTGCCCCATAAAAGCTGCGCGACGTCTTGCTTGAGCCTCACGAGCTGCTGCCTGTGCTTCTTCAATACGGCGGCTTGCTTCACGATCTCCTTTGGCCCGTAGGAGCGCTGGAATGATAGAGTTTTGTATTTTTAGTTTTGCTACATGAAGCTGAAAGGCTCCATAAATTCTTTGAAGTTCAGTATAGATGCCATCAGTGGTATTATATTTATTGTGATAAAGATCACCAGGCCAAGTGCCGGTGCCATACATTTTGCGGAATGCATCGGCATCTAGCTTAGTGCGAAGGAATGAGTCGCCGTCACGAGTAATAAGTGCTAAATGTTCGAGTGACACTAGATAGCGGGTGACGACTTCATCAGATTCTAAAACTTCTAGTTTTAATAAAAGAGGCTGAATGTCGTTTGTTAATACCCTATTAAAGGCGCGTACCATACGCATCTCACCTTCTATGCACTCAGAAAGTTCGTCAAGTACTTGGGGTAGAACACCAGCGGAGTCGTATTCAGCTGCAAATGCTAAGTGGTAGCACAGCATTCGTATAAAGTTTCCTTCTTCACCGTCTGTTTTAACGACTCCAATTCTCTTTCCATCAACGGTTTCAATTTTTCGTGAAAGAGTGCTATTCAGAAGCGTATCAACAAAAGCAAGTTTTTTATCATCGTTTGAGCGAACACTAAAAAAAGTTTTTACAGCGTTTGCATAATCAAAAAATGTTTTATCACTAGGAACAGTTATGCCATGACGTCTAAGCGCTTCATCTATTTTTACTGAATCTAAAACCACTGGATTATCTGAATCAGATACAGAGACAAAGCTACTTGGAATCCTCGCAAGAACATCTTGCATAATAACTAGGCATCTTTCTGCCTCTTCAATTGATAATGTTGCAAAAGCAGATGCTCGAGCGTTGTTATGAATTTGATTAATAAAACCAAATAATTTGCTTATAAGCGAATTATTAACTTCTAAATCGCCAGTTCGAGCGTTTCCAGCAGGTACATAGTTTAGGCGAGATCTGATACTTGCAGTAAGGCTGCCAGCATCAAACATTTCTTTAACACTGCTAATGAGTCTTATGAGACCTTCTGACGTTATACTCGTTGCTGTAGCAGCAGCGCCAGCCGTAGGGCTTGGGTCTTTGCTTTCTACAGCTGTAAAGCCTGCATTATGCAGTAAAGATCCGAGGACTACTAATTGTAATATCCGTAATAACTTCATAAGGAAGGCCCCCTATTATTTTTTAGTCAGTATTCGGCTTTTTAAGAGTCATGATTATGAGTCTATGTTGTTTGTTGCCTCGAAATAAAGAGTTTGCCCGCTGACAGTGGCAAACTCTTTTGTATAAGAATTGACTTTAGAGCTTGCAATCCTGCTATGATTAGTGCAGATAGAAATTTAATGCCTTGGGCTTATGGGGGGACGTATGCTTAATCTTGGTAAGGGCGCCTTATGGCGCGCGCATCTTTTTTTTGTGGTTGTGAGTTTTTGTGTCAGCCCATGCCGCGGCGCAGCGGATTTAGTTTTTGCTCCAAGCCCTGAGCAGCGAAAAGAGATTAAGGTTGCTGTTTCAAAAGCAAATAGCCTTGTTGCCATGCTTTTGCGCCGTGTGTTTGAGGTTTGTAAGGATGATCGTGGGATTGTTACCTGTGAGCTTGACTCTGATGGAAAGCGCCTTATTCAAAAACATGTTTTAGCCTTAAAAGGGATTCACACTGCCCTTTTTGCAAGCGAATTTGACCGCCTTGAAGCATATGTTTTTTCTATCATGAGATTTATGTACTTTGTCCACCATGAGCTTGCGTACTACACTCAGACTCATAATAATGAATTTGAATTGTCTATGCGCTCTGTGAGGAACATTTTGGGTCTTGCTTATCCGCAGCCTGCAAGCGGGGCGGGTGACCAAAGCAAAGATATTTTTGATCGCGTGGCAGAAGTTGATCCTGCAGAGAGAGAGGCTGCTTCCCTTGTACATTTTAAAAACGTTGCTTCGGGTGATAATTTTAGAACAAAGCTTTTAGAGCTTGATACAGATGGGGCGTATCGATTTAAGCCTAATGATGCGGCTGATGTGCAAGAGCTTATTTTACTAAAAAATTATCTGACGAGCTTACGGTTTTTAACACTAAAAATGGATCAGCTAAGAAATATTCTAACACCACACACTCATTCTGATGGCAGTGTAGATGATTCAACCGTGCGCTCGCTATCGCCAATCAGCGATGCTGATCTAAGCACACTCAGTGATGCAAGTACAATTAGTTATGATGATGACTATCCTTCTGACCGCGCGTCTGTGATGTCTGCTGACTCTGGGCTTTACTCTAGTGCAGCAGCAGGAGCTGCGAGTGGCGGCAGATCATCTGGGCGGTATTATACGCAGGGTCAAATTCGTGATCGAAAAGAAGCCTTCATAAGTTACCTTGTCTCGCTCTCCCCTGGTTCACCAGTCTTAACGCGACTGAGAAACGCCTTTAGCCTGCTTAAGTCACGCATGCATGAGCTTAAAACGGCATTTGCGGCTAAGAGGGATTTTTGTAGCGCATTTGAAGAGCGAGTCCTTGGAGACCTGTGGACGAGAGACGAGGCAGCTCGACATGAGTATGTTGAAACAGCAGCACGGAATTTAACGTCATGTTCGAGCAACCTTAGTGCGGCTTTGGCTGATGGCTCGTTGAATATCATGGTTGTGGATGAATTGTTGATCCAATTTTTTAGATCATTGGTATCTCTGCATAAGGTTATAACGTTGTATCGCTTGGGGTTATCAAGCGGAGAGCGCAGTACTAATGAAGATTTTGACCGCTACCTTGCTGTGGCTGGATTTGCATACGAACGAACGCTTGATGCTCTCCACTCGTCATTAGGCAGTTTTACTGTTTATCAAGAGCGTGACTGGACGCTTGCAACATTATTTAGTTCGTACAAGAGTTTGGCACCAGGTAGTTCAGATGTAATTGAACGATCAGTGTATACTCACGCGCTTGGTCTGCCTGCTGAGCCTGGAGCGCTGATTGATGGTGATAATAAAGCCATAGCTCATACGATTTGTCAGATTATTGAGCAGGCTTGCCCAATGATTGAGCGCTTGGCCACAGTGATTGGCACTCTTTTTAAATAGCTTAATTAATTGTATGTAAGTAAAAGCAGGGTTGGTTAGATGAAATATATTATACTTGTGAGCTTGGTAGCCGCAGCTCACATAAACTCAGTTCATGCGTACAGACTTGAGCTTGCAGCTGCGAGTAATAGTAGCGCTGATACGTGGGAGTCTACAACCCGTGCGCAGCTTGCAACAACGCTCGCTCAAAATTACATCAGCCTTAGAGTTCATCCTGGCCGCACGCTTTTGCACGCTGCTGCTGGGAGGGGCGCGCATGATATTTTGGACATGCTCCTTGCACAAGATAATGTGAGTCAGATTATTAATCTACAAGATGCTTGTGGCTACACAGCGCTCCATTATGCCGCGCTTGTGGGTGATGCGGCAGCAATTAAAAAGCTTCTTGCAAAAGGGGCCGAGCCTAATAGTAATAATCTGCCTCAGGCCCGTGTTATTTTGTACGATGCTCATAAAAGTCGTTATGCACCATCAACCAGGCGTTTTACACCGTTACACATGGCGGTGATCGGGTGTTCTGACTGTTATGATATGATGTGGTCAACAGGGGTGCGCTTGGTTGGCTCACCGGTTAGTGTTTCAGCTGCCCTTGAAGCTGTTGAGGCATTATTAGCGCATGCTGAGATTAATCCTACGATTCAATGTAGCATGGGGCGCGCACCTATTCATCAAGCGATTGCACAAAAGGCACCAGAACTTGTTACTGCATTTTTGAAAAAGCCAGGTCAGCTTGAGCTCCGTGATGGAGCCGGCAAATCATCCGACGAGCTTGCTGCTGAGCCTGGGTTTGAGTCGATAAAAACTGCGATACAACTTCACAAGGCATCTACTGATGCAAGTAAGTCAGTAATCAAAAGGGCGAGATCTCAGATGGAATCTTTACGGACTTTTTATCCGTGAGCCGGTAGAAAAAATAAAAGAGGGGCTGTTTAAACAGCCCCTCTTTTATTAAAGGAGAAAGAGAGAGTAATTGCGGTAGCTTATTTGCCTTCTGTAAAGTCTGTATCAATTGGGCCTTCGCCGTTTTCAGACTGAGATTGGCCTTGCTGTGCACCAGCATCAGTACCTGGTTGTTGCTGTTTGTACAAATGCTCTGCAATTTTGTATGAAGCATTCATAAGCTCATCGTGTGCTTTTTGCAGTGCTTCAGCATTATTCTCGTGCTCTTTGAGCGCGACTTTTGCATCTTCAATAGCTTTTTCAACAGCGCTTACATCTGCCATTGGGAGTTTTTCTTTGTTTTCGCGTACTGTTTTTTCGATCTGGCTGATCAGGCTATCAAGGTTGTTACGCTTTTCTACTGTTTCACGGCGTTTTTTGTCTTCTTGTTCGTGAAGGTGCGCTTCTTGAACCATGCGCTCAACATCAGACTTATCAAGGCCTGATGCGCCTGTGATTGTTATTTTTTGTTCTTTGTTAGTGCCTTTATCTTTAGCAGATACGTTTACGATACCGTTTGCATCGATATCAAAAGTAACTTCGATCTGAGGTACGCCGCGTGGTGCAGCTGGGATACCATCGAGCTTGAATCTGCCAAGTGATTTGTTGTCATGCGCAAACTCGCGTTCACCCTGAACAACATTAATATCTACTGCTGACTGATTGTCTTCTGCTGTTGAAAACACCTGAGATTTGCGTGTTGGGATTGTTGTGTTGCGCTCAATAATACGCGCCACGATTCCACCCATTGTTTCGATACCGAGTGAGAGCGGCGTAACGTCGAGCAAGAGGACGTCTGTTACTTCACCCGCGAGCACGCCACCTTGAATTGCAGCACCAACTGATACAACTTCGTCAGGGTTTACTGAGCGGTTTGGCTCTTTACCAAAGAAGTTTTTAACCATCTCTTGGACTTTAGGAATTCGAGTTGAACCTCCAACCAAGATGACTTCGTCAATTTTGCTTGTGCTGATGCCAGCATCTTCGATTGCTTTTTTGCAAGGGATGAAGAGCTTGTTGAAAATATCTGAACAGAGGGACTCAAACTTAGCGCGTGAAAGCTTAGTTACAAGGTGCTTTGGACCTGTCGCATCAGCTGTGATGTACGGTAGGTTGATCTCTGTTTCTGCTGTTGATGAGAGCTCGATTTTTGCTTTTTCAGCAGCTTCTTTGAGGCGCTGGAGTGCCATTTTGTCAGCACGAAGGTCGACACCGTTTTCTTTTTTGAACTCGTCAACGAGGAATTGGATGAGGCATTCATCAATGTTGTCACCACCGAGCATGGTGTCTCCGTTGGTTGACTTTACTTCTGTTACGCCATCACCAACTTCCAGGATAGAGATATCAAATGTACCGCCACCGAAGTCGAATACTGCGATTGTTTCATTGTTTTTCTTATCAAGGCCATATGCAAGCGCTGCTGCTGTTGGCTCGTTGATAATACGTTTAACATCTAGGCCTGCGATTTTGCCCGCATCTTTAGTTGCTTGGCGCTGCGCATCGTTGAAATATGCTGGCACCGTTACAACTGCCTCTGTGATTGTTTCGCCAAGGTATGCTTCTGCTGCTTGCTTGAGCTTTTGGAGTACCGCTGCTGAGATTTCTTGTGGCATCATAACTTTGCCATTTACCTCAACTGCAGCCATCCCATTAGCGCCCTCAACAACTTTATAAGGAACAAGGGAAAGTTCTTCTTTTTTTAGCTCGCTGAACTTGCGGCCGATGAATCTTTTGACAGAGAAGAGTGTGTTATGCGGGTTTGTTACCGCTTGGCGCTTTGCCACTGCACCCACCAGGCGCTGGCTGTCTTTTGCGAATGCGACGATGGATGGGGTAGTATTTGCGCCTTCTTGGTTAGGAATTACCTTTGCCGCGCCGCCCTCCATGAATGAAACAACGGAGTTGGTCGTACCTAAGTCTATCCCTATAATTTTTGCCATGTGGATTAATCCTTCGTGTTTACTTATTAGAAGGCGCTTTAGGCTTGTTGCCCTACAGCGCTACACTCAACTTTAATCTTCTGTACTTAGGGTATATTTTTGAGCTTCTCATGTCAAGGGGGAGTGAAGGAAATCTGAGTCGATTACGCTCAATTTATTTTATTGGCTTAATGGCATGGGGAGCGGGGTGCTTTTGTTACCAGCGTGTCGCATAATTAAATATTATGTTAAGCGGTCTTAATAGATTCCTTCTGACTCGATGGCCGAGGTGTGTAGAAGCGCTTTCTGTACAGGCTTTTGGGCATTTTTAACCCCCGCGCCGACCCGCGCGACCGGGCACTCCGTCTCATCCGTTTCTCCCCTGGCTCTGGGGGCTCGTGGGCTCGGGGGTACGGGACGTGGGTAGGGAAGCAGGGGGGTGAAAAAACGTGGGGAGAAAGGCTTCGCCTTCGTGGGAAAGGGGGAAGCGGAGGGATGATAGACCTAAACCTGTTCCTGTTTAGGAATTACCCTGGGGGTGGGGGTAAAGGGATATAGGGAAGTAAGGGAGTAATAAGTAGTAGTAAAGAAGGAATAATGAATTGAGATTAAGTAAAGGTGGTAATAGAGTAAATGAATAAGGAAGGAATGAATAATGAATAATGAATAATGGAGGATATGGAGGATAAGGATAAGAGAGTCTATACAGTATATGTAGAGAGTATATAGGGAGAGTGTGCCGTATAGAGGCGTAGGGTATATGGAAGTTAAGGGTAAGAAGGCAGTGTGTGTTTATAAGAGATAACTAACCAATCAACGATAAGAAGGTACGCGTATGCGCGATAACCAATTAGACGTTATGCCTCTAGCGCTTAGGCACTCCCTGCATGCGATCGTGTGCGCGCGCAATCCTTCGTTTATGATATTGTATTATTTAATAGATAGTATGCCCCAAAAGGGAAAGCGCGGCTTTTTTGCTGCGCTTATTATTGCAGAAATAAAAAGCCACCTAGATTTATAATCCCGCCGATGATAGCGCAGGTAATAATAATCTTGCGTACACTCTTTGGTTGTAGCCTTATTCCCCAGATTATCCAGGCGTTTGTAGCAATAATAACAAAGCTGACAAGCCTGATTGCGATGAGCCATGCGACGGTTGTGACTGGTGATTGCACAACATTTGACGTTATAAAAGAGTAAAAAATACCGAGCTCTATAATTTTGATGATAAATAACTTTTGTGCGGCTTCTTCTATAACATAAAACTGCTCATAAAGAATAAAGAAGAACTCTGTGAACGAGATGGTGACAAACAACATCGTGATACCAAGGGTTTGTCCTGACACATTGTTGCTGGTGCCAAGCGTAACGAGGTGGTTTATGTTTGTCAGAATAAGGACAAGCGGCGGCGCTAAGATGGTTAAAAGCTTGGTGCTCAAGATAGCAAAGGCTTCGCACTTTGTTTGGTGGTCTGCGTCTTTTATGTTTGCTAAAAGGGCGTTTCCTGAGTAGCCGATGGCTGATTTAACCACGCTTTGTATTGCGTTAGCGAACATGCTTGCAAAGTAAAAGATACCAGCTGACGTCAACCCGAACTTAATCGCAAATAGTGGGGTAAGGAAGTTGCTGGTGAAAAAGTTTCTGCTTACTCGCAAAAGGTAGTTAAAGATTCTTGCTTTAAGGATGGTGACAAATGTTAACGGGAGCGCTGTTGTATCGGTGTCTTTGGTGCTTGTGTACTGGCGCATTACTAGCAAAACAAACAGCATTACCGATATAACCGAATCGATCAGGTGGAGGGTGAAAATATAGTTGAGCGTGAGCGGTATCTTATACATAATTGTGGGGATCCAGGTTGCAGCAATATATGCAAAAAAGATAACAAGCTCGATAATAACTGCGTGTCGTGATTTGAATAGGGTATGCAAGAGCATGCGTAGAAATGTTCGTACCGCTTCGAAAATAATAATAGCTGGGATAATCAGGAGTGTTGGTCTAAGTGGGAATCGTGTAAGCGCGAAATATGTTGCTATGCTAGCGCACCCCAAAGCGATTGGCAGATGCGGCAGGAGTGAGTAGTTGATAAGGAATTTTGAGAGTCGTTGGCGTGACTTTGTGATAAGTTGTATGTAAGCGGGGAGTGAGTTTGTTGCGCCAAGATCAGCAATATAGGTCATAAGGTATATAAATGAGAATATGCTTCCCATAGCACCATAATTCTCGCTGCTTAAAAACACCATGAGCAAGTAGCAGTGGAAAACCTTAAGGCTTTCGTAGAGTACGCTGCCGGCAAGCGTCCACTTAAAGCTTGCTTGGAAGCTTTTGTGTATATTAAGGAGTGGTGGTAGATAAAGTTTATTCATCATTCCCTACTTTGATTTATTTTCGTCATTTAGGCTTTTTATAGCGGCATCTTTACTTGTAGCCTTAGTATACACGTGCTTGAGGGTAATACAAAATATGAAATATGCTCTGGATCACATGACAGCCGTAATTTAACACAAAGCATTCAATCAGATTGCTGCATTCGTGTAGATTGTTCTTAGGGTTAGGGGGATGCCTAAGGGGACCTAATTGGGTTGTGGTTTGTTGAGTCTGTGTAGCAAGCAACAACCCAATTTTTATTCTGTTTGAAAAAACTGCTCTGTTTTTCACGTAATACTGCATATTTTCTTGTCAGCTTGAGAACTGCATGCTGTTTCTGCTACACTACGTGAGCTTTGTAATAGCGTTACTGTAAGTATTGCAGAAAGATGTTCTTATGATAGCGTGGGTCATTAGTATCTCACTCCTGCTCACTACTCAGTGCTTGAGCAGTAAAACCCTTGCGCCAGAAGATATTCTGCAAGAGTGCGCTCTAACAGTTTCTTGCTGTAGCGCTGATATATCCATCTTTCTCAAAGACAGCGCTGACAAGTCTTTTTCAGTTATTGCTGAAATCTATAATCAAACAGCACAATCACATAGAGATTCAAACTTTGCAGCCTTGCTTGAAGAGTGTACAACACTCTATCAACTTGCACTTCAGGCTGAAAAAATTACCCCAACACTCGACGTATCGACGGTTATTTCTAGCGATGAGCTAGATATGCTTTCGCAGGTTATTCGTGCCGAGCTGTATGATGCGCTAGCATGTATGTGGGCTGGTAACAGCGCACACTTTATGTCTTTGATCAATAGCAAAGACCTGCAAACTCGTGATCCAGAGCTGTATAAGCAGACTGTGATCATCGCGGCGCTTATCTATAGAAAACTTGCCGGTGATGCACTTAGGTCACTTACATGTGCAAGAGCCGATGACCAGAGCAGCGCATCTGCAACCGAGCTTGGGATCAGCATTTATCAAACTTATATGGCAACACAGGATTTGCCAGTTGAATTTGTGCTGAGCTCTTTATATGACTTTGCGCGTAAATTTTGTCAGCTCTTAAGCCAGATGAGCTCTGAAAGCAGCTCGTCATCATTTCCTTCATGGTTTAAAACACTATGGTTTAAGCTGCCTGTCGCAGTAGTATTTGTCATCTTAAGGATTATACGTTTTGCTACAACTCATGAGCCTTCATATGGATATTCATCATATGGTGGGGGTGGTGCCTTTGGCAGCGCTCATACAGCTGGAAGCGCTGGGCTTGAGAATCCCTTTTTGATTCAAGGGTTTGGTGGGCGTAGCGCAGTGCCTACTATGGTGTATGAAGGCCAAGGGCGCGTAATGTGTGGTTGCGAAAAATTCTACAATGGTTCTTCGAAGGAAGATAATGTTCAAATTAAATGACCATGTTATTTATCCTGCTCATGGCGTTGCTGTCATTGACGAGATAATCGAGAGATCCGTTGCTGGAGGAATGTTACAGTTTCTTAAGCTTAATTTCCTTTTCAAAGATATGACGATTCTTGTTCCTGTGTATAATGTTGCAGGAATAGGGTTGCGTTATCCATGCTCAGATGCTGACATAACAATGTCACTTGCTGAACTAACAAAAAAACCTGAGCGTAAGCTTGATACTATAGATTTTACTCCAAGCGCATGGAATCGACGCAACAAAGATTATCAAACAAAAATTCAAAGCGGCAACTTGTTTGAGATTATGAAAATATACAGAGATCTTATGTATATTGCGCAACAAAAGGATCTTTCATTTGGAGAAAGAAGCGTGCTTCAAACAACAGAAGACCTTCTTGTTCAGGAGATTCAGATTGTTAAAAAAACAAGCAAAGAAAATATAATCCAGCTTTTACGCGCTCCGTTTAAGCAGTTTGTATTTCACGATAAAGCATTTATGCAGCCAGAGGTTTCATCATCGACTCCAACATAAAAGATCAGGTTATAATTATTTCAGGGCCAACTGCCTCTGGTAAAACATCTTTTTCAGAGGCAGTTGCTGCTCGACATGACGGTGTGATTATTAATGCTGACTTGGGTCAGTGCTACCTGCCGCTGACGGTTGGAACTGCAAAACCAGATTGGCGATCATACCCGTTTTCATCGCACCTTTTTGATATTCATACCGAGCCGCGCGAGTACACTGTTGTCGAATGGAGAAAACACGTACTTGGCCTGATTTTCCAGATACATGCAGCAGGCAAAACACCAATAATTGTTGGTGGCTCTGTGTTTTATATACACTCTCTTTTTTACCCTCCCAAACCATTGCCGACTTCATCTAAACTGCATGAGCTTATTGATCTTTCATTACCAACTCATGAGCTTTATAAAAAACTTTTGGTGATTGACCCTCAGCGGGCGCATGAACTTCATCTGCATGATGCTTACCGAATCAAACGTGCAATTGAAATATGGAATACAACGGGGCAAAAGCCATCGGATTGTAAGCCAACATTTGATTTTTGTTACAAAGCAAAATTGTATATTTTGCTTCCTGAGCCAGCACTATTAAAAGAGCGTATTGAGCAGCGGTGCAAAGAGATGATAAAGCATGGTGGTTGGATAGAAGAATGTGAAAAACTCATAGGCACCGAGTGGGAGTCATTCAGTCGGCGCAAAGGATTTATTGGATATAGCGATATATTCGATTACCTTGCTGAATCTGTACGGTCTGACATTAATCAGCTCATCACAAAAATATCTATAAAAACACACCAATACGCGAAACATCAACGCGCATTTTTAAGAAAAACAATAAAATCGCTCTCTGCTGACAATTGTAGCGGCATCGAAGTTTTAATTGCCAACGGCAAAAACAGTTCACCCACGGCTGATTTTTTAGGCGCCTGAAAAAGTTGATCCTGTCGAAGGTTTGGTCTTGGTGTTGTTTTTTTTGTTGATCAGCAGGCGCTTTCAGGGTTCGCTGCTGAGGTTTCTTTTATAATGATGATTACACCTTTTTCCTTGTCATAAGGTTCTCCAATTTCAAACGTGCTAATTTTTTAAATTTTGAATTCGGTGCTTGTATTGCTTTTGCTGGACGTTGTTTTGGTGGGGTGCTTTTTTGTATTGTGTAAGTTTGCAGAGTTGCGTGTTGGAAAAAAGCATAATTCGGGGTACACTTCATAGCACTTGTGTTTCACAAAAAAGGAATAAGTTTAGGGATTGCCCTGAATAGAGAATGTAGTAATTCTTCTTTGTAGAAAGGACGCTTTGTGATCTACATATTCAGAAAAGAAATGAAAAAATGGAACAATGTCCTGTGGGTTGTTGTTGCTTCTTTAGGAGTTGGAGCTGGGTCTGCTATTTTCTTGGGCACAAGAAGTATGTCAGATATGAAAGTTGCGCATGTTAATGGTACACCTGTTTATTATGAGCAGTTCAAACGATCTCTTCTTACTATTCAGCAGCAGATTGATTCATTACGACCTTTAGCAAAAGCGTATGGGTTGCCAGAAGATGTTTTTCTTTCGATGTTTTTTGGAGGACAAAATCCACAGACAATGGCATTAGAAACTTGTGTTAAAGAAAAGCTTCTTGACGGAGTGCAGTCTGACTTCTCACTAGCGCTTGATGATGCGTGGTTTAAAAAAGAGCTCCTGAAGCAACTGTCTCAGTACAATATTATTGATGCAAGTGGTCGTGTTAACATGGCTGCGTATCAAGCACTCTTGCAACGCATGGCGACAAACCCTGCAACATTTGAGTCACTTAAGCGCGAAGAAATGAAGCGCGATATCGTTTCTAAATTTGTTAAAAGCGCGGCGTATGTACCACAATTTGTTGCGCGTGAAATTTTTGAACAGGAAAATGCTAAGAAAAAATTTGCAATCGTTAGCATTCCGAAATCTTTTTTTGATGCAAAATTTTCAAAAAATTCTCTAGATAAAAAAGAAGTCGAAAACTTTTATTTTGTTCATAAAGATGACTTCATGCTTCCTGAGCAACGTGATGCTCAGTACGTTACGATTGACACATCAAAGCTTTCAGCTGCTGTTGATGTTGATCCTGTAACGGTGAAAAATTTTTATGAAAAAAATAAATCATCGCTCTACAGAATTGCTCCGCAAGTTAGCGTGAGAAAAATTGTTATCAAAAAAAATGAAAAAGATGCTGAAAGCCTTGCGAAGAAAATTCACGGCGAAGCTGTAGCAGCTCCCGCTCAATTTGCAGCTCTTGCAAAAAAATATTCTCAAGACGCAGCAACAGCTCAACAAGGCGGGCTTGTTTCTTCATTTGCTAAAGGAACATACAATACCGAATTTGAGCAAGCTGCTTTCAGACTACAAAATCCTATGGACATATCACCTGTTGTGAAGACACAAAGTGGCTATGAAATTATACAGCTTATTGAGCGTAGCGCGGCAAGTGAAAAACCATTTGATTCTGTTAAAGATGAAATAACAAAAACTTTAAAAACAAAACGCACCGAGTCAGCGGTAAAGTCACAGCTTGATGCTCTTATGAGAAATATCAAAGAAAATCCTAAGGCACTTGCAGAGTTTGCATCACAACATGGCGCGTCTTTGCAATCAACAGGGTTGATTGATGGATCAGCAGTTGGCCAGGAGCAAGGTGTTAAAGCTGGCGTGGTTCGCCAAGTGTTTTCTCCTCATAAACAAGAAAAGAGCGCTGGCTACTTTCCATTTGAAAACCAGTTTGTTATTTACCAGGTGAAAAAAATAGTAAAAAGCCACCTACCTCACTTTGAAGATATTGAAAGCAAAGTTCAGGATGCTTACCTTAAAGAGCGCTCCGCTGCCCTTGCAAAAAATGCGTTGACTGAGGTTCGCTCACAGCTTCTTAATAAAAAGATGACACTAGAGGAAGTTGCTTCAAAATTTGGTGGCAGCTTAAATACAACCGATGCAGCAACAAAGCCAGCTGACCTAAAAGGCGACCTTGACCGTTCAGTTAAAGACCGTCTTTTTGCGCTCACCGATACGCAGCAAGTACTTTTTGTTGACTCCGGAGAAAAATACTATTTGGCAAAGATTGGATCTATTGAGCTGGATAGTGCCGTAAGCGCAGGCGCAGCACAGGAGAAAATAATTAAACAAGAGAAATATAAAACAGAAGGACAGCTTGCTTCAGCGTTTATTGCATCTTTGCATAGAAATGCTAAAATAGAGCTCGACACAAGAGTCCTTCAAGTTAAGCCATCAGACGAGAAAGATTAATCGAATGGATCAACATACGTTTAAAACAACTGTCGAACGAAACAAGGCACTTGAGGTGGCGTTTGCTCAAATTGATAAACAATTTGGCAAAGGCTCTATCATGTTGCTTGGTCAAAAAGCTGACAACAAGATGGATACAATCTCGACCGGTTCGATTTTGATTGATCAGGCGTTGGGTGTTGGAGGATTTCCTAAAGGTCGGATTGTTGAAATTTTTGGACCTGAAGCGTCAGGTAAAACCACAATTACGTTGCAAGCTATTGCGCAAGCGCAAAAAGCTGGCGGTGTGTGTGCGTTTATTGATGCTGAGCATGCCCTTGATCCCATCTATGCTCAAAGTCTAGGAATTAATACCGACGATCTTATTATCTCTCAGCCAGATTTTGGTGAGCAGGCTCTTGATATTGTCGAGATGCTTGTGCGCTCTGGTGCTGTTGACATGATTGTTGTCGACTCGGTTGCTGCTCTTGTTCCTAAAAACGAACTAGAAGGCGATATGGGTGATACCCACGTTGGTTTGCAAGCCCGCTTGATGTCTCAAGCGATGCGTAAACTAAGCCCAGTTGTCCATAAGTCAAAGACGGTGCTTGTGTTTATCAACCAGATCAGAAGCAAAATTAATAGCATGCCATTTGCTGATAATGAAACAACAACAGGCGGTAATGCACTTAAGTTTTATGCTTCTATAAGGCTTGATATTCGACGCATTGGCACCCTCAAGAAAAATGAGAAGCCAATTGGTAATCGCGTACGTATTAAGGTTGCAAAAAATAAAGTTGCGCCTCCGTTTCGTAGCGTTGAAGTTGACCTTCTATTTGGTGAGGGAATCAGCAGGGAGCTTGACTTG
The DNA here is from genome assembly GCA_964534555.1 of uncultured Pseudomonadota bacterium. Taxonomy (GTDB): domain Bacteria; phylum Babelota; class Babeliae; order Babelales; family RVW-14; genus CAZHRK01. The sequence goes on along the minus strand of CAZHRK010000004.1, from coordinate 76,702 downwards.
CTTGATGCTGCGATTGCCCATGATATTGTTGAGCAATCTGGTTCATGGTTTACTTATGGATCAGAAAAGCTTGCTCAAGGGCGAGATAATTGCTTTAAAAAGTTAAAAGAAGATAGTGTTCTGTTTGATAAAATATACGCAGCAGTGCGTGAAAAAATGGGACAGCCTACTATTACACAGGAACCAGAGAGTGAATAATACCAATAACAATAGACCGGTTAGAGATCCAAAGCAGCCAAGAGACAAACAACAAGCTAATGATGGATCCGCTCGTAACTTTGTTAATGAGCAAATCAGGTCAGATAAGATAATTGTAATTGATCACCTAGGACAGCAGCTTGGTGTTTTGCCAAGAGCACAAGCTCTTTACAGAGCACACGATGCTGGGCTTGACTTGGTTCAGGTGGGTGAGCGTGATGGATTGCCTGTCGCTAAATTTATGGACTACGGCAAGGTGCTTTACACAAAGAAAAAGCAGCTTTCTGATGCAAAAAAGAATCAAAAAATAATCGTCGTTAAAGAGATTAAGATTCGTCCTAATATTGGTGAGCAGGATTATAAGACAAAACTTAGTCATGCTATTGGCTTCTTCAAAGAAGGGAACAAGGTGAAATTTACACTGCAGTTCCGTGGTAGAGAAGCAAGCATGATGGACGATGTTGCACCTCGTCTTTTTGCGCGAATCACAGCAGATTTGAGCGCGCACAATTTGGGTCAGCTCGTAGAAGAAAAAGATACCAGAAGCAATATGCTCTGGACAAAAATATTTCACATTAAAACTAAATAAGTAGCTGGGATTAGTATGCCAAAAGTAAAAACACATTCAGCATGCAAAAAACGTTTCAAAAAAACAGCATCAGGCAAAATTAAGCGTGCACGTGCATTCCGTCGTCACCATTCATGGGCTAAGAACTCTAAGAGCGTACGTGATCTTCGTGGTGTAGCGTATGTTCATGAATCTCAGCACGATAAAATCGCACAGTTGATGCCATACTAAAATTGATTTAATTCTGATTTAAGGAAATAGACTATGTCACGTGTTAAACGCGGTGTTGTTACTAAACAGCGTCATAAACGCCTTCTGAAACAAACAAAAGGTTTCTGGGGTCAAAGAAAAAATATTTTCCGTCGTGCTAAAGAAACGCTCATGCGTGCTATGCGCTTTGCCTACATCGGCAGACGTCTAAAGAAGCGTGAGTTCCGTGCTCTTTTCATTACGCGTGTTAACGCAGCTTGCCGCCAACATGGTTTCTCATACAGCACATTTATCAATGCGCTCAAGAAAAACAATGTTGTTATCAACCGCAAGATGCTCAGCCAACTCGCGATTTTCGAACCACAAGCATTTGCTGAACTAGCAAAACTTGTAGGCAAGAATTAAATTATTGCTTTTCGCAGCTTGAAGCCGTTACTTTTTAAACACATAATTGTGTTGTACAAGTAGCGGCTTTAGTTGTGAAGAAAAGGATTGAGCAATGAGGTATTTGGAAGAGCTTGAACAAAAAGTTCTTCGCTTGATCGAGAAAAACCAAGAGCTTAAAAAGCAATTGGCTGTTTCAGCTGATGAGATTCGTCTCATGCAGGATCAGGCAAGACAATTTGAGGCCTCGTTATTAAAAGAAGTTACGGCGTCAAACGTACTGGCTCAGGAAAAAGCTGCAATAATCAAAGGCATAGAAGAGCTTATCGCAAGCCTTAATGCTTTAGAAAATATGCAGTAGAAGATTATCATGCAAAAACAGATTAAAGTCCTGATTAATGGCAAGCAGTATTCGCTTGCTACAGATGAGCACGAAGAGGTTGTTATCCGTGCAGCAGAACTTGTTGGTGAGCTTATTGAGCAAAATAAGCAGAAATTCCCGACCGCTTCTGATGACAGAATAAACCTTGCCGTTGCTCTTCATGTTGCAACAGAGCTAGCTAAAAAGGAACGGGAACTTGCCCTGGGTGAAGCGCACGTAAAAAAAATTACAGCTTTGCTTGATGGCAACATCTAGCTGATAACCTATCCATTTGATACCTCATGCATCAGTAGCTCTATCCTTACCATTGGATGTAATTATTTGGGCGAAAGATTTAGCATGAGCCTTCCAGTTGTACCATTTACCCTATCCCTTGTTACAGGGGTTTTGGGTGGGTCTCTCATAACACTTCTTTATGTCTATCTTCAAAGACGACACCTTTTAAGGGCGAAGTCTGAAGCTTTTTCTATGAAACGAATTGCCCAAGAGGGGATTGAGCGTGAACGTCGTGATGCGCTTAATGAACTCAAAAGCGAGCTTGGTAAAAGAAGAAGCGAGTTAGATCTAGAGATAAAAAAAATAAAAATCGAGCAATCTCAGCTCCAAGCAAAACTACAAAAAAAGCAAGATACGATCGATCAGCGCGAGGTTATGCTTGATGATCTTCGTCGTGAATTGCAGCAAAAAGAGCGTGATCTTGCAAAGCGCCTAGACACCTTAAGCAATGATGAAGCGAAGCTTAAAAAGATTTATGAAGAGTTTGTCGGAAAACTCGAGCGTCTAAGCAATATGAAACAAGATGAGGCAAAACGCATCTTGTTTGAATCACTTGAGCGCGAAGTAAGGCTTTCAAGCCAAAAGTGGATTGCAAAAGCTACAGAAGAAGCTCAGGAAACTGCAAAAGAAAAAGCAGTTAATATTCTTTGCAGCTCCATGCAGCGCTATCTACCAGAGACTGTTACGCTCCACTCATCAAGCGTTATTCATTTGCCTAATGAGGAGATGAAAGGACGTATTATTGGTAAAGAGGGCCGTAATATTAAGGCTCTTGAGATGGCCACAGGGATGGAGTTTGTAATTGGCGACACTCCTGAAATTATCACAATTTCAGGGTTTAATCCGATTAGGCGCGAAGTTGCAAAGCGAGCGCTCAATAAACTTATTATTGATGGCAGAATTAACCCAACAAGAATTGAAGAGACTGTTGCTAAGTGCGAAGTCGAGCTTGATCATAGCATCTTGGAGATTGGTCAAGAGACTATTCTTGAGTTTGGCTTGCGAGGGGTTCATCAGGAAGTTATGAAACTTCTTGGTAAGCTACACTTTAGAACAAGCTTCACTCAGAATAATCTTATCCACAGCAAAGAAGTTGCTTATTTTGCTCGTATGATTGCGCAAGAGCTTGCACTTGATGGTGATATAGCTGCGCGCGGCGGCCTTTTCCATGATATTGGTAAAGCAGTTTCCGCTGAGGTTGACGGACCTCACGCTTTGATTGGTGGCGACCTAGCAAAAGAATACGGTGAAGACCCTATTATTATAAATGCTATTGCAGCTCACCATGAAGAAGTAGCTCCGACAAGCGTTTATAGCTTTATTGTACACCTTGCGGATGCTATTTCAGCATCACGTCCAGGTGCGCGTAAAGAGACACTGTCCACATATATCAAGCGCCTAGAACAACTTGAAGAAATTGCGGGACATTTTGAAGGTGTTAAACGTGCGTTTGCGCTTCAAGCAGGACGTGAAATTCGTGTTATTGTCGATGAAGACCGACTAGATGATGATAAGGCTTCAATACTTGCCCATGATCTGGCAAAAAGAATTGAAGAAGAAATGGCATTCCCAGGAGAGATCCGCGTGAATGTTATTCGCGAGAAGCGTTTTATTCAGGCTGCTCGTTAAGAAGAGACTATTATAACCCTGAAACAAGTGAGTGGGGTGTGCATGCACACCCCACTTAATTTATTTAAAGAGAATGCACCGGAGAATGTATGTCAAAGATCCTAAAAATCCTTTTTGTTGGCGATATTATTGGGCAGCCAGGATGCCATCTTTTCCAAAGGCATATCCCTAAACTCAAGCGAGACCTTGGACTGCACGCTGTTATTGTTAATGGTGAAAACGCTACCAAAAATGGGATGGGGGTTAATGGTCGTCAGCTTGATTTTTTTAAGAATCATGGCGCTGATGTTATTACACTTGGTAATCATGCATTTGACCAAAAAGACGTCTATCAAGCGCTTAACGAACGTGATGATGTTATTAGGCCAGCAAATTACCCTCCAGGACTACCTGGTAGGGGCCATACATTTATCAAGGTTGCAGATACTCTCGTTGCTATTGTTAACCTTCATGGACGAGTTTTTTCTCGTGACATGCTTGATTGCCCTTTCCGTGCAATTGATTCATTGCTTACATTTTTGAAGACAAAAACTAACTGCATCTTTATTGATTTTCATGCGGAAGCAACATCCGAAAAGCGTGCTTTTGGCGCGTATGTTGATGGCAGAGTGTCTGGGGTGTACGGAACACATACGCACGTACAAACTGCTGATGAGATGATTATGCCTGGTGGGACAAGCTATTTAACCGACCTTGGTGGATGCGGGGCGCTTTATTCTGTGATTGGCATGGAGCAAGGCGCTGTTATTGATCGCTTTACAAAGCACGCAAAAATGGGGAAATTTGTTGTAGAAGAAAAAGGCCCAATGGTCCTCTGTGGGCTTGTTGTTGAAGTAGATGCTGCAACAGGGAAAAGCATAAGTGTTAATAGAATTCGTATTATAGATACTGAAATTGAGCATCAGCTTAAGGCTGAGGCATCATAATACAAACATGCTTTTTGGCTATTTTCTCAAACGTTTTTTTTTAGCGTATCTGGTTATTTTAGGGACGCTCGTGCTTTTGGTGCTTTCCTGTAGCAGTTTGTTTCGAGCTCCCACTATTTCTTTTATCAACTTTACTAAAGTTGTACTCTATTTTTTACCCATGAGTTTCGTCTACTGCATGCCCCTTGCTGCATGTATTTCAGTCTACTGGATATTTGCCAATATTATTTCAACAGAGCAGGGCACTTTTATCTCTATGATGCGTGCAGCGCTTAAAGATACAAAGAGGTCGCTCTATTTTTTTATTGCTGTTAGCGCTGTGTGGTTTGGACTTTTTGTTGGAATTCTTGGGCCTACAAGTTACAGGCACATGAAAAGCTCTCTGATCAATCTTGCGCGCCAGCAATTTGAAACACTTTCTCAAAATGAAGTACATCAGATAACGCCAGGCCTTTCTTTTTATTATAAGGGGAAAAGCCCGACCGGTGCTTTATCAAGTATTCTTATCATCAGGGTTGATAAATCAGATCGGACAACAATATTTTCTGCGCAGCAAGGCGTCTTTACTGACAATAGTCTTTTGTTGTCACATGGTGGGATTACAACGCAGCTGCAGGATGATTTTTCGCACGCCTACTTTAAAGAAACGACAATTCATATTGATAGTTTGTTTGATACTAATCAGCAGCATGATCCGCTAGCTTCAAGTAAATACAAATCATTTTTCGAGTTTAAGCCTTACGAATCAAAAGAAGACTCGCTTGAACTACTTAAAAGATGCGTCCATATCGCATGGTTTGTGCTGGGAGCCTTATTCGCTGTACTCCTTGCCCTCATAATAAAAAGAGATTCTTTTATTTGGTCTGTTATGATAGGAACGTTACTTTTTCTGGCATCATACGGGTGCATAGCAGTTCTTCAGGCAGTAGCCCAGCCAGTGGTTAGCCTTGGCACGTTGTGTAGCCTTTTTGCTGTGATTTTTTATGTAAACCGCAAGCTTAGTAACTACATCTATTTATTAGGATAAATAATGATATTTGTTGTTGTTCTTTATGCGCTTCTTGCATCAACATTTGTTTTTGCCAAAAAAGCAGTTGCATGCGCTGACCCCTTTTTTCTTATCAGCTTTAGAATGGTTCTTGCTGGAAGCATTCTACTGGTTTGGAATAAACTTGCAGGCAACGCTGTCAAAATTAACAAAGAGGATATGCATATATTTGGGTTAACATCATTGTTTCATATCTTTTTAGCGTTTAACCTTGAGTTTTGGGCGCTGCAGTATGTTTCTGCGCTTAAAACCATAATCATTTATTCAACAACACCCTTTATTACAGCACTTTTGTCGTATGTAATTTATAAAGAAACAATTTCGCTCAAAAAAACAATAGGGATAGGCATAGGACTTGTAGGGATTTTGCCACTTATTTTTATGGCTGCTGATGGCTCTGTGTCACTTGTTCCAACGCTTGAAACACTTATTCCAGAGTCTGTGCTTTTATGCGCTGTTGTTTCTGCTGCGTATGCATGGTTTCTTGTAAAAAAACTTATGGTTAAAGGGTACAGCCTGCTCTGTATTAATGGATACGCGATGCTTGTTGGCGGTGTAGCAAGTTGTATTCCGTTTGCGCTTCTTGGCAGGACAGACGCACCAGTTACAGATGTTCCTGGATTTATGATTTGGACACTAGCCCTCATCTTTGTTGCAAATATATGTGTTTATAACATGTATGGTTGGCTGATGAAGCGCTACAGCCTTACATTTATCTCATTTGCAGGATTTTTATGTCCGCTGTTTGGGGCTCTTTTTGAATACCTTTTTTTAGGCGGCAGCATACACCTACTTCACGCAGTGAGTTTTGCGTTAGTCTTTTTAGGGCTGCATGTATACTACAAAGACGAACTTACAGCATAATAATTTCTGCAAGCATTTATTTAGAGGCACTTTTCAAAGATAACTCGTTTAAGAGTATCTACTGTTTCGTCTAGGTCTCTGTTAATAATATGCAGGTCAAAAATATGCTCTTGTGCTTCTTGGGCTATTTCGTCACGCGCAATAGCAATACGGCGAGCGAGGGCTTCTCCGTGCTCTGTGCCGCGCATGCCAAGGCGCTCAGATACAGTTTCGATATCAGGAACATCGATCCAGACTAATAAGGTTTTTGGGGCTAGATTTTTGATAATGCGTGCGCCAGCTCTATCTGTGACCATAAGAACAATAGTACCATTTTCAGCATCCTGAATGGCGCGCTTAGGCGACCCATAACGATGGCCATCGTAGCTGGTTACTTCAAGAAATTCGCCTTTTTGTTCGTGAGTTTTAAATAAATCTTCCGACATGAAGTGATAATCTTTGCCGTTGATTTCGCCATCGCGAGGTGGTCTGGTTGTTGTGGTAATTGCTTTTTTGATAGAAAAATCTGTGGATAAATCTTGTACAAGCTTTTTTGCCACGGTTGTTTTGCCAGCACCAGTTGGGGCAGAAAGAACTATAAGAAGTCCTTTGTGCTTGTTCATAAAGATTCCTTGCATTATCTATGTATCTATGTTTTTATACACGAGCTTAGAAAAGCGATTCTATACGACTGTTTGCAAAAATAAAATTTATTTGAGAATCCATGCTAAAAAAGGTTGTTTTTCTTATCTTTCTTTCTTTTTCGTTAGCAAAAAATCTACTTCCTGCAGTACCTAAGGCTCCAAGACGCAGTGAAATAAATGCAAAAGAGCTTTGCGTACAAAAAGTTTTGACGCTGATTGACAACCATTTAGTATTCAAATACCCTGCACAGCAGGATGCTTCTGCTGCTCTTTCTAAACCTTACTCTGAAAAAGATACACGCCTAAAGCAAGCGCTTCAACTATTTCAGCAGCGGCTTTTTACAGTTATTGACTGGATAAATCATGGTATGCTTCAGCACCACTTTGCAATAGAATGCGAATTGCTTAATGTGCTTAACTATCCGAGAAACTTCCAAGACATTAAACCGCATGAGATTCGTCGCTACAGGGAAGCTGTGAACTCGTTCTTTGTCTCGTTTTCCCGCTATCAAATGAATTATCATGGGACTTTTAAAGGTCCAGAGATTATGCTCTTTAATAATATTACAGATCTTGTTGTTTCACTTAAATTACTTTTGAGTGAAGATAACTTTGATTTTACCCTAGCGGATCTTTGCGCGGACTACTGTTTTTATTACCCTAAAGAGCTGGTTAAATCTAACCCTAAAATTGTTCTTTTTTCTGCTCTTTGCCTTGTTGGTGCAGCCACATATACTTACTACGAAGATCCTGCAAGTGCTGCGAGCAAATGATTGATTCACATTGTGTATTGACTCGGGTATACTCTGCTCTTGTGTCTGAACCTACTTATTACCTAGGTGGGGCTAGTTTTCTCTGATTTTCTAAGCGAGAGCACTATGAATAAATTACCTGATATTAAAACAAACTTTGCAGAATGGTACCAAGAGGTCCTGACGCTTGCCGATATAGTTGATGCAAGCCCTACTAGAGGTTGTTTTATTATTAAACCCTATGGGTACGCTCTCTGGGAAAATATACAGAAAACCATGGACGCCCGAATAAAAGAGCTAGGCGTTGATAATGCTTATTTTCCGCTTCTTATCCCTGAGTCATTTTTGACCAAAGAGAAAAAGCATATCGAAGGCTTTTCACCCGAGCTTGCCGTTGTAACTATTGGCGGTGGAAAAGAGCTTGAAGAGCCACTCGTTGTTCGTCCAACCTCTGAAACAATTATCTACCACTCTTTCTCCCGTTGGATTAAGTCTTATCGCGACCTCCCTCTCAAGATTAACCAGTGGGCAAACGTTGTGCGCTGGGAAATGAGAACTCGCCCATTCGTTCGAAGCTTAGAGTTTTTATGGCAAGAGGGACACACTGCCCATAAGACACATGAAGAAGCTGTTGATATGGCCCTTGCTGCGCTCAAAATGTATAAAGATATTTATCAAGACTACTTGGCTATCCCTGTTGTTGACGGTATTAAATCTGAGAATGAGCGTTTTGCTGGTGCAGACAGAACGTATACAATTGAGGGCTTAATGCAAGACGGCCGAGGCCTACAAATGTGTACGTCACACGTCCTTGCGCAGAGCTTTCCAGCATCTTTTGATGTTCAGTACCAAGACACAGACGGCACCCTTAAATCCCCTTTCTGTACAAGCTGGGGCTTTACGACACGTTCTGTTGGCGGCGTGATAATGACGCACGGAGATCAAAATGGCTTGGTAATGCCACCCTATGCAGCACCAATTCAGGTTGTTATTGTTCCTATTTCAAAAACAGATGAAGAGCGCTCTGTTGTCCTTGCAAAAGCAGAAGAGCTTCTGCGCACACTTAAAGCTGCGGGCTTACGCGCGCACCTTGATTTGCGTGAAGGCGAAACCCCAGGCGCTAAGTTCTATCATTGGGAAGCACGTGGTGTACCCATTCGCCTAGAGGTAGGGCCCAAAGATGTTGCTCAAAATACTGTTGTTTTGGTAAACCGGATTGAAGAAGAAAAAGCTAAGAAGAAACAATTTGTTTCAGCTGACACTGTTATTCAATCTGTTCAGGACTTGCTTAAAACAATCCATGAAGGACTTTTTGCTCGAGCACAAGCTCGTATGAAAGCTCAGTGGCATCAAGCAGACGCACTCAGTCAGTTTGGCCCACAAATGGATGAGCAGGGCGGTTGGTACCAAACAGGCTGGTGTGGCAGAGAAGCGTGTGAAGCGAGACTTAAAGAGTATAAAGGCACATTGCGTTGCTTGCTTGAAGAACAGAAGCACGCAGTTTGTTTTGAGTGCGGAAAGTCGAGCAGGGCGGACGTCCTTGTCGCAAAAGCATACTAAGTGAGCAGGGGAGCTGGAGGTTATGTACGGGCTAAGCGATGTAGCGGGGCAGTTTTTGGCGTACTTGCTATCAGAGAAGCGGGTCGCGCACAACACGTTCCTGGCATATAAAAAAGACGTTGAACAGTTCGATAATTACCTGGCCCAATATAAGGTAAAACTCCACTCTCTTACTAAAAAAAACATTTCTGTTTTTATTAAGTCATTGCGCGACCAAGGCATTAGTGCAAAATCCTTGTCGCGCAAAATTTCGACTTTAAAACATTTATTTAATTTTTTATCACAGTCGTATGGCTTGCCCAATATTGCCAAAAATCTTGTCTTTCCAAAAGTTGAAAAGACCCTCCCCAGCTATTTAACAGAACAAGAAATCGCTCACCTGCTTGAAGTAGCAAATCAAGACAACTCTGATAAAGGTATCCGCAATAAGGTTATGCTCTACTTGCTTTATGCGACAGGCATGCGTGTAAGTGAGCTTGTAAATCTTACTATTGATCAGGTTAGATTTGATACCGGGTTTGTTAGTGTTGTTGGCAAAGGTAGTAAAGAACGCATGATCCCCCTGCCTAAAAATCTGCTTGAGCTGCTTCGTTTTTATCTTGACCATGTGTACCCTAAGCTCCACCCTAATCTTGATGCTGCGCAGAAAAAGAAGCAATTTCTTTTTGCGGCACACTATAATAATATGATTAAGCCGTTATCGCGGCAGTCTTTTTGGTTGCATTTAAAAAAATTGCTCCAGCAGTCTGGGATTATTAAAAACGTCTCACCCCATTCACTCAGGCACTCCTTGGCTACTCATCTGCTTCAAAAAGGTGCTGACCTGAGATCGCTGCAGATGCTCCTTGGGCACCAGAACTTATCTACAGTTCAAGTCTATACACATCTTGGCAACACACAGCTTCGTAAGGTTTATGATAAAAAGCATCCGCGCGCATAAAGGGTGTTTTATACCTATCTCACTGCTTTTTTTATAATCCTGCGATCATCATATTGAGTAATATTTTTTAAATCACAAAAATCTCGATTAACAGAAAAATGTAATCGCGTTATAATCATGCTTTGATATGTATCACATCTCATGATTTGACCGAGGTGGGTTTTTCTATGGACGGTAAATTTTCTGCTCCGCAAAAAGAGCTTTTAACATTATTAAGCTCTATACAACCAATCTGTAACAAGCGCACTACAATGGACGTTACAGAGTCTGTGTTTTTTCATGTAACGTCACGTGAGCTTATTCTGAAGGCAACAGATCTTGAGATTAGCTTACAGGCAAGCATGTCAATTGAGAGTGACTTTACAGAAGGCAAGGGTTTTCTGCTCTCTGGAAAGCGTATTTTTGACCTTGTAAAAGAGCTTGATGGGACAATCGAATTCTTTGTTCATGATTCAATGGTTCGTCTACACGCTAATGGAGTTGATCTATCTCTTAATATTAAGGATACATCAGAGTTTCCTTCATTCCCTGAACGCATTGAAAATCTTATGAGTGTTGAGGCAAGCTTTTTGCTCTCAATGCTTAATAAAGTTGCTTTTCTTATTCCACAAAACAATTCATCACCAGCGCTTAATGGGATGCTTTTGGAAATTGATCCAGCGGCGCTATCAATGGTTGCTACCGATGGGCATAGCTTAGCTCGTGTAACGACACAACGTTATACAATGGGTGAAGAAAAGAAGTGGTTGATGCCAAAGCGCGCCGTTATGGAGCTGAAAAAACTTCTGGAAAGCTACCCTGAAGACAATATTTTTGTTGGAACATGTGGTAATCAACTTGTATTTTCAGGTAAGAGCTTTAACTTTTTTACCAAGTTGATTTCTGATGCGTTCCCGCACTATAAACCTGTTCTTGCAAAAGATGGTTTCTTGCCAGCAAAACTCTCAAGAGATCCTTTTATTAAAACGCTTAAGCGTACAAGCTGCTTGCTTGCAGGACAATTTGTTTCAACGCAATTTGCTTTTGCTCAAGGCAATTTGAAGGTAAGCATGCAGAACAAAGAGGTTGGTGCTCTTGAAGAGTCATTACCGCTTGATTCATATGATGGCGCTGTGATTGAGAGTAAGTTTTACTCCCCGTATTTGCTTAATGGGTTACAAGTTTTCCCTGATGAAAACGTTTCGTTTTATATCAAAAATAACACAAAGCCAATTATCTTTCAGGCTGAATCATCAGAATTTGAAATGACATACCTTGTTATGCCTGTTTCAAACAATGATCAGACTGCTTAGTGCTGATTGAGCATTCTACACAGAAGTCCGCTGGTAGGGTTTTTTCTCTGCCAGCGGATTAGTGTTTTTAACCCCATGAGGATGTTGTGCTTATTCAAGATGTTGTTATTAGAAATTTTAGGTGCTTTAGTGAAAAAACAGCTCGCTTTGATGGTCGAGTTGTTGTAATCGAAGGGCCAAATGGCTCAGGGAAAAGCAGTCTTCTTGAGGCACTTCATTACTGTTGTTACCTTCGCTCATTCAGAACTCATCTCCATAAAGATCTTGTAAGCCTTTCAAGCGATCACTTCTTTTTAGATGTTGGTTTTTATCATCATGCGACCACATCATACGACCGCATTAATGTTGGCTTTTCTCCTGGTGAAGGCAAGGTTGTTAAATTTAACGAGCGCCAAATTCAGTCATATAAAGAAATCATCAATCATTTTAGAGTGGTAACATTAGCTGCAGATGATCTTATGCTTGTTCATTCAAGCCCAGAGCTTCGTCGTGATTTTTTAAATTACGCATTAACACTCCACAATAATGATCTGATAGGAAGCTATAAAACATATAAAACACTTCTTGATCAAAGAAATAAATTTTTGCAGCTTTCTGCCGGTGGCTATGGACGCCGAGATGAGCTTTTGACGTGGACGCACGAACTCTGGAAAGCCGGCCTTGTTATTCAGCAAGCGCGTACCGCTTACCTCAAAAAACTTGAGCAGGAAGTAAACCTTCTGCTGGCTACATATTTTGCAGATTCTCAGACACAAGATCTTACTGTTTCATTTGATTATCAGGCAAAATACGGTGTTGACCTTCTTGATCAAGCTGCTTTTAATGATTTGTATGGGTCTAAAATCTCTTTTACAGAACAAGATTTTGGCAGAACCCTTTTTGGTCCCCATTTAGATGATTTTGTTATTTATTTTCATCAAAAAAAAGCGCGTGTTTTTGCGTCACGCGGACAGCAAAAGCTGCTTGTTCTTCTTATAAAAATTGCGCAGTTAAAACATCTTTCTGAAGCTGGTGAACCAGGAGTGCTTTTACTTGATGACTTTATGACTGATTTTGACGCAGATAAAGTTGAACGCTCTGTTGCTGCGCTTAAAAATCTAACCTATCAAATGTTTATTAGCTGCCCGATTAGCCCTGATGCGTTTTTACGCGGGGTACAATCAGATGAGCTGTGCCACATAAAATTATAGTTATTACTTATACCTGGTAATTTAAGTTTTTTGGCGCCCTTAACGAGGGCGCTTTTTTCTTGATTTTACGTGTATGTTTAGTATCTTTGTTCCCCCACAGAACAATACATATGTGATTAATAAAGCATCTATACGAGCTTAAAAACTTACAGTTTGTAATCATTTGTTAAAAAGCCCTTTGTTAATCATTGTTTTAGAAAAAATGATTGCAATTCTATTAGAAGAGGTTATATTTAGCTCACTTAAATTAGACTTCATTACTACTCTCCTTTCTCCTTTTTCCGCCATACAGGTTCTCTGTATGGCGGTTTTATTTTGCCCAAATTTTATCGGCTCAGAAGCTAAAAACTAAGACCTCGATTTTTTAGCTCTACCTATTTTTATCACAGGCTACAAAAAGCACCGTACAGCGTTCAAATGGTATCTGGACGTTAAATAGGCGCAGGGGGCGCGGAAATATTATTTTATTGGGGGTAATTTCATAATAAGGAAAAAAGTCCTTATTATGAAAAATGTTCGATTGGTATCTTTTATATAAGATTGATCATTGCGTTAGATTGGTAAGCAAGGGCGCTAATAGAATTTTGTCTTTAGCAAAAGCTTTTGTATAACTATTCCTAATTTTTCCTTATTCAGTTGTTCACTGCGCAACTATTATTTTCCTACACCTGTACACGTACCCTAATAATGATAGCTCAATGTCTTAGTCCATATGCTCAGTCTGTTATGTATAGAGATAGGCTCCAGATACGCAGATTGCCAAATTGTTAAAAAACCCCCCTTCCATTCTGCACCCTGGGTCTGATTTTAACATAATAATCATTATCAGACGCAATTGATGACTCATTTTACCGCCCCGCTCCGCGATGAAATGAGTATTTATTTTCAAATAAGTGTTTGGCTTTTTGCACCTGATCACAGGAATGAAACAGGCTAAAAAAACTTGCCTTCTTGGTTGCTTAACAATAGGATTATGGCTCGCATAAAAAAGTTAGGTTTTAAAAGGAGATACTTAATGTTTTTAAAATTTATGGGTTATGCTCTTGCTGTAGTATCATTAAGTGCGTCGTTCTCTCGCGCAGCTACAATTGATCACGATAAACGTAGAAATACCAAAGGCGGAAGCCTAAGAGCCCTTGTTGCAAGCCAAATGGATGTTTACTTTGCACATAAAGATGTAGGCTCTCTTTCAAACGCATTTGCCGGAATCTCCCTATGTAGCCCGCGCGTTGGTGCTGGGGCTGCGACTGGCGATAGTACAGATGACAGCGGCTCTGAAGACTCAGCGCCTGTTTATGATATTTCGTATAGCGCTGGCGCTCGTACAGTAGCCCCCTCAGCAAGCTCAAGTAGTGGTGAGTCTTATGATGGTGATAGTGATACTGAATCAGTAGAGTCATTATCAAATGTAGTTATACCCGAGGAAACTCGCGCTGTAATTGAGGCACTTCAAAACTGTATGTACTGTGTTTCAAGCGTAACCCGTCTTAATTGTTTTGTATCGCATATAAGCACTGACCTAAGAGCAATCGTCGACCGTGTAGATAGTGGGCACTACTCAGAAAGCGATGTGATAATAGCTATGAATTCGGTAGATGCTGCGCTTAATAAAGCAGAAGAAAAAATGATTGCTGCAAGATCATTGCAAGAAATTATGGCTCCGCTAAGCGGAGTAAACCCAGATGCTTTTGAAGATATTACCACACGAAGCATGGCTCATCTTATTACTGAATCGGTAAAAAAAGTATCAGACATGGTGCAAGAGGTTGAACGCAGAATAGCTGCTCTGAGTCGAACATTCCTATCTGTTGAATTTAGAGTTATTGAAGACGATGAACTCAAAGATGCTTCAAGGATTGTTGCTGGATCAGCTGAATATAAAGCATCAAGATCTAAAGATCGTGCACGTAAATTTGGTAGTGCATAAATTAACTAGTTTTGATTAATAGAAGAGGCCTTGGGCCTCTTCTATTCTAATACTTAGTGAATGCATAATGGAAAAACTGACGACATATAAAAAATTATCGACACTCTTCTATCAACATGAGCATCACCCTCGACATGCTGCAGCCGTCTCTTTTTATCTTGATCAAGCTCAAGTGCATGGTAGCCCAATTCTTGAGCCAATGTGTGGATCAGGCAGGTTTTTGCTTCCTCTTATTGAGCGCGGATTTATATGCGATGGATTTGATGCATCTGAAGAAATGCTCTCAGTTATTAAAGAAAAGGTGGCAAATAGTAGCTGCCGTTTTTTCCATATGTATTTTCAATCGTTTATTCCCGATAAAAAATATAATTTAGTGTTTATCCCCTATGGATCTTTTGGTCTTATGCTCAAGAAAGAAGAAGCATTAGCCGCCCTCAAAACTCTGGCTGATTGTGTAGAAGCAGCAGGTAGAATTTTTATTGAGATAGAAACAGTCAGCTCAGTGCCTGCTGGGTGCGGCACCCTGCAAATCGGTCAACACAAACTTAGCCAAGATGGTCAGATTATTAGGCTTAAAACTATTCCTTCCTATACTGCGTCAACTCAGCTTTTTAAAGCGGAATGTCGGTATGAACTGATTGAAAATGGAATCGTTACTCAAATAGAGTCAGAAACATTTGAACAGTATCTTTACCTGCAAGACGAATTTGATCTGCTTGTGCAAGAAGCCAATCTTAAAATTGTTGGTAAATACGCAGACCACGATAAAAACACTGCTCATAAAAACAGCCCTTTTATCATTTATGAACTTGCAAAAGATTAGTAAAAAACGCTGATTACTATCTTCTCATAAGCATAAGATGTGATTTTTGATTCCAGATACCGCAAAGCCCTACAGCTAATGCATCAGTGACATCAGCCCGCTCAATAGTGCCATAATCAGATAACTTGGGGAAAAGCTTAAGCATCATGGATGCAACTTGATCTTTTGACGCGCCCCCCGTGCCAGTAACAGCAAGTTTTACTTCACGTGGTGCAAACTCTGTAATAGCAAGTTTATGCTGATCAGCAATCAAGTACAGCACACCACGTAAAAATCCAAGCTTTAAGAATGTCTGAGCATTTTTGCCCAAAAATGATGTTTCTAACGCAACCATGGTAACGCCATGCTTAATTATTTTTTCTACCATAGTTGCATGGAAAATGCCCACGCGCTCAGAGAGCGTTTTTTGTGGGCTCAGCTTGAGAAAGCCGCACTCAAGCACAGCCACTCTGCCATTTTTGCTCGCTATAATGGAAAACCCAGTGACACTAAAGCCAGGATCAACACCTAATACAACCTCATCAAACTGCCCATTCATAGAGTTTACCTTCATTTTATTGAGCGAATGTGGCACATAGAAGCTTAAAAATAACCAAAAACATCAAAAAACGCCACTTTTCGCTGTATTGACAAAAAATGAATAACTGGTAAATTACAAATAGAATCAAAATTTAAAGTCGTGGGGTTATGATTATGAAAGCTTTTGGCAAGCTCTTTTTTTCAATAGGCATTAAGCCTATCCCTACGTTTACGTCTTTTGAAGCAAGCAAAAATAATGGCCAAGTTTTTGGACGAAATCCTCGTCTTCAATCAACTCAATGCTTCATTCTTACGATTCACAATAACGAACCATCCTAAATTTTTTAGCGTCTGCATAAAGTAGGTGCTTTGTACCTTTTCTCTTGCTGATTTTCAGTAAGAAGTTATAGCTACGAAGTCTCATGCATACTTTTTGTAGAGCTCTTGAGCGCTGCAGGCAGGGGTTACTCCTGCTCAGAAACTCACGCGGTTGTCATGTAACATACACATGCAACAATTTTTCACGTCTTTATTCTGCAAACAAAATCATCCCGGGAGTCCCCCTCTTCACTCCGTGCACCCTGTGTACTGAGCTCCCGGGAGCCTTTATATACAGACTACCGCAGCAAGCGGGCTATCATACATTCGGATACAATAATAAGACAATCGACTGAACGATACAAAAAGCTTAAGCATGAAAATGTTTAGGGATTATGCTGAAAAAACTATGCTGACTGGTATGAGTCAACACCATCAAGGTCTTCAAAGCGAGTAATTTCGCCATGGAATCGTACGGGGAATGATCCAACAGGACCGTTTCGTTGTTTACCAATAATTACTTCCGCAACATCAGGGTTGGGAGTATCTGGATTATACACAACATCACGATAGATAAAGAAAATAACATCACCGTCTTGCTCAATAGCACCTGATTCACGAAGGTCTGAAAGCATCGGACGTTTATCCATACGAGTTTCAAGCGAACGTGAAAGCTGTGATAGTGCCAGCACAGGAACATCAAGCTCTTTTGCGAGCGCTTTGAGCGCGCGAGAAATAGTAGAAATTTCTTGGGTTCTATTTTCATATCGCTGAGAGCCAGCACTAATAAGCTGCAAATAATCAACAACAATAAGACCGATATTCTCTTGTGCCTTAAGTTTTCTTGCCTTAGCGCGAAGCTCCATAATATTGATTGAAGGAGTATCATCAATAAATATTTTTGCTTCTGCAAGTCGTGCAGCTGTGTTAGTTAAAACCATCCATTCTTCAGCGCTCACCAAGGCGTTTCTAATCTTTTGGTGAGAGATCTGAGATTCAGCAGAGAGCATACGAAGTACAAGCTGCTCTGATGACATTTCAAGAGAATAAACTGCGACACCAAACCCTTGGTGCCACGCTTCAAGGACGATATTAAGCGCGAGCGCTGTTTTACCCATAGAGGGGCGCGCAGCCAAGATGAGCAAATCACCTCGCTGCATTCCTGAAGTCATTTTATCAAAAATTTTGAACCCACTCGGCACACCAGTAACACCTTCTTGAGATGTTTTTACTTGTGCAAGCTGCTGAAAGGTTTTTTTAAGTAACGCATCAAGCCTAACAAAGGTCGGTGCTGTTAAGTTATTTGAGATCTGATAAATTTTTTGCTCTGCAGAATCAAGAACAGCATCAATTTGCTCAATATTCTGATCATAGCAACTTGTGATAATACCAGCAGCAGAATGAATAAGTTCTCGAAGTATAGATTTATCTTTTACAATTCTTGCGTGCTGCGCGATAAGTCCAACCGCAGGGATGTCTTCTTGCAGCTCCATCAAATACTCAATTCCACCCGACTCATCAAGCTGCTTCTTTTTATCAAGGTAGTCTTGCAAAATAAGCAGGTCGACCTTCTTGCCAGACTGAGCAAGATCAATAAGTGCCTGATAAATATTTTGATGCTGCTTAAGATAAAAATCATGCGGACGAATAATATCCGTAACCGCAAGTAGGTTTTGATCATCAAGAAGTATTGCCGACAAGACAGCTTTTTCTGCATCTATACTTGTCGGCAAACTTTTATTTAAAAGCTCATTTGACGATGACTGCTGAGATGATTTTTTATAAGCACCGCTCGGTTGCGCGTTCATAATGTAGTACAAATACCTTTAGTTTAATGCGCTGCTTTTGATGCTTCGACAACGAGCGTCAGCTCTGGTTTTAATTTTGGTGCAAGCTTAACAATAACTTTATGCTGCCCAACAGATTTAACTGGTTTTGCAAATTCAATTTGCTTACGATCAACAATGACATCATGTGATTTTAAAAGCGCAACAACTTCATCAGGACCAACTGATCCATAAAGCTTGCCATCATCATGAACACGCTCTTTAACCGTAAGCGTAATCTCTTTGATTCGTTGTGCCAAAAGAGCTGCTTTGCTTGAAATCATGTCTGCAGTTACTTTTTCTTTTAGCTTCTTTTGTTCATAAAATGCACGATTGCTTTCATTGATCTCAACTGCAGCATTGCGCGGAAACAAAAAGTTTTTCGCGTAACCATCTGAGACAACAATAATTTGGCCAGCTCTACCAATACGTTCAACGTCTTTGAGCATGTACACTTGCATGAAAGTCTCCTTCTGTATGCTACTACGAAAATTGTTACAACCATCAGGTGATTAGTATACCGACTTTTATGAAAACGAATAGAAAAACAAAGACGATTATTACGCAAACAAAAATACTTTTTATATCAGTTATTTCACGACAAAAAAATCATCGTGCCCAACATAAAGTACAGGCAAGCCCGTAAGGTGTGCTTTTTGAACCGTTATGCGCTTAAGCTGTTTTGTAAAACGCACAGAAAACCAACTATCATTAACAAAAGCAACAATACAAGAGCTGCCACGAGGATAAGCTTCATAACTTCGCGCCGGCATTAAAAAAAACTCTAGGCAAATTCGTGGCACAAGCTGCGACTGCTCAATCTTAAATACATCAACCGCTCCATCTGGCTGTATCGAATCAAATTCCGTGCAACCATCGCACTCCCCCCACCCCCACCTTTTTGCCCAAGTAGGAACTGTTTCAAAGAGGGGCGTGAGTAATTTTTTGACATAAAAATTTATTATGCGACGCTGATGCAAAACAACAACAGCTTGATTGAGTAAATCACCGGTCTGAATAACGGTTCCAAGCAATATAGGCCTTGTTGAGCTTATTCCGATTGCCTGCTGAGCATATGGTTTGTTTGAAAGTATAAATGGATACGATGTTTCTGGCGCTACAACCACCGATGATTCATCTGTGGCCGTACTCTGAATTGCTTGTGTAAGATGGTACGCATAGTGCTGCGGATCTTTTCTCCACCAGACATCAGTATTGTATTTTTTGTTTGCAACAGGCTTAATATAACAGAGTGAACCAATGATTTGATCAAGATTTTCAGAGCATTTTTCAATCGGAAAAAAGTATCGCGCATAGCCTCGCTGAAAAAGCGGGAGCAACGGGTTAAAAAACGGGTAGCCCTGCCCAGACGATAAAAACCACATACTTTTATGCTCAATCAGCAGAAAAAAGATAATAAGGGTAGCAAGCAAACAAATACGAGATCGCCTTAGCCACCAAGCAAAAGTCCAACAAATTAGGGTAAGCAAAAAAAAGTAAATCACAGCAACACACCACCCCGCAAGTGCACCCATAAATCCATATGATGTGTGCGCTGCTATAAGCTGCGCAAGCCAGGTAAAATGAAGCCCATATACTATAAGCACCCACCAACACAGCAAACCCAAAAGCTGTTTATATGAAGCCGCATGCTGCCAGATGTACAACCACATAATACACCCAATAAGCGCGCCCTCGTAAAAGAACGAAGTTTCATAGGCGATCAGGCTCAGCAGTGCTGAAGTAGTAGAAATCAGTGGTAGCAATAGCGTTGTTCCCAGATAAGGCGAAACGGATGAGCACGGAGGTGAAAAAGACCTTTTTGCCCTGTGTGAAAAGAGTAACCTCAACACGCCGCTCTCCTGGCTTTTCTGGGTTTACGGTATACCGCATTCTGCATGCATAGCTGCGACTTGGCATCACGCGGCTTACCCATCCGGTCGGTAGATACGCACCAAAGTCGCTTTTTTTGCCCTGTAAAAAATGCTTTTGAGCAACAACGCATGCCTGATTAAGAAACACATCCGCTATATATTTGTGTTTGTACCACTGCTCACGGCTCATGATATAATCATTTTCTAAACTTTGCAGTAGCCAAAATCGACTAAAAATTATTGAAAGTGTCAGTATAAGGGCTAAGAATGGGAGATTAATAATGCCTGGGCGGCTTATAAGTAGTCTCATACGTGGGTATTTCTGAGCCTAACCGTCATGCTCATTCTGCTATCAAGCATAAACCAAGCTGCATGAACACGCTTTTCTTTAATGATAGGGATAAGCGTATATTTACTGACTGGCCCGCGCAGCATAAGGTGCCACGGCTGCCCCCAGCTCCCCTGGCGCTGATCAAATCTGCTTTCTATGCGCATCAGTCCATCTTTGCGGCTCTCGTACCGCACACGCCCAACCGTTTGGCGCGCCTTATCATCATACATTTTTTTTACAAATTCACTCTTAGTCCAGGAGGCAGGGTTT
Organism: uncultured Pseudomonadota bacterium; assembly: GCA_964534555.1. Taxonomy (GTDB): domain Bacteria; phylum Babelota; class Babeliae; order Babelales; family RVW-14; genus CAZHRK01. Next base: position 55,972 of record CAZHRK010000004.1, on the reverse strand, counting down.
GGGTCAGCACACCACAGATCTCGCACAACCATATCAAAAACAGTAAGCGTAGCGGTAAAAGCAGCTGACTGGCGCTTAATACGTGAAATAGAAACAATCGTATGCGTTGCAGCATCAAAAGCGAGTGTAAGCATCACACTTGAAAGCATAATCCCCACACAGGCCTGAAGAAGGATAACCCCCCTGCTCTCAGACAGCATAAGGCAAAACCACCTGATACTCATCTGCGCCGGGCATATCTGCAACAGGATTTGCAAGCATTAACCCAACATCCTGATACTGCGTCTGGGCAATAGTAACACCTTGCTGCCTTGCCGGAGCAAGAAGCTCAACAGACTGTGCGGCAGTTGCCAGCATCCGACAGCGCATCCCGCATAAATGCTTTCCATGGACGACATCGCCCAAGACAAAAATAAGGGTATATAAAAGACCCACCATAAGCCACAAACCCAAGACCGCCTGCATAAGGAGTATTCCCCGCGAGCTTTTTTTTGACTTCATTGACCACCTCCTCAGCAGATAGCTATATTTAATAATAGAAAATACAGAGAGGTTTATAGTATGAACAAGCAATTTTTTAAAAAATGTAAAAGATTTTTTCCACTTTTCCTCTTTGTTGCCATGACTCTGATCGGCAACAAAATAGTACCTGTTCATGCTGTTGCTCAAGAACCAGCAAACCCCTTTGGTGACTTTGATTTCAATAGTTTCCTTAAAGAGCTTGATGAAGAGCTTGCTAGATTAGAAAAAGAAGAAAAAGCAGGCGGAGGACAGCCCGTGGGCGGTCAATCAAGCGGTGATTATGATCCGCTTTTTAAAGCACCAACAGGTAAAAAAAGCCCAAGCCTGGGAAGCGAAAAAGCTGAGCTGATTGAGCCAACAGTAATTCCAACTGACCAAGAAGAACTTTTTAGAACACCTCCGGTGCGCTCAGCATCAGGAAAAACAAAAACAACAGCAGTGCCAGTTGAACAAGCATATCAAGCTGGAGAAAATTGGATTAAACGACTCGTGTCTGCGCTTAATGAGCTTGATCTGCTCCTTGATTCAATGGCGCTATCTCCTGAGCTTAAAGATCATGTCAGTGCCGTATATGAAGAAGCTATTATTAGCCTTATTGTAAGCTGTGAAGTCTTTACGAGCAATAAGCTTTATATGACAGTGCTCCTTGCCCCAGGCATGCCTCAAAAAGAGATGCAAGGCGAAATTGCAAAAACACGCGAAATGATTATAGCAACGACTAAAAATCTTGAAGCTCTTTTACAAAATATCAGAACACTCGTGCAGCAAGAAGAAGACCTTGATGAAAGCGCGCGAGAACTTCTAAAAGAAGCACAAACAAATAAAAAAGGCGGACTGACTACTATGCCTTCAATTTTAGAAAGCAGAAAAAAACCAGTAGCGGGTGACGTTGTTGATAAAGAGCCTGCGGCAGCAGCTCAGCCTATTATTATGGACGGCACAGCACCAGGATTTGCACCAAGCACCACCCCACCACCAATAGGCCTACCAAGCGTTATTGATCCCTTAGCTCCATTTAAACCAATCCAAGAAACAGCTCCAAGCGCGGCCCCAGCAAGAGACCTTGATCTTGAGGGAGATGTGAAATGAAAAAGCTTATACTTAATCTAGCAATACTGTCTTTTTTTGGCATGGGCGTTACGCTTATTTGTTCATCTGAGCCATTTTCATTCCCAGGAATGAATGATACAGAACTCAACAAGGAATTAGCCCAAAGCATTAGCGCTCTACCAAAGAAAAGTCCCGCTAAAAAAAATAAACCATCAGCGCCTGCAACCGCATACACACCACGCACTGCAATAGAAAAACAACTCATAAAAACGCTTGATGATGTTAAAACATTATCTACACGGCTGAGCGAATCAAAAGAATCACCGTTATCCTCAGCTGAAGCTCAAAAAATGATTCAAGAAGAAAAAGAGAAGCAAGCCAAATTAATGAGCAAGGCGCGTGAAAACGCAAAAGCTGCAGGCTCACGCGGCGGAGGTCGCTTTGGTGGTGGTCGTTCAAGTGGAGGCGGTGGAAGCTGGGGCGGCGCACCTCGAGGCCGCAGCGGTGGTGGTTTTGCAAGCCCTCGATCATTTGGAGCCCCTTTTGGAGGCGGATCATTTGGTGGCGGACACAAAGCATATAACGACTATGACGACGACGACTTTTTTGGTGACAAAAAAGGAACAGACCTGAAGGACCAAACATCAACCACACCAACAACTGAACCGAAAAAAGACAGCGGGTACACCGCACCTTCTGAAAGCGGCGATGCAAAATCAGAAAAAGCATCATATGATGATCTTGTAACAACTGCCCAAGAAGCAAGCAACGCACTATCATCAATTGCATCTATTAAACGAGAAAAAACACAAGACAAAGATATCGTAAACGCACTCGAAGAAGACGATGCAATTCAAAGACTTGCTGAGTCACTGCGCTCTCTTGAAACAAAAAAAAGCGTGATGCTTAAAGGCGAAAAGCTTGCAGCAGCTGAGAGCCGTTATGGCGGAAAATTTAAATCTGCAGAAGCTACAGTCTACAATAGCCTGCGCCAACAAGCCGGCACCCTCATGCTGGTAGCCACCTTTATGAATGAAGAAAACGATGGCGAAGATATTGATGCTGCGATTCAATCAACCGCGCGCACTATTTTAAAAGAAGCTGTTAAAAAGAAGCATTTGAGCGATGAAACAATCAAACAACTACAAGAAAAGCGTGAAGCCACAATGGCGAAAAAATGGACTGATGACCCAGCTACTATAGAAGCACTGGGCAGAGTAAGTGCCGCTGTACGAGCAGCACCTGGAGCAGGTGGGCCAGCGGGACCAGCACAAGCAGATATAGATAGAGTTAAAGACCGCAACAGCAAGATACTTGCGCTGCGTAAAAAGCTCCTCCCACTACCAAAACACACTGGAGCGCTTAAAAAGCTTGTCGACGACAACCCAATCCCATAAGCATTACCTTTAGACTTCTGACGAGGCGGCATTACGGTGCCGCCTCTTTTGTTTTATTGCATAGAGCAACGCAGGCACTGTACAGTTGAAACAAGGTTAATGCATGGCACAACGCCTGCTGTGTGAGGGGGGCCTGGCAATAATGATAGAAAAAAAAGCTTTTATACGCGTCTTAATGATAAAAATTATGTTTGTCATGAGCGTTGTAGTAAGTGTCCTTGCCTTGGCAGGTAGGCTGACTGTTTAGCGCATGCTGATACCAGGGTCTACACAAGACGGTAAAGCCTGGTTTGTTATGAACTAACAAGCCGGGCTTTATTTTTTATACGAGGATAAAATGGTAAAAAGAGTAATGTATAACGCATTCATCTGGATACTTCTTATATCGTCTACGGCCCTAAGCCCGGTAAAGCACTATTCTGAAATAACACGGCGCCTACGAGGAATTCATGGGACAATAACGTACTGTGTGCCGCACCCTTCATCACACATTCACTACGAATCACCTCTCAAAGAGATCAAAAATGCAGATCTGATCACCTGCTCACGAATCGATGAATGGTTTGATCGGGAATGCTTAACATGCGAAAACCTAACAAGCTACTGGCTATCGCACATAATCACACGAGAACTACTTATTAAAGCGCTACTCAACGCACCAAATGAAGCTTTTGTAGGGTACGACGAAGAAGGAAAACACATACGCGCTATCCTGATAATCCCTGTTGATCGCTTGATTGACGGGCTAACGGCTTCAGCTCGAAACCAGCCAGGAATAGCAACATTAAAAACACATAAATATCTATCACTTGGGCTTGGGCAGCGCAGAGAAAGCAAAGAGCTGTTTTTGCCTATTGTTTTTCATGCATCATTTACACAAAATAAAGTGCCACGAGACCTTGCAAAAACACACGCTGTTAGCCTGGGCGTTGATGATAAAAACAGGCTCGGTCTGTACTTAGAGCCAAGCGCACTTGATGATTATGAGTGCTGGCTGAGAAAATAAAACGGGGTTACCAAAATCGGCAACCCCAGCAAATACACTCAAAAATAAACCATCTGCTCAAGCAGCGCTTGCAGCACCTGCAGCTGTAGAGGCGCCGCCAGAAGATTTGTGGCTATCAATTAATTGTTGTAATTTTAAGGCTGTACGCTTTTCAAGATTACTACTGCTCATAACTGCTTGCGCAGCTGCTGCAGAAGCTGATTCAATCTCTTTACCTTTTTGAACAAGGCTACAGTATAAAAACAAACCATGATTACGAACAAAGATATGGCTGCTTTTCACAGCTTCTCGAGCTGCAACTGCTGCTAGATCAAATGCTTGTCCCTTTTCAATTAATCTGCGGATTAACTGAAGGCCATTCACTTGGGTAGATGTTTCAGAACTCCCAGCAAGTTTTTCTGCGACTTTTATTCCTTGATCAAAACCGTGACCTTTTTCAATTAATTTGCAAAGCAAATTAAACGATTCAGATCTTTCTATAAATTCTACTGCAATCTCTATTGCTTGATCAATCCCATAGCCCCGCTCAATACAAAATTCAAGTAATTTAAATCCTTTCGCCCGCCCTGAAAAATTATTACTTTTAATTGCCTCTACCGCTGCTGAAGCTGCACCCTCAGAGGCATATCCTTTTTCAGTGAGCATTTCAATCAATTCAAAGCCTTGTTGAGCAGAAAAAAAGCTCGAACTTTTTATAAATTCTGATGCTATTAATGAAGCCTCCTCAAACCCTTGCCCTTTTTCTATCAATTTTTTAAGAAATCTAAGTCCATTGTCACGCGTAAACAAATCAACACTTTTGGCATATTCTAATGCTACAGCTGCAGCAAGTTCATAGCCATAACCTTTTTCAACTAATCTCTCAACTAATTGCATTCCCAAAGATCGCATTTCCACGTCTGTTCTTTTAATTGCTTCTTCAGCAGCTTCTAATGACTGATCAAACGCATACCCTTTTTCAACTAATTTGATATATAACTCAAGTGCGAACCGCTCAGCGTTTCCAAACCCTAGGCTTAACAGCTTTTCTGCAACAGCTATGGCAAATTCAAAACCATAACCCTTTTCAACCAGCTCGATAGTTAACGCAGCGGTTTGATAAATATGTGGCAATTGAGCAACAGCAGTTAAAGCAGTACTCATTAAAGCTGAAGCTAGTGGTAGCTGGATCAAGCTTTTAACAACATCTTTTTCTGGCTTTAATGTTACAATAAATGTATATGCTGCCTGGCGCTCTATTGTAAGCGCTTCTGGCCTTGCAAGCTCTTTATTTGCAGCTATTTCAAGCGCCATGAAGATATTTGCATTAGCATCTGGTATGCCTACCTTTGGCATATCTTCTACTGGTACTAACACCTCAGCGTGCCCACCAACATAAATACGTCCAGAGATAACAATATCGCCTGCTTGGAATTTTTCTATCGAGATCAGATGTGAATCAACATCGTTGTATGAACCAACATCGTTGTATGAATCAACTTCAATTACGACATTCTTACCTAATTTTTCATGCAGCGCATTACTTACTAATGGAACAAGAGATTCAAGGAGTGTTGCGCGATCAGCAGCGCCCTCAGGCTTAATTGTTACAGGATTTTCATCTGTAATTGCATCTAATGCTGGTAGCTTTAATTGAAAAATATAATTCAGTGCAACCAGCAAATTCATAAGTGATGGCTCAAGCTCTGGCTTATTTTCTGTATAAAGGATTCCTGGAATCCTGCTGACCAAGCTGGCCCATGCATCACGCGCTTGTTGTGTTACCTGGAGCCATTCAGTATTATACTCAGTAAAATACGCTGCATAATCTGCGTGCATTTTTGCATCAAGATCACTCACGTTCGCAACTAATACTCGTACAATGTTACGCATCGTTGTTTCAAAACAGTCAGGGTACGTAGCAGATCCAACATGTGCAACTTCATAGGCAAGTATGCTGAACGCACCGCTTCTATTCTCAAGCATTTGATACGCAGTGTATGATGGGCTATCTACGGCAGCGTCTGCTGTATATGCCTCTGGAAGACCAGTACCATCTGCAGGCTCAGGATCTTTAGTCTCTGCAACCCCTGCTCTTGTAGCAGAATCTTGTACTGCGCCCCCACCCCAAACACCAGTAAATCGTGCACGAGCTTCAGCTAAAGCACGAGTAAATTGTGCGGGAACCGCTGCTGAAAAAATCTTTTGCTTTGCTAATTTTTTTAATAATTCATTATAAAAAAATTTAATTGCTTTTTGATCATGCCCACAGAGCGCATACACCCCGCCCATCAACATACGTAGCACCACATCAGGTCCAAATCCAGCTGCCTCACCCCATGCCATACTTAAAGCTATTACAGACCCAAAAGTTGGTTTTTCAGGCTGCATTAGAAATACGTTATACGCCCTGATCAGTGAGTTTTTATCTGAAAGCAATTTATTGAATACGCCAACCTGGTCTTCTATTTTATTTCTTTCAGCGCGCACGGTGTGCATTGTAAAAACAGCAACAATTGCGTCAGCCCAGTCGGCAAGCGTTGCATGAAGACCATCTTCATGCATAGCGAGCGTTGATACACGAAAATCACCAAGTCCCGTTGTGCCATCAACTTGTTTGAATAACGCTCTTATAAGAATCGAAATCGGATTTACGTCTTCTTTTTTCTTAAGGCTCTTTGTCCATGGATCAACGATATATCTATGCACTCGGCGCCCACCTCGCACTGGGGCCGCGGCTGCAGCAGCCCCTGCTGCCACAGCATCATCTGCAACAACTTCGATCAAATCAGCATACTTATACAGCTGCTGAGCTATCACTGTAAAAAACTCTGCACCAGATGCAAGATTAAGTACTCCAAGTGGGAGCTCTACGCTCACATCCTCAAGCACTGCTCGGCCACCCTCAACGATTGTCTTGCCATCTGCACCAAGCTTTCTACGCTTTAACTCAACGCTTACACCCTCGTACGGAAATATATCTGTCCCTGCTAAATGTGCAGGCACACGCGCAAATGTACTGCCAATAAACGCAACAAGCAGACCCACCAACCCTAATAGCTTCATTAAAGCCTCCTTTTTAAAATTACCTTAGTCTTTAATCTACAAACTCGCCTACTCTCATAACAACAAAAAAGCCGGTGCTGCATTTCTGCAACCCCGGCTCTAAAATCAAAAATTAAATTGGCTGATCACCCTGCACCAGCTCGCGCCCTATCAGACAGAGCTGTATGGCTACTAATTACTTCTTGTAGAAAAACTGCAGCATTTTTCTCTGAATGTGAATAATCTTTTTCTAGAGTTTCTGCAGCAATGAGAGCTGCTGTCTCAACCTCTCTATTCTTTTTAACTAATTCGATATAGACTAATAAGCCTAATCTTCGAACGCGTGGATCTGTGCTTTTTACAGCATCTGCTGCAATTGTTGCGGCAAGATCAAATTCATAACCGACTTCAACAAGCTTTTGAAGAAGCGTAAAAGCAGCGCTCAGAACAAGCTGATCACTACTTTTTATACTCTCACCTACAAGCTCAGCAGCAACTTCAAGTTGTTGACCTTTTTCAGCCAGGTTTCCATACAGCCTAAATCCTTCACTCAGAACAACTGAATCGCTACTGAGCACAGAATCCCTTGCTATAACTGCAGCATCATCAAATCCATACCCTTTTAAAACTAACTTTTCAATCAAGCGAAACCCTTGACTACGAATAGTTAAAACAGGGCTTTTTACTGACGCAACAGCCAGCGCTAATGCCTGCTCAAAGTATTTTTCTTTTTCAATTAATTTATGATACAGATTAAAACCTTGTACAAAAACAGTCCAATCAGTGCTCTTTAGAGCTTGAGCTGCAATATCTGCTGCCTGCTTAAACGCATACCCTCTGCTGACAAGACCGATCATCAATACCCCCACTTGGCGAGGATCTGGTATCTGCTTAACTGCGTTCAACACAACATCCATCAACGCTGGGGCAAGAGATTGTGTAAGCAAACTAGCAAGAAGATTTGACTCAGAAGACAGTGTAACCAAGGCCATATGTGCGTCCTGGCGAGTTTTTACAGTACCATCTGGTCTTGCATACTCATCATTTACAGCAGCTTCAAGCGCCATGAAGATATTTGCATGTCCTTCTGGAACAGTTATTGGGGGGCGATCTTCCAGCTGCATATTGATTTCTGCGTGCTGCCCAACATGCAGATACCCAGTCATAATGATATCGCCAGCTTGAAATCTCGTTAGCGAAATCTTATGTGAAATAACATCCTCATACGAATCAACCTCAATCTCGACATCCTTACTCAACTTGTCACGCAAGGCATTATTTACTGATGCAACAAGATCTCTCAGAAGCTCTTCTCTATCAGGATCAAGCTCATTAGAAATTGTTACAGGATTTTCATCTGTAATTGCATCTAGTGCTGGTACTTTTAAGTGAAAAATATAATTCAGCCCAACCAGCAGATTCATTAACGAAACATTAAGCTCTGGCTTATTTGCTGTATAAAGTATTCCTGGAATCGCACTCACTAAGCTAGCCCACGCATCACGCGCTTTTTGTGTTGCTTGCAGGGCTTCAGTACTATACGCAGTAAAATACGCTGCATAATCTTCATGCATTTTTACACCAAGGTCACTCACGCCCGCAACAAGTCCACGAACAATATTACGCATCGTTGTTTCAAAACAGTCAGGGTACGTAGCAGATCCAACGCGTGCAACATCATAGGCGAGTACGCTGAACGCACCGCTTATATTCTTAAGCATTTGATACGCAGTGTATGATGGGCTATCTACAGCAGCTCCTGCGGTGTATGCCTCTGGAACGCCAGTCCCATCTGCAGGCTCAGGATCTTTAGTTTCTGCAACCCCTGCTCTTGTAGCAGAATCTTGTACGGGGCGCTCACCCCAAACATCAGTAAATCGTGCACGAGCTTCAGCTAAAACATCAGCCAAAATAATCTTTTGTTTTTCTAATTTTTTTAATAATTCAGCATAAAAAAATTTAATCGCTTTTTGATCATGCCCACAGAGCGCATACACCCCGCCCATCAACATACGCAGCACCAGATCAGACCCAACTCCAGCAGCGTCGCCCCATGTAATACTTACAGCTAGCGCTAACCCAAAACTTGGTTTTTCTGGCTGCATTTCAAAGGCATTATATGCATTTATAAGTGAATTTTTACTTGGGAGGATTTTTCTGAGCGCACCAACCAGCTCTTGTTGCTTAACACATTCAACGCGCACCTTGTAGATAGCAAGAGTAGCTACAATAATGTCTGCCCAGTCTGCAAGTGTTGCATTAAACCCATCTTTGCTTGTAGCAAGCGTTGATACACGAAAATCAGCAAGTCCTGTTGTGCCATCAACTTGTTTGAACAACACCCTGAGTAACACTGCAATAGGATTTACGTCTTCTTTTTTCTTAAGACTCTTAGTCCAGGGATCAACAATATATCTATGCACTCGGCGTCCCCCTCGCACTGGTGCCACTGGTGCTGCCGGTGCAGCTGCGCCAGCGGCGGTAGGAAAATCAACATCAGCTGTAACAACCTCGATCAAATCAGCATACTTATACAGCTGCTGGGCCATGACAGTAAAAAACTCTGCACCAGATGCAAGATTAAGCGCTCCAAGTGGGAGTTCTACGCTCACGGCTTCGCGCACCTGGCGCCCACCCTCAAGTATGGCTTTGCCTTCTGCATCAAATTTTCCGCGTGACACATTAATCGTCGTACCCTCGTACGGAAATATATCTGTCCCTGCTAAATGTGCAGGCACACGCGCAAATGTACTGCCAATAAACGCAACAAGCAGACCCACCAACCCTAATAGCTTCATTAAAGCCTCCTTTTTAAAATTACCTTAGTCTTTAATCTACAAACTCGCCTACTCTCATAACAACAAAAAAGCCGGTGCTGCATTTCTGCAACCCCGGCTCTAAAATCAAAAATTAAATTGGCTGATCACTCTGCACCAGCTGACTCAGTATAATATTTTGTACAGCATGCTATAAAAAATAAGGCCTGTCTTTCTTAATAGAAAGACAGGCCTTTAAATAATAAATCAATATGCCACTATTCAGCAGCAAGTGTAAACCCTATATAATACAGCGTTGCTGCAGCAACCCCAATATTCAGTGCCCATCGCCCCATTCTTTTCAAAGCTGTTTTTTTAATCAGCTCCAATACAACATCATCCCGTCTGAAATGAAGTGCAATCATTAATGCTGTAACACCATTATTATTTGTAACATCAACATCGATATCATCAACTACTAACAAGCTACGGATAACGTTACTATGTCTTTTAAAAACTGCATACATCAAGGCTGTCGAGCCTGCATTATTTGCAGCGTTAACATTAATTCCATCAGCAGCTAATAACCAGGATACAACATCGTGATAACCACAAAAAGATGCGTGCGTAAGGGCTGTATCACCATTATTATCTCTGGCATTGACATCGATCTCTTCAACCGATAGTAGGGAGCTTACACAATCACTGTGACCACAAATAGCTGCATGCATCAACGCTGTCTTGCCATTATTATCTCTAGTATTAACATTAATTCCATCAACATCTAATAAGACATCTAAAATATGATCATTCCCATAAAAAGCTGCACACATCAAGGCTGTCTCGCCATTATTATTTGCAGCATTAACATCAGCGCCCGCTGCCAATAGTTCATTTACACGGGAAAGATCACCGTATTTAACAGCGTCCCAAAAACTTAGTCTTGAGCGTGTTGCTTCTTGCAATTCAGGCCATGGAGTTGTACAGAGTAAGCATTTCGCAGGCTCTCTAGGAGTAATTGCTCTAGCTCTAATCATACACTCTCTATGAAAGGTGTGCCTCGATGCACCTGGTGCTCGTGGATTGCCGGGACAAGTTATTGCTGGGTCTCTTTCAGTAATAGGCCCCATACAAATAGGACATTCATCAACTTCAACTTCTTGCCTTGCAGAATCTTCAACGATTACAGACGCACTTGCTGCAGAAGCCGCAGTGCCTACCAATGATAAACTCATCAGAAAAATAAATAGACTGTTCAATAAAATTTTCATATAACCCCCTCGCTACTTTTTAAGCCATAATTCTAAGTTAAAGCATAGATTAATTTAATTTATATTTGAAATTACACACGAAAGGGGGGTATTTTATTGAAAAATTAACAGTTAAAGCCGCAAAAAAGCCTGGTTTCCTCAAAATATTACGTGTACAAAATCCCCGATAAGTAACTTTTTTAATAATTTATTCAAAAATACTTCCGTTATCTTTTTGAATAGTAAGGCGTTTAATCAGCCAATCATTAAATTAAGCACTTTTGAGCGCAGGAATGATTATCATATTGTGGCTATCTGGTCGTATAAAAATCTTTATAAGGTATTTAATAAAAAATCCGGTGCTGCAGAAATGCAGCACCGGCTCTAAAATCAAAAATAACAATAGATAGAATCTTTATTCTTCATCAAATGAAGTATCTATGAACGGAAGCTTTTTTTGCTGGGGAAGAGGACGAGCAAAAGATGTTGCTTCACTGCGTTCATGAATAACAGGCACTCGCTCTGATGAATCAGACCTCGCTGCACCACCAGCTAAATCATCTTCACTGTCTGACACATGCGGAGCCCTTAATGTTTCGGCAAAGCGGCTGCGTCTATGACTGTCAGCTTTTTCCTCTGCCTCATTAAGTAATGCCATACGCTCTCTGCGCGCAGCATGTCGATCAACAGGTGATTCCTCAGAGGCTTCATCATCACTATCATTAAGCACATCACCCCACGAAATCGGTCGAGCAACAACTACAGGTTTTGGGAGGGGTGGGAAATAGTGAAGTACTAAAAATTGTACATAACGACAGGTATCAGAAGTATACGGGATAAATAATCTACGTTCAGCATCAAGGAATAGGGAAAAACCTGTTTTTGCAACTTCTAGGGCAAAAGAATCTGGCGTAACCTTAATAATTTTATCACCACGCTTAAAAGCCATTTTTTGCTTAGCTGCAGCAACTTCTAGCTTAAGAGGGCCAAAAACAAAGAGTAATAATCTCTCTACAAATTTATTTGGTCCTTTTTCTGGTTCAATACGTGAAGGGCTTTCTCTACGAAGGCCGCGATGACGAGGGTTAATAGCAATTCCTCTTTCAGATGGTATGAAAGAATAGTCTCCAAACTGGAGCGCTAAATACACAAGGAATAGTAAATCATATTCCTCACCGCGTGCACTTTTGCTTAATGGGTCGAAAATCATCGATGGATAATATCTTAGAAACAAAGAAACCCTATCGAAATCTTCAGAGTCAACCAGATACGCTAAAAACGATTTCCCGTTAAAATAAGACCTTTCTCGATCAAGCTTTACCCGGTCAAGAATATCAATCATATCAATTGGCTCTTTAACTCGTAAGCAAAGCTGAGCAAGCAGCGGCACAAAATCAGGGCGCGCTAACGCTTCATATATTTTTTCTTGTACATCTTTTGGCGCAACTGTTCTAAATAAAGGTCTACTTGAGCGTAACGGCGCAAAGAGATATTCAATAAGTTTATATGCTTGAGGAGAAAAGCTTCTCTGGTTCCTACCTGTATACAGATTGCCGCTTTGAATAATAAGGCCTAATGGGGTCTTACTTGGCTCATCATCAGTTACAAGCTCAGCACCTCGCTCAATCATCATTGTTATGGCATCGAAAGAAACAGTATCACTACCATCAAGATAACGGCTTAAAGCTAATGACAAGTGTGATGAGTCAACGGTAGGAGATTCTTCTATTGCTCGCTCTAGGCGAGCCGATGCTGATTCAGGTCTGGCAGAAAGAGCAGATTCTGTCTCAAGCACAAACCCAAAAAAATCAGTACTTTCTAGCTCTCTTGTGCGGGCATCTCTGTCTGGTGATGTCCTAAGAATCTCGCTCAACTCATCAGCAGTGGTTGATACAGGCGATGCAGCGGGCGAAACAAAAACAGATTCATCGCTACGACCTGTTGCTGCAGGCATAAGAAAGTAATAGGTGGATGCTAAATAAAGGAATGCAAAACTGGTAAATAAAAATCTTATACTAAACATACGGGCCTCAATATTTATTCCTATTTGAAATAAATATACTATGCGGCCACCATGAAATGATAGATTTTTAAATAAGTTTAGGTCAAAAAAGCATTTAGAGCGAAAGAAGCCCGGGTAGAACCCGGGCTTCTTGTATTTATTAGAGAGCTAAAACAGAGACACAACGGCTGCAGAGGCCCTGCTCGTGTGACGCTTGAGTCCACTGCCAGCAGCGAGGGCATTTTACCCCTGATGCGCGATCAACACGGAGCGCACACCAGCTTACCCCATCACCCTGCACTAGATCTTGTTGATCTGGAGCATAAACAACATCTGAAACAATAAACCAATCTCTTAAAAGCCTTGATGCGTCGGCACCTGCCGGTAGCTGCTTAAAGAGCTGCGCTATTCGTTTGCCTTGGTCAGATGCATGATCAATATAAAGCACAACTGCGGCTTCGTACGGATGCTTAACAACTCCAGCTTCACGCTTAACTTCAATTGCTTTCAGCACGGCACCACGAAGCTGCTCAAGATCAGCCCACGCTTCACGATCAACCAGCGGCGCATAATCACGCTCAGGCATGTCTTGGAGGTGAATTGAATGCTTTTTATCTTTTTGATACGCATCAGAAAGCTCTTCTGCCAAGAATGAAAGAATTGGCGCTATCATTTTTGTCAGGTCATCAAGCATAATACGTAAAACAGTCTGCGCTGATCGTCGAGCTACACTGGTTGGTTTCTCGACATAAAGACGATCTTTAAGGATATCAAGGTACACCGCACTCAGTGTGGTAGCACAGTAGTTATTAATCGCGTGGGTAGCTTGCGCAAAATTATACTGATCATACCCATCAAACACCACCTGCTTAAGCTGCCTGAAAGTATCAAGTGCATAACGGTCAAGCGGCCAGAGGTCTGCAAGAGGAACCGCATCAACAGCTGGATCAAAATCAAATGTATTAGCAATCAAGAAGCGGCATGTATTCCTGATCTTGCGATACATTTCTGATACGTTTCCGAGGAGTTTTTCAGAGATTACAAGATCATCTTGGAAATCTGATGTTGCTACCCAGAGTCGTAAAATATCACGGCTGTATTTTGCCATGACATCAGCCGGTGCGACTACGTTGCCAACAGATTTAGACATCTTACGCTTTTGCTCATCAACAACAAAACCGTGAGTTGCGATACCCTTCATTGGAGCATGGTCATACAACACCATTCCGCAGAGCAATGAACTTTGGAACCAGCCTCTATGCTGATCTGATCCTTCAAAGTAAAGATCTGCAGGCACCCCTAGGTTTTCTTTATCTTGCGCAAGGACAGCATAGCTGCTTACACCAGAGTCAAACCAGACATCAAGAATGTCTCGCTCTAAGGTAAATTCTTTTTCATTTGTATTTGGGCATGATTGACACGCAAAGCTGTTGTCCAGAAGCCCAAGTGCTTTGAGCTGAGCAACATCCATACGATCCCAAAATTCGATACCTTCTTTTGAGACATGGTCTGCAACGGCATTTACAAATACTGCCGTTATATGTGACCAGCCACAACGAGTACAGGTAACGGCTGGAATCGGAACGCCCCACTGGCGCTGACGAGAAATACACCACTCTGTTCTGTTGCCGATAAATGAGTGCAGGCGCGCCTGGCCTCGCTCTGGAACAAAAGCAATTTTTTCAATCTCTGCAAGAGACTTTTCGATTAAGTCATTTTTTTGCAAATTGCAGAACCACTGATGAGTCGCTCTAAACATAAGCCCATTACGACAACGCCAGCAGTGTGGATACGAGTGGCTAATATTATTTTTAAACAAGAGCGTGTTGCACTCGACAAGCTTGCGTAGAACCCAAATTTGGCCATCGGTAATTAAGGTGCCTTCTAGTTCTGCTGGCTTGATTCCAAAGGTATAACGGCCATCATCAGAGAGTGGTGAAAAGATTTCAAGACCACGCTTAACACCAAACAAATAATCTTCAGGGCCACAGCCAGGAGCAGAATGAAGACATGCTGTTCCATCAGATACTTGCACCATCTCATCTAAAAGAACCGGCGTCAGCTGCCCATCAATAAACGGATGCATAACATGTTTACCGTCAAGCACGACAGCATCGCACTCGGCAAGCTCTTTTTTTTCAAGGCCAACAGTAGCGCAAACCTTATCTGCAAGGTTTTGGGCTACGATAAATGCCTCATTTTCTGTGCGCCCTTGAAGCACGCTGTACACCGCGTCAGGATTAAGGACCACTGCGCGGTTAAGTGGCAGCGTCCAAGGAGTTGTTGTCCAGACAGCAAGGCTGATAACTAGATTAGGATTTTTTTCAAATAAAAACGGGAACGTTAGGCGAGCTGTTTCGTCTGGCAGCCTAAACAAAACATAGACAGACGGATCTTTTCGATCTTTGTATTCGATCTCTGCCGTTGCCAAAACCGT
Organism: uncultured Pseudomonadota bacterium; assembly: GCA_964534555.1. GTDB lineage: Bacteria > Babelota > Babeliae > Babelales > RVW-14 > CAZHRK01. The sequence continues at coordinate 40,528 of CAZHRK010000004.1, read as the reverse complement.
GCGGCATGAAAAACACCATGGCACCGTCTTGAGCTTGCGTTCAATGTGCCCACGCTCAACAAACCGCCCAAGAGCACGAACAATAGAAGACTCATAATCAGGGCTCATTGTAACATATGGGTTTTCATAGTCAGCAAGCTTGCCTAGCTCTTTAAGCTCTCCAGACTGAATACCAATCCACTTACGAGCGTATTCGCGGCAGTGCTTTTTAAACGCAATTCTGTCTACGCCGCCCAGGCCCTTTTCAAGCCCAAGCTCTGCTGTAACTTTTAGCTCGATAGGCAGACCATGGCAATCCCAACCGGGAATAAGTGGCGCATGGTAGCCAGACATACGTTTATACTTACAGACAGCGTCTTTCAGGATATACGTAAGCGCGTGCCCAATATGAAGATGGCCATTAGCATACGGCGGCCCATCATGAAGAATAAATTTTTTACGGCCTTTGTTTTTTTTCATTGCTTCTGAAGCAACCTTTTCACGCTCCCATCGCGCAATAATCTCAGGCTCTTTTGTCTGAGCATTTGCACGAATAGAAAAATCTGTTTGTGGGAGGTTTAGCGTCTGCTGAAATGGATTCTTTGTTTGCTTGTCGTCCATAACGGTGCCTCAATGAAAAAAAATTCTGTGCTCGGGCCCATCCCGAAAGCATCATTTTTACGCTATTTTTAGCAGCGTAAGTCGGCAGTTTATCATAGTTCTAGCTATTAGTCGTCACTTTTGTGGGCATTTAGAATTACTACGGAAAATCTTCACCAGACACCGGCGCACCAAACAAACTCATCATGTCCTCAAATGGGAGTAATGACTCCAGCTCATCGCACCCCTTAATAAAAGGGTCTTTAGGCTCATCTTTTGCCAGCGCACGCCTTATCCCACCAGCACAACTAAAATTTTCTGGCAGAATTCTTTCAAGCTGATCAAAACTTACCAGCGGCACTTTAAGTTCTGGATGTGATAAAACTAGTTCAGCCCCAGCGGCAAATTTATGCTTATGATCATCAAGCGACTCAGCTGTTATTCTTTTAAGGTATTCTAGCGGGGTTTCGCCGCTGCCATTTTTTACAAAAGCAACAGCTACAGGCTTTCCTACAAAATAATATAAGGCTTTTCTAATTGCCGAAAAACGTGCTGCAGCAAGCGCTGAATGAATAACGGAGTTACCAAAAGAATTAAGCTTGATAGCTTGGCACTCTGGACCTTGATTAAGCCTACCGTAGGCAAGCATTACAACACGTACATCATCAGCAGTTTTCAAAGGTTCCTTTAATAATGGATGCTCTAAAACAGGCAGTAATCGTTGTAAGGCATAGCTACGAACTCGTGCTGTCTTTTTATCATTCGTGACAGCCTTTTCTATCTCATTTTTTAAAAACTCCAGTGGAGTCATCTCAACCTCTACCCAGGTATTTTCAGAGGTCTTTTTTTTATATGTCCCTTTTATATCAGCAACAATACTATCTGTGCCAACATACGTAAGCAGAGCCTCGTGTAAAATTTTTGCACGAGCCTTTCTTAGTGCAGGATAAATAACAGATTCTTTATGATCAGAAGCATGCGCATGAGCAGCCGGCATAAGATCTGGTGTAAAAAAACAAGAGAATACAAATAAAAAAACACGTGCGGCTTTTATCATAATAACACCTAACCAGATATAAACCTTAACGTAGTGCAGCTGCTGCAAAATGCCAATCTTCTGCTGTTAATGCATCATGCAATTCAGCCCCAGGAGTTGCTGTATCAGCATCATAGTCTCCTGCCTCAGAAGTATCTAAACACAAAAACATTTTTTCAACCTCTGTCAAAACAATAGGTCTAAAAACATGGTGTAAAGCTTCATCTGTTAAAGCCTCTTTAAAACATGGGTGCGCTAACACTTGGCAAAAAATCTCTAATGTTCTTTTGTTTGATGATTTTTTAGGATTATTTTTTAAAGATAAAGCGTAATCATAAAGGCTATAAATTGTCCCTGAAAGTGTAAGATGTATATCTGAGATAATTACGCCTGTGCCTACATATGATTTTAAGAGAAAAATAAACTCACTAAGCACCTCTGATCTCATAACTTCTGCAAGAGCATAATCTCTTTCACGAGATGAGAGCTTTGAGTATTTGATTAATCTATCTGTTGGTGGCAATGATGTTCTTTTTTCTGGAAAGAGCTCTGCTTGTACATCGAGTGTTAACAAGCTTCTGACACCTGCAAAGAGCGTTGCAATTTGCGCTCCATCAACAAGCGGCTCTTGTAAGATCTCATGTGCGAACAAACCACGGATTGCATCAAGACGTTTTAAAAAAGCTTTTCCTCTAGATTTTTGTTTAACCTCAGTATCAATAAAATTGATCGGCGTTTTAGGCTCAGTAATACCATGATTAATCATGATATCAGCTACTGCATACGGCTTACCAACATAGAAATAAAGAGCTTTTGCCAGAGAAGATAGATTTGCCTGCTTAATTGCGCTAATTAACGGAGCATGAACACCAACAATAGTTTTTTCTACCCCATACCTCCTTGCGCAAGAATAAACAAGCGGCTTAACACCTCTTTTTAAAGGAATAGAGGCAAAAGCAGCTTCTAAATCATCATACGATGCAAGTGGTGCTGTAGCTTTTTGGTGGGATAAAGCCTGGAGATAAAACTTCCTTTGCCTTGCAAGAGACTTTTTAGCCCTTGTATCAAGAAGTTTTGAAACCTTGTTAATTAATAATTCGCCAGAATCTGTCTTGAGCTCAGAAATAATCGTATTTCTTCCAACGTAATAAGAAAGCCCCCTGATAAAGCTATTCATATTACACGTAACAACAGCATTATAGAGAGAATCTGGATGCCAAATTTCTCGAGGTGGAGTCGATGTATCCTTATCCTTTTTAACTTTTTTGCTTGCTGAAGAGGAGTCAACGCGCGCCTCTTTTTTTAGTGAAGCCTTTTTCTTTGATGTTTTACTAGACGCTGAAAAAACTGGCGCTGCAGAAGCTATGAAAAATAGTGCAATAATTATGATGCGTGGCAACATGTAAATATACCCCTCAGTTAATTAAACAAGCCCACAGAAAATAGAAATAACGGAAACAAAAATGCCGCCCAACTCCGTATGGAGAGGGGCGGCATTCTAACATACCGATTCAAATCAATCAATCTGAGCGCCAAAACCTAAAATATTTTAGGTTTAACGTTTTACTGGAGCTATTTTTGAGCATCTATCATAGCGATACGATCTTGATAATGCCCACCCTTAAACGCTGTGGTTAACCAAGCATTGAGAATATCAACAGCTTCATCCTGCCCCACAAAATCAGCAGGCAGAACAAGTATATTAATATTGTCATCGGCCTTTGCTTGGCGAGCAACATCAACGCTCCAACATAACCCAGCATAGATCCCGGGGGCGCGATTTGCTGCTATAGAAACGCCCACACCGCTTCCACAAATCAAAACTCCCTGCTGACACGATCCTGACTTGATCTTCTGGATACCAAGCTGAGCAATAACGGGGTAATCAAACCGCTCTGGTGAGTTTACACCAATATCATGCCACTTGACTGACTGAACAGACTCAATCAAATGTTTTTTGAGAGCAAAACCTCGATGATCAGACCCAATAAAAATCATCATTTCCAGCCTTTTGATGAGGTTTTTCAGCCCAATTAATATCAACTTTATTTCTTGGTGAGCTGTACGTCAGAACAAGCTTTTTATACTTTTTGTTTCTAATGCACTCGGCTTGCTGGGTATTAAGCTGGAAGGTAACTTTGTACGCCATTTTAAATGAGTTTGCATACGGACGGAAAAAATTCTCTAGCTCTGGATCAAGCTCAACTTCTTTAGGCTTGTCTGCAGCTATTGGTGGCTGATCATCGAGCGTTAATGACAGCGTCCAATACGCATGCGGCTCACTTAAGGTATTGTTGGAACGATGCCTAATATCTGCAAGCACATACACAACAAACCAGTGACTGTTTTCTTCTAAATTTCTTTTCAATAGTTCATCTTGAGCATGCGCACCAAGTCCACGCTTTGCAGCATAGGCTGCTACAAATTCTTTTCTCATGAGATCTGAAAACCACAATGAGTCAAAAACTGCAAGCGTCGTGAATTGGTCATACACGGTATTATGACGCACGTGATGTGTGATAAGGTTGCGATCATACTCAACTTTTGCTGCCTGAGGGAAAACAGTCGGGGCAACATCGTAATATTTAACGCACCCGGGAATGCATACAACTAAAAAAAGAAGTACGCGAAGATGCGCCCAAAGGCGCATAACAAGCTTATAACTCAGATCCATATTTTCTCTTTCATTGCGACCGACAATAGTTACACGCAATACTGCACAGTATCACTGAGCAAGGCTTCACTTCGTAAAAGACGATAGGGGAAAACCCACACGGAGCCATGAACAAGATGATAATCCAAAAAAATGGAGTGGGAAATAATTTCTTAAAAGGGATAGAGCATAATGCAAAGACAAGAGCTGATTGACACACTGGCATCGTGCAAACAACAATTAGCAAAAAGAGTCGTTAAACAAAGCCCAGCGCTTGAAGCCCAACTCGATAGCAGTATCAAACGGACGCTTCATTCAATTAAAGGCATTTATGCAATGCTTGGACAGCCTGCTATTGCATCAATTATTCATGAGCTAGAATCACTCCAAGCGCAGGATCGATCATATGCAACATACAAGCACATAAGCTCATGCATACAGTCATTATGGCTGGCAGAAACAACAGAAACACCCCTGACAGACGAACAATTACAAAACATGCACGCACCACAAGCTCAAGAGCCTTGCCAAGGCATTGGCCCTGTTATCACGCTTCTTGAGCTGAGTGATGAGCAAAAAAGCTTGCTCCAAAAACATGAACAAGACGTTTTGCACGACCTTGTGAAAAAAGGTAATGGGATTTATAAGCTCATATTTAAATGCCAACTTGAAGTAGCATCAAAAATGATTGATGAAATCAGCGCACAAATCGCACCTGATGGCTGCATCATAAGCAGCATCCCAACATCAAGCAGCACCAATGAAGTCCTTGAGCTTATTATCTTAATCGGCGCGCCAAAGCAGCCTACCATCAGCCTTGATCAAACAACTATTCTATGCCGTGAAATGATTCGCCCTGACAGCATTAAAAGCACTGCCGCGCAAAAAGCTGAACTTGATACCAGCTCTCATCCAGCAGAACAAAAACAAACAAATAATTCTCAGGTAAATTTTAATCCTAATGAAGCACAAATCGATGACAACAAGACGCTGGCCAATAGAATTCTTAATATTCCATTCACAAGCATCCAGCAGCTTATTAAGCAATCTGCAAAGCTCATTCGGCTTATCAAAAAAGCACGTAAAACAACACCTCAGACAGACGCTCAAAAAAACCATGAGCTTGAAGAGCTCATGCATACACTTGACCATAATGCACGTAAATACCATGAAGCATTAGTAAAAACCCGCCTCAATAAAGCTGAAAGCCTAGAGCCACAGCTCCAGCAGCTTGTACAAGGGTTAGAAAAACAAACAGGCAAACAATGCTCTCTCTCGATCGTTGGAGGCCAAACCCTTATTGATGCTGATATTCTGCACGATATAGAAATCATGCTCGTGCACATGATTAAAAACGCTATTGATCATGGCATAGAATCACCCACTGAGCGAAAAGCTTCAGGAAAAGTCGCAAGCGGTTCTATAACCCTGACGTTTAATGCATCTGATGACGGGATTATCCTGACGATAAAAGATGATGGGAAAGGGATCGATTTCGATGCTTTACGCGCAAAAGGAATCGAAAAAAAAATAATAACCCAAGATCAAGCCGCAACAGTCACTCATGAGCAGCTTTTATCATTTATATTTACGCCCGCCTTTAGTACAAAATCTGTTGCAACAGAGACATCTGGCCGAGGAATCGGCATGGATGTTATCAAACAGCTGATAGAAAAACATCGCGGCACTATAAAAATAGATACAAGCGCAGGACAAGGGACAAATTTTACCATAACGCTTCCAAGCAACTCTGTGCTCGTCAGGCTCATAAGAGTAACCTGCGATAAAAAACAGTTCGCGCTCCCACTCGGCTATGTTGAGCATGTCTTTTTATGCGAACAAAGCCACATCAGCACGGTACATGGCAAAACAATTTATAGCTATGAAGGCACTGTTTTACCTGCAATCTTTTTGCATAAAATTATAAATCCTGAATGGCAGATCGACCCGCACGCCGAATACCATGCACTGCTTATTAAGCATGGTGAGCAGCTTTTTATTCTATGCGTTGATCAGCTTCTGACGCATGAAGAAACGCTTATTATGCCATTAGGCAACGAAACAGAAGCGGTGTACGGAAACATTTTGGCTGGACATGCTGATTTTGGTGATGATATGATTGTGCTCGTTATACATGTTTCACGCTTAGCAGAACTGGCATGCCATGGAGAAACAGCTACAACGTCCTAAGGTTCTTGTTGTTGATGACACGCCGCTTATGCGTGATGCTATCACCCAAGCCCTTAATGATACGTACAACCTTGTCGTTGCGCACGATGGGATTGAAGCCCTGAATGCAATCAAACAACACCCTGAAATAGAGTGTATTGTCATGGACCTCATGATGCCGCATCTTGATGGTTTTAAGACAACCCATCTGCTGAAATCAAATTTCACAACGTATCATATACCGATTATGATTTTAACAAGCCAAGTTTCAATTAATGATATGCTTCAAGCAGTAGCACTCGGCGCTGATGATTACATGAAAAAACCCTTTGATCCGCTTGAGCTCAAAGCCCGCGTTGGCATGAATATACGCAGATCATTACGCGATCAAAATGCAAACCCACTAACAAAACTCCCTGGGAACGCAATGATCGAACAGCGGATCACTAATCAAATACCTTCACCAATTGCCGTTATGTACGCAGACCTTGATAATTTTAAAGCATACAATGATAAATACGGCTACCAAAAAGGTGATGAAATTATCATTTATACGGCACAAACCCTTGCTCAAGCAATCAAGTCTACCGGCGGCGAAGGTGACTTTTTAGGCCACATAGGCGGTGATGATTTTATTATGGTCTCTGTTCCCGAGCGGGCAGAAGCAATTGCAGCTGCTGTTTGTAGCTCTTTTGATAGCGACATAAACAAGTTTTATAATGATCAGGACAAAGCTGCTGGTAAAATTATTTCAACTGATCGCCAGGGAAACATAAAAGAGTTTCCGCTTGTATCTATCTCTATCGCTATCATCACAAATGAAAAAAGACCTCTTGCGTCATCACCACAAATAGCACAAATAGCTGCAGAACTAAAAAAATATGCCAAATCTAAACCTGGTGGTGTACGCGGAAGCAACTATGTTAAAGACCGCCGAGGAGATCAATGAGAAGCCTTGCAAACGCGATATGGCTAGCAAAAGCATATTTACTCTATAAAAAAAAGAATGTTTCTATTCGGTTTGTGCTGCGACTCTGTATTACAGGAATTATGCTGGGAACAGCAAGCCTGCTTCTAAGCCTAATGATCACACGCGGATTTGAAGACGCAATCAGCAAAAAAATACGTGGTATTAATGCGTCCTACATCATCACCGCTCCCGGCAATAACATAGACGAAAAAGGTATCATAACCGCATTTACAAACTGGTTTGGAAATGATGTATCAGTCAGCCCAAGCAGCACTAAGCAGGTAATTATTAATCATAACGGCAGTTCTAGCGTGATTTACCTTCGAGGAATTATTGCTGCGCATGAAGCCGCAACAACATCGCTTGCATCAAAAATTATAATGCCCCCGATCCAATCACCAGACAAGGCATCACAACACCTTGAGGCCGTGCTAGGCAAAGAGCAGATTATTGTTGGTTCAAAGCTCGCTCGCTCGCTTGGATTATCACTTGGAGATGAACTTGAGCTGCTTATTCCATCGCCCGATGGCAAGAAAAAGCTCAAGCTAAAAAGTCACACGGTTACACTTTCAGCAATTATCACCATCGGGCTTGAAGAATACGATGCTCATGCGGCATTTATCGACCTTGTACATCTGCAAAAAATATTTGATGAACGTGGCGTGCAGCAACTTGCAATAACAATTAATAATGGAAAAAACACAAAAACCATTCTTCAAACCATACGTGCAAATGCGCCTGATCTTGTTATTACACCATGGCAAGAGCTCTACCCTGCGCTTGTTGAATCTCTCGCTTTAGAAAAATATGCTCTTTTTATAATCCTTGCGCTTATTACACTCGTTGCTTGCATGAACATGATCTCACTGCTTTTTATGCAGATACAAGAGAAGAGGCGTGATATCGCCCTGCTGCTAACCCTTGGTGCGCCGCATAGCATGATACGATTACTTTTTATCATTCTTGGCATGCTTGTAACAGCTCTTGGTTGTTTGCTGGGTGTTATTACTGCTTGGTGCGGAGGAATCATGCTCGAGCGGATGCATATACAGCTGCCAGATGTGTACTATTTAAATTATCTGCCAATTTATCGAGAAACAGGATCATTTTTACTTGTGTTTCTCATAACGCTTTTGCTTGGTTTTTTAGCTTCGCTTGTTTCGACACAAAAGCTACGCTCATTTAATCTCTTAGAAATATTGAAACATTAAAAAAGGCCCCGAAATTCGGGGCCTTTTTTAATCACAATAATTTAGAGTAAATCACGTATAAAAAGCTTATGCAGTAACTGCTTTTTTCAGGAGGTTAACATACCAACCTGGCAGCTCAAAAACCATCCAGTTTACACGATACAATACTGTATCAACAACACCAATAGAGTTATTGACAATAGTGCCAGCAGTATTTACCGTACCTGCAACAGTTCCAGCAGCTTCAGATACTGTTTCTGCTGTAGCAACCACCCTAGTAATTAAACGGCAAAATGAAGGGATTAATGACGGATTTATGACGTGCACAACTCCGCCGATTATAATAAGACCAACACCATATTTTATGGCACCTTTAGAAGCCTCAAGTACTTCGTTCCCAAAGCCTTCAATCACCCCTTGAAATGAGATTTTTTTCTCGGGACCCTTAAGGTCTTTCATCTTTTTATCAAGTTCAGCTTTTTCAAAAAGAAGCTTTGCTAATGCATTATTATATCGAGCTGTTTTAATCTCGGGTGATTCAACATCAATGTCTTTATCTTTATTTGCTTCGATAGCATCCAGCTGTTTTTGTGCTTTTGCAACTTCAAGCGCTAAACGCATTTTTGTTGCGAGTACTTGAGCCTTTTTTACCTCTGGATCTTCTTGCGCAGTCTGGTCTTCTTGTTTTTTTGCAATCGAAATCTCTGCACCATCAGCTAAACGCAGGCTCTTTATAAGAGCTGGCGCAACACCAGGGCCATTTGAAGCAGCAGATAGATTACATGAAAAAAGTGCTGCAAGAATAATAATGAAGCGTTTCATTAGATAAATCCCCCCGGATTTAATAACTACAATCATAAATATATAGTTTTATGCCCTAAAATACGTAACTTTGCTGAATTTATCATAATTAACATGATTGTTCAAAAGGGGAAAAGCTTGATAAAAGCAATAAAAAAGAGGCCTAGTTAGGCCTCTTTTTATACAAATAAGCTGTAAATTTAAGCAGTTAAGTACGTATTAAGCATCTCGGGTCTGATATTTATACAATTCCCAAAGAATCTTAGCAGAACCTGCTATGGCAGCAGTAGCGCAAAGTAGTGCTGTTTTATGGTAACCTGCATCGTCAAGAGCTTCTGCCGGTTCCTTAATAATATAGCTAAGAGCAGCTACAGCAGCCGCAGAAAGATACATTTTACAAGCTGCAGGAGATGTCGCCTTGTCATAGGCGCTACCAGCAACCGCCTTTGTAAGCCCCCAAGCAGCGCTACCACAAGCTTCTAATGCACTTGTCAGGCTGATACCAGCACCACCTGTAGCGGCAGCTGCAGGAGCTGAAGCTATTGTTGCAGCAGGATTAGTAGCGTTTGAGGCCGTAGAAGCACCACCTGTAGCAACGCTAGCAGGTGCAGCTGCAGGTGCAGGAGCTTGAGCTGCTGGTGCAGTAGTAGTCGTCGTCGTCGTAGCAGGCTTTTCCCCACTAGTAAGCGCAGCACGAGTAGCAGCTCTCTTATCACGCGCACTAGGCGTAACTGAACGCTTACGAGCAGCAGCAGAAAGATCTACTGTCGAGCCAATAAATACAAAAGCAAAAAGTGTAAAAAACGTCGTAATTTTCATAATAACCCCATCTCTATAGCTTAAAAATAGGTGCCCTTATTGAGCACCTATTCCCTACCTAACTCCCCCAAAGGAGTTTTATTGTTTTTCTTCTTGATCTAGATCAGCAAGCAGCTCATCAAGGCGTGCTTCTTCAGCCGCATCATCCATAGGCTCAGCTTGTTGATCAATCACTTGGCTCATTTCTGCGTCAGCAGAATCCTGGCAACCATCATGTGCAAAACCAACATGAATAACACCAGCTAAAACCAAAAGCATAATTTTCATAAAAGCGTTCATTGAGACATCCTTCGTTTAGATTTGTCACTGTTTAACGCATAGTTTAATTCTAAACAGATATTTATATTTGTCAAACTGGCAATTATTGATAGATTTTCGCAAGAAAACTACACTGGCTGTGTAAAAATGACGCTATTTTTAATTTTTAGACAGAATAAAAGGCGGTTTTAGTAGTAAAAACCGCCTTTATATGACTTCACAGAAGTAAAATTAAGATTACTTAGCGATGCTAAGCCTTCTACTTCTTCTAACACCCTCGAGGGGAATTAGTGGTAAAACACGTTTTGTATTGTTTTGTGCTGCAACAACAGGCTTATCCATCGTTTCAACACCAGGGCACTCATACGGCCTAACAGATACAGCATTATTAAATCTCAACACCTTGCCTTCAGCTTGAGTACCGCCTGAAATATCCTTTAAGGTTGATAGGTAATCTGGCATAGGAGCGCTTGATTCTGCGCTTACTGGCAACTCTTTTCGATAAATCCCTTTAATAATTTTAGGGGCATACAAAAAAGCAGCTCCAGCAGCAAGTATAAGCAGCCCAGCGTAAACAGAATAATGCGCTCTGGCCTGACTTGCTAAGAACTCATCTTCACAACTGAAAGCCTCTTTAGAAGCCATAGATGCAATAAGCCCAAGCGCCGAAAGCCCCACACCAATCAATGATGATACTCCGGCGGAATAGTGCGCAGCTGAAGATGATTTAAGGGGAGCAGGCACAAAACATACTGATGCAAGTAGCACCATAAGTATGGATTTTCTAATGCTCTTCATGCTTTTACCTTGTCTTAGACATTAATTTTTTTATGAATTTCTGTATGCAAGTCTTGATACATAGGCAAGCAAAGCAAGTGTCCCTGTTGTAATAACCCAAAATGCAGGTGTTTGATACACATCTGGTGTACCATAAACCAAGCCAGGAATAGCAACAGCAGCACCACCAGCAGCAACTGCTGTAGAAGCACAGAGGTATCGTGCAATAGATCTACACATACCAGCAGGTCGAGCAACATGCTCACCTCTTGTTTGTATCGCAGCGTCTTGCGTACCTACACCTGTAGATGCAGCTGCAGTTGAAACTTCTGTTATCTCAACTTCAGTTGATGCATCTTGAGCAGGTCTTGTTGAAGCAGAAGCTTCAGCTAGTGGCTGTGCAGGTGCTTCAACCTGAGCAGCCCTTTTCGCTCGTGATTTTCTAGCAGCCGCATCAAGATTAATCGTAAGTGCAGTAAAGCCGATTAAAACTGCTGACATAATTTTTAGTACCATTTTTAATCCTTATGTATCGTATAAAAAAGTCATCGTAAAAGCGCCCTTCCGCTTTCGCGAAAGGGCACAAAATTGTCTAATAATTTTATGAATTATTAGTGACGAACCGCACGGCGTGGATTACGTCGAACAGCAGGTGCCTCATTGTTATTGTCTTGTTGTGCAACAACAACTGGCTCAGCTGCTACAGGTGCAACTACTGGTTCAACAACATGCTCAGCTACAGGAGCTGCAGGCATAAATCTTGCATAAACAGCTGCAACAGCTTCTGGACCAAATGTAATTGCAGAGCCGATAGCTGAAATAGCTAGACCTGCAAGTCTTGTCAAAGCAGCTGCTGAAATAACGCGGCCAGCTTGTTCTGCATCATCAAACGCAATAGGATCAACATTACCAGCAACATGTCCTGTTGCAGCAACAGTCGCACCAAGTGCAATAACTGCAGCACCAATTTGGTGTCTTGTCATAGGCTTAACATCTGATGATACAAGGCCAGCACCAAGTGCAAATGCGATTACGAATTTATTCAAAGTTTTCATGAGATAACCTCCATTTAATTTCCTAATGAAACCCCAAGCCTTTAATAATTTTTAAGGCATACCCTTATGCTACCAGCAATTAAACTATTGTCAAATTGAAATAATTTAAGGGTTTTGGTGTTTAATTAACCTAAGTCCACTACGATAACCCTTTTAAAAGCATTCTAAAAATGCCCCTTTTGATTGAAATACAACGGCTTGATAATCATATTTTGAATTTTTTATGCAGTTTTCTCTAAACTGGGGCTTATTTAGTAAAACTTTGTGAGAAATATGATGTTCCAAAAAGAATTTTCAGCTTTTATCAAGCAAATCGACCGCCAACGAATCATTCTGCGCGCTGACCTTAATGTTCCGCTGAACAATGGTGCCATAACCAACGACAGCAGACTTAAAGCTTTTCTGCCAACCCTCAAGGCACTTTCTGAGGTAACGCCATCAATCACCATCTTAACCCACCTGGGAAGACCAGAAGGTAAAACTACCGATCTTAGTACAGCCATACTTGCGGCATGGATTAAGAGCCACGGAATACCCTGCCAGCACCACCCCTCACTCGAAAATAATCCTGCAGATGAAATCCTGATGATGGAAAACCTACGCTTTTGGGATGGCGAGCATACCCAAGATGATAGGTTTGCTGGATTATTAGCCCAGCTTGGTGAATTTTTTATTTTTGATGCTTTTGGGGTTGCCCACCGAAACGATACATCGGTAAGCTGCTTGCCCGGCAAATTTTCCCCAGAAAGGCGGAACCAAGGACCCTTGGTCGAACATGAAGTCCGGGGGCTATCTGTCATTAGAGAAGATGCGCAAAAGCCTTTTACAATCGCGATTGGTGGCAAAAAAGTTAAAGATAAACTTCCGCTTTTAGAAGCTGTTATAACTGCACCGCCCAGCCGCAGACCAACCCATATTCTTATCGGTGGCCTTATTGCCTGGGAGCTCATGCACAATGAAAAGCAGCTGAACAATATACAGCATCACGCTGCAGAAAATGATGTATCGGTCGTGCTGCCATCAGATTGGGTAATGAACCAAGCTGGCAGCCCCATAGACATAGGGCCAGAAACAGTAGACTGTTTTAGCCAGATCATACAAACAGCTAAAACAATTTTTGCTAATGGAACCATGGGAATCTGGGAGGATCCCGCATCAGCTCGCGGGAGCTTTGCCATTTTAACCGCAATCGCAAACCAATCTGATGCATACAGCGTTATTGGTGGCGGGGACTGCATCGCAGCAGCAGACGCATGCAAGGCTACGCCAGGAATTGATTTTATCTCAACCGGTGGGGGCGCTACCCTAGCTTTGTTGGCAGCAAAAAGCCCCAGCGATTTGCCAGGGCTTTTATGGTATCTATAAATAGTATCAATTTATTATGATAAAAAACGCTTCATATGAAGGTTAAAATCAGTATCTTGTGGCTTTTTGTAGTAGTGCCTTACAGACCATTCTTTTGGTTGTGATGACAAATTAACACCGATAAATGATTGTAGGCCTGTGATAGCGCTTGATGCGCCCAGTGTATAGACCATTCCTTGCCACTGGCTAACAACACCGTTATCACGCTTAATGCGGGTTAACATGCTGCTTGCAAGACCAAGCTGGTCTACGTATTCATCAAGATGCTGGTGGCCACGAACAACTGATTTGATAGCGTAAGAGTCCCCACCATCACAAAGGTATTCAACTACTGATTTACCAAGATACAGCGTACGGCGCGTTGGTGAGTAGCTGAGGTTGATTTCATCATTTTCTTCTGTCAAAAAGTTATTCCAGGTATAACCCATTCTGAGTGATACATGCTTGTGCCAGAGAACAGGATTAATTTCATCAAGCTGCTGATTATCAAGGTATGCCTGCGCCTCAGGTGTAGGAATATATGAAAGAATGCGCTTCACATCATCGTGCAGATCAAGCGACTGCATAAGATTTGAAAGCCCTTTTCTACGATCAAGCGACGTAATAAGTGCCGCAGTTGATGATTCATCAGCTAAAAAACCAGTAAAATCATGCCCTAGCTCAAAACCACCATGGCAAAATGCAACATAGTTAACTTTACCTGAAGCATCTCTCACACCTATAAAAGCCGCAAGCGGTAGATAGTCATACCAGAACAAAAGCTCAGGGAATGTATAACCACTAAACCTATCTGAAAGCTCCTGTAGAAAAGATGTCTGAGCAAATGTTGTTTCTGGTGCAGCAAGAAAACGGTTATGAAACATCGTGTTTGAATGCGCTGTTTCATGGTTTCCACGAAGAATAATAATATTGTCAGGGTTTTTAGCAAAAATTGTGCTTAGAAGCATAAGCACTTTAACGCCATGCCCACCGCGATTAATATAATCACCAAGGAATACAAGATAGTTATTTGGCTGAGCCACTTTAAGTGTTTCAGTCAAAAAGCCATCTTCTACGAGTCTTGTAATAATTGTTTCAAGCGTAACGTAGTCACCATGAATATCACCAAGGACTCGAATTTGTGCATCAGCAGGAACAATACGTTTGACTACAAAAGGAGTATAGAGATTACTAAAAAGCTCTTCGCCTGTTAGCTCATAGTCAGCAACATCACCCTGAAGAACAGTGTTTTTTGGCATAACACCTTTGTACCAGGCTTCACGAGCCATAGCAGCGCCCGCGTTTACAGCAAACTGCTGTAAAATACTCTTGAGAGAATTAATCTGCAGCCCCTTGCGTTGCTGAATGTGTCCTGTAACCATAACGCGCCCCTTACCGAATTTTAAGATCAAAATTTAGGATATAATTTTATTCTAAGGTCTGAGCGAAATACGTCAAAAGGGTATTTAAACTGTTTTCAAAGGCAAAGATTTCTGGTAGACTTTTTTTAGTTACAAGTAAAAGTCCATAAATGGACACAGAGTACGGTATGAGTACAGTTCCGAAATAAGGTTCAGTAAAGACGTATGATAGTGTAATGTGGTTAGTTTAGTGAGTCGCTGAACCTAGAGTTTCTCAAGTTCTTCCGAATCATAACTTTCACAGCCATTCATGAGCTTTTTTTTATTATTACTCCCTACCCAGGGAGCAAAACCGTAAGGGTTTTCATGAAACTGTATGTTGGCAACATTGCGAACGCTGTATCAGAGCAAGAATTGCAAGATACTTTCGCGCCATTTGGTAACGTTCTTTCAGCGCGCATCATCAAAGACAAATTCAGCGGTCAATCACGCGGATTTGGCTTCGTAGAAATGGATAGCGCAGATGCTGGCAATGCTGCAATTAGCAATTTAGACGGCTCAGAGCTTCAAGGCCAACGTCTTCGCGTAAGCGAAGCTCGCCCACCTGTTGATAGAAACAACGGTCAAGGCGGCTTCCGTAGATCATCTGGCCCTCGTCCAGGTGGCTCATCAGGCGGCTTTGGTGGCAATCGTGGTGGCTTTGGTGGTAACCGCAGCGGCGGCAATGGTGGCTTTGGTGGCAACCGTGGCGGCTTTGGCGATCGCCCACGTCGTTTCAACGACTACGATGGTGAGTAATCACTAAGTAATTAGACTATAAAAAGGCCCGGGTCTATGCCCGGGCCTTTTTATTTTGTCCTTATAATAACTTTATTAATCAAAATAACTGTTTTTAACAGTAGGCATTTTACTTGCGCGATCTTATCTGATAGGATGCGTCTACCCCATAAAAGTGTAGGGGTTCCTATTTTTATTTTATATTGCTCCCTCTCCAGGGAGACACAACCGTAAGGGTTTTCATGAAACTGTATGTTGGCAACATTGCGAACGCTGTATCAGAGCAAGAATTGCAAGATACTTTCGCGCCATTTGGTAACGTTCTTTCAGCGCGCATCATCAAAGACAAATTCAGCGGTCAATCACGCGGATTTGGCTTCGTAGAAATGGATAGCGCAGATGCTGGCAATGCTGCAATTAGCAATTTAGACGGCTCAGAGCTTCAAGGCCAACGTCTTCGCGTAAGCGAAGCTCGCCCACCTGTTGATAGAAACAACGGTCAAGGCGGCTTCCGTAGATCATCTGGCCCTCGTCCAGGTGGCTCATCAGGCGGCTTTGGTGGCAATCGTGGTGGCTTTGGTGGTAACCGCAGCGGCGGCAATGGTGGCTTTGGTGGCAACCGTGGCGGCTTTGGCGATCGCCCACGTCGTTTCAACGACTACGATGGTGAGTAATCACTAAGTAATTAGACTATAAAAAGGCCCGGGTCTATGCCCGGGCCTTTTTGTTTTATCCCTACCATGAAGGGTATGCTTATAACCCTCATGCACTTCAATCGACTAAATGACCACAACACAGCAAAACAAATCTCTTAATCTTTTCTGATAGCGTTTTACAAAAATATACCTCCTGATACCCTGTCTCAATCAAATCACTATACCCAAGGAAGTTTATGCTTTTGATAAAAAAGTCTATCGGTTGTTTTTTTGTTATAGGAAGCATCTATCTGTATGCGTATACAGGTGCGTGTCATCATGATCTCAGTTTTCCCAAAAGCTTTCTTTGGGGCGCTGCAGGAGCTGAGTTTCAAGACTCGGGTGCACATTATGCACCAGGTAAAACAGCTGTAAGTAATTGGTATAATTGGGAAAGCACACATCATGCTGACGGACGCCCTCATATTGATGGTGGCGCACGATCTGGATCTGGAAACGACCACTGGACCAAAACAACTGAAGATATTGCCCTCATGAAAGAGCTTGGGCTAACAAGTTACAGATTTTCAGTTGACTGGAGCATTATCGAACCAGAGCAAGGGACACTTGATGTTGATGCACTAGAACATTACCAAGATTTCTGTCGGGCTCTTGTTGAAGCCGGCATAAAACCAATGATTACACTGCATCATTTTGTACACCCTCTTTGGTTTGAAAAACTCGGCGCATTTGAAAAGCATTGTAACATTGCTTATTTTGTTAACTTCAGCGTGAAGATGTTTAATGCACTAAAATCATTCAATCCTATCTGGTGTACAATTAATGAACCAGGTATTTACGCGATGCAAGGCTATATTCGAGGCGAATTCCCACCCGGAAAAGTCCGTGAATTTCAGCTTGCAGGAACCGTCTGCTGCAACTTAATGCTTGCTCATACAGCTGTCTATCGTGCAATTAAAAGCCAACCAGGTGGAGAAAAGTCCGAAATTGGCATCGTACATAACGTTATGAAGTTTATACCGTACTCAAGCATTAATCCGATTGAAAAAGCTGTAGCGCTTTATTTTAATACTATCGGTAGCTCAGCTGTTTCAAACTTTTTGCGCAGTGGCGACTTTAGCTTTTACCTTCCGGGAATGGCGTCAGTCAGTATGCCTGGTATTTTTGACAAAAATGACAAACCATTTGATTTTATTGGTTTGAATTATTACTCATACCCACTGGTTAATATCGGATCAAATATTTTTCAACCCTTTGGTACAAGCTGCTACCCTGGTGAAACGATGACTGATATGCCCTACAGAATGTATGAAGCAGGAATGCTTGATGCAATCAAAGAGCTATCTGAATTAGGACTACCAATCTATATTACAGAAAATGGCGTGTGTGACTTAAAAGATACACTTCGCTCAACATGGATCACCAAGCACCTCAAAGTAATTGATACCGCTATCAATACTCTTGGTTGTGATATTCGTGGGTATTATTACTGGACTCTTGTTGATAACTTTGAATGGGCTATGGGATTTGAGCCGCGCTTTGGCCTTTATGCTGTTAATTTTCATGATCCTGCAAAACCGCGTACACTCCGTGAAGGGTCAAAAACCTTACAAAATATTATCGCTCTGCACAAAGAGCGATACACTGAGGCCCCACGAAAGTCTCGCAGACTTCATGGCCTTGCACCAGAGAATCTAGGCCTTGCCTAAAATAAAAAAGCCCCTCAACGAGTTGAGGGGCTTTTTTGTTAGCTTAAGAATTTTCAGGGTTTTCAAACATAGCAGCAACTCTACGACCAGACTCAGTTAAATCAGGTATCACACCTTCATCAAGCTTTCTTCGCTTTGCACTTTTGACTGGTGTTTTAGGCATAATTACACCAAGTCGCTCAAGTACACGAACAGTTGCTTGAACACGGCATGTTGGGCACTTTATCATCGCTTTAAATGCATCTGATGACAAATTAATATTGCTATTTTGTGCAGCCTCAGTGGCGACTCTCACTACGCCACGTGCACATTCATGACAAACAGTATGACGAGTATCGCCACAAAAACTTATTCCTATGTGCCCCTCTTCAAGACCATCATAACAGACAGGACAATCATGTTCTTCATGGTGAACAACAGCAGCCGAAGGAGACAGTGAGCTTGACATAAAAACTGGCGCGGAAAGCATAAGAATCATCGCTAAATTTTTCATGAGGAGCTTTCAGGAAGTATTGGTTTTAATTAATAAAAATCCGGGGCGATGATTATACACCAAATGGTGAGGCGCACAAGTACTATATTTTTATGGGAAACAAACGCTTACAGCTCATCATGAACAGACTTAAGATCTAGCCCAAGGAGGCGAACCGTTGCAAGGAGTGCAGCCATACCTGCAACACTCAAAAGAGCCCGTAATTCGGCAGGATTAAGTCTACAGCGACCGCGTCGTCTACAACTACATGAAATTCTTCTAGCTGAAACATTTTCACCATCATTCGCACCTTCGGCTTCTTGGGTTTGTGCTAGCTCTCGTTCCAGCGCTGCGATATAACCTGGATCGCAGGGGGCAGCATGCATCATACGATCAGGAGTACTTGCTCCGGCAGCCTCCTTACCCACTGCAAGTACACTGGTTGAGGTTATAAAAAAGGCACCAAGCACACATGCTCGAAAAATAATTGTAATCATGACTACTCCAAATATTACCGATATTAAGGTAAAAAAACGCTCTACGCAGCACAGCCTCTGTATACAAAAAAGAGTAAATTCAAATCAATTGTATAGAGACGAACTTGTGAGTAATGCGGCTAATACTGTTATTACACGCAAAAACTATCAGTAACGCGCAATAAAAAGAGGCTGCCGTAAGCAGCCTCAAAAGTACTATTGTCACGTGATAATTCTATTAAACAGGCAACTGGGCAAGCGGTTTTGCTTGTTCAATTATCTGCTCAAGTGTTTGGCCAAATAATTGTTTGCCGTCGTTATATCTGAGCGTCAATGTTTTAGCGTCAGCTTCTTTTTGCCCCAGTACAAGCATCCATGGAATCTTGTCTTGCTGCGCTCTACGAATTTTGGCAGAAATTTGTCCGCCATCTTCATCAAGCTCAACACGCAACTGAGCAGCCTTAAGCGCTGCTAAAACCTCACGCCCATACGGAAGCTGGTTGTCTGAAATCGTTAGAATACGAATCTGTGTAGGCGTAATCCAAAATGGTAGATGACCTTTGGTATGCTCAAGCAAAATACCAAAGAATCGTTCGATAGAGCCATAAATCGCTCTATGAACAATAACTGGGCGCTTTCGCGATTGGTCGGCATCAATATAATCGAGCTTGAAGTTTTCTGGTTGGAAGAAATCAACCTGAATGGTTCCACATTGCCACTCACGCCCCATTGCGTCTTTGATTTTGACTTCAATTTTAGGGCCATAAAAAGCACCTTCACCCTCCTGCAGCTTATAGGCATACCCTTGTGATTCAAGAGCATTTTTGAGTGCCTGCGTTGCAGTGTCCCATAGTGATTGCTCACCAATTGATTTTTCGGGGCGGGTTGACAGCGCCATTTGAATGGACTGGAATCCAAATGCAGTATACACCTTTTGGCAAAGCTTGAGAAGATCAGAAACCTCTTTTTCTATCTGATCTGGGGTACAGTAGTGGTGCCCATCATCTTGAGTAAAGGCTCTGACTCGAAACATTCCGTGAAGAACGCCAGATAATTCATAACGATAAACATGCCCAAATTCTGACAATCTAAGCGGTAATTCACGATAAGAATGCGGCTTTTCTTGATACATCAAGATTGAACCTGGGCAGTTCATAGGCTTGACGCAAAAATTTTGCTCATCTGCTTTTGTAAAATACATCAGCTCTTTGTAGTTATCATAATGCTTAGAGGTTTTCCAAAGCTGCTCATGCATGATCATAGGTGTCTTGATCTCATGATAGCCATCACCCTGCAGCTTACGCATAAAATCAATAAGCTGATTAAAAACAAAAGTCCCTTTGCTATGGAAAAAAGGCACTCCAGGTGAATGATCATCAAAAGTAAAGTAGCCTAATTGTTTCCCAAGGCGACGGTGATCATACATCGCAAGCTCTTCTTGGCGCTTAAGGTAAGCATCAAGCTCTTCTTGGGTTGGAAAGCAAATACCAGTGATACGCTGAAGCGCTTGTCCAGAGCGATCAGCTCTCCAATACGCACCGGAAATACTCATCAACTTAAAATGTTTAATCTGGCCAATACTATCAAGATGTCCACCGCGGCAGAGGTCTGAGAATGTACCCTGTGAATAAATACCCACTGTTTCACCTTCAACTTGATCAATAATCTCAAGCTTGAAGGGATTGTGTTTATAAAAAGCACGCGCTTCATCTTTTGGCACTTGGCGACCAGTAATATGCAAATCCTGCTCAACAAGCTCTCTCATGCGAGCTTCTATTTTGGGAAGGTCTTCTTCTTTAAAATTTTTACTTGGTAAAAAATCGTAGAAAAATCCAGTTTCCGTGACAGGACCAATTGTTGGCAAAGTGCCAGGATACAGCTCTAAAACAGCTTGTGCCAACAAATGCGCTGCTGAGTGGCGCAAGTCGTGCAAGTAGTCGTTACTTTGCATAGATGTCCTTTCAACGAATAAACCAGGTATCACATACGAAGCAGCAGTGTACCAAATTCAAGCAATCACGACCAGCCCAACATCATTAAAAAGCAGCACCTACAGGCATTAAGAATTTAAAAATAATTAAAAAACTTGTAGATAATCGCTGAATAAGCTCTTGCGTAAAACAGATCACAACATCTCACTTCTTATTATTGCCCGCGTGCAGAATTGCGTGGTAGCATGCACGAGAGATGTAGTAAGCGTGAAGTCGATATGTGTATGCACTTCATAACAAAGCTGTTGATAGCTCATACATTAACCCCCAGCCCGCAGGAATAAATCTTTGAAAAAATCTATACCAGTCACACAGCTGATTTGCAGTCCATTCACCGGCGACGGAGAGCATGGGTGCGGCATGCACTAACTCTCACAATCACGGCAGTATGTAAGGCATCATAGGGAGAATAATATGGTCGGACAAGCTTCAGCGCCACAACAAGGACTAAGGCCTGACAGGGTCTTTGTACTTGACACAAACGTACTTATTCACGATGCAAATGCACTTTTTGCATTTAAAGGTGTAGTCGTTGCGCTTCCATTCGTCGTACTTGAGGAGCTTGACACGTTTAAAAAAGAAGGCGGGGAAAAGGGACATAACGTTAGGCAAACAATTAGATTCCTTGATGAGCTACGAAATAAAGGAAGCCTCCTTGACGGCGTACCTCTTGATCATGATACGCAGGGATCTATCTTTAAAGTTATTAGAACACCAAATGAAGTAACGTTTTCATCACTTCAAAAAGATCTACACGAGCTTAAAGATAATTTGATCATTCAAACAGCTGCAAACCTTGTAAAAGACGGCAACAAGGTAACGCTGATCACAAAAGATATTAACGTTCGAATTAAAGCAGACGTTCTTGGCATTGAGGCTGAAGATTACAACAAAGGCGTTGTACTGTATGAACAGTTTTATAAAGGCTGGATCAGACATCAACTTCCTGCAAACGATCTACGCTTAATGACCGCAAAACAAGTACCCGCTATTTTGGGTAGCGTCAAAATGTTCCCTAATGAATTTGTCATTATGGAAAGCGAAAATAATCAGCACAACTACCGCGTCTTCAGACACATGGGCGGCAACATGTACAAAGAAGTTGATCCAATCACCCTTATGCATGTTTTTAGCGCGCGTAATATTCAACAGCTTATGACGCTTGATCTGCTACTTGACGACAATATCAAGCTTATCACGCTTCTTGGCCCAGCAGGAACTGGTAAAACCTTTTTAACGCTCCTTGCCGGAATGTACAAAGTTATGTATGAACGAATGTACAGAAAGCTTTTAGTCACTCGCCCAGTTATTGCACTCGGCGCTGATATTGGATATCTACCTGGAGACGTTAACGAAAAATTACACTACTGGATGCAACCTGTTCATGACAACTTAGAATTCATCGCAAGCCAGATGCTCAAAGGAACTGAAGAGCGCTTTGGGCTGAACAATAAAAAAGGAAAAGATCGCAAACGAAAACACGAAGAAGAAGAGCATTCGCATAAGCCAGAGCGCCCAGGAAACGCTCATGATGACTCTGGTCTTGTAGAAAGGCTTCAGCGCCAAGGCGTATTAAGCTTAGAAGCAATTACGTACATGCGAGGCCGCTCAATTCCTTACCAATTTGTGTTTATCGATGAAGTTCAAAACCTCACACCGCACGAAGTCAAAACAATCGTAAGCCGTGCAGGAGAAGGTACAAAAGTTATTCTTGCTGGAGACCCTTATCAAATCGACTCTCCATACCTTGACTTCAGCTCTAATGGTTTGACGGTAACGACTGAACGCTTCAAAGAATACTCTCTTTTTGGAACAGTGTTTCTTGAAACAAGTGAGCGTAGTGAGCTTGCAAAACTTGCAGCAGAAATTCTGTAACATCATAAACAACACACACGTAGAATTATCAAAAGAGGTGCGCAAAAGTATTGCGCACCTCTTCGTCATTTTTAGAGAATGCTCATAGTAATTTTACGGCAAAGTGCTAAGGTAAAACAAAAGGAGTGCCGTGAAAAGTATCGGCGCAATCAGTTCGATCGAATAAGTATCTTGTTATTAAATAACTAAAAATCCCGACTTTAATCGGGATTAGATAGCTCTTTTAAAAGGATTGAGGAGTTCTAATGGTGGGCAAACAGCGAAGACGGATAAGCGCTCTGCTTATTTTTAATATGTTTTTATTAAACGTACCCTTACTTGCACATGGATCTGCAACAACGGTACAAGAGTTTCAACCAATTATTAAGCTTAAAGACGCAGCCATTGAGCTTCTAAAATCTAAAGACGCACAGATTGCACAAGCGCTTGAAGCTCGCTTTGCAAAATTTAGACTCAACGCAGCTGATGATGTCATTTCAGAAAATCAATCAGCTGAAATCATTCTACAGTTTTTAAAAGATTATCATCATTTATTTGAAAAAAATGAGCTATCTGATATCGGATCACTCATTGAAACAATGCTATCTACCGAGCAAGCGCTAGAGGCTCTTGAAAACACGCGAGCCACTAAACCAAAGAAGAAGCAATCAACAACCGGAAACGTGCCTGTTATTTCAAACGCAACAAGCTCTGTAAATTCACTTGGGGTTATTAAACCCTCAGCTGTTACGTCTGAGATGCTTGCTCAACACGCAGTCACCCAAGGAAAAATAAAAGAAAATTCAGTAACCTGGAAAGAGCTTGCACCCGAAACAATCAGAGCAGGCAATATTCTACCTGGCTCTATCACAGGGTATCGAATCAAGCCTGAAACAATCACTGCAAACAACTTGTCACCGTTTGTACAAAGTTTGCTTGTTGAAATTCTTGATGCAACCGACAGCAACTTCCCTAATACGCTTGTAAAGCGTGATGCATATGGCAACTTTGGTGCACAAGGTATTATTGTTGATGGTGATTTAGTTATATCTTCAACCACTGGTCAGCTTATTGTGAGTGGTGACGCTATTCTGAATAATGTGACTATTACAGGAAGCGTACTTAGCGACCTTGTCAGCTCAGGATCATACGCATATAATGCGCAACATCTCTTAAGTGATCTTGCTGGTGATGTAACAGGAAACTACGCATCAAACACTGTCGCAAGCGTAGGTGGCAAATCAGCTGCAAATATCGCGTCTGCTGTTTCACTTGTTGAATCATCAACAACAACAAAAGTAAATAACACGATTGTTAAACGTACAAATACTGGTGCGATTAACGCTGATGTTATTGGAAACGTAACGGGTAACCTAACAGGGATTATCTACAGCTCAGTACTCAGCGGAACTGTTCATGGTGATCTAACAGCAAAAAATAATGTCTCTATTGATGGAACATTAAATGTTAATAAACAAGCATCATTAAGCGCGCTCCACACATCTGGCCTTGCGTCTCTTGGCAGCAACGCTGTAATCACCGGTGATGTCACTGTCTCTAATTCAGCTAGCATTCTTGGCAATCTCGGTACCCTGAGCAACGCTACTGTTGGTGGCACACTCGGCGTAACGGGCGCAACATCACTCAGCACACTCAAGGCTTCTGGACTTGCGTCTCTTGGTGCTCACGCAAATATCACAGGTGATTTAACTGTTTCTAACTCCGCAACTGTTCGTGGTGATCTAAGTGTCCTTGGTGCAGTCTATGCAGACAGCCTTGCAATCACAGGTGGATACACCATTGTAGGTGATGATATTAATGTGGTTGATGATCTTACCGTATCTGGCTCTACCACACTGCGCGATGCGCTCAGAGTCATTAAAACACAAATTAACACAATGGACCTTACAATCGGCGGAAGCAGCACCTTAGTCGGTAATACTGATATCGGCGGGGCTCTTGCTGTTACTGGCCGCACTACACTCTCATCTGCACGCGCAAGCGGCGATGTAACTGTGCTTGGTGATCTAACTGTCTCTGATTCCTCTACAATTCGCGGTAACGCTCGTATCATCGGTAGCCAAATCAACTCTGCTGATTTAACTGTTGGTGGCAGCGCTACAATCGCTGGTAACGCGCTGATGAAGGGCAACGTTGATGTGTTAGGAGCTATTTCTCTGGCAAGTGGTATTAGCCTTGATGGTAATATTACGACTACTGGCTTAATTAGAACGACCGGCAGCGGAACAGCGCTTCAAGTAACAAATAACGCTACCATCGGCGGCACCCTTGGTGTTACTGCTAATACATCACTTTCAACAGTGTCTACATCAGGCCTTGCATCACTTGATTCTGCAACCATAACTAATAACGCAAGCATTGGAGGCAGACTCAACGTTACAGGACGCACAACATTACATGACCACACAGCGCTAGGTCAGTCTTTGACTGTTTCAGGTACAACTGGTCTTACTGGCAACACAACTGTTGGTGGCACGCTCGGCGTAACTGGTGCAACTTCACTCAGCACCCTGCACACATCTGGCCTTGCGTCACTTGGTGCTAATGCAATCATCACTGGTGATCTAACTGTCTCTGATTCCTCTACAATTCGCGGCAACGCTCGTATCATCGGTAGCCAAATCAACTCCGCTGACTTAACTGTTGGTGGCAGCGCTACAATCGCTGGTAACGCGCTGATGAAGGGCAACGTTGATGTGTTAGGAGCTATTTCTCTGGCAAGTGGTATTAGCCTTGATGGTAATATTACGACTACTGGCTTAATTAGAACGACCGGCAGCGGAACAGCGCTTCAAGTAACAAATAACGCTACCATCGGCGGCACCCTTGGTGTTACTGCTAATACATCACTTTCAACAGTGTCTACATCAGGCCTTGCATCACTTGATTCTGCAACCATAACTAATAACGCAAGCATTGGAGGCAGACTCAACGTTACAGGACGCACAACATTACATGACCACACAGCGCTAGGTCAGTCTTTGACTGTTTCAGGTACAACTGGTCTTACTGGCAACACAACTGTTGGTGGCACGCTCGGCGTAACTGGTGCAACTTCACTCAGCACCCTGCACACATCTGGCCTTGCGTCACTTGGTGCTAATGCAATCATCACTGGTGATCTAACTGTCTCTGATTCCTCTACAATTCGCGGCAACGCTCGTATCATCGGTAGCCAAATCAACTCCGCTGACTTAACTGTTGGTGGCAGCGCTACAATCGCTGGTAACGCGCTGATGAAGGGCAACGTTGATGTGTTAGGAGCTATTTCTCTGGCAAGTGGTATTAGCCTTGATGGTAATATTACGACTACTGGCTTAATTAGAACGACCGGCAGCGGAACAGCGCTTCAAGTAACAAATAACGCTACCATCGGCGGCACCCTTGGTGTTACTGCTAATACATCACTTTCAACAGTGTCTACATCAGGCCTTGCATCCCTTGATTCTGCAACCATAACTAATAACGCAAGCGTTGGAGGCAGACTCAACGTTACAGGACGCACAACATTACATGACCATACAGCACTTGGTCAGTCCTTGACTGTTTCAGGTACAACTGGCCTTACTGGCAACACAACTGTTGGTGGCACCCTTGGTGTTACTGGTAATACATCGCTCACTACTCTTTCAACAAGTGGCGCTACAAACCTTAGTTCTGCTTCAATTACTGCTAATACTACCGTTGGTGGCACGCTCGGTGTAACTGGTGCAACTTCACTCAGCACACTCCATGCATCTGGCCTTGCGTCTCTTGGTGCTAACGCAATCATCACTGGTGATCTAACTGTCTCTGATTCCGCTACAATCCGTGGTAATGCTCGAATCATCGGCAGCCAAATCAACTCTGCTGATTTAACTGTTGGTGGCAGCGCTACAATCGCTGGCAAAACCCTGATCCAAGGCGAGCTTGAAGTTGTAAGCACCACAACACTCACCAACGCAAGTGCAGACAAAATAATTATTGGTGCAGATTTAAGCGGAACATATGGCAGCCTTGTAACAACGCCGCTTCTCTCTGTTGGTGGTGATGTTTACATCAACCAAGATGTTGAGATTGATGGTGATTCTAAATTACGAGGAACCCTTGTTGTCGGTGGTGAAGCAACTATTGACTCACTCCTTGTTCCAGGCGCAACAAATCTCAATACGCTTCATACAGATAATAATGCGCTGATAAACGGCACTCTAACCGTCACAGGAACAACAACACTACGCGATCACACTGAGATTCTTGGAAACGCAAACGTAACTGGCGCTACAACGCTAACAACCGTTGAAACATCTGGCCTTGCGTCCCTTGGCGCTCATGCAAATGTCACGGGTGATCTCACTGTTTCTAACTCTGCAACTATTGTCGGCAACGCAATAGTAGAGGGAGCGCTTAATGTCATAAGTGCTACAACGCTTACCACACTTGAGACAACAGGACTTGCATCACTTGGATTTAGCGCTGTAATTAATGGCGATCTTACCGTTTCTAACTCTGTAACGGTTCTTGGGGACGCATCTGTCACCGGAAGACTCACAGCAGAAGAAAACATTAATATTCTAGGCAAATTCACACGCGATGGCTCTAACTACATTCATTCTCCAGCAGCAACAACAAACATTTTTGTTGGAACAAACTCAGGAAATGATTCTCTGACCGGCACAGAAAACACAGGTGTTGGTGGACAAACCCTTGCATCGCTGACAGATGGAGGATCTAACGTTAGTGTTGGATTTGCATCACTAAGTGGTCTAACATCTGGCTCACTTAACACAGCACTGGGCACAGGAGCTGCAAATAATCTTGTATCCGGCTGGAACAACGTAGTCATGGGTTCAAACTCACAAGTTGGCTCTGCTGCATCTTACTCAATCAGCATAGGATCAAACGTAGCACCTGGTGCATCAACAACTCTTGGGTATAACACAATCATAGGCAGTGGTACAGCAACAAACTTAACAACAGGAGATCACAACACAATTCTTGGTTTTGATAGCGGCACCCACCTTGTAAGCGGTAATAACAACATTTACATCAACAACGCTGGTGCAGCAGAAGAAGAAGGCACAATACGCCTGGGTACAGTTGGTACACACACAAGCGCTTATATTTCAGGCGTTCTTGAGTCTCCTTTAATCAACACAGGTATTATTTATGACAGCACAGTATCAGGAACAATACTCAAAACAATAATTGCGGAATCAACATTCAGCGGGACTCTTAAAGGTATTATTTACGACTCAACAATTAACGGAACGCTGCGCCAAACACTTTTAACAGAGTCAATTATCAGCGGAACAGTCAAGCACGCTATAATCACTGACTCAGGAATTTCAGGCACAATCCACGGAGCAATCTCTATTGGTGGCGACCTTGATGTTTACGGTTCAACAATCATTCACAGCCCACTTGCTGTTGATGGCAATCTAACCGTAACAGGTTTTGCTCGTGTCACTGGCGATGGCTACTCACTCCTTGTCACAAACAGCGCTGACATTGGTGGAGACCTTACTGTACGCGGAACAACACGCGTGTATGGGGACTTCTCAGTTGAAGGTGAAGCGTTTATCGGCACCCTAGCAATCACCGGCGGTCAAACACTTGCAGGTATTGATCTAAGTATCGCAGACCTTGAAGGTGACCTGATTATTAACACTGATAAGTTGCTGTTTGCAGGAAGCACCGGAAACACAAAAATCGGTGGTACATTACTTGTACGTAATGATTTGACCGTTTCAGGATCAACAACACTCAATAATAACATTACAACAACAGGTTTTGCTCGTGTAACTGGCGCAGGAACTGCACTGCAAGTTACTAATAATGCTCTTATCGGCGGCAACCTGAATGTTACGGGTGTCTCAACACTGCATGGTATTATTTATGATTCTGTATTAAGTGGAACCATCAAAAACACCTTGCTTTCTGACACATTGATCAGTGGAACAATCAAGCATTCTTTGATCAGAGAATCAGCAATCTCAGGAACAATTAATGGTGCAATTCGTGTTGGTGATAAACTAACAGTATCAGGACCACTTGAAGTTAAAAAACTTGCATCCCTTGGTGCTAACGCAATAATTACAGGTGACCTAACTGTTTCAAACTCAATCACCACACGCCAAGACATTAATGATCTAGGTAACCTTTTTGTTGGTGGAATTATTTCTGCTGGTGGGAATGTTTCGGTAAACACAAACAAATTTACCGTTAATGCAACATCAGGAAACACAGTAATTGCTGGTAGCTTAAAAACATCAGGCCTTGCATCTCTTGGTGCTGGGGCGGTAGTTACCAATGATTTAACTGTTTCTGACTCAGCAACAATTCATGGCAATGCTCGTATTATTGGCAACCAAATTAACTCTGCTGACTTAACTGTTGGTGGCAGCGCAACGATTGCTGGAAACACCCTTGTACAAGGCAACCTTGATGTAACAGGTGTCATTGCACTTGGCACAGGAATCAACCTTGATGGTAACATCACAAACACAGGGTATATCCGTACAACAGGCAGCGGAACAGCGCTTGATGTAACTAATAATGCATTTATTGGTGGCACCCTTGATGTAGATGGCGTTACAACGCTTGCTGGTGCAACTGCCACAACCTTTGTCTCATCCGGCGCTGCAACTCTTGATAGCCTCACCACTGGTACAGCTAGAACTTACGGCAGCCTGACTGTTCGTGGTCAAGATGCTGATAAGTTCACCGTTGCTGCCGCTACTGGTAATACTTCAATTGGCGGTACCCTTGGTGTAACAGGTGCCTCAACGCTTGCGGCTACAACTGCCACAACTCTTATCTCATCCGGCGCTGCAACACTTGATAGCCTAATAACCGGCACAGCAAGATCATACGGAGACTTCTCAATACGTGCTGATGCATCAGATAAGTTCAAAGTTACAGCAGCAACTGGAGATACAGAAGTAGCTGGCACATTAAAAGCAAACGGTGGCAACACAGCATTTAATGGTGGGACAACCTTTATTTCAGGTATCAGAGGCGTAACAACAAACCTTAATGATGCAGTACTCGTCGTCATAGATTCAAACGGTCAGCTGGGAACAACATCATCATCAAAACGCTACAAAAAAGACATCAGAAGCATGAGCGATATGTCTCAGGCGCTTAACATGCTTAAGCCGGTGATGTTCTCTTACAAAGACACAACAAGCACACGCCCTGAGTTTGGTTTGATAGCAGAAGATGTAGCTGAAGTGCTGCCAGAAATCGTTGTTTACAATAAAAACAATCAGCCTGAAACAGTCCAGTACCAAACGCTTCCGATTCTGTTGCTTAATGAATACCAACGTCATGAAAAGCAGATTAAATCACTTACAGAAAAAATCGAAACAACAACTCCAACACTTGATGAGCTCATTAAGCGCATAGAACAGCTTGAAAAAACCAACGCTCAACAAGAGTACAAAATCAGATTACTTATGAAATCACAAGAGGCCCTGAATGGGGGCCTCTTGCACTAAAAATGCATGCTGATTTTTGCTCGTTATAAAAAATGAAGAGTTAAAGAGGATTCTTATGAACCAAAACCTCATAAAAAAATGCAGCGCCTATAGCCTGCTTTTTTGTCTAAACTTCGGTCTGGTAACTGCGCCGCTCAGCGCTGCTGCAAAAAAACATGCAGCTCATGATGCCGCAACTGAGATAGAGCTGAAAAAGCTTGTTAGCAAACTCTCAGGTCTAAACCCACAAAAAGCACAACTCCTTAATGTGCTTTTAGACAGTGATCTCCTCAGCAACGCAGAAAAAGATGATTTAACATCAAAACTTGTCTCACTGCACGTTGCGCACCCTGAAAGCGATGATTTTGCAACTCGTACAGCTAGCTTGCTTGACAGTTTTGCAGTCATTGGTGATCAAATAATCACCGGCAGCACAATGACCTACGGAAATGCAAAAATCGTCTACGGCCTGTACGACACCCTCGTCAGCGGGACCCTGCACCCTAACATTTTGGGTGGTAACTCAGAAAATATACCTAACACCATCGTTGGTCGAGATCTAACAGGAAGCTTCTCTGCAGAACGTATTGGGGTATCAGGAACAATTAACATCGATCTAACACGCTCGGGGACTGCCGGTCTTATTTTGCAAAACAATATACCATTTCTTCATGGATATGGAGCAAATATTTATCTGGGAAATAATGCAGGAAACTTCTCAAGCACTGGTGGATCAATGCAAAACATCGGTATCGGTAAGAATACATTAAGTGCTCTTACAGGTATTATTTCACCTAATATTGCAATCGGTCCAGACACAATGAAATCGCTAACAACAGGCGCTGAAAACGTCGCGGTTGGACCAAGCGCACTCATGATGACAACAACAACAGCACGAGCTATTGCTATTGGTGGCGGAACACTTATTGCGGCAATCGATGCATCTAACTGCGTAGCAATCGGATCATCTGCTGGTGAAGCCATGAATACAGGCGAAAACTCTGTTATTATTGGCCGCCGCGCAGGGCAACAAAATAAATATATCTACGAAAGCGTTTTGATTGGTGCATCTGCGTCAAGCACATCAACAACAGGCGGACACGCACGTACAGCAGTAGGAGCCCAAGCCCTTGAAAACGCTCACGGCGATTACAACACCGCGCTTGGGTACAAATCACTCAATCAGCTCTCAATCGGATCATACAACACAGGTATCGGCAACAGCACCCTTGGCTCAATGACTAACGGCAACTCAAACACTGCAATTGGTGAAGGCGCCGGCTACTCGCACGTTCAGGGTGACTACAATATTTATATTGATAATTACGGACTTGATAATCCAACAGAATCAAATGTCATTCGTATTGGACGCGGCGTACACAAAGATACCTATTTAACAGGAACAGTACACAGCTTCCTCAGTGAAATTGATAAAGTAGTAACAACCACAGCAACGATTGAAGGGATTATTGAACTTGCTGTGACAAAAACAGCAACTTGCGGCACCATACAACAATATAATGTCCCTGTTTTTCACACCTATAACAATAACACTTTCTTGGGGCTTCTCGCTGGCAACTTTGATATGACAGCAACAGCATCTCACTCAATCGGCATAGGCATGAACGCCCTTGGGAAAGTAACAGGAGGCAGCGGAAACATCGCAATCGGTGATGACGCGCTAGCAGCCATAGAAGATGGCGGCGGCAATATCGCTATTGGCGTATCGTCTATGTTTTCAGGTAAAAATCTTGCTTCAAATATCGGCATTGGTCATTGGACACTAAAAAATAATAATAGCGTTGGAAATATTGCAGTCGGAAACTTTAGCCAGTGGAATAACACGGGCGGTGACGGCAACGTAGGTATTGGCGATTACACACTCTCAACCGTAATCGACGGAGACTATAACGTTGGTATTGGTGGAAGCTGCTTACGCCTAACAACATCTGCAAGTTATAACGTGGGGGTAGGAATTGGGGCACTTGAGTATAATGGTGAGGGGAATAATAACGTAGCACTTGGTTATTTTGCGCTTAATAACAACTTCTCAGGGGTAGATAATATTGCAGTTGGATCATCAGCACTCAGTAGTGCTAACAGTGCCGTGAGCAGAAATATTGGAATTGGAACAGGTGCACTGTTAACAATTGCAGCCGACCGAAATATTGGAATCGGAACATACGCCCTCTCAACAGCAACAACGGGAACTTTTAATATCGCTATTGGTGATGAGGCAATGAACCAAAGCAAGGCTGCAAGTCAAAATATTGCTATGGGAACATCTGCACTGAGAGAACCTGATGATTCATCTTATGGCAACATTGTTCTTGGAGACAATAACCTCACCACTGGTGGGGCCGCAATTTCTCGCAACGTTATTATCGGGCATGATGCAGTTGATGTATCATCATACGCCTATGACAATACAATTATAGGACACGGAGCAGGACCAACGTCAGCAGCAATAATGACGCAAAACACAATTATTGGTACTGAAGCAGGATCAGGCATAACAACATCAAGCATTAATAATATCTTTATTGGCCAAAAAGCTGGATCAGCAGAAAATATCGGTAGCGGCAACATTTGTATTGGGCACACTGGGGGCGGATCAGAAGGCAGCATCATTCGTCTTGGTACAACAGGAACACACACTGGCTGTTATATCGCTGGTATTAGAGGCGTAACAACTAATAACAACGACGCACAAGCTGTATTTATAGATTCATCAGGCCAACTTGGAACCACTTCATCATCCCGTCGCTATAAAGAAGATATCCATGACATGGCAGAGGCTTCATCAAACCTTAATAAGCTCCGACCAGTAACATTTAATTACCGCAGCGATGCAACAAAACATAAGCAATACGGACTTATTGCTGAAGAAGTTGCGCAAGTGCTCCCTGATATTGTGATTTATAATCAAGATGGATCTGCAGAATCAGTCCAATACCACGTACTACCTGTGCTATTACTTAATGAATACCAGAAACAAGATCGCAAGCTTACACGAGTTGATAACGATCAAAAGCAAACCACAACAACACTTGATCAGCTCCTTAAGCGAATTAATGCTCTTGAAAAAGAAATTAAGATTCTGAAAAACAAGTAGGCATCATTTTATAGATAATGTCGCCTAGGGTGATAACTCCTAGGCGACTGATAAAATAAGCTCATTTTACTCAAAGCGGTGAATTTATGAAAAGAACTATACACAAAGCACTCCTGATGGCATTTGTTGCACTAAGCACAAATACCCTCATCGGCAAGCAAAAAACATCTTCTATACTTGAGAAAAAGCCAAGAGTCATTCATTCAGTGCATGATCTTGATGAACTAACACACACGCGCGGCGAAATTGCTGACAGCATTATCATCACAGGAAAAACACAAGTTCAAGGTGGAATCTATGATTCAGTGCTAAGCGGAACATTTCATAAAGACGGCCAGATTGGTGGCGTACGCGTTCAATCTCTTGTTTATACAGTATCAACTGCATCTGCGGCTCTAGCCCTTGGCGGTGGTGGAGGTTATGACAAAATCACAATTACCGACTCCACATTTTCAGGATCTTTTGCAGGCACCGTACTTGCCGGTGATATCGGTATCAACGGCAATCTCTCTGTTGCAAAAACAGCAGTTTTCGCAGGAGCAACAACACTGACTTCAAATATTACAACAACAGGATTTGCGCGCGTTACTGGTGATGGTGGTGTAGCAATCACAAAAGGCCTAACCGTTGGCTCTAATGTCATGAGCGTTAATGCTGGTGGAAGCGGCAACGTATCAATAGGGGGCACAGGCACTCTAACACTCAGTACAAATGGTGGGATAAGTTCATCTAGTTTAGGTGCTGTAGACATCACAACCGCATCAGGTAACGCAAAGCTTTCTGCTGCAACTGGAGATGTGACGCTCACTGCTGTCGTAGGGACTGCAACACTTGGGGGTGGAGGCGCTGCAATATTAAGCGGTGGAACAGCAGGAAAAAATGCAACAGTTACGGCAAATGGAACTACTGGGGACATAACAATTGCCTCAGGCACAACCTCAGGAAACGCAATTGTAAAATCTGGAACTGGTGGAACAAATCCAACCATCACCCTGAGCGGCTCAAATGGTGATATTTCAATAAACAGCAGCAGCACAGCTGGTGCTATAACTATTGCATCAGGCACAACCACAGGAAGCACAATTCTAAAATCTGGAACTGGCGGCACCAACCCAACAATTACACTCAACGGATCAAATGGTGACATTTCAATAAACAGCAGCAGCTCAAATGGCGCTATAACAATCGCCTCAGGCACAAGCGGCGCAATAACACTCACAGGCCCATCATCATCGTCATTCGTAGCAAACTCAGCATCATCATCGATATCATACTCTGGATCAACTGTAAAAGCTGATGGGACTGGTGCGTACTTACAATCAAGCGGCAGCTCAAAAGTAAGCGCTGATGCTTCAACCGGCAATGTAACGCTTACACCATCGGCATCATCTAAATATGTAGTAATCGCCAATCTCAATACATCCCCTGGAACAAATTATCTAACAGTTGATGGCTCCGGGCAAATCTCACAAGGCGACGCTATCGTCTCATCTCGCCGCTATAAAAAAGACATTGAGTATCTTGAGGCAAATTATGGCACAACGCTTGATTCACTTAAACCTGTAAGTTTTGTGTATAAAAACGACGAAAACAATAGACTCAACTATGGGCTTATTGCTGAAGAAGTGGCAGAGATACTTCCTGAGATAATAATTTACGACAAAGATGACTTAATCCAAACACTTGATTATCGAAGCCTTGCAACACTTCACTTGCAGTCATACCTGAATGATCGCAAAGTGCTGAGTGACCATGAAACTCGCCTTAAATCTGCTGAAGACGTTATACAAATCTTAATAGCAGAAATAGCCGCACTTAAAAACAGCTAATCATTTGTAATAATAAAAGGGGCCAAAGCCGGCCCCTTTTATTATTTGATTTATATACCCAAAATCTTGCTCCTCAGCTCCCCAATTTCTTAGAGTCTACCGAAGGTCTAAATACAAAAAGGGGAATTCCTATGAGGCATCACCTAGTAAGAAAGAGTAGTGCCTACCTACTGCTCTTCTCACTTAATTTCGGCTTGCTGACGCTTCCGATAAGCGCTGCAGTACGCCAAAGCTCAACGTTTGAGCAATTATCAAAACAAGAGATAATTCAACTTATTAATAAGCTCCAAGCACGCCACATCAAGGGAGCTGCGCCGCTTACAGAAGAAACTGTAGATGGCAAAACACTCAAGCAACTGCTTCATGATCTGCAAGCTGTTACAAAATCACAAGAAGAAAAACTAGCTGTTGAAGAGCTTGTTCATGCGCTCAGATCAAAAGTAAGCAAAACTAAACGCGGGCTTAGCGCGCTTCTTGATGCAGACAAGATAAATCATGATGGCGAACATTTGGTTGCACCAAAGCCTTCATCACCTGAAGCAAAACCAAAGCCAACAACAGCACAACAAAAACCAAAACCGGCAGCTCAGGCAAAACCAAATAAACCTGGTCAGCGTGACATTGAAATAGATGTCCCAACAAAAAGCCGCGCACCTGAGACTGTTTACTCAGACAGCAATAGTGATATAACTACTGCTGGAAAAATCAGGGATCTCAAGATCACCCCTGCAATGATCAAAGATAACGCCATTCAGACACGTCACATCTCAAAAGATGCGGTAACATGGCAAGAGATTAAACCTGAAACAATCAGAGCCGGTAATATTATTCCGGGCTCGATCACAGGCTATCGTATTAAAGCAGAAACAGTAACAGCAACAAACCTTTCTCCTTTTGTACAAAGCCTCCTTGCTGAAGTGCTTGATGCGACAGACGAAAACACAGCAGACACACTCGTCAAGCGTGATGGTGATGGTAGCGTTTCAGTCCAAGACATCGTTGCAGAAGGCAA
The DNA here is from genome assembly GCA_964534555.1 of uncultured Pseudomonadota bacterium. GTDB lineage: Bacteria > Babelota > Babeliae > Babelales > RVW-14 > CAZHRK01. The sequence goes on along the minus strand of CAZHRK010000004.1, from coordinate 4,147 downwards.
TATCTTCCTTACAAACGAAAGCCTTTCTGGCGGAAACGCTCTTGGCAAAGTGCTCACAACATCAGCTGATGGAAGCCTTGAGCTAAGAGACTTTACTGGAGCAGATGTTAACTTTGACCGCGTTGTTATCGGTGAAGATTTTAGCAACGAGCATCCGTACGGTTATGGTGATTACGCTGTAAATGCTAAGCTCTCTGTTGGCGGCGATGCGTATATTCATAACAAGCTTGAAGTTGATGACAGCCTGTACGTCAAAAACCATACCAACATCGATGGCACACTGACCATCCAAGGTAACGGTATCGGCGATGACGACAATATTAGCGTCAACATCAGCAACGGTCGCGTCTATATCGATGATGATCTAGAAGTTGATGAAAACGTTTCAGTCGGCAACAATCTTCATGTCGATGAAAGCGCTCGCGTTGAAGAAAACCTTTCAGTCGGAGGTCGTGTTGTCATCGGCACAGACTACAGCCCAGAAGTCTATGATGGCGATTACGCTACTGATGCAAAACTGTCTGTTGATGGCGATGTGTATGTTCATAATACGCTTGAAGTTGACGACAGCCTCTACGTAAAAAATCATACCAATATCGACGGCACCCTCAGAATCGAAGGTAACGGTATTGGCGATGATGATAACATTAGTGTCAATATCGCTAATGGACGCGTCTATATCGCTGATGATCTAGAAGTTGATGAAAATGTTTCTGTCGGCGAAGATCTTTCAGTTGAT
>CAZHRK010000004.1:0-3308 GCA_964534555.1 uncultured Pseudomonadota bacterium | reverse complement strand
TGATGATCTAGAAGTTGATGAAAATGTTTCTGTCGGCGAAGATCTTTCAGTTGATGGTCGTGTTGTTATTGGCACAGACTACAGCACAGCTGAGCTTAATGGCGATTACGCTGTAAATGCTAAGCTCTCTGTTGGTGGTGATGCGTATATTCATGATGACCTTGAAGTTGATGGTAACCTTTACGTACAAGGTACATCACACCTAGAGGGCAACCTGAATGTTAATGGTGCTCTTCGTGCAGACAGCCTTGTCATCGAAGGTGGTTACACACTTGTTGGCGATGATATTAATGTCGTTGATGATTTGACTGTTTCCGGCTCCACAACGCTGCATAGCGATCTTGGCGTGGGTGCAAATGCAACAATAGCAGGCACACTCGGCGTTACTGGCCGCACAACACTTAGCTCTGCGCGTGCTACAGGTAACTTAACATTACTTGGTGATCTTACTGTATCTGACTCTGCTACAATTCGTGGCGACGTTGATGCACAAGGTGATGTAACTGTCGGCGGAACACTCAGTGTTACTGGCAATATCGAGCTCAGCTCACTGCATACATCAAGCCTTGCATCACTCGGTGCGAGCGCGAACGTTACTGGTGACCTAACTGTTTCTAATTCAGCTACTATTCATAATGGCCTCGGTGTAACCGGCGCTACAACGCTCTCTCATGAAGGTGTTGCGCTTGAAGTCACAGGTAATGCTGAGTTTAACAACAGAGTTATCATCGGAAACGACTACAGCCCATCAGAAGCCTACGGCGACTATGCTATTGACGCTAAGCTCTCTGTTGGTGGTGATGTCTATATTTATGATGATCTAGAAGTTGATGGGGACCTTTACGTTAACAGAAGTACACGTATTAACCGCACTCTTGCAGTAGAAGGTGGTAGCCTTGAAGGTGAAAATAGCTTCATGGTTAACAACGGTAATGTCTACTTTGCTGATAATCTTAATGTTGTTGGTAATGTTAATTTTAATAATACAGCATCTAACCAAACAACTGTAAACGGCCTACTCCATGCTAATGCTGATGCTATCGTTACTGGTGATTTAACTGTTTCTAATTCAGCTACGATAAATAATGGCCTTACTGCTTGGGGTCAAACTACTCTTTCAAACATGGGTACTGCTCTTGATGTTACCGGTAATGCTCAATTTAACGACAGAGTAATTATCGGCACAGACTACAGCGCGTACGAATACTCAGGCGATCATGCTATCGATGCTAAGCTTTCTGTTGGTGGTGATGCATACATCAACAATGACCTTGAAGTCGATGGAGACGCGTATGTTGAATCAACCCTCAGCACCAATAATGCTATTGTAAGAAACGATCTTACCGTCACAAACTCAATAACAGCCCATGGTCGTGTTGTTATTGGTTCTGACCGTAGCATCTATGGCCTTGGTGGAGATTACGCAACAACAGCTATGCTGTCTGTCGATGGTGATGCATACATTTATGATGATGCTGAAATCGATGGTAATCTTTACGTCAACAACTTTGCTAATTTTGGAAACAAAATTAGAATTCAAGGCGTTTCAATAGGTGATGATGATAACGTCAGCCTGAGAGTTGATAATGGACGTGTTTATATCCAAGACGATCTTGAAGTCAAGACCGATGGACACGTTGATGGCAACTTCTATGTTGGCAACGATATGGTAGTAACCAACGCAACGACACTTGAAAATGGCCTACGCGTAGTCGGTGATACTGTACTCACAGGGTCAACCCAAGCACACCACCTACGCCTTAATAACCTAGGTGGCGGTGAAGCATCAAGCAAAATGCTTTCAACTGACGCAGCTGGTAATGTAAAACTCGTTGACCTTGCAAACCCAACCTTTGAAAGCCTTGTTCTAGGAACAGACTACAGTGGCGTTGGCGGCGATTATGCTACAGCACCTCTGCTTTCTGTTGGTGGTGATGTTTACGTTCATGACATTCTTGAAGTCGATGGTAATGCTTATGTAGCGGGCAACACACATCTTGATACACTCACAACAACTGGCCTTGCAACACTCGACTCAGTAAGTGTAGACAATAACACAACAATCGGCGGCACCCTTGGTGTTACTGGTGATGTGTTAATGAACGGAATGTTAAAGGCATCAGGTGGCATGTACGATACAAGCTTTACTGGTACCATAACAAAAACAACGTTTGTTGATAACACGACAACAGGCACGGTCAAGAGCAGCAGCTTGAACGGAATTTTGTACCGTAACGGAACTCGCTTTATCCACACAACAGGCTCAAACAGCTTGTTTGTCGGTCCATCTGCAGGAACAACAACAAACACAGGATCAGACAACACAGCAACTGGTGATAACGCGCTAAAATCATTATCATCAGGTATACGAAACGTAGCAGTTGGAACAAGCGCACTCTCAAGCCTACAAAATGCGTTCCAAAACACTGCAATCGGTTTTGAAGCTGGTAAAAACATCACAGGCGGAAACCGCAACACCATCGTTGGAGCGTACAACCCGGTAAGCGCAAACATCCATGACACAACGGTAGTAGGACAATACGCGACTTCAAACAACACAACTGGTGAACGAAATACAATTATTGGAGCACGTAATTCATCTACAAGTGGTATTACATCTGGATCAGACAACATTACGCTCGGATTCAACGCTGGTTCACGCACAACAACTGGTAGCACCAATATCCTTATTGGTAACCCAGGCGTTGGCGGCGAACATAATATGATCAGACTTGGTACGACCGGCACTCATACCGGCGTACGTATTGCAGGAACAATAATTGCACCTAATATTGCATCAGGAGTACTAACAGACGCAACCGTAAGCGGAACGCTTTCAAACGTCGTTATCAGAGTAGGTGACGCAGCGCTTAAAAACGGCACAGGCGTCTCTAAGTTTCTCTCAACTGATATAGATGGTGACCTTGTTCTTGTTGACGGCCCAGGTGGCGGAAGCCCAACCTTTGCAAGCGCGGTCATCGGAACAGACTACAGTGGCGTTGGTGGCGATTATGCTACAGCACCTCTGCTTTCTGTTGGTGGCGATGTCTATATTCATGACATCCTTGAAGTCGATGGTAATGCTTATGTAGCGGGTAACACACAGCTTCATACGCTCACAACATCTGGCCTTGCAACACTTGATTCAGTAAGTGTAGATAACAACACAACAGTTGGTGGCACGCTCGGAGTAACTGGCGCAACATCACTCGGCACAGTTCATACATCAGGCCTTGCATCACTCGGTGCGAGCGCAAACGTTACTGGTGATTTAACTGTCTCTGACTCTGCTACTATTCATGGTTCTT
>CAZHRK010000003.1:0-155148 GCA_964534555.1 uncultured Pseudomonadota bacterium | reverse complement strand
CTTTCGACAAGCTCAAGACTAAAGGCGGTCGAAGGGTCTGATCGAGCGGACCTTTAGGGTAGTCGCCAGACCGGATACAGGTTTGGCATAAGATTAATTATGATACATTTTTATACGCGGGCCTGTTCCTGCCCGCCCGACCCTAGTGGCACTGTTCCTGCCTAAGAGGATCCTAGCAGTCGACTGTTCCTACCGCGCCGGACCCTTGATGCCACCCCCGCAAATGCATCCTTATTGCAAAATAATGCCCCAAATTGCAATATGGACTTAATCGGGGACCCATATTGCAATTTGGGGCATCTTACTGATTAGGCAGTCTATACACACAAAGCCTCAAGGCTTTTCCCTGAGCTATTCTGCCGATCGAGCAGGTGCGCCTGATTTCGGAGCGCCCTCGCGTGAATGAATATACTCAGTAATAAGCTGCTGAAACTTTGCCAGTGCAGCTTTTGTTGTGCGCGGCTTTTCGAGTGCGCGGTCAACAATAAAGTCACCAACAAGATAGCGCGTTATTTGCTCTGGGCTTGTGTTCAGCTCATCGAGTGCTGCGGTATAAACAGTGCTTTCAGCAAGCGCCTGGAAGAGCTCACTTTGTGGGGTGTCATCTACACCACGCCATGTTTTTGCTCTCACGATCAGACGTCCCGCTTCTTCAGCTTTTTCCATGAATCTAAAAATCGGACCAGTCGGGCGGCCATCGGCATGCCATGCACGCATCATAGCCGCATGCTCACGCGTTATTATTTGATTACGCCTGCCAATTTGACCCTCAACATGATATGGCGCATTAAGGTCTACAACCCTGCGCCCTGCACCTGCAGCTGGGGCTTGAGCTAATGGTGCAGATGCAGCAGGAGCAGCCGCATCACGACTAACTTCGGTAGAGACTGTAGACGCTTCGTCATCAAGCCCTTCCTCAGCATCACTGCCCTCAGCAGGTGCGTTGCCAGAAGATGGTGAGACTGTCCCGGCAGTGCCGCTCATAGGGCTTATGGGCTCTGGGGTTGCATCATCACCGGTTGTATTGCCAGTAATCGAATCATCTGTCTCTGTTGTTGCATCTGCAAAGGTATCGTCAGTAGCACCACTGCCAGCAGGTGATTCGGCACTTAATGCACCATCATCAGATGCATCATCAGGAAGCCGCAGAGTAATTTTAGGTCCTTGTGCCTCAGCAGGTTCATCAGCACCTTCTGTAGCCAGCACACTTGTTACTTCACCGCCACTATGAGCATCAGGCGATGCATTTGCTTCAAGATCATCTTCATGCTCTCGTGTTGTCGTCTCATCAGACTCGTGATCATCGCCAACCGCTAGGGGCGTTGTTGCGCGGTGTGAACTGTCAGGGGTTGTAGCTCGCGCTGGAGCATCTGCTGGCTGTATCATGCCGCCACCCACTGCAGGAGCAAGCGCAGCTGCTTGTGGTGGTACGCCTGCTTCTGTACGACCTGCGCCAACGCGTACATCAGCATCAGATGGTTCAGCAGCAGCTGTGCCTTCAAACGTTAGGTCTTTAAGCGGTTTGCCTGCTTTGATTTGATTGGTAAGCTTTCTAATATTTTCATCGTACCATTTTTCTACTGCATTTTTGTCAGCAGAGATTGTTAAGCCTCCAACAAAAAGCGCTCGCAAACTTGTTCTGAGATCTTGATATTGTTTGCTAAAGGCTGTTTCGATTTCTCCAAGCCCTGCATTTTGAACCATAAGCGCAAAGCGGTAGTTAAACGCAACTTTTGTTAATGTTATTTTTGTTACGCCGGCATCAACCTTTTCTTCGCCAAGACTTACCAGACCAGGACGAGCATCAGCTCCTGCTGCCACAGCATCTGCAGCACCATATGCTGGCACTACGCCGCTCAGGACAATCATAAACGCTAAAAACTTTTTCATAACACAAATACCTTCTCCGCTATAACGTGGAATACTCCGTATATTTTTATGTGTATGCATTGGGACTATGGTATGACTTTAGCAAAAGCGGGTTTGGTTTTTCAATTGCCGCTGCTGCTGAAGGCGTCGGTAAGCCTGATATAAAATGTACTTTAATAATTACATGCCAAACCTGTTCCGGTCTGGCGACTACCCCTACCGCTCGCCCTGAGCGTGCCTGCGGGTCTGATCGAGCGGTCATCTTTCTTACATTAAATTTTATGTAATGATCATAATTTTAATTATTAAAAATAATGATTAATTAATTGTGCGGCGTCGGCCGCAAGCGACCAGGATGGTGTTTGGTCACCACCCTGGACCCAGACCACCAGCGCTGGCATCGCTGGACCAGCCACCGATCACCCTCGCATATATGCTCCAGGTGATCGCACCGGCGAAGTTACACTAACGCACGGAGGACACCTCCGTGAACCTCCGCATAATGATTTTTTATATTTGATATGCCAAACCTATTCCTGTCTGGCGACTACCCCTACCGCTCACCCTGAGCATGCCTGCTGGCTGTAAAAGTGATTGTTTATATCTCCGCTCGCTGTAAGGTGCGTGCTGACTAGATGAGTGATGATCCTATCCCCGCTCGCCCTGAGCTTGTCGAAGGGTTTGATCGAGCGGACCACCAGGGTCGTCTTAGGCAGGAACAGTGGGCAGCCAGGGTCGGGCGGGCAGGAACAGGCCCGCTTATAATAAAATATGAATTCAATATATTTATACCCTAAACCTGTTCCTGTTTAGGAATTGCCCTGGCGGCCCCAAAGGCACTGTTCCGGTCTGGCGACTACCCTAAAAAGCTGTCTCCTGCTTAGGGATTACCCCGATTTTTATGCAAAACCCCTTGCTTTTGTGTCTGATTTTTATGCATAATACACTTATTAATACCCTGAATTTTATGCAAGGATTATCGGATGAAGCGCATAATAGACTACTTTTTGCTTGATTGGAAAAAGTCCTCGAATCGAAAACCACTTATTCTACGTGGGGCGCGCCAGGTTGGCAAAACTTTCGCAGTGCGTAACCTAGGTAAATCATTTTCATATTTTGTAGAATTTAACTTTGAACGCGATAGCCGCGTACGCGCTGTTTTTGAGCAATCAGTAGAACCAGAGCGCATTATAACGCAATTACGCGCATTAACACCCATTCCAATAATACCAGGACAAACGCTCCTTTTTCTAGACGAAATCCAGCAGACACCTGACGCAATCACCGCGTTGCGTTATTTTTATGAACAATACCCTGACCTGCATGTTATTGCAGCTGGATCGCTGTTAGAATTTGCAATCGAGCATGTTGGTGTGCCAGTAGGACGGGTTACATTTCGGTATCTTTATCCCATGAGTTTTTTAGAATTTTTGGTTGCACAAGGTTATAAGCACTTGGTTAAGCTTTTACTTGAACATGACGGTGACCAGAAGCATGCGCAAGCTTTAGATATTGTGCATAAATCTTTGCTTGAGCTTGTGGGGCAGTACATGGTATTAGGTGGCATGCCCGCAGTTATCAAACAGTGGATCGAAACAAAAAACCCTCGTGCAACACAGTCAGAACAAAGCGATCTGCTCAATGCATATCGACTTGATTTTGCTGATTATGCAAAACAACATCAACTCAAATACCTAGAAATCTTATTTAAAAAATCATTACAGCAATTAAGTAAACCATTTATTTATGCACGTATTGGGGAGTACCAAAAGCGTGATCTTGAGCCAGCCCTACAGCTACTAGAAAAAGCAGGCTTAGTACACAAAGTATTTCGCAGCGCTGCTCAGGGCATTCCACTTGGAGCTCAAGCAAACACTGATAAATTTAAACTTGTTTTTTTTGATGTAGGGCTTACACAAATTCAACTCGGACTTAGCACAGCTGATTGGCTGATAGAACCACTCAAGGCATTTGTAAATCAAGGTGAGCTGGTTGAGTCATTTGTTGGTCAAGAATTATTAGCATATGCAGATCCTAGCTCGCACCATATGCTTTTTTACTGGCAAAGAGAACAACGTGGAAGCGAAGCAGAAGTTGACTACGTCCTTGAGCTCAACCAACAAGTTATTCCTATCGAAGTTAAAGCTGGACTAAGCAATCGGACAAAAAGCATGCATATTTTTTTAGATGAACACCCTCAAAGCCCATACGGCATTCGTTTTTCATCACATTTTTATAGTATGAGTCCTACGCTTAAGAGCTACCCGCTCTATGCTGTTGCAAAACCATTATACGATGCAGACTCACTACTTGCTGCTGCTCTTGATTGGCTTATAAAAGAATAGAATACATTCATAAAATGGTAAGAGCACGATTAGGATTTGTTTGTTATTAATTGCAATTAATAACCGCTCGATCAGACCCTTCGACGAGCTCAGGGCGAGCGGTCCGTCAGGGTCGGGCGGGCAGGAACAGGCCCGCATATAATAAAATATGAATTCCATATATTTATACCCTAAACCTTTTCCTGTTTAGGAATTGCCCTGGCGACCCCAAAGGCTTCGTGTCATCACGACCACTAGCTTTTACAGACAACATCGGTATGGTATATAAAAACACTTTTGAAAAATACTATCGCACGCGCATGAAGGAGAGCTTCGTGAACTATCTACACAAATGGATTGCCCTAGGCACCGCACTGCTTATCGGCGGTGGTGCACTGTACGTATGGCAGTACAATGGGTCAAAAAATGGCAACCCCCTCTTCATAACTGCTCACGCAGAGCGCCGAGACTTAACACAATTTGTTACTGCATCAGGCACCCTGCGCGTAACTGACCAAATATCGATTGGGAGCTTGGTTACTGGACGCGTTACACAAATACTTGTTGATGACAACGACCACATACAAAAAGACCAGGTGCTTGCAATTATTGATAACGGCGTTGGCGACAGCGGTGTTAAACGTGTAAGCGCACAGCTTGACGCAGCAGAACAAGAAGCAGCGTATCAAGCAGCCTACTTCACACGGCAAAAACTTATGCATGATGCGCGTCAGCTCTCAGATAATGAATTTGAAAACATTCAGCAACAGTACAAAATAAGCCAGGCGCGCGTTCGCCAACTTAAAGCGGAACTTGAGCTTGAGAAAAAAACATATAAAAATCTTTTTATTACATCGCCTGAATCAGGAATCGTTATTGCAAAAAAAATTGATCTTGGGCAAATGGTCGCATCGCAACTTAATGCAACCGTGCTTTTTGAAATCGGCAAAGACCTTAGGCAAATGGAAGGCTATATCGATGTTGACGAAGCAGACATAGGCGCCGTCAAAGAAGGCCAGCTCTGCTACTTCACCGTTGATTCATTCCCAAAAGAAAAGTTTGAAGCACGCGTTAAACGCGTTGAGTTTCAAGCAAAAATTGTTGAAAACGTTGTTACATACGCAACAGTCCTTGATGTTAAAAACCCAGAGCTACGCCTGCGTCCGGGAATGACAACAAACGTTGATATCAAAATCGCTGAAGCACAAAACGCACTGGCGCTGCCAAACAAAGCCCTGCGCATCAGCTCAAAAACACTTGCCGCTGTTGCTGCAAAAAGTGGTTACACAATCGTTGCACTTAATGATATTCCTCGCGCACCAGGGCCAAAACAAAATAAATTGATTGATGATGTGTGGGTGGTAAAAGAGCCAGATCAAATCGTCCAAGTGGCTGTGCAGCTTGGTGTTAATGATGGCAAATACAGTCAGGTGCTGAGTGGAATCGACGAGCGCAGCAACGTTATCATAGAAGTTGATGAAGGCTCTGCTGGCAATCAAGTGCTCACGCAAATGTTTAAACGCCCAGGGGGGATAGGTAAGTAATGAGCTTGATACACGCAAAAGACCTTGAAAAAACATACATGATGGGAAGCTCAATCGTTAAAGCACTTGATGGGATTAGCCTTGAGATAGAAGCAGGCGAATTTGTTGCAATAACAGGGACCTCTGGATCAGGCAAATCAACACTCATGCATATTTTGGGGTGCCTTGACACCCCAACGCGTGGAAGCTTTGTGATTGATGGCATCGAAGTTGCTCATGCAACAAAAGACGAGCTTGCAGGGGTGCGGAACAAAAAAATTGGTTTTGTTTTTCAAAAATTTTATTTGCTCCCAGATTTAACAGCACAAGAAAACGTAGCGCTGCCAGCACTGTACGCAAAAGTTGATGAGAAGCAGGCACTTGAAGAGGCTGCAAAGCTTCTTAAGCTGGTTAACTTGGCAGAACGAATTGACCACTACCCCTACCAGCTGTCAGGAGGGCAGCAGCAACGCGTCGCAATCGCGCGTGCACTTGCAAACAAACCTGATATCATCATGGCAGACGAGCCAACAGGAAACCTCGATACCGCCACAGGCGAAGTAATCATGGAGCTTTTGCAAGAGCTCAATACCAAAGAGCATACAACTATTATTTTGGTGACGCACGAAGCGGATATTGCAGCACGGGCAAACAGAATCATTGATCTGCGTGATGGCAAAATAAAGAGCGACACCCGCACGCGGTAGGCTTACTGCTCAAGCAGCGCCTGCACAGGATTAAGTGCTGCTGCTTTTTTTGCTGGCCAATAGCCAAAAAATACCCCTATGCCTATCGTCGATGAAAGCGAAATAATAATGGCCTTTGTTGAAATAAACACAGGCCATCCAAGACTAATACTCACCACTTCAGAAGCGCCAACACCTAAAGTCGTGCCAATAAGGCCTCCCAAAAGGCAGATCGTAACCGCTTCAAGTAAAAACTGTTTAAGAATGCTTGCTGTCGTTGCGCCCAGCGCCATACGAATACCAATCTCTTTTGTCCGCTCTGTAACGGTTACAAGCATGATATTCATAATCCCGATACCACCGACAATCAGAGAGATTGACGCAATAACAAGCAACAAAATATTAAGAACGGCTGACGCTGCATCTGTCGCCTTGGCAATATCGCCCTGCGTAAAAATAGTAAAATCGTCTTCGTCACTCTCTTGCAGGCGATGGCGCTGACGAAGGACAGAGCGCACCTGCGCAGACGCTTTATCCATTGCATCACTGCTTACTGCATTCATGATCAAAACAGCATAATTTTGCTTACCCACAAGCTTGCGTTGCGCCGTTGTTATCGGGACAAGAATCGCGTCATCAAAATCACGGCCATCTGGCGTACGGCCCTTTTCTTCTAGCACGCCGATCACTTTAAATGGGATACGCTTGATACGGATTGTTTTAGCGAGTGGGTCTTTATCTCCAAAAAGCTCGGTCATAACACGCTTGCCAATGACAGCGACTTTGGTGCCAGAACGAACATCTTGGCTATTAAGAACTTCACCTGCAATTGTTTTCCAGTCGCGAATACTAAAATAGTCTTCGTTCACACCAAAAACAGAGGTTTGCCAGTTGCTCCCATCGTATACAACTTTTGTCTGGTACTGCACCCCGGGAGATATTTTATCAATCGCGGGACACTCATCAATAATCGCACGCATGTCGCTTGGTTTAAGCGTGTATGCAACTACCCCACGCTGCTGCGCAAACTGCTTTGGTGGCTGCGCAAGCACAATCATGAAGTTGCTTCCCAGCCGATCAATCTCTTGCTTCACTTTATATTTTGCGCCTTCGCCAATAGACATGACCGAAATAATCGCAACAACGCCAATGATGATGCCTATTGTGGTCAAAAAAGAACGCATCTTATGCGCTTTAAGAGAACGAAAAGACGAACGCAGTAGCTGAGAAATGTCCATGATATCTTCCCGAGTAATATCACCGTATCGTGTAAAACAAAATCAGTGTAGGCGGGAAGGTGCAGGGGTGTAAAGGGGGGAGTTTTTAAATCAGGTTTATCACTAAACAAAGGTCCGCTCGATCAAACCCGCAGGCACGCTCAGGGCGAGCGAGGGCAAGATCATCACGCTGAATAATGGGTTGTTAGGGTAGTCCGCCAGACCGGAGACAGTCCTCTGGGGTAATCGCAAAACAGGAACAGGTTTTGCTTATGGATATAATGAAATACATTTTATATTAGGCGCGAGAGTGCCTAATACGCCCCTGGTGGTCCGCTCGATCAGACCCTTCGACAAGCTCAGGGCGAGCGGGGATAGAAACAAAAGCTTTTATAGGCAGTTGGGACCGACGCGGGGGTTGATACATCGGGGTGCTTAGGGTCGTCTTAGGCAGGAACGGTGCCCCTAGGGCCGGGCGGGCAGGAACAGGCCCGCATATAATAAAATATGAATTCAATATATTTATAACCTAAACCTGTTCCTGTTTAGGAATTTCCCCAAAGGTCCGCTCGATCAAACCCACGGGCAAGCTCAGGGCGAGCGGGGATAGAAACAAAAGCTTTTATAGGCAGTTGGGACCGACGCGGGGGTTGATACATCGGGGTGCTTAGGGTCGTCTTAGGCAGGAACGGTGCCCCTAGGGTCGGGCGGGCAGGAACAGGCCCGCTTATAATTAATAATGAACTTATATTTTGATATGACAAACCTGTTCCGGTCTGGCTACTACCCTAAAAATCTGTTTCTGTTTAGGGATCTCGCTTAAAGGGCTGTATTAAGACAGGAACAGGTCTAATAAAAGCTTTACTCTTTTGCTGCTGTTTCAGCCTGAACATCGCGGCTAAAAAACGCAAGGCGTCTATCTTTGTTGCCTACGCGGTAGTGCTCAAGCTTCTTAAGGTGAGGTGCCATTTTCGCGTGCACTTCCCACTCTTTAGAAACCCAGTACACAAGCTGAGCTTTGTTATAAACACAAGCTGGCTTGAACATGCGTGATAGCTCAAGGTCATCAAGCGCTGCGCGGGTCACAAAATAATCAACATTAAAATGTGTTGTGCGCAAAAAGGTTCGCCAATCATGCCCACAAACCTCAATATCAGTAAGGCCAAGAATACGGATAACTTCTTGTAAAAATTCCTGCTTCTTGTGCGTTACTTCTATCAAAACAACTTTAAGGTGCGGGAACATAATTTTGAGTGGAATCGCAGGAAAGCCTGCACCAGTACCAATATCAGCAATAGATGATACAGCTGATAGATCTACGAAATTGCGCAGCGCAATCGAATCCATAAAATGGTAACGAACAACAGATGAAACATCAGTTAATGCTGTAAGATTAAATGATTCATTACGCTCCAGCAGATAGTCTGCATATCGACGGAACATATCAAGCTGCTGCGGAGTAGGGCTACAAAGCTCACTAAACTCAGTCCACACCTTCTCTTCGTTGCGCACGCGCTCTTTCATACAAAATCCTTATAATCTCAGCTTATTCGACTACTGCCCAGTAGGCATCGTCGTGATAGGTAATTGTTACTTTATTGAATGCTTTCGGGAGCCTGATTCTATCGGCAGTAGCGCTTCCCCTACGGGTTATAAGCACTTTCCCTGGCGCAAGTATAACAGGATTAGACGCCATAGCAACGTCTATCACAAGCTTTCTGCCTGCGTCATCGGCGCCATTCCACCTTGAAAAATCAGCGACCACAGGAGCGTCTTCTACAAACTCAGACTCACCAGTATCATCGGCATCAGTGAAGGATTTACCGACAAACCCTGCGCATGAAAAGTTAGCCCATTCGTCTGCACAGTAGTCAAAAGGCTGAATCGCAGTACGTGATAACGTGTCCCAATCACTAGTGCTTAATCTTTGTTTGGCTGATTCAATACCAGAATACCCAGAAAAAGACTCCATCTTAGCGCAGCGCTCCCCGCTGTCTAATACAACCTCTTCACGCTCTAATGAGCCATCAGGAAGCACATTAACAAAAAAGAGGTCTTTTTCTTCATCTATTGATGAAAGATGCTGCGCTGCTGAGTCGTTGCTGTAAAGGATCGCAAAACGGCGTGACCGTGGCTCACTAAAAGCTGTAATAAACATAAAGCCAGCACCAGAGTGCAGCGCACCACGAGTGACATCAATACGGCTTAACGCTGACTCCTTAACTGTAGCGTGTTCCGCGTTAGATAAATCTTTGTACGGCAGAATAGCAATGCCATAGCGCAAGTTTTCAAGAACCACCCCTGAAGCTGTGGTAATAACAGAGCTTTGGCAATCTAAGATTATGTGCCCAACTTTTACTGGACCGCCTCTTTTAAGAATATAAATATCAGCTGAATCATCATTTGTAAGGGCAAAAAAGCGCGCTGTGGTGGTAGTCGCCAGTGACCTTACGCTCGCGCCAGCAGCAGCACCCGCAGCATCACGGCACGATAGCTCTGAGACCTTTTCGCCGGTTTTATCACTAATTACCTCAAGGACATCACCGTCGCGCTGCACAAGAAAATACTTATGCTTTTTAGCGTAGTGCTGAACCTGCTCAGCATTAAATGTACGTGGCTTATGCTCAAGGTGCTGCTCAGCAGCACGCATACAAGGCGCTAGCGCAAGCATAAGAAAAAGAATTTTTGTAAGTCGATGAGAAACCATTTAAGGCCTCCTTGTTGCAGTACATAAAAAGTATTTATGAGGAGCATCCTCACGCGGTGAAACAATTACACAAAAAAAGCCTTAAATCAAGGCTTTTAAAGCTCATAGCCACCCACTCACGCGGCGGAAACAAATTTTCAAATAAGATTTTTATAAAGCCGTAGATTTTGATTGTAAATTTCTGTTAGTATTTAAGTAGTAGTTATGGGTGGGAGGAAAACAATGAAAACATTTCGTGGTATATTTTCGTTAATTGTAATGGTTACATGGCTCTACTGCATGCTTAATGCAGATAACAGAATTGTACTGTATCTGCGCCATGCTCCAGACCAAATCGTTAGCCAAGTTCAAAAAGAGACAGGCGCGCTTGATAAAGCAGCACGATCAGCAGTAATGCCATCACTCAGCGGCGTAACAGCACTGTACGGCGGATACATGGACACCTCAAGCAAAGACGGCCTTATTAGCTTTCCGCTCAGGCACGCGACACCAAAAGTGTATCTGGCCATCACACCACGTATTAATCTTGTAAAAATACAGGGTAATACCTACTCACACAGAGAGTATTATAACGACGCACAAAACCCGGTAGCGCTCTATCAACTTGATCTTAAAAAAGATGATAAAAGCCGTCAGTACTGGGAAATAAAAAAAATTGATGTTCCGGCTGATAAGCAGGTTAATCCACTCACCGTCATTTTACTTGCAGACCCAAGCACTGTGGTTATCCCAGAGGGCAAGTACATGACAGGAGAAAACGTTCAGCTCGTATTTAATGATATTTACCTGCTGAGCAGAGCAAACGTTGAGAAATCACTCCTGCAGTGCCTTGAAATCTCACGCTTCTTTGAGCCTATTAAGTTTGAGTTTAAAAAAACATCAGATAACGGCACACAAGAAATGGTATCTAATACATAGGGATCGGGGGAAACAATGAAAATTCTTATTATAGTAGCCGCACTGAGCGTTCTGCTTTTTTCAGCATGCAGCAAGCCGCACCGCAAAACAGTATCAGAGCGCATTACACGCGTTGATGTGCGTGACTCTATCAAGTGAATCAAAAATAAAAGGGGTAGTTTTGCTACCCCTTTTATTTTTCTAGCCTTTAAAGGCCAAGATCTTTAAAGAATGCTTTATCCTGCGGCTCTCTTCCTAAATAATTTTTCAGTAAATCATTTGGATCCGCACTACCACCCTTGCCAAGTACAAGCGAAACAAAGCGCTTACCGTTTTCAGGGCTGAGGAGTCCGCCTTTTTTAATAGTATCAAATAGATCAAGTGCATACACTTTTGACCACATGTAGCCATAGTAGCGCGCACTGTACCCACCAAGATGGCCAAAACTTGCCCACATATGCGTTGTATCATCACGATAAATACCTTTAAGGTATTTTTGTGCGATCTCTTTAGAAATGACATCAGGATCTTGGTCTGTAGTATGAAGCCAAAGAGAGAGCAAACTAAGCCCAACCTGACGCACTAAGAACATACCAGCATCATACTTTTTGAGCGCAATTAATCCATCAACAAGATGGTCTGGAATTGGCTGACCTGTTTTGTAGTGATGAGTAAGCGCTTTAAGAAGTGCTGGATCATACAGCCACTCTTCAAACATTTGTGATGGCATCTCTACAAAATCAAGCTTCACTGATGTGCCTGAGCAGCCTTGTAGCTGTGTTGTACCAAGCACTGCGTGCATCGCATGACCAAACTCATGAAAGAATGTCTCGACATCTGAGAATTTGAGGAGCGCTGGTTTACCTGGAGTTGGTTTTGGAAAGTTTGCAATCACTACAGCAGCAGATGGACTAATCAAACCGTCAGCACGATAATACGAGCTTAAAATTCCTGCATGACAAGCATGACTGTATTTTGACGGACGAGGATGTAAATCAATAAATACATACCCACGAAGCTGACCATCAGTCGCATTATTAACTTGAATGCACTGCACATCCTCATGCCATGACCACGATGGTTTAAGCATGGTAAAGCGAAGGCTTAAAAACTTTTGGTAAATATCAAACATGCCCTGAACAGCTTGTTCAAGCGGGAAGTACTCTGCCACTTCGCGATCATCAATTGCTAAGTGCTCTTTTTTATAGCGCGCTTTGATAAATGGCAAATCCCATGGGTACACATTACCTTGTGCATCACACACAGTAGCATCAGCCGCGTTATCAACAAACATTGTAAGTTCAGCTGCCATCTTCGGCTGTGCTTTTTGTGCAAGACCTATCAAAAACTTTTCTGCGCGCTCAGGGCTTCCGGCCATCTCTTTTTCGATATCTAACTGCGCAAAGTTTTTGTACCCAAGCAGCTGCGCCATCTGATCACGCTGCACACGAATCTGCTGAATAACATCTTTATTTGCAGGATAGGCCCGATTATTAAAAGCATTAAAAAGCTTTTTACGCGTCTGGCTAACAGTGCAATGTTCCATAACTTCAAAATAAGTTGGATAATCGCACCCCAAAATAAAATCGCCTTGCTCTGTTTTTTTAAGCTGAGCAATAAAATCATCACTCAACCCATCAAGCGCATCATGAGCAACAGTGATTGATGATTCATCTTGATTAATATTTTTATCAAACTCGGCGCATGTTTTTGCAAGATCGCTCTTAATCTGTGTTAGCTTTGCAAATTCGTCATCAGGAAGCTCAAATCCTGAACGTTTAAAATCAAGCAGTGATTCGCTTAATGCATAACGCTCTTCATCAGAAAGTGTTGCATGATCAACAGACTCATCAAGCGCTTTAAATGCTTCATAAATTTTTTTATTTGCAAATGTAGCAACTGCATATGATTTTAATTCAAGCGATGCGGTATGCGCGGCATTACGCACTGCCTCATCTGGTGAAACCATTTCAAGAATTTCTATCACATTCATCACGCGCGTAAGATCATGCTGCAAATCATCAAATGCATAGAGTGTATTCTGGACAGTGCGCGCTTGAGCTGCAAGAGCAAGAAACGATGTTAAAGCCTCATCACATAATTGCCGTGCATGATGTGCATACTGATGTATCTGGTCTGGATTTTTTGGAAAATACTGTAGCACATCATCAAGCGTTTTGACTGGTTTGCTTACCATCGCTGAATACTCCTGAAAAGATAATTTTTTAGAAAAAAATAAACTGCTGCAACCAGCTGTAAGTAATGTACAAAAAAGCACCAAAAGCTTTCGTGTAACCTTCATGCATACACCCCTTAGCGCGCGCACCCTTCAAGTGCAAAGACATAATATCGAAAGATAAGGTGATATTAGAACTCCACCGTGCCGCTTAGTGTAGCATCAGAGGCTGCGTCATTACTAGATGCATCAGAATAATTATCATCAAACGATTCTATCGCTTCAATTTCATCAACAATAGGTTCATCGTTTTGTTGTGAAAGATTATCTGGCTTTACGTCTTTTGCTGCTGGCAGAGTTTTGCTTACTTCTGCCAAAGGACTAACTGAAGAAGGTGCGTCAGACATAAATGTATCATCTGGCTCTTCAAAAGACGCTTCATCTTCTTCAATAATTTCATAATCAACATTTGTCAGCGCATCATCTGCTAGGAGCATATCGATTTCTGCGGCAAGCGCATCAGCCTCAGCTTGAACCTCAGCCGCAGCACTTTCTTCTTTAGTTGGCGGAATAATAAGATCAAATGGTATGCCGTACTGGTCAAGGAGCGGCTCAAGAAGTGGTCTGAGTGTTGTGATAACTGCATTACGAATTTTTTGTACACGGAGCAAAAGCGCTCCTGCATTTTTAAGGAGTGTTGATCGTGCAGTAGCATAGGCTGTGATTTTTTTATTGAATGCTGCTTTGTCTTTTTTGACAAGATACTCTTCCCATGCTTTTGCACCATCTGGAGTTGCAACAAACGCACTCCGAGCTTTTTCACACTCAACCACAAATCTAAACCCTAAAGCCATAAAAGCGGTAACAAGTGCTGGCGCGTCTTTTGCAGTTGAATACGTGCGGGTTGTGTCTTGAAGATTATAATTAAAAATCTCCATACAGCGCAGCCACAGAGCGCGCACATAATCAAGACCATTAACGCTACCAAAGTTAACAACTTTAAATAATGGCTCCATAACATCTGGAAGCTCTTTGATAACCTGATCAAATGATGTAATACCAGGAACCTGCGAGAGCCTGAAGATAAGGAGCATAAGCTGTGTACGAGCATCAGACTGATCAATAATCCCATCTTTGACGTCGCGCATAAGGAACGCCGCTTTTAAAATAAACTCCATCACAGGCGTACTACGATAAACCATCTTTGAGCTTATTCCTGTTGATGGATCAACAAAGGCAGGATCAGGCTGCTGTGTTGCATCAAAAAGAATTTTGGCAAAAAAACTTTCAAACGGTGGTTTAAAATTATCAGGTAATGCATCGAGCATGAACTTGATACTAAAACCATCAAACGCACTCAGGTTGCCCACCCCAGCATCACCAAAATCAAAGCTAATTCCTATTTTTGATCCTCGTGATACAGGATCATCAACACTAAGATTAATAACTGAATGTGTTTGATACCTAACATTTTGAGCGTCTAAGATTTTATCAAAATTAACGAGGAGAGAATTACAGGCAAGAAGGCGCTGTTTACTTTGATCAATCAGCTGCTGAAAATATGTCGTAAGGCTCCCAGCACCAGGTAATGCGCCTGGCGCAGCATTAAGAGAAAAAACAGCTATCAAAGCAAACCACAAAAGACGTTTCATCATTTTGCCTAGGTGAATGTCCCGGCCGAAACCGGGACATTCGTGATTAGTAGGTTACGTATTTAAAAATCAAGTTCTTCAAACGCTTCGGCTTCACCATCTTCTTCAAGCCACTCATCAGCTTCTTCGTCAGCGATGGTTTCATCATCAGATCCATCATCTTCAAAGAGGCTAAGGTCTACGCCCTCCATGAGAGCCTCTGCATCAGCTTCTTCTTGTGATGCAGCCTGACCAGTAATCATTGCCATTGTTTGCGGGTCAGTTAAATCAACACCAAGCGGCTTAGTGAATCGATTAAGTGCGCCGATAATTTCGTCTTTATTAGGTGTCTTCATAAACAAGAGTACAAGCTCTCTGATCATAAAGTCACTGAGCGACTCTGGGGTACCACCCTTGATACGCTCAAACTTAAAGTTCATAGCTTTAGCCTTGAGGCCACCCTGTGCTTTAATTAATGCAAATTTCGCTTTATCAACTTTTGTTTTTGCTTCGACTAAAGTTTTCTTAAGCGCAGCATCTGTTGGTGCTGTTTTAAGGCGCGCACCTGCAGCATTATACTCAGCAGCAGCAGCTTTAAGCTCATCATTAGCAGTTTTAAGTGTCGTGTCTCTGTATGCTTTGTATTCGTCAGTAGCTGCATAAAGCTTACTTGCTTTAGGCAGGTCTGCCATAACGCGAAGCCCGATAGAAACAGCGTGCAAGAATGCTTTTTTATACCCAACAGGAAGCGGATCACGCACGTATCCTTCATCACCTTGGAAGTCTCTGGTCATAATTGATCCAAGCGTTGAGTACTGCATCTTGAGCCAGCTCATAAGTGGAACTTGCACTTGACCTGAAGCTTCGTAGCTTGCATCAGGAATCATTTGTTGCTGTGAAGCAAGAGCATCAGCGCTTTCTGACTCGATAACGGTATCGAGTGTTTTAAGCATAAGATCAATGCGATCATTAAGATCTTTTACAACTGCGTCAACACACTTAGCAACACCGGCAGCCATTGTTTTATCAGTAATTTTTGCCGCTGCTGGCAGCGCGTATGCAGGCAATTTATCAAAAGCTTCATTGAACTTAGTAACAAGTTCTTTGACCAGAGTTGCGCGCTTAACAAGAGCTTTCTTTCTTGTTGCTTCATCTGAAATAGTTTTTACGCTTGCTGGTAGTGAATAATAAAGACTGTAAAGCGCATAGACTAAATACTCACGATCAAAAAGACTCATTGCTGCAACTTTTTCTGCGTCAGCCATGAGCGGTAGCACTTGGGCTTCAAACGCAGCAGCTCGTCCTTCAAATCCACCTTTTGCATCCCACGCTATGCTTACTGCAAGCTGTGCTTCTTTTGATTTATAAAGCACTGATGACATGTATGCTAAGTAGTCACGTGCACTTGCTGCAACCTTAAGGCTGTTTGGTTTTGATGGGTCAATCAAATCACCCAGATAGAATGTTTTGAATAAACGCTCAATGAATCCAAATGGATCTTTGTAACGAATACGCTTAGCAAAAACAACGGCCTTCAAAACTTCTGGCTGTTTTGTCAGGTTCTGATTAAGAACTTTAATAAGTGTTGCTTCTGCTGGTGAGCCATCATATGCAAGCTCAGGGAATTTTTCTCTTGTTTTTGCAATGTCGACAACGCTGAGCTCTGGGTCTGTTGTTTTGCTCAAGCGCGCCATCAACATAAGCATTTCAAAAGTCACAAAAGAAACTTTTGATTTCAAATCAGGGAACAAGCCTGCGTATTGATTTGTCATTGCAAGCTTTGAAAGCATAAGAAGCTTAAAAAAGAAAACAGTATCACCGCGAAGGCGTGCAATATTACCAAATAAAAGGCCCCAGTTATCTTTAAATGGTTCAAGGCTAGCCATAAACTCCATAGCTTTTTTCATCGCTGCAGGAGTTGTGCTCATAAAGACAATATCAAATCCATCATCAAGATCTTTTGAGACAAATTCACCAGACTCTTTGAGCAGTTTGCCAACAAGACGGCCTCTGTAAAGTTCACGCTGCTCTTCGCTCAGGCTCATAATTTCTTGTGCTGTCAGCTGCTTGAACGTTGATGTACCGCTCTCTGCAACTGCAGCGCGTGAACGAGCATCACTTACAAGCTCAGGCTCAAAGCCTGATCCGCTTGATCCAAGATTCCACTCAAACATAAGCTTTGTGTCATTTTTAACGCCAAAACCCTCTATGGTTGAAACCAGCGAAGGAGAAAGTTTTGCAGCTCGTGCCATATCCAGTAACGGAAGTGAGAGCGGAAAACTCATTTTGCTGCTCAAGTAATTGAGCTCAAGAAAAGCCTGCTTAAATCCAGCTGTAATATTAGACAGAATTTCACCAAGCGTTTTTACACCTTGAGCTGCTGCTACTTTTTTTTCTTCAACAGCTGAAGCCGCAGTTTTTTTTGTATCTGCTGACTTCTTTAGATCAGAAACGTCTGGCGCATTAGGAGACGTGGAAAGACTCTCCACAGCCGCAGGCTGTAATGT
This sequence comes from uncultured Pseudomonadota bacterium, assembly GCA_964534555.1. Classification (GTDB taxonomy): domain Bacteria; phylum Babelota; class Babeliae; order Babelales; family RVW-14; genus CAZHRK01. Next base: position 137,611 of record CAZHRK010000003.1, on the reverse strand, counting down.
AGTACCAAAAAACGATGCTATTAACAGCACCTTTAAGAAATAGGTTGGTTTCATACCCGCTCCCCCAGCAAAGAATAAAATCAAAAATATTATAGTATTTTGATACTACCTGTTATCACATGATCAGATCAAGATCTTATGGGTATCAAGCACCCCAAAGTCGCTGCCATGCATTTTTTATTACTTGGATAAATGAGCTTTTTTCACTCTGTGACGGGGATTTCTCATGGGTCTCACGCTTAGACGGGGTTCTTGATACATCAAGAGAGGGAACATACGTGTGGTGCCCAGAATCTGTCCCGTAGGCAATATCAGAAAAGCTTCTTGCTGGGGGGTACCCCATCAGCAGCCCGGGCGACACAAACATAATTACCCATAAGCACGCTTTTATTAGCATACAAACCCCTTCTCCCCTAAATTTTATCGCTTCAGTTCATACTACAGACAAGCGAGGAAATGCGGCAAGACTCTTTATATTTTAAATAAAGCAGCATACCGCTCCTCAAGATGAGGGTCTTGCTCCAACAAAGAAAGCTCTTTAAGCGCAACGCGAGCTTTAGGTTTATCGCCAAGCTGGACGCAAAGATGCGCCTTCATGAGCCATGCATCAGAAAATGAGCGCTCAAGCTCAAGCGCGTGATCAACAGATGATAACGCTTGCGCATAAGCACCTTGCTGAGCATATGCTCGAGCCATATTCAAGTACGCAACTTCAGGCGTTTGGTAATAGGGATCTAACGCTAAATCTTTAAACCGACGCAGCGCCTGATCATAGTCTCCGTGCTGCGCAAGAACACAGGCATAATTATTAATAAGCTGTGATTTAAGTGAAGGATCATGGTCACAGAGCGTTATTGCCCGCGCTAAAAGTTCATGCGCTGTTTCGGTATGGCCAAGCTGAAAAAGAATACTTGCTTTAAGCCCGTATAATTGTGGCGCTTGCACAACCGCAAGCCCTTCATCCAGATGAACAAGTGCCTGGCGTAATGCCTGCGGCGATTGATCATCAAGCACCGCATACGCACGCTTAAGGTAGTGCTCTGGGCGCGTTGTTTGTTTTTTCTTTGCGCATGCAGTAACCAAAAAAAGGCCAAGCAGCAAAAATGTTTTAGAAGTTTGCATGAATTGTGTAAAGTGCATACTCAATATCCGTTTCGTTTGTTATACTACCCAGCACATAAGGCGGGGACTGCAAGTACACCAAAACAGGTGTAGCATATAATCAAGGATATCGTGCAACTAATTTGGGATGAGTTTTTAAAAATCATCAAAGAAGAAGCTGGAAGCCAAGTCGTTGAGACATGGTTCAAGGCTGTGTTGCTCGAACGATGGGACCAAGAAAACAATATTGCAACCCTGCGTGTACCAAATCAATTTGTAAGCCGCTGGATCCAAGAGCACTATACAGAGCTACTCAAGCGGCACCTTGGACGCTTACTCAATACTCAGCAACCAAAGCTTGAGTTTGTATCTGCAACGCAGCCCGAAGTTCAAAGACCCAGAACAATTATTCCTGCATCAGTGCTCCACAGCATGGGAGATGAAGCTGTACCTCAGCAACACCATCGCCAGACCGCACCGACTATCATTCCACAAAAGTCTGAAGAGCTGGTCATGGATCGCAAGAGCCAACAAAGAAACGGCTCAAATATTAATCCTGCGTATCGATTTGAAAATTTTGTTGTTGGACCAAGCAACTCACTTGCGCATGCCGCTGCATACGCAATATGTGAAAATCTGGGTAAAGTGTATAACCCACTGTATATTTATGGTGGTACGGGACTTGGCAAAACGCACCTTCTGCACGCTATTGGTAATGAAGTCAAAAAGAATAATCCTGAAGCCGTAGTGCGGTACGAAACATCTGATAATTTTATTAATGAGTTTATAAACTCAATTAGATTTGATAAATCACATCTGTTCAGAACGCGCTATGCAAAAGTCGATATCATTTTATTTGATGATATTCAGTTCTTATCAAATAAAGAGCAAACTCAAGAGACATTTTTTCATATCTTTAATGTCCTTTATGAGCAACAAAAACAGATCGTGCTCTCAAGCGACACCTTTCCCAAAGAGATTGTCGGGCTTCAAAACAGACTTAAATCTCGTATGGAGTGGGGACTTGTTGCTGATATTCAAACGCCAGACACAGAGACAAAAATGGCTATTTTAAAGAAAAAAGCCGACCAGAATAAAATCAACCTTCCAGACGATGTTGCTGAATTTATCGCATCCCGCGTTATTTCAAATATACGTGAGCTTGAGGGTTCGCTCGTTCGCGTTGGCGCGTTTTCAGCGCTGACCAATCAGCCCGTGTCGATAGAAATGGCGCGCAAGGTACTGCTCACACTCAATGAACCGCGCAGAGAAGGCATCATGCTTGATGTTATACTCAAAATTGTGGCTGATCATTTTGATGTTTCGATTCAGGATATTAAATCCAAGAAGCGGCACCAAGATATCGCAACCATACGTCAGATAGCATTTTATATGATGAAAAAACATAGCTCATGCTCACTCCAAGTGATTGGGAGCTTTATTGGTGGTCGTGACCACTCAACAGTAATTCATGCGCTGGGCAAGGTTGATTTATTGCTCAAGAATGACGTTTCGCTTGCACAAAAAATTAAAGCTATTGAACAGGCCGTGCTATCAGCTTAGAATTGAGAAGTTCGGACGATTGTTTGGCAATAATCAAACATAAGACACTACCAACGCCCTACTCTTCTGGACATACATAATAAAAAGCTCGCAAAACCCGTGCTCATTAAAGGTATCGGCTGGAGATAAGTATTATGAAGTTCAAATTATTTGTGTTGGCGCTATCAGTTGTATTTGTTTCAGATCCAATAAGAGCAGCAGTCGAAGAACTCGCAGTGGTTCAAGAAATACCAGAAGCACCCCAACAACTACAATTAACGAGCACAACTGCAGACACAGGCGCACGAGATGCCTTTAAAGCGCTCATGCTTACAGAACTCGGTGACATGCCTGATTTTGACGACGCACCAGAAAAGAAACAACCCAAAATACTAGAAACGAGTGCGCCGGAAAAACCTGAACCAAAAAAGGCTAAGAAAAAAGCACGCCTCCAAGTTAAGCTCGCTCGAGCTGAAAAAGAGTCAAAAGGCACGATCAAAAAAATAAGACCGTCATCTGTGCTGAGCTCAAAAAGCTCACGTGAACTTGATTTTGATGTACTTAATAAAACAGGTAAAACTGTTTACGTCACATGTTTTGCGTATCTGCGCCGTAGGGATTTTGCACGATGGGGATGGTACAAAAGCCCTGTCTATGTGCTAAAAAATAATAGTACTCAAACAATTGATATTAATAGTATCGAAAATGAGCAAGACAGAAAAAATGTCTTTGGGTATCTAGGGGTTTTCCCATCATACGAACAAGCTGAAAAAGCAACATATGAGCTAACAGAAGATCGATTCAAACTCGATCTTGATAAACTTATTGCCCTAAAAAATAAAACCGTGACGCTGCATGTTGAAACCTATGGTTTTAAAGGCGAGTTTGTAGAATACGATTTTGAAAAAAATGATCAGAAAGAACAAGTAGCCTCAACCCGAGAGCTTGATTTTGCTGTTGAAAACAAAACAGGCGTACCGCTCTATGTCTGTGGTTTTATTTATATGAAAAAAGCAAAAGGCAGCTGGCTTGGAGCTACAGAAGATAAAGATGATATGGCTGTGTGGCGATTTGATAAAACCCCTATTATCAGAGTCGAACCAAATCAAGTAGGGGTTATCGATGTTGACACAATCGTAACGCAACGAGATCAGTCCTATGTGCGGGGATATCTAGGGATTTTTGGGGAGTCTGAGCTTGAGCTTGCAAAAGCGGCAACCTATGAACTTCTTGATAATACACGCAAAATGAATCTTGGGCCTCTGCGCGCTCTTGGCGGAAAGAAGGTAGTGCTGGAAGTTGAAAGTTATGGTATCCTTGAAAAACCTGATTTTGTAGTAAAACCAATACGTAAAATCGATTTTACAAAGATTTAATAATGACATACCACAAACCCGTCCTAGTCCGCGAAGTACTTCAAGCTCTCTCACTTAAACCTGGGGGGCACTATCTTGATGTGACTTTTGGCGGCGGCGGGCACACCAGAGCAATTTTAGAAGCAGAACCCACATGTCATGTAACCTCTCTTGATTGGGATAAGGTTGCGATTGAGACAAACGCTGGACCTATAAAAGAAACTTTTGGTGATCGATTTACCATGGTATGGGGAAATATGGCGCACCTTTATAAAATTATAAAAAAAGAGCGCCTACCAAAGTTTGATGGTATCCTTGCTGACTTTGGAACGTCACAATTTCAGATTCATGAAAAAGATGGATTCTCATTTCGTAAAGACACCCCGCTTGATATGAGAATGTCAACATCACACCAGCACAAAACCGCTGCGATTATCGTTAATGAATACTCAGAAAAAGATCTTGCTGATCTATTTTGGTACTATGGTGAAGAGCAGGCATCAAGAAAAATTGCACGCCTTATCGTTGAAGCACGTAAAATCAAACCACTAAAAACAACTGCAGATCTGGTTGCAGTCATTGAGCAGGTTTATAACCCTGTTATTTTTAGGGCAAAGCGTGGTATTCACCCAGCGACTAAGGTTTTTCAGGCGCTGCGTATTGAAGTTAATGATGAGCTTAATAATATTAAATCTTTCCTTGCGGCAGCAACACCACAGCTAAACCCTGGTGGGCGCCTTGTTTGCATTAGCTTCCACTCACTTGAAGATGGCCTTGTTAAAGACTATTTCCAAGAACATCAGATGGAGCTTCAAATGCTCTCCAAGCGACCTATTACAGCCCAAGAAGATGAGCTTGCTGAAAACGCGTCTTCACGGTCAGCAAAGCTGCGAGTAGCTGAACGTATTTAGCGATTTGAGTTTATGGAAAGCAAAGAAAGCAGCGTTGGGCGTGGATTGCTCAGCACCTGCTTTTGTGCTGTAAATGCATTTAATGAGCCGTACGCTTGAGGACTGCTCTGCACTGCCTGCTTAGGGAGATTATACTCACTGAGTATTGCATAACTACCACAGCTAAAAAGTATTATAAAAACGAGAAAGCGTAGGCCTCTGGCCTCTGGTTCACTACGCTGGCGTAAAATAGAGGGTGCATGGTGCATCAAGCCTCTAAAATCATCAACGGAACGCGCATCTAATGCAAGATCTATCATTAATCCAGTCATATCATACAATTTTAGAGCCTTAGCACAAATGCAGTGGGCCAGAATGTATGCGTAATCTTTTTGGTGAGATGACAAGACGTCTTGATCAAAAAAAACCAAAACCTTTTTTTTAATAACATCTGTAAGAATTTTTTTAAAAAGATTACCAAGATACTGTGGAAGTCGAAGCATACGACTTTTATGATTTTGACGCTTTTCAAATGATTGAAGAACATAGGATTTGTAGGAATCGATATACGCAAGGCGCACCTGCTCTACAACCTGCTTGCAAACAGAGATAAACTCATTTGTTTTTGTTGCGCCATAAAGCGTTTCTGATTTCTCAATAGCATCTTTAAATGCTGATTCCAGATTATCAAGCTCATACAACTGATTAATTTTATCATCTAATAATAGAACGGATTGATTAGCTGCACGGAGTTCAAAACCAAAGAACAATACTAAAAACGCTAGTACATTAAAAAAGGTCATAGAATACCTTCACGTTGCTTTAGAGCACCGATTGAAACCTGGTATTTTTATGACCTTTTTTAATACTTTATGCAAGAACTAAAAATAAACATTCTAGAGCAAGCGCTCATTAGCTTATAGTGCAGCACCCTGCGCCAGCTTTTGGTGTAGTTTTTTCAGTTGAACCATCTTTTCGTACGGCAGGTGTAGCAGCAGCAGAAGCTGCAACTGATGGCGAAGATTCCTCAGAACCATGTAGCGGAACTCGCATAACACGCGTACGTGCAGTATGCATACTCAGAACTATAGCCTTGATTCTAGGACTAATAGTTAAAGAATTTTTAATTCTATCAACTGATGCACCATGTCGAATAAAAAGCATGACCGCCTCTGCAAAATAAGGGCATGTGGCATCATGCTGAAGCTGACACATAAGCTCAAGCGGCTTATTTCCGCGCGCATCTTCATGCGAAAAATCAACACCATCTTCCAAATGATTTATAATCTTTCTCAAGATAGATAATTGTTTTTTTGGCTCTTTGTGGATAGATCGAGCAACCGCGTGCACAAGCGTTTCTGGTTCATAAGTAAACTCAAGCGGTGAAAGAAGCAACTCTGGAGAAAATTCGTATAAACTTAGTATACGATCAACCTTAGAATCATCATCACTGCATATTGCCACGTGAAGGCGTCTTAGTGCGTTACTATCAGCAGGACTTTTAGGTGTAGCATCTGTATCGCTCGATCTCAAGCTTGGCGGCCTGTGATTAACAAGCTCTCTTGGCTCTATAGTCTTTATATCTACTAAAGGTGCAAAACCTACTCTTTTCTTAGTACTTCCAGAACCAGATTCTGCGGGACTAACGGTGCCTGAAGCTGCCGCTGGTGATACTAATGAATACGTTAAAAAACTGAATAAAAATGTAATTATTTTCACTAAATAGTTAGTTACCATAAAAACCCCCTCCATAAACTAAAAATATCAGGGCATACCCTAATTATGCCTCGATATTTTTAATAGTAACAGATAAAGCATTTTAATCGAATTTAACAATAAAAAGCCCTTTTTTACGGAATTAAATTCATTAACTGTACACATTTAGCATGTTTTTTAAGAAAAGCGTTACAGTCAGTAAAAAAAAGTTGACATGAATAGACCCCCGCTTTAGATTGATGCCATGTTTGTCACGAAAAAGGTTACAGGTCGCGCGAAACTTACTGTTAATCGCAACCAGGCACAAACCGGAGAGCTTCTTATGAAAATAACCGAAGTAAAAGTTTTCCCAGCAAATGAAGGTAGACTTAAGGGTTATGCTACCATGGTGTTCGATGATTGCTTCATCGTCCGGGATATGAAAATTATAGAAAGTGATGAGGGATTTTTTGTCTCAATGCCATCACGAAGAAAAAAAGACGGAACGTTCAAAGATATCGTGCACCCGCTTAATGCAGAAACGCGCGAACTTATTGAACAAGAAGTTATAAAAGAATACAAAAAAGTAGTTGGCGAATCTCAAAATTTAATGTAATATACCTCTCGTGAAATGCAATTGGGGCGTCGCCAAGTGGTAAGGCAGCGGGTTTTGGTTCCGCCATGCGTAGGTTCGAATCCTTCCGCCCCAGCCAGCATCGGAGTTCACATCTTGGAAAATTTATCTGCACAAAAAAATATGAAACCTTCCTCGTTTGAGGAAGGTTTCTTTCATTCTGATGAAACATATATTCATCCCTCTGCTGTAATCGGCGAAAATGTTGTACTTGGTAAGAACGTTAAAATTGGCCCATTCTGCACTGTGACAGGTAATGTCACAATCGGTGATGGCACCCGACTCTACTCGCATGCAACAGTTGGATTTGAGGGGCAAGTAATCGGCCTTGAAAAACCAGTTGGGCGTATTGAGATCGGAAAAAATTGTCACCTTCGTGAATTTGTAACAGTTCATGGCCCACGTACACAAGACGGTATTACCAAAATAGGCAACAACTGCTATCTGATGAATTTTGCTCATGTATCGCATGACTCTATTCTTGAAGACCACGTAACATTAATAAATAATGTTAACCTGGGCGGGCATACGTATGTTGAAACGCGAGCTTTTTTAATGGCGGGCGCGGCAACACATCAATTTTGTCGTGTTGGTACATTTGCCGCACTTGCACCATTTAGTGGCATCAGACAAGACTTGCCACCTTATGGATTATATAGTGGTCAGCCAGCAGCATTTTATGGGCTTAACGTTATCGCATTACGCCGAGCAGGAATGCCGCGCGAAAGTATTAATGCACTCAAACACGTTACAAAGCTTTTTTACCAAGACAAAATTTCTTTAGACGAAATTAAAAACGCAGCCTCACATGAAAGCTGGGGCAGTGATAGTCACGTTATTAAATTCATAGAATTTATCACCTCAAGTGAGCGTGGCGTATCGCGCAAATGTGCACATGAAAAAGAAGCATCTTTAGAATAAGCAAGGAGCAGAGTAAACATGATTAAAATAGGCGTTATTGGCCTAGGCCACATGGGTAACTACCATGCATCAGTCGTTGGAAGTATCTCAGACGCGCAGCTTATTGCCGTGGCTGATCCAAATGAAAACAACTGGGCAAAAATCAAAAACGATGCTGTTATTAAAACACATACATGTGATGCTTGGCTTGATTTTGTTGACGCAGTCATTATTGCAGTTCCAACAGGGATGCACTATCCACTTGCAAAACAATGCTTAGAAGCAGGAAAGCATGTGCTCCTTGAAAAGCCTATGACAAATACGCTTGAACAAGCACAAGATCTTATAGCTCTTGCACATAAAAATAACAAAGCACTCCACATCGGGCATATTGAGCGTTTTAATGGTGCAGTACAAGAACTAAAAAAAATCATGTCTAACCCGCTTCTTATAGAATGCCACAGAATGGGGCCTTTTAATGCACGGGTTTCACAAGATAGTGTTGTCCTTGATCTTATGATTCATGACATAGATCTAATCATGAATCTTGTTGATGCTGAGGTAGTTAATGTTTCTGCTCATGGAACAAAAATCTACAGCAACTCATGCGATATTGCGACAGCACAAATTACTTTTAGTAATGGTTGTGTAGCAACTATAAGCTCAAGCAGAGCTTCTCAAATTAAAAAGCGCAGCATGGCTGTCCACCAACAAGATGCTTTTATTAATTTGGATTTCACCACTCAAGATCTTGCAATCTACAGACAAACAAGCTCTCGTATTGATATTGCGGCAGATCAGCTCAAATATCGCCAAGAGTCAACTGTTGAGCATGTTTTTGTTTTCAAAGATAATCCGTTACGACAAGAAATTATTCATTTCCTAACGGCCGTCAAAAATGGGACAAACCTTTGGAACTCTGACCGAGATCTAAAAGCTTTGAGTTTAACTTTTGAAATCGAATCCTTACTCGGACTTCGAGAGCGCCCAATTAATTTTTCTAAGCAACAAGAACAAAGCGTCTTATAATAGCAGAGTCATAGCAAGTGGCGGCTGAGATAAAACAAAGCCGCCGCTTGAGTCTTAGTGGGATTTTATAATGATTGCTCTTATAGCAGGTACTGGCCAACTTCCGCTGCGCGCATGCAGCACACTTATTGAACAAAATACAAGCTTTATGGTTGTATCGTTATTTCCAGAAAATAATGGTCAGGCACTTGCCGCTGTGTGCGATGGCCATGCCGAAGTTTTACAAAAGCCCTATTATAAACCAAGCTCAATTATTGCCGCGGTGAAAAGCCGTGGCTGTAACAAACTTTTTTTTATAGGTAAAGTTGATAAAGGAGCTTTGTTAAAACATATTAGTTTTGACAGCATGGCACTTAGCTTTTTTGCAAAATTAACGTTTAAAGGTGATCGCGACATCATGCAAGGAGCTATAAATTTTTTAGAGGACCAAGGGTTTAGCGTCTTGCAGCAAGACGAGGTGCTTGGTGGGCTTTTTTGTAAGCCGGGAATTATTTGTGGTGAACTTTCTGAGGAAGATAAAAAAAGTATCTTTTTTGGTCTGCAAAAAGCCCGTGAGATTTCTGCGGCTGATATTGGCCAAACAGTTGTTGTTAAAGATTGCATGGTCATAGCAGCAGAGGCAATAGAGGGAACTGATGCTTGCTTGCAACGGGCAATTGCACTTGCACAAGGCGGCGTTATTTTATGCAAAACAGCGTTTAAAGATCACAATCGAAAATATGATCTTCCTACTCTAGGGCCTGCAACACTTGCAGTGCTACAAGCTGGTGACGTCAAGGCAATTGCGTGGGAAGCCCACACAACACTCATTAATGATCTTGAGCTTTTCAAACAAAAAGCCCAGGAGCTGAATATCTGTCTTATCGCAGTGGAATAATTTTTCTAGTTGATTCCTTGCCAGAAGCAGGTAGTCTACCGCGACGAGTTGTTCCAGGGTTTCGAAGGCTGTGAGAGCGTGGTAATGTTTCATACTCCGCTTCTGATGCATTAGCTACTGGAACGACGCTTCTACGAGCTGCATATGAAGCAGCCTCCATCGCTTCATATCTTTCAATAGACTCAGCTGTGATGCTTGGGATCAAGAGTCGTGCAAGCTCTACTTGGCCTTCTTTAAATAAACTCATAGCGAATGAAGCTCTATTAATCTCACTGACCATGCCCGCGGTAATAAGCATTTTTGCCGTAGCATAATTTTTTGATGCTAGTGCAAACTCAAGTGGTTCAATAAGAGCTGTGTTGTAGATTATTCTTATTGGTGACCGTAAATGTTTGAGCAATAGATCTAGACACTCCATAATTTTTTCAGGTGCGATAGGGTCAACGGGACCAGAGGCAAGATCTGATCTAGATAATCCAGTCAAAAATTTTATAAAAACCTCTGGAGCAATTTGTGAGCATGCCAACCAATGGAAAATAGTTGTCCCATGAAGAATAATCTCAGGATCACAGCCATGCGGCCTTGGAAGGCTGCAGTCTAAAATTATTTCAGCATCATCTGCATGCCACATAAGTGGAATTTTATCTAATAATAATTCTTCATAGTGCACATAAAGGTCTGTTTCTGGGTTTTTTACACTGAGTAGAAATTTTAAAAGTGGAACATCACCATATGCTAGAGCAATCATGAATGGATAAATCTGACGCGCTTGAGGGGAATGATGTGCTTTTTTTACGACTAATGGTTGAATTAGACTTCTTACTCCATAGGCATCAATGAGTACTTTCATAGCATCAACACTAAATTCAGGTGATAATCTATTGTGAAAAGGGTTAGCAGAAAATTTATTGATAAATCCTGGATCATCTAAATCAAGATCTACAATTTTTTTAAATAACGCTATTGAGTTAGCAATCGCAATAAAAAAGAGGTTGTGTTTAGCATCAAAATCAATCGTTTTATAATAAAGATAATACGAGTCTAATAATAAAATAACAGTATCGTAATCTTTTGCATCAAGCGCCGCATAGAGAAATTCAGTCAACCTTGTTATAATCGGATCTCTAAATACAAGCTGCTCTTCTTGAGTTGCATAACATTCAAATACTTCAATAATTTCTTCAAGCCTTTCTATTGAGGCGCCAAGAATTTCTTCTTTAGAAAAATTCATAACTCGCTTTGGCAAACTAAGGCCAACATAATCATCTATAACTTCAGCAGCAAGATTATCATCACGACCAGATAGCTCATTTCTAAGTCTCTTAGGAAAGCGCCTCATGTTTAAATGCAAATCAGAATAGGCTGATCTTGCTGAAATCGGCCGATCAAGAAGCTCTGGTAGGCTATGACTAACCAAATCTACAACCCGTACATCACCCCGAGCTAATGCTTGTTGATATAAACTATATGCAACTCTTTTTGCATCTTCATCTAACTCAAGGACTAAATCATCTCGATCGCGTTTTGTCGCTCGCAACAAAATATCTCGTGCTATTCTTTTTGCGCTTGGTTCAACACAATAGAATTTTGCTATTGCATCGGCTGCTTCTGTAGATAAAACATGTGGCAAATCATGTGAGGATGCCGCGGCAGCATACAGAGAAGTACTTAATAGGAAATTAATTACAAGAGATAGTATCAACATATCTAAAACCTTATTGGAGTTTACGATCAATATTTTCAAAAGAATCGGCAGCCTAATGAATCTGTTTGTTTTTGCAAAGCGAGAGTAGAGTTACTAATTTAAATAATATTTTTTAAGAGCTGTAGTTTCTATTTGAAACAATCAAGCTACGCAAATGGGGCTCTGTAAAGGGGCTGTGGCTGCTATAGTCTGGGAAGCACGCACAACCCTCATTCATGACCTAGAAACATTTAAACGCGATGCTCAAGCGCTTAATATTACTCTCTTGGCGCTCTGACCTTAGCGCATCTTTTTTAATATTAATGCCCTCTCCTCAGGGATCGTCAGCACTTTAATCGGCTCACGCCTAACTTCTGGAGCTGCATCATCAGAAACAGAAGCACTTACTGGAGCACTTGGTGTTAACGATTCATGAGTCACACAAGGAAAAACTTCCCTAGCAAGATCTGGCAGCTCTAGCCTCAATAACTGACGAGCAATGAAAGCCCTATTAAAATCGGTAAAATAACCATGCCGAACAAAGAGTTCAGCAATACGTACCTGATCATAATCAACAGCTACCTCAAGCGGCTCCATGAAGGTTAAAGACAATGCCGGGCTTTTCTTTTTGGGCATATGATCTAGTAAGATAGTAATAATTCCTACCCTTACTTCTTCTGTAAGAAAATCATCGTATAGAGACGGACATAAAGCGCGGTCTATGTAGCTCGGAACTGGGCTGAAGCCGGTAAAATAATGCAGAAGATTTTTATGGTGAAAAAGTGGGCAAGCAATAATATGAAAAATAGTTGTATCAGAAAAAACAATCGAATCTTTTGCACTGCAAGTTTTTTTAGGTTTTGCAGAAAGAATTTTACGATACTCAGGGGATGTTTTTTTAGGCAAATAAAAAGGAATTTTTGTTTCTATAATTTTAGTAGTATGAAAAGGCTCACCAGAAGAATTTTTTATAGCTAAGAGCGTTTTACACAATCCAGTCCGCCCCAATAATGCTGCAATCATAAAAGGATAAATTTTTTGTATTGGGTGTTTTTTCCCCTGAGTAATCTGGGCGCACGTAATGTTACGAGCCTCTATCTCAATTGGGCGAATGACCTCATGAAAACCAAGAAAATCTAGCAGCTCATCAATCACGGGAAGACTTGCGTAGTAACACGCAGTATGGATCGGATACATACCTTTTTCATCTTTAGTATTGATACAACCAATACGCTCAGGTGAATCCTTATAAATATCTCTCAGGCATGAGATAAGTTTCTTTGAATCACACTCTGCCGCCAAGTGAAGTGGGCTTTTAAGCTCAAATAGAAAAGACCTGCAGTTGTCAGGAAATTTCTCGTATAAATCAACCAGCTCATCGCAATCTCTCGCTTTAAATGCTGAATGATACCAGGCGGTAATTTGCTTTTGTATTTTCTGTGATAATTCCTCTCGTCTTTTCAAGTCGCCTTCCATGAAAGATAGCCTCTGCTGAATATCAAAAAGCGCTTCCTTTGTAACACCCTCAAATTCTGAATCTGAAATGGTGCATAAGCGCTTGTGTTCATGAATAGGAGCTCGCAGACCTACCGCTCTTACAGGTGCTGGATGATGACGAGCCAGCAAGTCAGTATCTAATGGGCAATACTCCGGGAAAATAGATTGTATGATTACTTGAGCATCACTTGCGCCTACCGCGCCTGCGGTAGCATAAAGAGCTAAAACTCGCCTTCTTACATGCTCACAAAATTCATCACGCTCATCTGCCGTACGGTCAACAGATAAAAAATTATCTTGTAACTCTTTAAGCTCTCGTGCGCCTACCGCTCTGCGTATATCAGCATAATCAATTGAGCGATCTCTTTTTGCAGACCCGTTATGAACATCAGCTTCATGTGATTGAGCTGCAGAAGTATCATCCGAAACCCTGCTACTTGGCCTGACAAAAGGCGAAAATAATGTACTTGAGAAAAGTACTATATGTACTATTAAAACCATTTTTTTACCCCTCAGTAAAAATGAATTTTAAATCAAATAAGAAAACGCTCTTATCGCTTATAGCCGTACGAAATGACATCTTTAAGCAATCATGCGTTAGATTTAGATATGTTCCAGAGATAGAACAAGCGCTAACCAAGCTCTAAATGAGCTTTGATTACGGCTGCTTTTTCTATCGCAGAAGAAAATGGAGCGCAATTCTACATGACAAAAAGATCTTTTGCAAGGAAGCCAGCCGCAGCGCTCAGAAATTGAGTTTTTTTGTTAATTACAGCGCTATTTGTTAGGTATAACCCAGGAAAATTAGGTAGATCAGGGGAACAAATTAAAGCTCATGTATGCTGTTAATGAGGCTGCACTATAATTTATGGTATAATTTGCTCAATGCTAATGCGCCTTATCGTGGGAAAATACTTATGGAATACCCTCTTAAAGTCACCAATCTATCAAAAATATTTGGGTCAACTAACAAGCAGTTTAAAGCCATAGACGCTATTTCTTTTCATCTTGATCATGGTGAAATACTTGGCATTCTGGGGCCAAACGGAGCAGGCAAAACAACAACGATGCAGATGATTCTCAGTACGTTAGAAATGACGAGTGGGACAATTTCAATTTGCGGGTACGACCTATCAACTCAGCGTAGCAAAGCTTTAGAAAATGTTGGATTTGCAAGTACCTATGTGAACCTACAGAATGAGCTTTCTGTTTATGACAATTTTGTGATTTACGGGCTCATTTATGGGCTAAAAGGTAAAAAATTAACTGCTGCTATAACCAAGTGGGTCAACTTACTCAATCTAGAAGAAATCATAGGGCAAAAATTCGGGAGCTTATCTGCGGGGCAAAAAACGCGCGTAATGATTGCAAAATCATTACTACATAATCCTCGACTCCTGCTCCTTGATGAACCAACTGCGTCACTTGACCCTGATATTGCAAAACTAATTAGAAACCTACTCCTTAAGCTAAGACGTGAAGAAAATATAAGCATCATACTGACATCACATAATATGGATGAAGTGGCAAACATATGTGACAGAGTTTTAGTGTTGAAGAAAGGATCTATCATAGCAAATGACGCGCCAGATAAGCTTGCTGCAAGTGTGAGCAGAGCCCGAGTAAACTTTATTTTTGGCCAAAATACCCATAAAGCAGTAGAGTTTTTATCTAACAATAAAATTGCTTACTCACTTAATGATCGATGGGTATGTATAGCTACTACTGAAAAAGAGATTCCTTCGATTATCAATTCAATCGTTTTATCTGGTCTTGATTATCAAGAAATATCGATTGATAGGCCTTCACTCGAAGATTATTTTATTGCCATATCACAGTCATAAGGAAGCACCATGATTGCATATCATAGAGTCAAAGCACTTATTATACGTAATGTATACAGCGATATTAAAAATCTAAGCAGGCTTATTGATCTTCTTTATTGGCCGATGGTTGACATGCTTATTTGGGGATTTACAAGTCGCTGGGTAATTACGAGTGATAGCAGCGTTGGTGTATCAATGCTTATTGCAACTATATTCTGGCAAACATCACTAAGAGCAACGCTGGATATAGGAGTTCCTTATGTGCGTGAGCTCTGGGGAAGAAATCTTGTTTCGCTCTTTTCAACCCCTGTATCAATTCAAGAGTGGGCAATTGCGCATATGATTATGGGATGCATAAAGGCTGGCCTTGCATTTCTGTACGTATCAGGGATCGCATGGTTCTTCTGTGATGTTAATGTTTTTTCGCTTGGAAGCATGGTCCTATTTTTCTTTGCAATAGCTGTGCTGTGTGGCTGGGGGCTTGGATTTGCAGTTGTAGCCTGCCTTGGCAAACTAGGAACAAAAATTGAATCAGTCCCTTGGATGATCCCTTGGGGTGTTGCAACACTCTCCTCAATTACCTATTCAATCGATGTTATTCCTCAAGCACTACAACCATTATCCTACTGCATGCCTTTAACATACTTTTTTGAGGGACTACGGATACTTATCAAGCAAAATATCTTCAGCGGAATTCATTTCATAAAAGCTATAGCGCTTGGCATCTTTTATGCCTTTGCTTTAAGCAAGCTCTTTTTCTTTGCATTTAATCAAGCACGAAAAATAGGCTTAAGCCAACTTGAGAGCTAAAATAAAAAGAGGCACCTTGTCTAAAGGTGCCTCTTTTATTGATTTATAATCTACTGCCTAGGCTGATTTAAGTGTCCTGAAGATTGGCCCTTGGCTGAAATAATATTTAGAAAAACAGAAACTTGAGAGCCATGAAAAGCTTTTACCAGTTACTGCCTTCTTAATGTTTGAAAGTACGCGCGCCTTAAATTCAACAACAAAGAGCCGTGGCGCAAGCTCATTCTTCATATAGATATCCCATAAATCAATTGCATCAGGGTAACGAATCACGCCATATTTTAGTGCCAGCTGAAGAGCTGTTTTAACTATCGTGTAATTAATTTTTTGCTCACGACGGATCTCATTTTTTTCAGCATCTATCCCATCAAGCATATGCGCATTACGCATCATATTAATAAGCATCGGGCGTATCCCACTATCAGCACCTAGCAGCATGCCTAGGGATTGGGCATCGGCGCTTGCCTGATCAGGGACTTCAACAGCTTGACTAGTATTAGGCTGCAACGGCAATTGACCTTCTGCTGCCGCAAGAGCAACCCGTTTTTTCGACGGAGCAAGCACGAGCTCGAGCTCATCAATCAAAAGACCTGCAATACTATCATAATCAGACTGAATCTCTGCGCACATGGCATCTTTTTCAGAGTCTGAAATAAACATATTATAAATCTTGCCAGAGACTTTACCCACTAGATTCCAAATGGGTTCAGCAATTAATCGCCCAAACTGCTCACCAATATTTGAAGCTGCATAATCAAGAAGGCGGTACTCAACAAATACATCCCAATTCTTTCTTAAGAATTCATTGTACGCTTCACGGTCTGCTTTTTTAGAAATATCACTTCCTGATTGAAGCTTTTTAAACAGATTAAGCATTCCGTGCCTGTAGGTATAATGGCCGCTCAAAATAACTTCTGGTGATATTGATGCAATAGCCTCTACCATAGGATTTTTCTGCATAAGCAAGCTAATAACACTGATATCAAGAACTTCTGCTATGAGATCAATTTTTGCAATACCGAGCGTGTAGCGCTCCATGTTATAAGTAACTTTATCACCAAGCATAGTATACGCTTTACCCGCTAAATAGTTGCTTGCGGTCGCATTAATACGTGAAATCACAGTGCCAACAACCATAGCAAAATAAGGATTTTCTGCTGGCCACCTAGACTGACCTTCAGTTTTAGAAATATTATGCCAGGTAATGGCTGTAACAAGCTGGATAAGCTGACGACGATACGGCGCAAGGTAGCCAAAATAAATCTTGTTTAAAACGCCCTCTGACCTACCAGTTGCACCAGCATTATGAATAAAGTTTTGAGTAAACATAAGCTGACCGTGAGACACAAGTCTGCTAACTCCAAAAATTGAATCTTGAAGCGGATTTGCAAATGCTTCAAGATCTTCACCATCAATAGTCACTTTTTGGACTGATGAACGAAGATCACTAAGCAACCCTTGGCCAAAAACCAATGATATAATCGTGCCTCTTAAAAGGGCGTCCATGTATAAAGCTTTTGATGATAAAAGCGCTTGGTCTGTCTGAAACTTATAACAATAAATATAAGGCTCAAGCATGTCGCTAATGAGCTGGACAGAGCCAAGAAGGATATTTAGATCAAATTTGCTCACCCAGGCAATAGCACGGAATGAGGTTAATGTTTTACAATGAACACCAAGCTCTCGTGCAAAATAACCAGCTGCAGCGCGCTGCTCGGGTGAAAGTGACATATCATGAGATGCATCTTTGAGGATCTGATGAGCTGTCTTTAAGCAAGTCAGAGCCGTCGTAAGGTGCGGCGTAGAAAATTTAATAATCTCTTGAGAAAGAACCTGAGTATCACGGTCTTTTAAACCAGATATGACTGCAAGCAAGCCCTGAATATCAGCATCACTATCACGTAGAACATGGGGAAGCTGCTTTATTTTTTCATACGCGTCAGCAATAAAGGTGCTAATTTCTTTATAACGGTTGCCCAGCTCACCATTCATGCTGCGGGAAATAAGATTCCGAACCTGCTCTAAATCAGTAAGCGCAGCATCAAAAGCATACGGATTAAAGAGCGTTACAAAAGCATGTTGAGTTGAGTATTCAATTAATTTATCAAGAATAGTACGCACCGAATCTTTGTAGTCGCCGGCCTCAAGCTTTTCGGCCGCTGCTAAAATAGCTTTAGAGCGTGCAGCAATAACTGCATCAACTGACATTTTCTTAGCCAAATCCTTGAAAACTTCCAGCGCCTGAGTCAGTGGCTGTGTGTAAACATCAGGTAAATTTGCAGCATGACGATCGCGCTCAACGTTTTCATTAAGGAGAACCCCGTACATTTGCTCAAATTGCTTGATCATCTCAGGGGTTAACTGCACATTACCCTGAAGCTGAGAGACTGGAGCGGCAGAAAGAGTTGATTCTTCTTGGGCATAAGAAACCCCAAAAAGAGTCGTAATCACTAGAGCTATAATAGGCAGAAAGAGCTTCAAAAACACGATATTCCCCGTTTTCAGAACAACTACTATCATATTTGCTCGATCAGTATGCTCAAGCCAGCAAATGAGTCAACAGGGAATAGGTGTTATTTTTTTTCTATGTGAAATTATCTCGATCGGGCAGCATTAACGATACAACCAATCATTCCCCACATACACATGAGGGATGTGCCGCCATAGCTTATAAAAGGAAGCCCCAGGCCTTTGGTCGGAAGCATACCGCAAGCAACCATAACATTTATTACAGATTGTATTGTAATAAAAACAGTAAAGCCCGTTGCCATAAAGAATGAAAAATAGTTCTGGGCATTAAGCGCAACCTTAAAGCCAAAATAACAAATAGCCATAATAAGAATCAGGATGAAGCAACACCCTATAAGACCAATCTCTTCAGCAATAATAGGGAAAATAAAGTCTGTATGCTGCATGGGAAGATAAAAATACTTCTGCTTTGAACCCGCAAGACCAACACCCCAAATGCTCCCACTGCTTATGGCTATAAGCGATTGTATAATCTGAAATCCCTTTCCTTGAGGATCTGCCCAGGGATTAAGAAAAACAAGGACACGATTAAGGCGGTAGGATTGTGATAAAATAAGGTACAAGACAAGGGGAACAGCTCCAAGCGCTGAAAGCCCCAAATATGTAAGATTACACTCTGCAATAAACATCATAACAAGCGTCGTCGATGCCAGAGTAACAACAGACCCAAAGTCAGGTTGCTTGAGCAAGACCAAGCTCACGATGCCCAAAAATGTAAATAAGGGCAAATAAAGTTTATACAGAGAGTTAAGATGGCGAATTCTACGCTCCATCAAAAGAGCAATAAAAAGAATACTAAAAAACTTTAGTAACTCACTTGGTTGAAAGCTCATGAATCCAAGATTAATCCAACGATTTGATCCGTGCATTTTCAGCCCAAGACCAGGAACAAACGTCATTAAGGTTAATCCAAGAGACGCAAAAAAGAAAATTGGCGTCAGCTTGCGTAAAACATCAAGCCGAATTTTTGCAAAAAAAAGAAAAAAGAGCGTACTTGGCAAAAGGAAAAAGAGCTGTTTTTTGAGAAAATAAAATGATGACCCACATTTTTCAAGGGCAAATACACAGCTTGATGAGTAAATAAAAACAAGCCCAATAAGGGTAAGTGCTAATACAACTGAAACAAGATTTTTTGCAGCGCTCTGCGATCTATTAACCTGACGCTCCATGCATCCCCCCACACTAAGCATCTAGAAACTCTTTTAAATAATCGTATCAAGGAGCTTGATGAACCAGCAATGATTTAACAAGTGACTCAAAAACTTCACCCCTGTGCTCATAGTTCTTAAATGCATCAAAACTTGCCCCGCTTGGAGAAAACAATACTTGATCTCCAGGCTTCATCTGAGATGAGATATCTTTGACGATATCATCAAGCGATTGTCTCACATCTGCACCAGAAAAAAGCCAACACTCAGGCCCAAAGCAGTAGACTTTTTTAACCACTTTATTTTTTGAAAGCTCATCCATCAAGAAACTACGATCAACGCCCTTACCAAGACCGCCTAAAATAAGGATGATTGGCCGAGAAGAGAGAGATAAACGATTAACAGCTGCAAGCGTCGCCTGGGCTATGGTTGATTTTGAGTCATCGTAAAAATCAACACCATCGACAGTCGTGAATTTATTTAAACGATATAAATTATCGTCAAGCGCTATCGCACCTGATGCGATTACATCTTCTAAATAATGCATATCAGCGCCTGTAATATATGCAGCAACAAGGACCTGAACCCAGTTACTCAAAAATGTAAGCTCGGGCAATCTATCAACACGGCAAATTCCATATGTTGATTTAACAGCGCCTGCTACAATATCACTTAAGAACAGCATAGAATCATGAATATATGCATATTGATAAGTATCAAGCGGGACTAATTTTACAAGCTCACGATCAAAGTCTTGGTGATCTGTGATAATAACAGCACTCTTGAGCGTTGGAAGATTTTGTTTTAGAAACTCTTGGCCTGGACCAACAACAAGATCCCTTGTAAATAATGCTACCTGATGCTCTTTTTGATGGATTAATATATTCCACTTAGCCTTAAAATAAGCTTCCATCGTTTTATGGCGATCTAAATGATTAGGGTAAAAATTTGTCCAGAGAGCAATATCAGGAGCATATTTATTATTCAGCTCAAGTTGAAAACTGGAAAGCTCAAGCACACTTAAATCTATATTCTCTGCTTCATCGACAAGGTCAAGCATCCCCTTGCCAATATTACCAGCACAGATAACACGGATATTTTCATTAACTGGAAATTGACGAGCAAGATACTGCGTTGTGGTTGAATTTGGACGATCTTGTAAATCAAGCATACGTGCTGAGCTTAGCACTTTTGCAAGAAGTCTTGTCGTTGTAGTTTTTCCAAGTGAACCAGTAACACCAATCGTTGATTTTCTAAAGAAAACAGAGAAGAAATCGAGTTCGCTTAAAAGCTTTTCTTGGAATTTAGATAATGTCTGTAAGTCGATACCCGGACTTGGAACAACAAAGTCCTGCTGGCTAACAAAATCATCAAGCGACAATTGATCCGCTGAAAAACCCTGCGCGCCATAAGCCGCAAGTAAAGCTTGCTCATCAGCCGTGTACATTCGCTTATCCCAAACATTCACCTGAATTGAGCGACGAATAAATTCATCATCGAACAACTCTTGATCAGATGGTGGAGCCCCATCAACATGATATTTCTTGAGAAATGAGAGCATAGATTTTCCAACAACTCCAAATCCAATAATACCAAGTTTATACATAGCCTAGGTCTTTCTCGTTTCAGTTTTGATTTACAAAGCAGCCCGCTCTGTAACATTTTTGATGATTTTTGTTGTGGAATACCCATCAACAAAATCAACAATCACTACATCTCCACCGTACGACACAACAGTGTCATAACCGACAATTTCCTCTTTTTTATAGTCACCACCCTTAACCAAAACATCTGGTTTAATGTACTCGATGAGAGCGCCTGGTGTATCTTGGTCGAAAAAAACAACAAAATCAACTACTGCTAGCGCAGCCATCATTGTTGCTCTAAAATCATTATTATTCACGGGCCTAGAATCACCTTTAAGACGCTTAACAGAAGCATCAGTATTCATAGCAACGACTAATATGTTGCCCTGTTTTTTTGCCTCTGTAAGTGTGCGAATATGCCCGGGGTGCATTATATCAAAACAACCATTTGTAAGGACAACGCGCTTTCCGCCAAGCTTTAGCCAATCAAGCTCTATTTTAAGCAAAGCCCAATCGGTAAATATTTTTTCAGTTGTATCGTAAGATGCATCAACAAGCTCATCAAGGCTGACGGCATATGTCTTAAAGTGAGAAACCGCTATTGATGCTGCCTGGTTTGCCATTTTGATTATTAACTCTTTATCAAATTTATAGGCAAAACCAAGGGCGAGGAATGAAAACACAGTGTCTCCTGCACCGGTCAAATCAATCACATCGCGCTTAATTGCAGCAACCTGAAAATAATCATGCTGCGATACGTACACAATACCACGCTCACCAAGGGTTATAAAAAGTCCTTGAATGCCTAGTATTTCACATGCTTGGCGCGCATTTTTTTCAAGCGAATCGTTTTCATTTAATCCAAGCTCATGAACAAGTTGAGCATACTCATTCCCATTAGGTTTAATATAACTCACACCTGCGTACTTCATATAATCAGTACCTTTGGGATCAACAAGAACAATAGCATTATGCTGCTCTGCAATTTGAATAACTGCATCAACAAGATCTTGCGTCACAAGGCCTTTGGCATAGTCAGAGACCAAGATTACCGTTTCATGAGAAATAAGAGCGCGAATTTTCTCAAGAACCTTCTCATGCTCTTGTTCAAAAAGTGGTGTATTAACTTCATGATCAACACGAAGCATTTGATGATTTTTTGCAATCATGCGGCGCTTGCACGTTGTCGGGCGCTGAGAAGAAACAACAATACCTTGAGTTGAGATTCCTTGAGACTCAAGCATTTTCAGGACACGAGCACCCTCATCATCATTTCCAATAAGCCCGATAAGGTAGGGAATCATATGTATTTGTTTGCAGTTAAGCGCAACGTTGGCAGCGCCTCCCAAACACCATTCTTTGTGATCTTCTTTAAGAACAGGAACTGGCGCCTCGGGTGAAACACGATTTACCGTGCCAAAAAAATACTCATCCAGCATAATATCGCCAATAATGAGAACTTTTTGAGGGCTCATCCCACGAATCTTATTGATCACATCCTTCATACATCATCTCCGAATAGCAACACAACTTTAGCTTGTTACTCATTTGCAAAAACTATTGCCGCACGACACCTCTTGAACGTATGGTGATTGGTGCGAATGATCACACGTAAATTGATCCCCAAGATACTTGATTTTGTATGGTAAGAAAAGGAGAAAAACGCATGAAGCTTCAATTCACGTACAACACACCAGACCTTGATCAAGCGCTCCAAATTGCAAAGCAAACGGCAGAGTACGCAGACATTCTTGGTGTTGGTTCTCTTTTGATTATCAAAGAAGGTGTACGCGCACTTGAGGCATTCAGAAAAGAGTTTCCCAATAAACAGCTCTGCTCTGAAATAAAAATTACAGAAAAAGCTGATCAAGCAGTTGCTCTTATGGCACAAGCAGGGGCGCACTACATCACGGTGCTTGCTGGGACGTTTACAACAACAATAAAAAAAGCCGTTGAAGCTGCAAAAAAATTTGATGTAAAAGTCGCACTCGACCTTCTTGATGCTCCTTCTATTGGGCAATCAGCCATGGATGCTAAAACACTTGGCGCTGACATTGTTGTACTACATCAACAAATTGATACAACACTTGAAACAAACGGTATTAATGATGATTGGCTTAATGTAAAAGATAATACCAAGGTTCCAATTTTCATTACTGGCAAAGTAAATCAAGAAAACTTTGGGGAAATAATAAAACTCAGACCACATGGGATCATGATTGGAACAGCAATAACTAAAGCAGATAATCCTGCAAAAGCTGCTCATTTTTTCAGATCTCAGATTTTGTAAATGGGAATACGCGCATGATTGCATTTCTGTTATTAATAATCCTTGGCAACGCAACAGTCCAAGGCATGAGCTTTGACACAATAGAGAAAACATATAAAGATTTTACCAAAAGCCTAAGAGACAAAAGACTCGATTTATCAAAAGAATTAAGCACACAAAGAAATGATATCGCTCGTGCAAATCAGGGAATTAAAGCTCAAAAAGACAAGCTCAAAAAGAATGCTGACGATAAAAAACTCCTTGAATCACAAATAGAGCTTATTAAACAACAGCTTAAAAAGCTTGCTGATCAAGAAGCATCACTAACCGAAGAGCTTAAAAAAGCACAGGCTCTTGTTAATAAACTCAACATCAGCACAATCTCATCGCTTCCTCCGCGCCAACAGGCAATCAAAAACGAAATCGAGAAGCTGAATGCTTTTAATAAAGATGTTGACGCACAAACATCAATGCAAAGCAATAGAGATAAAATTAAGAGTGTTAGAGCACCAGTAGAAACAGAGCTAAAAAACTTAAAAGTTACGCTCGATGATGCTGATAAACTGATTGCATTCACTAAAGGCACCCAAGGAATTTAATCATGATTATTAAAAAAATGCTTTATATTTTCTTGGCGTTATTTGTTACAACTGTCCACGCTGCAACAAAACCAACTATTGTTTTCCTCCATCATGAATACAACGCAGAAGGTGGAATGGAAAATCACATTATAACGTCTGTTGAGCATTTTATTGCTAACGGGCATAAGGCAGTTTTTGTAACAGCACCACACACGCCCGCTGAAGCAATGGCAAAGAAGCGAGGAATTCCTTACGAGCTTTGTGCTGGGCTAAGAAATAGAAAAATCCTGCATAATTTTTTACGCGATCTCTGCAACAGGATTCATCCTGACATTATTATGTCCATAAATAACTTAGAGCTCGCTGTTGTAGATGATCTTAAAAAAGAAGGTATCCCCGTTAAATCTATTTTTAAAATGCATATACCAAATCTACGTTTCACAAAATATCTTGGGCGTACCTTTTTTTGCGATGGCATCATTTATCTCAACCCAAATAGCGGCAAAGAAGTTGCCCACTATGATATCCCTTCAATTTGCGTTCCATCATTTTTCAACCCTGAACCATTCGCAAGTTATAAAACAACGCTTTCAAAAGATGAGATGTTAAAACAGGCATTTGGCGTCCAAGCTGATAAGAAAACTGTTTTATGCATGGTTGCAAACTTTTATCCTGGCAATAATAAGAACCACCCCCTCCTTGTTGAAGCGCTTAAAAAAGTAAAATTTGAGTATGGCGATTCATTTATCTGCCTCCTTGCAGGATCTGGTGGTGAAGAAGAAAAGATCAAAAAACTGGTCCAACAGGCTGGATTAGAACAAGATATTTTGTTCTTGGGTTACACAAAAATGATCCCTGAGCTCCTTTATTCTTCAGATATTCATGTCCTTGCAAGTCAGTATGAAACATTTGGTATAGCTCATGTTGAAGCAGGACTTATGAGCAGACCAACTATTGGCGCAACAGGAACAGGCGCTGATATTATTATCCAACCCGGTAAGACAGGTCTTATTTTTGAAAACCGAAACGCAGATGATCTTGCGCAAAAAATTCACACGCTTATTGCAGATAAAAAACTACGCGAAGAAATGGGCAAAAACGCAAGAGTTCGCGTTTTGACTGAGCTTGGAAACGAGCAGAAATACCAAGCACATGCAGAATTTTTTGATCTAATTATACACGGTAAAAAAAATGATGTTTCTGCGTAAAATCAGCTTTTTAGCTTTTTTAATAAGCATATCGCTGAGCACTGCATTTGCTGAGTGCAAACAAAATATTATTCTGTTGCACCATCCATCTAGAATATCAGGTGGTCTGAAAAACGAACTCATGAGCTGCGCAGAAAACTTTATTAAAAACGGTCACCCAACCCAGTTGATCGTCTATAAAGATTCACCAACCCAATATGCTGCCGCCTTGAGAAATATTCCGTATTACAAATCAGTATTTAAAAATGCAGAAGAATTAGCAGAAACTATTATTAAACTTAGTCATACGAATGCCCCTACAATTGTTATTGGTTTTAATATTATGCATATTGATGCATTTAAAATTATTAAATCTATGGGGCTACCAAACATTCGATGCGTTGTTAAATTACACAGCCCTGAGGATGACATAGACAAACATGTTATTAAAAATCAGGATTGCATTGATGGGATAATTTGCCTCAATAAAACATGTTTCAATGCTTTGCAGTCTAAAAAATCAAAACGGCTTATACACCCGTTTTTTTCTATGGATAGTCTACTTGATTACAAGCCAGCAGATGATGATGCCCGCGCATCTTTTTTTAAAAAGCTTCGTATTAATGCTAATAATAAAACTATGCTCTGCATGATTGCCAATTTCTATATAGGGCAAAAGAATAATGAACATAAGAGCCATGATTTTTTGCTTGAGGCGCTGAAAATTCTTGTCGAAAAATATAATGATACATTTTTCTGCATGCTTGCGGGCACAGGGCCTGGCGAGTCTTCTATAAAAAAGATGATACTCAACCAAAACCTTGGAAACTACGTAAGGTGTATTGGATATATTGGTGATATACCACAATTACTCAGCTACACCGATATTCATTTACTCTCAAGTAAAAAAGAGCCTTTTGGTATTGTTCATGCTGAAGCTGGATTAATGCAAGTACCATCTGTAGGCGCAACAGGAACTGGTGCTGAGGACATTATTGTAGACGGTCAGACAGGACTTATCTTTGAAAATGGAAACGCTGATGACCTGGCACTTAAGTTGCATACACTCATCATCAATCAGGAGCTTAGAAAAAAACTAGGCGCACAAGCACAACCGCACATTATTGATGCTTTTGATAATGATAAGAAATACAAGGCGCACAAAGATTTTTTTGATGCTCTTTATAAATCCTAGCTCTCTTTTTTGCTGCTTTTTTTGCGTTTTGCTCGTTCAAACTGAAGATCATAAAGCCGTTTAATTTCAGTTACGGTTGTTGCCTCAGTCGCTTTTTTATCTGGTCGATACCCCTTCAAACGAGGAAAGCGTAGTGCGTATCCGTGCAGATCGTTTACAGCTCCTGCTGTGTGTGTTGGTGAGAGCGTAATTTCATCAGCACGAATCATGCAGACAATTTCAGGAGAAACCCATACATCTGGCCTGAGTTCCTTAGCGCAGATAACGTTTTTGGGTTGATGCTGAACTGCTAATTTATCACATGAGTGTTTTTGCTCGCGCCACTCATGATCAGTAAGGCCTGTTCCAATTTTTGCAACGGTCATGAAAGCGTCTTGATCAGGGTCATACACCCCAACAAGAAGAGCTCCTATGCCAAATTGAGCGCGCTTCCCCTGCCCATGATAATACCCCAGGATAACGCAATCAACCGTATCATCAAGACTTCCTGTCTCTTCTCTTTTAAGTTTAATCCAATTAAAATTTCGCTTACCTGGTTGATAATGCGCATCTGGTCGCTTAACAACAAGCCCCTCAAGGCCAACTGATACCGTTTTTTCAAAGTAATCGTAGAGCTGATCAGCTGTTTTAATCGTAACTTCTTCGATTGGAATAATTGTTTCGCGCACTGAATCATCAAGCTTGCTGCATAAATCAAGCATTAATTGACGACGATGTGCATGATCAACAGAAAGCATGCTTTTACCATTTAGGTAAAGCAAGTCAAAGAGATATAAAACAAGTGGATAGTCTTGAGCAAACTGGTCAACATTATGTTTTCTTTTACGCTTCACTGTCTCTTGAAATGGCAAAAAACCACCAGTTGAAGGATCGTGACAGATAGCCTCACCCTCTGCTACTAGGATGTCTACATCAAGCGCCTCAACGGCTTTTACAAGGTCAGGAAACATATGGGACATGTCCTGCAAATTCCTTGAGAAAAAACTAACCTGCTTTTTACCATGAGCGCGGCTAATATGCACCTGCAGTCTAAATCCATCTAATTTTGGTTGCGCTACGCAATGCCCAAGTTTTTTGATAACAGATGCAGCATCTGGCATACGCTCTGCTGCTGATGGACGAATTGGAATACCAGGAATAATAGCCATACGTCTAATTGCATCAATACCATCATGTTTTAGTGTTTTAACAATCAGGCCAATATCAGCGCAAACATTATAGGCATCCTCAAGCTCTGAGCGTAACGATTTATCACCTACCTGCATCCATGAAAAAGCATCCAGAAGGGTCATATCAGAGAATCCAAGACGTAAGTTCCCATCAAGTGCTCTGATAACATACTTCATACTCGCGCCATCAAGCGTCTTAAGAAGTAACAAGAGCTTATGTTCTTTTTGCTCCTGGGAGCCTGTCCCTGCTATTTCAACAAACTCGTCAAACCAACGAATCATATCAGTGACTGACCAAAACTGTGATGGTTCATGCTTAAGATCATGCTGTGCAACAAGGCCAAGATCACCCAGCTTTGCCAAGTGGCGCTTTACGGTTTCAACAGTAACATCGTTAAGCTGACTTAAAACTTTAATTAAACTTTTTTCTGCAAAGTTAAACTGAACACTTAGGTACGGAGGACGAAGACTCCCTAGGCTTAAATATGCAATAAATGATGCTTCGTGTGGCGTTGCTTGTTTGAATAAGTCAGCGAGCAACTGAGTCATTTCGGTACGGCCTGATGTCTGCTCTATTTGATCAAACATCTCTGTAAGCTTAGAGAACTTCATGGAAATTTTATTCTCCGTTTATTTAGTCCATGGACAAGGGCAACAACGCGCGCAGATGTTTCGTATATTTGAGTTATGCCTAATAATAAGCCAACAAAAAATAGTACAAATTAAATACGGTAGCTGCGGATCATACCACCATGAAGCTACCAAGACAAGAAACATACCCCCAAGAGACGCCATAAAGGCCTCTTTTGTAAGCGCTAATATAAAAATCCAGCAAATCATAAAGAGCGATGACAGCTCCCAGGGCGCGACATAAAGTAAAATACCAAGCGCAGTAGCAACGCCTTTACCACCCTTGAAGCGTAAAAAAATAGAATGTGCATTACCCACAAGTAAAAGTGTAGATAAAATCCCCTGACTCATTATAGATGCATAATCAGCGTAAGCTGTTGTCGCAAGAAAATTTGTAATAAAACTGGCAAAAAGGTAGAGCGCAACCCATGCCTTAAGTGCATCCAAGAAGAAAACAATAAAGAAGAATTGCTTACCGGCGATTCGCCCAACATTAGACGCACCGATATTTCCTGAGCCGTGTTTAGTAATATCTATTTTAAGAATATAGTGACAAATCCAATAACCAGATGGAACCGAACCGATGAGGTATGTAATGAGTAATGGCACAACTAGAGTAAGACACGTAAGTACTTCCATAACTAACCACCAAAAAAAAGCCCCCAAAATCCTATCTGGATTCTGAGGGCGAATTTGTATTGCTTAAAAGTGGTAGCGACGCTGAGATTCGAACTCAGGACCTACGGATTATGATTCCGTCGCTCTAACCAACTGAGCTACGTCGCCACTCAAAACTTGAACACTTACAGCTTAAAGCCTGAAATGCTCGTATTATCAAAGATAAAGCGGTATAAATGCTTGAGAAAGTAAACGCCAGATAAAACTGTAGCGATGATTCCTAGCATAATTGTGATCGCAAACCCTTTAATCGCAGGTCCTCCAAACCAATATAAAACCAAACCGGTCAAGAAGGTTGTGATGTTTGAATCCATGATCACTGGCATCGCGCTTTTGAAGCCATCCATCAGTGCTTTTCTGAATGGAATTCCAACAAGAAGCTCGTCTTTAACGCGCTCATAAATCAGAATAGATGCGTCAATCGCCATACCGATGGTCAGTACGATACCCGCAATTCCAGGCAATGTCAAGGTCGCTTTGAAATAAGAAAGCATTAACAATGTCAGAAGAATATTAACCATCAAAGCAATGACTGCGAGAAGACCTGGAATACGATAGTAAAGCAAGCTGAATACAAAGAGCATAGCAAGCGCAATAACGCATGACATAGCGCCTTTGTTAATAGAATCTTGGCCAAGTGATGCACCAACTCTATTTTCGTTTTCAAGTTTAAGTGGTGCTTGTAATGATCCAGAGCGCAACACGAGGGCTAAGTCAAAAGCCTCTTTCTGTGTATAGTTACCCGTGATAGAAGCTGATCCACCATTAATTTCTGTACGAATAGAAGGCGCAGATTTCATAACATTATCGATAATAATACCAAGGCTTTTACCGATATTATTTGCGGTAAGTTCAGCAAACTCACGCGCGCCAACGCTATCAAGTTTAAACGTAACATTTGGTCTATTAAACTCATCATGATCAACAGCGGCTGCTGAAATACGATCACCTGTCAGATCAGCAAAAGTTGATACGAGATAAAACAACTGCTGGCCAGCATCAGCGCGCTCACCAGGAACAATCATCTTATCGCCTGGCAAATCGCCATCGTATCTGTCTAGCAATGCTTCTCTGCTTGATGCAACTTCTTCAACAATTTTAAACTCGAGAAGCGCTGTCTTTGTGATAACAGATTTAATGTGCTCAGCATCATCAACGCCAGGCATTTGAATAACAATTTGACGGTCACCATGTTGTTGAACAACAATGCCCTCGACTCCATAACCACCAAGGCGGTTTGTTAATACATTAACGCCCTGTTCAACAGCACCTGTTTTAATTGATTGCTCAAGATCTGTTGAAAGTGAAAGCTGAATTACTGATTCTGCTAATTTGAATTTGACACTACCAAGGCGCGCCTCTTGCAAGACAGAGATGGCTGCGCTGGCAGCAGCAGGAGAATCAAAAACTAGATCAATACCTTGTGGTACAACAATTTTTTTTGACGGAACCTCTGCATCCTTAGATCGTAAAAGACCGTCTATAGAACGGGCCTCAAGACTAAGTTTGTTTTCAATCGCCTTCTCAACATCAACGCTCAGAACAAGATACGTTCCGCCCTCAAGGTCTATACCTTTTTTAATGTAGGCAAAGTGCGCTGCGTCGATATAACGCTTAAAGCGAGCAGTCAAAGACTGTTCATCAAGAGGTTGATTAAGAATTTTTTTATCGAAACTCACCATCAAGTACGAACCCAGGGTGAGGACAGCAATCCAACCCATGAGTGGAGACAGGAGCATACGGCCAAGACGTGACTGTGACTTCATATAAAGACTCCTCAAGCAGGGTACTACTCTCGAGCAAAAAAAATGGTGCCGAGGAGGAGACTCGAACTCCTATGGAATTTCTTCCACTGCCCCCTCAAAGCAGCGCGTCTACCAATTTCGCCACCTCGGCACACAATTTGCTAATTGCTTGATAACAGATATGAAAAAGACGAAGAGAAATGTATCACAAAGGCACTGTGTTGGCAAGATGAAAAAATGAACTTTTTTGCAAAAAAATGAACGCTCTTTATAAAAGTCGCTTTAGCCGCTGAAATTAAAGTTAAATCAAAAAATTAAAATTTAAGCTGATCTGGCCAATATACTATTTTTATGAAGACTCCCCCCAGCTGAGCACAAAATTCAAAACAGAGCTCGGGCTTACGCACAGAGTGAGTCAAATCATAGACTTTTGCTTTTTCCAAATAGTAAAATATTTAAAGATCTATTAGATTCAAACAATAGTGTAGTAAAAAAATACTGCACCATAAGGGAATAATATGGCGCGCATTGAACAACCGACTCCTTCAGACAAGGCAGAGCTTTTAGCCCTGGTTGAGTCTCTTGTTAAAGGAAATATATCAAATAGTGCTATTAACGATCTCAAGCACCGAATTCACCTTATAGAAATTAACCTTGCGATTATTGGTGAAAATCATCCACAAGTAAAAGGTATCAAAACCTTAGTGCAAGAGCTTTCGAGTATAGTGCAGAGTCTGAGTAACTACGAGGCGCCAAATTCTGACGAAACCAGCGCCATCGTAAAAAAAATTATAGCCTTAATCAGCTAATCTTTGTCATCGTACTCTATTTGAAAGTCAGTGTCAGGTGTCTCATCTTCTGATGAGTCTTCATCTCTAACTTTTGGTAACGCTTGTCGTTTTTGAGGTGGAGTATCCTCGCTCAAAAGCCCAGAGATATCAACACCAGCTTGCTTATTAATAGCAACAATACGCTCAGCTTGGCGCTTAGCGCTATCTTTAAGGTCAAGTGTTTCCCTAACAAGCTCTTCTTCGGTATCAGAAAAAAGCTTATTCATTTCATCTTGCATACGCTTCATCTTTTTTTGAAGCTTAAGAATGATCTCAACACCAGCAAGATTAACGCCAACCTTATGCGTCAAATGAATAACTTCTTCAAGGCGGTCAACGTCTTCCTCAGAGAAAAGACGAGTATTTCCATCAGAGCGCTTTGGTGTTATAAGCCCCTGTTTTTCATACATACGAATTGTTTGCTGATGAACAGAAAACATCTTCGCAACGACAGAAATCGAATAATACCCTTTTTTCTTTCTCATCAAACTCTCCCTTACTAGTCGTGTTTAAGAACTGTAAGAAACGCTTCATGTGGAAGCTCAACAGAACCAACCTGCTTAAGCTTCTTCTTACCCTCTTTTTGTTTTTCAAGGAGCTTACGCTTACGTGATATATCACCGCCATAACATTTAGCCGTAACGTTCTTACGCAGCGCAGCTACGCTTTCGCGTGCAATAATTTTTGAACCAATAGCAGCTTGAATAGCAACCTCAAACATTTGGCGATGAATAACTTCACGCAATTTGCTTACAAGCTGTCGGCCCATATAATAAGATTTTTCTTTATGCACAATCACAGAGAGCGCATCAACAGGCTTGCCATTAAGCAAGATATTCATTTTAACAAGATCAGATTCTTGGTAACCGGCTTGCTCATAATCAAAGCTTGCATAACCAGCACTCATAGATTTTAACTTGTCATAAAAATCTGTAATAATTTCATTAAGCGGCAGTTTGTATTTTAATACAATACGCTGCTCCTCAAGAAACTGCATACCATCCTGAACACCTCGTCGCTCTTGGCAAAGGGTCATAATATTACCCAGATAGTCTTTAGGTGTAATGATAGTAGCATTAACCATCGGCTCGTATACTTGATCAATTTTTACTTCATCTGGGAACTTTGATGGGTTTTCAACAATAACTTCATCGCCGTTTGTCATAAGAACTTTGTACAAAACGGTAGGCGAAGTGACAATAATTGAAGCATTATACTCTTGCTCGAGGCGCTGCTTGAAAACATCCATGTGCAATAAGCCAAGAAATCCACAACGGAAGCCAAGACCAAGGGCAGCAGAGCTTTCTTTTTCAATATGAACACTCGGATCGTTTACCGTAAGCTTTTCAATCGCATCACGAACCATCTCAAACTCAGATGTATCAAGCGGATAAATCCCCGCAAAAACCATTGGCTTTGATGGTTTAAATCCAGGAAGCGCTTGAACTGGCTCTTTTGCTCTGTAAAAAGTATCACCCACACGCGCTTCTTTGACCGTTTTCATACCTGAGATTAGGTATCCAACTTGTCCTGTGTAAAGAGCGCCTGTCTGGTGTGGTTCTGGGTACATAAGACCAATATCAAGAACCTCATACTCTTCACCGCTATGAGCAGAAACAATCACATCACCTTTTTTGATACTGCCATCGATAACTTCGATCAAACAGATCACACCACGGTATTCATCGTACCATGAGTCAAAA
The DNA here is from genome assembly GCA_964534555.1 of uncultured Pseudomonadota bacterium. Taxonomy (GTDB): domain Bacteria; phylum Babelota; class Babeliae; order Babelales; family RVW-14; genus CAZHRK01. Next base: position 104,524 of record CAZHRK010000003.1, on the reverse strand, counting down.
AGAAGCGCCTTAAGGGGCTTAGACTCTTGTCCCTGAGGTGGCTTAATACGCTCTATGATCTGGCCAAAAAGCTCATCAATCCCAATACCTGCTTTTGCAGAAATCTTAAGTATCTCAGCTGGATTTGTATCAAAAACTTTTTCCATTTCACGTGACACACGCTCAGGATCAGCATTAGCCATATCGATTTTGTTAATAACAGGAATAATAGTTAAATCCTGCTCAAACGCTAAATAAAAATTTGCCATGGTCTGCGCCTGGACACCTTGAGCAGCATCAACAAGAAGCAGTGCACCTTGGCAGGCATATAACGAACGTGACACTTCATAAGCAAAATCAACGTGGCCGGGAGTATCAATTAAATTGAGCAGATATGTTTGCCCTTTATACTCATAAAACAGCGACGCTGTCTGCGCTTTGACAGTGATTCCACGTTCACGCTCTACCTGCAACTTATCAAGAACTTGCTCAACTCTTTGGCGAGATGAAATCGTTTCAGCCTTCTCAAGCAGGCGGTCTGCCAAAGTTGATTTGCCGTGGTCAATATGGGCGATAATAGAAAAGTTTCTAATACGGCTGGTATCAAAATTTTGAAGATTAAAGTTTGCAATTTTACTTATATTCACGTTGCACGTCCCTGTCGTTACATTTTTTCTGGTTTTGAAATACCAAGGAGGTCTAAACACACATCAAGTGTCTCTTTAACAAGATGAATCATAAGCATACGCAGCTTTGATTGGTCCTCATTTTGAATATCTATCACCTTATGGTGTGTGTAATAATTATGCAAATGCTGTGCAAGGTCATGCGCATAATATGATAGTACATGCGTTTGATGATTTTGCTCAATCGCTCTAAGCGCATCTGACAGCGCTGCAATTTTTTTCAACAGTGCTTTTTCAGCATCAGTCATACAGCTTTCAAGCGCCTGATACGATTCTGCTGAAATACCTTGATTAATATGATTAATCCACTCATCAAACCCCTCAGCACGCGCTTTTGCAAGAACACTTTTAATACGAACATACGCGTATTGAATGTAGAAAACAGGATTTTCATCACTCTTCTTAACAGCTGCCGCCATATCAAAATCAAGTGGCATATCTGCCTTACGATTAAGATAAAAGAATCGAGCAACGTCAGTACCAACTTCTTCGATTACATCAGACAGCTTTGTGAAAGTTCCTGCACGTTTTGACATTCTTACAACAGCGTCACCATTTTTAATCGTTACAAGCTGATACAAAATAACATCAAGGGCATCTTGATTGTACCCAAGTGCTGCCATAGTTGCCTTAAGACGCTTCACATAGCCATGATGATCATGCCCTAAAATATCGATCAGGGTGTCATAGCCTCTATCAAACTTATATTTATGGTAGGCAATATCAGCAGCAATATATGTCAGCTCACCGGTGCTTTTTCTGATAACACGATCTTTATCATCACCAAATTCAGTTGATTTAAACCACAGCGCACCATCAAGCTCATATGCAAGCCCAGACTTGATCAAAAGATCAATAGCGCGTAGCACTGATCCATCATCATGAAGATTTTTTTCTGAAAACCATTGGTCGAAAGTTATTCCATACTGTGCAAGCGTTGCTTTTTGCTCATTAAGCATCTGCTCTTTAGCATAAAGCTGAAAAAACTGGTCGCTTTTTTCAAGCACAGACTCACCGTGCTGCATGACACAATCTTTTGCAAGATCAATCATGTACTCACCAGCATAACCTTCTTCAGGAAGCTCAGCAGCTTGGCCTAGTTGCTGCAAGCAGCGCGCTTTAAGCGAATCACCCAAAAGTTTTATCTGATTTCCTGCGTCATTAATATAAAACTCGCGGTGAACGTTATTACCCAAGAAAACAAGCGTACGTGCAAGCACATCACCAATAATTGCTCCGCGGCCATGACCTAAATGGAGTGGACCAGTAGGATTAGCGCTGACATACTCAATTAAATAACGTTTTTTTGAAGCAGAGGAATCTTTGAAAAAATCTGCTTTCTGAGCAGAGATCTCAACAACAAGTTTTACCCATGCATCATTATTCAAGGTGATATTAATAAAGCCTGGTCCAGCAATCGCAACATCAGAAATAATATGCTTAAGCGTTTGATCAAGCATAATTTCGTCTTTGATATCCTGAGCAACAACCCGAGGTGCAAGCCCAACATGCTTAGTAAGGAGCATCGCAATATTAGTACTAATATCACCATGACCAGCTGCACTGGTTGCATTAATTTTGAACTCGAGGTTTGTCAGAACATCAGACCCAACACTAAAACGCTGAAGCGCTTTATGTAAAAGGTGATGCTTAATTGTTTGAATAATATTCATGAGTTATATAATCCAGGATTTTAGGGCACTATGCTACCATGAGCCGCTAGTGTACCACGAGGCAGCCATTAAGGAAAGCCAGACTGTGTGCAGCTAGAAATTAAAGATCATTTTAAAAGCTGCAGAGCCGCCGAACATACCAGTTGCGTACACGCGCTTACCCATAACAGGATATGCGTACTCAAGACCAAGCACAGCTCCAAGCTTGCCACCCGTAAGCACCTGAGTATCAACAGACATTCCCGCATGCAAGACTTGCTGCTGCCAAGCTTTAAGCCCAGGATCACTATTCAAAACCTCATACCGAGAAATAAAACTTAGCGGTGTACGCGCACCACCAGCCTGAAGATTTGCAAGTTGAGCCGCTGTAAAATCACGTAGATAATCATCTGACCGCGCTTCAAGGACTGTAGCTTCCTGCTGTGTAAATGAGTAGCCAAGCAGAAGATTAAAACCACGCACTATTTTATCTGCCTTTATATAACCGGCAAGATTGATCAGTGAGCCAAGATCCTCTCTCACACGAGTTTTTTGCAGCTTTAAAAGTCCGTTCTGGTCAGGATTGGTATTGACACGCATCTCTTGTGTTTTTTTCAAAAACACCGTGCTTCCTGCAGTTGCACCAACAGTAAATGCGTCAAAAATAGTAACCTCTACAGCACCCCGACCAAAAAATCCATAATGACCGTTATAGCCAAAAGGAAAGCTGATCAAAAGATCCTTATTTTGCTCATGTGCAGTAGGGAAAAGAGCGCCTGCTTTAAATAAGCCCTTAAGGTAGGTAAAAATCGTTGATTTATTGTCATGGGCACCTTGCCACCCCCCAGCAACAGCTAGATCCCCGAGCCCAACTTTTGTTGTTCTTGCAAGATTAAGCTCAATGCCATGCTCTTTTGCAATCAACGGTAGATCATTTGCTAGATAGGTATTTATAGCAACACCATTAACAACAAGCCCGCCCTTAGGGGTAATAATCACGCCTTCTGTGGTGATCTGACGAACAGGAAGCGCTGCATCAACAAAAAATCCTAATGGGAGCGTGACAGCAACTGTATGGCGCATATCAAGAATTTTCAAAGTACCACTTACATCTGCTTTTCCATCATCAGCAGACAAATTATTAAGTGCAGCAAACGGCGCACCAGCAGCACCCCACTTTGCACGAGTTGCTGGTTTTAAAGGATTATTCCTATCAGAGTCATTTAATCCAAGGCCTAAATGGACAAGGTCCCATGAGCCTGCCTTATTAAATAAGGCACTCTTAGACTCATGATTATCATAACTATCATGAGTTTGGCCAAATCGAATACGATCACCTATAGAAACTGTCCAAGGCTTTATTACATAGGAAGGCTGATCACCTAGGCCGGGAGCCATAAAAGACAAGAAGTCAGTCTCTGCACGACACAGTGATACAGTCACGAGAAAAAGCCCAACAAAAAGGGCCTGTTGATTAATCCTCATGAGATTACTTTCGAAAAACAAAATTCGATGTTAAATTACCTTTAAAATTACTTGCTGAAGCCGATTGCATAGTGCTTTTTGAAGACTATGAGATTGACAAACCAGCAAATTTGCACAAAATTAGGATACGTGCGATCTAGTAATTGAGCAATATTATATTATTCCCCAAAGGAGGATCTTTATGTTGTACCTTGTTATGGCTGCTTTGCTGGCGCTTACAGCTTCTTTTGGTTTTGTTATGGCAACTGAAGAAGCAGCTGATGTAACACCTGTTGCAACAGAAGAGCACGTTGTTGAAGATGCTTTCAAAGCTGACGCGTCTTTTGAAGAAGAAGAGGATGGCGTTAATTCACTGCGTGAAATTGGTGCGCTAAAAGACGACGAAGGTCTTGATGGCGATGATGACAGCGATGATGATGACGATGATGAAATAGACTTCGACTAAGCTGCCGATCAATTTAAAGTTTCAAAGCCCCGGAATGATGTTTCCGGGGCTTTTTATTTCATCAAACTATTGAATCATTCGCACCCGCCATTTAACACTTGAGAATAATTTTCTCAAAAGGGGTGGGAATGTTGATACTTATTTTATTTCTTTGGGTTATTCACACATCAGTCAATATCGCAGCACTCCAAAGTGCAACCGTAATAGCGCCAAGCTCATCTGCTACAGGCCCGGCAACAAAACAACCCATGATCGCAAAACCATCACTTGGTGACACCAAAGGAGTAAAAGAAACAAGCAAACTCGTAAAACAAGCCGTTGTAAAACCCACAAGCGCCACAACAAAAGAGTTCAAATTCCCTTTTGAGCTGCCTTACTTGGGCCCTATCGTCTTCAGCGGATGGCTCGACACAGAGACAAAGAAGTTTGATTTTGACGCGCAGCTTTCTCCAAAAGCATCTTTTGATCTTGAAATTATCTCACTTAATGCACCCTCTGGATCATTCTCGAGCAGCCAAGGTTTACAACTTGCAGCAACTGCAAAAATTTTTGGGTTAATTGAAGGCATCGCAAGTATTGAAAATGTCACAAAAACCCCTGAAGGCAACATAGAGATTGTCTTTGCTATTGATCTTAAAACAGGAATCTCACTGCCGCTGGCGCCTGGCAAAATATTAGCATTAAAAAAGTTTTATTTATCACTCAGCAAATCAGACAAGCGCTTGTTTACAAGGGTTAATCTTGCGTCAGAAACTGGTGAACCAGACACAACAATTACTTTTGGGCTAGAAGATGGAAACATAATCGCTCAAGCAGAGATTGACGACCTTAAAATTCAGGAGCTTTTAAAAGACACAAAGGGATCAGCCATAGGTCAGGTAAGCCTCAAAAAAGGTATTATTAAGGTTATAAACCCTTTTAACACAAAACCGCGTGCAACAAAATCAGCCCAGGCAACCGCCACAAGCACAGCACCAAAGCCTCTTGAAAATAGACGTGTTATGTATACGGCAGAAATCGACCTAACACCACTTGCTGCGTCACTTCCAAAGTCTATCAGACTCGACAACCTTAAATGCGAAGGCGTATACGACAGCCGACTCGGATTTACCGTTAAGACGACACTAAACGGAAGTCTTGAGCTCATACCAAACTGTACACTCAAAACACCATCTGTCACTATTGCAAGCTTACCTCAAGAAATTTTAAGCGGCACTCCTGACGCAGAAAAAACAGTTACAGCAAAAACTCCTCGTACATCGGTAGCACGACTCGATGGCATAATCGACTTCAGGCTTCCGTCAGACATGGGGACAGTAAGCACTACAGTTGTCTCTGTTTTTGAGGATAAAGCATTTAAGGTATTTGAAGGATCAGTTGACTCTGACCTTAGAATAACGGATGACGTAAGTTTTAAAGGTGCCAAACTGCGTGTTCAGCAAGGCGCAAAAGCTACGTTTAGTACCGACCTTAAGATCCAAGGGCAAGATGTACAGGCCATGCTCGTTGTCGATAAAGTGGATGTAGGGGGCAGAAAAGAGTGGGATATTTTATTTAGAGGAACACTCAAAACCCAAACCCCGCTTAAACCATTTAAAGGAACTGGGGTGCCAGGACTTGAGGATATTGAACTTGCGAATTTATCAATGGGCCTTGATAAAAGAAGTAAGTCATTTTTTGTGGAGGGAGACTCACGAGTTCTGGGTATACCATTCACAGGATCTGTCGTAACAAGTAAAGGTCTTATTGCACTTAAGGGCGGTATTAAAGCTGGCTGGAAAGTATCTGACTCTATTCCTGATGCAGCAGGAACAGATATTGATAAAATCGACTTCTCACGCGCAAGTATCATCGCTGCATCAAAAGCCTACACCGACCCAGCATTAAAAATTGATATCCCTCAGGGCGTCTCAATTGTCCTAAAAATGCCTACAACCGGTGGTGTCTTTGCTGGTGTAAGCAATTTAGTCCCTGATGCACCTAAAGAAGTTTATACCGTTATGTCGGTTGGCAGGAGCATCAGAGACCTTAAGCTTCAAGCAAATATCCCTGCGCAAGTACGCCTGGGTAAAAAGGCAACACTTGATAACCTCATTTTTGAATTTGACGGAAGTGGCCCGAAGCTCTCTCTCATAACAAAAATCACTGTTATCCCATCTGATAAAGACGAGCCCCTGGGACTCTATGGCCGAGTAAAAGTTGAGCCAGATAGCGCATCGCTCTCAGGCACAATGAAGGGAGATTGGCACAACCCTATGGGCATCAAAGGCTTTGCTATATCTGATGTGGCGGTAGAAGCTGGTATAGACTACGCGGTCTTCTCTGCTACTGGTTTACCGACTAAATTCGGTCTTACTGGCGCTGTACAAGTAGGTGATATCAAAGCACGCGTAGGAACGCTGGTCACTGCAAATCTTCAAGACCTGATTATGTATGGCAGTATCAACCGACTTTTCTTATCTGACCTTGCAAGCCTTGCAAGAAGCGCAGGCGCAAATATCGCAATAGAAAAAGTTCCAAACTTTGGCTTTCATGATGTTGAAGTAAAATTTGCACCAACTGGTGGATCGATTGGAGAGATTCAATTCGACCCAGGCCTAACGTTCAAAGGCTCTATGGAAGTACTTGATGAAAAAGCAACTATTAACGTTAATGTTGATATAGGCGGCATAATAGCAGAGGGCACAATATCCCAACTAGAGCTAGGCCCAGTACTGATAACAGGAAAAGGGTTAGATAAAACATACGGCACACCTGATGATGGACCAGTTGTTAGTTTTGCGCTTACGCCAACAAAGCAGCATGTCTTAATTTCGGGGTTAATTAAAATATTTGGAAGCTCAGCACAAACAGAAGTGTACCTAGGAAAAGAAGGCTTTGAATTCTTATCATCGCTCAAAATTGATCGCATTAATTTAAAAGACATTATTGCTGCTGCAAACAAAACAGGACTCACGCTACCACCTGATGCACTACCCGACCTTGGATTAAGCGATGTTGAATACACCGTTGGTATGAAGGGTGAAAAATTCAAAACCTTCAGACTCGATCCTGGGATTACCATGAAAGGTAAAGTCCAGGTGCTTGATGAATTTGCTCTTGTAGAACTACTCGTGCGCGATAATGGAATTAGCGCAAAAGGTAAATTAAGCAAAATAGAGTGCGGCCCAGTGCTTATAACAGGCATGGGAGAAGACGGCGCATATGGAACAGCTGATGATGGAGCGATTGTTGATATTAAATTAACAAAAGAAGAACAACGCTTTCTTATGTCTGGGTTGGTACAGCTATTTGGAGTTTCAAGCCAAACAGATGTAAAACTAAGCAAAGAAGGCTTTCTGCTCTACACATCAATGCGCGCGGAGAGACTAACGCTTAAAGATGTAATTGCATTTGCCACAAAATCGGGCCTTGATATGCCAACGTTAAGATTACCGAACATGGGGATTAAAGCAGCTGAATTTACTGTTGGGCTCAAAGGTACATCATTAAAGAAACCAGTGCTTGCGCCTGGATTAAGAATGAATGCTCTTGTTGCACTGCCATTTGTGGGAGATGGTAAAGCACAAATAGTTGTAAGTGACAGCGGCTTTAGTATGAATGGAACAATTCCGAAAATAGATATTGGGCCTCTCAAATTAACCGGCGCGGGGCTTGATCAAAAATACGGAACAGATGATGATGGCGCAGCATTTGAACTAACACTAACCAAAGACAGACAAATCATCACCTTCACTGGGCTTGCAGAACTTCTGGGATCTGTAAGCCAAACAGATCTTTTCTTTAGCGGGGACAAGCTTAGCTTCAAAACCGTGCGCACGTTGTTTGGTCCTTTTAGAGCAACATTTGAGGGATCTGCGGTCAACCTTCCAACTGAAATGGATAGTATTGACGATGTAGCGCGTGTTAAAAATATAGACTTCAGATTATCAGGAGAAATCGCATCAGGATTTGATGCAGCATTTATTGAGCGCTTCAGAAAACAAATACGCGGTGAGCTTGATCAAGCTGGGGCATCTATTCGAGACGCTCGATCAAAAGTTGAAAGCGCTCAGAAGGATCTTGATAGGCTTGACGTACGTATAGCAGAACTCAGACGTAAAATAGCAACTAATACTGATGCTCGATTTGATTTAGATACACTTTTGACAAATCAAAAACCACATAAACTCTATGCATGGGGCGTTTTTAATAAAGTAGTAGATAAAGCAAAAAGTATCGGTAGCTCTGTTGTTGATACAGGCAAAAACACCCTTGATTCAGTGGTTGATACAGGCAAAGATGCCGTTGACTCGGTGGTTGATACAGGCAAATCTGCAGGCAAGGTTGTACAAAAAGAAGTCCTTGATAAAACAACAGCTGATGAGCGTGCTGAGCTAGCCGCTCTGATAGCAGCACAAAAAACAGCTGACGCGGCTCTAACGCTGGCAAAAGGTAGCTTGTATGCAGCAGAAAAAGCAACTGGCGTAAGCTCAAAAGTCCTTGATTTTGGCCTGCGAGCAGTAAACGTCTTCACTATCAATAAAATTCGAATAGAAATTGAAAGCCTTAAGGCGGTTGTCCAAGGCAAAATGCCAATATCAATAATTGAAGGTGTTATTGGTGGCAAAGACTTTTCTATTAGAATCGAAGCAAATGTTAACGATTTAGATGATCTTTTAATTAAAGCATCAAAAAGCCTTGTTTCTAAGCTAAAAGACCTGTTCTAAGGCCTGGTAACGGTTGCTAATATCGATAGAATCTCTATAATGGTGCCCCCCTCAAGCTTTTCTCAGGCTCAGTGGGGCACTTTAAAGATTGTCTTACGAAAGGCTTATTAGCAATGCATATTCCTCTTCTTATAATGACTCTTGTTTTTACTCCGCTTTTTGGGGCAGAAAGCCCAAGCGTAAAGCCTGAAACTGAAAACGCTGGTACTACTGATGCTTCTTATGCAAGCCCAGCACGCTCAACTCGTCCGAGAGAAGAAACACCGTTACGCAGAATACTCGGCAGCCCAAGCAAGTATGGAACACCAACCCATCAAAACATAAAAGCAGCCGAAGAGGCGCCAACAAAGCGCACGCCTATGCGCGATGAAAAAGCTACTATCCCTCATAAAGCAACACCTGGTGGTCGCTCAATTATCCATATAATCCAAAAAACATCAACGCTTAGTGATCAATGCTATGCATGGGATGAAGAGCTTTTTGAAGACGGCGCTAATACGAGCTTTATTATGAACAAAGATGTTGTTTTTGATCTTGCAAAGCGTGTTGAAAACAATCTTAGCGATAAAATAGTCGCTATGATTGCAAATGATCGCCGTAAAAGCGGTCTGACACCCCAAAGCAAAAATAAAGACCCATTTTATGCATCATCAGATATTTATGACCATATATGCTCACAGCAACTTTTAAAAGCTGCTGTAATATACCCATCACGCAAAATCGCCTTTGGTATAAAAAAAGATCATAAGACCGGCAATATTTTCACGTATATCCGCATTACAGCAACTATAAATCGTGAAGCAGTCGTAAAAATTGGAGACCCTGCAACACGTACGCCTGGCGGCAAAATTGGAAACTCATTTAGTAAATCAGAGCTTTTTACTATTGCAGTACGATCTGAAGCGGTTCCTAGCTGTGAATTGTCTACTATTTATCATGCAGCATTTCAAAAATCATTTGGGGCATGGACATTTGAGATTGAAACAAAGGATATTAACCTTTCTGCAGTTGATGCCAACAATCCAGATGGATCATCCTACAAGAAAATTACATACACTGTTGGTGCTTCTGCTCTGGCCGATCTAAAAGCACGAGTCGATGTAATCGCTGCCGACTCTTCACATCAAGAATATGCTGATGCAGTTGAGCTTTCGGCTGTTATCGATACGCTGATTACAGCCTAAAATACTCGCCCCATGCTCATTAAAATCGAAATAAAATTACAAGCCCTTATAGGAAATCACATGCTGAAAACACTCATACTCATAACAGTTGCCGCTGTACTTGATAGTAATGCTGCATCAACAGCAACTCCACCCAGAACACGCAGATCATCAGTTTCAGAGCATACAGCATCACCACTAAGAGGTGGCGCCGGTGCTAGCGCATCGCCTCGAGCAGATTCTTTAATTCCAGATGATGTCCTTGCTGCGCTTGGTGCCCCAACAACAAAAGTTTTATCACCTTCTATAAGTGCTGCACCTGCTAGCACCCCACCGCGATCAGCTAAAGTTGTACACTACCACACTCCGGAGCGCCCAGACAGTCATACCAACAACCTTCAAGCAACACCTGGGGGCAGAGGAATTGTACACTCAACAACAAAAACTAGAGCGCTTGCTCAGTGGCCATTTAGATTTGCACCTGAGCTGTTTTCTGGTGATCCTGTTTCGAATTTTATAAATAATGACACAATCATTTTCGACTTGCATGCACGCGTTAATGATCGTAGCCCTGTAAACATTATTCGTTTTATTACAGAAGATAGAGCTGAAAGAGCTAAACGAGGAGAGGTTGCTCCTAACCATATAGCTCAAAACAATGTATGCGACCACCTCTGCTCAAATGAATCTCTTAAAACAGCCTTCTTATACCCGTCAGTTCTACCAAGCTTTGGCCTTGATATTCGTAAAGATGGCACTTTTACCTTCTGCGTTCGTGTTACAGCACCGATTGATCGCCAACTTATTGAGAGCGATGGTTCAGTAGTTATGCCAACAACTGGTGCAATTGCACGATCATTTAGAGATGGTAAGGTTTTTACAATCGCTATGAGCGGTGATGTTGCAAAAGATTTCCGTCCAACTATTTATCATGCAGCATTTCAAAAAGCACTCAAACAAGACCCGATGCACATTACAACAGGTAAAATAAGAGTTTCTTTGACTGCAGAAACAGTCGGAAACTACATTACACTCCATGTAGACGATGAAATAATTGACGAGCTGAAGGCACACCTTCTAGTACTTCAAGCGCAAACAGAAGACCCTGATAAATCAGCACGCGCGTCAGCGCATCTTGCACACCTTGCAGCTGCTGGTCTTTAATATATTTGTTAATCAAGATTTTGTGAGGGCTCATGGAAACATGAGTCCTTTTGAATTTGTGCTATACTGCCAGAGAAATACTGACTGTTATTAGCTTAAAATTATGCGTGATACTTATGATTCCAAATCATAAAGAGCTTTTCTCTTTTTCAAAACAAGAAGTAGAACGAGCTTTTGAAACTTCAAAGCAAGCCTACAAAGTACATGGGCTTAAAATCCTTAAAACAGCATCTAACCTTCCTTATGGAAGAATGCTTATCATAACACCAAGGGTGTGCGGCAAAGCTCACGATCGAAACAAGGCACGCAGGCGCATAAAATCAATTTTTTATGAAGAAAAGCTTTATACAGCACCAACAACATGGATTGTCCTTGTCAGAAAAGACCTCCATGCTATGACATACGAAACACTTAAGCAGCATATTCTTAAAGCAATAACAGCATGAGCAAAAAAAACACCCCACGCCTTCTTAGTGATTTTATCGTGACAGCAAGAAGGGTCTTAGGCCCTGTCGGCGTATGCATTTACCCTATTAGCTGCACTGATTATGCACGCCTTTGCCTCAATCAGAAACGATATAGCATCGCTATACCGCTGATACTAATAAGACTCATATCATGCAATCCAATTACGGCATTGCTTAGAATAATCAAATGGAAACTACAATAAAAAAGGGCCCTCTTCGAGCCCTTTTTATTATTCAGCGCAGATGACTAATCAACGCGCCCGACAATAACTGTTGTCATGTTATCAATCGTAGAATATCGCTTAGCTAGGGCATTAAGATCATCAATCGTCATGTCCTGAAGTGCCTGCAACATTTTGTCGTAGTAATCAAAACCAAGATTATACGAATCAAGCTTACACAAAGTTCGAGCAATTGCTGTAGTATCTGAGATGACATCAATTAGATCTTTGGTAAAGCTTGTACGTGCTGCATTAAGCTCTGTTTGCTGCACACCATCACGCGCAAGAACCTCAAGCATTTCTTTGATACCTTTTTTAAACGTATCAACATTCTCAGGGCTAATAATTGCACTAATCTGATCAAACCCAGGAATAACAGAAGCGCTAGAAGCAAATGCCCCAGAGGCTGTATAAAACAAACCAGAGCGCTCCCTTAGCTCAAAAATTCTTGATCCAAGAGAATCAAATGCAATCGTACTAAGAACTCGAAGGCCTGTATTATCAGGGTGAAAAACGGTAACAGGAGAAGGCCTACCAAGAATAACAATTGTTTGATCGCGCAGCATATTATGCTTGAGAACTGTCGGCTCGCCAGATCGAGATGCAAATGTAGGGACAACAAAGCGCTCTCCCGCGCCAAGCGCTAACCCTTTTTGCTGTGCCAGACGAGCAGCTTGATCAACCTCAACATCACCAACAATAGTCAGGGTCATATTTTTGCCGCAAATAAGTTGATTATGCAACTGACGCAACCTGCTCTCATTAAGAGCCTGGATATCTTTTGCTGCATCATCGTAACTCCATTCAAACGGATACCCTTTGTATAGAGTGCTGCGCAGTATACGACTAGCCATAGCTTTTGGAGAATCTTGCTGTTTCTTTATTGCCTCAAGAGTCATTTTTTTTAGTTTCTCAAGAGCATCATGTGGAAACGTAGGCTGACACACAATTAAGAACATATGCTCCAGCAAGTCTGAGAAATCTTGCTTCAAGCAGGTAAACGTAACGCCTGACGTTGTAAACTCATATGACGCACCATTACGCTCAAATACATCAACATTCTGAACCTTGGTGCGCCCTTTTGATCCTTCAATAAGCATATCCATCATTACTTGGGCCTGAATTCCCTCACGTGATGAATCAAGGTAATACCCATCCCTAAAGCCAAGAAATACACTTACAAGAGGTGTATGGTGTTGCTCATGAATAAGAACTCTCAAGCCATTCTCAAGCTCAAGCTGACGATCTGGCTTAGGAAAAGCTATCTCAAGACGATCTTGCGCTGGAGTTTTATGCAAGTATTCGGCTTCCTCAACATCAGTATGTCGAACATGTTTAGCTAAAATTTCTTGATCAAGTCGATCTGACTGCATCTTAGCATCTTGGCGCATGCGCTTTTTATCTTCAGGAATAGGCAGCATATCCATGCGGTGCATTAAGATAGGATCTAAATAAACTCGTGCAAAATCTTTAACCTGGTCGTCTGTAATAGCGCTGAATCTATTAACTTTTTCAAAGACATCAAGTTCATTACCCGTAACAAAGTAGGACTGTATCCAGTCGTATACAAGCGTACTGTAATCATGCATTGAATGGAAAAAGTCTTTACTCTTTGTTTTTATTGTACGGGCAAGCTCTTCATCAGTCACACCATCGCGTGCTATTTTCTCAAGCTCTTGAGAAATCAAGGAAACACACTCCTCTGTCTTTCCAGGCAAAGGGCGCACCAAAACAAAAAACACGCCTGAGTGCATAAGCGTAACCTCGCTGATACCCACCGATGCCGCAACTTTATGCTCATCAACAAGTAATCTAACAAGGCGCCCCGCCTGCCCACCTGCAAGAATAGCATTAATTACACTCCCGACCTGTTCTTGCTCATCACTATAACCAGGAATAAGCCAGTAAAGAGCTAGCATTGGGCTGGTAATCTCTTCATAAAAACGGGTATGATGCGTGGTGAGGTCTGGAAGCACAACTGGGAAGTCTTTTTTGACTGATGTCGGGCTTGCTTTAATAGACCCGAAGTTTTTACGTGCAAGAGATTCCGCCTCAGCAAGATCTATATCTCCAACAATAAAAAGCGTTGCTCTGTCTGGTCGGTAATATTTTTTATAAAATGCTTTAACACGCTCTGCGGACAAACTGAGAAGATCTTCTTTGTAGCCAATTACAGGGGTATGATATGGGTGGTGTGGCGGATAGAGAAGCTCAAGAGCTTTATAGAGCATAACGCGCGTAGGAGAGTCTTTATACATCTTTAGTTCTTGAATAACAGCCTTAACTTCTGAAGCCAGGTGCTGCGGATCAAACCGTGCATTTTGCATACAGTCTGCCAAAATAGGAAGGAATGGGTGCCAGTTGTTTTTATCAACCTCAAAGAAGTAGCTTGTCATATCATAACTTGTAAAAGCATTATACGTTGCACCATATTTACGTGCTATTGCAGTTACATCAGACTCTGACAAGGTGTCTGTACCTTTAAAAATCATATGTTCAACAAGGTGCGCAAGGCCACGCTCACCAGACTCTTCAACGTATGAGCCAACATCGTAAGCGATTTGGACCAAAACTTTTGGTAAGGCTGTGTTTTTAAACAACACAACGTGCATACCATTTTCAAGCTCTATTTTTTTTACATGCTCTTTAGGTGCTTTAAACATAATATCTACTATCTTTTTATATTTTTTTACTTTTGAATGATCTGACATCACATAGTGGGCAGCAGCAATACCAGCTAGGACTAGCACAAATGCCACCACATATTTTTTTAACGCAAACATTAGCTCCCCTCTCCTTCTCAGCTTGATCTATTTTTGTGATACTACAGCAAAGTTGTAATTTTTTCGAGTTTGCTCATGAGATGTAATAATGAGAATTCTTATTATTCGAGTTTCATCTATTGGTGATGTTATTCATACGCTTCCGGCGCTTTTGCTTATCAAACAACTCATTCCTCATGCGACTATCGATTGGGTTGTTCAAAAAAAAGCTGCTAGCCTTTTAGTAAATAATCCGCTCATTAATACCCTCCATATCATCCCAGATAACTATCTGTACCCAATGAACTGGAGCGCGCTCGGAAAGACAATTCAGACACTCAGGGCTGTTGAGTGGGATGCTATTATCGATTTTCAAGGCCTGATCAAAACATCAGTTATTATTAGCAGATTACGTGGCACTAAATTTGGGTTTTCCTGGAAGCACGCCCGCTGGGCGCCAAGCAGCTTATTTACCGACAAAAAAACAGATGTTGAGTACATAAATATTATTCAAAAGAACTTATCCCTGGCTAGTTTTGTGTGTCACACACTGGCTCCACAGGCATCTCAGCCAAGCCTTTTAGCCCTTGCAAAGAGTTTTAAGGTAGATATATCAGAGGAAAACAAACAGCTTGTTAATGAATGGATCAATAAAATTGGAAGCAACTTCATTGCGGTATGCCCAAATACAACATGGGAATCAAAACATTGGCCACAAGAGCACTGGCAAGCGCTTCTGAAGAGTTACACTGGCCCGGCGCTTCCTGTGATTGTAGGCACCACCTATGGCCCAGCTGCATCAAGCTTAGCGCTTTATGCTACCCAAAATAATCTGCATCACGGCATCATGCCGGCGTGGGATCTTGCAACAACAGCTTACGCGCTAAGCAAAGCCCACCTTGTTGTTGGCCCAGATACAGGACTTATGCACCTGGTCGATTTTATTGGGGGCAGCGCGCTAACGCTATTTGGCCCTACCCTAAAAGACAGGCACGGGCCGTTCATTACACCTGCCAATAAAGAGCGTGCTATACAGATTCCTTGTAATCACCGGTATAAAAAAACCCATGGACCCGAGCGCGATTGCATGATAGCATTGACCCCGTCAGAGTTGCTGAAAAAACTTCAGCTTTACATGTAGATAACACAAATTACCTGGAGCATGTTTATTATGTTTCTTTTTGGTTTTTTATGGGTTGTTTTTTGCTTAGGCTCAAACCTCTCAGCCTTTGAACACTCTTTGTCATTTAACAATATTCCAGTTCATACTGTGACAACGAGAATGGAAGAACACTCCAGAACGTTTGCTCTCAAGCGCAAAAGTAAAAATGGCGCTAACCTAAGAATAAGCAGCTTTTCATCAATAAGCCTTGATAATGATCCGTCTAGCTCTAATGCATCTACTGTTGATTTCAGATATGATCAAAAGCTTTATGGGTTAGTTGATGGCTTATCTCTGCAGACGGGTGTTAGAGTCGGCGTTGGCAGCAATATAAACAGATATGCCGTCTACAGCAAAAATTCACAAGCTGTAGAAACAATGAAAGCATCATCACGTAATGAGGTCTTCCCGTTTTTCTTTATGGGAACAGAGTGGATTGCAATCGACAATGATCATCTGCGCCTTACCCCATATGTATTTGGCCAGCTTGATGGTTCAACACTATCAATCATACGAAAATCAGATATTTACAAAGGCACAACCGGGGAAAGAGCCCACAGCGCAGGATTTGGTGCCGATTTACAAATCAAATGTGTTAATACTAAAAAACATAATCTTGATCTAATTTTTGGCGGCCAAGCTCGCGAATTTTTTGGCATGAATAAAATGCATGTCTCTTTTCTAAAAGAAGAGCCTTTTGCTTCAACAAACATAGCTAATCTCATATCCGATACCATTTCTGCGATACTGTACCCTCAGTACAAAATTACTCCAACCATCGCAAAACGCAGAGACTTTTTTCAGCTCGGTGGTTACGGAATGCTAGGTTACCGCTATAAATTGTTCTTTATCGACCTTGAAGCTCGATATGATTTACTCACCCAACAAAAAGCTACCGGTATTGACACATTAAGCGCATTAGTCGCTGCAAATGACCGAGTTGACTTTAATGGCCTTGTTGTGGCGCCAGAAATCCGCGGTAATGCACTTAGAATCGCTCCACAAAATATTTTCAATGGCGAACTACGCATGGGCTTTCAGGATGCATTAACAAACGGTAAGTATTTTAAGAATGATATGTTTGGATTCATTCTTAATATAAGCACTATGCACCCTAAAAGAATCGATCTTGCGGGTACAACAATGCGCAAAGTAGCTGGAGCATTTGGGGTCTTTGGCTCTGCAACGTTCTAATAGAGTACAAGCAACTACCTTAAAAGCCTGTGGATAATAATATCCGCAGGCTTTTTGCTTTATAGACAGAAAGGGTTTGCTTGCTTAAGGTGATTAATGTACTGTAATAATTCTGCAAAATTACTTAGGGCAATAAGCAAGAAAGAACCCATCTCATGATGAAGACATCGCTTGCGTATAGTTTTTTTTTATTAAGTATCTTTATAATAGCTATGAGTCAAACTCATGCACATAATCTGACAATAGACCAGGCGGTACAAAACGCCCTTGTAAATCGACCATCCCTTAAAGCAGTTGCTGCAGGAATTCAAGCGTCTCAGTTTCGAGCAAAAAGCGAGCTTGTTGCATATGCGCCGACAGTTAGCATTTCAAGCGACCTCTCTCAACATAAGGGAGAAAGTTCATTTGGCAATACGACAATACTCCATGCTCAGCAACTCATTTTCCAGCATGCTGGGCCACTAACAAAATACGAAAGAGGCACTACTGAAGCTGAAATCCAAGAGGGGTACCGTGAGCGAGAAGCGCACACCATCAGATTCGCAGTTGAAAAATCATTTCTCGAATACTATGACATTCAGCAGCAGCAAGCATTTACCCATGCACTAAAAAAATCAGCTGCTATAACTTATGACAAAACAAAAAGAGAACGAAAAATTTCACTTATTAACAAACAAACATATCTTGAGCAAATAAGTGATTATTCTAATGATATTATCTCTGTGCAAAATTATGCGCATGACTATTTAGCTGCGCGCAATAAGCTCAGTCTTTTAATTGCAGCGCCACTTGATAACACAAAGCTGACATGGAAACAAAAAAAGCCGCATACGATTAAACCGCTTGCATGGTATCAAGAGCAAGCAATTAAAAACCGTCCAGACTTAAAAAGCAGCATTAAAAAAGTACATGCGCTTAAACTCAGTGAAAAAATAACACAATCTGCTCGTCTACCAATAATTGCAGCTCAAGCAGATGCTGGATTTTCTCACTATCCCACAGTGGCAAACCAACTCAAAAAGAACCAAGGGACTTATAGCTTTGGGCTCACGGCATCATGGAATATATTTGATGGCACTGTGAGCTATTTTCAAGAACTTGCTGCACAGGCAGAAAAAACTCGTCAGATCTTAGAAAACGAACAACTTCAGCTTGAGATTGCACAAAACGTCTCTGACAACTACTACGAGTTTCAGAAAAGCTTAAATTTTCTGAAAGCACAAAGAGTTACCTATTTAAAAAATAAAAACTCATATAACAAAAAAAGATTAGAATATCTTGCTGGTCTTATCTCAGAAGAAGCTCTCAGTCAAAAAAAAGCTGAATTTGAAAAAGCGCGCACTCTTTATCAATCTTCAAAAATTACTACCGCTCTGAAAGAATGCGCATTACTCTTCTCATGCGGATATCCTGAGTTAAGCTGAGAAAAAGATTGTCACATGAAATACCTGGCAGCTAATTTTTTACGCTCAAGTGGTTTTATGGTAATGTACAAGTAAGAGTAAAATGTGTTTCAATCCTTTATTGCGACAGAGTTTTCAATGAAGTCATATCTTGATATTGTACGACATGTACTTGCTTATGGCATACGCAAAAGCAATAGAACAAGTATTGATGCGCTTACTGTTGCTGGGTTAATGTTTGAGCATGACCTTGAAAATGGCTTCCCGTTGCTCACAACAAAAAGAGTGCCCTTTAAACTTGTTGCATCAGAGCTAGAATTTTTTATCAAAGGAATAACAGATAAAAAATGGCTTCAAGAAAGAAATAATCACATCTGGGATGAGTGGGCATACCCACAAAAAGCTCCTTATGGCCACAGCTCAGAGGCGAAGCAAAAAATGCTTGAAGAGCGCGACCTTGGACCAATTTATGGTTTTCAGTGGAGACATTTTGGAGCGCGCTATACCTCGTTTGATCAAGAATATATTAATCAAGGGTACGATCAACTCAAGAAAGTTGTGCAGACATTAAAAGCAGACCCTTCAAGTCGGCGTATGCTGGTATCAGCTTGGAATCCGTTAGCGCTTGATGAGATGGCGTTACCACCATGTCACTACGCATTTCAGCTAACTGTGATTGAAAGCAAATTAAATCTTTTATGGAATCAACGATCTGTTGATATCATGCTCGGATTACCTTTTAATATTGCAAGTTATTCACTCCTCCTTCATCTGCTTGCAAAAGAAGCTGGCCTCAAAGAGGGTAAAGTTATAGGATTTTTAGCTGATGCACATATTTATATCAATCACCTAGAAGGGGCAAATGAACAAATACAACGCATCCCCACCCCGCTCCCTCGCATTGTAACTGAACCATTTACATCTATTTTTGAGTGGAAAGCAGAAGATTCAACAGTGATTGATTACGTCAGCCAACCAACTATTAAATTTGAGATAGCAGTATGATTTATATCATCACAGCAATGACCTCAAAAGGCGTCATCGGGAAGGGGAATAACCTACCATGGAACATTCCAGATGAATTAAAAAATTTCAAATCACTCACAACAGGCCATACTGTCATAATGGGTCTTAAAACCTATCAATCGATTGGACGCCCGCTTCCCAACCGTCATAATATTGTTCTGAGTCATGAAAATATTACTATCAGCGGCGTTGAGATCTGTACTTCAGCTCAAGAAGCACTGAATAAAGCATACAGTCATGGAACAGACATTTTTATTATTGGTGGCGCGTATACGTATGAACAGTTTCTGCCGATAGCAGACAGGCTTTATATAAGCTATATCAAACATGATTATGATGGTGATGTATTTTTTCCCGCATTTGATGCATCTAGCTGGGAATCAATAGAAGTTATTGAGCACCCTGAATTCACACGCGTACTTTATACACGAAAAAACATGACACAAATTAATAACGCTTAAAAAGGACTTTTATTCATGAAAAAGTATCTAATAACACTTGGCACTACAAGTCTGATTATGAGCCTGAATTGGGTTGGTGGTATTAAGCTTTTGGGTATTGGGGCATACAAAATCAGCATCAGCGCGCTGCTACTGCCTGTGCTTGGAGCAATAACAGCAATAAGCCCTCTTATTATTAGTTTTGGTTTTTTAGCGGTTGCAAAAATTATACTTGGCAGCCTGCCTATAACGCTCGGCATTCCAACAGCTGCAGCAGCGTTAAGCCTTGCTGCAAATCAATCATCACGAGCAGCATCAGTTGTTATCAACACACTGCTCCCACTCATGTGCATGGCACTTTTTATAAACAACCCCAACGGTGCTGAAGCATGGGTTTACACATTATACTGGCTGATTCCTGCAGGATTATCATTATTAAATTATGAAAGCATTCTAGCAAAAGCACTTCAAGCCACATTTGTCGCTCACGCGGTGGGAAGCGTTATATGGATATACAGCACGCAAACAACCCCTGAATTCTGGATAGGGCTGATTCCTGTCGTTGCTTACGAACGCCTTGTAAGCACCTTGGTACTTACGCTCTCTGTTTATGCAGCTAAAATTGCTACAAGCAAACTAAGCATCATTAGATACGCAAAATAGTAGCGGGGACGCAAGCGTCCCCTTTTTAAATGTGCAGAACCTTCTTGATGTTCAATCGCTTAATAACTCGCGCATAACATGCAGCCCAAGGTCATATAAGTAATTATTCTTACCGCCATAAAAATCTAAAATCAGCACAGAAAAAGAGAGCGCCCACCCTCGAGCTCGCAACCATTCTGAATCGCTTACCGCTAAATCTCTTTTTAAATTAATCCGTTGCTGACGATCAAATAATGTCCAGGCAGCCATAAGATCACACGCGGGGTCACCCCGCCCCATAAGTCCCCAGTCAATAACAGCCGCAAGCGCACCCTCTTTAATTAAAAGATTATGCGGATGTAGATCGCCATGAATTAACCTAAGATCACTTGTACCACACTCAGACTCCAGCGCATCAGACCAAATTTTAAGCGCGCTATGACCATCTATGGAGTGGACTATCTTATCAAGCGCAGCGCGAACTTTAAGATCACGCTCCTTAAGCGGCTGCCCCCTAAAGGCATTATGCTGGCCATAGAGTGGAATGCTTTTATCTTCTTCTGATCGTAATGTCTTAAGTAAAACTAAAAGACCATCATACAACGAAACATTATTTAAGCAGTCCTTAAGCTCTGCGGTGTCGCCTTCAATCCATTCCCAAACAGACCAATAACAAGGGAAAAGCTCCGATGGCTCTACTAAGAGAACACACGTTGGAACATGAACAGGCAATTTTTTTGATAACTGAGGCAACCAGTGCGCCTCCTTCTGAATCTGAATCGCTATCAAATCATATGCAGGCAGGCGAATAAGCAAGTTACTGCCAAGCCTGTATAAAATATTGTCAGTACCAGCTGAGGGCAATGGAATAACGTCTTTGCGTGTAAACTGTGGGCAAGAATGCTCAATAAGCTTCTGGACAAACGAAGCGTCATACAACTTTTCAAAATCCTGCATACTCAAAACCTTTAAACACCTAATAGCCTCATCAGCTAGAGACTTTTAAGAAAAGCCTCAGCTCGTTTTGCATATAAATTTCTTTTTTCAGGATTCATTCTATTTAAAGTCGTCACGGTGAATGATGCACGCTGATTTTTTGCAAAGTAGTCTTTATGTTTATCGATAAAATGCCAATAAAGCGCATTCCACGTATCTTCCCACTCTCCAGCTGCAAAATCAGACATTTTATTAATATAGTTTGAACCCGAAATATAAGGCTTGCTTGCAAGCATTCCGCCGTCAGCAAACTGACTCATTCCATAAACATTTGGAACCATAACCCAATCATATGCATCTATAAAAAGCTCCATAAACCAGCGATAAACATCGTTTGGATCTGTTTGACACAGCAGCATAGCATTACCAAGTACCATTAATCGCTCGATATGGTGGGCGTAAGCGTACTTCATAACGCGTTTAATCACAATATCAACTGGAAGCAATCCTGTTTTAGCCGTATACCAGGCAGATGCCAGTTTTTTTGTGTGCGCCCAAAAGTTTTTTGAACGCATTGTATCATCATGAGTCATATACAACCCAGCGACAAATTCACGCCATCCAATGACTTGTCTGACAAAACCCTCTACAGATGACAGTGAAACATGGTTGCGTGCGGCATAATCTAATACATCCTGGACAACCTCGTGAGGCGTGATCAATCCATTATTCAAACTTGATGAAAGAAGCGAATGGAAAATAAACGGCTGCGTTGCAGACATTGCATCCTGATATGGGCCGAAATGTGCTAGTCGTTTATGCACAAATTCTTTAAGCACAGCACGAGCTTCATCATGAGAGATTGGATACATAAAGCTTTCTGCAGCACCAGGATTGCTTGAAAAATATTTATCAACATACGCTAATGCGCTTTTAACATATGCTGTAGTATCAGGCATTTGTAGTGGCGGAATCGTAATACCCTTAGGTAGCGCACTACGATTATCTTCATCAAATGACCATTTGCCACCAACGGGATCTCCATGATTAGTAAGTAAAATACCAAATCGTTTACGCTGCTGCTGATAAAATGCAGCCATGCGGTAGGACTTTTTCTGTGCAAAAGTCTTTTCAAGCGTAGCCCGCTCAGTCATAAGCATAGGGGTGTCTACTATCGTAAGCTCGCATTTATACTTTGCAGCAAGTGCTTTTATATCTTTAATAACAGCTTTTTCTATTGGGTCATACATGACAATTTCCATATGACCAGCATCGTCGGAGATAAGTTTAAATGCATCAGCTAAAGGCGTTGAAAACGGAACATAGTCAACAAAAATACCCTTAGAGATAAGTAAATCTGCGTACCACTGCATGCTCGCCCTGTGAAGAACAAGCTTCTGTTTATGATACTTAAATGCTGTAAAAAAATGCGGGTGCTCAACGATAACTGCTTTTTCAGCACCGTTTAAAATCTCACTTTTCTCAAAAAGTTGGTGCGGCAATACAAGCGCTATTTTCACGATTTAGAAACTCCCCTCAAAAAATCGCTCATTCTGAAGCTTACGCTCACTCGGAAACTCTTTTTCCTTCATCTCTGGCGGCAAGGTTGCAGCATCACCAGGGACACCTATAGCACACATTGCAAGGACAACATGATCAGCAGGTAAGTTAATAAGCTTTGCTGCTTTTTCATAGTCAAAACCCTGCATACCATGCGCAGCAAGACCCATCATCTGGGCCTGGAGAGCAAGGCTCATCCATGCAGCTCCAGTGTCAAAAGCATGAGTCTTGCTCGGCTCATTATTATATTCAAAAGTTTGGCGGGCACACATAATAACCAAAACTGATGTATTTGACGCCCAAAGCTGATTAAAAGGAACTAGTAGATCAACAAAGCTCTGCCAAGAAGCTGCACCTCGAGTTGCATAAACAAATCGCCATGGCTGATTATTATATGCAGATGGAGCCCAACGAGCCGCCTCAAAAAGTTTTTTAAGCTGGTCTTTACTCAGCTCAGTTGGGATAAACGCGCGTGGCGACCATCTATTAATAAAAACATCCGCAACGTCATATTCTTTTAAACGAACAAAGCTCATAACTTACCTTTCATACTTTCTAATGTCTTGATGCGCATCAAACTTTTTGTCTAGGGTAGGTCATCGTGTACGCGTGTGCAACAAATGAGCTTTTATAACTCTTGATCATAAGGCGTACACTCTGTAACTATTTATTGGATCTTAAATAATGACGTTTTCAGCCCCGAGGAGACGGAGAATGAGCCTATTTAAACGTATTACAGGAATCAAAACCTTAATAAGCTGCGCGATGACAGCAGCACTGTTTTGGTGCTCCTCTGCGCATGCAGCATCATTGAGTAGTCAAATCACCGCTGCTATGGGTGCAAGCTCATACGTAGACAGGCTGAATCAAGTAAACGAAGCGATCACTTTTGCCGATACAATAGCAGGAAGTGATATCGAAAGCGTTTACAGCGCCATCACTAAGCTCTTTTCAGACCGTATAACAGCGTACGCTGAAAGTGATGCTTCAGGCAGCACAGCTGCAGATAACCTTAATAGTATTATTGCTGTTCTTATCCAAAAAGACACAATGTCGAGCAATAGTAGCTATGATAATGTTATTAAAAGCATGAATAGCATGCTTTCTATTGAAACAAAAATATTTAGCATGGGGACATCTGGGTTCACGACTCAAACGCTCAGCAATATTAGACTGCTACTGCAACAAGCTGGAAACCTTACAACAACGACAACAGTAACGTTTACAGATGCGATTAAAAAAATATTTTACACAAACTTACTTAAAGTATTTGCACAACGAGTAAGTAGCACATCGACTGGCGCCGTAACAATTCCAACACTGACATCACTTGCTACTGTAAAAGCTATTTTTACAACAGCGTCTAACTCACCACTTGTAACTGATTCTTCATACAAATCACAACTCGCAACATTTATAGCTATTGTTGATCTTGAATCAAGCATTTTAAGCGCAACAACAATCAGCGCACTCGGTGGGCTAAGAACAACCATTACAGTACCAAACGAAACACAGCGAATCTTCCTTGCGCGCCTTAAGCAGCTTATTGATCCAATTATTTCAACAGTTACAACAACCTCTGTGACGGTACCAACCTCAATCACAGCACAACTTAGCTCATGCACTGATGTTGTCTCTGTAACAACATCACCTATCCTTGACGACAGTGGTAAATCCTCAGCAGTCAGCCATCAAGCGCGCCTGCAAGGACAAATCATGCAAAGCTTGTCAAACTACTACAGCACAGCCTCAACACTTGCGATCACTGAGCTAGAGACAATGCGAGACATTCTAAAAAATTGGTATGACAATAGCTCTGGTGGAAAATTAACAGAAACACAGCGCGCAACAATTGCATCATGGCTCAACAGTCTTGCTGGTACAATTTTAGAAAAAAAGATTAATGACCTTTCAACAGGTGGAAGCGGCACAGGAGCAGGCGGAGACATAGCACCAGAGGATACCCCAAGCCCTCTTACGCCACAACTTCAAAGCCAAATTTTCGCGCTGCTACAAGCACGTTACAATGGTAGAACAGCTGCAGTAGCTGGCCTAACCGGTAACGATGAAAAAATTAAATTCCTCCAAGATCTTGTTGCGTACCTTACCAGCTGGTCACGTAGTGGCAAACTGACCTCAGGACAAAACAGCACGATAAACAGCACATGGGTGCCAACTGTTAATGCAGAAATTGCAAAGCTTCAGCTTGTTAAAAGCGGATCTGTAGATATTGATGCAGGTCCTGGTGCGGCATTTAATCCAGCGCTTGATCAAAACAATCCTGCTGATGTTGCGCTTTCTAATATGGTTTTCAGCCAACTCAAAGATCGTTATGACAAACGTAACTCGTTATCAATTGATAGCCTAACGAGCCTACGTGGACTTCTGGAATTATGGTCAACACCACGCAAACTTATTCAAACACACCATGCAACAATTGTTGGCACATGGTTACCACAAATTGCACGCGAACTTGATCTCTTAACAAAAATTGCAAGCGCAGACCCAAAAAATCCAAATGGCTTCCCGCGCCCTGTTGCAGGACAAACACTAACTGCAGAACAAGCAAAAAATGTCTGGGATGGCCTTAAGAAAATGTACAATGGTCGAGACGCATCAAACACCGCCGCGCTACAAAACTTACTTGATCTAATTCAAAGCTGGCTTTCAAGCAACCAACTAAGAGCTGTTCAAGATGGTGGACGCTTTGTAAATGACATTATGCGTGATGATTGGATTCCAACATTACAAAAAGAGATCAATAAAGCCCGCATTCAAGATGCCATCACGGGCAAAACAGGAACAGATGGAGCCCCTGCAAGCATTGATGATCTTCTTGACCTTGACCCAAGCCAAGTTGACGAAGCAACACGTAATAGCCTTTTTGAGGCGCTTAAAAAGCAATACGACAGCAGAACAAAAACGATTGATGGATTAACAAAAATCAAAGCAACAATCACTAAGGCGCAAAGCAAGGCACTGTTTACTGCTGAACAAAAAGCAACAATGACAACATGGACAACACAAATTGATAAAGAGTTATTTACACTCGCAGCACTAGCGGAAATTGCAGCAGCTGAGAGAATTGGAAACATTGATGCGCGTATTAGCTCAGCTCTTAATATTGTGATTAAATACGCACAGTCAAATCTTGATCTAACAGTTGGCGATGTATCAAGCGCGCTCATGCGTGTTCTGAATAGCTGTTTTATTGGCCGCCAATCAACAAATGAAAAACAACTTACAGCGCTGCTCCAGCTCCTGCGCTCAGCAAGCACCTCACCTCTTCTTAATTCAGCATCACAAGATGCCGTTAGAACAACATACACACCAACGGTTGAAGGTGAACTTGCAAACCTCAGCCTCGTACGAAGACTTAATGCTGTAATAGCGATGAAAGACTATACATCGCAGCTTGGCGAAGTGAACGACATCTTAACGACATTCAGAACAGCGCGCGTTGCTGCAAATATTCAAGGTCTTTTCAACACTGCACTCAATCAAGTGTATACAAAACGAAGCAAAACAGATGTTGACCAGCTTGGTATTCTTGTAACATTACTTGATAGCGCTGATGCTGCAGAAGTAGGACTTTTAAATGAATCAGCTAAAGGCGTTATTACGTCTGTAAGCCTTCCGACAGTTCAAGGCGAAATTAACTCACTTAAGTTTCTTGCGCGCATCAGATCTGCTATTGCAATTTCTGATTACAACGCACGACTTAAAGAGTTCAGCGCGATCTTAAGTGACGTTGCTGCGCTTGCACAGGTAAGCGCAACCAAGACAGTCATGTTCTCTGCTGAAGTTCAAAACTTATTTGCACGAGATGGACTTGTTGCAACATTTGATGCTCGCGAAGGAGAAAGCCTTGATACAAATAGAGCGCTCCTTGATGTACTTGATGCTGCAAGCACGTCATCCCTCCTGAGCAAGGCTCAACAAGATTATGCAAAATCAATGGCAATAACAGTACGCGTTGAAGTTATGATCCTTGCAGCACTTGCTCTTAGCGATTACAACGCGCGCATAGAAGCTATGCTTGATATCATGGCAGAGTTTGATGACATTGTTGTTGTTGGCAATCGCCTGCAAACACTGTTCTATAATGCAGTTGTACAACTCGTAGCAACACGAACAGAGGCATACTCGCTGACAAGCTCTTCTCTTGATGTAGTTGCAAACCTTGAGTTTTTGCTCGTCTCAGCTGAAGACACCCCACTGCTCAGCGCAGCACAAAGACAGATAATTCCAGAGTATGGCGATGTTATTGATATTGATAAGCGTATTTCAAATGCACTTGCAGCATTTGGTGATCAGCAACTTTCATTAGCACGTAATATTGTACGTATCATTCCTGATTCTCAGCGCTTTGATGAGATTACGTACGGATTGTTCTTCAAACTTGTACAAGCTGTGTATGGTGATTCAGACAAATCTGTTAAACGTTCTGATAGCGTAATTACATTCCTAAGATCATGTATCAACATATCTATTCTTAATGCAATCCAGCAGCAACAAGTTAAACAAATGCTGAGTGACCAAGGAATCAGCATCGTTGAAAGCTCGATTCAAAGAGAGATATTTAATGCTCTACAAGTAAGCGATCTCAAGTCACAAATGACACTGCTTACAAGTACTGCAGGAAAAGCTTCAACAAACAAAGCTGATCAAGAAGCATTTATCAAAGCATTAAGAGACATGGCTGCCAAAGGTAAATCAGCAAGCGCAAGCGACAAAGCAGAGATCATACGATTCATCTCAAGCGCGCAAACAAGCAGCTTGGGCGGCAGCATGAGCAAACAAATTGAGAGTATCTTGCTTGACCTTGATCCATCAAGAGCAGCACAAGGCAAAGGATCAAGCGCACCAGCATCAACAGGCGGACAACAAACATCTGCGCCAGCAGCTAAAAAACAAGAAAAACAAGCTAAGCCAGCAAAAGGCAAAACTACAACTCCAGCATCAGGCACAAGCAAACCGCAAGCTCCTGATAGCACAACGCCAACAGACACAACAACAGCAAAGACGGGCTCCAAAACAGGGGGCGAAAAAAAAAAGTCCAGCAATCAAAACCCCAACCAGCAAAAAAGCAGCCCGCAAGTAAGCAGCCCATCAAACGATAGCGGACAACAACCAAGCCAGGCTAAAGATGCAAAGGGGAGCGCAAGCTCCCCTGGCAAAAAAGGTGGCAAGGGTAAACAGCAGCAAGGCGTAACAACAGAAGATATCTCCGCGCTTCCTACTGAGCCAACCGCAGACAATATTAAAGCTATCAAAAACGCTAAGGGCTCAGTTAAAGACAAGGTCAAAAAGCTACAAGCCCTTGTTGATAAAGCCGCTACCGGCGCCCTCTCTCCTGAGGAACAAAACGAACTTGCAGATGCACTTGCTGACCTTGCTGCTCAGGGCCAAGACATGGATCCTGAGACTATTAAAACACTAAGCAACATCGTTAAAAAAGCTAAGAAGACTGGTATCATCCCACCTGGTAAAGCTTCAACTATTGATGATATTGATTCCTCACTCGATGAAGCGATTGCAACAGGTGGTAAGCCTAAGGGCGCTAAATCTTCTGGCCAAGCTGGCACTAAAGGTAAAACACCGACAACTCCTGCCACCCCTGCTGAAAACAAAAAAGCTCAGGACGATGTCAAAAAAGCTGATGCTGCACCAACAACAGAGCAAATCGCTATTCTGAAAAATATCATCGGTAAAGCTAAAGATAAAAATCTTGATGCTGCTACTAAAAACGCTATCGCTGCTCAGATCGATAAAATGTCTAAAAACATTGATAAGATGAGCAAAGATGAACTTATTGCTTTTGAGCAGCTTCTACAAGACGCTGATGACAGCGGCGCGCTAAGCGATGCGCAAAAAGAGTATGTTAATAAAACTATCAAAGTTAAAATCACTAAAGCTAAAGCTGACGCTGATGTGATTGATACGCTTCCTACTGAGCCAACCGCAGACAATATTAAAGCTATCAAAAACGCTAAGGGCTCAGTTAAAGACAAGGTCAAAAAGCTACAAGCCCTTGTTGATAAAGCCGCTACCGGCGCCCTCTCTCCTGAGGAACAAAACGAACTTGCAGATGCACTTGCTGACCTTGCTGCTCAGGGCCAAGACATGGATCCTGAGACTATTAAAACACTAAGCAACATCGTTAAAAAAGCTAAGAAGACTGGTATCATCCCACCTGGTAAAGCTTCAACTATTGATGATATTGATTCCTCACTCGATGAAGCGATTGCAACAGGTGGTAAGCCTAAGGGCGCTAAATCTTCTGGCCAAGCTGGCACTAAAGGTAAAACACCGACAACTCCTGCCACCCCTGCTGAAAACAAAAAAGCTCAGGACGATGTCAAAAAAGCTGATGCTGCACCAACAACAGAGCAAATCGCTATTCTGAAAAATATCATCGGTAAAGCTAAAGATAAAAATCTTGATGCTGCTACTAAAAACGCTATCGCTGCTCAGATCGATAAAATGTCTAAAAACATTGATAAGATGAGCAAAGATGAACTTATTGCTTTTGAGCAGCTTCTACAAGACGCTGATGACAGCGGCGCGCTAAGCGATGCGCAAAAAGAGTATGTTAATAAAACTATCAAAGTTAAAATCACTAAAGCTAAAGCTGACGCTGATGTGATTGATACGCTTCCTACTGAGCCAACCGCAGACAATATTAAAGCTATCAAAAACGCTAAGGGCTCAGTTAAAGACAAGGTCAAAAAGCTACAAGCCCTTGTTGATAAAGCCGCTACCGGCGCCCTCTCTCCTGAGGAACAAAACGAACTTGCAGATGCACTTGCTGACCTTGCTGCTCAGGGCCAAGACATGGATCCTGAGACTATTAAAACACTAAGCAACATCGTTAAAAAAGCTAAGAAGACTGGTATCATCCCACCTGGTAAAGCTTCAACTATTGATGATATTGATTCCTCACTCGATGAAGCGATTGCAACGGGCGGTAAGCCTAAGGGCGCTAAATCTTCTGGCCAAGCTGGCACCGCAGCGAAAGTTAGTCAAGCTGATATTGATGATATTAATAACGAAACTGATCCTGTTGTTAAAAAACAAAAAATCAAAGACCTTATTAAACGTGCAGGCACAGGGGTAATTGACGCTGATGTGCAAAAATCTTTTAGCACCTTACTCGAAACAATCGTTAAAGACAATCTTGGTGCTGATGCTGGTAGCCTTAGTGAGCTAAATGAAATCATACAAAAAGCAACCAACACAGGCCTTTTAAACAAAGATCAAAAAGTATCATTGTCATCAAAAGTAACACCGTTGATTAATGAAGCGCTACGCCAAGCATCTGAGCCAACAGCAGAAAACATCAAAAAAACACAAGACTCAGCAACGCCGCAAAACAAGCTTACAGCTCTTGAAACATTTATTAACAAGCTTGGGGGCAAAGTACCAGATGCCGCAACACAAGCAGCACTTGATGAGCTTCTTGCTTCAGTTATTGCAGATGAATCTGATCTAACAATCGAAGAGAAAAAACGCCTTGGCGGCCTTATTAAAAAAGCCCGCGGCCAAAAAATAATAACGACTAAAGGCCTTGCAGGGTTAACTGATACTGATATTAATGATTTATCAGCCGGCAATCAGCCTCGTTCAGGCGGATTAATTAAAGAAGAAGAAACAGAGCCAACACCAGGCAATATTAGCAAAATGAAGAAAACGACAAATAAATCACGTCGTATAAAATTGCTAAAAGGAATGGGCCAGAAGCTCAAGGCACCACTTGCTGGTAAAGAAAAACAAGAAGTTGTGGATGCGTTAAATGATACCATTCGCAGCGTAAAAACATTAAGTGCATCCGATCGCGATGAGCTTCTTGCAACGATTGACATACTGGTTGCGACAGGAACACTCAGCGCAAGTGAAGCAGCAGCTATGAAAGCCGAGATTACTAAAGCAGGCCCAGCACAACAAGCACCACAAAAACCAACCGACCCTGTATGGGAAGAAATCGATGCATTAACAAAACTCCTTAATGCACCTAATGCAAGCTCATTAAGCCCAGAAGAAAAAGCACAAATTGAAACGCGTATTAATGCGCTCAGCAAACAACTAAAGCAGGGAGACCTTGCTAAAGTAAACGCTGTAATGCAGGTTATTAAAACAGCTCAAACTAAAAATGTAATCAGCAAAGAAACTGCTACCTCAACAACTGCTGCGATACAACCGCTAGCACGCCCAAGTGCAACACAAGCAATAAGTGCAGTACGCAGTGCACCAAAAGTTGTTGATGAGCAAAGCCAGCGTCCTGTAAGCCGCCGTGTTGTTAAAATAGATACCAGTGCGGCAAAACCAAGCAGAGCTGCAGGCGTATCGACATCTGCTGTTATCATGCAAGGGCTAACAGATAATATTAGCAAGATAAAACGAGCACAAACGGCTGATGATATTATTAAAGCTACACAAGGCCTTGCAACATGGGCTGTTGCCAAGGGACTTGATGCGAATGCTCAGGCTATTGCAAGCAAGGCCCTGAGTGAAACAATAGAAAGAATTAAAACAGTTGATACAAAACGTCTGGCTGAGTTAAAGAAAATCATTAGTGATGCTGCACAGAAAACAAAACTGATTTCTGCAGATCAAGCAAAAACTCTAGCGACACAATAAACATAAAAAAGGCCCCCGGAAATTTCCGGGGGCCTTTTTTATGTTTACACATCTATATTAGAACGGAAGATCGTCTTCAAATGGTGCTTCATCTTTAAGCGCAATCTCTCCACCTGGCATAGACGCTGGTGCGCCAACTGCTGCAGGAGCTCTACGCGGGCGCGGTGCGCGTTTCTCTGCTTGCTCTGTGCTGCCTGCAGTAGCAGGAACAAAATCAGCTCCAGATTCAGCAACATCACCACCATCTTCAGCCTGAGCGCCAGCGGCAAGGAATGTCACACGGTCTGCGACGATTGAGTGTTTGCTTCGTTTTGCGCCATCTGGCTCTTGCCATGAATCAAACTTAAGACGGCCCTCAACAAGAACAGGGCGACCTTTTGCTAAATACTGACGGCAGGTTTCTGCTTGAGGTCCCCACACATCAACATCAACATAACAAACTTCCTGAACCATGCTGCCAGATTGTTTATTCTTAAATGATCTATTTGATGCAAGACCAAGGCGGCATACTGCTTGCCCAGATGTAAGTTGTTTATATTCGGGGTCACGGGTTAAATTACCCATAAGAATAACTCTATTAAAACTTGCCATGAACTTACCTTTGAGTTAAGGCCTAAACTATATATTATCCTGAATATTTTGTTGATCATGCTGAACAAAGAGCGCTCTCACTTGATCACATGATGCAACAATTTTTCGATACTGCTCCCCACTCACCTTATATCCATTAAGCAGTTCTGTCATGTGTGCAGAAAGAACTAAAGGGGTAACATTGTGCTGAATAAACTCTTTAAAAATTATTCGTTTAAGCAACAAATTAGGAAGCCCCATCCATGAAACAGATACAAACATTTTGGCAAGAAAATAATTAATGCTTGATGTTGTGAATGCAATAATAGTAGGGACTCTTAAAAATGCAAGTTCAAGTGTAATTGTGCCTGGTTTTGCAAGTGCAGCACAACACGAACTCAATAATGCATATTTTTTTGTAGGGTCAGAAATGATGAGCACATGCTTAAGATTTTTTTCACTCACAAGATGCTGATAATACGCTTCGTATTTTGGGAGTGTTGGAATAACAAAATTAAGATTACTATTACGCTGCTGCATCATAAATGCTGTTTCAACAAAAATAGGCGCCAGCCCATACACTTCTGATGATCGTGAGCCTGGAAGCAAAGCAATAATTTGGTCTTTTTTTGTGTTTACATATCCATCAAGAGCGTCAAATACAGGATTTCCTAAAAAGCGTACCTTAACGCCTCTTTGTGCGTACCACGCAACTTCAAATGGATACATAACAACGATATCATCTGTATATTTTGCCAATAAAGGGAGCTTCCATGCGCCCCAGCACCAAAGCTGAGGAGGAGAGACATACGTAATTTTAAGCCCTGGTTTTTTACTTTTAAGATAGCGCGCCAGTCGCAAGTTAAAACCTGGATAATCAACAAGAATTACATGCTCTATGTCACGCGATAAAATATCTTTTGCTATAGAGAAAAAAAGCCGCAGAAAAAAAGGCAATCGCCTGATGATTTCAACAATACCAACTGCTGCAATATCTTCACAGCGCATAACAAGTGATGCGCCATATGCTTCAAGATCGTCACCGCCAATTGCAAGAACGGAAGAAGGATTAACATTCTGACGCTTAAGGAACCACGCAGCAATACGATCTCCTGACACTTCGCCAGATAAAACAAATACTTTTTTTAAAGTTGCTTCAGACATGCATCGCCTTTACATTCCTTAATAGCAGCTGCAATCTTTTTTGAATGCTGCGTAAGATTTTTTTCAAGTGCTTTGTAATCGAGTTGATACACTTTGGTATCTGTAAACGGCTCAAGATCATAAGTTATTGCAGATATAACAAGGTCCGCTGATTTCAATCGCTCAAGAACATCATTAAGCTCTTTTCTACCTGCTTTTTTAAATACAGCAGACTCTTCAAGAACTGCTTCTGCTGCTGCAGAGGCAAGATGTATAGCGGAAGAAATCTCTATAAGTATCGAGCTGGTATACTGAATACAACGTGAACTATCTGCCACAACACCCTGCAACGACTCAGTGGTTAAAGCTGAAGAATTACAATTTTGGGTAATCGCACAAGAGTTATTTACCTGGGCCAATCGTCGCATCAAAATGACTGCACGATCAAGCACCTCTTTTGATTGATGCACAACATCCTCGCGCATCTCATCTTTACTTTTCTTTTTAGTCTCTGATGTTTTAGCTTGAACTTTTTCAGCGTTACTAGCAGGATTAATAATAAAAGAAGGTATGGCGGCACCTGTAAATGCGTAGATTGAGACAATACACGCAGCCAGAGCAGTAAAAAATTGTATCTCTTTTTTCATGAATTAACTCAGCATATTACAACGTTTAAGTTTTGTTGTAATTTTATCAGAAAATAAAAAAAGGGCACGCCTGTTAGGCGTGCCCTTTTTTTATTTTTATCGTCAGATGCGCTAAATAAGCTTACGCTTTTCTAGCTGCTCTGCGTGCTGCACGTGCATCACGATCTGAAACTTGCTTGCTTACAGTTGAGTGAACGCATGAAGCGCATTCTGAATGAGCATCTTCGTTAGCTTCTTCTTGAATTGTAGGAAGTACAGCAGCTGCTGGTGCATCTACTACAACTACTTCTTCAGCTTTTTTTTCGTCTGCCGCTGCAGCTGCTTGCTCTGCTTTTTTTGCAAATTTTGCAGCAACGCGTGCGTATGCTGATTGAATACCAGCTTTGCTTGATTCGAAAGCGTTTGTAGCAACAGTTGCAACTTTTTCACGGTAGATAACGCCAGCTACAGCCGCAGCTACAGCAGCTACAGCACCAGTAGCGATAGCAACTTTTTTGCCTTTTGAATTTGTAGCTGTTGTTTCAACAACTTCTGCTTCTTGGCTTGCATCTGAGCATGATGCTGTTGCAAAGCTTGCAAGCAAAACGAAAGCTAATAAATTTTTCATGGAACATTCCTTCGATTTATTTTTTAGTATGTGAATTTGTGTATTCCGTATACCACGAACATCGCGGATTCTCATACAACATGAACATCCAGATGCGGCAATTTTAATTAAATAAAATCTATTGTCAAATAAATAAAAACCGTAGATTCATCGCTTAAAAGAAACTATTTTAAAGCGAATTAATCGTCACTTGTTGTATCACTTTCTACACGTGCATGTGTCACACGAGCCGACCCACGCGCTGGAGTATCAGTAGGTTTTTTTTTGCTAATTAAATTACGTGCGCTACTAGAAACGCGTAAGCCTTCACGAAGTAATTCAGGAGTAAGATTTGCATACGGCCTTTGATCAACCTCATGAGGCACCCTATTAATTCCAGTATATTTTTTAAAGCAAGATGCTTTAGAGAGAGCATAGACAGCCAACGATGCCGCTGCAGCAGCACCCGCAATCATAGCTACAATACGTTTTTTATCAGCACTCTGAATCGTAGCTGCATTCTCTTGATCAGCTTCATCAAGAATATCTTTGGCTAAATCATCTGCGCACAGAGCCTGTAGCTCTTTTATTGCAAGAGTGTTGTCACGAGATGAGTCTTGTGCAACTGCAAATACAAATGATGTCAAAACAAAAAGGGCAACAAGATTTTTGAACATGTGCGTCACTCCCTAGTTAAAATTTTATGACCAGGGGTAAATGTAGAGAACAAATTTATATTGTCAAATAGAGAGGCCTTTATATCTTGGCACCATTTTGACCAGAGAGCTCTCGCTGCGCACGAAGTATATAATGAACGCATGATGATAATGTAATCATCACAACAGAAAGCATAAGCAAGAAAAACAAATTAACGGGGTGCCAATCACAACGATAGCACACATAGAGCCACAGCAAGAAAAGAATCTGTGTTAATGTTGTTAGTTTACCCCAAATAGAAGGGCTTAATGACACATCTCGCTTAGTCAAAACAAGATAAGCAGCACCAATAACCATCACGACTTCACGCAAAAAAAGCGCAAGCCAAAACCAATAGGGTAAACGCAGAAATGGCGTATGAAAAAAAACAACACCAGTAACGGTAGAAAGAACAAGGAGTTTATCTGCAATAGGATCAAGAAAGGCACCAAGATGTGTTTGTTGATCAAACGCACGTGCAAGGTGCCCATCAAGCAAATCTGTAGCAGCAGCGGTAAGGAAAAGATAAAAGGCCCTATTCCACCAGCCATAATACATAAGCATTACAACTATTGGTCCAGCAATTACTCGGCATCCTGTAAGAACATTAGATACCGTAAGCCAATATTTATCATCCCAAACGCGCTTCATGCCTATCAATAAATTTCTTTATGTTGTTCTACCATTTTTGATCATTCTGAAATGTTCACGATCAGCACGATCTGCAAACGCAAGACCAATTCCTGCCTTGAGTTCGTTTTTCATAAGATCATACGAAACTTTATACTGTTCTTCACATTCATCAAGTCGCTTGAATGAACCATCAGCAAGTTTGATGTAAGGATTAATACCACGGCACTTAATAAAAAGTACATAATCAGCACCTGCAAGTGCAACATGCTTGAATCGTTTTTTGTGTTCTTTTAGCTTCTGCATGATTCCTGCGATCTCCGAATCAGTTGAATCATGT
The DNA here is from genome assembly GCA_964534555.1 of uncultured Pseudomonadota bacterium. Taxonomy (GTDB): domain Bacteria; phylum Babelota; class Babeliae; order Babelales; family RVW-14; genus CAZHRK01. The sequence goes on along the minus strand of CAZHRK010000003.1, from coordinate 68,176 downwards.
AGTTTTTTCCAAACCACATCATCAGTTGAAAAATGAACATCGTCAAGCGTCAAAAGCTTAATATCAAGTGCGCGCTGAAGAGCTTCAGCAGCCCAGACATCAATAATATGAGTATCAACTCCACCCCAAACATACTTGGTATTGTATAATGATGCCTCACCAAGTTTTGCTGCCAAACGACTATTGGTAAAGTACCATTTTTCACCATCAAACTGAGCATCATGCACAAGCTGCATAACCTCATCTTCAGTCATCATACCTGTAAGTAATCCACCCTGAAGGTTATATTCTAAACGATCCGCACAGACGTCAGGCAAATCACACTCAAGCGCTCTATGATCGCCGCTCTTATGAAGGACTTGCTCAAGCGTAATTCCATATTTTGCAAGAACCTCAGAAACACCCATTTTACGCAAAAACCACTCATGGATATTATCTTGGTATGAGCTTTTATCTGAATTATTTTTGAATAGTTGATCACCAACGTGAGAAAAGACAGTGTGTGAAGCATCATGCAGGAGGCCTGCAATCTGCTCTTCCAAGCCTGCACCTTTGAGCTTAAGCAGCGCCCACACCCCGACACTATGATTAAAGCGAGTATACTCAAAGCGTTGTGGAATCAAATAATGAACCACCCCATACTGACGAACTTCTTTTATACGCTTCATTGCAGGCGTTTCAAGCAGCTCTAAGATAACAGGATGCGCTTGAATTGTACCATACGGCGTTGGAACGCTCACCTCTGTAAGATCTGGGCCATTAAATCCGAGCAATACGCGTGCTTTCCTATAGCCTTCTGTAAGCGACGTATGAAGTAGAGAGTCTGTTTTGAATGTCGCAAAAAATACCACCGCGACAACTAATGCAGAAATCAAATAGTGACGTAATTTTAACATACAACCGAACCTTATAATTTAGAGAATGAACGCCAGCAGTATATCATCCAACAAATCTTTGATCTATCATTTTATAGCTGGGAATAAGGCTATTTGCCATCTAGGTAGCAAATAGCTACAATAGTAGGCCCTTTTGGCTATTCTTGCTGAAATAAAGAATCGGCTGTTAACTCGAGGATACACAGACTATGATAAATGAAATAATTTTTTTCCTGCATGCAGCAGGAATCGCATTAAGCGTTCTTGGGGCATTCTGGCTAGGACGTGAAACGCTTGTAGGAATTATTTGCCTTTACGGTGTTATTGCAAATCTTTTTGTAAGCAAACAGATTACGCTTTTTGGCTTTGAAACAATCGCCACAGACGCTTTTATTATTGGCGGAATTTTTGGACTCAACCTGCTCCAAGAACATTACGGAAGAGAGTGGTCTGTCAAAGCTATTAAAGCAAACTTCTACATCACAGTTGTGTACTTAATTGCGTCACTTGTACACCTTGCATACAGCCCAAATCAGTTCGATAGCATGCAGAGTCATTTTGTAAGCATACTTATGCCTATGCCTCGAATTATCATCAGCTCAGTAATTGTGTATGTTATTGCGCAATATTTTGACACGATCATATTTGGCGCTCTAAAAAAGATTTTTAAAGGACGCTATTTGCCTTTACGAAATATGATCTCAATGTCTGTCACTCAGCTTCTTGATACAGTACTCTTCACCTTTGCAGCACTCTATGGCGATGTCCACTCTGTGCTATCAATTATCGCGGTAAGCTACTGTATTAAAATGAGCGTTATATTCATGACGGCACCGTTTACAGCATTATCACACTTTATTAAACCTTGTGAGTAAAACCATGCACGCACCCTTTAAATTTGAACTTATTCATCAGTCGAAAAAGTCACGCGCTCGCGTTGGTAAAATTCACACACCGCATGGAATTATTAATACGCCTCATTTTGTCCCAGTAGGAACTAATGCTGCAGTTAAAGCACTTGATAGCGTTATTGTTGATAGCATGGGGGTTGATCTCATGTTCAGCAACACGTACCACCTTATGCTCCAACCAGGGACTAAAGCAATTGCTGATGCTGGAGGAATCCACAAGTTCATGAATCGGACAAAACCGATTATCACAGACTCCGGGGGCTTTCAGGTTTTTAGCCTTATGTACGGAAGTGTTCACAATGAGCTGAAAAGTCGTGGGACCAAGCGCGAAGGCAACAGTATTTTAAAAATAAATGAAGAGGGTGTCCTCTTCAGATCATATCGCGATGGAGCTCGAGTCCTCTTAACGCCAGAAACATCAATTCGCGCACAAAAAGAGATAGGCGCTGACCTGATTGTAAGCTTTGATGAGCTTCCGCCCTTTCACATGGACGAAAAAAAATTGAAACAAAGCTTCGAGCGTACCCATCGCTGGGAGCTCCGTAGCCTTGCAATGCACCAAGCAATGCCTAATAATCAAGCGCTTTATGCAGTCCTTCATGGAGGCCTCGATTTTAATCTGCGCAAACAAAGCATAGATATTCTAAGCGCGCATGCATTTGATGGTTTTGCAATCGGCGGAAGCCTTGGCAAATCACATGAAGACTTATTTAAATTGCTCGATTTCATGATGCCACACATGCCGTACGACCGCCCAAACCACCTTTTAGGGATTGGCGATCTTAAATCTATTGATCAAATAGTGCGCATGGGGATTGATACTTTTGACTCATCCCACCCGACAAAATCTGCGCGTCATGGACATCTGTTTACTAAACAAGGCGTCATACGCGCGGTAGCCCATGCAAGCAGAAATCATTACAGACCAATCGAAGATGACTGCACCTGCTACACATGCCAGCACTACACGCTTGCATATATTTGCCACCTGTTTAAATCAAATGAGCTTACAGCCTTTACGCTGGCAACAATCCATAATATTGCATTCATGGTGCGCAAAATGGAAACAACGCGGCAAATGATTTTAAACGACGAAATCTAACAAAAAAGGACCGGTCAATCGGTCCTTTTTTTATTGTATTGCTTAATCAAGTGGCTGCTGTTTAAACCCAAGAAACTGGCATTCAGCGTGCGGGACAAGCCCGTATTCTTTTTGAACAAGTTCTTGCATCTTGCGCGCAAGCCCAATCACATCAGCACTGCACGCCCCTGGCTGCGTAACAATCATGTTTGCGTGCTGATGAGATACAACAGCACCACCAAACGTTAGCGCACCTTTTACACCGATTTTATCAAGATAATAGGCAACAAATGGAATCTTTTTACCGTTGATTTCTATGGTTACTTCATCAGGAAGAAAGTTTCTGAAAAAGCTGCCACAGGTGCGTGCATAAGGATAACGCTGACGGCGATGACGGATAATTTCATCATGCCTCCCACGTGCGTATGCAGCCCCAAGATCATCGGTTTTTTTAAGCTTAAATGTGGCATCAACAAGATAATAATGCTTATCCAGCAGTGTTGATTGATCATAACCAAAATTAAACCACGCATTATCAACTGTTTTTAGCTCACCTGTTTTAGCATCAATAACAGTAGCAGCAACTAAAAAATGGCTCAAAAGAAAGCTAAAATAATGGATGTTAATATAGACAGCGCCACCAACAGAGCCTGGGATCCCCGCAAACTCTTCAAGCCCAAGAAGCTTATGCTCAAGGCAACTTAGAATAAGGTCTGGGAAAGAAACTCCAGCGCCAGCTGTGACAAGATCATCATTATAACGTATTTCCTTAAGCCCTGGCCGTATAACAAGGCCATCAACGCCCTCATCACTAATCAGAACGTTTGCCCCCTCACCAAGCAAGGTAATGTCAAGCCCATGAGCATGCGCATAAGCTATAGCCTGGCTAAACTCCCCTGCAGTCGAAGGCTCAACATACAGACGCGCAGCACCGCCTGTACCAAACCAATTTTTATCTGCTAGAGGGACATTATGCTGCAAATTCATGAATAGCTCCTTATGAAAATAATGTGCTGCAAGGACCTAGTATAAAAAATTAGTTTTATAATCGCAAAAAATCTAGCTCCCAACGATTAAATCCATTGTATTCAAACACAAACCCTTGAGTCGCAATATTTTCATATAGTAAATTAAAGGTAGGGATATAAATTTCTTTTTGGGGATATTGCACTAAGAGTGGCTTCTAACAGCCGACTTTTGTTGCGTGTGCAAATGCACAAATCATTTGGGGGAGTACATCATGTCACTACTTTATATTATTACCGGACTTTGTGCCCTTTTAACCATGGGCCAAATCACGGCAAATACGCCAAACAAAGTAAATTGGGTTGAGGTTGTGAAGCATCGGCTCTCAACGCAAATTATGTTTGATTTTGCATTCCCTGTAAAATGTGAGCGCAAAATTTTACCAAAAAATAATCAGCTCAAGCTTTTCTTCCCACAGGTTGACTACCATTCATGCAACGCTGAAAGCATTACCCGAAAACTTGGGGTGCTTAAAGATATTGGGCTTATTCGATCTTTTTCGATCAAACAACAAACAGGTGCTAAGCCTGGGGTTGTACTAGCTCTTAATCTTGTACAGAACAAAGATCAAAAAGGTAAACCGTCTGAATTCCTTATTAAAACCTGCTTACTGGATAATCCGCATAGATTCATTCTCAACATTTTTTCGCGCGAAGACCTTGAGCTCTTTAAGCGTAAAGATGCTTTGATACAGGTTGCTTCAAACGATACTCTACAGTACGATTCGGAGCTCAGCGGTGAAAAAAAAAAAAGAACAGAACTTAGAGTTATGATAGACGCTGGCCACGGAGGCAGTGAAAACGGTACCACTGCACCATGTGGCACCATGGAAAAACAGCTAACGCTTTCAATAGCGCATGAGGTGCAAAAAATCCTCAAGCAGCGAAAAATTAATGCGCTTATGACTCGCACCACAGACAAAACACTAAGTCTTGCTGATCGTTGTAATCTTGCTGGCCAAATGAAGGCAGACATGTTTGTGTCAATCCATGTTAATTCATCAGGTATTTACCCATCATCACGCCATGAAGGCATCGAAAGCTTTTACCTGGATGGGAAAAAACAGCTGGGCGGTAAGAATGTTAGTTTTATTTTCGTTAATATGCCAACTGACTACAAGCTAGCGCACGACATAACGCACGAGCTGAACAATACACTTAATAAATCACATCACCTTGCACGCTCTATTCATACAAATCTTGTTGAATCAGTAAGAAAAGATGCTCACCCAAGCGTTAATGATCGTGGGGTAAAAAAGAATCAGCTACGAGTGCTCATGATGAATCAAATACCAGCGGCACTTATCGAAGTCGGCTTTCTAACAAATATCGACGAGCGTAAACGACTTAAGTCACGAGCATATAGAAAAACAGTTGCACAAGGGATAGCTGATGGAATTGAACGATACATTTCACATCATCATCATTCAATTCCATCAATATAATCTCTAAATGCTATGTAGGAACGCTTCCTAAAAAAATAAAATTAAACGGCTGAGACTCAGCTTCATGAATATTTGCAAGGACCTGTTTATCAATAGGCCTTGGGAGCTGCTTTACGTATAATTTGAGCTTAGGATTGAATTTTTCAGGTCGAATCCCCCAGCCACCATGCACATCATCAAGCGTCAGATAATACATTTCATTAAATGAAATAAAATAAACCCTATCTGATGCATAGCTAAAATCTTCTTGATCACAAAAGCGCCTGTAAAATGTAACAGTTCCCAGGATTTTGCCTTTGTTATTTTTAACATGCCATTGTGTTATTGTTTTTGGAATCGTACGGAGAGAGCCATCAGAAAGCTTGGCCTCAAATTCTCCGATTTGCTCATGACTTTTGAGCACAAGGAGCAAATCTCCTTGTTTAGTTTTTAGCCTCACAGAAGCATCTTCACTTGGTGGGTGTATAAAAAAGTTCCACCCCTCAGACAAATACTCATCTTGAGTTGGAAGCATAGGATCAATCACATCAATCGCGTAAATGCCCGAAAGCAGGAGTTGATAAATATCTGTCCCACCAGCGATGTACACAACTCTTTTACCTTCTTTCACTTTTGATTTAAGACGATCAAGAGATGCTTGATTATAGTGCTTCCAGCCGTCTCCAACTAAGTAGTACCACATAAGGCTATACAAACTACGACAGGTTGAAACCTCGGCAGGATCAGCAAGGTACTTCATCAACGTTTTATGATGCTCTGTAGCAAATGAATGCAAAAAAAGATCTCCTGCAAAACTAAAAAGGTACTCCTGCGCTAGTTGATCTCCCAGCGGCGCAAACAAAAAGCGTACAAAACTTGTGTAGTAATCAACCGCTGCACCAATTTCTGTTGTTGCATCGTAATCATAATTATCATGCTTAAGCGCATCAGCTAGACGAGGCAAAAACCGATCATAAAATGCACCTAAATCCTGCATGAGTTTTTTCACAAAACGCTCTCTCTTTACTGGTTCCCTACCAGCTGCACCAAGCATATGCGAAAAAACCTTTTCTGCGGCAGGATGCTCAGTGTTTATTTCTGTTATTTTCTCATCAAGAGTTGATAATGTTTCTGTAGTGAGAAACGTCTTTGCTGTGGCTATAGATCGAGGATGATAGACGCGCTGCCATCGAAGCCACTTTGCAAAAGCTTGATCAGAGCTCATGGATTCACCCGCAAAGCACGGTGTAATCATAGCTACGAGTAATACGCCCCAAACAATTACCTTCATGCACATTTCCTTTTAATTAATGCATGTTCCCAGCTTAATAAATTGAAAATCATCAGAACCGTCAATCTCATGAAGGCGCTGCATTTGGTCAAGCGTTAGTGCGTGACGCGCTTGCTTAACCTCAATGACAAGTTCTTTAGAAAGTTTTGACAAATCGATTCCCCATGAATCTTCTTTATTTGCAGTGCAAACGTAATACAGCTCATTAAAAGACATAAGCAATCGCTGGGATGATGTTTGTTTAAAATCATCTTGCCCACAAAGCCTTCGCTCAAAAACAACGGTACCTAAAAGTTTACCTGTCTTTGTTTCTTCGACAGTCCACGTTGTCACACTCTTACGCAAGCGCTTAACTGACCCATCAGCAAGCGTAACCTGAAAGCGCCCAGGCATCAGCTGATAATGGCTGCGGCGAAGCTGCACGCCTTCTTTTTCAAAACTAATAACGTCGCCCATTCCTTTGGTTTCTCCATCACCCTGGATAAACCAGCTCCACTCATCAACATAATATTTGGGTTGCGACGGCAGCATAGGATCAATAACAGTAATATTATAAACCCCAGCCTGAATAAGATGATGAATATCACACCCACCACCAATATAAACTGTTCTAGTTCCTTTTTTGCTCAGAGCTGCAAGGCGTTTAAGCGCTGTTTGGTGCCACCACTTCCACCCTTCTCCTGAAAGGTTTTGCCAAACAACAGAAAAAATAAATCTCATTAATGTGTGACAATTTTCATCTGCAATAATTTCATCAACAACACTTTTGCTTTTTGTGTCTATCATCATATCAAGCAATCGATTCCCTACCGCCATTTTAAGGGCAATGAGCTCATCTTTTGACTCATAACATGATAAAACAGCATCAAGAAGAATATTATAGCGGTTAATAACTCTTAAATAGTTAGTACGTGCTTCAGATTGGGCATACTCTTGAGCTGTAAAGCCATGAGCGGCAAAAAAACTTCTCAGCTGAGTAATATCAGCGTCAAAAATCGCCATAAACTTACGGCAAAAGTCGGTCAGTGCAGTATCAGAAAGCGCGATGAGATAATCTCCAAGACGGCCAAGTTTATCTTTATTTTTCTCAAGCTGCGTCCTGACCGGAAGAAGTGATTCGATTGTTTTTTCACCAAGGGCCCGGAAGTCTACGTCTTGCAATATTGCTTGATATGCAGGGCTTTTTTTATTTACCCAAACGTCAAAAACTTTATCTGCTGGTAGTGTTTTACCATGTAAAACACCTGCTGATGCTGTAAGCGCTGCCATAAGCATACAATTCCTTAATACCTTCATTACTAAACCTTTTTCTCGTTAAAAACTCGAGGCTAGTTGAGCATAAAATGGAATATCGCGTCAAGGTAACAATACGCTCTGTTTCGAAAAATAGAAGCTTTTTAGCCTACTTTATTCACGATTGTACAAAAAGAACCTATACTAGGGGGTGTGATATCACAAACACATCTGGTCCGTCATAAGCGTATATTAGAGCTGAAGTATGAAAGGATTTCTATGACTACTCAGATTTCACTTTCCTTTGAACTTATCAGCTTGCTCAGTTGGCTTATGAAGCATGAGAAAAACATGCTTAATTCGCTAGTAAAGCACGCACTCGATCATGGGTTTGCTGAGCAATTTGACCAACTAGACGCTTCACAATTTAAAGGAACACAGGAAGAGCTTTATAATACTGTACTTTCCTTTTTAGAGTTTCTAGAGTCTTCGCTTATCAAAAATCTGGAAGTTGTGCAGGTTGATCCTCAAACAAAAGACAGCATCATGCCAACGCTCCAAAAAATTGAGGGGGATAGCTTAGATCAGAAGACACTTTGGTTGAGCATGCGACAGACAAAAGCTCGAATTATGAAAGACGCTCAAAAAGGTGCTTCACCAGAAGAGCAGCTGCCAGTCAAGAAGACTGATTCCCAAAAAGCTGCGGAGATTCTTTTTGAACAAATCATAAAAAACTGGAAGCCTAATAATAAAGAGGTTATGAATTAGGTTCTTTTAGATAACTGAAATTAAAAATGGCCCCGTTTGGGGCCATTTAGTTTTTATACAATAGACGGCTTAAGCGTTTGCTCTAGCTGACTTTCTTTGATTCTTAATTTCTCAATCTCAACAATCTTTTTGATTGTTTTATAGTGCAAGGCGCACCAAGACATTAGTGTTATGATCAAATTTGTATCTTGTACTGCATAAAAAATCTCAGGGGTGGCTCTTTTTACAGGATCCCAGATTTTATCACCATCACCGTCTGTCCCCATCAAAGGGAAAAATCCGTATGACGATGCAATAAGTAAATTATTAGCAATAACACTGACAAAAATAATAGTTCGGCGCTTTGTATCTAACGATAAATTTTTTGCTTTTGAAATAAGCTCAAACGGACTCAACATTGCACGATGCACAGCACTAATACTTAAATCCGGCACCTGATCATTTTGTAAAACTTTATAACAAACTAAATACAATAGTAAGTACTGATACACGATCTGCAGCACCGGACCAGAAGCAAAAAAACATTTCTTTTTCCATGTATCACTTATATCCCAACCGCCTGTAAAGATCGTGTAGCCAGAGGAACTGACCGGGCCAAGATAAATGTGCATGTTAGCAAAAGAGATTAATTTAGGCAGATTAAAAAATGGAACTGTGCCTATATGAATTTGAAAATCAGCAGAAGGCTGTCTTGGGAGCAAACCATATGCACCCAGCACATGTCCCCATTCATGGACTATTATAGATAGAAAGTCATTAGTATTAGAAATCAGAAGGTACTCCAAAACAGCTTTTTTTATGCTGCTGGCCACTTCACCTGAAGATCTGTTTGCTATTTTTTGTTTGTTATCAGTTTCGTCAGGCACTACGTGATTAACTAAGGCTGTAGTATCTTGATCAAAGCTAGCAGGCGCAGATGTAAGAGGAGTCAAAAATAAACATTGGATTGCAAACTGCAACCATATAATGAATGCGGTACTATATTTCATAACAACCTAACGTTAATCAAAAATCAGCGTGAGAAGTATCAATTAAGCAAATACAAAACCCATGTTTTTTAAATGCTGTCTAAGCTCATACAGAGGAAGGCCAATAACGCCTGCAAACGAACCATTAATATGCTTAAGATAAGTAAGACCGTGCTCTTCGATAATTCCAGCTCCAGCACATTTAAGTGCGTGAGGCATAACCCTAAAGTAGGTCTCGATCATGTCATCTTCAACCCAAAATTCAATCATTGAGCTGCTGACAAACTCTTCTTGAACATCCCTGTGCCACTGCCCATCATGATGCGAAAATCGAGCAATACAAACAGCGGTAACAACCTCAACAGGCACACCGCGCATGCTTTGAAGCATTTTTACCGCATGGTCCTTATTAAATGGCTTACCATAGACTTGCCCTGTTTGATTGTTTTTAATAAGGGTATCTGCTGTAAGCGTAAAGATACTTGGGGCATCTATCTTTGATGGCTCAGGCAATCTAAGCGAACGCATTTTGCCATGAGCAACTGCCAGTACATATTCTTTAAAATCTTTTACGCCAATACGCGGCTGCTCGTCACTCGTATGACCAATAACTTTGTATGGTATTTGTGCAAGCTCTAGAAGCTTTTGACGTGATGTTGATTGTGAACCAAGATACAAAATATCTGCCATTGCTATCCTTATTTATGCTCGTTGCCACGAGCCGGTAAAATCTTGCTTTACAACTCCTTCAAGCTGCAGCGCAAAAAGCATTTGTTGAAGCATATCAAAATCGTGTCCAGTGCTCAGCGCAAGCTCGTCAAGTGTAGCAGGCGCGGCTAAATGTGCCAACAGGGGATGCTGCTCCACCTCTTGAACCGTGTTTTTATTAGGCTGAGTACCAAAAATTGTCATCTGCTGAGGGACCCCACCCGCAGGCTCCATAAGTTCCAGCTCGATTTGTTGCCAATTGTAAACAAGGGTACCACCCTGTCGAATAAGATCATGACAACCAACGCTTAAGGGATCATCTACAGGGCCAGGGACAGCAAAAACTCCACGCCCCTGCTCAAGCGCATGGTGCGCTGTAATCAAAGCGCCACTGCGTTCAGCAGCCTGGATAACCACGGTGCCTAAGCTCAGGCCAGAAATAATACGGTTGCGGTCTGGGTAATTAGTTTTATCAGGGCGGGTATGCATGGGAAAATGAGAAATAACAGCACCTGAATGATCGATAAGCGCATCGAATATATGACTATTTGATGTCGGCATAAGAAAGTTAAGGCCACTGCCAAGCACAGCAACACTCTTACCTGCAACACTAAGGGCTGCTTGATGCGCCATCGCATCAGCGCCAAGAGCACCCCCACTCACAATAACCCAGCCAGCAGCGGCAAGAGGCCGCACCAGCGAATCTGTTATCATCTGGCCATAACGGTTTGCGTCACGCGAGCCAACAAACGCGATAGCTTTCTGTGAAAGAATCGATGGATCACCCATAACATACAACACCAGCGGAGGTTGCGGAATATGCCGTAAGTGTGGTGGATAACGCGAATCTGTAATTGTAATAATATGAGCATGCTTTTGATACGCAGCATCATAATCACGCAAAGCTTTTTCTTCATACTGCTTGTACTGGGTAATACTTTGGGCAACCCGAAGCGGCACCCTAAGCTGGTGCAATTCAGCCTCTGAGAGAGATAAAAGCGATTCAATATCTAGAGTATCAAAATGCTTCAGAACGCGATCCCATGAAAGTGCCTTAATATCAGAAGCTTCATCAGATGCATCAAATGTAGGAAAAGAGCTGGGCTGCTGCTTGTGCAGCAACCCAGTCAATAGTCTTAGTGTGTTTCCCGCCCCCACATGCGGTATAAACGACAAGGTGTGTATAACCCGCTGTTGTGTGTTCATTATTCCTCAGTTGAGTCGTCAATCATAACATCGTCAGTCATAAGAACTTGATCATCAATTGGCAGTGCCTGCTGTGCGCGCTGTTCAGTCTCAAGAGGATTAACAACATGAGCAGTTTGATCATCTTCTTCTGAACCAACAAACGCCTTAACAGATATCAGCTCTTGACCAGCATCAAGTCGAACAAGGCGTACACCTTTAGCCTGACGCCCCATTGTTCTGATCTCTTGCGGTGAAAGACGAATAATCTTACCATTCGTATCAATCAAGAGAAGATTTGATTCATCAGTAACACGAACAAGCCCGATCACATAACCATTACGTGTATCACACGGAATAGTACGTACCCCAAGTCCGCCACGATGCGCGACTCTAAAGTCAGAAACTTTAACGCGCTTACCATAGCCTTGAGATGTTGCAATAAGCACATCACTTGTCTCAGGAATTACCTCAAGCCCAACAACATGATCTTTTGATCTCAAGCTAATACCGCGCACTCCAGCAGCGTTTCGACCCATTGCACGAACTTCGGTCTCTTTAAAGTGAATGCCCTGACCATGGTATGTAGCAATAATAATTGAATCACTACCGCCACTCATTGCGCAGAATGCAAGCTCATCACCATCATTCAAGTTAAGCGCTCTGATACCGGTGCTACGAATCTTCATAAACTCTTCAGCTGAAGTCTTCTTAATCACACCGTTACGTGTAATCATCACAATAAATTTGTTTTCCATGTCTCGTGTGCAAAGAAGCTTAACAACACGCTCACCTTCAGTAAGCTGGAGCAAGTTAACAATTGCACGACCTTTAGCTGTACGTGAAGCCTCAGGTATCTGGAAGACTTTTTGGCTGTAAATTCTGCCAAGATTGGTAAAGAACAGCAGTTCGTCATGGTTTTTAGTCACAAACGCATCAAGCATAACATCATCTGATTCTTCAAGGTCTGCCATGCCTTTCTTACCTTTGCCACCACGATGCTGAACAGCATAAGTATCAAGGATAACGCGCTTGATGTAACCTTTTCTTGTGAGCGTAACAAGAACCTCTTCGTCAGGGATCAAGTCAGCCTCACTCAAGCTATCAATCGGCCCTTCAATACGGGTACGACGATCATCACCATAAGTTGCCTTGATATGCTCAAGCTCTTTTACGATTTCGCCTTTGAGTTCTTCTTCATTGCTCAAAATAAGCTCTAAGCGCGCAATTGTACGACCAAGATCTTCAAGCTCTGCATGAATTTTGCCTTGCTCAAGACCTGTCAAGCGCTGAAGGCGCATTTCAAGAATTGCTTTTGACTGCGCATCTGAAAGACCAAAGCGATCAAACATACCACGCATCGCCTCTTCAGCTGTTTGTGAGCGTTTAATAAGCGCAACGATCTCATCAATATTGCTGAGCGCAATAATCAGGCCCTGAAGAACATGGGCACGCGCTTTATGTTTTGCAAGGTCAAACTCAGAGCGACGAGTAATGATTTCTTTACGGTGAATTAAGAAATGCTCAAGCATTTCACGCAAGGTAAAGAACATTGGTCTGTTTTGATAGAGCGCAAGCATCATGATAGACATGCTTGTTTGGAGTGATGTGTGCTTATAAAGCTGATTTAAAATAACTTGCGGCACTTCACCACGACGAAGCTCAATCACAACACGAATACCACGGCGGTCAGACTCATCACGAATATTTGAGATACCGTCAATAACTTTATTTTTAACAAGGTCAGCAATTTTGGTAATCAAATCTGCCTTATTCACCTGATACGGAAGCTCTGTAACAACGATAGCTGTATTTTTCTTTGTTTCTTCGATATCAACTACAGCGCGCACAGTGCACTGACCATGGCCAGTACGATAAGCTTTAACAATTCCAGAACGCCCACAAATAATACCGCCGGTTGGAAAATCAGGCGCAGGGATAATCTCAAACAAGCGATCATCTGAAACATCAGGGTTTCTCAAAAGCTCTAAGCAACCATTAACAACTTCTGTCAAATTGTGCGGCGGAACAGATGTTGCCATACCAACAGCAATACCGGTTGATCCGTTAATCAAGAGGTTTGGAATCTTGCTCGGAAGCAAAACAGGCTCTTGTGTTGATTCATCAAAGTTAGGAACAAAATGAACAGTGTCTTTCTCAATATCTGATAAAAGCTCACGAGCAATACGCGCCATTTTAACTTCGGTATAACGCATAGCCGCTGCGTTATCACCATCGATAGATCCCCAGTTTCCTTGGCCATCAAGTAATGGGTAACGCTTAGAAAAATCTTGAACCATTCCCACCATGGTTTGATAAATCGGAGAATCACCATGCGGATGGAAATGTCCCATCACCTCACCCACAACAGTTGCGGATTTACGGTATGGGCGCTCATTATACAAACCGAGCTGATGCATAGCATACAAAACACGACGGTGCACTGGCTTGAGGCCATCACGCACATCGGGCAAAGCACGGCTTACAATAACCGACATCGCATAATCAAGAAACGCAGTCTTAAGCTCTTTCTCAATTGAGAGCGAAGCTACACCAAACGTTGGTTTCGGGTTATTCCCTGTTTCGGTTATCGCCATTCGCTTCCCTTCCTATAACAAACTTTTCGTTATCATTTTTAATGCAAAATTAAGTAAGAGATATAGGATACTGGCAAGTGGTTATTCTTGCAAGAAATCAGGCTGTCCATGCGAGAAATAACAATCAAAACCCACACAACAGACGCATGTGGTTAATAATCCAGAGAACGGTAATTGTATATCCCCCCGCAATCATATCATCAAGCATAAGGCCTAATGCATTCTTGAAACGACGATCTACAGTTCCAATCAAACCTACTTTTGAGATGTCAAAAAATCTGAATAATACAAATGCGGCACATTGCCACTCAAGCGTCTGAACCGGCAAAAACACCAATACAAACCAAAAGCCAACAATCTCATCAATAACAATCCAGGATGGATCAGTATCACGCGCTGACAACGTGCATTTGTACGAAGCAAGAAGACCAATACTAAAAACAAGCACAAGCGCTACTCGTAATAGCTCTAATGAGTACGCTTGCTGCAAGTAAGCAACGATAAACCATCCAACTAATGTCCCAAAAGTTCCGGGGGCACGAGGAATAAAGCCGCTTAAAATCCCTGAAGCAATAAGTGTATTAATATCAAACAACTTAAACCATTCAGGCAACCCAACATGCTTAAAAAAAGTGATACTGTAGCTGAGTCCAGACCATAGCGTTAGCAGCACAACAACCAGCCAAAATATATCATTAAACCAGAGCGGGACCGCCCCATAAATCGCAAGCAATGAGACACAAACGCCTATACATTGGGCAAATGTCTTGTATTTTGCAATACGAGAGGTTGTAAAAGGAATTTTTTGAAGTGACGCAGCACTGCGAATATAGGTAATCCAAAGATCACGCCCTGCGACAATAAGGAGCGCGCCCAGCGGCACAATAGCGTGCCCCCAAAGAGCTCCCATGCTACATAGAATCAATGCTTTATCTGCTATAGGGTCTGCAAACGCACCAAATGCTGACGCTCCAAAAAATCGAGCGCACAAGCCATCAAGATAATCCGTAAGGGCGACTAAAAAGAAAAATACGAGTGATAGCAGGGCATCTGCCGGCGTAGAGATAGTTACGATGCTGTAAGCAACAAAAGGCGCTGCACACAGCCTTAAGATAGTAATAAAATTCGCAAGTGACTTATAGATCTTCATAATCAGGCAGCATGACGCCGAAGACGCAGTCTGTCAACAAAGAAATCGATAATACTTGTTACCCAAATAAAAAAGAGCCAAGGAGTTAACCGTTGGCTCTTTTTTAGTGTAGTTTGATTACTTGTTATCGCGCAAAAGTCTTTTATATAAAGACCAAACGATGCTTATTAATCATGAATTGCGATATTATACTTATATATATATGAAGCTAGGGCTGTAACACCTGCTGCTGCAAGCATAGGCGCAGCATACAAAAAAGCTTCTTTAAGCATACTCAAAGAACCTTCAAATCTGCCTGGTCTAGGCGCTCCAAAGGTTGGCACCACAGAATGATTAAAATAATCTAGACCGCGTACAGGCCTAAAGCACGGTAATAATGACGCGCGCTCACGTGCATATTTTCGATCAAAAAAATCAGTGTCACGATAAACCTCAACAAAGGCTCTTCGTGTTCTTTCATTTCTCACAATAAGTGTGAAAAGATTATTGTTAAATGCATTTGCTGAATCAAGCAAATCTTGCTTGAGTAAATCTTTATAATCGCCTTCAGTCGCGGTAGTAAGTGCAAGTAAAAAATTCACTCCAACATTAAACCAGCCACGTGCAAGTGCAAGGTTAATAAAAGATTTATAAACACTATAATACGCATCACCAAAGGTACCATGCATAATCATAGAATGAGATGCAGGATTATAAACTGAGGTGAGCTGAAAATTTTCATTTGCTAACGCATGCTGACTTAATCCTGTATGAACAAATGTATCTTCCACAGAATCAGTATTTGAAAGAGCATCAAAGCGCAAAATTGCATGACACCAGAATGAACGCACTTCTTCCCATAGGCTTTTCATTTCTTGAGGAAGGCGTGCAAACGAGGGTCCATGTTGCGGCGAGTTACCAACAAGGCGGTACGATACATCTTCAACTGAAAGAATATTTTCTAAAGCGCTCTGCATAGCCGTATATGCCTCATTACGAGCAGCAACAATGTTTTCGGCCTGACCGACTAAAACAGCGTCTCGCGCAAAAACTCTATACAACTCATCTTTACAAGCGGTATACGCAGGGCGATTATCATGAGGTGCAAGCGGTGCTGGAACAGCAACTGCAGCGTGCGTAAGGTTGCTCATAGCACCAAACAAAATCACCAGCGCCATCATAAACAAGCGTTTCATAAACAGCTCCTTGGCGGTATATCAAAATAACTATTCTTATAGGCTTAATATAAGTAATAAGAACCTATGGAACTAGTCTAATAGGGGCTGCCAAGAAGGGAAAAGGCGCTTTTTAGGGTAGAAAAAGGGATAATCTTACAAATAGAAAAGCCCTTCCACCAAAAACAGAAGGGCTTTTTTCATCAAGAAAAATCAAAATTACGCAGCTACAAAAGATGCTGGTATTGATTTAACAATTGAAAGAACGTATGTAGCAGGCACAGCAAGGGTTGTAAGAGCATTTACAGCCTGTAATGCTACAGTTTCTGGAAGGTGCGCTCCAACAAATGACTGAAGCTCAGGACATGCAGCAGCAAATGTAACGAATGATGCTACCGCTAGCGCGCTGACAGCTTCTTTGCTTAAAACTACATTTTTTGTTCTACGGCAGCATCCCCAAAGAGCTGTCCACAGAGCTGTACGAGATGGCACAAGATTAAGAGCTTTTGCTGATCTTGTTTTGCACGCAGCCCAAACAGCAGCTACTCTTGAATCTGGTTTACGCTCAGCAAGTCTATCCAGCGCTGCCGCTGCTTTTTCTGCGGTTTCAACATCAGAAGCTGATGAGGCAACAGCAGCGTCCATAGCTGCAGTTAAATCTACAGCGCTGGTAGGCGTAAGAGCTTGATGTGAACGAGCTGGTTTTTGAGGCGCGCTAGGCGCTGAAGCAGCTTTTGAGCGTCTTCTTGTACGGCTTGCAATTGGGCCATCAGCATTTTCGTTAGAAGCTGCAAGATTTGCGCTCACAGCAAGTAATACTAGTGCAAATAACATTTTCATTAATTCTCCTTAACTATCAAGACTTATTACTTGATGCTTATTAAGCAAGTCTTAGACCTTGTGCAGCCCAAGTTCCAGCTGCTACTAATCTATCGTAGCCAGCTGTTGCAAGGCCTGTTACACCTACAACTGCAGATGCTCCAAGAGCCCACGCTGATGCAGGAAGGTGCTCAAGGCAAACTTGCAGGTCTGCAAGTGAAAGCGCAGCCGCACACTCAGGAGTTTGGGTTGCAACAACAGCACATGCCGCAGCAAGCACAGTTGTTGCATACACTGCAAATGTACCAGGGTGCTGTTTAACCCAATCAGTTCCAGCGACTGCTTGAGCCCAAGCAGCTCTACCACCATTAGTCAAACCAGCCCAAATTCTGCTAGTTTGTCTGTTTGCAGCAAGCGCTGTTGCTTCAGGTGACGGAGGAGGCGTTTGAGTTTCTTCATGGCTAGCGTCAGTAGGAGCAGTTGGTGCAACAACCTGATCTGCATCTGCCGCTCCAGTAGCCGGGGCATCATTATGCAAAGTACCGCTACGAGCTCTAACAGGTGAAGCAGCGCGATCAGCTGAATCATTACCACCACCAACAGCCGCAGCGGCATCAGCTTCAGCCTCTGGTTTTGGTGATGTTGCAGCATTAAGAATGCCAGCTGTTAAAACTAATCCAAACACTGCCACCATGTGTAGTGAAATGCGTCGAAATGTCATCATTATTACTCCTTTTTTATAAGACATTTATTTTGCATGTAGGTAACGTAGCGAAGAACTAAAATAAAGCAACACAATGAGTAACTTTATTGTCCAAGGTCAAGAGATTGATAGCTGTCTGTTTGAGATCCATCGTGAAATCTCTTTGCAAGCTCATCCATAACATGCTTAACAGGAATATCTTTGATCCATGCGTTTCTATTATGCGTCGTAATAATAGTTGCTAAATCACTTTTTAGTGGCGCCCACTCAGGATTTTTTTGACGCATCAAAGCGATCTGGGGAATATCCAGCGCTGCGGCAAAATGCATAATTGATGTCTCAACCGTTACAACGATATCACACAAATTAAGAATAGCTGGTAGCTGGAAAAAGCTATGAGTAGCGCTAAAAAGGTGAACACCCTTCATTGGGTGTTTATTAAAGAAAGCCTCAATACGCTTAAGCTCTTCAGGAACAACGTTAATAATAAAACTGACATCATTCCATTTATCAAGGCGCTTAATGCTGCTCACAAGCTCATACACCCGCTCAATAGGCCAACTACGCTTAATTGTTTTTGCAAAAGGATTAATAAAAACAACTTTTGAGAATTTATGAGACGTTTTATCAATCTCAAGCTTCATAAAGCGCATACGAGCCCAAACATCCCACTGGCGAGGGATCGTAATATACGCAGCACGATCAGCCTGTGACACCTCAAGACCAAAAAACTCTCTAAACCATGCAGCATATGTTTGTGTAATATGGCTACCCTTTTCTGGGCGCTTAATTACAACGCTACCGTCAAGCTTGCTGTAATGATATCTGTTTATAATATTCCATAGCTTAGTCTGGCCAACAAGTGAAAATGCTTTGCCTTTAGTTGCTATTTTACGCACAAGACGCGCATAAAAATGTGGGCGAACTATGCACAATGAGATAACGTAATCGTAGTTTTGCTGCTGAGCCTCTTTAACAGACGCTGCAAACAAACGAGGCGAGTAGGTTTGATCATAGACTTTAGAAAAAATTCCAGCCTGCCGCACCCAATCATAAAGGCTATAAGCTTTCAGCTGCTTCCACTTCCAAAACTTATGAGTACGACGAACTTCATCAACCCATAAATCTATTTTGAGATGTGGGTATGTTCGGCTCAACGCAGAAAAAAAATTTTGAAGATACGTAAAATCACCAAGCGCAAGATGCGTGACAAATAGTATTCTGTCCGCCTGAGCAAGCTCCTGGGGACTGATGAGTGACTTCATACTCTCCTCACTTATTAAACGATGTTTTGCACTTGCTCACGTGCTTTTTCAAGCTCAACCTTGATATCAATACACGCGGTAGTGACTTCTGCTGATGGGCATTTTGCCATCATTGTGTTAGTCTCACGCAAAAGCTCTTGAAGCATAAAATCAATACGCTTACCTTTTTCGGTACTTGGCCCATCAATATACGGAATCACACCGTCCAAGTGGCTTTTAAAGCGGGTGATTTCTTCATGAATATCAATTTTGCGCAACACGCTCTGAATCTCATCAACAGCAGGATTCGGCGCATCTAATGACGGCGCACTCTCTAGCGCCTCTTTTAAAAGGTCTTTTTGGCGAGCAACTTCTTGTTGAAAAGAAGCAGTTATATGCGCATGCTTCTGTGCGCATATTGTGAAGATAGAAATAAAATCACGCTGCAAGCGTTTGCCTTCTTCAATACGCATTTGCGCAACGCGCTCTGCAACAGACTTTACAAGGTCAATAATCTTTTGCTCATCATCAGCAGTTATGGTAACGTCCTGCTCAACAAAAATATCTGGTCTTGCAAGAAGCATCTGCAGTGATACATCATCTGCAAGATTATATTTTTTCTTAATCTCTTGAGCAGCACTATAATACTGATCAAGAACAGACCACGCAGGTGCAACTGTTTTAAGTTTAGAGGAGCTATCCTCAAGCTTAAGATTTAAATACACACGCCCGCGCTGTAAAAGCTCTTGCAAGGTTGTTGTAATTGGCAATTCTAAATGGCTTAACGTAGATGGAAGCTTTGAAACCACCTCAAAAAATCTGCTGTTGAGTGTTTTAATTTCAACAGAAATTCCCACCTGCCCAAAAGCAGAAAGATCAAGCTGACTCGTTTTACTCGCGTACCCAGTCATACTCCGCAGCATATAGCCTCCTTAAAGTCAGCGTTAATCGCCAATATTTGCATAAACGTTTTGTACATCATCAAGATCATCAAGTGCTTCAAGAAATTTGAAGACGACGTCTTCCTGCTCACCCGCAGGCACAGAGATCGGATTTTTAGCAACCCACTCAAGCTGAGCTTGTTCAATTTTAACACCGACAGTAGCGGCAAGACGCTTTGCAGCATCAAGCGATGTCGGTTTAACAATAATCACAACGTTATCATCAACAACTTTAAGATCATCAATATCGGCATCCATTAATGCTTCAAGAAGAGTATCTTCTGATGCTGACGTCACGCCTCGGATTACGCCTTTATGCTCGAACATCCAGGCTACAGAGCCGTTTTCTCCTAGATTCCCACCAGCTTTTGTAAATTGATGGCGCAACTCAGAGACAGTTCTATTTTTATTATCACTCAACGTCTCAACCATAACGGCGATACCTGCAGGCCCATACCCTTCGTAAGTAAAAGGCTCGTACATAGCGCCACCACCAAGCTCACCCGTACCTTTTTTAATAGCACGGCTAACGTTATCAGCTGGCATATTGCACTCTTTTGCCTTTTCCAAAATAAGCCTGAGCTTAGGATTTCCAGCAGGATCACCCCCACCCTCACGTGCAGCTACGGTGATTTCACGAACAATCTTCGTAAAAATCTTACCGCGCTTAGAATCTTCTTTGGCTTTTTTATGTTTAATCGTAGCCCACTTGGAATGACCGGACATGGCAGACTCCTGAATGATAAATTATCTTTGCAATCGCTTATTTTCTTTAAAATCATACCGTGTAATTTTACAAAGCAGTTTTTGTTTTGTCGACTCACAAGATCAACAAAGGATTTTGCTCACTGAATATCGAGATTGCTACTAAATATTTGTATCAAGCGAATGGATCGAAAGCGAATCATCATCGCTTGAAACTGGCGAAATAGCGCCATAAAGACCACTATAGCCACCTACCAGAAGCCCTAATGATGATGACGGCGCAGGAAGACAGCGACCCGCTGCTTGCAGGTTATAAAGAGCAAGATAATAATCCTCAAGATCTAGGTCTTCTGCCCATTCTACAGGAGTTTTCCCCTCATAAACATAATGAAGAAACGGTATATTATTGCTGGTAATATATGACAAAATAGCACGCGCCTCAGACTCTATAATCTTAAGCCAGTACGGTTTTGGATCACCTGGGAAATTCAGATTCAAAAGCTCTGACATTGCCATTCCGTCTTCAGACGATGCAAGGAGAACAAAGAATATTTCGGGTGAGTCAATTGCTAAAGCAGTCCCAAGATCAATAAATAAATCATGTGGCTCTTCATGATGATGGCAAGCAAAGTTGAACGTGGCTAAAAACTGAGATGCCTCATGAACATGCTCAAGGAAGAAATTAACCAAACAATTTTTATGTCCACTATCACCGCACTCAAAAACTACCTTTACCTGTCCTTCAAGAAAAGACTCTGTGCAAAACATGCATCGAGAAACCGGTGCTTCATCCTCATCTGGTAATGGGAAAGGATTTAGAAGAACATCAACAAGCGGGCCTTCAATCGGCGCGCCATGACTTGGCAGCGCAACGCTTGCCCCTGGAACCAAGGGCCAAGGCAACCTAACACGCGCTTGAAGATCAAAGCCATGCAAGATAGTAACACTAAGCAATACTATAAAATGTAACACCTTCATAGTGCACCCCGTAAATAATCTTCAAACCTATTAATTCTGATCTGGAAGTGGTATCGGAATACAACGACCTTGATCTCTCAGCACAGAAAACCTTTGGGCAATACCCTCAAAGCCTAATTCATGCGCCCACTCAATTGGGTTTTTATTATCAAACGTGTGGTGCAAAAATGGAATATTATTGGCATATAAATAACCAACTGATTTAGGAAGAATTCTGCTAATAAAAAGCAACCAAAATGGCATGCCTTCAAAAAAGTCTGCACCCAAATCAACAAGCGATGTTGGTGTAAGATCTGGATTTTGATTTTGCAGAAGCCCAAATAAAATCACAGGCAGATCAGCATCTAAAGCGTCTTGCAGGTCAAACACAACGTCTTCAGAATGTCCCTCATGTGCATTGCAAACAAATTCAAATGCATCATCACCCTCTTCAATCGTATCTGTATGCTCTTGAAAAAATGCGAGCAAACAATCTTTATGGACACTGTGCCCACATGACAGAATACAAAACTCATCAAGGAGTTTATTAAGAGCTGTAATTTCATTAACACAAAAAAGACATATTTCATCTACTGGAGCTTCTTGGTGATCTTCTTGCAGCGATTCGTTCTCACCCATATCATCTGCAGCGTCACCATCAAGATCATCAATCATTTGACCAACGACAACCTCATGCTCAGGAACTTCTTCTACACGGTTGAGCGTTGTGCCCAGAGGATGCTCATAACCTGTAATAGACCGAGATAAAATATTGGGGAGAAAAAACGACACTAAAAAGATAAAACTAACAGTCAGTCGATACACTAATAATCGCTCCTTATGAGAATAAACCTAGTGATTTGGGGGGTGGTAGTATAGACCTAACCTAAAAAAGCGCAACCTCTCTTGCAATTAGCGCTTGGATTGTGCTGTATTAGGCTGTTGATTTTGATAAAAAAAGGCTACAAATGCCTTGATTCATCGTGTCATAAACACAGTCTAAGGAGAGTCTATGCTATCAACATGCATGATCATGCTCATGGCTATAGTTTTAAGCACAAGCCAAGCGTACAGCCACACCCTCAGCAAAGTTATTCATTATCAAAAAAAGGGAATTTCTCAACAAGCAACTACTGGTCCTATTATTGGCCAAGTTCGTCAGGGGGATGCTCCTTCAATAAATGAACTTGCAGCCCTACGAAACAGACTTAGCCGCAATAGAAGCGCGCTACAAAAACTTTTAGGGCAATCGTATCCGCTTGGTCAAAATATCCCTATGATCGCTGTAGCTGCAAGTGGTGGGGGGTTTCGCGCTGCAATTGCAACACTCGGGCTCTTAAGAGGCCTTGAGCGGATTGGACTCCTTGATGCTGTGACATATATTGCAAGCCTATCAGGATCAACCTGGACAACCGCATCATGGTACACACATAAAGTTTCTCCAATTGCACTTACTTCACGCTTACAAAGCAAACTTTACGAAGCTTTTAGCTTAAAAAATATTGATGAAAAAGCGATCTCAAGAAAAATAGCGAGCAAAGCATGGCAGGGCAAATCAATTGGGCTGAATGATTTATGGGGCAACCTGATAGGTAATGTTTTCCTATCAAGCCCAACTAATCATGGGCTTGATCTCAATCTTGAGGACCTAGCACCCCATACGCTATCTGGCGACTACCCTGTACCACTTTTCACCTCAATTATTGGTCAAACAAATCCAGATTACCAATGGGTTGAATACTCACCATTTGAGATCGGGAGCACCTATTTTAAAGGCTGGATTCAACCACAACTTTTCGGCAAAACATTTAAAAATGGAATCACACAAGATACCTCACCCGGGGAAAACCTTGCATTTATGATGGGAATATTTGGCTCTGCATACGCAGGAAGCGTCATAGACGCACTGCAGTTTATAAAAGAAGGACTCCAGGTCTCCCACAACATCGATATTTCATCAAGCTGGTTTAATTGGTTTTGGGGAAATAATGCACGGATAAGCGCGCCTGAAATACCTAATTTTGTTCATGGACTGCAGGCCCCACTAGGAAAAGCAGGAAAACTAACGTTTGTTGATGCTGGTATGGCAACAAATATTCCATTCCCTCCCCTGCTCAGACGCGGCGTAAAGATTTATTTTGTTTGTGACGCGGGGACTGATGCAAATTCAGCACTCGGTACTGACATGCGTGAAGTTGAAAATTGGGCACGAGCACACGGCTATAAATTCCCGAAAATCGACTATGCTCAGCTTGCTGAAAAACCTCTCTCTATCTGGGCAGACCCGACAGATAAGCAGACCCCAATTATTATCCACGTCCCGAACAAGCTTGATTTCCCAACAAGTAAATTTAGCTATACCGGCAAAGAGTTTTTTGACTTGTATAAATCAATCGAAAACGCTGTCACACATAATACAGATGCTATAGCAAAAGCTTTAACACTCGCATTATCACAAATCAATTAAATTTAAACTGTCGACAATAGTCATAAAGTAGTCCTAAATATTGATTCAGGGCTACTTTATGATTGCAAGAGATCAATCAGACTGATATAATTACGGCCCTTGTTTATCATATCGGTCAGTTTATACCCCTTCGAAAGCGAAATGCTTATAATTCTTTTTGCACTATCACTTTTTACAGTCAACTTTACAACACAGCCAATTCACCCTGCTAGTCAACAATCCCTTGAAAACGAAAATAGATGCTGCGTTTGTCTAGAACCAGCTGAAGAGATAGATGAAAACATGACCGAATGCCACCACATAATTCACCCTGAATGCCTATCTGCATGGATTACTGCATCAGGAAAGAATGAATGTCCTTTGTGCAGGCAGTATACAGAAACGATTGAGCGCAGGCGGCTTTATAAAGAAAAAAGGCCACCATTTAAGAAAGAGGCCGCACTGATAATTTTAGCACTTGCCTACGCCGTCGTAGAAAACTTTATAGCATAAAAATACCCCCAAGCTGATTTGCTTGGGGGTATTTTTTGATTAAAACAATTTCATAAGCATTAAAAGCATAAATGCTGCATACATTGAGTGGCGGGGAACAACTACACCAATAACTTTATGTAAAAGCCCAGCACACGCAACAATAAGCAGGATTGGATAACACATGCCAATCAAAGGATAAATGAGCTCCATAATTTTTTGAAAGCCCAGCGTTGTCATACATGTTGCAATCAACACAGTCCCTGCAACACAGGTTTTATACGAAAGTCTGTTGCCGCTTAACCCGCGAATATAGTCAGAAAAAACTGATGTCAGCGCTATTGCTGTTGTTAAGCAGCTAAGGCTAATGGTTATATTTGCCACCATTCCACCATACTGCCCAAGGACAAGCGTGGCAAGGCCAGACAACAGCTGCCCTCGCTCAAGGTGAACAAGTTGCCCCGCATAAGCTGCAGAAACAAAAAAGAAGCCGCCATAGACAATACCCAAAAGCACAATACCGATAACCCCTATCACCACAGTCATAAGCATAAAGTCGCGTCGTGATATTTGTTGGTATTTACCTTTCAGGCCTCGTGCTAAGATCCCTGCAAAGAAAAGCGCTCCGAGCAGATCCATGGTGCCATAACCATCAAATAGCCCCTGCAGAAAAAGCGTGCTTTTTGCAAGATCAACTGCGGGCATCTTACCAGCATTCACACCACCAATAACAACAAGCCCAAGCAAGAGTGTAAGTTTTATAGGGCCCAAAACACTCCCCAAAACATTTACAAGCGCGCCGCGCTGGGCAGCGCAAACATACACAACGCCGGCAGCAAGTGCACTAAATAAAAGGAGCGGTAGGGAAGGAATGTGCCAGCTTACAGCACTGTGAGCTATGGACATACAACGAGGTATGCACCCAAAAGGTCCAATCAACATCATGCAGAGCGCAATAAGCGCGGAGCTCGGCACTCGACCGAGATGGCTAAGAAGTTTTTCATAATCGCCTTGATACATAAGAGCAGCGATCACACCAATAAGCGGAATACAAAGTCCAGATATAGCAAAACCAGCAAGCGCATACAGAACTTTATCTCCTGAATGAGCGCCAAGAACGAGTGGGAAAATAATATTTCCAGCACCAAAAAGCATTGCAAACAAGGCAAAGCCCGTCGACATAACGAGTCGAATAGTCATGAGATTCCCCTTAATTTTTAGGGGTTAGCAAAATATAAAACAGAAGGAAGACGCGAGGTTATGAAGCTATAAGCCGCCAGGCCTGCGTATGATGACTAATACAACGGCAATACGCATGAGCAGACACCACACTCACAAGAGATACAATCATAGAGACTGCACGCTTAGAAATGTTTATTAGTACTGACTGACCGTTGCTTGGATTGAGCTTCAAGCAAGGGCCATGATTTTTGAATGAGTTCATGGGTACTCCTTGCGCGTTATTGTGATAATAAAACTTCGTTTAGTATGGCAAAGCATCAGTCAAAAAGCAAACTCTGCGCATTTTCAACCTGAATTCCCAATAACTTCTTCTTGAGCAAAGGAATTTTCTTAGGCGGGATCATGCGACCACGAGGTGATTTCTGTAATAATCCCATGCGGAGCAAATAAGGCTCAACAACATCTTCAAGCGTCTCTCTGTCCTCACCCGTTAATGCTGCTAGCGTTTCAACACCCGCAGGGCCGCCATCAAACTCACGCAAAATAAAGCTCAAAAGCTCACGGTCTAGTTTATTAAGACCATCTTCATCGATGCCCAAAAAGCCTAAGGCTTGATTTACAACATCCATATCAACAAGCGAATGGTTATTAACCTGAGCAAAATCACGAACTCGACGCAAAATTCTTTTTACAATTCGAGGTGTTCCTCGTGCACGACTACCTACGGCTAAGGCTGCTTCTGGCAACATTGCAAGCCCAAGAAACTGAGCATTCTGAAGCACGATATCACGCAGCTCTTCAGGCTCATAAAAATCAAGCCGTTCAACAATACCAAATCGCGTTTGCAACGGAGCAGAAACAAGAGATGTCTTTGTTGTCGCACCGATTAGAGTAAAACGATTAAGCGGCAATCTGATCGATTTAGCGCCAGCCCCCTGACCAATAATGACATCGACGCAAAAGTTTTCCATTGCGCTGTATAAAATTTCTTCAACGTTTTTTGGGAGACGATGGATTTCATCGATAAACAAAATCTCAGATGGACCAACCCCAGATAAAATTGCGACTAAATCACCGGTGCGCTCAAGAATAGGTGCACTTGTTACCTTAATACCAACACCAAGCTCTTTTGCCATTACACGAGCAAGTGTTGTTTTGCCTAGCCCTGGCGGACCAAAAAACAACAAATGGTCCATTGGCTCTTGACGCATTTTTGCAGCTTGAGTGTAGAGCTTAAGCTTTTCTTTAATGATTCGCTGCCCAAGATATTCATCAAAAGACATTGGCTCAAACGTAATTTGTTTGTCTTCCTGCATCTCTTGAAGACTCAAAAGCTCAACTGGTGATAAAAGCTCCATATCTGCCTGCACCTTACCTAAGAGGCCCTACTAAACTTTAGGCCATGAGCATACCATATTCTTGATTTACAGTGCAGCAGGTTCTTACATTGAGACAAATTAATCAATCAAAGCTCCTGATCCATAAAGGCTTTCTTATGAAAAATTATATCTTCAAGCTATTGTGGTGTGTAGCGTTTTTGCTCATACCGCAAAGTAATAATAAATTCGCAACTCAAACTCCCGACATTCTTGCTGAGCTGCCTAAATTTGGTTATGCAGTACTTGATAGAATTAGAAACGGCTCACCTTATCCGGCATCAATCGCATTTGAAAAAACATTACATGACAGCCTTCCTTATGGAACAACAGTACGCATACGCCATATTGCAAGCGGAAAGTACTATGCAGCAAGGTTAAACGCCGATAAAAAATGGATCTTTGTTGCTGATGCAAACGATGCGAGCGACAAAGCCACAGAGTTCACCATCGTAAGAAAGCTCTCATCACCACCACTTAGAGATTGGATTGGGATTGAGAGCACGATAACAAAAGATCTTACATGCCAGTACGCACCAGGCAATCGCTCTCCTGTAGGCTTCCCATCAACAGCATTTGACGATGATGAAGACAAAGCCGCCCACTGGGAACTGCTTGGCTCAGATCTGGGCAAATGCCATCTCAAAAATCGCTTGAGCGGTGTATTAATGCCTTATCAAGGGACTGTCGAGGTTAAAGTAGAAAAAGATACCGAACAAATTCTGCGTTCACCATCACTTTGGGGTGTGTATAAACCGCAAGTAAAATACGGTGACAAAGTAACGATTTACTCACAAAGAAGAAAACGATTCTACCGCCATGATGGTGATGACAGACCGCTTAAAGGTGATATTGCTCGTAATATCGCTCCAAACGCTCAATATACAGTAACTTTTGGTGGCAAGAGCGAAACAAACGGACAAGCAGTGCTGAGCAGGCATGATATTAATTTTAGAAATGCTGGCCTTAATAACTTTTTTGTATTTCGTGAAAACGACGCGGATATTATTTGTTACAGAGAACCTGCAAATAATGGTGATGGCAGAACATTAATGCGCCTATGGCTCAGAACAACATGGAATAATGAAGATATAAATAAAACACCTGCAAACCAACCGCTCCGCTACTGCACAGATTTTTCACTTCAAAGCCTTAGAGATGATGGCCAAGACAGCTCATGGAACTGGGGCGCAGCACGTCGTGATTATTGGGACAGAACAGCAAACAAGTTTGGCTGGTGGACTGCCGATGACGACGGACAAATAAGAATTCGTCATGAGATGAGCATTAAACAGGTTTTTAAACTATTAAACGAAAACGGTATTTTAAGCGTTCGTGCGGGCGCTGATGAAGGATCACTTGCAACGCTTAATAGCTATCCTGTACTTGATGAAGAGCCATTTATTTACTTCCAATCACTCGCGCTCCAATCGGCTGAAATTGCTTACGCAATAGCGCAGGAAGGAAGCCTCTTTAAATTTGAAAACGGCACCTGGACGCAAATTCCATCTTCATTCAAATTTAAATACGTCGATGTCAACAGCGCGGGGCAAACAGTAACGCTCGATAATGATGGCGTGCCTTATTTGAGACAAAATAATAGCTGGGCACCGCTTGATAAAGGCCCTGGTTTTAAAGAGATTTCAATTATATCACCCCGTGAAATGTGGGGCCTTGGTGTTGATGGCGCGATTTATAGCTACAACGGTGAAAGCTGGAAAGCACAATCGCCACAAGGCGCAAAAATTGTGACTATGTCTGCATCAGAAGAGCTCGCTGTATGGGCAGTTGATGATAAAAACCGTGTCTGGCGCTATGACTACGACGCTAAGAGCTGGGCTGTTGTTGATGCTCCAGCAGGCAATCCACAGATCAAACAAATCTCGGTTCGCAACAACGAGATGGTTTATATGATCGATACAGCAGAACAAATGCTCTACACCTGGAACGGTAAAGGCTGGAACAAATCAGAGCAATGGCTATCAACAATTGCTACCAGCGCGGGAATTACTAAAAAAGTTATTCCGGGGCGCACAGAAATGCGTGACCTTACGATAGCAGTTACCACAAATGCTGATGGCAGCGCTCTTGATCCATCGGATCTTTCTGCTGTAGCGTTTGAAATTATTGACCTTGGAAACGGCGGGAATGTGCCACCACAAGACTCTGTTGATTTTGAAATTCCAGTACGCCAAAGACCGACAGTTTCAGGATCAGCGCAAACATCAATCAAGCTTGAAAAAGGAGCATCACTTAAGCTGCAACCGCTTCTTGGAAAAGGCGCAGCATGGCTTAATGAATCGTTCCCAGTTAATAATCGATGCACCGTTGGATTTGTTGCAAAAGCTGATGATCAAGGTGATATTCAGGTTGTCCTTGGCCACGAGGTGAATAATACATTTGACTACAAAGTTGTTATTGGTGGGGCTAAAAACACCCAAGCATCAATCATTCAGCGCACAATACAAAACAACGAACCAGTTGACGATGTCGTGTGTGTTATTGATGTTAAAGAAAACCCGCTAGCAGCTGTTTCTCCTGGAAACTTTACACCATACTGGGTGACATACGACAACGGACTGATCCTTGTCGGGATGGGGCTACCGGGCGAGAACGTCTTTATGGCGTATCGCACAGACGATCCAATGCCACTTGTAAACCGCATAGGCTTTGCCTCAAATAAAACGCTTGTTGAATTTGCAGAAATACAAATTTATGGACCAATCGTCACAAGACCACAGGATCGTATTTATTACGAAGGCACTGAAACACTTACTGTTCCCGCTGGAGGAAGCGCGGCACTTTGGACCAAAACACCACTCAGAATAGCCGATCAAGGCTCCCTTGGCTTTACGCTAAAAGCAAGCGGTAAAACTTCCCTCATTTTGGCACAAGGGCAAGACCTTACAAAACCACATTACAAGATTACCTTTGGTGATGATGATTTTAAGAAAATTGTAATTTATAAATTCATTAAAGGTGCGTACGTCCAGCGCGGATCATGCGATGTTGTTGAAATAGACGGTCTTTACCTGTCAAAAGACAGCGAGATTACGCCTTGGGTGAGCTACAATAATGGTCGTTTTATTATTGGGTACGGCAATATCGGAAACGATACATCATTTGTCTACCAAGATGTAAACCCACTTACAGATATCAGAGAAGTTGGATTTACAACCGATGCCCCTGATGCGCTTATTAAAGAAGTTGAAATAGCTGATGCGGTTCAGCTCATACTCGAGCGCTCAACCCAATACGCACGCAAAACAGCTACAAGCGACAGTAATATTTATGAAGGCGATATCACCATCATCCTTCCTTTTTCATACAGAGTCTCTCAGGTAAACGAGTCTGTAAAATTTGACGACATGGTAAACAACACCACGTTTTATGCCGGAGCAACACCGCAACAAGGCGCACTGTATTACTTTACACTCACGGTTATGCCAGATGGTGCGCCAAAGCTTGATTGGACAAAAGCACCTGAAAACCCACAAGAAATAAAAATCAAACAGATGATCGTGCAGGCTGCTGCTTCAGCAGAACTTGAGCGACAAAAAGCAGACATCATGCGCGCTGATGGTGAGAGACTTAAAGAACTCGCCCGCGCCCAAGGTGATGTGAGTCGAGCTCAAGGAGACTCGCTCCTTAAAATTGCAGATACAACCGCAACGGTGGGTGCTAAGGTTGGTGGCGCGCTGGCAATGAGTGACAATATTATTATCGCCGGTGTGGGTGCCGGATTTGCCGCCGCATCTGGTACTGCAGCTATTATTACAGCAGGCATGTCAAGTCAAGCATATGTCGCAGCCGCGCAACGAGATCTCTCTGGCGCTGAATCTGCTGCTGCAGCACAACAGCGCGCGCTTGAATTAGAAACCGCTGCCGCACAAGCAAAATTTAATGCTAACATTATCGCTGGACAAGCAAAATTTGCATTCAAAAGCCACGATAGCTATGTGTTTGTCGACGCACCAGAACGCATCCCACTGGGAGAAGCGATGGTGCCAGAGGATGCAAGAAATAATCGTAAGACAGCTGAGGCAACACTGAGAGCAACAAGCTCACTCCAACCAACTACGCCAGAGAACTTCGAGCGCCTTGTCGTTATGACACAAGACGTGATCTACCTGCTAACGCACTCATACGTTGTTTCTGATTTTGTAGCTCAAAAAATAAATGACATAATTGAGCTTTTGATCACGAGCTACCCAACACTTTATGACTCAGCTACACCAAACCCACGCGTTATCAACAGCATGCTTAACTTGCTACTATCAGCGATTAATAACAGCTTCCTTATTCCCGCAGGATCAGACCAACGTGAGGTTGTTTATGTTTGGGCAAACAAAATGGCTCACCAGATTTTAAGAACAAGCAGCTCACTACGAATTGATAAATGTTATGGTGAGTATATCTGGCTACCAGTAACAAGCGACACAACAAATGAACTCTCACTGAGCTTTGAAGTCGAGGGACTTAAAGACGCTATGGTTTGTTTTGCTGATGATAGCAGCATGGTGCGCAATTCAGGCAAAGAACTTTATGAATTACATTTCGGAGCATTTGATAACAGCTGTCTTGCGATGAGACTACAAAGCCTTGGCAAAGCATTTAAATCCGTCACAAAGAAAGCATTTGCAAGTGGTGTGCTGAATGCATTCCAACCAACTAAAATCACTATCACACTACGCAGCGGAACAATAACGATTCAGGCTGCTAATGGCACAACGCTCACATGGACGGACCCATATCCTATTGAAGGCATAAGCTGGATAGGACTAAGCTGCTGGGAAACACCGGTGACATTCAGAAATATCACGCTTAATAATAGGCTGCTCAGCGGTAAGAAAGTTGCTGCGCCTAAAGCGGCAGTGCCTGATGAAAGCGATGAAAAACCAGCCCCAGCAAAAGAAGCAGCTGAAGATAAAGCACCAGCTGCTAGCGCAGCTGAAAAGAGATCAGAAGCAGAGGCACCGGCAAAAACAGTAGTAAAAACAGCGCCTAAAAAAGCAACAAAAGGTGCGCCTGCGGCTAAAAAAGCAGCGTCAAAGAAAGCCGCTAAAAAGAAATAGCATTAGCGCATTTATTGATCACGAGGATTAATCAAAGGGGGAAGCCGCACTAATGCTTCCCCCTTTTGCATGAAAACGCCTTGCTTTACAAACTGAATCTGTTAGAATGTGTAGCACAAATTGAGGGTTGCTAGCTCAATCGGTAGAGCGACAGACTCTTAATCTGCAGGTTCAGGGTTCGAGTCCCTGGCGACCCACCAGATGATCTTTAACATTTTTCGAACATACTACGGTCAACTAAAAATGTTGCCCCGCCTGCCGATGCTGTGTAGAGTGGAGAGCAAATGTTTTAATGCAAGAGTGGCGAAATTGGTAGACGCACTAGCCTTAGGAGCTAGCCCTCGTAAGAGGATGGGGGTTCGAGTCCCCCCTCTTGCACCATAAAAAGGAGACCAGGTATGAGCGAAATACTTGAGCATTTGACGTCTGAGCAGGGCTCACTAGAATCAAGCATTACCACTAAATTAGCGACAGCTGCATACCAGCACCTTTCATTCACATTTATTCCGTTATCATCTCACCTTGTTAAAGCAACGGTTACGGTTAATGGAAATGTTGTCGACATCATAAAAAAGCACACAATATCTCTTTTCAAAGACATGTATCTTGAAGGTTTTGATGGAAGCGTACTTCCTGATAGCCATATCGAAGCCACATACGGTGGTCAGATCAAGAATTCAATGAAAAACTACCTATTCAACCATCATGTCGTTGATTTTCTTTTTCATGAACTTGCTGGCAATAAAATTATTGTGGCAAATTACCCACGCTTAACAGGCGCAGAAACAACAGCAAATCAAGATATTAAATTTCATTTTGATATCTCAATTGCTGATAATGGCGACTTAAAAGAGTGGCGTCATTTTGCGTTCAAATCACCAAAGCGTAAAAAATATAAAGACCTTGATAAACAAGTAATTAGTTTTATTGATAGCAGGCCATCAAACGATAAAATTTTAAGCTCTGTTGTTGAAACTAATGACTGGGTAATGTTTGAGTCTGAAATTGTTGATAAAAACAACCATCCACTT
Source organism: uncultured Pseudomonadota bacterium (assembly GCA_964534555.1). Classification (GTDB taxonomy): domain Bacteria; phylum Babelota; class Babeliae; order Babelales; family RVW-14; genus CAZHRK01. The sequence goes on along the minus strand of CAZHRK010000003.1, from coordinate 34,835 downwards.
GATGCATCGCTTAAAAGCACTTTTTGGGTGCGTATTAGCCATCAAGATGCCTCTGAAGCATTTATATGCCAGATGATAGGCAAAAAAATTAACGAGCAATTTTATACCACAGACTTAGTTCTTCACCCTGATGACGCTATTGATAACCGCTCGTACAAATTTCTTATCACAATCAAAACGATTATTAAGGGCGGCATCCTCTCACTTGATATCTTCAAATCAACGTACAAGCTTAAGAGCAAACAAGATATTCATAACAAACTAATGGAGATCTTCTCATACAGAAACGATATCTCCCAAAGAAAAGCAATTATAGAAGAAGTCTTTCATTTGCTCCTCTCAAAGCACAGATTTGAGGTGCCGAAGCACCTTGTACTTCGAAGAGAAGAGCTCATCATGAACATGCTCTCTAGCCAGCCCGATTACAACGTGTATAAAACCCAGAGAGACTTTGAAGAATTCGTGCAACTCCTTGCAGAAAAGCAACTTAAAGAAGAAATTATTATTGACCAGATCAGTCAATCAGAAAACATACAGGCAGACGTACGCGACATTATTAACTACCTACACCTTATTTCAAATAAGCGCCTGCGTGAATTCGTTTATTTCAAGCCGCTTATTAATCACATCGAAGACGCAGATATGCCGATTAACTTTGGCACGCTGCTGCATACTGTAACGCGTGAGAAAACGATCAATCACATCATTCATATGATTTCTAAATAGCTGATCTTGAGAATATTATGAAAAAAAAATTGTTATCTGCACTTATTGGGCTGCAGTTCTTTTCACCCATAGAGTGCGCAACTGATTATGATGAACTGCTTGAACCATCAAGCGCTGTTGAGAGCATCTCCGTAAGAAAGAAATCAGTCGCTCCACCCAAACAAGAAGTAAAAACTGAGACAAAAGAAAAAAGCGCAGCAGAAGCAGCGCGAGACTACAAAGAGGAGCTTGCGCTTAAACGTCGTACAGCCCAAGAGCGAACAGAAGACAAAATACGGGCCGCAGAGCAAAAAGTTATTGATGCACAGCGAAAAGAAAAAAAAGATGCCCAGGCAGCTGCGCGCAGTGCTGCACGAGGTGAAAAATATGGTGCCACAGGACCAAGTCTGACAGATCGACTTAAAGACAAAGTCAGCGACGTTAAAGAAACTGCCAAAACAAAAGTTGAAGAGTACAAAGAAGATAGCGCCCGGAATAAAAAACAGGCCCAAGAACGAATGGCAAAAACAGCAAGCCAAGCACTCAAGCAAGCAAAACGAGCTGTAAGCGATAAAGTTGTTGATGCGATGGGCAGCTCGCTAGAAAAAATTAAAAAAAGCATTGCAGATCAAGCATTAGCAGCAAAAAAACAAAGTCCCTTCTACACTGATGAAGACGCTGAAGAACCAGATGAAGCAAAGCCTTTCGACGCAGCTGAAGCATCAAGCGATTTTGACAGTGTGCTTTCACGTGAGCAAACACCAGAAAACAAAACAAACGATGAAGCCGACAACGCTGACGATGAATTGATTTCAGAGCCCACCCCCACCATAACTCATCCAGCAACCTCAAAAGTAGCCCAAAAGCCAAAAGTGAAGCCCGCAGAGGGTGCTCAAGGGTATAGCCTTGAGGATGAAATAGCAGACCCAACTACCCAACAAACACTTGAAGAGCTTTATGGCATAAAAGACACCCCGGTGGAGAGCGAAGGCGATGAATCATCAATTTTTGACGATGATGGACCTGTCCCTTATTTGTAAAAATTCTATCTGTAATGTTTTGCGGTAATTTTGACTTGCCAAAAGGCCGCGATTCCAGTAGAATGCCTGCATCGATATTATTTGTGCACAAGTAATCACATCAATGAAGTGGACCAGGAGACACTATGTCAGTAACATACCAACCGAGCAATCGTCGCAGAAGAAAAAAGCACGGTTTTCGTACAAGAATGAAAACCAGAAACGGCCGCAAGATTATCGCTCGCCGTCGTTCAGCTCGTCGCGTTCGCCTCGGTGCTTAAAAAGTTTAAAAGGGACCTGAAATTCAGGTCCCTTTTTTCATGCTCTTTATTCAGCAAAAAATCTCTTAGCTACGGCGCTCGCCAGCATGAGTCTCGGTTACAGACCTTTCAAGTACTGCACCAAGAAGCATTCCAACCTCACGACCTTCTCTGACTGCATACGCAGCGCTACGTGTAGCTACTGCAGATACTCCGGCGTCCCATGAACGAAGTGGAACCAAATTCACATTTCCAGCAACACCAACCAGCGTGTACCCTGCAGCTGCACTACGGCTCGTTGTTGCAGAGATATCAGCACACAGAGCCATAATCATAGCGCGAAGCTCAACAGGCAATGTTGCTGAAGCGGCTGTTCCATGGAGAAGACCAATTTTTACAAGATTTGCACGATCTACTGGGGTCAGACTCTCCCATGCACCTGAAGCACCGCGTGCAACAGCATTAAGCTTGTTAAAAAGACCAGGGTTTGTGCGCATAAGCTCTCTGAGCGCATGCTCTACACCTTTAACAGCTGTAGCTGCAAATTTATCTGCATTACTAAATAGAGCTGTTGTGATTGCCTCACCTACTGCAGCACCATCTCCACCATCAGCTGCAGCTGCAAGCGCAGCAGTTACGACTGTCCCCGCTATCTGAAAAGCAACTGGCGCAGCAGCACGAACCCATAGGCCGCATCCACCACAACATCCAGCATCAACAGCCTCAACCGTTGCAGGCGCTGGCGCAGCAGCAGATTTAAGACCTGAAAAAAAACAGCCTAAAGCAAGCAGCGAAAAACCTAATAAACGTACTTTATTCATAAGAACCCCTACCCCATACGTAAAAAAATTACCCTGTTGGGATTTTACACAAAGAGCAGCAGCTAAACATAGATTTTTTATTATGCCTCTTCGATTCCCGCCTGAGCAAGGACTGATTCAATCGAAGCAATCCGATACCTTGATTGGCCGTCAGTATAAAAGATCTCATGCTTTAATACTGCGCGCCTGATAGCCAAATCAAAAATAAATACAAAACAGCCACCATGCAAAATTCCTTCAGCTTCAAGATATTTTGCTGTTGGCTCACCCAAGGAACTAGTGACGCCCCAGTATAAATCGCCTATTTGATCAAGTGCCTCAGGGGGTAATATCATTAACTTATTAAGAGCATAAGAGAGCTCTGAATACTTAAACGGATAACCCGTTGACATCTCGATATACGTTGGATCTGCACAGCAGCACGCGGATAGCCATGAGCACCATGATGCACAGGCAGAAAGGTCTACATAGCTTGATAGTATAAGCGCGGACAATAAAAAAGCCTTCATGCTGTCCCCTTTAATTAGGTCTGCATGAAGGCTATGCAATAATTGCTCTAGATATCAAGCCTGTTGTGAGAAAAATTACTCGTCATCGCTCTCTGATGAATCAGAGTCTATAACGAGTTCTTCTGGATTAACTGAACGCAGGAGTGCGCGCAATTCATCTGCTGAAAAAAGCTCTGATTTAGTCTTACCAAGAACCCTTTTTGCTGCTGACAATGTCGCACCTGGCTTAATTCTTTTTAATGCTGCGTTTAGTGAGTCAAATGAGTCAAGGGTAACAAACTTGTCGCGTAATAATAGGTTTTGTAAGACGGTGTAAATAGGATCAAGTACCGTACCATCTGCTGCGGTTGGATTAAGCGGATCAAAAATTTTAATTTCCATCTCACCTGTTGTAGTATCCTCATCAAGAACACAGCAAACCAAATGATCAGCGGCTACAGGCATAATAAAAACAGCACGCTCTCCAGAACGAAGCGCTTGTCGTAGTTGGTGAATTTTTCCAACCCATGAACGATTTCTTACAACATGAGAAATGTTACCATGAAACAGCTGATTAAAAATGATTACATCATGTTCGTGATCAATCATTTCCAAAATGGTTTGCGCATCATATTTAGATAAAGCATCAACACTGGTGCCAAAAGCAGCACAGATAGAATCAGGCGTAATAGCATCATCTTCCATAAGCTCTCTGTAGGCTGCAATTGCAGCAAATACATGAGTATTTCCTTTAGCTGATGCCTCTGTTTCAACAACAGAAAACGGGATAGTTGTTTGTAGTTTACGTGATCGCTTTGCCTTAGGTCGGGAAACTTTTTCAAGATTAGCTTCAGCGCGTGAGCGCTTTGAAGCTAGTGTACGCTCTTCAGGCGCATCACTTACTAAAGAAACAGCAGGACCAGAAGACGCTGCTAGAGCAGTCTTAAGTGCTTCATCTTTTTTTCTTTTATCTTCTGCCGCATCCCAAAGCGCTTGCATTTGAGGCATAAGCGCCGCTTCCCTCATACGATCAACTAATGCATGAGTAGCAGCATCTGCAGGCCTAAACAATCGCGCTGCAAGCAACTCACCTAAGTCTGTAACATCTCGGCCAACACGACCCAATCCAGCTGTCTGATACGAATCAAAACAATAAAGCCCCTGCTCGCCAGGAATCTTCCCAAAACAGATCCAATGAGCTCCAGTAGAGATAATAACACGCAGGGCATCACCTTGATCACGCATTAATTGGAGAATTGGTTGGACATCCTCACCTGCAGCAAGTCCTAAAATAAGATCTTTGTCTATAATAAAAAGTGATGGGTGAGCAGCTTGTACAGATGCCCACAACTCTTGAAATCTACCATCAGCAGGTCCGAGGTCTGATCGATTACGATAGTACGTATCGAGGGTGGCCTCAGGTAAAATCGTTAAGCCAACTATAAGTTTTAAAATCTCACTATTTGGCAACTCTATCCCACCAGTACTGCGCGCTCCAAATGAATAAACTGTTGGATCAAGAACTCTGCAGCCAGGGTATCGTGCACGCAAGTCGCGGTCTTTTTGAACAAAGTTATCCCAAAAAGCTCGATACTCATGGCAATCAAATCTTCCTGCAGCTGGCGCACCTGCGGCAGCTCCTCCTGCGGCAGCGGCACTAGCAGCACCGGCAGCACCAGATGGCGCCGGATACAGCCCTGCTGATTTGAGCGCGTGATAAATAGAGTAAAAACCGCACTCCCAGCCGTTATAAGAGGCATCTTTTAAGGCAAGCTCACCTGACTTGATTCTTTGTCTTTGCTGGAGACACGGTAACACACTAAATGGATGTCCGACTGGTTCATTACCGACATACGAAATAACAAGCGAGTCATCGACAGGCTCTGGCCTTAAAGCATCAGTAGAAAAAAACGATGTCCCATAACCTAAAAAATCTAAAATCGACGAAAAGAACCCTCGTGAAGAGGATGCTGGATACATAAATCCATGTGCAAAAAATGCACACAAAAGAACCAGCTTTAAATTACGTACCATCATTATTACCCCTACCTCGCTCTGTAACTACAGCGTATTTAGTATAAAATGCTTAGAAATTGAGATTGTAATTACGTGAATCAACTTATGAATCAATAATACCACTATAAGTTTAACACGTATAAAACAGCTTAGAAACCTAACAAAATAGTGCTTTTTGATACAAAAATAAGCGTTTTTTGCACTTTTAAATAAAAGGGGCCCGCTAAAGCGGGCCCCTTAAAACTGTTGAAAATACTAAGATTTACTTAATATCCAAAAGCTCGATATCAAAAACAAGGGTTGCATTAGGCGGAATCACTGCCCCAGCACCACGAGCACCGTATCCAAGATGAGAAGGAATAGTAGCTCTTACTTTTTCGCCTTTTTTCATTTTAGCAACTGTAAGATCCCATCCCTTAATGACGTAGCCTACACCTAGAATGAATTCAAACGGCTCACCACGATCAACACTGCTATCAAACTTGCGGCCAAGTGTACCATTTTCAAGCAGCCAGCCTGTGTAATGCACAACCGCTTTTCTGCCAACAACTGCAGCTTGAGCTGTTTCTGCCGCTGGATTTAAAACTTCAATTTTTAGATCTTGTACTGCTGTCATAGGAGCCTCTTTTTTTGTCTCTTTGGCTGTTTCAGCAGCTTTTTGCTCGTGTGCGTTGCCACAACCGGCAAAAAGTAATGACGCCAAAAGAATATGTGTTTTAATTTGTGTATTCTTCATCTGCTTCCTTTCTGCTAGACTAGGGGTTTAGTCTAACAAAGAGGACAAAAAAGACTATGCTCGCGATCATTCTTCTTAACATTATTTATGGATCAACCTTTACCATAAGCAAAATCCTGCTTCAATTTGCCCCGCCGCTTTATCTAATCGGCATCAGAATGACACTTGCAGGAACCCTTTTGCTTTCATACGCACGCTTTTTTAGAAAAGAGCGATTTGTGTACTCAAAAGAGATGATCAAATCATTAGCGCTCATAGGCAGTATTGGCATATTTCTACCTTATGTCCTGCGTTATTACGCGCTTGGATACATGACAGTAGGCAAAACAGCGCTCATTTATAACCTAAGCCCGTTTGTTTCATTTATATTTTCAGTGCTTTTGCTCAGCGAGCGCATTACCTGGAAAAAATTACTCGGTGTGACTATCGGTTTTTGCGGCATAGTACCATCTATCATGGTGCAATCAGCCTCTGAAGCAAACCTTGATATTTTCTGGAAGATTTCATGGCCAGAGCTTGCAATGATTGTCTCTGTCTCAGCATTTTGTTTTGGCTGGATTATCATGAAACAACTCGTAGGATGGACAACACGGTCAGCTTTTTGGATTAATGGCCACACGATGCTGCTGGGCGGGATCATGTCGCTTTCTACATCGTGGTTTATGGAGCCGTACGCAACAATCGCAGAGCCCTTACAATTTGGATGCTGGCTTGCGCTTATCATGATTCTAACGAACGTTATAACGTATCAGCTCTACGCACACCTGCTCAAAACAACATCAGCAACACTTATGTCTCTTGGCAGCTTAATCGCGCCGATAAGTGCAAGTGCTACAAGCTGGCTTTATTTCAAAGAGGCTATTGGGTGGGACTTTTTCGCAACGCTCGGGATTGTTTTATTCGGGTTTGTTATTTTTTATCAAGATGAGTTTAAATAAAATAAGGGCGAGTTAATCGCCCTTATTTTACACTGTTACTTTTTCTTGTTTTTTTTACCCTTTTTGCCAGAGCCACCACCGCCACTTCTATGGCCATCTCCAGCATGACCATCTCCTGGTTTATCAACCACGCTTGACGCAGCAGCACTCAATGTCCCACTGTCATCAGCACCCTCACCACCTGCACCATCGGCAGCCTCATCACCCTCAGATGTAGGTGTAAGCGCATGAACATCTGCACGAGCATCACGCAACCCAGCAAGATCTCCTGCCGCAACCATCATGCTAGAAGCCATAGGATTAGCTTCAGCTGTAGGCACTGACGCAGAATGTAACGTAAGCGCTTCAAGCGAAGCCTCTAAATCACCAACAGCAGCGCTACCACTAGCGTCGACCAAGCGACCACCACCCCGGGCAGCACCACGAGCTAAAGGGGCAGCTAAGGCTGGCACAGATCTTGTTGAGCGAGCAGCTGCAGCAACAGGAGATCCTTCAGCAGTATCGCTGTCAGACCCACTGCCATCATCATCAGACGTTTCACCAGATGTATATCCATCTGGTGGCAGCCCTGCAAATGCCCCAGAATAAGCACTTTGTAAACCAGCTCCGCCGATTGTCTTTTTTAATGGGTTATGTGGGACTGGAGCTCTACCAACAGAGCCTGTGGCTGCAGGAGGCTCGGCAGCAGTGAGACCACTTGATGGCGCACGGCCACGACGTTCACTGCCAGCAGCACTCAAGCGTGATGACAATGTACCACTAACAGCGGCGCCACCATCCACCACAGCAGCACGGTCTGGCAGCGGAAACAGCGTTTCTTTGTACTCAGCTCGGTCAAGCGCAACAGCCATGCGATCAGGAATCCTTGTTGTTAGTAAATCACCCCATGATCCAATAGCTCTAAACATTCGTAGTGTGGCTTTTGTAAACAATGCACGAAAACCCCTGAAACGCGCTTGATCTGTTATCCCTGATCTTAGACGAGCAAGTATATCAGGCTCACTATTACCAAAATGAAGCCCAACATCTGCAACTCTGATAGCTGATAATGCATCTGCAGCCATCTTACCTGTATGAGACCACCCTGCTACTGAAGGCAAATATACTTTGCACATCACTTGTGGGGGAATATACAAATCTTCATCAGAAAGACGTGCGATATACTCACAAAGCCGTGCGTATGTTTGCGTAAACGAAAACTCGTTATCTACATTTTCTTTTTCCGCTAGCAAAGAAGCCAGCTGCGGGTATTTTGAATCAATAAAACGTGTAAAGAATTTGTTTTGCAAAAATTCAACTAACCCAGCCCAAGGAGCCAAGAGTGATGTTCTTGCTTTTGTATACGCATCAGCAAAAGGGCTAACCTCTGGAAATAGCCCTGCGTTTTGGCAAATATACGCATCAACAACAAATAATAATAAAGATGCCTGCACATCAACAAGCGCATCTAAAACATCTTCTTTTTTAGGAGAGTTTTGCCCAAATATCATTCGAGTATAAAGATACTTAATCGGCAAACATGGCACTACTCTAACAGCTCTAAGCCATGCTACAGCATCTTCGCTGTATGCTGGAGAGCCAGCATCAACAAATTGAAGCACGTAGCTACTCAAGCGGTCAAATTGACAGCTTTCAATAAGCGCATCAGCTTCCGCTGCTACAAAACGCGGAAGACCTGATGAGGTCCTACCACCTGCTGCAAGACGAGCAGCACCACTAGCAACTACGCCACCAAGTGCAGAGACAGCACCTTTGACAGCTTCAAATGCCAGAGCACCGTACGCATTACTTGATAGCAGGAAAAAAGACGCTATTACCAACCTTAGAGTATTTCTGTGTCTCATGTAAAACCTCACCCTAGAACTCCAGTATTGTATTGTCCACCATGAATTACACTCATTTAGTAATTTAATCAACCAAATCGAAATATTTTATCTACAAGTCATGTCAATCTCTTGCGACAAGTTATGGGCAGTCCTTAGGATGAAATGATCAGAAAGGGGTTATATGAATTTTTTATCGTCACTTAGGCGTGGAATAGGTATCTTTGTAGCATCGTGGACAAAACTTGTAAGTAATACGTCGCTTCTTGTTTGGACTGTCGCTATAACAATGATCAAATTCATGCTTGCAACAATGATTATTGTTAAACTATCATCCAGACTTATTTTTAGACCAACCATACATAATGGAGTGCTTATTATTGGTCCCTTCCAAGAAGGAAACAGCGAAAGCATCCATGTAGTTAGTATTGTTGATATAATAAGCGTTATTAAGATTGTACTGATCATACTAGCAACTATCGTGATGCTCAGAATCATAGATATGATCTTTAAATTTGCAATTTGCCTCTACGCAGGTGGCGTCTCATCAGTGAATTATGAATCTTTTGCGTTTCACCTTTTTGAAGGCATAAAGCGCGCACCTGGTCTTTTTATGATCATGATTATTAACAGCGTAGTAGGAATGCTTGTTGGCATAATCAGAGGAAAACAAAATGGGCAGGACTACTCACCAATCATGATGGTCAGAGAGTATTCTGCTCGTGTTTTTGAATTTGGGTGGGGGCTCTCAACATACCTTAGCATCCCACTCATGGCTATCAAACGAGAAAGCGCGCTAGGAAGCATTCGCAGCTCAGTAAAACTCATGAGCTCAACCTTTGGGCACTCTCTGGGAGGAACAGCAGTGTTTAGCGCTCTGCAATCAATTCCTACATTATTTTTCATTGTGGGACTCATTTTTTTAATCTGTGACTTTGTTGATACGCCGCTGAACAATCAATTATTCCTGCATATCAATCTTTTTTGGCTCGCAGCATTTCATTTAATCTGCTCAACAATACGCCACATAATTATTGCAGCCGAATACATTTTTAGAACAGGTGTTTTAATGCACACAACAGGTGATGCCCAAGGCCTCAGGCACCTGGGAATCTCAGGACCAGAAATTGATTTGGCTATGACAAAAGAACAATAAAAAAAGGGCCCGATTTTACGGGCCCTTTTTACTAAAACTTAAAGTAACGCTAGAAGTACGTTGACTTCTTATAGCGATCAAAGATCACGTGCTTAATGACTGGCATTGCAACCTCAAGAGCAACTTGTCCTCGTTTTATGACATACGCTGAGTGCTCATGTGAATAACTAAAATTCGTTGTTGCTGCGTAATCAGAATCAGGCTGCGCAGAATTTACTCGAGATAACTCTTCTACCACAGGCAAGCACGGAACATAAATAATGGTTGGAGTGTTTGCGTCACCCTCTAAAACACGAATTTTTGTCCCCGCTGACTGCTCTAGTACTTTTTCTTTAGGGAAAGGTAATCCAAGCTCCTGCGCTCTGAGCTGAGCAGCGACTAATGATGGCGCACCATCAAGGTCTCCTGAGCTATCGATTGCTATGATGACATCAACTTCCCTGCTCGGGTGCAAAAGCGGAACAATACCTAAGTTCATAGCAAAGCCACGATTTTGTGTGCCATCTATTGATGCAGCCCAAAGCATGTCATGAGCACCATCAACAAGCGGAAGCTCATCAACATGAGCAAGCTCAATAGTCTGGCTACCAAAATAATGGTTTATAAAGCCAGGCTTCTTTTTAGCAAAAAATGGGTTTCTAACCGCTGGTGCAAAATGGTTTTTATCAAGCAAAAGATTAAAACGTGCGTCATCAAGATAATCAGCCAGCACATCGCCGGTCAGTATTGATGGCATAATATTTTTTATGGTGTTTATAACTAAATTTTTTGACGGGTTATAACCAAAACCAAGCTCAACAAGAAGGCGCAAACCATCAACGGCATAAGCGCTTCCCCACATCCCCATAAGATAGGCTAATTTTGGCTGTGCGTGTTGTTTTACCCCAATACCGTTAACGAAGGTATTACCCAAGCAATTTGATGGAATATGGCCGATTGTTGAGTGTCCAAATGAAAACGGTGAAAACTCAAACCAATGATGGTGTAGCTTGGACCCACCTGAGACTGCAGTTGCAAAAGGATACGGAACATCAGCGCTACACTCTGGCGCAAAACGCTTTTTAGCAATGTCTGCAAGCGTTACATCAAACGGATTATGGACACTATGCCTAAGCGTAATGCTCAGCAATAAGCTTGCGTAAATATCATTCAGCTCAAGCCCAGCATCTGTGCGGCCTTTTAAGGATTTAATTTTATCACTATTCGTTGTCAAAATAGTATACAAGTGTGATGCAACAGAAATGCTCAGGCGTTTTTGGATGTATGAAATATACTCATCAAGCGTTTTGTCTGATGCAAGCCATGGCATTAATGCCCATGTTGAGCCAGAAAGTGACGACATGTAAGTGGTCAGGTCTAGTAAGCCATTATTCTGCGCTGCTTTAAGCGCACCTAATGATTGCAACATAGCGCGGCACCCACCACCACTAAAGCAGAGGGCAACACGAGGCGCTTTTGTACCAACTAAGTAATGGCGCCATGAGGACTCAAGACCAAACTGTTTGGCAAATGATTCATCAATACGTTTTTTACGGCGCAAAGTATAAGCAGCTTCTTCATGACTTACTGTTTTATCAGAAACTTGCAGCTCTACACCAGCCTGTAAAAGCTGATGACAAACCATGAGCATAAAAATAAGAAGCTTATTAAAAACCATATGACTTGCCCCTTTAAACCTAAAAAACCCCAATCTAATCACCTAAATCATTGTATAGATATCAGGTAAGATTAAAACTGGGGTTTTTAGTCTTAGCGTAAAGCTAATAATTCAGTTAGAAACAAATCAAAGCGTGCTTTTGGTCGCTGGTTTTGTATCTGTACGCTGCTTATCAGCAGAAACACTGCCAAGATACTCAGGTAAGTCGATGCCTGAAAGAGCAGCAATATCATGGAGGGGTGGGAGCGATTTAACCAGCCCGCTCATGAAATTTGCCGTTGAGCTACCCTTTTCACCACCACCGTTTTCCCATACGGTGATTTTATCAATCTTGATGTTCTTGATAGCTTCAGCTTGCAACCTAACCATCTCATCAAGCTTTTCAACAAGGAGCATCGTCGCTGCTTGTTGCGGATTGTTATCACAGGCTTTAATAAGCTCTTTGTACCCATCAGCTTTCGCTTTAAGCACTCGTAGCACACCTTGAGCCTCAGCCTCTTTGATAGCCAAGTGCGCAGCTGCTTGCCCCTCAGCTTCAAGGCGAGCTCGAGACGCTGTTGCCTCAGCCTCTATCTCAATGCGGCGCTTCTCAATCTCTTTTGGTACGAGTTGTTCAGCCTCAAGGCGCTTTGCTTCTGCAAGGCTTTTTGCTGTATTAATCTGAGCCTGAGCGTTTTGATGCGCGATCTCAGACTGCATTGCAGATGCAGCCTCTTGCATAGCAAGCTGCGCATTAAATTGGGCAATCTTAGCGCGAGATTCATTCTCACCCTCTACTGCGTCAGCGGTAAAGGTTGCAACATGGACTTTTCGATCTCGTTCAGCTTGTGCTTTACCAATATCACCACGCTTCTCTTGCTCTGAAACATCGATTTTTGCCTGATTAAGTGCAGTAGCAACAGACTTACGGCCAATGCTCTCAATATATTCAGACTCATCGGTAATATCTGTGATATTAACGTTCAGGAGCGCTAAGCCAATCTTACGTAGCTCTGGCTCAATGTGCTGGCGAATCGCAAGTAAAAATCGTTCACGATCTTGATTGATTTCTTCAATTGTTAAAGACGCAACCGTTAAACGAAGCTGACCAATAATAATCTCGCTCGCCATAAGCTCAATATCTTTGCGTGATAAACCAAGCAGACGAATTGCAGCGTTAGTCATCGCCTCTGGCGTTGTATCAACAGCAACAGTAAAAGTACTTGGTACGTTGATACGAATATTTTGCATAGATAAGGCTGATTTAAGAGGAATATGCAGTGTCATCGGTGTTAAATCGATATATGCATAATCCTGAATAATAGGCCACACGAAAACACCACCACCATGGTAACACTTCACAGAGCTATTACCTTGAAGTCGACCATAAACAGCTAAAATTCTGTTTGATGGGCAGCGGTGGAAGTGGGACAACCAAAACATGGTTGTAAAAAACATAAGGATACCGACCGTCAGAATCCCCAAGATGATCATTTCCATTGTCATCTCCTTTATGAAAATGTTAATTGAATTGTGCGATTTTTTACTTATTGCAAAGCTTTTACAAGAACATGGCCAGAGGACGAAACATCAACAACAGTAACTTTTGTCATCGTTTGCAAAGGACTACCGTCAGCAGATGCTGCATCGATTTCGCGGACAACATGATCAACTGTGACAAGAATCTTACCTAGACCAGATGGTGGAATCGAAAGATATACCTCTCCACCAAGGCCTACCACTCTGCTCAGTTTAAACTCAGAACCATTACTCGCAAGCCTGCCAAGACCACGAACAACAGAAAACTGGATCCGCATTAACACAAACCCACTTACCAAGGCAATCAGCGACTGATTGAACCCATCAAGTAAAAAGTGCTGCGCAATAAGTCCACCAAGAGCAAACCCAAGTGTAAAAGCAGCAAGGGTCTGCAGTGAAAGGGTATAATCATCGTGCCCAAAATCATGGTGAGAAAAATCATCATGAGTATGAAACAACCCACCGATAAAAAAAGACACAACCCGCAGCGCTACAAGCATCACACCGACAGCTAATGACTGAGTATAAATATTTTGATTAAAAAGATTGATCAATACGTCGAACATAAGCTCCCTTTCGAATACGGGCTTATGGATATAACTTGCTGAATAATATATCAGAAAAACAAAGCGCGTCAATAGGCTCAGAAAGGCACGATCCAGCCGATATAAATTTAAAAAATGAATCATTATGAGCTTTATTACTCTGCATTTTAGCGCTAGAATTTTTCTTTTCACAGATGTGAAATTATTGATTTACCGTAAGGAACGTATATGTCTCTACACATTTTAAATGCACTTACGTGCGCACTCTTATGGGCGGGTTCAACCGTTGCAAGTAAAGCTGCTGCGGGTGGCGTATCTGTCCTGCAATACTCATTTTTACGCTATCTTATATCGACAGTTTGCTTACTTCCGTTTATTTCTAAGAAAGAGATACTCAATCTCAAACTAAGATCCCTCCCCATGCTTTTCATGCTTGGCATGAGCGCAGTCGTAATATTTAATATGTTTTATTTTACTGCATTTCACTACACAACCGCCACAACCGTTGCCCTCATACTAGCAATGCACCCACTTATCACGCTGCTGACAAGCGCCCTGATCTCTGGCAAAAAGCCAAGCAATATGCAGCTGATCGCTTTTGTCTGCTCATTTGTTGGGGTTGGCATGATTATTACACAGGGCAAAGTAGGACGAGAAATTTTAACGGCAAGCACTGGTGAGTTTTTAATGCTGGGTGCGGTATTATGCCAAGTGATTTATACCTTGCTTTTAAAGAAAATGAGTCGTCAGTACTCGCCTCTTTTTTTATCCGCTGCAACAGGAATCAGCGGCGTGCTCTTTTTATTACCGTTTTGCCTTACCTCTGCTTTTTTACAAAGCATGACAACGATGAGCAGTTTTGACTGGCTTATGATGGGGTATATCGGGATACCAGGAACAGCACTAGGCCTATGGCTCTACTCAAAATCAGTACGCGAGCTAGGAGCGTCAATCGCAAGCTTATTAGTCTTTAGCACGCTCCCTATTTTTGCTTTTTTCATAGCGTATTTTACGCTCGGAGATTCGCTATCAATCTGGAAAGCTCTAGGCGGACTCTGCGTTATTGCATCACTGATTTTAGGCATGAAAAAACAATAACCCTCAAAATTACAAGAGGCCCGGAGATACTCCGGGCCTCTTGCATAACACTGTCGTGGGTTGTTATAGGAAAAATAAATTATCTGATCACAAGAATTGTTGGATCAGTTTCAGGGCTGATGCCTTGAGCAAGCTCATACGAGCTGACTACAGTGCCCTGCTCACTTTTAATAACTGGCACATGAAGCGCATTATAACGAGCCTTGTCTTGAGCAAGCTGCGCAACTTCAGCCAAATGCGTAATGACAAATGTTTGGGCAACAGTATTGCCGGTAATTGATTTAATAAAATCAACACTCAAAAGCGCGCGCTTTTCTGGCGTGGTTCCCTCAAACAGAGCATCGTCAATATAGCACCATACACGCTTGCCTGCTTTTTGGGCAGCATCTAAACGCTCAAGAACATCATCTGCGCGCATAGAAGCAGCAACAAATCGTGACATATTATGAGTAAGATCATCGCTCACGGTAAGGTATGCAATAATATCGCTGTACAAAGGAGCTTTGAAGCTTTTTGCAGCAGCAACACCAAGAGACTGGGCCAATACCACGTTATAGGTAAGCGCTTTAATGATAGTAGATTTACCAGCGCCATTAGGACCAGTAACAAGCGCTAGGTGCGGCGCATCTACAGATGAAAATGAATTAAGAACAGCTTGATCTTTCTCAACCAGTGGATTGTAGAAACCAACAGCCTCAAGAACATCTTCTGCTTGATCTGCAAATACTAATCTACCAGACTCAACTTCTGTAGCGATACTTGCAAACGCATCAAGCGCACCAAAGCTTGTAAACGCATCTTTAATAAGATCTTTATGATCAACAATAGTCTTATACGCTTTAAGCGTTGTGCCCATCATAAGTGTTGAAGCATTTTGACTAAAAGCAGCTTCGATAAGGTTCTGCTGACACTCACGCGCCGCATCAGAATCGCCAAAAATCGTGCTTAGAGGCTGAAGTCCTAATACTTCAAGCTCTTGCTTGCTTAATCCCTGCATAAGCGGAAGCGCAATACTAGAAATCTTGCGCAGCGCTTGAGCAATCAGGATAACTTGCAAATGAACAGCCTGAACAAGCTTATTTTTATGATCAAGCTGATTATACATTTCGTAGAAAGTAGCAGGAAGCAACATCAGGTGCGCAATATGAAAAGCTTTTACTGAATTATCTATGACACTCTCGATCATAAGCTTATTGTGGTTATGACCACTATGATCAGAATGATTGCTATGACCAGATTGATTTTTATGCTCTGAGTGAGGCTTTTCGTGTTTATTGTCATCATGATGATGCGCATGATCATGATCATGCGTATTTTTTGATTCACTTATGACTTCTTCTTTCTTACGGTGTTTGGCACACTTTGAACATGGGGATTTTATTCTAATACCCATCTTCTGCAAAACCCCCTTAAGGTTATCAACCCCAACGTGAATCAAAAGATACTCAATAAGCGGATTAAAGAGCGCTGCTTGACTCAATAAGTGCTTAATTGTCAAAGCACTCTTATTTGTATTAAGGCTGCCAACAAGATCATGCGTTAGTGCAAAATTACTCGTAAAGAAAAACTCTTTAACAGCTTCTTGTTCAATCTTGCTCTCAGAGCCAGCTAAAACAAAAGCAGAAAGCGCCACATCTAACGCCGCTACATCTCTCAGGCTTGATGATACACCCTTTTGCTGGCTGATCATACGACGTATAAAGTCCTGACGAACGCTGATAACATGTGCATCGTCTGTTGGTGAAATAATAAAAGAGGCTAGCGCAGCGCGGCCAAGTGATGTTGCTGGTTGAGCAATCACATCAGCAAGAGCCTTACCCTCTTTGTGGCGGCAGCTAACAAGCTCAAGATCATCTGCATCTTGCGCTGTTATTGCGGCTAATGAAATAAAAGAGCATGTAACTAATGCAAGCAATAAACGAGCTGACTTTTTTGCCTGCTTAAACTGTGTTATGAACATGTACTTACCTCGAGCACCCCTCTTCAAAGGCACTGGTAAAAACTGGTTGAAAAATAACAAAACAACCCACGAGGCGGCAGTTTAACACACAAAAAGAGCTCTTTCAAAGGAGCCCCCTATTTAAACCAAAGAGTCGAGGCGCAGAAAAAAATGTTTCTGACTGAAACATTTGCGGGAGAGAACATACGGTAGATAAGTAAAAAGGGGAGCGATTGCTCCCCTTTTTAGTCGTGTGGCACAGAGCCACGTACTAGTATCTAGTTTTTGCGGTTACCAAGCAGGTGCAAAAGATGTATAAAAAGGTTGATAAAGTCTAGATAAAGCTTGAGTGCACCAACAAGCGCTGCTTTATCTTCTGCTTCACCCTGACCAATCATTTGCATGCCAAGAAACTTAATCTGCTGCACGTCGTATGCGGTGATTCCTGTGAAAAGAATAACAGCTACGATAGAGATCAACATTTCAAATGCGCTGCTTTGAGTAAATATGTTAATCACCATAGCGATAAGCAAACCCCAGAGCCCCATGGTAAAAACCATTCCCATACGACTAAGATCTGCACGGGTCACATACCCAAACACAGCCATAGAGCCAAACATTAAGGTTGTAATTGCAAACACCTTATAGATTGACGCCATGGTGTAAACTGCAAAAATTGTTGAGAGCGTAACGCCAAGAGTCAGTGCATAAAGAGCAAAAAGCAATGATGCAACGCTAAAGCTCAGGCGGTTAATTCCAGCAGAAATACCCATAACAAGACCAACTTGAACAAGCATCATAATCATGAGTGATGCTCTGTTCATAACAAACATAGAAAAAAGCTCAGGAGTAACGTACACAGCGTACGCAGTCAGGCCTGAAATAATAAGCGCGCCTGACATCCAGCCATACACTTTTGCCATAAAGTTTGATAACGAGCGGCTTAGATTATAATCGTGGTTATACATATTGTATCCTCCAAAGATATGCTGTTAATAAGCCGACAATACCATACCACGCCTATTAAAAAAGCCAAGTGGCCAAGGCCTCCCAGCTTAAACCTGCTGGATTTAACAATCAGTTAGTTTCTTTTCTAAAGATCCTTCTGCTTCTTTGCGTGAAAAGATAGCTTCCAAGGTATCTAGTTTAAGCCGGTCGCCTGCCTTAAGGTAAAGCTCAATTACGCTAAAAAGAGGCTCTTTGTAAGATGCTGCAATCTCATCAAGAGAGCTCAAATCGGATTCAGCTCGATGCTCCAAAAGAGCAATACAAGAACACAACTGCGTAAAATTTAAACCTGCTTTTAGAGCAATATCAGCAAGCCCCTCACAGATATCTGCGATTGGCTGAGCTGTGAGCGCTAATGGTGATCCCGCTATAGGCCTTCTAGCAGCAGGAGACAGCGGCTCAATAAAAGAAGGCCTATCCCCTGCTGCAAAAAAATCATCCGCCATGGTAACCAAGGCAGCTAATAGCACGATTCTTTTCATGAACAAGCACCTTTCTGACGTTTTAAATACAGCGGTGAAAGTATACCACTTCGTATAACGACTTATAAATACAATACGCGAGTTTGATTGTTAATTGAATTTGCTGCTTAAAGCAACCAATACTTTGATTTAGGGAAAAGGGATACGTCACAGGGGAGGGGAATGAATGCATTACAAAGGTATTATTTTTATACTGTTAAATTTATGTTTTTATGGTTCGAGTTTTGGGCTTTCAGATAGCCCACTAGATGCAGCTGCACCATGGGAATTTAATTTTAGTCTACCAACACTAGAGCACACACAATTTGAGCCACCTTATTGCTGCCAGTTTCTTTTTTATTCAGCAGAAAATACAATCCAGTCACTTGTACTGGGAAATAATACAGCTATAGGTGAATTCAGCAGCACATGGTCAGAAGAAATCATAAAAACCGCAGTCAAAAATATACTTTCTGATCTAGGACCACTTCATGCACAGCGCATAACAGCAGAAAACCTAAAACGTCTTGATGATTTGCTCCTGCTTTTACTTACGGCAAGAAATGACCTTTTAGCAGTTCGACGTAAGCTTTATGGTCATAATAGAAAAATCAGGCAGGCTCTGTGTGCGGTTTCACCAGAGAGGTCTTCAGCACTCATGAAAAACCTCTGCTCGCTGTCAAAAAATATAAGAGATCAACTTTATACACACGGCACAAATATCAGATGCTGGCTCAAGCAGCTTTATGATAGAAAAAGTCTTATCATTAAGACATAAAGAAGGGGCCTTATGTAAGGCCCCTTCTTTACTTTACGCAACAGGAGAGCGATTTGTTTTTTTATAGACTTGAATAATTGATTTTGCGCGAGCTGCTTGGAGTTTTGAAAGCTTGCTAAGAAGTGCGTCTAGCTGCTCATCTGTTCTTACTGCTAAGTAATCAAAAAGAAGCTCTGTATCAAGATCATTATTAAATGATTCAAAAAAAACAGCGTAATCTTTTTTATCTGGTGCAGCTAAAAAGTTGCTTAGCATTACTCTTACAGCCTCTTCGCCACCCTTCATGCCCATCATTTTTTCTGCGTACCCGCGCACAGCCTTAGAGAGCTCAGCGTTTCGCTCACTGCTATAAGTCTCCCAGTGGCGCTCGTCAAAGCCTTTGCGTGCATTTTGCTTGAGCGTAAGATAATAACTCCAAGAAATTTCTACATCCTGAGTATCTGGATTAATTGATGTTGATTTGCTTTTATTCAAAACAGGTTTAACACTCCCATCCGCACCAGGTGATGTAAGTGCATTTATAAGCGATTTAAACTCTGCATCACTAATCCATTTATTTAATTTTCCTCTAGGACCAAACTGTCTGAATAATAACTTTAACTCACGTAATAATTTTTGCTTAAGCTCAAAGGCTTCATAGAGCTCTTCAAGAACTTCTTCAAAAAGATTTCTTTGTTCTACTGTAGGGAGAACATCTTGAGCAAATATATACTCATCATCTTCAGAAACATCTTCCCACAGGACAATTACTTTACCAATATGCATTGTCTGATTATCAACTTTTTCGTCACGTGGTGCGTCTTTGCTATGAGCTTTTTTATAGCTCAAAACAGCATTAAAATCATCTTTAGTGATAGGCTTTTGCTTCGTTCCATAGCCTTTAAACGGTTTAGTTAAACGCTCGGTATCAACCGCAAGCGGATCAATAATAACAACATCATCACTTATGCTTTCTACCTTGAGCGTTATATCTTTGCTGATAATGACATCACCTGTTAAAGCTCGGCTTAATTTAGGCTCTGCTACAGGCTTAAACGCTTCAACTTTTTCATCTTTTAAAAGCGGTTTTATAGCCTCAGTTGTGTAATCCCACACCATAGCACGCTCTGCTGCACCGGCTGAATCAGACACCTTAAAGTAAATCGAACCTTTTGCATCAAATCGTGGTACATATGTTCTGACAACTCCGCTTGGCTGAATTAAAATTCGTTTACCAAAGTCGACAGATGTTGAGCATGAACCATCATCTTCCTTTTGTGCGCTTAGCTCATACATTACCAATGCGTCACCCTCTAGGGCCAGTAGGCGACGCCCCCATACAACAGGCGCCTGTCGTATATTAAATCCACATAAAAGTGGTTGATTATCATTTAGGCGATCTGCAGGGATAAGCAAATCACCTGGAAACTGGAGCTCTTTAACCAAGCGCTTATCGGCACCAAAAAATCGAACTGTATACCACCAACACTCTTCCCCTAAAGATTTTAATGTAGCCTCAGCAACACCAGGGAGAGATTGTGCGTACCCTTCTTTAATTGTATCGTATGGCAAGGTGCTGACAGTGACAACACAATGATAATCACGATCATCAAGCGCAGGATCAACCAAAACCCGTGGTGTTCTTTTAATAGATTCAAGCACCCCTGATTTACTCTGCTCCGAAACTGCTTTTTCTGGCAAACGAACAGGCGAAGCAGCAGTACTCGTTGTTGCAGCAGAAAGCGCATATGAAGATGACAAAGCAATCAGCACAACACGAGAAAAAAAGACGACCTTCATAAAAATTCCCCCAATAGGCTTTAAAGAATCATCACGTATTCTCACAAGATATAATGGGGGAAACTATGTAACCGCTAGTAAATAAGTAATTTAGTAGGCCTATTGAACGGTACAACATCCTCCTGCCGCTCCAGGAGCAACGAAGTCTACTGTATCAACAGGTGTGCGGCGAGCAGGCAACTGCGCCTCTAAAAGTGCACGATGTGCATCTAAAAAGGCTGTCCCTGCAGGGATACAAGCATTCACGTCAAAGTGGCGCAATAATTGTTCTACTGACATATAGGAAAACGCTGACTGGATATCCTGCAGATGCTTAACCTGATCATCAACAACAATAATTTTATTGAATCGGCCTTCAGGAAGTGCTGCAAAATAACTATTGAGCAGGAAGCCTTTTCCTAATGCCCCACCAGTAAGCAATATCCCCCGCTCATAAATAGTTTGATCTCCAGATGCAGCGCCAGCTCGTAGCGTTGATTTAAAGAACTCATTTGGCTCAGCAGCATAACCACTTAAATCTATCGATACCTTAGCGAAATGAGCTTTAGTTGAATCTAAAGCAGAGGCATTTCGAGATGAAATAATAAGAAGACCAGCACCCTGCTCTCTTATTTTTGCAAGAAGAGCATGTGTTGCTTCAGGATTTATAAGCTCAACAGTATTTGCAGTAACAGATGACGACATAATCGTATTTGAAATATTACGTGCTTTACGAGCGACAAGCCGCGCATCATAAGTTCTAAACATGGCTACTGCTTGCTCTTCC
Organism: uncultured Pseudomonadota bacterium; assembly: GCA_964534555.1. GTDB lineage: Bacteria > Babelota > Babeliae > Babelales > RVW-14 > CAZHRK01. The sequence goes on along the minus strand of CAZHRK010000003.1, from coordinate 13,324 downwards.
CACCATGATGTCCCCACCCATCCAGGGTAACGAAAAAATGTATTATCCAAATCAAGAACAACAAGTGTTGTAGAAGAAACATCCGCTATACAATCTGCAAGTGAGGTTATTTTAGAAAAATCGTCAGTACCAGCACCAGCGGCAAGGTCTGCTCGTGCAGCACCAAAAAGCGTTCCAAAAATGAAGACAAAAAAACTTACTGTTAATTTCATAAAAAAACCCTTTCTTAACGTGGGTTGAATACACCACATAGAAAGGGTTTTTTGCAAGTAATTATTTTTTGAATGCTTTGATCAAAAAAATTATGCCGGGATAGATTTTTCTAACTGCTCACGCACATCAGTGCTCAGCAATCTTTTGACTGAGGCAAACTCTCTCAAGCACCCAGCATAGACTGCATCAGGTGTTTGACCTGCTGCAAGATCAATGCGCTCTGCAGATTTAATAATTGCATACAGACGTCTTACCTCTGATGCATAAGCATCTAATTCTTCTGCTAGTCGCGCTAAATAGAGTTTTGCTATAACCGCATCAGTGTAAGCAGGCAAGCCAGCATCAAGCTCATTAATATGCTCAATAACACTTGCTGATGCATATGGACTGATTAAGGTAATAATTCGTTTTGCAACATGAGAGAGATCTACCCCTCGCATGATATAATTTAAACGATCTATTGTATTTTTAAGGTACTGAACCTGAGCATCATAAGATTTTGCAACACCATCCAAAATAGCGAGTGGAAAGCTAAAATCAGAAATGATTCCTACAGCTTGAGCAACCGGGATTTCTGCATAAACAGGATGCCCTTTTTCATCAAAACCAATAGGTGCCTCAAGAGCTGCTATTTCAGCAGCTGTTAGTGGAATACCAAGGCAATAGCTCGGCAAAGATCCATCCGCAGCAGCAAAACAAGATGAACAAGAAAGAATAAGTAGAAAGAGTCGTAAAAGCAACATAAAGCCCCTCGCAGAATGCTATAGAGTTAGAACAGTTTGTAATTACAGAAAATTTGACTCGGGGCAAGCATTATACAGGCAAAACAGAAAAAGCCCAAATAGAGCTTTTATTTGGTTTTAAAAGGCTTTATGCGGAGAAATAATAGACCTAAACCTGTTCCTGTTTAGGAATTAACCTGAAGACTGACTATCAAAGCCTTAAATTCAAATCGGTGCATCCTGTTGCAAAGAGTACAAAATCACGCTGTGCCAGGGGCTAGAACATTTTAGTGGTAAAAATAGATTTCAAGATTATCTTAAGCCAGATAGTTTTTTACAAAAGCTTTTAAATCAGTGCATATAACCCGAGCACCTTAAGGATTATTGTTATGCTTCTCATACTTTTAATATGCAGCACCATTTCTCTTTCAGCAGCGCAGAACCAGCTGATTCCACCGACAGCAATCGAAACATGCCTTACCACTTACACCGCAGAAGAAAAAACACTCATCAACAAAGACCTGAGTGTTGTTCGGTCTGTGTGCTTTGGGTCACAAACACCCCAAGAGCATAAAAAATACCTCGCAACAGCGGGCGGGCCAGGCGCACGCAAAAGCACAACGCTTGAGTATTATATGAAAACAACTGATAGCGCGACCCCGTACATATACCTCGATCCCGACCAAAGAGCTCTTAAATTTATGGCACATACCTACCAAGCACTCTCGCTTAATAGCCTTGAAACAAGCAAAACCAGCAATCATCTAGAAACCATCAAAAATGGCTATAATAAGTGGCGCGGCGCTTCAAATTATATTGCGCAAACATTACTCAATGAGGCATTTGGGGGCGGGTACTCTATAGCATTTGGTACAACGTCTACAGGCCCTCATGTTGAAAATCTTTTCAAAACAGTCAAAGCCGCTGGTTATCAGCTCACGCTCCTGCTGTGTGGCGCATCAGATACAACCCGTGTAGAGGCAATACGATATAGAAATACAGATCAGCGTTTTTACCAATCATCACCAGAAGATATCGCTGACAAAGGTATACTGTTTGCTGAGCGAATGGATGTCTATTTCAGATACGCAGATACACTCGAGATATTCTGGAGCGACCACCACCTAGCGCCAATCACACATGCCGCAACCATAAAAAACGGTGTGCTAACAGTTATCAACCAAGCTGCTCTTGATGCGTTTATAAAACAGTACGAAACCCACAGAAGCATGCTTAACCTTCAAGGCAAAAACATCAACTCTTGGCAGGCGCTCCTCCCGAGCAAAGCTGCGAACTAGCAAAACAATACAAAAGGCCTTATTTTCAATCATATTGACAGTAAGGCCTTTTAAAAATAGAATCGTGCCAAAGTAATAGTAAAAAAATAAATCGAGATAAAAATCATGGCTATGGCACATTTTTCTAGCGAAGCGATTGTAGCATCAGCGCTCGCACCAAGCAGACTATCTCTTTCAAACAAAGCACCTTCAGCGTGCTATCGTTACTATTGCCCTCTTTATACCTACTGCGCAAGCAAGTAGTTATCAATTCTTATTTTATTAAAAATATCTTTTTTGACTTAATAAAAGGCTGTGCGCAGTGCACATGCCGCTAAAACCCTTATTTTAACCTTTTATGCGCAGATAAGCGCTAAGGATATACCATGTTACAACAACTCACGTTGTTATCTGTCTGTTTCACTCTAACTCATTCCATACTCAGCATGAACGTGCATGCCGCAAGCAGCTTGCCAGAAACAACCGCTGCTGCTGAGGCTGTAAGAGAATGTCCCTATCTGTCTTGACGCTATAGAGGCAGAACAGGAAGAAACAACGCTTCCGTGCAGACATAGTTTTCATGCACCATGTATTACGCAGGCCAGAAGACACCTGAATAAGTGCCCTCTTTGCCGATTAGCACTCCCCCCACTAGTTGAAGCAAGAAGAATACCAACCGCCGAAGAAGCTGCAGCAGCTGCACGAGAACGTGCGCTTGCAGAGTTATTTAGGCTGATGTGTATGTAATGCTGATACCCAAGAGGGCGGTGCGTAATCGCCCTCTTGTTTTTATGATCAATTATTCTTGAAACCTACCAATAAAAAAAGCCGCACACAAACAGCTGGCAACGAGTACAAAAAATATTGGAAGCTGGCGCACGGTGCCATTATGCAAAAGCGCCATAATCCCTGTAAAAAAAGCAATCAGGGTATAGTAATACAATCCAAAAAGTGACGCCGCCGTTCCTGCAAATTGCTTGTATGGCTCAAGCGCATGCCCAAGGACATTAGGAATCACCATCGTCACTCCCGTCATACTGACACAGATCAGGGCTATACTCATAAGCCCAAGCACCGCGGGCGATAGCCACAAGCAGCACGAAAGCACCAGAAGCATACTCCCGCCAGAAAAAATAGTAGCTATCCCATAGGCAATAATACGGCCGCTGGAAACGCGCTGATGATTAAGCAAGCGAGACATCAAACTACCAGTAAGCAGCGGTACCATCACTGTTAATGACAATAAACCAAACGCATAATCAGAAAAACCGAGTATGGTTTTAAAATAAAACGGTGCTTCTGCAAAATACCCAAAAAGTAACCCATTAACTCCGCCAATCATAACACCGCTCATAAGCAAACGGCGATCATACAACATTGCAAAAGCACATGTTACAAGGCGCCTGACAACACCTGACTGATGAGTTAAGCCAGGATGAGTTTCTGGCATCTTGGCGCGTAGCAACAGCGCCAGAACAATTGCAAACGCGGTGAGAAAAAGAAATATCGCACGCCAACCAGCAAGAGCTGTCAGCACTGTACCAATAACTGGTCCGACAGCAGGCGCAAACGCAAGTGCAATACTTATTGTCGAGAAAAGTTTGCCGCGGTCCTCAAGTGCTGTTGAATCACGCGCAATCGCTTGCCCCAAAACAGATCCTGTGCTGGCACCAAATGCCTGCATAAAACGCATTAGCATTAATAACCACAATGCTGATGCATAGTAACAGCCAATCGATGCACAAGCATAAACACAAAGACCAGCATACAGACCTGGCTTGCGGCCAATACGGTCAGAGAGCGTCCCCCAGAAGAATACACCACATGCAAATCCGATAAGATACATTGTTAGCGTATGTTCAATAATCGGTGCTGTGGTTGCAAATGCGGCAGCAATAGATGGTAATGACGGTGTATAGATGGTTTCGCTTAATTGCGGTAATGCGACAATAAGCATCATCAGGTACAATGGTACCCTTTTTTTAATAACCATAAAATCCTTGAAAAAATAAAGTGCGCCCTGGTGCTCCAGGCGCTTGTATACTGTACAGACTCAGAAAAAAGAATCGTTATGCGAACTAGCGCCGCATCAAGATCGAAAGATACCAAGCGCCCCAAGAAATGAGGCAAGCATCTGAGAAAATGAGACAAGGATGGTCATTAGAGCCTTTCAGATTACCGTTTTGAGCCTAGCGCAAAGCATCAAAATGGTCCAGTGAATTGACTTTTGGGCTTAATATTTTTATTTTAAAGACGTTATCCGCAGCCCTGCTGCAAACTATCGATCTTAGAAAGATCTTTTTGTCATGAAAATCTCTCTGGTTGTTATGACAACCTAATGAGCTCTAGGGGCCAGGGGTGCACCCTTTGAGCACACCAATACTGCCCCCATCTCTTGCTGTTGCATATGCAGCGGCATTCTTTATTTTGTAATTTTTTTATCTATGAGCATTCTAAGGATGTTAGCATGAGTACTCTAGTCTCTATTCAGAACATCACAAAAACCTATGGTTCTGGCGAAAAAGCAATTCATGCACTTAAAGGAGTCTCTCTAGACATTAAGCGTGGAGAGATTTTAAGCCTACTTGGTAGTAACGGTGCAGGCAAAACAACGCTTGCATCAATAATCGTAACGCTGCAGCCGCCGACAAGCGGGGATATTCTTTTTAATGGCAAATCAATATATCAAGACCCGTACACGTATCGTCATGCGGTAGGATTTTGCCCACAAAAACCAAATGTTAGTGATCACCTCACACTTGAACAAACATTAGTTTTTTCTGGCAAATTTTATGGCCTTACTGATGAACTTGCTCATGCCCGAGCAAAAAACCTTATGAAAAAAGTTGGGCTCACTCGATATGCAAACAGAACAATTAATATTTTGTCTGGAGGCTATAAACAGCGTTTTATTATCGCACGGGCGCTGATGCACAAGCCCCAGCTTATCCTCCTTGATGAACCAACTGTAGCGCTTGACCCACACATCAGATTACAAATTTGGGAGCTTATAAAAGAGCTTAAAGCTGATGGGGTTACGATCATCTTAACAACGCACTATCTTGATGAAGCTGAAGCGCTTGCTGACCGAGTCTGCATTATGGACCAAGGGCAAATAGTCCTTATTGACACACCAGATAACCTTAAGCAACAACATGAAAAAGGCAGACTCGAAGATGTATTTATTAAAATAATCGGAACATCTGATGAAAGCGCTGAATAAAAGGATTTTCCATGAAAACATATAAACAGTATATACCTACTTTTTTGCAGCTCCTAAAGGCTGACCTTACAGCCTTTATGCCGCTCTATAAATCAAAAGTGATCAATCTAAGCATTTATATGATTATAGTGCTTCTAACGGCAACATACTTGCTTCCAGGACTTGGGGTGCAATCACACCTTGGCCCGTTTACTGCAGTTACCCTTGGTGTTCTTGGCGGCATGATGGAAGTGTATGCAAATGCAATTGAGTTCATCATAGATATCGAAGGTAATAAAGTTATTCTGTATCAGATGACGCTACCACTCCCAAGTAGTCTCGTTTTTTTAAAAAACGTGCTCTATTACTTTTCGATCAGCATGATGACAAGCGCTGTAACAACACCGCTAGCGCTGCTTCTTGTTTCAAACAAACTTGATTGGCAAGCATTCAGCGCACCAAAATACGTTTTGATCGTGATTGTTGGCTGTTTGTTTTTTGCGGTATTTTCACTTTTTTGCAGCAGCATTATTGGTGGCGTGCGAACACTTTCAAATCTCTGGATGCGACTCATATTTCCATTATGGTTTGCAGGCTGTTTTCAATTTAGCTGGCAGACGCTCAACCAGGTAAACCCTGTATTCTCATACATCGTTTTTCTCAATCCATTTATGTATGTGATGGAATGTGGCCGCGCAGCTGCTTTGGGCCAGGATGGATCACTACCCTATTGGTCATGCATCGGTATAATCAGCATGTTCACGGTGATTATGTGGATTATCGGCACCAAACGACTCAAACAGAAACTTGATTGCTTATAGAAATCTTATTCGGCCAGCTTTTTAAGGCTGGCCTTTAATTTATCCAGCTGCAATACGCTCAGCGCATCTCATGTGTTTAACAATATACGGAAGTGCGTAACAAGGATTTGCCTCAGCTGAAGTATAGGTAGCAAACAAATTCTCATGACTCATTGATTTATGATTACCACCTTCAGCAACAAGAGCTTCTAGCTTACCCTTAACACTAGACTCTCTGACCACAAATGTGACCCAATGATGTCCTTTTGCAAGGAGCGTGTTGGTACTAATAAAAACCTGGCATTTTCTTTCACCACGCAAAATCTCAGTAAAACGACACAGTATTTTACCGCTTAACATATCACGTGCGTTTAACTCTGAGCACGCGCCTGTTGAACCAACAAATAAACACATAACTGGTGGTTTGATGGCAAGATCTTCTACAACTGGCAAGCCTAGGTACTCAAATTGTAGTAGTGATACACCTGCTTTTGCATACATGTTTTGAGAATCTGATAACAAGATCAGATCTTTTGCTGCGTAAGGAAAAACTGATTTGAGCACATCAAAAACGTCTAATCCCCCAAGAGCGCACATATGAGCTTCTTCTGGCTTAAGGCCATATTTTTCGATCATAAGCTTGATGGCCTTTTTTATAAAAAATCGTCCACAGGAAAAAAAATTCAAACATTTCATAATTTCTTCGTAAGACGCAGCTGGATCTAAAGAAAGATATGCATGCATAAATCCCGCAGCATATGCAGCAGAGTAGCCACAAAGTGCGTTAGGGATAGACAACGCATCGCCCCCAATCAATATTCGAGCAAAGATATCTTGGTGAATCATCGTTAAATGATTTACTCTGTGGCCAGGTAAAAAACTAAGAATTTTATGGTCTGATTTTACGGCTACGGTTGACTCACGCCGAACAGCAACATCAACAGCAGCAAACATAACCTTTGAAGAAAATAACAACGCATAACTTATGAATAAAAAAAATACCCAATTTTTCATTATAAGCCTTTTATTGATTTTAAAATCTTAAAATGTAGGGCTCGTAGCCTACAAAACATTGTGCATAAATCAAGCAACACTCCTCCAGAAAATCCTCATATAAGGCTTTAGATCTCACCCCGAGCTGTTGACAAAGGTATTTATGCACGTAGTCTTGCTTTCCTACCTGTGGCAGAAATGTACTGTGATTGTCGATATAACGTGAAACCAAGGCCTTAGGAAACCAAGAAAGCAGATGAAGAAACTAAAATTCATAATTACATATAGTGCTGTAGTACTTATCGGTGTTTTTTCATCAGTTCACGCTGCTGGCAGCAGGCGCAGCATAATTGATGAAGGCATGCGCAGGGACCTTATGACCCTCAAGACAGAACTTGCTGAGCGTATTGCAGGTGCAGAAAAATTTATGATTTTCACATGGGAAGCTGTCAGCTCATTAGCTGAACGTGAATTAGCAGAAGCACTTCTAGAAGCGCTTGATAACACAAGCTGCAGCGCACGCTTACGGCCAATTCATGACAGGGTAATTAAAATCATTGCAGGGCTTCCACAAGCAGCACTGCAAGCTGCACTATCTGAGTCTTATCGAGAAAAAAAAGATAAAGAAGATTAAACAACCTAGTAAGGATAACGCATGCACCTTTTGACATTCATGCTCTTATTTTTTTTGACAATACCAAACGCATTTGCTGTACGGATTAAACTAAACACGCAAGCAAAAACCCAAGATGAAGTTACTCTTTCTTACATAGAACTAATACAATCACACAAAGAGCCTAATAAAAGATTAAATCATCTAAAAAAAATAGTTAAAGCTCATCATAATGAAACCGCTGTGCTTTGGTACCTTGCAACAGGATCAATCGTTCCAAACTCAAAAGAAAAAACAATAACAGTTATTAATGGCCTTATAGCTCGGGGCGCATTACTAAATTCGTATTCACAGGCACGAAAAAGTCAAAAAATAGGTGGTCTGACTATAAAACCAACTATGAACCTTAAAGATATTGCTCTGATAACAAAGAATCTGTATAAACGCATAGGAAAATCTTATGATTGGGTTGATTACTTAATCCAGTCAATTGATGCAGCACAAGAAGCTAGAGCAAAAATAGCTGCAGATGAAGATGATGAAGTATTGATAGACGTTGAAAAATAAACGCTATACTACAGCTTCATGTGCAGGTGCTTTTGTTTTGTCTTTCTAAATACAAGAGAGCAATAATGAAATTAATAATGTTACTCCTGTCTATTTTTGTGTACGCAGATGTATCAGGGGCTCGAGTACTGAGCGAGCGAATTATTCGTAACCGAAATACATTCTGTAACTGGTACATAAAAACATTAGAAAAATATAGCGCCGAAGAATTTAGCAAGCTACAAAAAGCCTTTCGTAATGAATCAGAATACACTGCAGCGCTGTGGGCTTTTGTTGCCGGAATACAGACTGTCCCAGCATGCTATAACCGTAAGCTTATTGCATGTCTTAAAAGCAAATGCGCAGACCCTCATGAAGCAGTCTCTTCATCTACTAAACTTCCAACAAAAAATATTCTAAATCATGAAGACAGCTCTACGATAGAGCTTAGAGCAGGTGATACACTTGAAGATTTTATGATGATTCTTAATACACTTTATGAATCATCCGATTATGAATCATCCGATCCAAATCACAGAAAAGAAAAATGCAGATTGCAACTCATTCAATCACTCCTTTTTTCGCCCTGTTCCGCCGATCGAAGATCACCCCGCGTAAAAAGACTGCCATAAGATCTTATTTGAAAAGCAATATGCAATTTTTTGGCACTTAGGGTATAGTTGTTGGCTGTATTAAACAGTATAGGCCTTCAGCAAAATGAGACCCCATCATGAGAGTTAGAACACTCCTTAATCCCTTTAATTGCTTACAAACATACGAGAAAAAACCTCTCAGCGAGTTGTTTGAAAATTTTAATGGAACACTCGACGTTGAGATGGGTTTTGGGACAGGAAGCTTCTTGATTCAGTATGGAGCGCACCACCCAGAGCGCTTTGTTGTTGGCTACGAAATTAGAAAACGCCTTGTCGAGGCAGCACAAGAAAAAGTTGATCAAGCCCAATTAAAAAACGTCAAACTCTTCTGGGGTAATGGGCAAAAGAATCTTGATATTATGTTTGATGACGGCGTGATTGACCGAATCTTTATTTTTCATCCTGACCCATGGCCAAAATTAGGCCACCAAAAGCGCCGCCTTGTAAATCAGTCTTTCCTTGAGCTCTGCCATAGAAAACTTAAACCGGGTGGCACCCTGTACTTGGCGTCAGATGTTCCTGAATTATGGGACTACATGAGCCAAGAAATCACTACAAGTAATCTTTTTGATCCTATGAATGATGAGTACTTCTGGCAGACATTCTACCATACCCGCTGGAAAGAGCTCAGTATTGAACAAGAACGCACACTCCACTACCAGGCATACACGAGGATCTAATGTTTAAGCTTATACTTATGACAGCACTTGCTTGCACATCAATAGCAGAAGCTCGTCGAGCACCATGGGCACGCGATAACAGAGTCGCGCGTCAAGCTCGAATCCCAGCACAACAAATAATTATTGATGATGATTTCTTCTTTCCTGAAATAGAAGCACACAGAGGCCCCCAAGGAATCGATGAACACCTTGATGCGATCGAAGCTGAATGTTTTAATTTTTGCGTATGGCTTGCACAAAAAGTATGTGGTTGCTGCTGCAGAAGACCACGACGTTAAAGCTTTTTATCTCTGTAAAATCATACGTTATGAAAAAAGTATCACTTATTCCACCTGTTCTTAAGAACAACATCAAACGTACAATAACGTGCATTCGCCCTGCTCGTGGAGGTGGCGCTAAAATTTCGTATGAAGAAAAAAACGGCAAAAAAATTTTTCATCAGTATGGTCATGCTGGTGCTGGTTGGACACGACTGCTTGGGTCTGCAGATGTTATGCGTGAGCTTGTTACAGAACATGTACCACAAAAAAATTCTGATATCACCATACTTGGCGCTGGCTGCATTGGACTTCTCAGTGCAATCGTACTGACACGTGCAGGCTATACTGTAGGAATAATAGCAGACAAAATTGATGATCTAACATCTGATAATGCTGCAGGGGTGTGGGCACCTGCATACAGCAGGCAAACACCGCCATCACAACAGCTTTTGATGGACAAGCTTAATGTACGCTCTCTTGAAAAGTACAAGCAGATTAGCGCAGGCACACACCCATTTTTAAGCTCATCAGCGGCTCGTATTTTACCAGCGTATACAAGCCCACATGCACAAATGGGCCTTGATTGGTACGTTAAGCGTGAATTGATTGATTCACCAACGCCAGTTCTTTTAGATTTTGGCGGCAAGACGCAGCATGAGCTGCTTGAGTACAAAAGTATTTTTATTAATGTGCCAGAGATGATGCATCAGCTACGCGCTCTCATTAAAAGTTATAACGTTTCTCTTTCAATCAAAAAAATTTCTTCTTTTGATGAAATAACTTCACCCGTTATTATTAATTGCACCGGACTTGGCGCACAAACACTCACACATGACCAGCGCTTGTTTCCTGAGCAAGGACACTTAATCGAACTTGCAGGCGCAGCACCCGTTCAGGAGTATATTATTCATGCTAAAGTTATACAGGATGGCAAAAAAGAGGCTCTGTACTACACGCCGCGCGCTGGTGGTTTTTTAGGTGTAAGCTCAATTCGCAACGAATCAGGCCTTGATACAAATCAGCATGAATTCGATCGCATCATAGCTCGAGCACATGCCTTTTTTGGAATATAAAAAATAACGTGCTAGAGTAAACGTGGTTTTAAAAAAGGAGTACCATGTTTATTCGCTATGCATTCTTACTTATCACATTTTGCATCTCGGCTGTCTGCGCTGCAGCACTAGAAACAATTACAAGCCTTAAAGAAGTACAAGAGCATCTTACAGCTGGGAAAAAAACACTTGTCGTTTTTGGGTGCCTCAATACCCTGGTAAAAACTGATGACTGTGCTCGATGGCCTTATGAATGGGAAGCGCGCCTTGATTTTATGCAAGCAAAAAGGGGATACCATAAATCTCGCACTTCAGCAGAAAATGAACTCCGCAAAATTCATCCCTTCACACCTAAATTCCGCCTCATAGAAAATGACATTGCAGGCACTATAGCTACGCTCAGAGCATCTGGTTGCAAAATTGCGGCGCTTACGCGACTAAGCATGAGGATGCCAGCAGGTGACGTAAACAAAGGAATCTGTGACGCACTTAGAATTGTAGGGGTGGATCTTACAGCTGATTGGATTGATTCATATAAAAAACCAGTTGAGCAATTCACCAGAATAACTCCATTTATGAATGGAATTATTCATGCAGGCTCTGCAAATATTGGTGAAATCTTGATGCACCTTATTGCATTTTCAGAAAGCGAAATTGATGATGTTATTGTCGTTGACGATAACGTAGACAATCTGGGCGACTATACAAACGGGGCAGATGCACTTGGTCTCCCTTGCACTGCACTCTATTATGGCGTAATGCATCAGGCGCCTGCTGCGTTTAAGCTTGCTCGCGGCGTAACAGATTTGTTGCCTGAGCGACGTGGCTATCAAGCTGAACAAAAAGCAAAAAGTGCAAAAATGACTGCTGCGGCTAGATCAAAATAAGTGCGTTATGGTTCGTTACAGTCTAAAAAATGATTACAGCGAAGGCGCACACCCAGCTGTACTTACAAAGCTTGCATTAATAAACGGTGCTCAAGAAAATGGCTATGGAAATGACGGCTACTGCAAACAAGCAGCTGATCTTATCAAACAATATTGTAACCAGCCATCAAGTGACGTTCACTTTGTTTCGGGTGGAACACAGGCAAATATTGTAGCATTAGCTTCAATGCTCAAACCCTATGAGGCTATTATCGCGGTTGATACAGGACACATCGCAGTGCATGAAGCTGGCGCAATCGAGGCAACAGGCCATAAAATTTACACCGTACCTGCAGCCCATGGCAAACTAACGCCAGTACAGATTAGTCAGGCAGTGCACAAACATACAGACGAACACATGGTGCTACCCCGCGTTGTTTTTATCTCGCATGCGACCGAGCGGGGGACACTGTACTCAAAAAATGAATTAATAGCTCTTTCACAAGAATGCAAAAAACATAACTTACTGCTTTACCTTGATGGTGCACGATTAGGCTCTGCGTTAACATCAACTCACGCATCACTCACACTTCAAGATATCGCACAGCTCTGTGATATGTTTTATATCGGAGGCACAAAAAATGGTGCACTTTTTGGTGAAGCGATTGTTATTACTAATAATGATCTGAAAAAAAATTTTAGATATCACATTAAACAACATGGCGCACTGCTTGCAAAAGGTGCTGCACTGGGAGCTCAGTTCTTAGCGCTCTTTGAAAACAACCTCTTTTTTGATATTGCTCATCAAGCAAATGCAAAAGCAGATTTTTTGGCTGCAGCATTAAAAAACGCTGGCTGTAGTTTTCTTGAAGAGCCTGTTTCAAATCAGCTTTTTCCGATCATCAACAAAAAAATAATTGCGCGCTTATACGATCATTTTGATTTTTATGTGTGGCAAGAGATTGATAATGAGCACGCCGCAGTTCGAATTATTACGAGCTGGGCAACAGAGCAAAAACAGATTGAAAAATTCGTATCGTTGCTAACCTAAAACGCGTTACACATGTTTAATTATAAAAGCCCGGCAGGCAGGAGCACCTTGCTGGGCTTTTTCATGCAATTAAAACTAAAGCTCTCACACGCAGCTGCGCAAACAACAAAATGAATAAAAATATCTACGCCAAATTCAAGAACAGCTCAAGATAGCGCACTCAAGAGATTGAGTTGAATGGAGGGAACACTTCTGTGGTGGATAGCTGCTATGCGAGGGTATAACGAGTGGTAGTATCAGACAGAGTATGTCTTACAACAGCTCATCAAGAAGAGCTGATTAAATCGCGCAGTGCCTAGTGATTGAAAAAAATGTCATGCAAAATATGAGATTGTAGAATTGAGACAATAAAAAAAGCTCCCAATTGCTTGAGAGCTTTTTTAACCTGGCAGTACC
>CAZHRK010000002.1:0-188766 GCA_964534555.1 uncultured Pseudomonadota bacterium | reverse complement strand
TTATAAAGATCCATATCATCAGGTAACTTTTAGTTACCTTAGAATGAGTTACATAAAACGCATTTCAAAGATAAAACTTTTTAGATGTCGTTTCGTTTTGACTTAGATTTGTCTCACGAAGACGAAGGGAATTATACAACCGCTTTTTGAACATTGCAAGAAGAAAAAAGCATATTTTTTAAACTTTTTACATCTAACCTAAAGAATCGCCGACCAGATCAACAAATCAAAATTTAAATTTCTTTGTTTTTCTTATGATTTTATTAAAAGCAGGTTTGTTTTTAATAAAAAACCACATCTTTTTGGGTAATCAAATCTAGAAATTTTACTTGGGGGCGGAGCAAAAAAGCATAACGGCTCATTTAACCCTTATTAATATAAGGAAGAAAAACCAATAAAAAGAGCGGCTCTCTCTCCAGACACATACTGAGATAGAAAATCTTTTGCACATTATTTACAAATAGAAAATATATCTGTTAGGTTAGACCTAGGAGATAAGTCCATAGGTTTACGGACATCTCAGTACAAACGTGCCTAGAAGCAAATGTTAGGCATATGCCTGACGAAAGGCAGAAAGGAATACTTATGTTTAGTTCACTTAAAAGAGCTATTAAACGTCTTACAGGTAAAAAGCGCGCTGCACCTAAGCGTAAAGCTGCTGCAAAACCTGCTAAACGTGCTGCAAGCAAAACAACACGCACCCGCACAACAACAAAACGTGCTGCAAGCAAGCGTAAAGCTTCTTAAAACTACTGAATATAAGCAAAACGCAAGGATACCACTATGATCGCTCGAATTCGAAAGCTGCTGAATTATTTAATGGGCAAGAAGAAAACAACACGTCGCAGCAACGGCAGATCAAAGCAAAGTGCAGGAAAAGTTGCACAAACACATCATCAAGATGGCGGTATCCATAAAAAGGGACACTTCGAGAAACAGCATATTTGGCCGGTGACCAATGAGCACCACAAAGGGCCTAAAGTCTAATAAGTACCACACAACGAATGGGTGCCTTCGTTATTTTGTAATAGGATAACGACTCTCCTAACGAAAAGGCACCCTATCCCTTTTCTTATTATTTTCATAATTTCTCTCTATTTAGATTTAAGAGGTTGAGCCAAACGGCTAAGCATCGTATACTTACGTGTACTGTTTCACCTTTAAATCGGTCAGAGCTGATCATGCTAGCAGAAGAATTACGTGAGACTCTTCAGAGTCGAAAAACTGATATTGAAGCAATTAGATCTTTTTGGGCATCAGCGGGCATTCCTGATAAATTCCAGCTCCTTGATACCCAAGTAAACGCTGAAGACTTTTATAAAAATCCTAAGCGAGACTCTATCCTTGCTGAACATAGAAAATACCGTTCTCTTATAGAAGCGTATGGCAAAGTTACAAGCAACTATGATAACTACCTTGACCTTATCAGCATGTTTGAGTCTGATGAGCAAGAGCTTATGCAGATTCGCAGCGATGTCTTTGCGCTGTGTAAAGCAATCACAAGCTGTAAACTTTCATTTCTTCTTAACGGTGAGCACGACGCGAGCAACTGTTTTATGAACATAAACTCTGGTGCAGGTGGAACAGAATCTCAAGATTGGGCAGAAATGCTCATGCGCATGTACCTGCGCTTTTGCGAGAGAGAAGGCTTTAAAGTTGATGTTCTTGATTATCAGGCAGGAGAAGGTGCCGGTATAAAGTCAGCTACTTTATACGTAAAAGGAACAAATGCTTATGGATTCTTAAAAGCAGAGCTTGGAATCCACAGACTTGTACGCATCTCTCCATATGATGCAAACAAGCGCAGACATACATCATTTGCTGGGGTCACTATAACACCTGAATTTGACGACAGCAGCGTGCTTGAAATTAATGAAGATGATTTAAAAATTGATACCTACCGCGCAGGTGGCGCTGGGGGGCAGCACGTCAACAAGACTGAATCAGCTATTCGTATTACCCACATGCCAACAGGAATTGTTGTTCAATGCCAAAACGAGCGCTCCCAAGTGCAGAACAAACAAACAGCAATGAAGATGCTTAAAGCACGCTTAATGCAAAAAATGGAAGAAGAGCGCAAGGCACGAGATGAATCAATGGCAGAGCGCAAGAAAATTGAATGGGGATCTCAAATTCGTTCGTACGTGCTTCACCCTTACAAGATGGTCAAAGACCATCGCACTGACCTTGAAGCACACCAACCTGACGACGTCCTGGATGGCGATATTATGCCATTTATTGAAAAATACCTGCTTGAGCTTTCACAACAAAATATATGATGTTTGACGCTAACAAAATTGCATCCGATACACTTTTGCTGGCGCAAAAAGCGAGCAATAAACCAATTCCCCATATTTTGCTAGCGCTATCTGGCGGTGCAGACTCTGTCTTTTTGCTGCATGTACTGGCACCGCTTGCACAAGAAAATAAAATTACGCTTTCAGCTGCGCATTTAAACCATCAGTGGCGCACTGACGCGGCTGATGATGCAGCGTGGTGCCAAGATCTATGCGCCACTCTGGGTATTCAATTTTTGTTAGGCACTGCTGATGAATATGCATCCACAAGTACCTATAATGGCTCTGCAGAAGAACAGGCGCGCAGAATACGCAGAGAGTTCCTGCACAAACAGATGACGATTTGCGGCGCTGACTGTATCGCGCTTGCACACCACGCAGACGACCAGCGCGAAACCTTCTTTATTAAACTTTTGAGAGGTAGCAGCGTTCATGGGCTTGCAGGCATGGCTACAGACGCCGAAGGAATAATCAGACCGCTCCTTGATTATTCAAAACATGAAATTATCAGCTGGCTTAAAAAAAATAATCTGACTTGGCGTGAAGACAGCACAAACCAAAATACACAGTTTTTACGCAATGCAATCAGGCTTAAAGTAATGCCGCTGATTGAATCAATCGACAATCGCACGCCGCAGAGCATCATACGAACAATTAAACAACTGAGACAAGACAGCCTGCTGCTTACTCACTACATAGATGCAGATATTAAAACGCTTGAACACGCCCAAGGCGAGGGAATATATAATTTAGCGCTTTTCAAAACATTACACGATACCCGCCAGCGCGCTATCATTCATCGGCTTGTAGAAAAAAACAAACCAGGTGTACAACCATCACACGCGTACATTAATGAAATAGTGCGCTTCCTTAACCATGAAAACGGCGGTAGTCATGCAATTGGCCAAAACAGCCACTTAGTCAAGCGAGGCCAAACGTTCTTTTTTCAAAGAGTGACGTAAGATACACTTCTCACAGACTTTTTTGTACACTGCAATAAAAGGGAGCTGTGATTGTGGCTGTAAATAACAAGAACCGCAAAAAATATCTAGTGATTGCGCTAGCAGTATCTATCGTGCTGCATGGTATTATTTCTTACTTTTTTTTTAATGCATCATTCAGACAGCTATTCAAGCAAACGCTTAAAAGCATAACACCAGCTATTTTGAGCACAGAGCAGCTGCAAAAAACAACTGCAGATCTTAAAGAGCAACTTGCGCACATTGATAAGAAACCCAAAATAAAAGCAAAAATGAGAGCTCCTAAAAGCTCGTTTGGATGGGTACTTTTTGAAAAACAGCCAGAGACAGCAAAGACACTTGTGATTCCTGAAGGAACAGACGGAACGATTGGTGGCTCACGCAGTGCGCACGCTGGCCCTAGTGATACACCCGTAACATCAAGCGCTACAAGCGAAAATGAAACCGTCAGCAAAGATACGTTGCAAGATGATTCATTACACAAACAGTCACTAGAGCCAACTCATGCAGCAGACCAAATACAAGACACAGCAGCAGAACCGACTCAGCCCAACACGCAAACAGTTGTAACACAACTTCCAGCAACAAGTATGCTGAGCTCAATCACACCGCAACAAAGCTCACTGCTCAGCAAAGAAGAAGAGCTCTCAAATAAAATAGAAAAAATCAGAGCTTATCAGCAGGCGCTTGAGAACGGTGGAAGCCTGGCATCACTAAGAAAAAGCATATTAAAAAAAGATATCGAGCAAAAAGCCTTTAATCGGGTGCGCGGCTACTCTGGAAAAAATCAGACAAAAAATATTATCGCCTTAACAAAAGGATATATCGAAAAAATTCATGGCGAAGAAGGCGATGATCCGATTGATCAAGATGGACAAGAAGGACTCCGTGCATCTGTTGAAGAGATGAAGGTTGCGCAATACGAAGCAAAAGTAAATTGGTGCTTACAAGCAACATGGAAAAAATACTTTGCCAGATTAGAAAAATGGGAACCTGAAAACGAAGAAGGTGATGCAATTATAGAATTCGATATCACTCGGCACGGGAAATTCCTTGAGGTGCGGCTTCTTAAGTCAACAGGATCTCAAGCACTTGATAGACGAATTTTACAAACAACAGAAAAAACAAATCCTTTTCCCCCCGCACCCAAAGAGCTCTGCGAGGGTGATGTATGCACGCTCTTTCGCTGCGTTAACGTGTTTAAATATGATCATCGCAGTCGATGATTAATTTTTATTACAAAAAGCAGCATATCGCCCTAAACTGATTGTTGTAAGGGTGTCACTACAACGCGTCATGAGGGCTCTGTGATGATTATTTTTTTACTCATACCTGCCATGCTTATTACCGCTACTCTTCACGCAACGCCATTCGAGCTCAGTAATACATCAACGTGGCATGAATACAATCTGGTAACAAGCGACGTACCGCTTTCATACGACAAATGGACGTGGACACAAAGCTTCACGATTAAAACTAAAGAGCCAATAATACTTAAAAATCTCAGACTGAAGTGGCGTGGTGAAAAAATACCGAATCTTTGTGCTGCGCTTTATCAAAAAAAAGCTACTGAAGAAAACCTTATGCCACTGCAACAAAATGTAATCGCTGATGGTTCATGGAATCCTCTTAAGCAAGAACTAAGTTTTGCTGTGAATCAAAAAGTTGCTGCAGTTAATAGTTATCATCTTGTTGTAAGTTATCCTAAGCAGCGAGGCGCGATTATTAAAAATGGATCCTTTCATGTTGCACAAGCAGAAACAACACAGCAAAGAAAAAGCATGAAATCAAAAAAACGCAGTACACAACAAACAACTAAGCGATCAAAAAAACATTAACAATCATTGCCTTGAAATAACAACCTGCTACTCTTTAAATGGAGAGTTGATCACACAAAAAAGGAGAATGTGTGGTAGATGTTGTTATTATCGGCGCAGGACTTACTGGCTTATGCACAGCGTATGCGCTTGAATCAGCAGGTTTTTACAATTACGTGCTTTACGAAAGTGAAAGTCGCCCTGGAGGTCTATTACGATCAGAGCATCATAATGGATTTACATTCGATCGCACGGGCCACTGGATACATATTAGTGATCCTGGATTTAAAAAATTTATAGACGAAGTTTCGCGTCTTGACTCATACAGTACACATGAACGAAATGCCCATGTTTTCTCATACGAAACACTAACGCCCTATCCGTTTCAAATGAATCTTAAGGGGCTTCCTATAAACGTTATTGCTGAGTGCATAGAAGGCTTTATAAAAAGAAAAAAATCATCGCGCGAACCATTAACATTTAAGCAGTGGGTGCTTAAACATTTTGGTGAGGGATTTGGGAAATATTTTTTTTATGACTATAACAGCAAAATCTTATCGTACCCCGTAACTAAAATTCACCCTGCATGGACAGGCAGATTTGTACCTCAAACAACACTTGAACAAATAATAGCAGGCGCAACGCTTGGCCCGACAGAAAAGAAAGTTGGCTATAATAGTGATTTTTATTATCCGCTTAATGGTGGGATAGAATTTCTTATAAAAGCTATTAAACAAAAACTAAAAAATCCAATTGTCACAAGCGCACAGGTAAGTGGCATTAATTTTGATACAAAAGAAATTCGTTTTGCAGACGGAAAACAAACACAGTATCAAAAACTTATCTCAACCGCGCCACTCAAATCACTGCTCACCATGGGAAAATCATCGCGATTTGATGGTGCAGGAATCGCATCAAAGCTGATATGCAATAGTGTTATTAATATTAATATTGGCTTTAAAAATGATATTGGTGTGTCGTCTGACTGGATTTATTTCCCAGAAAAGAAATACCCTTTTTATCGACTTGGGTTTTGGCACAATATAGCGCCTCAACTTGTACCTGCCGGCTCAAGCGCAGTCTATGGTGAATTTTCTTTTATTCCAGAACGCACATCGCAAGCGCATCAAACAAAAATGACAGATGAAGCTCTTGCAAAAATGCTCGCATTTCTGAAATTCTCTGAGGGCGATGTTGTACTACGCAAAGACCTCCATTTACGCTATGCGTATGTTATTTATGACCAATGGCGTCAAGATAATTTGCCGAAAATTCTCACGTTACTTCGTGATAACGATGTAACAAGCACAGGTAGATACGGTGAGTGGAAGTACTCGAGCATGCAAGAAGCATACCAAGATGGTACACGCGCAGCGGCAGAAATCTTAAGCCACTTTGGAAAAACAGATAAACCTTTGCTCAGAGCCTCACAAGTTTCGCTCTAGCAAAGTAAATAGAGAATAGGTTAAAGGAGTAGTCGTGATAGAGAAGCTACAGTCTTTTTACAAAAAGAAACGCATCTTGGTGACTGGTGGTGCAGGCTTTATCGGCTCCCACCTTGTTGAAAAGCTTGTCAATAGCGGTGCATATGTCACGGTACTTGATAATTTTTCAACGGGTAATCTTAAAAATCTCAAGTCTGTTGTGAGCTCTATTAATCTTATTTATGCAGACATTAGATCTATTTATGGGTGCAGCAAAGCTGCTACAAACCAAGATATTATTTTTCATCTGGCTGCTTTCGTTTCTGTACCAGAATCAATTACACACCCAGACACATGCTTAGAGATCAACCTTGGGGGAACTCAAAACATCCTGGCAGCAGCAGAAAAAAATAATGTGCAAAAAATAATCTTCTCATCATCGTCAGCCGTGTATGGTAACGCAAGTGGAATCGTCTCTGAAGATGGGCCGATCAATCCACAATCACCCTACGCAGAAAGTAAATACAAGGCAGAACTTGCATGCAGAGATGTTCATGCAAAAGGCAAAATTCAAGCTGCATGCCTACGGTATTTTAATGTCTACGGTGAAAGGCAAAACCCAGACGGGCACTACGCAGCTGTCGTGGCAAAATTCACGCAGCAGCTCCTTGCAGGCCAGGAGCTGACTATTTACGGAGATGGAACACAAACACGTGATTTTATACCCGTAAAAGATGTTGTGCAGGCAAATTTAGCTATCGGAGCAAATGAAAGCCTTGATGGGCGCTCTTATAACATAGGAACCGGCACATCTATTACGCTTTTGGATCTTATTAAACAACTTGAGCAACAACTTGGTGTAAAAAACAAAGGTATAAATTTTCAGCCTGTAAGGCCCGGTGATATCCATACATCAGAAGCCAACTGCAGCCGATACATAAACTATCTAAAGACTCTCTAAAAAACAGATCTATCCCGCTGCCAAGAGCCAAAACCGAATTGCCAAAATCAAAAAACATGGTAGGATTGTGCTCAATATTTCCCTGCCGAGGTGGTGAAATTGGTAGACACGCTAGATTCAGGTTCTAGTCCCTTAACCGGGATAGGGGTTCGAGTCCCCTCTTCGGCACCAATCAAAAAAGTGTAAAAACAACCCCTAAATTTTTGTAGTGACTATGGCATCAAAAAGAGATTTTTACGAAGTTCTTGGTATTTCTCGTTCAGCATCAGCAGATGAGATTAAAAAAGCATATCGCAAGCTTGCGCTGCAGTACCATCCTGACAAAAATCCAGGCAATAAAGATGCTGAAGCAAAATTTAGGGAAGCAACAGAGGCATATGAAGTGCTCTCTGATGCTGAAAAAAGATCACGTTATGACCAGTTTGGGCATGCGGGAACTCAGCAACAAGGGTTTGGTGGCAACGAAAATATGGAAGATATTTTTGAAGCCTTTGGCAGCATGTTTGGAGACATGTTTGGCCAACAAAAATCAGGCCGCGGACGAGGCAAACGCACAGGCCCAACACCACAGCGTGGGCATGATCTATCTCAAAATATCCAGATCTCACTTAAAGAGTCATATCTTGGATCAAAAAAAGAGATCAAAGTTTATCATTTTGAAAAATGTGATCCATGCAAAGGGAGCGGCGCTAAAGAAGGCAGCAAAGCTGATGTTTGTGGTCAGTGCCACGGCTCAGGAAGCATTCACTACCGCCAAGGCTTTTTTGCAATGCAGCAGATTTGCGGTTCATGCCAAGGGCAAGGTTTTATAATCACCTCGCCATGCAGTAATTGCAAAGGCCAATCACGCGTACAAAAATACGAAAAACTTACAGTCACTATTCCTGCCGGAATCTACCACAACGCAGAACTTCGTATCGTTGGCAAAGGTGATGCGGGAGTATTTGGTGGCGAATCAGGCGATCTTTATATCACTGTGGCAGTTGAAGAAGACAAAACGTTTCAGCGCAGAGATAATGATCTTGTCACAAAACTTATTCTTACTTACCCACAACTTGTACTTGGATGCCAAATTGAGATAGAGCTTATCGATGGCACAAAAGAGACAATCCGTGTTCCCAAAGGCTGCGCAGTCGGCAAGGAAATCATTGTTGATGGTAAAGGATTTAGCAAACTTAGAGGTAGTGGCAAAGGCAACCTTGTTATTATCACTGGCTGCGATATCCCAACCAAATTAAACGATGAAGCGCGCGCTGCTCTTTTAAGCTTCTCAGAAAAACTGGGAACTCAATCAAGCAGCGGCGGTATTAGCGGATTTTTTAAAAAGTTTTTAGGCTAATTTTAGCAAGTGGCGTTTTATTAAGTGAGTATGTAGCGGCACAGCGCTCTGTAATTGAGCGCGTCTCTTTAAATACTATTTTGCTACCTAATGCCATGCGTTTGTATTTATCAAAAAATCGCTTTGAACTTGTCATGAGATAATTCTCAGTGATTTTGTCTGAATCACCAAGAATGACTGTTTTGGGATTAACAAGCGATAAATACTTTTTCTTCAAATTGATTGGAAGATACTGCTTAACCCACTCTCTTCCGTCACCAACCTTGGCGCGATATTTAGCGTAGTTTTCATACACATCACGAAGCGCTGCCCTAACGTCTTTGATGTCGCAATCAAAATCATATCCCATGTAGCGGCGTAAAATAAGGTTATATGCCTGCTTTCTTATCGTTGACGGAACAGCACGAACACAGCCTGATTTACAAATTGTCTGCTGCGCGGTGTTATCAGAAACGATACAAGGAACTCCTGCTGCAAGCGCTTCTCTTGGTACAATAGAAAAACCCTCACCAGACGCGACTGTTACAAAACAATCAAGCGATGAAATAAAGTTTTCATACTGCTGACGATCAAAAACACCTTTCTCTAAACTTACATTTGGTGTCGCGATTTGATCGTATATTTTTTTTACATCATCATAACTACCACCATAACGACCGTGTAAACGAAGCTTAACGTCTTGATTATTACCAAATTCTTCGACAAATGCCTTCATTAAAAGAGCATGATTTTTTCGCTCCCAGAATCCTCCAGTAAAACCAAATGTAAATGTATGTGGATCTTTTTGCTTAGGCACACGACTCAACAAGCCCTCAAGATTTAGTGCAAGTGGCAAGAAAAAGCAGGGAATACGCAATCCTGATTTTTTATAAACATCAACAAGCCACTCATCAGGAACAATTATGCCATCAAATGAATCATTTAATTGCCTGATCCATTCAATTGGAACAACCGTGCGTTCAGTAACACAAACAGCAAGGCGCATTCCGTTTTTGAGCGGTATTTTAAGGTAGCGCCCCCAATCTCTCCAAACACCATCGGTATAAATTGACATACCTGAAAGAACAGGGAATCCAAGGCGTGCTTTTTTTGTCAGATCATCACTCGCATGAAGTGCATCGATACAATTTTGGGTTAAGTCGTCTGGTGATGATTCTTTTGTCTGAAGGAAGTTTAATTTTACACTGCCGTATAATGTATCAATAAAACTGCTGGTATGACGCGAGAAACTTCCCGCGTCATCCAGAAAACCAATTACATTAACCTCATGCGCTGAGTAAAGTAATGTACTAGCGCACAGGCTTAAGGCAGCTATGGTGTATGCATATATTTTCATGGTTTAACCTTATAGCTAGCTAATAAAGCCTTCCTTACGAAGATAGCTGATAATTTGATCAAGGCATTGATCAACAGTTAATAAGCCAGCATCAAGCACAAGTTCAGCATTAGTTGGTGCTTCATAAGGATCACTAATTCCGGTGAATTCTTTTACAATACCAGCTCGTGCTTTTGCATAAAGACCTTTTGTATCTCGTGCCTCACATGCCTCAAGTGATGTTGAAACAAAAACCTCGATATATCCCGCACGCTCAGAAATTAATGCTCTGTTTATTTTTCTATCTTCTTCGTATGGCGCAATTGGAGCACATATTGCGACGCCACCATTTTTAGAAACTTCGCTTGCTACATATCCAATACGCTGAATATTAACAGAGCGATGCGCCCTAGAAAAACCAAGCTCTGAAGAAAGATTTTTTCTAACAATATCACCATCAAGAATACTAATTGGACGATCTTGCAACTCATGAAGTTTGTTTGCAAGTGCCATAGCAAGGGTTGATTTCCCTGATCCAGAAAGGCCTGTAAAGAATACAACAAATCCCTGCTTATTACGCGGAGGATATGCAACACGAAGCTCTTGAGCAATCTCAGGGTAGGTAAACCATGATGGAATATCTGCACCAGTGCGCAAAATATCTCTTAGCTGCGTACCTGATATAGAAAGTGTTTTAGTCGTTGAAGGAATTTGATCAACAGGTTCATATGAATCTGTTTCTGGCACATACACCATCTCGCTAAATGGCATTACTTCTATACCAATTTCTTGAGCGTGTTTTTTAACAAGCTCTTGCGCTTCGTATGGACCATAAAATGGTACACCTTTGCTGTCTTTACCTGGGCCAGCATGATCGCGTCCAACGATAAAATGAGTCGCGCCATAATTCTTTCTAATAAGCGCATGCCATACAGCTTCGCGTGGACCAGCCATACGCATTGAGAGAGGAAGCACTGCAAGGGTTGCTGTTCCTTCTGGGTAGTGAGGGATAAGCTTTTTATAGCAACGAACACGCGTAAAATGATCAACATCCCCAGGTTTTGTCAGACCAACGACTGGATGGATCAGAAGGTGTGCATTTGCTTGTTTTGCAGCGCGGAAAGTAAGCTCAAGGTGCGCGCGGTGCATAGGATTTCTTGTTTGAAACGCAACAACACGTGAGATGTGATTGTCTTTAAAATACTGTTTTAATTCAGCTGGTGATTTACGAAGATCAGCAAAATCATAATGACGGGGTGCGCTTACTGGTGTGATTTCTCCGCCAACATAAACAGGTTTTGTTTGCTTCATCAAATAGTCAACACCAGGATGCTCTAGGCTATCTGTGCCATACACTTTAAGTGCCTCGCGATGCTTATCTGGCACATACATATCCTGCACTCTCATGCGCGCAAGGACATACTCCTCAGGAGACTTAAGCTCAAGAATTTGATCCTTATCTTTTGAAATTTTTATTGCCTCATCTTCTGATACATCAAGTACGATTGGAATAGGCCACAACTTTCCATCTGCAAGATGCATGTTATTTACAACACCGTCATAATCAGCTTGTGTCATGAATCCTTTGAGTGGAGCAAACGCGCCATTCATAAGAAGTTCAATATCACAGAGCTGGCGCTTTGTAAGCGTTAGTTGATGCACTGCACCAAGCCATTGAGACACGGCAAGCGTACTTGCCAAGATAGCGAACTTAAAAACAACAGTACCAAGAGACATAATGTATCTCCTTAATTTTTATGATGATTACCAATTTTTATTTGCTTCATAACCAAGTGCGATAAGTAAATCACACGCACCAGGAGTATTTTTAAACGCTTTGATCATCTCTGGTGTAAAATATTTTTTCCAGCTTCCGATCTGACCTTCTCTAAATGTCCCACTTCCACCAAAAAGCTCTTCGCCTATCTGCTTAATCTCACTGTCTGAAAGTTTGACTTTAATGTGTTCCGCCATTTTTTTGATGGTTTTGAATTGAGCTTCATCAGATCCACCACCCTTACTACCAACAATATCTTCAAAACGAACTGTCATAAATTTTTTCGCGTGCATCCACTGAAGATAGAGTTCATAGAATTTAACAATCCCACCTTCCCACATTAATGGGTATGTTTCTTGAACTTCGACGCCCCAGCGAATAAAATTCTTTTTACGGCCGTCGATCAGATCAAACATAAGATCATTTAAATTTGCTTGTTGAGTTTTCTCAAGATCGTACTGAATCATGTGAGCCATTGAAACGATCAAATCACGAGGATCTCTGATAAGAAAAAAGTTGCCGATAGTTTTATCTTGCAAAAAAGCCTCTGCATCTTTTGTATAAGGCCAATGAGACCACAACAAATGACGTCCAGGGCGAACAATGTTCATAGAAAGTTTTTTAGGCAGCGTACCAACCGCAGGCACATAAAACATGCCTTTGTAATGATGTGGCGGATTAAAACGATTATGTAATCTATAACGTTCACGTGCGATAGGATCTGGAAATGGTGGCTTTTTATATCCTAATGAAACACCGCATTTAAAAAGATTTAAAAGTTTAATCAGCAAATGGGTGCCAGATTTAGGAAGTGTAAAACAAACAATATTATCTGCATGAATTTCAGGTGATTTTTTTACTTCTTTTAATTCCTGAGCAACCGGCAAAGAGGGCTCTGAGCGCAATGATAATGATGCACATACAAATAATAATGTATGCAGAATAAGCATCTTATTTTTTTTAAGCATGATTAGAACCTTTGATTTCTAGATTATAATTGCAGTAGGCATTATGAAAAAATCATGATTAAAATAGCAATTCTTCACTATGAAAATAGTGCATCTGACGAGCCTGATAGACTATTAAAACAGTGCTCAAGCGATATCTTCACTCTGAGAAATGTATACTCAACTACTTGCATTAAACATTCACTGCATGGCGCTAAAGCTTTTTATTATAATGAGCGCATTAGTGTTGTGTATGCATCAAAAAGTTTCTTTGATTGCGTAATAACAGTGTCACCATCGATATCATCGCGATCACCAAGTAATACTTTTTTAGGGCTAACAAGTGTTTGGTAGCGTTTTGAAAGATTTTTGACTGTGTAATAAGCTGCCCAAGCACGTGCTTCTTCTCGTTTTCCTTCAAAGGATTCATAGTTCTCGTACATGAAGCGCATAGCTTTTCTTATATCTTGAATGCTGCAGGAATACATATAACCAGATTTTTGCGGGCACAATTCACAACATGTTGGCAGAGTTTTATATGAAGGTATCGGGAGCACTAGCCCTGACTTACAAATAGTCTCGTGCGCAGAATTGTTTGAAACTATGCAAGGAACGCCTGCTGCCATTGCTTCACGAGGAATTATCGAAAACCCTTCGCCACCAGAAACAGTTACAAAACAATCAAGCGAAGCTAAAAAATTTTCATAATCAGCTCGTGATAAAATTTCATTAATTAATGTCACATTACTCAGAGCAACCTCTTTAACAAATGCAACAACATCTTTTTCGCCATGACCAAATCGCCCATGAAGGTGTAACTCAACAGAAGGGTCATTACCAAATTCTTGCCTAAAGGCCTCAAGTAAAAGTTTATGATTTTTATGGTGCCAAAAAGCACCTGAAAATCCGAAAATAAATTGTTTGCCGCTTTTTTTCTTATCAAGAGGACGAGCAAGCAATGATGAAAGATCTAACGCCAAGGGCATTACAAAGATAGGAACAGAGACCCCTGCATTCTTAAAAATTTGTACCAACCAAACATCTGGAACGAGAAGTGCATGAAAATTAGTATTAATCACGCTAACTACATCAGGTGAAATAACCTCTTGTTCTGCAACTGCATAGACAAACTTAATTGTTGAAAGATCATTAACGTAATATTTATAAATACCCCACGGATTGTACTCTGGTGGAGCACCATAGATAAAGAGATTATCTGTAAAGAGTGATACACCCCTTAACACAGCTGTACGCCGAAAACGTACAATAGACGAAACTCGATTAAAATACGGATTAGATTCTTCAAAAAATCTAGTTTTATAGAGCGTTATATTGTGTGTCGGCGCTAAACAATCAATAACAGTGGTTGTATGACGCGACAAACTCATTGAATCTTCCACAAAACCAATAACGTTAACGTTCGTTCCTTTTGGGGTAGCAAAATCAAGGTAAAAAAAAGCTATTAAAAATAAAAGCCTACCAATCACAATCAACCTCATAACCTAAATCAATTAAAAGCTGACATGCACCAGGAAAAGCTTTAAATGCTGCTTTCATCTCTGGGGTAAAATATTTCTTCCATCCTCCGATCTGACCATCTCGGAAAGTACCACTCCCACCGAAAAGATTTTCCTGCACGTACTTAATTTTTTTATCATCAACATCAATATTTAAAAAAGATGCCAAACGTTGTATTGTTTCAACTTGAGCTGCATCAGAGCCCCCACCCTTCTCACCAACAAGATCTTCAAAGCGTATAAGGCAAACCCCTGGGTGCGAGAGCCAGCCCAAGTACATACTCATAAATCCTGTGATACCTTTATCAAACACAAGTGGATACGATTGATGCTCTTCAACGCCCCAGTGAATATAGTTTTCTTGTCGCGCATCAATAAAATCATTCATCACTAAAACAGGATCAATTGACTTACCTCGCTCAACGCTTTTGCTCACCATAAAAGCTAAAGAAACAAGAACATCTCGAGGATCTCTGATAGAAAAAATAACCTGAATTGATTTACTCTTTAAATAGTCGGCAAATTCTGCAGTGTATGGCCAGTGTGTTGTTGAAAATCTATTTTTATTATTACTTTCTAGATCTCTAATAAGTTCAGTCGGCATGACACCAATGTGAGGAACATTAAGCGCGCCCTTGTAATTATTAGGTGGAAGTTCAGTATTTAATTTTCCTAACAAACAAAGGATACGAGGTCGTTGACCTGTTTTTATTTTGCCACCACCAACTTTTTCATAGTGATACACAAGATCGTCCCTGCCGAATAATGTTACACATTTAGCGACAAGATGCGTACCTGTTTTAGGAATACTAACATAGAGCACTGGAGGCACCCAGACAGTATCAGCGGCACAAGAAGATGAAATAAGAATAAATAACGCTACTAGATACTTAAGCATATTATCCCTTTACCAGTTTGAATCAACTTCATAACCCAAATTAATTAACAACTGACATGCACCAGCTGCATTTTTAAACGCTGCTTTCATCTCTGGGGTAAAATGCTTTTTCCAGCTGCCGATCTGACCATCTCGAAACGTACCGCTCTCTCCAAATAGATTTTCTTGAACATAGTTAATTTTTTCAGGTGAAAGCGTAATCCCTATGTGCCTTGCGATTCCTTCAATAACGTGTCGCTGAAGGTCATCAGATCCACCACCTTTTGAGCCAACAAGATCTTCAAACCGCACCATTTTGACATTCTTAGTTTTGAGCCAAGGAAAGTATCTGTTATAAAATTGAACAATTCCCTCATCAAAAATAATGGGGTAAGCCTCATGAATCTCAACACCCCACTTGATATAATGCTGCTGGGATGCATCAATTAAATCTGACATTATTTTAACTGGCTCTATCGATTCATCGGTACGCAAGCTTTTATGAAGCATATATGCTAAAGAAACAATCATATCACGAGGGTCTCTGACCAATAAAAAATTAGCGAGCGTCTTATCTTGTAAAAAATCATCAAACTGTTTTGTATAAGGCCAATGAGTCCAAAAAAGTCGGTTTTCTGTTGGGCGCTTTAAATACCCAGCCAAGCGCGGGAGATATCCAACCACCGGGAAGTAATAAATTCCTTTGTAGTTATTTGGTGGTGGCAGCTGGTTATACGTATCATAACGATTGAATGCTGCTTGGTCAGGCTTGGGCTCTTTTGTATACGCAGAAGCTAAGGTTTCGTCGCCAAAAAGCGTTATGCATTTTGTCAGCATGTGCGTACCTGCTTTGGGTATGCTAATAACTAAAACACGATTATTAAGTGATGCCCGTTTTTTTTGTTTTGGCTTAATTGTATTCGTAGCGACAGCATTACACAGTGTCGTAGTCAGCAAAAAACCCAAAGCTTTTTTTACTATGCTTAATAATCTCATCATACCCTCATAGCGCTTTATTTTTTAACAAAGTCAGCATATGGACGCATACCGCTTAAAATCAACATTAACACCCTTGCGCAGCTTTTTCCCCGAATTTGCGCAAATTAAACTCTTTAGGTATCTTAGAGGCAATCTTAATGGCCGCATCTATAGCGTTTAACGGAGTAAATTCATGATTGATCTTGGTCGCTTACGTCAAAATCCTGTTGAAACAAAGGGACTTATATTACGCAAGGAACCTAGCTTTCCTGTCGATGAGCTAATATCGCTTGATCAATCAGTTCGCCAGCTCATGCAAGACGTAGAAGCGGTTCGTAAAGAAAAAAATGAGCTTGCTGGTGCGGGAGCAAAAGGAATCACACCAGAGATTCGTGAGCGCTCGATTAACCTTGGTAAAGAGCTTAAGGAAAAAGAGCAAAAGCTTGAGAGTGAAAACTCGAAGCTCAAAGATTTATGGTCTCGTTGCCCAAACCTTCCTTATGAAGAGCTTCCACTCGGTGGGAAAGAAGCTAACAAAGCAATTAAGATTGTTGGACAAAAACCAACGTTTGATTTTCCAATTAAACACCACCTCGATCTTAATGAAAAAGCTGGATGGTTTGATATGGAAGCAGGCAGCAAGATGTCTGGCTCTCAGTTTGCGCTCTACCGAGGAACAGGTGTAAAAATCATTTATGCACTTACTCGTATGATGCTAAAAAACAACGTGAAGCATGGCTTTGAGCCTATTATGCCACCGTATCTTGTTGCAGAGAAAGCACTTTTTAATGCGGGAGAGCTTCCAAAATTTGAAGGTGCATACTACAAAACTTCACCCGATGGGCTATGCCTTATCCCAACATCAGAAGTCAGCTTAACTAATATTTATGCTGGTGAAATCCTCCCTACTGAAAAACTCCCAATGCGCATGACTTCTTGGACAAGCTGCTTCAGACGTGAAGCCGGAGGATACGGATCACAAGAGCGCGGTATTATTCGCATTCACCAATTTGAAAAAGTTGAGTTATTCAGCATTTGTGAACCAGAAAAATCTAACACTGAACAAGAAATGATGGTTGCTTGCGCAGAAAATATTCTACAGCAACTTGGCCTCCACTATCGTGTAAGCCTTCTTGCAGCACAAGACTGCTCATTCCAATCTGCTCGCACCTATGATATTGAAGTATGGCTACCAGGGCAAGATCGCTACTACGAAGTTTCATCATGCAGCAACTGCACTGATTTCCAATCCCGCCGTGCACAGATCAGACACAGAAAATCTTCTGAGTCAAAACCAGAATTGGTCCATACACTTAATGCGTCATCTCTTGCACTGCCACGCCTCATGATCGCACTTATGGAAAACTACCAACAACCAGATGGCAGCATCAAGCTCCCACCTGCGCTTGAGCAAGCAATGAATGAGGTTTGGTAAAACAAACAGAATCCTGTTGAGCAAAAACTTTATCGTTGCGTATACTTACACTACGTGATTAGAGAAAATACAAATCCCGACTGCAGGGCATAAATCCTCCCAGTCGGGATTCTTGATGAGGATACATATGATTGATCATAGACTTGCCTCAACGCTCAAAAAAATAAAGCTGCATACGCGGCGCATCATGCAAAGCACCCTCAGCGGAGACTACCTATCTGCTTTTAAAGGTTCCGGACTTGAATTTCACCAAATTCGTGAATATCAGCGTGGTGATGAAGTGCGAATGATCGACTGGAACAGCTCTGCAAAAATGAATAAAGTGATGGTTAAGCAATACATCCAAGAGCGTGACCGCTCTGTGATCGTGGTGCTTGATGTATCAGCGTCTGGTGGATTTAGCTCATCATCTCAAGCTCGACTTGATCAAGCAAAAACAGTTGCAGCAACATTAAGCCTTATCGCAAGCGAAAATAAAGATAAGGTAGGACTGCTTACATTTTCTGACCGGATTCATTCATGGACAGAGCCAAGTAAAAATAATATTAAACTTGGCCTGATGCTTGAAAAAGTACTTAAATCAACTCCTGAAGGTAAAACAGATTTGAGCGTTGCGCTCAGACATTTATCATCGCTGAAGCAAAAAAACGCTGTCGTGTTTTTTATATCTGACTGGATAGATGACATTTCTCGCTATGAAAAACTATTTATGGTGGCAACCAAGCGTTTTGACTTTGTTGGGATTACTATCTCTGACCCGCGTGAACATATAATGCCGTCAATCGGTCTTATTGATGTTCAAGATCCTGAGACGGGAACTATTTTTACACTCAAAACATCTGATGCTCTAACACACACCCTAGCATCTCACCATGTACTCCTGGAGAGGCTTTTTATTCGTGCTCGTACAGATCTGCTTAAGCTCAACACCCATGAATCTTTTGAAAAACCATTAATATCTTTTTTTCATACACGCATGCGTCGATAGGTAAAAAATATGGAAACAACACCACTTTTTTACGAAGTATACGGTTTTTATACAAAACCATGGTGGCAAGTGCCGTGGAAGGTTGGGTGCTTAATTCTTATTATTATAGGCATAGCAATAAGTGCTTATGTTTTTTATCGGGTACTACCCCGAAGCGCAAAAAGCCCGTGGGAGCGAGCGCTTAATGATCTTGAAAAACTAACACCGTTAGATTACGCGACACAAAAAGATTTCAGTTTGTACTACGCTTCGCTTACAAAAATAATGAAAAATTATGTCCAAGAGATCTTTGGCTGGGAAGTATCACACGCCACTGACGATGAACTGATTACGCTGCTGATAAAAAATAATGCGCCCGCGATAATACAGGAAACAGCTGAAAAAATAAGAAATGCTGCAATAGGTGTAAAATTTGCTAGAATGGATGCCCTTAAAGAAGAGGCTCGTAGGGATAAAGAAGTCCTTATCGAGCTTATTAAGCAATCCATTCCAGCAACGCAGAGAAAATGAGCTCATTTGTCAGTAGACCAAGATATCTCTATATTCATTGGCCGTTTTGCAGCTTTAAATGTCATTATTGCGATTTCGTCGCATTTCAGGAGCATGCTGCATTTCAAGAACGGTACCACCATGCACTCATCAATGAGATCTCTACCTTTGCCTCAACACACCCTGCGCCGCACCAACCCCTAGAAACTATTTTTATAGGTGGTGGGACGCCCAGCCTTTATCCGATAGAGTGGATCAGTCAGATTTTTGAAGTACTTGAACGTGATTATAAAAAATCAACGTGTAAAGAAATAACGCTTGAATCAAACCCTGCAGATATCGATGAAGAGCGACTTGAAGCATGGGAGGCGTGCGGAATAAATCGTCTCAGCGTAGGTGTGCAGGCGCTTAATGATGATGCACTCTTAAAGCTTAATCGACGACAACGAATTACGGACGTTTTAAGAGTTATGAAGATAGCTCCTAAATACATACAAAATCTATCAATAGACCTCATTCTTGGATTGCCAGGAATCACTCCAGACGCATGGATTGAAACAATAAAACGTGCCTGTGATTGGCCAATTGAGCACATATCAATTTATTTTCTTACTGTGCATGAAAAGACACCGCTTTATTTCAAAGTTGAAAAAGGCGATGTATCCCTCCCGCAGGACGAAGAGATGATTGAACTTTATGAAAAAACAATTCAGATCTTAAGCGCTGCAGGATTTGAGCAATATGAAATATCAAATTTTGCTCGAAACCAAAAACCATCAATACACAACCAAGCCTACTGGAGCGGCGATCCGTACAAAGGATTTGGAGTTGGTGCTTCATCGTTTAGTGGAAGTGAAAGAATTACAAATTCTAATAATTTAACCACCTACCTTGAAAGCTGCCTGCTAGACGGTGTTTGCAAAAATCAAACAATTGAAAAACTTACACCTGAACAGCGTGGATTAGAGCTCCTAATGCTTAGTCTCAGACAATCAAAGGGCCTTGACTTGCATAGTGTGGTATACTTGTTATCCCCGCAACAGATTAAGCATATCAAGGAGCAGGTTCCCATGCTTGCTGAAGCAGGGCTTGTTACGATTCAAAACGATATCGTCAGACTTACCACAAAAGGCATGACCCTTGAGAACGAGGTTGTAGTCAGACTTTTTACTTACAAAGAATAAATACTCACACCTAACCAAGCGAGTTTGTTATGGCAAAACACGTAGGCGTAAAGCTACCCGATGATCTTATTGAATACCTCAAAACTGAAAAAGCTCTTGGTATGCTTGCAACCTTTTCTGAAAAAGGGATCCCAAATACTACACCAATTCAGTGTATCTATCCTAAGGGGCAAGAAAGCTTGTTGATGAGTATTCATAAAGAGCACACTGGATACCACAACATGGTCTGGCAAAAAAAGATCATGATCAGCTTCCTTGGTGAAAATAACGTTGCTTACAGTGTTCTTGGTCGTGCTGGAGTTGTTCGTGCACCGTCACTCGTTCATCCCTTGATGAATATCATCAGGATCGATATCATTGACATAAAATCAGACCGTTCTATTTTGACAAAAGTGGAGCGCGGTGTGAGCTGGAGCTACACTTCAGTAGAAGCAGAAGAGCTAGTAAAGAACCTCTATTTAGAGCTAAAAGATCTAGCCAAAACGCTGTAATATTAAAAAGGATGAGGAATGAAGAGCACACGTTTATACAAAGCATACAAGACAGTCACGCTACTCTCTTTCATGCTGTGTGAGCGTGCAAATCTTGAAGTCCCACCTATGGAAACAACTATGGGAGCAGACGCAGCTCAACCAGCGCCTGCTCCTGCAGAGCAAGTTGCCACAGGACCAGATACAAGTGAAAATATAGAAAAAACCGGCCTGCAAGGTAATTGGGTTAAAAA
Organism: uncultured Pseudomonadota bacterium; assembly: GCA_964534555.1. Lineage (GTDB taxonomy): Bacteria > Babelota > Babeliae > Babelales > RVW-14 > CAZHRK01. The sequence goes on along the minus strand of CAZHRK010000002.1, from coordinate 167,717 downwards.
ACGTGAGTGGCTTTTAAAAGCACACGAAGTTTTTGCAGACATTCAAGGACTCGGTGCAGAAATTGAGCTGATTAGGAAAAAATTCCTAACAGGTCTGAACGATACAGACGCACTGCTCGATGGTTACTATAAAAGTCTTGGGGTTGATCAAGGCAAAACACAAGAACTCTTTGAAGATATTTTGAAGTACCTTGAGAAAAAGCGTAAGCAAGATATCTCACAAAAAAGCGCCCCAACTTCTGACATGAAACAAGATCCTGAAATGGCGGCAAAGATTGATGTTATTGAAAATTATATCAAGAAATCAAAGGACAGCCTTGAACAGCTTAAGCTTGATATGGAGTCTATCTCAGACTTAGGGCGATCGATCGTTGATCGCATTAAACGTGTCGATGAGCGTATTGTTGTCGTTCAAGATCTTCTTAATAAAGCTCAAGAGATTATTAATGATATGTGGAATATTGTTGACCACAATATTGCACGAGAAAAGTATTATGAGCTTTCACTCACAATTTTTGAAAAAATTAAGAATGAAAAGTCTTACCTCGAGCAAGATCTAACCGCTGATTTCGAGAGCGTTATCCAGACGATTCAAGCACAAATCGATAAGACAAAAGAGAACATCAAAACGCTAGAAGACGAAGGTCTTTTTATACAAAATCGTGCATCACGCATAAAAGAGCTCAAGCTCAAAGACCTTGAAAAAAAAGAGCCTAGCGAAAACGATACTCAAAAAGATGCCAAGACCGCTTTGGCAGAAAAAAAACCAGCTACAATCAAACCGCGCTCATTTGGCGAAAAGGTGTACGATTGGGCAGTTTGGCTTGTTGCAACAGCAACTGACACAGTAACTCGTTTTTATAATCGTGTTATGGCCCTGGCATTTAGCAAAACAAGCACTCCGCAAAAAGCACAACAGCAAACTGCTGTACCAGAAAAACCAAAAGATATTCCACAAATGCCTAGTTAGTGTGTTGATATAGCAGGTAACTGCGTGGTAGGATTTCCTGATGTTTTCTAATGGGCAAACACAGAGGGAGTCTTATATGAAGTTATTGCGTATATTTTTAGGCGTATGGTTACTGCTACACATGCATAAGCCTTTTCTTAGTGCTATGGAAGCACCCTCTGAAATGGGCATACCAGCTCAAACTGAAAGCGCTGCACCGACTCCTGATGCATCTATGCAGACTCCACCTGTAATGGAGCAGCCTGCGGCTTCAGCAGAATCAACACAACTTAAATGGCCAGACTCTATCGAGCTAAAAGAAGAAGATAAAGGGATTATTGCGCCAACCAACCCCAAAATAGTCGCGCTTAATGCTCAGGTACAAGAATACCTTAATCAGATGAATAAGGTTGTTGATCAAATCACAAAAAAACGTGAAGAGTTATTCTCTCAGTATTTTGAATTTGACAATACGACTGATGTATTTATTCAGTCAGCTGCACAATCAAAAGGAGAAGTCCAACAAGCTGCTCAAAATAAAAATTAAAAAGAAAAACTATAAGGAAGTGTGGGATGAAAAATCTTATTCGTATAAGCATGACTCTTATTGCGCTGTGTGGCGCTCCTTTAATCTTGGCGATGCCGCAAGAGATGCCTGTCGATGAAACGCCAAGCACAGCAGCACCAGCTGAAACGCCAGTAACAGAGGCTCCTCCAGTAGCAGAAACACCTGCAGAGGCAACGCCTACAGCACCAGAAGCAGCTCCTCAAGTAGCACCTACTGAACCTATTGACCAAACGCCTCCTATAACTGCGCCTACAAGCACTACAGAGCCACAAAAGGCTCCTGAGCCTGCACCAAAAAGCAGCTCAAATCCAGCAACAGAACTTGCGCGCACTGAAGTAAAAAAAGGAATCGAAACAATTAATACAGCACTTGAATCAATAAGCTCAACAAAAGGTGAGCTCAAAACAATTCTCGGGCAGGCTGATGAAGCTGTTGAAAAAGCAAAACAGATAGTTGCCCAAGCGCGCAAAGAATCATTGTCTTTGCTCAAACAAGCAACAGAAGATGCTGCACAAAAAACACACGATGGGATTAAAGCCCAGCTTGACGAGCTTAATAGCATTATGAAAAAAATGAACGATGAAACATCCGCTGAAATGCAAAAAAAGATTGAGACCATTAAAACACAAATGGCAGATGTAGAAAAAATGCTCGCTCAAACACGTGAGAAAAATACAGCTATCAAAGCAACCGTAGCGCTTGAAGAGCAAAAACAAGAAGAGCAAGCAGGCACCCAAAAAGCAGATAAAAAAAGCAGAACATGGCTGATAAGCGAAAAAAAGCAACCTGAAGCACAACAAGTACAAGAGCCAACATTTATTCACTATGTCATGCGTAGGGTCGCAGATTTTATCTCAGCAACGGCCAGAATCATTTACGCAACAATTACAACAATTAAAGAAAAAGTAATGGGCAAGCCTGAAGAAAAAGGGGCAGCGCCCACAGCTGGCAGTATAGCAGTAGATGCTCCTGCAGCTGCACAACAAGCTCAACCACTAGCAGCAGGGGAATCCCCTGCTGCTGCCCTTAATAGCGGAACGCTAACACAACCACATGAAGCTATTTTTGAAAAAATTCTGGTTAAAAACAGCCAAATGCACACAGATTACACAAGCGTCAATAACAACCTTCTGCTTCTTGTACAAAACCTCAAATCGCTGGATAACGCACTTGCCCTGATGCCTGCACTCACAAAGCTTGATGAAACGGTAAGCCCTGCATGGAAAAAAACTGCCGAACAAGGATTTAGCACGGCCCTTGATTATTTGATTATCACCACCAGAACGATACAAGCATGGACCTATAAGCTTTACTCTGTATCGCTAAAACCTCTGTTTGATATGTTTAAAAGCGATGTCCAAAAGCAAATCCAACGCTAACTGCTGTCTCTATTCTTTTCAAACAGCGACAAGATGGTAAACTAGGGGATAATTTTTTAGAAACACCTCTTTGGAGCTGGTTATGAAATTAAATGTTTTTAGAGAATACGATATACGCGGTATTGTCGGTAGCGAGTTACAGCTTGAGACGATGAATAAGCTTGCTGCTGCAATCATCACGTTTCTCAAACAACATTATCCCCTCACCACATCCATCCTTATTGCTCGCGATGCGCGCGTACATTCACAACCTATTCACGATATATTTGTTACAACTGCGCTCGATTTAGGCTTTAATATCGTTGACCTTGGAGTCGTGCCAACACCACTTATGTATTTTGCTGTTCACACACTAGGAAATCCTGCAGCTATTTGTATTACTGCTTCTCATAATCCTAAAGAATATAACGGCGTAAAAATATGGGGCGTAGCGGGCGCGCTTATCCAAGAGATAAAAAATATTTTTATCTCAGAAAAATTTATTGAACCGACAGGCAAAAAAGGCTTTTTGTCTTCAGTAGACGTAGTAAGCGCATACTGCAAATACATCAAAGAGCGATTTCCTACGCTTATTGGAAAAGACGTTAACGCTGTTATGGATCTAGGGAATGGTGCGGCGTGCACAGTCGTGCCTCGCTTAGTTAATGAAATGAATCTTGGTAATGTCGAATTCATATTTGATGAACTTGATGGTACTTTTCCTAATCATGAACCAGACCCAACAGTAGCAGAGCATATGCACGTACTGGCTGAAAAGCTAAGCGCAGACACAACTAAAAAGGTTGGGCTTGGATTTGACGGCGATTGCGACCGCATGAACCCCATGACACTTCAAGGAAAACTAATCGCGGGTGACCACCTGCTCGCACTTTATGCTGATGAAGTACTTAAAAGTCATCCTGGCGCTGGCGTTGTATGCGATATCAAAAGCTCGGGTGCGCTTATTGATGTGGTGAAAAAGAATGGTGGAACAGCAATTATCTCTCCATCAGGCCATTCACACATCAAGCGTGCAATGAAAGAACATAATGCTGCACTTGGTGGCGAGCTCAGCTGCCATTTTTTCTTTAATGATTCATTTTTTGGATTTGATGATGGAATTTATGCAGCATTCCGCCTGCTTCAAATTCTGGAATCCTCCGGTAAGACTGTCGACCAATTAATTGATGCAATACCACAAAAAGTCAGCTCCCCTGAATATAGAATTCAATGCTCATCTGATGAACAAAAAGTAGCGATCGTTGAACACGTACGTGGCATCTTGGGCGCATATCCTGAGCTTGAGTTAGTAACTATCGATGGTATCAGAGCACACATGCCTGAGGGCTGGGGACTTGTACGAGCCTCAAATACACAGCCTGTCATATGCCTCCGCTTTGAATCAGACAATAAAGATGGCTTAGAGAAGATAAAAACATTCTTTGCAGGGATGCTAACACCCTATTTCAGCGATGAAGAATTAAGGAGTCACATTGGCCTTTGATCTTAAATTGGGTCTCAACGTACGATTTGAAACCTCTTTTGAGGATATGATTGCTCAGGCAATGCGCCTCAAACTTACCTGCCTTCAGTTCTTTTTGGTTAAGCCTAAAACAGGTGACTACATTAGGCTCCTTGCAAAAGACAAAGCTCTTTTTGAAGAATACAAAAAAGCATTTAATCCTGATGTTTTTATCCATAGTTCGTATTGGGTAAACCCCGCAGCATTTAAAAAAGAAGCTTTTGCTGCGTCCCGTCAGATACTAAGAAAAGAAATTAAGATGGCTCAGGCACTAGGAATTAAGTACCTAGTGCTTCACCCTGGCTCATCTAAGGGTTTTGCAGCAACTGATACAGACCCAGATGCAAAAATAGCTGGCCTTACAAAACTAGCAAAAATGCTTGATAGCGTTTTAAAGAATGTTGATGATGTCTGTATTTTGCTGGAAAACACTGGGCATGGAAACAGAACACTTGGAAATAGCTTTGACGATTTTAAGTTTCTACTTGAAATCATCAAGCACCCAGAGAAGATAGGCTTTTGTTTTGATACTGCCCATGCTTTTGTTTATGGGTATGACCTAGAAAACACCCAAGAAGTTGTTGATTCTCTAGAAAGAACAGTTGGGATTGATCGGCTAAAGCTTATTCATTTTAATGATGCTGGTAGAGCATGTGGCTCCCGAGAAGATATGCACGCATTCCCTGCCAAGGGTTTAATCGGAGAAGAAAAGCTTAAAAGACTTATGCAGCACCCTAAGCTTGCTGGAATCCCTAAAATTATTGAAGGACCACAGGCTTCAGAGGACGAAATGCTGGACGTCATAAAGCTCTTAGAATCATGGCACAATGCTTCCTAACTGAATTATTTACCCTATAAAAAAGCCCTTTTTTATCGTTTTTAGATGCCCCTTACCGCTTGGTATAATCGATCCATAGCTTTGGAAAGGGGCATTCTTATGAAAAAGACACTAAAAAATATAGCAACTTCTTTGTTGCTTGCAGTTGGTATGTTATATCTGCCAACAACTCTATGCGCGAACACTGGCTCTAGTGAGATTATTATAGACACTGTTATAGATTCAGTTGAATTTAAAGCAAAGTTTAACAACATTAAGGTAAGTAGCGTTGTAAATCTTAATGAGCTGACTAAGACAATCAACAAAATCAAGCCGTACCTACAAAGTAAAGGCCTTGGACTCATGTTGTTTAAGCTGTCAGGCTTGGACCTTGAATCCTTACACCTTACATCACACCTTTATGAGCCACTTGTTCATATTGGGCAGGGAATCGTTGCGTATGCTCAATGGCTGATGGCAAGTGAAAGTCCACTTATTGCTGAACTAAATGAAGAAGAAAAAAACTTTATTGAAAGTAGCTTAAGACTTGCAAGCAAAGAGCTTGAGACTGAAAGCAAGTCATGCACGCCTTCTGAAAAAGCATCAGTAGATCGCATTCTTGATTTTATGGGCAAATTATCGCCTGAAATATCATACCTTCACAAGCAAACCGAAGAGTCGCAATACTACACAAAAGTAGAGATTATCTCGGGTGCGACAATCAAATTTGTTAATTCACGCCAAGCAATAGATCAGACTAAAGATCTTTCTGCTGAAAAATTCGCACAATTCTTGGCTCGTTATGTTACAACACGTGATCTTATAATTTTAAATAAATTTATTGATCAGAAGGTTCATATAAAGATTCAATCAAATATTGATAAAATCGTTAGAGCGTTTGAGCTTTACCTTCCAAAAGAAGTCTTCAAAAGCATCAAAGGATCATGGACGAGCGTTATGACAATATTTGATGAGCTAGAACAGGCATTTGATGAGCTAGGAAAAGCAATACTCCTATAGTTACTAAAAAGGGTCTCAATTTGGGGCCCTTTTTTCGTGTTTAATCACGAGCAACTGGACATCTGCAATGTTTTTGATATGCTTTAGCACGTTCCCAAATACCCGTAAATTACAGGTTGAAAACCAAAAATTCTATCGTTACCGTGCTTGGTCTGAAAGGTTATTACATGAAAGCTGCGTCACAGAGCTTATTCGAAAAATACGCGATTATTCAAACAGGTGGAAAACAGTACCAGGTAATCCCTGGCAGAACTGTTGCTGTTGAAAAAATCGAAGGCAATACAGGTGATGCGATTACAATCAACGAAGTTGTTTTCCGTAAGCAAGGTAACAACGAGTTTGAGTTCGGCCAACCATTTGTTAAGGGTGCAAGCGTAAAAGCAAGCATCGTTAAGCAAACAAAGGGTCCAAAAGTTATCGTCTTCAAGTTCAAACGTCGTAAAAAACGCAGAACTAAGACTGGTCATCGCCAACAAATGACCGTTCTCAGAATTGAGAGCATCTAAGCTTTATATGCTTGCACGGCCGGGCGCTGTCCCGGCCTTTTTTGTTTACAGGGGACACTCAATCCGCCCGTATAGTAGTTCCATCAAATCATACAGAACAAAAACAGTCTATCTCTCCTTCACGACCGTTGTTCATGTCGAAAGAATCTAATAAATATTCATGACTAAAAAATGTTCATTTAACGAGCTTGGGTTATCAAAAGAGCTTTTACAAGCTATTGCAGATCAAGGCTTTGAAGAAGCATCTCCTATTCAAGCCCAAGCGATTCCGGTTATCCTAGAAGGCAAAGACGTTATCGGCCAAGCTGCTACTGGAAGTGGAAAGACTGCTGCGTTTGGAATCCCTGTAATTGAAAAAATTGATCCCTCTATAAAAAAACCACAAGTCCTGGTTATGTGCCCTGTTCGGGAACTTGCAGTTCAGGTGGCAGAACAGTTCAATAAATTTAGCGCACATAAAAAAGGCGTATTCATTCAACCTGTTTTTGGTGGACAATCACTTGATAGGCAAATTCAAGGTCTAAGACGTGGCGCGAACGTAGTCATTGGGACTCCAGGCCGACTCATTGATCATATTGAACGCCGAACAATTGATTTAAAAGCGGTTAAGATGGTTGTGCTTGATGAAGCTGACAAAATGCTTGATATGGGATTCCGGCCTGATATCGAAAAGATTTTAACGCAAACAGCTAATCGCGAGCAAACGCTTCTCTTCTCTGCAACAATGGCACGAGAAATCTTGGCACTCACGAAGCTGTATCAAAATAACCCAGAGCACATCAAAGTTGTTCATGAAGCTGTAACAGCACCTCCTATCGAACAGCTGTACATCGATGTTGAATCAAACCAAAAACTTGATGCTGTTTGTCGTTTGATTGATATGCATAACCCACAATCAACAATTGTTTTCTCTAATACAAAACGACGTGTTGATGACCTGGTTAATGGCTTAAAAGATCGAGGCTATGCAGCTGCTGGTATTCATGGTGATATCACCCAGGATAAGCGAAACCGTGTTATGACGCGCTTTAAAAAAGGTGATGTTGATATTCTAGTCGCAACTGATGTTGCTGCACGCGGAATCGATGTTTCTCACGTCGAGATGGTGTTTAACTATGATATTCCTCATGATGAAGAATCGTATGTACACCGTATCGGACGAACAGGTCGCGCTGGTAAATCTGGTCGCGCTGTTAGCCTTGTAAGCCGCAGAGAATTTGGTGCGTTTAAAGATATCAAGCGTTATACAAAAGCAAATATCAAACGGATTAATCTACCTTCAGATGTAGAGTTTGAAAATAAACGCTATGCAAAAATTTTAGACCTACTCAAGAAAACACTTAATGATCGAGACCTTGGTCGTTATGCTGAGGTTTTACAACCTGTGCTGCAAGAAGATTACGCAGCACTTGATGTCTGCGCTGCATTACTTAAAATGTATACAGAGAAAAATAAGTCCTAAAAAATTAAGGTACGTGATTGCTATCCAACGAGGGCCCCGGGCGGGGGCTGGCTAGTTGTGTGCATCACGTACCTTTCCTTAGCTGCTGGTTATCATGAATACAAAACGCATTCTTTTATTCTATAAATACGTGCATCTTAATGACCCTGAAGCCATCAAAACATGGCAAATGGAGCTCTGCAAAAAATTGGGCTTTACTGGGCGTATTATTATCGCTCACGAGGGAATTAATGCGACTGTCTATGGATCACTAGAAAACACTGACCAGTACATCAAAGAAATGAATGAGCATGAGCTCTTTGGTGGTATTGATTTTAAAGATAGTATTGTTAATGGTGACCATGAATACTTCCCGCGCATGCAAGTCGTTGTGCGCCCTGAAATCGTACACCTAGGAATCAAAGATGGCGCCAAGATTGAAAATACCGGCATTCATCTCTCTCCTGACGAGACGCACCAACTGCTACAAAATCCACCAGAAGACCTGGTGATACTTGACGGCAGAAACTATTATGAAGCACGCGTTGGCGCATTTAAAAATGCAATCACGCCAAAGGTTGAGTATTTCAGAGAGTTCAAAGAGTACATCGATCAAAATCTAGAGACCTTTAAAGACAAAGAGGTCTTGATGTACTGCACAGGCGGAATCCGCTGTGAACGAGCATCTGCATACCTCCAAGAACAAGGCGTTGCCAAAAAGGTTTATCAAATAGAAGGCGGAATTCATCGTTATGTTGAGAAATATCCTGATGGGTTTTTCCGTGGCAAAAATTATGTTTTTGACGCACGCGTAACTGTTCCGGTTAATGATGATATTCTAAGCACATGCGATTTGTGCAATGCTCCATGTGATGATTACACTAACTGCCGTAATGCAAAATGTAACGAACATTTTATCTGCTGCAGTTCATGCGAAGTAAGCATGAACAACACATGCAGCACTCAGTGTAAAGAGCTGCTTGAACAGCACCTTGTGCCTGCACGACCTGAGCGCATGCGTGTTAATCCATCATTAAGCTAAAATTCAAGATACATAGATTAATAAAAAAGCCTCAGGGGTTTAATTTACTGAGGCTTTTTTATTATCAAAAGACTGCTCTTTCCAGACATAAAGAACTCGAGCAAGGCTATCAAGAACAAGCATTGATTCAATATCTTGGCTCGGGCAACCACTACCGACTGTTTCCAAAATCGTACCGGCCGGCAGCAAATGACGCAGAATATCATCTTGATACACAACATAAGGCTGATTTGAAACGGCAAGAACTTTTTTTAGCTGTACAGGCTCCTGCTTAAGCCAATAATTAATGGTGTCACGCGTATTAGGCCTAACGCCATTATTAGTCGGCGCAACGATTATATGCGTTGGCAACAGCCTCATCTCTGATGACATTTCAGCTTGATCCCAAACTAATTTTGCCATATCAGCTTCTGTTTCAAATGGAGCTGCACTGTTATCAACCCAAGATTTACTTATAATAAAAGGCGGTCTTGCTAAAACAAGTGCAGAACGTGGCTCTGTAGGGAATAATAGACGCATACCCGTAAGGATAATAACTTTATCGAAACGAATGCCCTCGTTATATAAATTAATAAGGTAAGCAACGCGCATTCTAAATGTTTCAAGAGACGCCCCATGGACAACGGCACAGTCGTAATGTTTAGAGAGAGGCTTTACCTCATCAATCATTTTTAAAGCTTTAAATGACGGAATAAGCTCATTATGCTTCGGGTGATTTTTTTGCTCAATCTGATAGCGCTCTAAGTTTTTATTTCGAAGCCACGCTGACTGAGTCGTGTTAACTAAATCAATCCCGCATAAATTTTGTTTCACGCCAGTGAGAGACAGTACTTTCTGTAATTCATCAGTCGGCACACCATTATGATGAATAAAATTACTCAGAGACGCACTAAGCGGGGTTATAAAGAAAAAATAAAGAGTGATAAAAAAACGTAAAAGATTCATATCATGTCAGGAAAATGTAAATACCAGAGAGAAGTGCACAAGAAAACCCAACTACAAGCCAATCAAAATGCTTATCAATAAATCCTTTAATTGATTCACCCCAAATATAAATAGATCCTGCAACCAAGAAGAACCGAGCCCCTCTTCCTATAATTGAGAAGAGGATAAATGTCGGAAGAGATAGCCCACAAAAGCCAGCTGATACCGTCACAGCTTTGTAAGGCAAAGGGGTAAATGCGGCAAGTAAAACAACCCACATCTGATACATCTGATATTTCTGCAGGACATTATCAAATACTGACTGGCCAACTATATTAGTCACCAAGAAATCCCCAAGCGTACTCCACAACACAGCCCCAATAAAATACCCAAACAGTCCGCCAAGAACTGAAAAGGCTGTTGCTAAAAACGCGTAATACAACGCACGGCGACGGTTATGAATAGCGTAAAGTATGAGCAGCGGGTCAACTGGAATAACAAAAAAAGAAGCCTCTATGAAAAAAAGAGCACAAAGCCAAAACGTAGCATGGGCAGTACCAACTTTGCTCCCCATCCAATCATAAACACGACGAATTACCTTCATAGATCTCCTTTTTTAGCAGCAGCGGTGCGCGAACTATAAAATGAGGGAGCTGCGCGCAGCTCCCTCATTTTTAATTTTAACGCTCAAGCATATTTTTGATATAACGCTCGATTGAATCGATCGAGATTCGCTCTTGCTTAGTTGTATCACGATCACGAACTGTTACCTGGCCGTCAGCAGCGCTCTCAAAATCATACGTAAAGCACAACGGGGTTCCAATCTCATCTTGACGACGATAGCGCTTACCAATAGAACCTGATTCATCAAACTGAATCTTAATGCCTTTAGACTTAAGAGCAGCATAAATTTTAAACGCCTCATCTGAAAGCTTACCGCTTAGTGGCAAAAATGCTGCAGAATATGGGGCCAGCGCTGGGTGAAGATGAAGAACAACACGTACATCACCATCAATTGTATCTTCATCATATGCATCAAACAAAACCGTGAGGAAGAGACGGTCAACACCAACAGAACACTCAACAACATGAGGAATATATGATGCCTTTGTTGCCTCATCAAACACTGCAAGCTCTTTGCCTGAATGTTTTGAGTGCTGGCTTAAATCAAAATCAGAGCGGTGAGCTATTCCCTCAAGCTCTTTCCAACCAAATGGGAAATCATACTCAACATCAATACAAGCTTTTGAATAGTGAGCAAGCTCATCTGATGCGTGAGGACGAAGACGAATACGCTCTGGTGTAAGACCAAGGCTCATGAAAAACTCTTTACGACGTGCAACCCAAGTATCAAAAAAGCTATCTGACTGATCAGGGCGGCAGAAGAATTCCATCTCCATTTGCTCAAATTCACGCATACGGAAAAGGAACTGCTTTGGTGTAATTTCATTACGAAACGCTTTTCCAATCTGCGCAACACCAAAAGGAATTTTAACTCTATTGCTCGAGATAATATTTTTAAAATTAATAAAAATTGATTGAGCTGTCTCTGGGCGAAGATACGCATCACTTGATGCATCAGACATCGCGCCAAGCTGGGTTTTAAACATCAGATTAAACTGACGAACATCTGTCCAGTTTTTATTACCACAGTGTGGGCAGTTTTTTTCAAGATCAATATCATCAGCACGATAGCGTTTTTTGCACTGCATACAATCAACCATAGGGTCACTAAAACCCGCCAGGTGACCAGAAGCACTCCATACATCCGCGCTACCAAGCTGAGCGCCATCAAACTGAACAACATCTTCAGGGAAGCTCATCATATGGGCAAGCCACTTTGATTTGATTGCATTTTTAAGACTCGCTCCCAAAGGACCAAAGTCATAAACCCCGTTCAGGCCATCATAAATCTCGCCTGATTGATACACAAAACCACGGCGCTTACAAAGCGAAACAATCTTCTCAAGCGTTGCTTTTGATGATGACATAAAAACCTCTGAACAGAATAAAAAAGCTAAATACAATGCATTTGAAATGATATCCTGAATTAGCGATTTATGCAATCCACAGGGCTATTAAATAAAAAAAGGGGAGCATAATCTGCTCCCCTTTTTAAACCGTACCCAGAAGGTAATTTTTATTACTCATCAGTAGAATCTGAGCCACAAGAAAAAATCCACTTTACCAGATCCATAACAGACCATTTCGTATCAGATTCGTGTACAGGATCGAGTCCTGCATCAAATCCAAAAAGAGGTCCATGCGGACTGTCTGTCATTTCCTCTCCGCTTGGATTTATCAGTGCAATTTTAAGATTTGCCTTATCATGAATATCAAAATAAGGGTGTGGCAAAGCATCGATATCACTCATCGTGACAGGAAAACCGCCTCTAATCAAAAATAGAATATGCTTTGGCTTATACAGCTTCGCATTGTCACGGCAAACAGAACGAACAATAGCAGCTTTCACCTCATCAGCATGACTCTTACCGCAAAACGTTTTAAAGTCATCAAAAGAGGTATCTGCAGCTAATGTAACAACTCTTCTCTCTGGAGGAGTAACCGATCGACCTGCGCTTGAAGCTGCGAGCACAGAAGTCATAAAAACTAATATTGCTGTAATGCTATGTACCATTTTTTTCATTAGAGCCCCCGCCATTTCTTTATCTTATAACTTAGTAATAGTAATCATTCTACCCGATATTTTCAGATAGTAAATTAATTTAAAAAATGGGCAAAAAAGTGGCTTTTTTATTAAAAAAAACTAACTATTTACTCTTTTAATAATTAGACAGTAGCTGCTATGAATGGTTTTCTTGCCAATCTAATAAATGATGCGATTCCAGTTTCATCTGCAGTTTTCTTCAGGCTTGGTCTTTCTGCAAGTGCGGTTTCTCTAAAATACTTCTCTAGTGTTTTACCAGCCGGAGCAAAATAGGTTGCATCAAAATAGTTCAGAATTGCTTGAAATACCTCACTACGCATAATCTCAAACATGTCTTTATCAAGTATATGAGGCTGCTTAAAACAAAGAACTTGTGCGCAAGATAATATACTTTGAATAGTGAACACAAAATCATCGTCTTCCGTTACCGATGCCAAAGCAACGTCACTAAGAGCGCCTCGTAATGATCCAAGAGGAAAAGCTTTATCATAAATTTTATTATAATAATCTACTTGCTCTAAATAAAATCTTAAAAGACGGTTATTTATATTTTCCTTAAGCTGAGCGTACAATTTTTCTCTGAAATAAAGAGGAACACCCATTTTTTCAGCAACGGGATCTGAAGATTTAAAACCATCAACAAAAGGTAATAACACTGTATTAATAACGTTTACATCGCGAGCAATATTATGAGCAAGCTCAGCCATCTTATCTCTTACAGAACGAGGAAACAGAGAGTCCCACTCAGAACGCTCAAAAAACGCCTTAAGCTCAGTGTGATCTTTCACTGCAAAAATCACTTTCTTTAATGCGGCTTCAAAGTACATACGTTTTTGTTTAAAAAAAATAGCGCTAAGCCTATCTTGAACATCAGAGATAGTACTGCCGGGAACAAGAATAGGTCTAACCTGCCCAGCAAGATCTCTACGCTGCGTTGGCAAAAAGCTCCGATCAGCAAAAGTTTTTTGTAAAAGATCAGTTTCAGTTAAAAGAGCTTCAAGCCAAGAAGTAAAACCAGCAACGTCGACAGGAGACTCGTTAGTGTGATGCTCAAAAGGCTTTAATGTAGGGCGGTATGGCTGGGCACTAGAAAAACCAAGAGTGGTTCTTGTTTTAAACCCATCAACCCAAGCCTCAAGTTCAGCTCGTGAGCATCCAGGCTTAAGTTCTAACACAGCATGATTATAGACATTAACTCTTATGCTTAATTCAGCGTAGAAAAGAGCATCTTTTTTTGTAAGATAGTCAGAACGAACAAAAAAACGATGAAGCCACGCTTTAAATGCTTCTTTATCTTTTGGCAAAGTACGAATCGGTGCTGCGGCAGCTGTTGCTACGATAGCATCTGTTGCATCTGAGATAATAGCTTTTTCAGTAGCGAAGATATTGCTCATTACACAAGCAAAAAATAGACTATGACGAACAAGAGAGTGTGAACACTGAATAAACATAAGTGAAAAAATCCAAAAAGTATCTTCTTAAAATAAAAAGCTAAAAGAAGAGGGTTAATCAATTACAACTGCTGAGGCAGAACCAGTAGGGAAATGAGCCTTGAAGAAATCGTTCATTACACTATTTGCAGTACCTCGTTTAAGAACAAGGGCTAATTTGGGATAAAAAGATAGAACATCTTTTTGCAAGGCAGCACCAAGCAAATCTGCATCATCCGCAAATAGTTTTTCTCTCACATAAGAAATAAGGTCTGTAAAGAGCGCATGAGTTCTACTGTTATCATCACCATAAATTTCATAAGCAAGAATAAGAACGTAGTAAAGAATAATCACACGTGCTTGGTTCAAAACAACAGCAGTGTCAAATTCATCAAGGTTATCAAATGTTGAGTAAATAACATCTTTAAATGCTTTTGATAAATACTTATCAACCATATCAGTGCAAACAAGCTCAATTATACAACGCGGTACTGGCTTATGAATGCTACCTTCTGGCAATACAAGGAAATATCGATAGAACGGCAATCTAATACATGTACTTAACCGTCTTAAGCGATCAAATGTACTATGTAAAAAATGCTTAACATCTTCATTAATAAGTTTTGAGCTCCACAATAAGCCCATAAAATCCATGTTTTGATTATACGTATCAGCAGCACTGAGCAGCTGTTTTTCGAACATATTTACAGCAGAATCTCTGCCTTTACGCAGCTCAATTCGAGCCGCTTCCTGCATAACGTTACCATCATAGACCCTGCGCGCAGCAGCATAATCTTCTGTTACAGCTATTTCTTCGTCATTAATTTGTTTCAAAAAAAGCAGTAATTCAGCATCATCTGGCATGCGTGAACCAAAATGATCCAAAGCTTGCTTGTAAAAAGTTTTGCGTAAAGCAGGATGTTCATACTTGCCTTTGAGGCTTTCACATTCTGTCCCAGTAAGCGCTTCAAAAATATTGCCGGCAAGCACTGTTTTTGCATATAAACGAGACCCAACAGAGCGTGTAAATCGTACAGCAGGATCACCAGCGCCACCAACGACAATACTTCCCGCTGGACAAGCAGTATCAACAGATAAAACTGTTATTAAAAAAATAATTCCGTAACGATAGCATTGCTGTACTAAAAACATGAAATAACCTGATCTGAAGAGTAAAAAGTTTGCCCCACCCACTTTTATTCTAAAATACAAAGGGGGCGTGAATTATATCAGGGTATTCCACATTTGTAAAATCAGGCTCAGGTAAAAGGCTCTGCGCCCTTAATTAGCGACAGCCACCCCCACCCGCAGCCGCGGAAGAAGATTTAAGTGGTAAACATGAATTAAAAAGATAGTTCATCGCTAGATTTTCTATTTTCTCAGGGATGTCTAAAAGATACGCCCGGCCATAAAAACGCTCCCCCAGCCCGCGCGTCAAATCTTCATAAAGAGCGACTATATCACCTTCAAAAAAATTACGTGCGACATAATCAACAAGCTCATCAGCTACACCCTCGCTCAAGAAAAAGTTTTCATTGTAAGCTTGAGCACAAATCAAAAAAGAATTAATCATAACGACAGTTTTGACATCATCCCTCAAGCCCTCAACCCGATCATTACTCCCCTTGAGTGCCATCGAAAAAATTTTTACTGCGCTCTCTTTTATTCCATCCCGGACTATTCTAGCTTTTTTACGGCACGCTTCGGCACCATACTCAGGATAAAAATCATAGTCAGGAATTAAGCATGCAGAAATCTCCCTCAGCGTTACTGCGATATCCTTAAATAACACCTTATGGCTCTTGCAGTAATCACGTATATGTAATCCAAGGACTGAAGAAATAATATGATCAACTGTACGAACATTTTCTATGACTGCAGCAAGATGGGCAATAAGATCATCAACGGGCAGGTCTTCAAGCGGAATTTCCTTAGAACAGGGATGATCCACAAGTGCCTTTGAAGCATCGGCTTTTTTATTAAATCCATGCTCATTAAGAACTTCAATAATTTGTTTTTTAGTAAAACCAGGCTTACATCGACTAATAATTGTTCTGTATGCGTGCATACGCATTACTTTATTGCGATATTCAGGGCCAAGATTTTCCTCTAAAAAACCTGTACGAACGCATAGGTTACAAACCCATGTTACAAAATGATCTTGTGAGAGCTCTGGGCGAGGGGTTAATCGGGTAACAACAACTGGGGTAGATTCAGTAGCAGCATTACCTGTAATAAAAGACCATATCAAAACCAAAGCCGTTAGTATGCTATTTTTTGCTTTCAAACCTGTATCCTTTTTAGCGTTAAAATACACCTAGGGGTCATACGTTGTTACTCATTTTCTACACATATTAACCACGCTAGCAGAAGCATCTACTGCTAAAAGATATGATAGTTATTATTTTGAATGAAGCTTTTTTTAGGGGATATGGTATAGTGCACTAGTCGTAAGGTGTGATTTACAAGTACTATCCAAAAGGGCTTTCTGAATGAATTCGTTCCAAATTAGAAAAAGCTTCCTGGACTATTTTGCTAAAAACAACCATACGGTTGTTTCAAGCTCGCCGCTCATTCCAGCGCAAGACCCAACAATTCTCTTTACTAACGCAGGCATGAACCAATTTAAAGACCTGTTTCTAGGCAGAGAAAAACGCTCTTACGTCCGAGCCACATCTTCGCAAAAGTGCGTCCGAGCTGGTGGAAAGCATAATGACCTTGATGCTGTTGGATTCACCGAGCGACACCTCACTTTTTTTGAGATGCTTGGAAACTTTTCATTTGGTGATTATTTCAAAAAGGAAGCTATCAGCTTTGCGTGGGAGTTTCTAACTAAAGAAATCGCCATGGATAGCAGCAAGCTCTATGCCTCAGTTTACAAAGACGACCAAGAAGCGTATGACCTTTGGCACACCATGATCGGCCTTCCTGAAAGCCGTATTATTCGCCTTGGAGAAAAAGATAATTTCTGGCAGATGGGTGATACTGGACCATGCGGACCATGTACTGAGATCTATGTTGATCGTGGCGCAGAAAAAGGTTGTGGCAGCAATTCATGTGCCCCTGGTTGTGATTGCTCACGCTTTACTGAAATATGGAATCTTGTCTTTATGCAGTATGACCGCCAAAAAGACGGTACCCTTGTTCCGCTTAAACAAACAGGCGTTGATACTGGTATGGGGCTAGAACGTCTTTGTATGATTATGAACGGCAAAGACACCGTCTACGATACTGATCTTTTTCAGCACCTTATCGCTGCAATAGAAAAGATGACTGGCAAGCGCTACGAAGGTGCTGATGCTCAAACCAAAGCTGCATTCAGAGTTATGTGTGACCACATCAGATCAACATCTCTCCTTATTGCAGATGGCTGCACCCCATCAAACGAGGGGCGTGGGTATGTCTTGCGTAAAATCATACGCAGAGGCGCGCTCTTTACTCAAAAATTAACGCCTGAGCTAGAAACATTTGTAAAACTATCAGAAGTATTTATTGAGCAGCTTGGGGTTATTTACCCTGAACTTGTTTCAAGCAAACCACTGATCTTAAACCTGCTCAAGCAAGAAATTGAAAAGTTCCAGACAAACCTGGTGCAAGGCCAAAATATCATGGCAAAATATATTGCCGATAATAAAAAAGCTGGAATAAAAGAATTAACAGGTGAACAAGTATTTAAGCTCTATGATACTTATGGATTCCCACCGGAATTAACACTTGTCATCGCAAATGAGAACAGCCTAGCACTTGATATGGATGGCTTTGATGCTGAGATGAAAAAACAGCAAGAGCAATCAGGCAAAAAAGATAAAATGAGCGGAGAGCAGCTTGTTGTTGAAAATATCGTTACCAAGTTTGTTGGATATGAAACAACCGAGTGCGCAAGCACAATAAGCTTCGTACGTGATGACGGAGACTATCTCTGGATTATTACCGACGAGTCACCGTTTTATGTCGAATCAGGTGGCCAGGTTAACGACAACGGGCACGTAACAATTAATGGAATTGTCTATCCTGTTGTTGATCTACAAAAAGTTGGTGAAACGCACAACCCTGCAATAGCAGTAAAACTCAAAAAAAGCCCTGAGGCTCAAGCTGCTCCAGCAGTAAAAATCGGAGCAACGGCTGCATGCTGGGTTGATCCGGTATTAAGAGCAAACACAGTCAAGAATCACACTGCGACACATATGCTCCAGGCTGCGCTCCTGCAAGTTGTCGGCAACTCTATTAAACAAGCGGGATCGCTTGTTTGCCCAGACTACCTGCGCTTTGACTTTAGTCATCATGAAGCCCTCACCCCAGCTCAAATTGAAGCTGTTGAGAATTTGATTAATGAAAAAATAAGAGCTGATATTAAAACCAATATCGGTAATACAACGCTTGCCGAAGCAAAAGAACGAGGCGTGATCTCATTTTTTGGTGAAAAATACAACCCAGAAAACGTGCGTGTTGTTCAAATCCCAGGCTTCTCAGCAGAGCTATGCGGTGGAACCCACGCATCAAGTACTGGTATTATCGGATGTTTTAAGATCATCAGTGAAGCAGCGCTTTCAAGTGGCACACGACGCATGGTTGCAGTTACTGGGCCTGCTGCGATGGCACTCTTTCAAAAATCCTTTAGCACTGTTAAAACATTAAGCGAACAGTTTAAAGTAAAGCCTGAAGAAGTGCTCACTGCTGTACAACGTCAAAACGATGAAGTACAAAGCCTTACAAGCACAATTAAACAGCTCAAAAAACAGCTCGCTAAGTTCCAAGCAACAGAGCTGGCGTCAAACGCTGAGATTATTAAAAACCTTCCATTTATCTTTGCAATTCAGGAAAACGCATCAGGAGAAGAGCTCCGCACCCTTGCATCAGAGCTTGAGAAACACAAACCAGG
The DNA here is from genome assembly GCA_964534555.1 of uncultured Pseudomonadota bacterium. Lineage (GTDB taxonomy): Bacteria > Babelota > Babeliae > Babelales > RVW-14 > CAZHRK01. Next base: position 148,593 of record CAZHRK010000002.1, on the reverse strand, counting down.
GCTCTATGTCCTTATTGGAAAAGAAAGCAGCAGATTCAGCTTTTTGTGCTCGCTAAGCAAACAGTATGAAAGCAGCGTCGATATGAAAGCACTTGCTGCCTACCTAAAAGACGCACACAACTTGCGCGGTGGTGGAAGCAATCTAGCGATTCAAGGTGGTGGCACTAACCTGCCACAAAACTTTAAAGAAACGCTTGTCTCTTGGCTTAACAAATAAACGCAATTAAAAAGCCCCCTCTTGTCAAAGGGGGCTTTTTAATGACTAAACAAGTTTTTTAAGCTGAGCTGTAATCTGATCTTGTCTGTAAAACAATCTGAGATTACGTAGAACAATACAGTTAACAACAAGCCTAATAAAAACAGTAACATCATCATACGATCTAATAAACGCTTGTCTGAAAAGCTCATCTGTAATCAGATCATCATGAACCCTAGCAAAGTCACTTATAACCTCATTAAGCGAAACGCCGTCATGAAACAAGGTGTGGGCTCGTTTTTCAGCAAAAGTTTTATCTCTTGAAGAATAGAGCGCAATCAGCTCATCATATGATAATGCAATAGCCTTCATATAATCAGTTTGATGATTTTTTGCCAAGCGCAGACCACGATCAATAAGCTCTGCTAATGTCTGCTCCGCTGGAGTTTTTTCAATACAACCAAGATACTTACCAAGCCGCACAACACATGAGTCTCTTCTGGTGCAGCAGCAAGCAGTTAATGTATCTAGGGACCCTAATAATCCACTAAAAACAACCACCGTCATTAATTTTTTTATCATTAAAAGGCCCTATACGGTATCACATTAAAAGCACGATTTAATTAACAATTCCTTAAGCAGCAATAAGACCAGCTTTGATTAAGCAATTTTTCAAGCCTTTTTGCTTATGAACATTAAGCAGTCTAAGAGCATTGTATGTCGCTAGAGCAAATGGCTTGGCGCCCACATCACTGTTTGCGCCGAGATAGACCTCGAGGCTACGCAGAAAGCCCTCTGCTAATGATTTTTCATCTCGGCAAGAAGCGTAAACAAAAAATCTAACTTTATTGCTATAAAGGTCTGCAAGGTCTTCTTTGTTATAAATTGAGTCTGCATCTGTAGCGTTACGCCCCTCGAGTAAAGCAGAAAGATCACTATCCCTTAAGCGTGTTGATCTGCTCAATAAATCAACACCCTGAGCTAAAAGTTTTTTAAGCTCTTCAGCTTCAGCCTCTACCATAACAACAAGTGCCCTAGGCCCTGTTGTGGCAATACTTGCAGGAGCTGGAGGTGCATGTAGAGCAAATACCTCTTTTGTCCCAACTGCAGCACGGCGAGCTGCTTCTTCTGATTCTCGAGCTAAGATCCTTGTTGATTCACTAGAAGCATCTTGACGATGACGACGGCAACAGCACCAATCAAACATCGGATGAAGCGCACTAAACCCAGAGGATACAATAACAAACAAAAATAATACGTAATTCATACGGAAACTCCCTCAATAGGCAAGTTCAACAACATCAGGACCAATCTCGTCAACATGTTCACCTGTGAACCAATTCACAAGCTTATAACGCACAGCAGGATTTTTATAAAACTTTTTTTTCATAGGCTTAAGCTGTTTATATAAACCTTTCCATATAGGAAACGTTGATCTACCAGCAAGGAGAGCATCTCCCATGGGTTTGTTGTCATCACAGCCAAGATAAACAGCGGTGGTTAAATCTGGTGTAGCACCGATAAACCATGTTGTTGTCACGCCATTAGTCGAACCGGTCTTACCAATTGATTCACTATCAAACCAGCCGTCATGAGACTGTTTTTGGGCTCTTTTCATGCGAAGCCCCATAAGGTTTACCATTTTTGTTGCAAGCACAGAATCAATAATACGCCTGGACTCAGGCCGATGCGCATAAAGCTCACGGCCGTCTTGATCAACAACTCGATCTATTAAATATGGTTTTACCCATACACCATCATTCGCAAAAACATTATATGCAGCTACGCTTTCTTCAACCGTTCCCTCTGCCGTGCCAAGAGCAGCTGATGGATAATTATTTACCCTACGATGAATTCCAAATAACGATATCCAGGGAACAAAATAATTTGTTCCCACTTTTGTAAACAACTTAATAGCCAAAATATTGCAAGAAATCGTTAATCCGTAGGCCAGCGTCATTGGGCCTTCGAAACTGTTATACCAGTTTCGAGGTCTCCATACATCACCGTTTGGCATGACCATTTCTATCGGCTCATCAACATAAACAGCATCCATCGGAATACCTGCTTTCCACGCAAGCGCAAAGAGATACGGTTTTATTGTTGACCCAAGCTGGCGCTGAGCCTGAAATGCTCGATTATACTGCGACTCTCTAAAATCGTAACCGCCTATGCATGCACGAATTTTACCCGTTGAAGGATCAAGGCTTATTAATCCACCATTCACTGGTTTACGCATTTTATGCCTGATATCAAGCACCCCCTGCGCAAATGATTTTTCTGCTTTTTCCTGGATATCTGCGCTCAGTGTTGTATGAATAGTCATCCCACCTTTATACACCGCCTCTTTACCGAAACGCTCTTCAACCCATTGGCGAATATACTCTTGGACATAAAGCCTCATTTGGTTTCCAGCTGAAAAATCACGCGTATAAAGCTTTTCGGCAAGTGCTTGATCGCGCTGTTCTTGAGTGATGTAGCCTTGCTTACACATAAGATGCAAAATAATATCTCGACGTCTTTTTGCATTTGCAGGAGCATTAAGCGGAGAATAGAGCGCTGCTGATTTGGCAACAGCAGCAAGGGTTGCGGCTTGCGCAAGCGTAATCTGATCAACGCTTATGTTCCACATTCGTTTACATGCAGCTTCAGCGCCATAAATTCCGCGCCCAAAATAAATATTATTAATATAAAGTTCAAAAATCTGCTCTTTAGACAGCTGACGCTCAAGTTGAAACGCAACAAATATCTCATTTATCTTACGCATAAATGTGCGCTCATGATTCAAAAACATAAGGCGCGATAACTGCTGAGTAATGGTACTTGCACCCTGAACAACACGCCCGCGAACAAGGTTAACCAACGCAGAACGTATGATCCCTTTTGGTGAAATTCCCTTATGCGTAAAAAAATGATTGTCTTCAGCAGAAACAAAAGCCTGAATCAGGTGCACAGGAAGGTCTTCATAATTAATTGGTGCACGCTTATCAACTGTTAACGATGCAATCACAACTCCATCTGCATCACAAATAACAGTGGGCGCTGCGCCTTTAAGATTTTCAAAACAAGCGAGGTCAACCCAATCTCGTTCAAAAAAAACAATAAAAGCACCAGCAAATGCAGCTAAAGCAAACACAAGAAGCAAAATCAAACGATGTCGCATGCAAGCCTTAATCGATTATGAGCTCTTAAGAAAATAAAGTTTAACCCCAAATAAACCACTTGATCGATACATAAACCAACCAATAGTTAGCCCTAGCAATAAAATAACTGCCCAGTAGCCTAGCCCAAATGTCATGGCCACAACTGTATCAGACATAAGAAACGGTTCTGCGACTGACATAACGCCAATAAAAGCAACTATACTCAAAACAAGCTGGCCGGCAAATCGAGCAACAAAACGCATAAAAAGTGGGAGATAGAAAACAACCTGGTGGCGCGTATGGAGCATGTAAAGACACATGATAGTCATCGCAACTCCCGAGATGCTATTTGCAGCTGCGATTCCATAAATACCAAAATAATACATACCAACTAAATCACAGATGATATTAACAGCAGCTGATACCGCTGATGCTACGGTTCCTGATCTGGTATCTTTAAGGGCATACAGCATGCTCAAAAGTATTTTGTTCAGGCATAAAAACACAAGCCCAACAGAATAAAACATAAGCACCCAGCCCCCTTGCACAACTTGCTCTGGAGAGGCTTTACCTTTGATCATCATCACAAAAAGCGGATGTGATACATACATGAGCACAAGCATTGATGGCACGATAACCCATGTCACAAGCTTAGCAACTTCAAGTAGATAAAAATTAAGCCGGCGTGGCGCATACAAAACAATACGTGAAAAATGCGGCAGCAAGGTGCTCGAAAGTGCGACAGCAAACATCCCCAACGGAATAGCCATAAATCTTGACCCAAGGTACAAAAGCGAGACAGAGCCTTTTGGCAGATAGCTTGCAATAGCGCTGCTGACAAACATATTAAGCTCAACAACACTTACACCAAATAAACACGGTAAGAATTTTGATAGAACGCGCTTAAAGGCCGCACGGCTGCCCATTGTCACGTGACCAAAGCGGTACCCTTGCTTAAAAAATATATACAGATGGGCGATAAACATAGCGATCGCACCAACAATAACGCCATAGCAAATGTAAATCGGTGGGAGTGCATAAACTAAACAAAGCCAAAGCGTTGCAATCATAACCATGTTCCACAAAGGCGCACCAAATGCTGGAACAAAAAAATGATTAACCGCGTGGAGTGCACCACCTATGAGCGCACAACTTGAAATGAAGAGCAAAAATGAAAAAAGCACTTGTAAAAAGGGAATAGCGTAAGCAACTTGTTCAGGTGAAAATCCAGGAGCTATAAATGAAATTACCCAATCAGTCTTTAAGAGCACAAGCGCGTAAAGAAAGAGAACAAGCCCTTCAAAAAACAAGAATGAGAGCGTTATCAAACCATGAGCTTCCTCATGATTGCCATCTCTCATTGTTTTAGTCATAACAGGAACGAATGAAGCGCTTAATGCGCCCTCAGCAAAAATATGCCTAAAGAAATTAGGGATTCTAAATGCCGTATAAAATGCATCAGAAATAACGCCAACGCCAAAATAGCGAGCCATTAAAAATTCCCTTACAACACCGAGAATCCGGCTGAGGAATGTTAGCGCCCCGACTTGGACTGTCTTTTTAACGATTGATTTGCGACTTAGGTGAAGGCTCATGTCTTCCTTGAAAAGTTGTCGTTTTTCGAAGCATTTTAAATTACATAAAATACCGCTAGCTCAGCTGCTTACTAAAATAAGCTAATGCTTCCCGCACCGGATAGATTAACTCATGCGCTGTAATTTGCAATTTTCCAGCAGTAGCTGAGTTCCCATCATGCCAGCAATTTGTTCATCATGAGTACACACTACAAGTCCCATGCCCCAGTCATGCACACCAAGAAGCATTAAATCAGCCATACGCTGAGCGTTATCAGCATCAAGATTACCGGTTGGCTCATCTGCAAAAAGAATACGCGGCTTATTAAAAAGCGCTCGAGCAAGAGACAAGCGCTGCTGCTGCCCTCCAGAAAGATACGCAGGAAACTGATCAGCCTTATCACTCAAGCCAACCCAATCAAGCAGCTCACCAGCACGCTGACGGCAAGCAGAGGTAGACATACCGCTGAGCATTCCTGGAAGCATGATATTTTGTGCGACTGTTAACTCTGCAACAAGGTAATGGTGCTGGAATACAAAACCCAGAGAGCTTGTATACAAAAGTTGTTTTGATTTTTTAGGAATATGAGCAAGATCATGCTCACCCCATAAGACAGTCCCATGCGTTGGTTTTTCAAAGCCAGCGGCGATATGCATAAGCGTTGATTTGCCACTACCAGAAACACCCCTAATCGCATAGGTCTGCCCCTGGTAAAATGTGAGCGTAACGTCATCAAGGACGGTAAGCGCCTTGCCCGGCTGTTTAAAGTTTTTCACAATACTTCTTAAGCTGATCTGATCAATCACATGCATAGAATAATTCCTTATAAGCCCCTTACAATCGCACAAGACAACAAATCTTGCAATACAATATTTAAATCACGTACGCTTGTTTTTAGGACATCGCAGACTTTATTTGGGCCTCGCCTGTTGTGCAGTTTAAAAGATTTTGGGAAAAGAAGGCATAACACGAGGATTTTTTCTTAATTTTGCTGCGCAAATCACAGGGGGAGGAAGAAAATGTCTTTCAATAATCGCGACCATACACACGACGACATCCCAGCTTTGATTCCAATCATACCGACAATAGATGTCGTGGTATTTCCACATATGGTGGTGCCTCTGCTCATTCTTGATGAAAAAATCATCAAGGGTGTGGAACAAGCTATGCAGACACATAAAAAAATACTACTTCTGGCAGCACGGCAGCAGACGGCTGATTACCATGGGCCTATTGGCATACATGATTTGTACAAAGTTGGAACAATAAGTAATATCATGCGTATCATGCACCTACCAGAAGGTGGCATTAAAGTTTTAACGCAGGGACTATGCAAAGCTAATGTTGAAGAGGTTCTTTCTGACCAAGAGCTCCTTCAAGCACGAGTTGCTGTTATAAGCCCTGAAGAAGCCCGCAGAGTTGAGGCATCTGTTATTGATACCCATACGCGCAATCTCTTTGCAGTTGTTGAGCGTATGGCTAACAGCGGAAGAATGTTCAGCCCTGACTTTCAGGCAATCTTGGCGCAAATCCAAGATCCTGAAAGAATCGCAGACTTTATTTTATCGCATCTTAATTTGAATGTTGCTCAAGCCCAAGCATTGCTTGAAAAAGAGAATATCGCTCTTTTGCTTGAAGGTATTCATGACTTTTTGAATAACGAATTTGAGCTTAATTCGATGCAAGAGCGAATCAGAACAAATGCTCGTGAATCAATTAATAAATCTCAACGTGAGTACTACTTACGTGAGCAGCTTAAAGCAATTCAAAAAGAGCTTGGTGAAGAAGCTGACATGGAGATGGACGACCTGAAAAGTAAGATCCACTCTCTCCCTCTAACACAAGAAGCTCGCACAGAAGCGCAGCGTCAACTTCGTCGTCTTGAAAAAACACCGCCAGACTCGATGGAAGCTACGGTAATTAGAAACTACCTCGAGTGGATAGTTGCTATGCCATGGGGTAACCTAACAAAAGATAATACAAGCATTCAACACGCAAAAGAGATGCTTGATAAGAATCATTACGGGCTTGATGAAGTCAAAGACCGTATCCTTGATTATCTTTCTGTGCGCTTTCTTAAGCAGGATTGCCACACGCCAATATTGTGCCTTTTTGGCCCTCCAGGAATCGGTAAAACATCGCTTGGACAATCAATTGCAGATTGCCTTGGTCGAAACTTCTTCAGAATTTCACTTGGCGGAGTATATGATGAGTCTGAAATTCGTGGGCACCGCAGAACATACGTTGGTGCAATGCCAGGAAGATTTGTTCAGGCTATGCGCAAAGCAGGAAGCAACAACCCTGTGCTGGTTATAGACGAGATTGATAAAATCGGTATGTCAAACCGCGGGGACCCTTCAGCTGCACTGCTTGAAGTGCTTGACCCAGAACAAAATGACTCTTTTTATGATAACTATTTAGGCGTTCACTACGACCTATCTAAGGCTATGTTTATTGCAACAGCAAACGATATTTCTCAGATCCCAGGCCCACTGCGTGACCGTATGGAAATCATTCAAATATCTGGGTATACACTTGATGAAAAAATCGCTATTGCAAAAAACCACTTGCTTCCTAAAGCACTTAAAAACTGCGGACTTGAAGACAGAGGCCTTGTAATCGACGATAACACTATCAGTGCGCTTGTACATAGCTACACACGCGAAGCTGGAGTACGTGATTTAGAGCGTTGGATCCAAAAACTTTGCTCAAAATATGCACGTAAACTTGTTGAGGGAAATACTCAAATTCACTTCACAGCAGAAAACCTGCATGAGCACCTTGGCCCAAGCAGAGTACACGGTGAACAAGTATCGCTTGGCAATAAGATCGGGGTCACAAATGGCCTTGCATGGACACCATATGGTGGAGATGTGCTTCAAGTAGAAGCTGTTCTTATGCCAGGAAATGGCAAACTCCTCATGACAGGCCAACTTGGCGATGTAATGAAAGAGTCTGCTCAAGCAGCAATGACTTATGCAAAATCACATGCAAGCATCTTTGGTATTGATGCTGACATGTTTACAAAATATGATTTACACATTCACTTACCAGCGGGTGCTATACCAAAAGACGGACCATCAGCAGGTATCACATTGCTATCATCTATCCTTTCTGCATACACACAACGAGCAATCAATGGTAACTTTGCAATGACTGGTGAACTAAATCTGCAAGGCGATGTCCTGCCTATCGGAGGCCTAAAAGAAAAAATCTTGGCTGCTAAACAACACGGACTTAAGAGCATTATTATTCCTAAATCAAATCAAAAAGATTTGGTTGGAATGGACAAGATATTTGAAGGTCTGCAGATTCACTACGTCAACAACGTGGAAGAAGTCCTTAACCACGTGCTTATGCCACGTTAAAAGCACTCGCAACCTGAATAACATAAAGAGAGGCGGCGCATCAAAGCGCCGCCTCTCTTTATGTTTCAAAAAATAATCTGCTCAAGATACTCAGCTGTTAAATTGTTCTAAAGCTTTCTTAAAATTGCTTCAAGATCAGAGCAACAATTATCGACAACCCGCTGATAATAAATAACTGTGCGCATCTTTTTAGGTGGAACATCTCCCTTAAAGCGCACCTTGAGCTCCCAGGTATAACGCTTGAGGCGAACGCGCTCGCGATACAAATCTTCTAGTAATTTTTTAAGCAGCTTAATATCGACAGCATCTTTGTCGTCAAAGTTATGCCGCTTCATTGAAAATTGTTTATAAAAATTTTTCTTAATTGCCAAAGCTTCATCAATCAAGCGAAGCATGCGTTCAAAATTATAGTTAGGCTGATCAGACGAAGCACCAAGAATAGCGCCTTTTGTATCAGGTATTATTTCTGGCTTTTGAGTGGATGAAGAATACGCAGCAAAAAACGGGCGTACAAAACGCTTATGGATGGTTCCATACCCTAAGGCAAGTACCACTCCAAGCATGAGGTAAAAAAGAGCCTTTAGTCGCTCATTCATGTTCTGCCTTTATGCCCATATTTTCTGCTGTTAAGGACGGCTCTCTAGCACTCATAACCTTAGCAACACCACATTAATTTATTACAGCCTGTAATTATTTTAATCATAGTAGGCGTGAATAGTATACATTTTTTATAAAAAAAGTGTTCTTTTTAAAAAATAGCCGACCAGCAGACGTTTGACAGACAGAAAAGTATTGTGCATCTTTATCCCCGTCAGCTTAAAACCCAACACCAAGGAAGACTTATGAATCTATCAGTTATCATCGCTGGATCAGCATTCACTGTGCTTTCTACTATTATGCTCTCTTATATTTCAATCGCAACGATGGTTGGCCCCTGGATAGCGCCAACGCTCGTTCTTCTTGGGCATATTATTTTTGGTGTTTTTGGAAAAAACAAACAACATACGCAAAGCGTGACCCTGAGCCAAGCTATTGGCGCTGGTGGAGGAATTGTAGCAACAGGAATCGGGTTTTCCCTTCCAATGTTGTACTTCATGGACAAAAATACCTTTAGCCAGCTCATCCAGAGTCCAGCTTCATTCTGCCTCACCCTGGCAGCGCTTACACTCGTAGCGGGCAGCCTAGGCCTCTTAATCGGCCACTGGCTAGCGGGAAGCTTCATCGATAAAAACAAGCAGCCATTTCCTGTAAGTACACTAACCCACAATATTATTTCGTCAGGCAACAACCCTGGCCAAGCTCGCCTTTTAATAGGTGGAATCACGATCAGCGGGGCAATATGCGCGCTCCGAGACGGCATTTGGCTTATTCCTAGCCTGCTGAAAAAAAACTACTACGTACTAACACCTGTACTTGGTGACGCTTTAGCGATTAGTGTATGGCCAACCTTATGGGCGATTGGATTTACCGTAGGAATCGGGATTACCCTACCACTGTTTTATGGACTTCTGTGCAAATACCTTATTATGTATCCGCTGGTGCACCATGGATCATTTATTGGCTACAGTTTTTTCAGCGTCCCATCAACAGAAGTTGCGACAGTTGCTTTCTGCAGCGGCCTTGTTGCATCCGAGCTTATTTTTTCAGTCCCAAGCTATATAAAACAGCTCATAGGGCTACAATGGACCGAAGATCTTAAAAAGTTTTTTATTGGGATTAGCCAGAGACTGCAGTATAAAGCGCCACAGGCAAAACAACGCCAGCTGCAGGGAAGTACGCTTATTTGGGGTATTGTGCTTATTGGATCATCAGCCCTTTTAACTTATTTTAATTTCACAGCGCAACTGCAATTACTAACATTACTCTTTACAGCGCTTGCAACCTATTCAATATGTGAAATTGGTGGGCGCATCGGAATGATTCCTTTTGGAAGATACTCCACATTTATTGTCGTCCCGCTGCTTTTACTCTTTCAACTCACACCGCTCCAATCAACTATCGTATGCGTATTTTTTAATATCTGCGCAGCGGCAGCATCAGATACTCTTTTTGACTACAAAACAGCTGATCTTAGCGGAATAAATAGACGTACTATAATGGTGGGACAAATTATTGGCCTTATTGTAACAGCAATCACGATTGGCGCTGTTTTATGGTTATTGTTCACGCACCTAGAGCTTGGTAGCGAAGCATTATTTGGCCAGAGAGGCAAAGCCAAAGCACTTCTCCTGCAAACACTTCACTTTGAAAAGATTCTTGTTGTCCTGGGGATTTTATTTGGCAGAGTCCTTAAAATCCTCAAGGTAAATAGCGCTATGGTTTTTGGTGGGCTAATTATGCCTAACAGTGTAACGCTTGGCCTTTTGGCCGGAAGCCTCATAACTTTTTTAACAAAAAAACGTGATTTTTATCAGCCTTTTTGTGCAGGCGCTCTCGCAGCCGAATCACTTTGGGTTCTTATTTTAATCATTTTAGGGGTTTTTGGCTTGAAATAGGCCGGTTTTGGCCCAATTGACAATCTGAAGCCCAAATCTATAATGAAAAAGATACTCAGTGTCAATTTTTATTGACCAGTTAGATTTTGATAAAAACGGTACCTATCTGTGGCTCTTTTCGTTAAGAGGTGTCATGGCAAGGGGGGTACGTTATATTTGCTTTTTTAGGGAAACAAGCCAGGAGGTAATACACTATGGTATCGACACGCCTGCGCGTTAAAGAACTCCTCCGCGAACGCCGCTGGACAACAAAGGTGCTCGCAGAGAAGACTGGAATGTCTGAAAGTTATTTGACGCACATAAAAAATGGAACACGTCGTTGGAACGAAGATGCGCTAAAAAAACTAGCTGAAGCTTTCGAGCTACAGCCAAGTGATATTCTTGAGGACAGCCGTGGTGCTGTTAGAGCTCAAGATGCAGCTGAAATTCCAGCAGAACTTACAAGCTCAATGAGCGATCTTAATCTTAAGCTCAAGATTGTGCCTATCGTTGGTCAGATCCCTGCTCAACCATCAGAATACAATAATCAGCTTATGCAAGTTTCAACAGGCTACCGTGATCAATTTGTGCCAATTCTTGGTGACTTTGATGACAGCGCGCTTTTTGCTCTTTGCGTTGAAGATAACTCAATGGCTCCAAATTTTGTTAAGGGTGACTTCCTGATCGTTGCTCCAGGTGTCTGGACAAACTCAGGTGATATCGTTGCTGTAGAATATGGCGATGAAAACCCAACCCGAGCAATTATGCAAGTAAACTATATGGATGACTTTATCGTACTTGAATCAGTCAACCACAAGAAATCACCACTTGCTCTTGTTCGTGGCAAAGATCAGTTCCGTATTATTGGTAAAGTTGTGTATCGCTACCAACGCATGCCATAAAAACCTGATCTCTCATCATGTTATTATAAACCGCCTGTAGGGTTAAAACCTGCAGGCGGTTTTTCATTGTACAAGACAAGCCCAAAAGGCTGCGTGCCTCTTCATAAAAAACGATCGAATCTTTCTATCTGAAACGTTCTGACCTTGAAAAAAGCTACGGAATCACTATACTGGTGCATCTTTTTTAGGGTTCCGTTAGTGGCTCTGTTGCCGCTATCTCCCTGGTTTGTTTAATTCAATCTCGTGATTGGGAGAACTTTATGAACGTTCGTTACGAAACACTGATGCTTGCATCAGTAGACACAACCCCTGATGATATCACTGCTATTGAGCGTGCTATTGATGGTGTTGTAAACAAAGCTGCAGGTAAACTTACATCATTTGACCAATGGGGTAAGCTCAGACTCAGCTATCCAGTAGGAAAAGGCACACATGGCGCATACGTACTTGCTCGCTATGAAGTACCTGCTGCTGCAATTACAACTGTTGTAAAAGACATTGATACTTTCCTTAAAATCAAATGCTCAGAGACCGTTTTACGCCATGTAAGCGTTCGTTTGAGAAAAGATGCTCCTGCAACATACCAACGCCCTGAATCAATGGATTCAGCGAACCGTGGTGCAGTTGATGCGTTCTTCAAAGAGAACAAAATCGAAACTATGCTTTCAAGCGTAGATGCTGCAGAAAAAGATCTTTCAGAAGAATAATTTTTAACGTTTAAGGAATAGATTATGTCAGGCAATAAAGTACGTATCAGTTCACGTTTGCTTAAAAAGAAAATCAGAAAACAAGCTTATTTAAATCCTAAGCACTGCAGATTCTGCTCAAACAAAGAGCTTGATCTTGCTCTTGATTACAAGAACGTTGGCTTGCTTAGAAATTTCATGACTGAGCGTAGCAAAATTCTACCTTCACGTGTTTCAGGCAACTGTGCATTCCACCAAAGACAAATGTCACAGCAAATTAAGCTGTCTCGCAGCATGGCGCTCCTGCCTTACTGCGCAGTACAGATGTAATATAGGCTACATGTATGTCATTTAAACAAAGAACTAATGTCCGCAACGTAGCTATTATTGCACACGTTGACCATGGAAAAACAACTCTCGTTGACCAGCTTCTTCGTCAATCCGGAACACTCGGAAAAGAAGGTGATGCTGTTGAGCGAATCATGGACTCAGGCGATCTTGAAAAAGAACGTGGTATTACCATTCTGGCAAAAAATACGGCTATTAAACTCGACGATGGTACAAAAATTAACATCGTAGACACCCCAGGTCACATGGACTTTGGTGGTGAGGTTGAGCGTACACTCCAGATGGTTGAAGGCTTCTTGCTCCTTGTTGACGCTGCAGAAGGACCGCTCCCAGGAACACGCTTCGTGCTCCAAAAAGCCCTTCAGCTCGATCTTAAGCCTATTGTTATCATTAACAAAATCGACCGTAAAGATGCTGACATTGATCGTACAGAAGGCATGGTTCATGACCTTTTCTTGGATCTTGCGACGCACGAAGAGCAGCTTGATTTCCCTGTTCTGTATGGTTCATCACGTAATGGTTACATGTCAAAAGACAAAACCAAATACGATGGCGATATGCAGCCGCTATTCCAAGCTATTCTTGAGCACATTCCAGTACCAAAATCAGAAACAGATGATCTTCAGATTTTGATTACTAACCTTGATCACTCTGACTTCCTCGGAAGAATTGTGATTGGAAGAGTATTCAGCGGAAACATTACACTTAACAAACAAATTATTGGTTGCAAAGGCGATACTGTAAGTAAAGCTGCTCGCGTTACCAAAATTTACCAGTTTGAAGGTGTTAAGCGTATCGAAGCTGAAAGCGCTGAGTTTGGCGACATTATTGCAATTGCAGGGGTTGAAGAAGACATCACAATTGGTACAACAATTTGTGACGTTGATAGACCAAATCCAATTGCGTATGTTTCTGTTGACGAACCAACCTTGTCTATTTACTTCTCTGTTAACACATCACCGTTTGCAGGAAAAGAAGGTAAATTACTCACATCACGCCACATCAGAGACCGCCTACAAAAAGAAATCAAAACAAACTTGGCTCTCCGCGTTGAGGACACAGACTCACCAGAAACATTTAAAGTTTCAGGTCGTGGACAACTCCACTTGGGTATTTTGATCGAAACAATGCGTCGAGAAGGCTTTGAGCTTCAGTTGTCTGCACCAGAAGTTATTTACAAAGATGTAAATGGCGTTAAGTGCGAACCATATGAGCTTTTGACTATTGACGTTGATGAAGAACACCAAGGCGTGGTAATGGAAAACCTCGGTAAACGCCGTGCGCTTCTCCAAAACATGATTCACCATGGGAATGGCAAAGTGCGCCTTGAATTCAAAATCCCTGCTCGTGGATTGCTTGGCTTCAGAGGTCAGTTCCTTACCGATACACGTGGAACAGGTCTTATGAACCACCGTTTTCATGGTTATGAAGATTATGCTGGAGAAATTCCTGCTCGTACCAAGGGAGCACTTGTCTCTATGGAAAACGGCGCAGTAACAGCATATGCCCTTGATGGCCTTAAAGATCGTGGAATCTTGATGGTTAACCCTACAGATAACGTTTATGAGGGTATGATCATTGGAGAACACTCAAGAGACAACGACCTTGATGTCAACCCAACTCGTGCGAAGAAGCTTACTAACATGCGTGCATCAGGAACTGATGATGCTGTTAAGCTTGCTCCTCCTCGCATTATGAACCTTGAGCAATCACTCGAGTGGATTAATGACGATGAGCTTATTGAAGTAACACCTCAATCAATTAGATTGAGAAAACGTTACCTCAAATCAAACGAGCGCAAACGCTAATTAAAAAAGGCCCTGGTAAAAATTACCAGGGCCTTTTTATTTGTACTAATTTGAGCATCAAAAATTATGATCCTGTTATAAACCTGTATACGTTTACCGCAGAAGATGCAATAGGATAACTAAGCGAAGATCCTAGTAATAATCCTTTAGCAACTGCCTTAGCCTTATCTACAAAACCCATAGCAGGAAACCCATTCATAAATCGTAATAAACGGCTTCCCAGCGCTGTCACAAGAGCAACAGATGTTTGTGGCAAAGCAGTAAATGTAAGCTTTCTAAAATCAGGATTTCTAATCAATCCCAAAAGCGAATCATTAAACGAAAGACTAACCTCTCTCAGCCTATTTGCTCGAAACTCATTTCCAGCCAAAGTATAACGCTCTAGATGATCTTGCACTTGCGTTTCTAATTCATTAACATGGCGTCTTAAATGTTGTAGTGCCTCAGTGATTATGGATTTAATATCTCCAGAAAATGCACCAATTGCTGCGTAGTTTAAGCAAGCCTCAGTTGTTGGAGTAATCCCGTAAAAAAGATATTGGCCAAAGCTTGAGATTGCAGACATAGTTAAAAAAGAAATAGGAACAGATCGCACAACATTTATGAGGAAACGCAGATAAAGCATTCCATACTGCTGAACCCTGCAGTAATGCTCAAATGAAGCATCATTACTAAAATTATACCTTAAACCAAATGTATCAAACACCTGTTCCTGGCCTAATTCATTATGATGAGGGTGATGATTATTGACAGCATAGTGAATCGCCTGTGGAATAGGGGCAATTTTAGGTCTTACTTTAGCATCATAAGTAGCATCAGAAAGCATAGGATTATGCCTGCATGTCGGACACTGCCTTGATGGCGCTAGTGCAAGGCACGCCGCGTGCGCACCGTGCAAACCATTAGAATTTTGGCAAGTCAGCCAAGAACCTTTTAGTCTGTAGGTAGATTTATTCAAGCAGATTGGGCATCGCTGTATTTCTTCATCGCTCACAGACAAAGCTGCAAGTGGAGCATGATCTACGCCTAAAGACGCTCTTCTCCTGCGAGTAATCGGCCCGCTTTGTGCAGAAAATAACTCTGCACCTATGATCGTTATAAAAAGTATTAATAAGAGTTTCTTCATGGCATCCCCTAATAACAAGCCACGTATCGATAAATTTATATTTGAATATATTTATCTTATCACAGGGGTAAATTAGGGGAAAATGACTGTTTTTAAGCGAAAAAAGGCATTTTTTGACTACCTGAATCACCCTCACAAAATAGCCTTAGAGATTATTTCAGGCAGTAGCACGTGCTGGGAGTTAAAAACACCAATTAACCAGGAATAAGGGTAAAAAACAGCTGTTTGCTAACAGCAAGCATTTTAAGATTTTGTGACACCGCACATAAATCACTTAATGTTGTCTGAGCATTCATAAAATCACGATAGACCGTAAAAGAATCATCCTCTGTTATCAAGCTCGCTATTTTTCTTCTAATTGATTGCTTATAGAGAAAGACCTGTTGTCCAGCACTACGAAGCTTTAAATAAATAATTGAATCAGTCGCAAGGGCAGATACCGTAGCTAAAACTAAATTTTCAAGAATCAAACTATATGGACGCGCATAGTGTGTAACATAATCAGAACCTATCAGTGTAAACCCTATAACTGGTAGCGCCACTTGGCACGCGCTGATGTAATCACAGCAACGCCCAAGAAGTACGAGCGCAGACCAACCAGCCTTAAAAACTGTAAAATCATCTTCATCATCTGAAAGCGCACTACGTGCAGCTTCAATAAATAAATCGTAGCGCTCTTCATCCGCCGATGTGAGTTCTTCACCCCCTGCACCACGTAATCCAATAATCCTATTAAAATCTTGGTCTGTGGTCATTTTTTGATTTTTACAGACTGGGCAAGATCTACGATCAACTTTAAACCAATGACTCAGACACTCAGCATGCGCAGCATGAGTATTACGTGAATGAATGCAAAAAATAGTGTCATCAGCAGCACAATCTTCTAAACAAATACAGCATGTTAATACTGCATCCCCTGCTTCTTTAGATGCAGCCGCTTCTGCAAGTACGCGCCGACCACCATGCGATCTAGAAGTATCGTCGCTAGCTGGATACACACAAACAGAAATCATTGCGAAAATAACAGCACGCAGAATCAGAGCCATAAGTGTCCTTGATGATGAAAAATCGTATGTCAGAAGAAACGCAATGCGAGAGTCTACAATAAGAATAAAAAGCTTGCTAATAAAAAAAGCCCCTTTTTCAAGAGGCTTTTTTACTATTTTGTTTGAGACGTTTTGTAGGCGTGAGCGATATGCAAAATCGTCATAAAGAACATAATTCCTATAAATGAAACGCCAAGTCCGCCTGCTGATGCAGCAGCTCGTCCGTAAGTTGGAAGCAAGAGCCCCACAACAAGGTACCCAAGGGCGCTAGCCAAAATTGTCGGAACAGTAACACTAATCTGCCCTCTGACCAAATCAAGATGATATGCTCCAACGCTTGTAGCAGACATAAGCATAACATCTGCTATAGGCGAAATATGCATACCAATAATTGCACCAGAAATAAGAGCGCCTAAAACAACACTCAACATCGGAACATCAGTCAAAAGCACTGGTGGCGTAAATCCTAAAAAGACCGGGACCATCTCTAAGCTCAGTGGAACAAGAATACCTATGGTACCCCATGCAGTGCCGATCATAACTGAGGTAAAGCCAGCAAGCGCAAAAAACATAAGTGGTAAAAGATACGGATCAACACGGCCAAGTAAAAGTTGTGCAATATACTCTCCGGCTTGTAAGTCCTTTGAGAGCATGCGCGAGAATGTCCAGATAAACATCAACATGACTAAAGAGCCACCCATTAATTGAATGCCCTCTTTGATAATTGGCCAGATGTCGCGTTTTGAAATTTTTCTTCGATTAAAATAAACACCAAATGTAACAAATACTGTTATTAATCCACCAAAGAAAAATGCTGCAAAAATATTACTTGCCTGAATCGCATCAATCAAACTACGTGATCCGCCAAATAAGGCATAACCACCCTGCGTCAAAAGCCAAATGATAACGCTGCAAAAAAGCAGAACGATCGGAAAGATAAAATCAAGAACACGACTTGAGCGCTTTTTGTCTTCTGGCAGATCATAGACGCGGTGCACCACCGGCATTTTCCCGCCAAAAAGCTCACCAGTTTTTGAAGCAAATCGCTCATGCTTTGCAAAAATTCCAAATGATATCCGACGCGAAACCATGTACCAAACGCCAATTATCATAGTAAAAGCATAGAACATAAACGGAATTGATGAAATATACATTCCAAGCGGGTCTGCATGAACCAAGTGTTTTGCTTGATGAACAAGCCCAACACCAGAATTGCGCAATTGCCCAACAAGTTCAGCAATCCAGCTTGATAGTGGAAAAATAATAGCAAATGGTGCTGCAACAGCATTAACAAGAAGCGCAAGCTTCACGCGCGGCACCCTGAATTTATCAGCGATTGGCTGCATAACAGAACCAACAGTCAAACAGCTAAAATAATCATCTATAAAAAAGAATGATGACAAAATCAGTGAGGCGCGCTCCACCCCTTGTGCGGTGGTAATTCGTTTTGCAACGTAGTTTCCATACGCATAGGCAGCACCAGAATAACGAATCATTGTTATTAAAATGCCAAGTAACACTAAAAACAAACAAATAAATAAGTTCGACGAGTTCATAAAATCAGAGAAACTCGAAACCTTATTAAGCTCACTTACATGATAAAGCTTCAGGAAAAAATAGCGTGCCGCATCAATCACTGCAAAGTCATTAATCACTAAAGAAGCAGCAACAATACCCATAAAAAGAGAAAATTGGATACGACGCGTTAAAGTCGCTAGAATAATAACGATGCAAGGAGGCACCAAAACAAACCAAGACTGGGGCATCTGTAAACCTTTCTGTGGACATGCAATCTTTTGCGAGCATTTATTATAGGCATTTTAGAAGTTTAAACAATCATGACAACACCACTCAAACCTCTGCTAGAGTCTCTTATCCCTCAGGAGCATGCTTGGAAACTCAAGCTCTTCAGCCAATGGCATGAGGTACTTGGTGGCCTTTCAACAAAAGCTAGCATAGAAAAAATAGAGGGGTCTATTATTTGGATATCCGTTAAGCACTCTGCCGTTGGGCAAGAGCTGATGATGCTTTCAGATTTTATCCTTGAGAGAATAAATGCTGTTATAAAACCGCATGTCATCAAAACAATTAGATTCAAAGTTAAAAATATATCTCAGCAACAAGCTAAACAGCCTCAAAAAAGACGTCTGGATATAAAAGAACACCCTACGCTTACCTCTGAAGAAGCAAAGCTTCTTGCAGTGATTGAAAACGACGATCTACAATCTAGTATTGCTCGGTACTTTCGTCGCTGTAAATCAATGAGGAGTCTGAAAGATGAAAAAACTGGTTAATCATTTACTGGCTTGCGCTTTAGCAACTGGTCTATACGCAGGGGCTGATGTCGAACTCAATCTTTCAGAAGTCAACGCCAATAGATCATCTGCTGATTCAACGATTGTAACAATTGATGAGTCAAGCGATACTGACAATCTATCAAACTATGCTGTAGCAACATATGAGCACCATAGAGGCGACAATCCAGAAAAAGCATTCCAAGCATATAAAAATCTTTTTAGCGGTAGCCCATCAATGCATGCATACGCAGCATTTTATGAATTTTTATTTGATAACAACCAGCATGAAGTTCTGATCAAGCACTATGAACATAATAAAGAATTGCTTGATCCTATTTTTAAAGACAACCTTAATGCTCAGCTGATGGTGGCACAATCATACCTTTCAATAGGCAACCAAGCTGAAGCTGATAAACTTTTTGCAAAACTGACTGACGCGCACACAGACAATGAACAAGTCGCTTACTTTGCAACCATTTCGCTTCTTAAATCACAGCAGCATGACAAAGCTGAAAAGATTCTTAAGCGGGCTTTAGCAAATGCGCGCTTTAAGCAAAAGCACTTTATTTTTTACTTCCTGCTTTCAAAGCTACACGTTGAAAAAAACAATCTCAAAAAAGCACTCGAAGCAATAAATCAATGTCTGAAACTTATGCCTCACTTTGATCGTGGGATACTTTTTCGAGCTATGGTTCTTGAGCAGTCAGGAAATATTAAAGACGCTATTGATGGGTATCAAAAATTTATGAGCCTTGCGGGAAGAGACGAATCAATAGAAAAAAATATTGTTCAGCTTCTTTTTCAAACTAATCGATACGAAGAAGCGCTTGCATACATGAAAAAAATGAAGTCAGATAAACCCGAATACCAATTTGATATGGCGCTCCTACATGCCCGAGCAGAACATCTCGCTGAAGCAATGGTCCATGTAAACCAAGCTCTTAAAGTAAAGCCTGCATTCCCTAAAGCAATTGTTCTTAAAATAGAGCTTTTACTTAAGCAAAAGCAGATCAGAGAGCTTTTGGCATTTGTGCAATCAACACTTGTGGCACACGGTTCAGACCCATCAATAATACAAGCAATAACACTAGTCAGACACAGCCTCATTAGCACTCAGACACTTATTAAGCTTTTTAATAGCGCGCTCAAAAAACGCTATCATGAAGCTGTACTTATTGCGCTTGCAGATCTTTATGTTGAAATAAAAGACACAAAAAACGCTCACAAAGTTCTTACAACACTTGCAAAAAAAACATCTGATAAATCACTCAAAGGAAAAGCGCTTTATTATATTGCGCACCTTATGTACGCATATAAAGAGCATGCAGCACTATCAGGCGCGCTTAAAGACGCAATACACTGCGAAATTGTTTTACCAGAAAGCTACAATTTACTTGCGTACTGCCTAGCACAAAATCCTGCAAAACTTGATGATGCACTTAAATACAGTGATAAAGCTCTTGAGCTCAAACCAACAGATGCTGCTTTTATGCATACTAAAGCGGTTATCCTTGAGCGCCAGGGAAAAAAAGCAATTGCTGTTGACCTGATTCAAAAAGCACGTACACTGGCGCCAAATGATCCTATAATTCTTGAGTTTGCGCAGAAGCTAGAAAAACCGTAACTCATTACTACCATACAAAGAGAGATATAATGGTTGAGCTTTATGCTGTGGCTTTTTTATACAAGCAAGACACAATTCTTTTGCTCAGAAGAAAAAATGCACAATTTGGTGATGGAATGTACAGCATGGTTGGTGGAAAAGTTGAAGCCCATGAAACAGCGCTCATGGGAATTGTGCGTGAAATACATGAAGAAATAGGTCTTGATATCAAGCCAGAAATGCTTGAGCTTGTACACACTTTTCATCGTAAGGCATCTGGATCAGAGCTTATCGCGCTTTGCTTTAAAGCCGATATTTCTGGCTATGGTATACCGGTAAATAGAGAGCCAACAAAACATGATGATCTACAGTTTTTTGATCTCAAACAACTGCCAATAAATATCCTACCTGCACACAAACAAGCAATTCTCTTCATTCAAGAAGGGAAAACTTATTCGGAACATGGGTGGTAGAATAATGCTAAATTTTTTAACTATGGAAATGAAATAATGAATCCAGCAGTTATCTTTTTTGTCGCGGCTGGATCTGGGGGGCACATTAATCCTGCGGTGACTCTTGCACAACAAGCCCTAAAACAAAATAAAAACGTAAGCATACATTTTTTTACAGGCACAAAAACACTTGAGCAAACGCTTGCGCATAAACTACAACAAGCGCATCATCACAGCTGCAACCTAGGCCAGTTTAGCCTGCGCCGATGGTGGCAAATACCACTGCATATAGGAAACTGTATAAAAATTATCTATGAATCATACAAGCTTGCTCGAAAATACAACCCCCAAGAAATTGTTACAACAGGAAGCTTTTTGGCGCTACCAGTATGCCTTGGCGCATGGCTTGCAGGAACACCCGTAACACTCTACGAACTTAATGTAGAGCCAGGCAAATCGGTTAAAGCCCTTTTCCCGCTGGCAAAAAAAATACACTGTGTTTTCGCCAAAACAGTTGATGGCAAAGATTTTATAACTCAAAGATACCGCCACAAAATGGTTGTCAGCCCCTACCCTTTGAGATTTACACCGCAAGACTGTAGCCAAAAAGATGCCTTACAAAATATTAGCTCGCGCACAGGAATACCATTTCATTGTGGTGATAGAATCAAAACAATTTTTGTACTTGGTGGTTCACAAGGATCAGTTTTCCTAAATGAATCATTGATGTATTGGATCGAAGCAAGTAAGCCATCAAAGATTCAGGTTATTCACCAAACAGGGCATCGCGATGCAGAGCGGATTAAACACTTTTATGAAAAGAACGGCGTAACAGCGTACGTTTTTGATTATGACCACGATATTCAAACACTCTATCAAGCAGCGAGCATTATTGTTTGTAGAGCGGGCGCAGGAACCCTTTTTGAAATCGCCGCTTATAATAAAATGGCTATTATTATCCCGCTGACAGCAACCACAACGAGCCATCAGGTTGCAAATGCTCATGAGATTGCAAACCTGCACCCGAATACAATGTTTGTTATTGACGACCAAGACGATACGACTAAAAAGCGTGCGCTGCAAAAAAAGCTTGATACACTAATCAGCTAGATATTTTTCACCTCAATTTAGATAATTAAGGATCTTCATGTTTCCACGCATTCTCCACTTATACGGTCCTATGTGGATTTATTCATATGGAACCATGATAGCTCTTGGGTTTATGATTTTTTTGTGGCTTACCGTAAATCACCCAATGCGCAAAAAAATCATACACGCAGATTTATATACTAATATTATTTTTGGCGGGCTGCTTGCTGGCCTTGTTGGTGGACGCACCCTTTTTATCATAAATTACCCCGAGCACTTTAGCGGCAACTGGATAAGCATACTGTTCCCGTGGGTTGAAGGACTTATGATCATCGGCGCAATCATAGGCGTTATACTTTATGGTTTTATAATTTTGTCATTTTATAAAATTCCAGTACTCAAAATATTTGATCTTGTCGCTGCGTATGCGCCCCTTATGCAATCAATATCTCGTATTGGTTGTTTTGCTTCTGGATGCTGTTATGGAGCACCTGCGCCAGGACTTGCATGGGCAGTAACCTTTACAGATCCTGCGGGGAACGGACCACTTAACATCCCGCTTCATCCAACACAATTGTACATGTGCGGAATATCATTCATTATTTTTCTTATCACACGCGCAGTGTACAAAAAAGGAACTCAACGACCAGGCGTAACAGTGCTCACGTATTTAATGCTTGAAACACTTGGTAGAATTATTATTGATTTTTGGCGATCAGATCGAGCGCCGTACCTTCCCTACAGCATATTTGAATTCAAAGTTTCATACGTGCAACTTTGGGCAGCGTGTGTTATGCTAGGCGCAATTATTGGGATCATTGCACTTATTGCTACTAGCCACAACAAAAAATCATGAATCTTTTTTCGCTTGTTAAGCAACGCATCAATATTTTAGATGTAATCGGCAGCTATATACAATTACGCCCTGCCGGTCACTATTGGAAGGCATCATGCCCTTTCCACTCAGAAAAAGATGCGTCGTTTACTGTTAGTCCAGACAAACAAATCTTTTACTGCTTTGGGTGCCATGCATCAGGAGACGCCATATCTTTTATTGCTCAAACAGAACGCCTCGGGCAAAAAGAAGCTGTCGTTCATTTGATTGATAAATACGGTATTGATGTACCTCAAGATATTTTAAAAAGTGAATCAATAAAATTTTCCAAAGAAGAACGAGAGCAGAAAGACCGCTATTTTGCTATATGCAAAGTAGTTGCACAATGGTGCCACCAACAGCTCAAAGCTAGTAGTGTTGCTCAAGCTTATACAACGGCACGCAATCTTTCAGCTGCGACTATTCAAAATTTCATGATTGGCTATTTTCCGTCAGGCCAAACCGCTTTAAAATCGCTCCAGGTAATGGCTAGTGAAGCGGGTATTCTGATGAAGGATATTATTAATGCAGGAATTTTGGCTGATGGCAAAATGAGCATGTATTCACCATTTGAAGAGCGAATTATTTTTCCTATCAGAGATTGGCAAGGTAAATTTTGCGGATTTGGCGGACGTGTATTTAAACACGGTGATGAGCGACCAAAATACTATAACAGCAAAGAAGCTGACGGATTTGAAAAAGGTAAGCTTCTGTTTGGACTTGATACAGCAAAAAAACCGATGCAAGAAAGCGCTCACGTTTTTTTAGTTGAAGGCTACATGGATTGCGTCATGATGCATCAGTATGGGTATACAAATACTGTTGCAACGCTAGGCACCGCGTGCACATCAGACCACCTAAAACTACTAAGCCGCTTTGTTCATACACTCTACGTTTTGTACGATGGAGACAATGCAGGCCAAAAAGCCATGATTCGACTTGCGGAACTTTGCTGGGAGGTAAACCTTGAAGTTAAAGTTATAACGCTTCCCAAAGAGCATGACCCGGCATCGCTTCTGACAAGCGGGTATAACCTGCAAGATTTTGTTGCTGAAGCAAAAGACATTTTTTCATTTTTCATCGGCACCGTATCACAAGATTTTGCACATAAGCCGCTCTCTGTAAAACTCGGAGTTGCTGAGAAAATCATCGAGATTATTTTCAAACTGAACAATTCCCTCAAACAGGAACTCCTGCTCCATCAGGCAGCATCCGCACTTGGTTTGTCATATGAAGTTCTTCGGCAACAGCTTCGTACTCGTGGAAGACAACAAAAAACCTCCCCAAATATCCCTGCCGAGCAGACCCAATCAACAGAACCACTTGAGGACGAAGATTGGCAGTTATTGGAAGA
Organism: uncultured Pseudomonadota bacterium; assembly: GCA_964534555.1. Lineage (GTDB taxonomy): Bacteria > Babelota > Babeliae > Babelales > RVW-14 > CAZHRK01. Next base: position 124,252 of record CAZHRK010000002.1, on the reverse strand, counting down.
AAAGCTAATTTCTGCTATGATTTGCTCAAGCAATCTGAGCGAGATTGATGATAAAATCATTTTTTTAAGACCATATTTGAGCGAACAAACTCAGTACTTGGCAGAGTATATTGCCGAACAAAAAAAAACTGGGCATGCTGAATCTCGTGACCTTTTTGACGCCCTTGATGAAGATTATAAAGAATGGGCCATAAAAATTGTAATGCGTCACGACGGGCCTTCTTGTTTGTCAGTGGTCGACCATATCATCACGCGCTTGTGTAAACATCATTGGCAAAAAATTGTCAAAGACATTAAAGATCAGATTGTCAAAGCTAAACGTGAAAACAATAATCAAATGGTAAACGATGTGCTTGCAAAATTTGCAGCCCTTAAACAAGGCATGCTGGCAAGGGGGCTAATACGATGACAAAGAAAAAAGTTGTTAAAAAAATTGCGCGTAAAGTTGTTAAAAAGAAAGCAGCTCGTGTTGCTCGCCCAGTAAAACAAGCCGCTAAAAAGGTTGCCAAAAAAGCAAAGGCAAAACCTGCAAAGCAAAGCACACTCAAGAAAGCGGTAAGCGCAATTGGGAGTGTTATGAAGCGCATTCTTCAGGCGCCTACTCCTAAGAAAAAAGCTGCAATCAAAGCTCCAGCAAAGAAAAAAGTAGTAGCCAAAGAGCCAAAAAAAGAGTTTGTTCCATACATCAAGCGTATGGCGCTTGAACGCGAAGCAGCTAAAAAAGCTGCTGCAAGCTCAGCTCAACCAAAAAAAGAAGCTGTTGTAAAAAAGAGTGCAGCTAAAAAATCGGTTGAAACAACACAACCATCAGCTGCAAGCTCAACATCTTCTCGTGTAAAAATTGGCAAAACAAGTGTTATTGGTGCACAAAAAACATCTGTATCAGATGCTGCAAAAGCTGCGAAATTAGCTGAAGAGCGCGCGCTGCTTGCAAAGCAGGCGGATGAATTACTTGCGGCACACTCACCGAAAAAGACAGCCTCCGTTAAGGCTTCTGCTAAAGCTGAAGCTGCTAAAAAAGTAGAAACCAAAGTTATTCCTCGAGAAAAAGAGATCGAAGAAGTTGATGAGTTCTCATCACTTTTAATTCCTCAAGAGGAAGAAAATTTAACTCAGTCGCTCAAATCAATTGATAAGCAAGTATCGTCCTTGATAGAAAAAGGCCGCAGTGATGGTGTTATTACTTATGAAGAGCTTGTAGGCTTCAATCAACGCCATCGCCTAAGCGAAGAAGATGCAAACGAGCTATTAAGACTGCTTGAGCGCGAGAACATCGACTTGATTTCAGAAGATGAACTCGAAACTGACACACAAGACTTTGATGGCTTAATCGAAGCTGACAGCGCTAAAGGTGCAAGCTTTGAGAAACTTCCAAACGATCTTGATTCATCAATCGAATCTGGTGATCTTGGAGCAGAATCTGAAGCAGATGATGCTTACGAAAAAGACGTCGAAAAAATTAAGGCGCTTCTTGAGCCAAGCCAGTTGAATGATCCGGTTAAACTGTATCTTAAAGAGATTGGGAAAATTCCACTTCTCAACAAAGATACAGAAAAAGTAATCGCCGACAAAATTGCTGCTGGCAAGCGCGAATCCATCGATGCTATTGCTCAATTCCCATTTGTTGCAAAAGATCTTATGGGTTTTGAAGAACGTATCAGCAAAGATCCACTCTTTCTTAAAGATTTGATTCAGTTCTCTGATTTTGATGAAGATAATTCACCAAAATTTGAAGAAGAAAAAATCAAGTTAATCGCAGCAATCCAAAATATTAAAAATATCGCTGCAAATGAGGATAAGATTTACCGCTCTTATCGCAACCAACTTGATTCTGAAGAGAAGAAAAAGGAGATGCTTGCGCGCGTTGAAGAAAACAAGCAAAACGTAATCGACGCGATCAAAGCAATTAAGCTCTCAAACAAGCAGATCAAAAAATTCGGTAAAAAAATCGAAAAGTTTGTTCTGAAGATTCAAGAAAAAGAAGATGAGATTCGTGGGACAGAATCAAAGCTCAAATTTTATCAGAGCATTAAAAACCCTACCGCTGACGATCAAGAGCAGATCACAATGCTTGATACGATTGTCAGAAGCGGATACAAAATTATCAAGAAAAACGAAGCTGAATCTGGCTTAAGCAAAGAAAAAATCCTTAAGCTCTATAGACAGTTTGCTGTTGCTCAAGCAAAAGACAAGTATGCAAAAGACGATCTTGCTCGCGCAAACTTGAGACTTGTAGTCAATATTGCAAAAAAATATATTAACCGCGGACTTCACTTCCTTGATTTGATTCAAGAAGGAAATATCGGGTTGCTCAAAGCTGTTGAGAAGTTTGAGTTTGAGCGTGGATTTAAATTCTCCACATACGCAACATGGTGGATACGTCAGGCAATTACACGAGCAATCGCTGATCAATCTCGTACTATCCGTGTACCAGTGCACATGGTTGAAACGCTCAGCAAGATTAATAAAATCACACGTACATACGTACAAGAAAAAGGCCGCGAGCCAACATACGCTGAGCTTGCTAAAGAACTTAATCTTGATGAGAAGAAAATCAAAAACATCATCAAAATTTCTAAAGAGCCGGTATCTCTGGAAACACCAGTTGGTGACAGCGATGACACGTATCTTAAAGACTTTATTGAAGATGAAAATGAGTACTCACCGGTTGATGCTGTTATTAATGAAGACCTTAAAGAAAAAGTTCGTGAGGTTCTTAAAACACTTACCCCACGTGAGGAAAAAGTTCTCAAAATGCGCTTTGGAATTGACGTTGCATCAGAACACACACTAGAAGAAGTTGGTAAAGACTTCTCTGTTACCCGTGAGCGTATTCGTCAGATTGAGGTAAAAGCTTTACGCAAGCTACGCCATCCATCACGAAGCAAAAAGTTGACATCATTTATTGAAAAAGATGTCGATATGAACGCACCAGTAAGCGATACTGGCGAATAAAAGAGAGTTTAGCGCATGAAAATACTGCACGTAATCACAAACTTAGGTGTTGGCGGCGCAGAGCGTGCTCTTTACAATCTTATTACTCAGCTACAATTAAAAGGCCACGAACATCACGTGGCCTTTTTCTATGACGGACCAATACGACAAGATTTACATGCTCTTGGGGTTACAACATATCGCTTAAACCCACTGGTTCATCCATACGATGGCAGTTGCATACTGCGCTTACTAAAGCTAATAAAAGAAGTACAGCCTGATATTTTGCATACGTCGCTTTGGCTTGCGACAGTAATAGGCAGAGTAGCTGGGAAAATTTCAGGAATCCCTGTTGTAAGCGATCTTCATGGTGACCCACTCCACCATGGAATGCTAAGACGCTATATTGATAAAGTAACGCATAAAGCCTCTCATACCATTATCCCTGTTTCTCATTCACTTGCTGCCTCTTATAAGGATAATGTGGGCGCGCACCCTCACATGATGGTCATACAAAATGGTACATACCTGCCTGCAAGCATTATCAAAAACGATGATGTTTTTACTATCGGTTGGGTAGGAAGGCTTGAAGCTATTAAAAATCCTTTTGGAATCATAGAGGTCGCAAAACAGCTTGTGAAAATGCTCCCCCATGATGTATGGCGTATTGTAATCGTCGGTGATGGAAGCATGCGAGGCGCACTTGAAAAAACCGTCAATGAGCTAGGCCTTGAGAAAAAAGTACTCTTCACCGGCATCTTACAAGACCTAGGGCCTCTGTATAAGTCATTTAGCATTCTTGCTATTACTTCTCACTCTGAAGGGCTGGCACTAGCGCTTCTTGAAGCTATGGCGCATGAAGTCCCCGTCATAACAACCCATCAAGGCCCGCACGATGCTATAAACGATTGTATAAATGGTTATATTATCCCGTATCGTGATTATGAAGCATTAGCTGGGCGCATTCTAATGCTGATGCAAAAACCTGAAATGATGCACCAGCTAAGCAAAGCAGCACGAAAAACAATAGAGGAAAAGTTCTCAATCACCACATGCGCGGATTCGTACGAAAAACTCTTCGTAAGCATAAGCACTCAAAAGAGCATTTAGGCTTATTAAAAGGGCTTTTTTGTGAAAAAGTGGGCTAGCCAAGAACCTCAATAATCCAGCTTGAAACTAAGTCGTTATTTATTTACTAGCAGAATAAAATATGGGTGCCGAACTGGTTGCAATTTAAAGTTTTTTTTTATACCATGATCTCGTGCTGAAAGGCACTACTGTTTGATAACCTCCATTTCCCCTGTCCATGGCGTTCGTCTGGATGGGGGTTTTTTATTCTGCTGTATATGACTAATTATATTATGACGATTGCCTACGATGGAACTGATTATCATGGGTGGCAAATTCAACCACATGAAATCACTGTCGTACAAAGGCTTCAAGATACATTTTTTTCTTTGCTTGGAATCAGGATAACAATTACAGGCGCATCACGTACAGACGCGGGAGTTCATGCACTTGGTCAAGTTGCACGATTTGCTGCTGAACTTCCTGAGGGGATTGATCTTGATCGCATCAGGCATGGTTGGAATGCTCGCCTGCAGGGAATAAGTATTCGATCGCTTTCTAAAGCGCCCAAAGATTTTCATCCCTGTGCAAACGTTAGACAAAAAACATACTGGTATGTTTTATTCAAGCAACCGCCGCTCCCTTTTATGAGTCGATTTGGCTGGTATTATCGCTTTATGCCTTATGTTGATATCAAAAAATTCGAAGCTTGTTTACAACTCTATGTAGGCACGCATGATTTTGCATCGTTCTGTAAAGCTGAAGACGGCAAAACGACGATTCGAAGAATAGATTCTATTCGCCTTAAAAACATGCATCGCTGGGGGGCGTATCTTATTGAGATTAAAGGGCCATCATTTGTTCGATTCCAAATTCGACGAATGATTGGATATGCTCTTGATGTTGCCAGACAACAAGATCTTAGCGTAGACTATCTTAAGTCTATGCTTACAAACCCAAATCCATTGCAAAAGCTGCTCAAAGCTGACAGCCGTGGATTGATCTTACGAAGAATTATATACCACCATGAACGAGGTCTTTAAAAGAACAGTAACAGGGATTGTTTTATTAATCGGATTTGGCGGCGCCTACCTGCACAGCCCACTCCTTTTTGTTTTTGTTATCGGAATAATCCTTGGGATAATTCTTATGGCAGAGTGGCCGATGCTCATGCCCCACACATTCAGTCCGTGGTGGATGCTTACACCCTTTTTCCCTATTCTTCCTATGAGCATGCTTATGTGGCTCACGCTTTTATTTCACGGCTCAGATTTTTATCTTCCACTTTATCCGATTATTATCGCATGGACAGCAGATACAGCTGGATACGTTTTTGGAAAATTTTTTGGTAAACATAAAATGTGTCCTAATATCAGCCCTAATAAAACGTGGGAAGGTTTTGCTGGAAGCATTATTGCCGTTTTTTGTATGCACATGTACCTAGCACCCAAAATTTTGATCATTCAGCGCGCTTACGCTGCGCATCCAATCATACTTAATCTTTTAGCAACAGCTATTTTCACTGGAGTGAGCTTTCTTGGGGGACTCTTGCTCTCATTCCTCAAGCGTAAAAACAAGCTTAAAGACGCTGGTGCAATTCTACCTGGGCATGGGGGATTCCTTGATCGTTTTGACGGCGTCATGGCAGCAACCCTCTTAACAGGGTTACTTGTTAAGCTCAGTCAGCTTTTATAGTAAATCAAGGCGCTTTTTTAATTTATAAAAACTGTAGGATGCAAAAAGGAAAATATACAGCAGCAGGCCAATAAAACATCCCCAGTAGGACAAATACTTACTTTGCCCAAGCACAGCAGCTCGAATGCCTTCTGTCATAAGCGTTAGTGGATTTAAAAGACCAATTAATGCATAAAGACCAAAAACTTTATACGCCGTTGCAAATGAGAACCAGTAGCACCCAGTAAGCTGCATTGGGGTATAGATTCTACGCCATACGCTTGAAAAAGCTCGATTATCTGGAACCCACGACGCAAGCCATAAAGCAAAAAATCCAAAGAATATTCCTGACAGCAGCATAATAGCCATGAATTTAAACGGAGCAAAATGCTGCAAATCTAAGACGCTTCCAAGCAGCAGCTTCCCGACTGGTAAAAGCGGAATTGATAGAATAGTTGAATGGAGCGCAAACATTAATACACGCTGCCAAAAAAGGAAGCGGTAGGAGCTCAAAGGAAGAACCATCTGATACTCAATATAGCGCAGGGTTTCAAAGTCATTAACAAGTGCAGAGCCAAATCCAACAGCAAGATAAAAATAGGTTGTAGCAAGAGCACCGATTAATAAAAATGCACCGTAATAGGCGTCCTGACCAACAGCCGGCAGCACATACCCGAACGTAATAGTCAGTGATGTTGGCCATGTGACAAGATTAATAACGTCGCTAAAAAAATCCTTACGCGCAACTATTAAATCTCGTTCAAATAAGCTTTTATATATCCGCAGATTCTGCAGAATTGCAGCCCATGAATATGATGTAACCATGATTAATCCCTCTTTCCAGTCCCCAATCTTACTCTAGCGTGCCCACGGATAACAATCTCGTGCCCCCTGCAGCTTGAGTTCTATTAGAGATTAGTTTACACTGCAAATGCTCTCTATGAAAGGCTTTTCAACATGGCAATCAAATCGAAAACATCAATCTACATTTTTATACTGTCAGTTGTGGTCTACCCACTACTTAAAGCCGAACACAAAAAACTCGTGATGCTTGATCCTGCTGGACACGCGCAAGATGCTGGCCGCCAACTCTGGAGTGGTTACGAGCGCGCTGAAACGGCACTCTTTGCCCAGGCGCTTGCTCTGGAGCTTGAGCGTAGAGAAATAGAGAGCGAAGTAACGCGCAGACCAGGAGAATCACTTGTCCCGCTGCAGGCAGCGTCATTCTCTAATCGTTGTAAAAGCAGTGTTTTTATACGATTAGAGCTGTATAAAAAACCTGGCAGTTCAACAACCGTAACATGCATGCATCAGCAGTATGACGCATTAAAAGATAAAGCGGTCGAAACGACTCACGCTTTTTGCCCGATTAATCAGGTTCATAGAAAACATCTAAGCTCAAGTAAAATACTTGCAGATAAAGTTCTTAAAGAATGCTCAAACAGTGACGGGGTTATCGTGCGCCCGCTTCTTGGGCTTCCACTTAAGCACCTTAAAGGCATCAATGCCCCCGCGCTATCAATCGAGATCGGATTAGCTGCTGATGATAACGAGTGGAAAAAAATCTTAGTGCCTGTAGCAGAGGCAATTGATGCTTTCATACGCTAGATAATAATCATTTATTATGATTATCTAATTCCATACGTTGTTGAAACATAGTTATAAACAGCCTGAGGTGCAAGCGCTAAATAAAGCGCAAATAACCCCCAGCGCCAAGTCACATAAGCAACATCCTTCTTCTCTTGTATAGCAAGTAAAATATCAGCTGCAGCTTGCTCAGGAGATGCAACCCAAAAGAAATTTGGATCTTCATACGTTGAAATATACCCAGGACGAATATCAGTAACTGAAATTGGCAGATTCGCATGCTGAAAAGCCGCGCGTGTTCCCTGCATATAATTTGAAACAAAAGCTTTTGAAGCTGAATAGACAGGGCAATTTGGATGCCCACGAACAGCATCAACCGATGAAATCCCTACAAAATGACCTCTGCCCTGCGCTATGAAATAATCAAGCGCAACACTCGCAACAGAAACAAAACCGGTCACATTGGTATTAATCGTACTCAACTGATCTGCCAGAAGCTGCTCTCGATCAGAAGCAACAAACTCTTTTCGGCTATCGGCCCATATTCCGGCATTAAGAATAAAAATATCACACCCTCCAAGCTCATCAATCAGCTCTCTGACCAAATCACGAGATATAGGTTGTGTTACATCTGCAACCTTGAAGAGAAAGGGCTCTCCCAGGTCATTTTTAATACTTATTAAGCGATCTTCTCGGCGAGCTATACCACCAATACGGTAGCCCTGTTTTGCGTAAGCACGAACAACAGCCTCACCGATACCTGATGACGCCCCGATAACAATAACTCTCCCCTGGTCGGCATAGGCACTAAAAATTAAACATGAAAAAATGAGAAAATAAGAAAAAAAACTCATGGCACCCCCTGTTTAAACCCAAAATTGAGTTTAGATCATACAATCGACTGATTTCTAGATCCATTTAACAAACAGCTAACAATCGTGTAGGATGAGCAAATCATAGTGGCGTTAGGATAAAAATGGCAGGGAAAAGACTCATTTCTTGGATTATTACAATCGCATGCTTTGCGTGTGCTTTTGTATGGTTTGGAATGCAGCACATCAAGCTTCCTAACATCGATGAGCGTTTTTACTCACAAGAAGAATTCGTTAATGATGCAGCACTTGTGTATGAAGACATGGCAAAATTAGCGCTTAAAAGAGGCGATAAAACAGCCGCTTATATGCATTGTCAATCAGGCCTACGATGCAGTCCCAAAAGCCAAACGTTAATGAAACTGCTGGCTGATCTTTCTAGCGATCAAGTGTCTCAATCTGCTTATGAAAGCTAATTGCAAAATGGTGAGTATAGTCTCTAAGGGCAATTAAAAGCTGTCCAACATACGATTTTTCATCTACTTTTTTCCCCTCAGGGAAATGCTCAGAAAAAACAGTTTCCTCTCTTTTTGCCAAACTAATAAATGGGGTAGCGGGAAATAGATCAGCAACAGCATTAAGCTGGCCTTTACCGCCATCTATCACAACCAGATCTGGAAGTTGGGAGCGGTCTTTATACCTTCGACCAACAATCTCACGCAGCGATGCATAATCATCGATTTGCTCAACTGTTTTAATATGAAACCGCCTAAAGGCTTGTTTATCTGGCGCTCCATCAGTAAACCGAACACACGCACCAACCATGAACTGTCCCTGCTTGTGAGATATGTCAAAACAATCTATTGTTTTTGGTGGGTGCGGGAGTTTTAAAAACACTTTAAGCGCCTGAGATAAATTTGCCTGACGATCAATATCTTGCGTTGCCTGTGCTAATGCGAGCCTAACAAGATTATGCAAATGACCTTGCTGCGGGCTAACAATTGAGACAGTATACGAAAGGTTATGCCACTCTTTTAGAAATGATTCCATAAGACCTTGATCTGATGGGTAGTCGCAATTGATTAAAATGAGTCCTGGTGGCAACGTAATTTGATAAAAGCTAGAAAAATATTCTTCAAATAGCGCCATGATTTGCTCATCGGCTAAATCAAAAGGCAAAACAAATAAGCGCTGACGCTTAAGCACACCCTGGTTTTCTTGAAACACAGCGATATGCTTTTTATCTGGAGCAAGAATCCAAATGTGTTTGAGCGCAATCATTTCATGATCAGAATTCTTTGATTCAAGCGCAGAAAAAACACGCTCAAATGACTGTATGTATTTATGTAATTCTTGTGATTTTTCAAATTCAAGATTCTTATTGTGCTCAACAATCTGATTTTTAAGCTCATCGATAAATTTTTTATGCCCTTGCCTAAGGACCTTTTTTGCAAGTTCAAGTCGATGTAAATAACCTTCCTTATCAAAAGAGCTTCTGCATGACCCAGCGCATTTACCCATATGATAAAAAATACAGCCAGATTCTATTTTTTTATTGCAGATCGTCAGCACAAATGTACGAATTAAGAAATCATACACTTTACGCGCTGTACCTTTTTCTAAAAAGGGACCAAAGTAGCTCCCCTTCTTCCGCTGATTACGTACAATTTCAAGGCGAGGAAGCTCATCGTTACTCGCAACAAAAATATACACAAACGGCTGGCCAGTTTTGAGCAAAATATTACAACGCGGTTGATAGCTCTGAATCAATCGAGCTTCAAGCAAAAGCGCCTCTAATTCGTTATCTGTGGTAATACAATCAACAACTGTACTTAAGCTAAAAATAGTATCTGTTTTTATGTCTGCTCCAAGCGATTGAACATACTGAAGCCCTCGTGCTTTTAGATCTTTGGCTTTACCAACATACACAACCTCTCCCTGTGGATTTTTATAAAGATAAACCCCAGGCAGCTTTGGAAGCGCTTTAATTTGGCTAATAAGATCTTTATGTAATGCTTCAATCGTTTTCATACAAAACTCATCACGCTTAAACAAACTATTCTTGTATAGTAGCACGAATTAATTAGGCAAAGGAGGTTTATGTTTGAGAGAATTTTGATTTACGGTTTAGGAAAAAAAATCTATCATAGCCCAGACAGTGTTGTTTCACCTTTTAACCCGCGCATATACTATGTTTGACAGACTTCGACACTCATTCGTTCCACTTCTTGTTTTACTTTTTACAGCTTGGGCTGGGTACAAAAGCTATCGCTATTTCACTCACAACCAAAAACCTGACATAGACCTTCTTGGGATTGTTGCTGATGGCAGCTACGCAAGAACAATGGAAGGGGTGCTCAACGCACATAATGGCTACAAGATTGATACTGTCTCAATTTATATTGATGATAAGCTTGCTTGGGAAAAAAGAATCAAAGCAGCTGAATTTCAAGAGCCTGTAAGCATACAAACCGCTGGAATAAGCGACGGCGAACACACACTTAAAATCAAAGCTTATGACAGCAGCTACAATAAAAACAGCTGCGAAACGTCATATCAAATCACAATTGATAATGCACCGCTTAAAGTATCGCTCCTGACTGATTCATTAACGGTCTTTCAGGGCAAAACTGCGATGATTAAATTTGCTGCAAACAAACCCCTCGCTTCTGCAGAAGCTACCTTCATGAGAAATACCTATTCTTGCTGTCCAGAAACAGAAGGATCGCTGGTCTATCAAGCGTTCTTGCCGGTAGATTGTGAAGCACAAGAAGGGCTCTACACAGCAACGCTTGCATTACAAGATAATGTTTCAAATAAACAACAACTTTCATGCCCTATCACCATCAAAAATTTTGAGTTTAAAAAACAGCGAGGCTTTGCTATTGATTCTGAAAAATTTAGCCACGAAAAAGAAATTAGCCTAAGCGCACAAGCTTTTGCTCAAGCTATTGAAAAAACATCGTTAGATTCACCTAAGAAAAAACTTTGGGTTGGAAAGTTTGAGCTTCCTATTGATTCACAGCGCATGACAACACCATTTGGGGAAATTCGTGTAACACCAGAGCGCGGCCGTTACATGCACCGAGGAATCGACTTAATCAATCGACCAAAATGCGTTGTTTGGGCATCACAAAATGGGAAAATAGTTATCAAAGATCGTTTTGAAATAACGGGGAATACAATAGTTATTGACCATGGCTTAGGAGTGCAGACCGTTTACGCGCATCTTGAAGATTATGCAGATGTTGAAGTTGGCGCGATGATTAAAAAAGGAAGCCCAGTTGGACGCCTTGGTATGACAGGTTATGCATCAGGGTACCACTTACACTGGGAATTGCGCGTTAATGGAGTTGCCGTTGATCCTCTTGAGTGGACTGAATCAATTTACTAAGAGCTAAAACTCTACAGTCGGGAGATGTTTTTATGAAAGTGAAAATATATAAACAGAGCGTTTACGCTTTGATTATGCTCATAAGCGTATTACAAGGCTCTCTTTACCCACTTTCATTTTTTACATCGTCAGAACGACCAGAAGTTGAAGTTACTGGGATTGATAATACAACCGCTGTTGCTAATAAGCTTAGCGGCCATTTAAAAGCAACCAGCAATAGAAACATTAAAACTGTCTCATTTTTTATTGATAATGAGCACATATTCACCCGTGAGATTGATGCTCCTGAATGTGGCTTCACATTCAATGCAAATATCAAGCGCTTTGGCGATGGTGCTCATACACTCCGTGTAGAGGTAAAAGATGACACAATGAAGGGAAACACAACAATCAAAGAGTTTCCTTTTATTGTTAGTGATAACCCATGGTTTGCCGGGTTTGAAAGCCAAAAATACCAAACAGGACAAGGCAAAACGCTTCATGTAAGTGTAAAAACAAACCAAAAACTCAAAAAAGCTCATGTTGAATTCATGGGCGCAACGCACCCACTCTACCGTAGCAGACAAAATCCATCACTTTATGAAGGCTTTATTCCCGTTGCACTTGATGCGCCAATTGGAGGAAGAAAAATTTCTGCAGTACTCCTCGAGCATAATGGCAATACACAAAAACTTGAAAGCAAAGTGGTTATACAAAATACCCACTTCAAATTAGCAACTGGTAAAAAATTTAAGACCCATAAAAAACACGGGCGCAATTATAATAAAGGCTCAAGTAGAGGTTTAATCTCAACAAGCTTTATCACTCAATCACCACAATATAAGTTGTGGGATGGACAATTCCAAAGCCCAATTTCAATCAAAGGGATCGGGGCTCCATTTGGAGAACATAGAACAAGCAAAGAACTTGGGCGCTACGTTCACAAAGGCGTTGACCTAGTAGAAACACCTGGGGCACCAATCAAGGCGCCGGCAAATGGGATTGTAGTTCTCAAAAAGCGTAATAAGTGGACCGGCAACACCGTCGTGATAGACCATGGCTGCGGTGTGTTTAGCTTATACGCACACATGAGTAAATTTGGCAAAGTCGGAGTTGGTAAGCAAATTAAGAAAAATACTGTTCTAGGCTATATTGGCAAAACAGGATATGCATTTGGGCATCATCTTCACTGGGAAATTCGTATTAATGGAATTCCTGTTGATCCTATGGAATGGCTTGAAAAAACATTCTAAAAAAGCGCCCGTACAACTTGATCAAATGATGTCTGACCAGATAGAAGTTTTTTGCAGGCACTCTGCAAAAGGGTCGTCGTCAGTTTAAGCGCTCTATAGTCTGCTGAAATAAGGGCATCGCTGTCATCTTGCTTAGGAACAAAAATCTCAAATATACCAACGCGTCCAGAGTACCCAGTAAATTTGCAGCGCGCGCACCCTACCGGCTCATAAATAGGAGTATCGGGATTTAGTTGTGCTTGCAGAAAAACAGATTGTTCTTTTGTTAAAAGCGTTTGCTTCTTGCAGGCAGAACATAAAAGTCTTACAAGCCGCTGAGCAATAATAAGCCGAACACACTGCTGAATAACAAATGGTTGAACACCTAAATCTCGCAATCTAACAAGAGCACTAAGCGCACTGTTTGTATGAAGCGTGGAAAGCACAAGATGACCAGTGAGCGAAGCTTGCAGTGCAATCGCTGCTGTCTCTGCGTCACGAATTTCGCCCACCATGACAACATCAGGATCTTGCCTGAGCAAAGACCTTAAGCCACTAGCAAACGTGAGCCCTGCCAGGGGATTGATCGATGTCTGACTCACTCCGTCAAGTACATACTCAACAGGATCTTCAAGCGTTACAATATTTGCGTCGCGGGTATTAATTAAATTAAGAAGCGCATATAAAAGCGTTGTCTTACCAGACCCTGTTGGACCTGTTGCAAGAATAAGTCCGTGAGATGCTTTAATTGTCTGTGCTAAGACTTTAAGCTCATCACCCTCAAGCCCAAGCTCATTTAATCCTCTGTATTGCTGCTTTCGATCAAGAACACGAATAACAATTTTTTCCCCATACAACGTTGGGAAAGTAGCGATTCGAAAATCAATAAACATCGCTTGATCTTGATGCATATCAATTTGAGCATGCATATGTCCATCTTGAGGCAATCGATGCTGCGCAATATCTAAACGGGCAAGAGCTTTAAGGCGTATAATTAATGACGCTGCTTGATGATGATCGATAAATGAATTATCAGTTAAAACACCATCAATTCGCATACGTACAACGTAATGAAGAGCATGCGGCTGCAAATGTATATCTGATGCACGCTGTGTGCATGCTTCATGCAGTAATGTATCAAGCAGTAGTACTGTTTTATCAACTGGCTCTAATGCAAGAACATGCTCTTCGGGTGATTTAATAATATAGCGCTCATCAATCATTATTACTCAATCAAGCAAGCTTATAGCCGATTAAGAAGCCAATACCTGATGCAATAGAAATAAGCATGTGCGCTTTAATCCAGTCTAAAGCTTTATTTGAAAGCATATTAATATCAGTACCCTGTGTAATACCAAAAAAGCTTTTAATTGCATTCCAATCAATTGTAAGAAATGCAGAGTATTCCATAACTTTTATCATGATTAAGCTAATCACAAGGCATGTAAAAATAAGCTTAAAGTATTTTTTGAATATAAAGCCAACGCCCATACTCAGTAGACAATAAATTGCTGCTTCAATCGCTTCAGCAGAAGAACCACCAATAGACTCTGACCATTTTTTTATATCAACAGAAGTAAAAAAACTCTTAATAGAATCAGCATACGTTGCAGCAGAATTTGTGTTTTGCATAACACTCCTTTCAAGCCCACCCATAAAACATACAGATACTACTGATCATAGCAACAGATCGAAGTATTGATCTACTGTTTAAAATAAAAAGGGCTGGTTGAATATCAACCAGCCCTTGAAAGTCTCGACTTAATCGCTTATTAAGCAACTAAATCTTTGAGTCTTTTACCTGCTTTGAATTTTGGAACTTTCTTTGCAGGAATTTTCATTTTGTTACCTGTTGCAGGGTTGATACCTGTACGCTCTTTACGTTTCATAACAGCGAAAGTACCGAAGCCTGTAAGGACTACTGATTTGCCTTTTTTCAAAGACGCTTCAACAGCTCTGATGAATGATTCAACAGCGTGTTTACATGCTGTTTTTGGGAGCTTGGTTTCTTTAGCCATATGCTCGATTAATGCTGCCTTGTTCATAAAATCTCCTCGTCCAAGACATCTTTTGACGATATACACTTTACATAACACTGACTTTAATACCATGTATTAAAATATCTTTTCACAGGATTGTTCATCTCCAAAGATTTGTCAAGTGTCCTGCTTTAAAATTGTATTGATCAGCAGGCGAGTTGCAGATTAGTCTGTTTTGTAAAACTCGAGTAGCACTTTTATTATCTAATGTCTATTTCTTTAGTTTACTTGCCACACTTGTTTTTTTAGCTGTAGGAGATATTTTTTTATTTTGTGTTTTTACTACTTGAGACACAGATGTTTGCGCAGTCTTATTTTCACTTTTCGGCGCAGCTGGTTTTTGCTGAAGAGACGCTACAACTGTGTTAAGATTTGCAATTACATTATTAAGTTTTTTTTCAAGCGCACTTAGTGCTGTATTCATATTAGTTATCTGTGTAATAACACCACCAAATAATGCTGATTCACTTTGTTCTAACTCTTGCGATGTTTTTATAAGCTCTGCAGAGAGTGCTTCTGCTTTTGTGTTATTTGAAGTATGCGCTGCATAATTAGCGCTATACTCTGGATCTTTTTGCGCACCTTCAACACCTTTTGCTGCAATAATATCACTCATTGCTTTTGCTGAAGTAGCAATTGCAGTTTGCAGCTGGAAAAGTGCTGTTTGGTTTTTTTGAAGGTTCTCACGCATTGTTAAAATGTTTTTATAGCTATCAGCAAGCGAGACCTCAGCTGTTTTTTGTTGCGGTGTTGCACAATAGTTTTTACTTAAAGTCATACCAATGAAAAAAAGTACTAATGAAAAGATAGATCCCTGCATTACAATCCTTTCTGAAAAATCATGTACAAATGTAGACATGATGAAAGGACAAGCGCAAGAAATGATTTAAGCAGATGAATAGCGCAGATAACGAAGAGTTGAATAAAAATAAAAGAGATACTTGAGAGATAAGTGGTGCCGAGGACCGGACTCGAACCGGTACGGGCTTTAGGCCCGAGGGATTTTAAGTCCCTTGCGTCTACCTATTCCGCCACCCCGGCACACAACTTTTTTGGAGGCGGCAACCGGAATCGAACCGGTGAGTCGCGGTTTTGCAGACCACTGCCTTACCACTTGGCTATGCCGCCGTAATTTCAAAATTTATTATACAAAAACACCTTCTGCCTTGCAGACAACGCGTCCAATCATGTGTGCAGGACCTGCATCTTCGATAGCAATCATCATAAATTGCCCGATAAGCGAGTCGTCACCATCGATTTGAACTCGGATGTTTCCCTCTGTTCTTGCTAAGAGTTTACCATGCTCGAGTCGTTTTTCAACTAAGCAAAGCATTGTTTTGCCTATATTAGCAGAATTTTTAACAAACGCTATTTCCATTTGACGCTTTTGGAGCCTCTCAAGGCGTGCACCTTTAACATCTAGAGGGCAATCATCAGCCATCTGAGCGGCTTTTGTGTATTTTCTTGGCGAATAAATAAATGAATAAATAAGGTCAAAACCGACCTTTTCTACAACATCCATCGTTTGTTCAAACTCAGCATCAGTCTCAGATGGGAAGCCAACTATAATATCGGTTGATATTGTAGCGTCTGGCATACGGTCTCTCAACCAGCCAATCTTCATAAGATAGGTTTCAATACTATAATTACGGTTCATAAGCTTGAGGACTCTATCTGATCCAGCTTGAACCGGAAAATGAGAATATGCTGTTATTTTTGGCCTATACTGAGCCATGACATCAAAAAGCTCTTCTGTCATATCTTGGGGATGAGGGCTGACGTATCTAACCCAAAACTCACCTGGTATTTTTGCAATCTGACGCAAAAGCTCAGGAAACTGGCTGCCTGTCTCTGGATCAATGTAAGAATTAACATTCTGACCAACAAGGGTAATTTCTTTAGCGCCATTAAGTACATCGTGCTGAGCACGAGCAACAATCTGGCTCATTGGATAACTAACTTCACGGCCTCGAGTCACAGGGACAATACAATAAGCACAGTACTTATTACAGCCTGTCATAATATTAATATAAGAACGAGCAACCTCAAATACATCTCCAGGTGCTGGTGTTGCTTGTGCAAGCTTTTTAAACGCACCGAGATTAGATAAGCGAGGCCCCTTAAGTAATCCGCCAAGCGCAACTTTCTTTTTAATATCACGGTCCTGACCAGGAGCTACAAGAGGGGATGTTGGATTTGTTGAAAAAAGCTGTTTGGTTGTCTCAAGGCTTGTAATCACATCAGTCAAGTAAAGACGAAGCGCTTCAAGCTCTTCTCTGGCACCATAAACAAAATTAACAAGATCAAAACGCTTATAAATTTCTTGTTTTTTATAACTTGCCACACACCCAATAACACCAACACGCAGGTAAGGACGCTCTTTTTTAATATCAGCAAGCGACCCTATGTATGACCAAAGTTTTTGTTCGGCTTTTTCTCTCACTGCACAGGTGTTAATTACAATTAGATCAGCATCAGCTTCTGCTTGAGCTGGCTTACAACCCATTTCATCTAGGTATTGCGCAAGACCTTGCGAATCAGCAACGTTGGCTTGACAGCCATATGTTCTAAAAAAATATGAAACCATGATCTCGCCCCACAGTACAAATGGTCAAAAATGCCGATTAATAAAGGGCAAAGCATACCAAAAAGAGTAAAAAAGTACAGGGGAGCTCCCACGCTTCTTAAAAAACAAAACCCATGCTAAAATAGCGTCCTAACAGTCAATTTGTGCAACTTTAATTGATGGCAAAGGTATATATGGCTATTCAAGCTGGTCTTGTCGGACTCCCTAACGTTGGTAAATCAACACTCTTTAATGCACTTACTAAATCAAGCATTCCTGCTGAAAACTACCCATTTTGCACAATTGACCCAACAAGCGCTATCACTTATGTGCCAGATGAGCGCCTTGAGAAACTTGCTGAGATTTTTAAATCACAAAAGAAGATCCCAACTATGGTAACTTTTGTTGATATAGCAGGACTTGTACGCGGTGCTGCTGATGGCCAGGGGCTAGGCAACCAGTTTTTAGGCCACATCATGGAAGTTGACTTAGTCCTTCATGTTGTTCGCTGCTTTGAAGACGATAATATCCTGCACGTAAACAACAAAGTTGATCCTATTGATGATTTTGAAACAATTTGCGCAGAGCTTATGCTCAAAGATCTTGAATCAACAATTAAGCGCGAAGAGCGAATTGCGACCCAGCTTAAAAAGGCGTCAGGACAAGAAGCAAAAGACCTAGAAGCTGAAAAAGTCATCATGGCACAAATCAAAGATGCACTTAACAAAGGTGACTACACAACTGTTCAAGCGCTTTGCAAGCAAGGTAAAGATGCAAAACTAAACCTGATCCCACTGCTCTCAGGAAAAAACTTTCTTGTTATTGCAAACGTCTCTGAAGATGATTACGTCGATAACAATTACCAAAACAATCCCCACTACAAAAAGCTTATTGAGCGTTTTGGTAAAGAGCGCGTTATTCCAGTATCTGCAAAAATTGAGTCTGAGCTTGCTCAGATGAATGATACAGACGCAGCTGAAATGATGGCTTCATTGGGCATTAAACATAAAGGTCTTGATACCATTATTGCTCAAGCGTATAAAAACCTTGGACTTATTACCTTCTTCACCTGTGGACCAAAAGAAGCGCATGCGTGGAGTATTAAAGTTGGCACACCAGTACCAAAAGCTGCCGGTGAGATTCATACTGATTTAGAGCGTGGATTCATCTGTGCCGAGGTATATAACTGCCAAGACTTATTTGCTGCAGGCTCTGAACAAGGGCTTAAAACAAGCGGCAAACTAAGAACAGAAGGCAAAGATTATATTGTTCAAGACGGCGATCTGCTCAATATTAGATTCAACGTATAAAAGAAAAAGGGCCGCGCTGCGGCCCTTTTTTTATGCACACAATCTTAAAACGGTGTTATACGCTTTTTAAGACTTTTTGGAGAGAGACCAACAGCGTAACTATGCTGCGCAGCCTTCTGCATAATAAGCGAAAAGAAAAACTCCCTATCAGCAGTAGTCACCACAGCTCGTGAATGCGCCTCAGCAAGCGCCACTGGATATCCAAATCCTTTTTCGACTTGATCAAGCGCAATAGAAACAATCTTAGTTATAAGATCTTGGTTTTGAGCTATCCATAAAGGAATCTCTATTCGTACAATCTCAGTCCCAACATTCAGATAAAAAAAGCACGGCTGCAAGTGCTGGGGGTAAAGTGACATAAGATTACTTGAGCACCTTATTGGCTCTGTACGCTGCCCAATAGATAACACGCGGGACAATAACTCTCCATCAGTCAAAAAATCTGTTTGCGATGTTAAAGCATAAATTTTTGATGGCCCAAGAAGCGTGATAACAGAAGGGTCAGTACTGATGTGATCAAACAACGAAACCAAATCAGCAAAACGGGTAGCACTTAGATAGCCCGTGTGCAGCGCTCTGCGCTCGTATAAAGCCTGGCAATATGCAATATAGCGCTTGAAAAAAGTATCTTTAAGCGGGCCCTTAGTCTCTAAATGCCAAAAAAGAAGATTGCCATCAAAGAGAATAAGGTCGATATCGTTATGCGCATCATACTGAGCAACAAGCTGCTCAAGCTCATACTCTTCACGCATAAGATCAACAAAATCAGGATTAACCATCCGTTGATTATAACTTGTTACAAGGTGCTGCTGAGTAACTATAGTTGGCTGGGCAAAATAGACGACT
Source organism: uncultured Pseudomonadota bacterium (assembly GCA_964534555.1). GTDB lineage: Bacteria > Babelota > Babeliae > Babelales > RVW-14 > CAZHRK01. The sequence goes on along the minus strand of CAZHRK010000002.1, from coordinate 104,811 downwards.
GAGCCATCACCTGCATTGTAACGTAACAAGCAGCCACCGGTATTAAGTAAAAAACAGGAGAGTCCTTGCATGTGAGGATCAGGATAAACCTGAGAGCCATCAACCCCAAGAACAGTATAATGCTTAATGTTTTCCGCTGTCGAAGAAGAAACTACAGACTGTGCGTATTGTTCAAACCCAGATCGAACAAGCTGCTGACGGAATTGAACTGTTTGCGTAAGCTTTGCAAAGCAGTCAGCATCAAGCCAGTCAAGCGTTCTACGAGCCCTAAATAAATTTCCTTCTAGCTTGGCAACCTGCGCCGCAACCTTATTTCTATCAAGCATCTTCGTTATAGAGTTTTCTTATAAAGCCTGAACTGAACAAGGAACATAACTGCAAAAAGTGCAGCTCTCAGCGAGGTAAAATGTGTTTGAATAGGCAAGCCGCCAATAACAGCTGCTAAGTACTCAACAAGCCCAGCCGCAAGGTTAAGGTAGACAAATTTAATATCAAAACCCTTAACGCTTTGTTCTTTAAAAATTTTTATTACCTGCGGCAGTTGGCTCACTCCACCGACAACAACGGTAACCCAGCCAGCTACATTCCCCATAACAAACGGATTTGCAAGTGCATAGAAAAGCAGACAAAGCCATGCAACAAAATTTACAAAAAAGATGTAAGTTAAATTATTTTTGAGTACTTTTTTGTCATACCATAAGCGCTGAGCTATAAAAACTAATGTAAAAAGCGCTTGTAGCGGCACCAATACTCTGTAAGCAATAGGCAAATTTAGTAAAAAAATATAATACAGGAGTGATGCATATCCATTTAAATACAGAAAAAGGAATCCGTCGCTCACCCCTCTGCCTGATTTAAAGCGATAATTTGTGATAATTTGAGGGATAAAACAAACGGTATAAAAAATCTGAGAAATAATTGTTAAGCCGTTTACAAGGGCACTTTGATTAAATAATCCGTCCACTCACACGCTCCTTTATTGTTTTAAACAAGTAAGCAAGGCCACCAACTGTGATTATAGCACGAACAATATACGTTGCTTCTTGGTCGGATAAATTCATGCCGGAAAGCACCCTAACTTGAGCAACCTCAGTTGCAAGGAATGCAAAAAGCGGCTTCATGCTTTCAGGAATATCCCTTTTCTCTGCAACATGATCTAATGCAAAAAAAGCCAATCGATATCCAAAATTAGGTCTAGGATCACCAAAATATTTTAAAAACAACGCAATAGCGGAATCTGCAAAGTATCCTGACGCTGCCTTGGCAATAAGGGTTACGAAAAGGCCGCCATAAAGATACCCAAAAACCCTAAAAGTTATCTTATCATCCTCATAATTATAGCGGTCCTTAGGCATATTGCTGACAATTGTTTCAATGGCAAGATACAACGCATAATAGGCAGCCAAAACAGATCCATACTGAACAGTGCGAGTGGCTGTAGAGCCATGATTTTTAACAAAATCTGACAAACCCGGCATCATACAATCTCGCGGCGCAAACTCATTATCAATAAGCTCTGCAAACTTAATCCATTGATCACATACAGCATCATTAACAAGGCCTGAACTATCAACAAGACCAGACTCTAAGGCAAGCGCCTGAAATTGATTTACAGCACTTGAGCACGTTGGTTTTGCAAATTGAGAAAAAACCGGCGGCAGATAAGGCTTTGATGCTGCTTGCAGACAAAAAGCAGAGATGAAAAATGAAAGAGCTACGTTAACGCGGAGCAAAATATTCATGCATAACCTCTTTAAATAAACAAAAGGGACCCGGCATCTCTCCAGGTCCCCTTTTTATACGTGCAGACTATAGCACTAATTAAGCTTCTTTGCCACAGCAGTGCTTATATTTCTTGCCTGAGCCACATGGGCATAAATCGTTGCGCCCAACCTTCTCACCCTTGCGCTGTACAGGCTGACTGCCTGCCTCAGGTTCAGAGGTGTTAAATTGGAGTGCATCAAGCTCTTTGTCTTTTTCGCGCTCGATTTTTTCAATAGCAGAAGCTGAATATTCTTCTGGCTTCAAGCGGAAAAGGTGTCCCACAATATCCCACTTGATTTGCTCAAGCATACGCTCAAATTCAAAGAACGACTCTTTTTTATACTCAATAAGAGGGTTCTTCTGCCCATAACCGCGTAACCCAATTCCCTCACGCAGATGGTCGATGTTCTGAAGGTGCATACGCCATGCTCGGTCAATCGTTTCAAGCAAAATCCATTTCTCCGCTTCTTTAATAAGGTCTGCATCCCCTTGGCTGCGCAGATTTTCATAACGGAAAACAATAAGGTCTGAAACAGCAACCTCTAGATCAGTAACTGACATAGATGTTGGATGCGCCGCAATAATGTCTGCAGCAGGAATCATAGTCAAGGCTTCAAGGGAGTTTGCAAGCTCCTGCAGAACCTCTTGCTCAACTTTGCCCTGAGGCGCATGAATCGCAAATAGCCCATGAATCAAGTCTGCGATCATCTCTTTTATAATTGCAAAACTATTTTCATCACGCTGGAGGATATCTCGTCTATAACCGTAAATAACCATGCGCTGCTGATTTAAAACATCATCGTATTCGAGCAAGTGCTTACGAATATCAAAATTATGCTTTTCAACTCGCTCTTGAGCTTTTGCAATACTATTTGTAACCATGCGATGCTCAATGCTTTCACCAGGCTTCATGCCAAGGCGTTCCATTGTCTTTTTAAGCTTTTCACCGCCAAAAATACGCATCAAATCGTCTTCAAGAGACAAATAAAATTTAGAAGAACCAGGGTCACCTTGACGACCAGCGCGACCGCGCAACTGATTATCAATACGTCTGCTCTCATGTCGCTCTGTACCGATAATTCTCAATCCACCTGCGTTTGCAATTCCTTGACCAAGCTTAATATCTGTACCACGACCAGCCATGTTAGTAGCAATCGTAACACGCCCTGCTTCACCCGCCTCAGCAACAATATCAGCTTCGCGCTCGTGCTGCTTAGCGTTCAAAACATTGTGCGGAATCCCTGCCTGGTTGAGCAAATTGCTCAAAAGCTCAGATGTTTCAATCGCAATAGTACCAACCAATACAGGCTGACCGTTATGATGAGATGTCTTAATATCTTCGATAACAGCTTTGTATTTATCATTTTTATCAAGGAACACAACATCAGGCTCGTCAACACGCTTAATCGGCTTGTTGGTTGGAATAACAATAACAGGCAGCTTATAAATTTTCCAAAACTCATGCGCTTCTGTTTCAGCTGTTCCAGTCATACCAGCAAGCTTACCATACAATCTGAAGTAGTTTTGTAGCGTAATAGAGGCAAGCGTTTGGTTCTCGCGCTCAATCTTAACGCCCTCTTTTGCTTCAAGTGCTTGGTGTAACCCATCACTGTAGCGACGACCAGGAAGAATACGTCCTGTAAACTCATCAACAATAAGCACTTCTTCTTCAAAAACAACGTAATCTACATCACGCTTGAAAAGCGTATGTGCTTTGAGTGCTTGTGTAACGTGGTGCAACACAAGAATATTCTCTGGCGCGTATAAATTATCTAGTTTAAGCACATGTTCGATTTTATCATTTCCAGATTCGGAAAGATGTACCGATCTGGCTTTTTCATCGATTTCATAATCTTCTTTTACAAGCGTAAGAACTGCTTTATTAGCAACTTCATACAAATTACTGCCGCGCTCCGCTGGCCCTGAAATGATAAGCGGTGTGCGCGCTTCATCAATCAGAATTGAGTCAACCTCATCCACAATTGCATAATTAAGCGGGCGCATAACTAGATCATCTGCTCTGAACTTCATGTTATCGCGCAGATAATCAAAACCAAACTCATTATTAGTACCGTACGTAATATCAGCTGCATAAGCTTTTTTACGTTCAGCATCATCCATAGAGTTCTGAATTATACCGCATTCAAGACCAAGAAAGTTATACAGCTGCCCCATCCACTCAGCATCACGACGCACCAAATAGTCGTTAACTGTAACAAGGTGCGCGCCTTTACCACTCAACGCGTTGAGATACAATGGAAGCGTTGCTACAAGTGTCTTACCTTCACCAGTACGCATTTCTGCGATTCTGCCTGCATGCAGCACCATTCCACCGATAAGCTGCACATCAAAGTGCCTCATATTTAAAATACGCTTACCAGCCTCACGAACAACTGCAAATGCCTCAGGCAAAATAGCATCTAGATGCTCGCCGTTTGCAATGCGCTGACGAAATTGGTTTGTTTTAGCTGCAAGTTCAGCATCAGATAATGACTGCACTGCTGACTCAAGTTCATTAATTCTGCTGACAATCGGATACAAGCGCTTAAGCTCGCGCTCATTTTGTGTACCAAATATTTTGGCAAGTAAATTTGCTATCATCGATTATTCCCAGATCTATGCGCTTGTATTAAAAATTACTATTTTAACTCAAAGCAAAAGAGTAGCACAAAAGGACTCTCTACGGAATCTTCATGCTGCAAATACTCTTTTCAAGCCTGATTTACACAGTAATAATTATGAATTAAAAAGCTCTTCATGATTTTCAACAACCATTTGTTTATGGTCTATGTGGAAAACATCATGAGGTGTCTGCTTATCGCGCGCAATACTAAAACGCAAATGATATTTGTCCCTGCAGCGCTCAAAAGTGATATGATGATCACCCAAAAGATCTTTATTCCAGACATGCCACAAGATATATGGAGTAAAGGCCGCAACAGGCCACGGGCTTAAAGACAGATAATCTCGATAAAACAAGGTGCGCTTGCCAGACCAAAACCACAACTCAGAATGATTTGGGCGAATGCCTTCACAATCAATTTGAAACTGCGTTATACGCTCATTGTTTTCGTCAAAAATTAATCGCCTGCTCGATGAATCATCTTGCGTGGAAACAAAATCAATTACTTGAACCAAATCGCCTTTTGAAAAAATATTAACAACACGCCTGAAGATTGGGTCATGCGCTAAGTACGATGTTTCTGATTGGACTGGCATGCCTAACGTAACGAGTGTTTTAACTTCAAGCGATCCCTTGTGCTTATGATCCGCAAGCAAAAGGCCAACATTACCACCATGACTATGTCCAACAACAACTATATCAATATTGGGCGACGGAACTTTGTGTTTTTTAGACATGAATTTTAACTTCTCAAGGAGCTGATCATATAAAAGAGCTGAAGCTTTAACACGATTCTTATGAGAAAGTTTGCCATCCCAACCAAAACTGTAGGGCTCAACTGATTTATAGATCCCCTGAAAGGTCTTAGCCCATACCTGTTTTGTAACTTCACTAAATTTCTGACGCTTTCGCTGTGCATGAGGCGGCACATCCATTGGATCATCAAAAGCTTGTAATCCAAGCGGACCACACGGCTGCTCAACGCAAAAGCTATGATAACGAATTGCATAATCAACAGCGTCTTTATATGAGATATTTTCTTTATACGCTTTTTTACTTGCGCGAAAGAGAACAGAGGGTGTCAACGCAGGAACAACAGTCCCATGAATATACACAACCAACAAAACTCTGTCTGGTTCACCAATATGAGGCTTAACCTCGATATTATCTGTAAACTGTCGTACAGGCGCTTTCTCCTGACATGAAGTACAAATATATGTCTCCATATCCTTCCCACAGCCCGCTAAAAACATAATCACGATACTCAAGACACGAATAATTGAGCCTAGACACACCATCATGCCCCCGCACGATCATAAAACACTAAATCAACAATAATCACTCACAGATTACTATGCACTATGTTGATGCCAAATCGACATAATCTTTACAAATCGCAGTAATTGGAATAAGGTGAATGCGCTGGACAGCGCCTGCCTGACGTGCTTAAGCAGAAACTTACCAGCAGCCTGATAATAGTAAAGCAGTCCTGTTTACCCGAAAATGAGTCAGCCTCATGAAACATCAAAACACCGTCGGTCATGTTATTCGAGTCAGTGGAACTATTGTTGATGTGCAGTTTCAGCACAATCACGTACCAGCAATCTCTAATAAGGTTGTAATTCTACGCTCAAAAAATAACAGCCAAAAAGACTGGGAAAACGCGCAAACACAAGATCGCTTTGATGCCAATCTTGTAAGTCTTGAGGTTGCGCAGCACCTGGGCGACGCAGTCGTTCGATGTATCGCACTCGAAGCCCTTGACGGGATATCTCGTGGCCTTGATGTGGTTGATACAGGCAAACCAATAACGGTTCCTGTTGGAGCGCGCGTGCTGGGACATATTTTTGATGCACAAGGACGCACTATCGACGGCACTACTGTTGAAAAAAGTACAGAGTGGTCGATTTACCGCTCAGCGCCATCACTGACAGAGCAAAAAACTACAGAAGAGATTCTTGAAACAGGAATCAAGGTTATTGACCTGCTCACTCCATACGTCAAAGGTTCTAAAATTGGACTCTTTGGTGGTGCTGGAGTAGGAAAAACTATTATCGTACAAGAACTTATTCGAAACGTCGCCAAAGAGCACGGAGGATACTCTGTGTTTGTTGGAATTGGCGAACGAACAAGAGAAGGCAACGAGCTTTGGCTTGAAATGAAATCATCTGGCGTTCTTGAAAAAACAGCACTTGTTTTTGGCCAAATGGGAGAAATGCCAGGAGCGCGACTCAGAGCGGGGCTTACCGGTCTTACCATGGCTGAGTACTTTAGGGATGAAGAGCACAAAGACACATTGCTTTTTATTGATAATATCTTCCGTTATGTTCAGGCAGGATCTGAAGTATCTGCGCTCCTTGGGCGCATGCCATCAGCAGTGGGATACCAACCAACGCTGGCATCAGAAATGGGAATGCTTCAAGAGCGTATCACCACAACGCATAACGGCTCGATTACATCTATCCAAGCTGTCTATGTTCCAGCTGATGACTATACTGACCCTGCGCCAGCAACAACCTTCCAGCACCTTGATGCAAGTACTGTGCTATCACGTAAAATCGCGCAAGCAGGACTATTCCCTGCCGTCGACCCATTAGAGTCAGTATCAAAAGGACTTAAGCCGGGTATCGTAGGCCAACGCCACTATGATGTCGCTCATAATGTACAAAGAATTTTACAAAAGTACCGCGAGCTACAAGATATTATTGCTATCTTGGGTATGGATGAGCTTTCAGATGCAGATAAACAGATAGTTCATCGCGCAAAGCGAATTCAAAACTTTCTGTCACAACCACTCTTTGTGGCGGCTCAGTACTCTGGAATACCAGGCAAATACGTTCGCAGAGAAAAAACAGTCGATGACTTTGAACAAATTATTCAGGGTGCCTGTGACCATATGCCAACTCAGGCGCTTTATATGGTTGGAACGCTTGAAGAAGCAATCGAAAAAGCTAAGGTTAGCATCTAATGGACACCTTATCACTCGTTATCGTAGGCCCCATGCTAAGCCGCAAGATCGAGGTTGAGTGGGTTGAGATCGAGTCAACAACTGGCAGCTTTACGGTGACACCTGGCCACATCCCTCTGGTGTCAATCATCAAAAATAAAGCAGGGATATGTTTCAAAGAGAAAAATAAAGAGCCGGAGCGCATCGTAGTCAGCCAAGGCATAGCCCTTGTCGATCAGTCGATGGTAAGGCTACTTCTAGAAAGATCATAAGCGCCGAGATTGACTTCATAATAAGAGCAGGCTACACTACCTCTATATTTTTAGAGCAATATTAGTGGTTCCTGCATGTAAAAGCATGGCTTTTACGGCGGGAATTTTTATTTTTTCAGGGTATACACATGTTACATCGATTAGTTCGTGCATTGTGGGGAGACTTGCGAGGGCAGGAGCTTAAAAAGTTTATTCTCCTTGCTTCAGGATTCTTCTTCTTGATTGGCGCATGGTGGCCTCTCAAAACAATCAAAGATAGCATCTTTATTAATATGGTTGGACCTCTTTATCTGCCAAATGCAAAACTCGCATCGGTTGCTGTCTTTTTTCCGCTTGTACTCTTTTATTCAAAGCTGGTTGATCATTTTTCAAAGCAGCGACTCATCTATATCGTGATTGGTGTATATACAACAGTTGGACTCGGCCTCGTTTGGCTGCTCAGACACCCAGAGCTTGGGCTTGCAAATCCAGAAGTTGGCGCATCACGTTGGGTTGGTTGGGCTTTTTATCTGTTCTGTGAAAGCTACATCTCATTAATGATGGCGCTTTACTGGTCATTCATTAACGACATCACAACACCAGAATCAGCGAAAAAAGGTTATGGCCTCATTATTTTCGGAACGCAGCTTGGTGGTTTTTTATTTACAATCTTAGGGAATTATCTTTCAACAGATACAACCCAGTATACTTCAGTAGCACCACTTATTGCATGCATCTCTGTTCTTATGTTTGTTATGGTTGCTGTGATTGTATTTTTTCTTGAGCATTATTTTGATAAAGATGCACAAGAAGGATACGCTGATCACGCAGTAAGTCATGAAAAACCATCTGAAGAAAAAGTAAAATTCCTTGATGGACTTAAGCTTTTGCTCTCACACCCGTACGTTATGGGTATCTTTGGTGTCATCTTTTTTCAAGAAGTTGTAAGCACCGTTATGGGATATCAACTTCAACTACTCGTTAAAACAACATATATCGATCCAGGAACAGTAAACAAATTCTTGTTTGATTACGGCCTTGCAGTACAAGCTGTTGCTTGCTTCTTTGGGCTTGTTGGGACATCATTCTTCCAGCGCAAACTCGGGATTAATGGTTCACTTATGAGCTACCCTGTGCTTCTTGGTGTTTCTGTTATTTGCTACATGGTTAGCCCAACACTTAATACGATCTTTTATGTAATGCTTATTTCAAAAGCGCTTGGTTATGCACTTAATCAACCTGCAAAAGAAGCTCTGTATATTCCAACATCCAAAAGCATTAAATATAAATCAAAAGCATGGATTGACATGTTTGGCCTTCGATTTGCAAAAGCAGCGGGCTCTGAAGCTAATAAGCTCCTTGGCCCTGTAGTAAGTCTTTCTGGCGGCCTTGTACTCGGTATTATTGGCATTTGGGTCTTTGTTGCTGGCGTGCTAGGCAGAACATTTAATAAAACAGTTGAAGCAAACAAGCTTATAGAATAGTTTTTTAAATCTGGTCTTTTTAAAGAGATCTGATAGAATCTTTGGTTGTGCAAAGCACAGAGTATAATTATCATTTCACAAGGAGGAGTTTATGCTACTTAGCATAACACGATTGTTTTTCGGAAAAGATTTTACTTCAGATGATCTGAAGCGTTTTGGGATTTTATCTCTTACTCTTCTTTTCATCATCGGAACCTACTGGTTGATGCGACCACTCAAAGATGCTCTATTCATGAACATCGTTGGTGCAAAATACGTTCCACTTGCAAAAACTTTCTCACTTTTCTTTGTTATCGGCTTGGTATTTTTCTACCAAAAGCTTGTTGACTTAGTTGCAAAATACAAGCTGTTCTACATCATCTGCACAGCATACGCAGCACTTTTTGCTGGTGTAGCTTACTTTCTTAGCCACCCAACAATTGGTCTTGCAAATACAGATACAGATCCTTCACGTATTCTTGGTTGGGTTATTTACCTTTCCATCGAAAGCTTTGGATCAATCGTTGTAGCGCTTTTCTGGTCATATGTTGCAACAACAACAGATACCTCAACAGCTAAACGCGGTTACCCGCTTATTATCGCTGGTGCACAGTTCGGCTCAATCGCTGGCCCATACCTTGCACAAAACGCGCCAACAATTGGTCTTTCATTACTTATGCTTATTACAAGCGTTGGTATTATGTGCGTTCCTGTTATGATTGCTATCTTCGTTCGCATGTTCCCAAGCGCAACAGGTGAAAGCACAAGTGGCAAAGACAAAAAACCTTCAAGCATGCTTGAAGGTATTCGCCTGCTCCTGAGCAAGCCATATCTTTTGGGTATTCTTGGTATCGCAACACTTTATGAAGTTATCGGAACAATTCTTGACTACCAACTTAAAGTTGCTGCTCAAGCTGAATTCGGTAATGCAGCTGCTGTTGCGTCTTTCCTTGGTAAATTCGGTATCTATACAAACGGCGTATCACTCGTACTCGCGTTTGTTGGTACATCATTCTTTATCCGTCGTTTTGGCTTAACATTCTGCTTGCTTGCATTCCCAGCTACAGTTGCTGCTGTTATTGCAGGCGTGTATGTTATGCCATCTCTTTGGGCTTTCTTCTACGCTATGATCGCTGTTAAAGCGCTAAGCTATGCGTTGAACAACCCTTGCAAAGAGATCATGTACATCCCTACCAGCAAAGACGTTAAGTTCAAAGCTAAGAGCTGGATCGATTCTTTCGGTGGTCGCTCAGCTAAAGGACTTGGCTCACAAATCAACATGCTGATTCCAATGGAGCTTCTTGCAAGCCTTGGTTCACTTGTATGCTTCGGAGTTATTGGTCTTTGGGTATTCGTTGCGTACTACGTTGGTACAACTAACGACAAACTCGTTCGCGACAACAAGATCATCGAATAATTAGAAATTAGATTATTCAAAAAGGCCAGGGTAAATGCCCTGGCCTTTTTTATTGTTATTTAAGGTTCAAAATACAGAAAAAGCTTGCAGTAAAATGCAAAGCTGGCAGACTGATGACCTCATGAAAAACCAGCTCATGCGCGGCACAAAAATCAATGTGTGTCTATGCGCACACCACCCATCTGAATGAAAGTTTTAGTATGAACGTTTTACGACGTTTGAAAGCTTATTTCTTTGGTGATATGACACCAGAAGACCTCTTGATGCTCGGCCTTTTAGGGACCGTGGCATTTATGCTTATTGGTACATATTCAATGATGCGTCCACTTAAAGAAGTACTCTTTATGCGTATTGTAGGACCATCATACCTTCCTGAAGCAAAAATTTTATCATTTATTGTGATGATCCCGCTCACGCTGATGTATAACGAGCTTGTTGACCTTGTTCGTCATCACCACATTTTTTATATCATCAGCGGTGTTTACAGCATCCTTTTCTTTGGTATAGCATTTACCCTTGCAACACCAGGGTATGGACTTGATAATACAACAGCAGGCGCTGGACGTATTATTGGCTGGGTAATTTATATCGGCATCGAATCATTTATCATGCTCATGCTGGCAGTTTTTTGGTCATTTGTTTCGTCAGTGAACTCAACACAAACAGCACAGCGCACCTACCCGCTTATTATTGCACTAGCTCAGATCGGATCAATTCTTGGTCCTGAAAGCATTAAGCGCATGGGGCTTTCGCGCAATATGCCAATCCTTATGCTCCTGGTTGGCTGCAGCATGCTTATGATTATTGGTGCAGTTAAACTTATGATCATAAAACGCCCTCAGCTTGCAAACCTTGATATTAAAGAAAAGCCTACAGGCGCAATCGAAGGGCTTCGACTTTTGCTCTCACGCCCATACCTAGTATCAATAGTCATCGCAACTCTTTTTTATACGACAATTACAGCGATACTTGAGTACATGATCGCGCTTAAAGCACATGAAACATACCATTCATTTGATGAAATAACTGCATACTTTGCAAATCTTGTGCAAGCAACAAATATGATTGCTCTGGTTTTTTCATTAGTTGGTTCCAGCGCACTTATTAGATTTTTTGGTGTTAAGCGTTGCCTCATACTTTTCCCTGCATTAATCGGAAGCTTATGCATGATGCTCACGGTGTATCAAAGCCTTGCAGCACTTACTATTGTGATGATGCTTAATAAAGGCTTGAGTTATGCATTAAATAAACCTTGCACCGAGATGATGTATATCCCAACGAGCAAAGACATCAAATTCAAAGCTAAAAGCTGGATTGATGGATTTGGGTATCGAGGAAGCTTCGCTCTTGGCAGCTCAGTAAATCGCTTACTTGCACAGCTTTCAAGCCTGACAGTTGGTGGTCCTGTATTTGCAGCCATTATTTGTTCAGCATGGGTTTTTATTGCACGCTTTCAGGGCAAAGCCTACCACGAACTGGTTGATGAGAAAAAAATCCTTTCTTAATTTTTTTTGAGATTTTGCTTTATAACGCCGCTATACTTGTCTAACTAAAACAAGAAAGCAATCCTTGATCCCTAAAGGGCACCATGATACACGATGTCGCGCAAGATTTCACAACACTTCTGACTCAGAGCCTTAATGATCAACAGCGCCAAGCTGTTATGAACGATAATCGTGGCTTGCTTATTATTGCAGGTGCAGGATCAGGAAAAACGCGTGTCATTACTTCTCGTATTGCACATTTAATTATTAATCGCGGAGTAATGCCTCACACCATCGTTGCGCTTACCTTTACAAACAAAGCAGCAGGTGAAATGAAAGAGCGCCTTGCAAAATATTTTAAGGGCATGTACAAAATGCCATTCATAGGCACTTTTCACTCATATTGCCTTCAGCTTCTCAAAACATACAATCGCTTTATGCCGTTCACGACCTTCACAATCATGGATGCTGATGATCAAGCAAGCCTGATTAAAAAGATCATGAAAAAATACGCTGTAACAAAACAAACAACACCAACACAAGTCCAGTACATTATCTCAAAGTATAAAAACAAAATTGCTGTTGGCAGCGTCGTGGCGCAAGAAATCGGCATGACAAGCCTGATCAAAGAAATCTACCACGAATACGAAACTGAAAAAACAAACGCTCGCTGCCTTGATTTTGATGATCTCATCCTTTATGTACTTAAACTTTTTCAAACTCAACCAGAGTTTAAAAAGCTGGTACAACACAATACTCGGCATATTTTAGTTGATGAGTACCAAGATACAAGCGATGTTCAGCACCAGCTGCTTATTGAAATGAGCACTCATGATAAAAAGGTTATTGCTGATTCAATCTGTGCGGTGGGAGATGAAGATCAATCCATTTATTCATGGCGCGGCGCTACGGTTGCAAACATGCTTAAATTCGAGCATGATTTTGCCCCTGTTGAACGAATCAAAGTAGAACAAAACTACAGATCAGTTCAACCGATCCTTGAAGCTGCTAACCATGTTATTGCACACAACACCCAGCGCAATCCCAAAAATCTTTGGTCAACACGTGAAGCAAAAAACAGAATCCTCCTGCTTTCGTGCCAATCTGGTGAACAAGAGGCTGAATCAATCGCGCATGCAATTAATCTAGCCTTTCAACGAAATAAAGAAGGCAGCTGCGCGGTACTGTATCGCACTCATTTTCAATCACGTACAGTTGAAGAAGCTCTCATACATAAATCAATGCCTTATAAAATTATCGGTGGTATTAGGTTTTATGAGCGTAAGGAAATTAAAGATCTCCTTGCCTACTTGCGCTTGATTGTTAATCCGTTTGATAAAATAAGCTTAATGCGAATCATTAACACCCCTGGGCGAGGGCTCGGTGAAAAATTTGAAGAGAACATGCTTGCAGCATGGACAGAGCAACCGTTTATGGATTTCAGGCAGCTTTTACAACATATGCTTGATCATGAGATCGGTGGTGCTAAAGGTGGTAAAGCTACAGCCGTTCAACGCTTTTTAAATCTTTACGCTTCACTTGATGCAAAAGCTAATCCAAGCGAAATTCTTGATACGATAATCTCAACAACTGATTATTTAGGATACCTTGATCAAGAATACGAAACTCAAGAAGCGCAGCAAAAAGTAGAAAACGTTCAGGAGCTTGTACAAGCGATTATGGTTTTTGAGCGAAACAGCTTGTCACAAGCAGAGTACACCTCGCAGCAAAACAAAACTCTTCTTGAGGCATTTTTACACGATGTCTCATTAATGCAGGAAAAAGTTGAAGACGATTCCCAGCAAAACGTTGTGCAGCTCATGACGCTACATGCTGCCAAAGGACTTGAGTTTGATACGGTAATCCTTGCGGGACTTGAAGAGGGACTCCTCCCAAGCCAAAAAGCTCTTAATACCGTCACAGAACTTGAAGAAGAACGCCGCCTTATGTACGTCGGGATGACACGTGCAAGAGAACATCTTATCATCTGTAATGCATTCTCACGCTTTACTTTTGGCCAACTTGTTGAGCAAGCACCGTCACGATTCCTAGACGAACTGCCACAGCACTTGATTCATAAAATCGATCTTGATAACGCCCCGCGCTACATGGTGCGAGGACTCTTAGAAGAGTGGCTTAACGGACAAATCAGAAGCTCTACAGTCAAACAAGTACACTCACCCTACCCGCGCTACGAACAAATACGAAATTTCTCAATGCTCTCAGAAAAAGCAAGCACGGGCAACAGCTCATTACGTTGGCAAAAAAACCAAACGGTGTATCATGCCAAATTTGGAGTCGGGGTTGTAACTGATGTTGAAAAAGCACCAGATGATGATTTCTACGTAACAGTTCTTTTTAGAGCAGGTAAAAAGAAAATTCTTGGGAAATTTCTTGAGAAGAAATAAGAACCTGGTTAGCTGCAGGCGTAAGCCTGCAGCTAACCAGGTTCTTATTTTATAAATAAAACTATTTTTCTGTGCTCATTTTCTGAGGGGAAAATATGATAATTTTTAAAATGCTTATTACCCTGAGTTATAAAATTATCCCACGTGTAAAATTCTGCGGCATATTTTTCAATATAAGAAAAAACACTCAAGCGCTTTTCTTCTGAAACAAAGAAATTCGAGCTTGCAAGACCGTTAATTACACGCTCATCATTGAGCGAAACGAATTCAGCAAGCAAAAATTTTTTCGTAATTTTACTTAAATTTTCAAAAATTACCTCTAATGTGTTTTCCCCAATAAGCACAAGATGGTGGATAACCGCTAAAATAATAACAAGATCAAAAGATAAGCCAAAGGATGTAAATTGCAGAATATCACAGCGTAAGGGAACTAGAGCTCTGTTTTCAGCTTTCGCGCGCTCATACATATGTGATACAACGGCATCATCACTATCTACTGCGACTACTTCATAATTTTTATGCTCAAGCAAAAATGAATACCACCCGTTATTTGATCCTAAATCACAAGCAGTTTTTGCTTTACCATTAAGCATAGAAAGTATCTGAAGAAATGTTTTTTGTTTTTCAGACCAAGTATCAGGCAAAGTGTAATCAAAATTCATTCCAATGCGCTCGTAGTAATCAACATAACCACCTTTTTTATAACAAGATAACTGTTGATTATTAGTAGTTATAGTCTGGTCATTGCAATCAATTGATAAGCGCATTGCTATACTCGCAACATCAGAAAAAGACACTTTTTTTTCTGATAACAATTTAAGATATTTATTAACTGTATTGGAAAAAACATGCTCCATAAGCCACTCCCAACAAACCTACGCTCAAAAACAAACAGCTATTAACAGATACAACAAGACCCTATGAGATCAATTATTGACCTCATAAGCGATAATTTGAAAGTATTTGTGCAGTTGAATCTAAAGGAGCCTATGAAACGCCTGCTACTTCTTTCATTTATCACGATCACTGCTATTGCGTATGGAACAAGGCGCGATATTGTTACAGAGCTCAACAAGCAACAAAAAGAGATAACAGAATACCCTGCGCTCCCAATACGCTTTGAAAAAAGTACTTTCACTCTTCCGTTTGTTACGATGTTTCCGACAAATGGTGATAGCGCAGTTGCATCAAAACAACTCCTAGCCGGCACAGAAAATTTCTTACGAGAAAACAGAACTATTAATCGAATTGAAAATGGCAAACAAAAAATTTATGGCCTTGTACATGAAACAAATTATGGTCAAACGGGCGATGTTCCACCCGGTCATTTTAAACAATTCTTAAAAAAATCACCTCTTATTATCGGTACAGCAGGAGTTGAATCATTCCTTTCTATAGAAGATTCAATTAAAAGAAAAAAAGCCGCCTTATTTTTTCCATTTATTGCTACCCCTCTTGTACGGGATAAATCTTTTGAGAACGTAATTTACTTCAGGCCATCACATAAAGACGAGCTTAAAGCATTAGCTGATTATGCAATCAAAAAAAAACATAAAACTATGGTGGGTATATTATACGAATCAAGCAAGGTGGGGCTCAGCACACTCAGTGCATTAAAAGAAACCTTAGCAGCATATGACATCATGATTGTTGGTGAGGTATCATACCCACAAGGAACAGTCGATGTAGCTCGAGCCGTTAAAGAGCTTTCGAAAAAAAATCCTAATGTGGTATTTCTACTTGCTCGCCCACGACCAGCGTACACATTTATTATTAATGCTATTAATACAGGACTTCATGAGGCGCTGTATGTAGGACCATCATCACTTCACAGTATTCAGCATCTTTTGAAATCATCACGCGGAATAGATATAACCATTACCGAAGTCGTACCAAACGCAAAAACAGAAAAAACTCCATTAATAGAATCATATAAAAAAGATATGGAGAGCTTTTTATCATATAAACTAGATTCACCCTACTATCTAGAATCATACATATGCATGAAACTCTTTTTAAAAATTATAGGTCAAGCAAAAGCAGTTAACATAAAATCAATGCTCGATGCATGCGAAACAATGACAAATTTTAATCTTGATGGCTTGGAACTTACATTTGATCCACAAACAAGAACGTTTTCAAAAAATATATGGATTAATCCAGGCGATGAACAGCCCTGGATAAAAATTTATCCGGAGCAAAAAGATGCTACAAAAGAACAAGTCATTTGATTTCTTCGTTTTTTTGCTTAACGTACGTGTTAGATTTATAGCGTTTATTTTAAGCTTTTTTTATATCATCTGGATCTTCTGGTTTGTCCTAAAAGACTTTAGAACTGAGGACCCGATTCCCCAGCTTAAATCAATTAATATAGATATTTTGAAGCGAGCAAGAAGCTTCTCATCAGATGTCAGAATAGGACTTATGATCAAAAACTTCCCGACGTTTGATCTTGCACATAATAATTTCATTATTGATGCGCTCGTTTGGTTTGAATTTGCAAAAGATGAAATAATGATAGACACAATCGGTAAATTTACTGTTGATAATGGAAGAATCATATCAAAATCAGAGCCCTTAATATCATTTATTGATGGGAAAATATCAGTCCGATATGACATAATTTTTGAGTTAAAAACGAGCCTTGATTTTCATCGATACCCATTAGAAGATCACCGCTTATCGATCGTCCTATTAAATAATCATGTTAACATCGATGAGATTCATTTTAATGAAGAGCCAAGACTTGCCTCCTTCAAAATCTCAGATCATGTTTTCGTATCAAATTGGAAAATTCAAGAGCTGCAGCACTACACAGGTTTTTTTGAACTACAATACGACAAAGCAAACCCTAGTCGAATTGTTCAAACACCCAAAGCAGCGTTTATTATGGGGCTAAGAAAAGATGGGATTAATAAAATATTAATTATTTTTATACCTTTATTTGCTGCAGTTTTCTTTTCTCTGTTTACCTTTCTAATGAGTTTTAATAGTTATCAAGGTAAAACAACACTTGCTCTAACTGCAGTAACAGCAATACTTGGTTACCGCTTTGTTATCCAACAAATGAGCCCTGCTGTTTCATACTTTACCCTCAGCGATAAAATATTTTTGTTTTTCCTTGTGCTGTCATTTTTCATATTACTTTTTCAAATTGTACTGCTGAGACATTACATGTTTCTTATGGATAGAGAGCGCGTAAAAAAATCAGAACAAGCAGAACCTGACACAGATTTTTGGGTTCCAAAAATTACTGAGCGCGTAAACTCTGTTGTTTATTTTGCATCACTTCTTATTCTCGTTGTTGGGGTAACATGGATTATTCTTTAGTAAAAAAATATATCCCTATTACAATTGGCGTTATCTTAACATCCTGTCTAGGATTCCTTTATTTTTCGCAAAAAAATACATCATTTGAAACACTAAATGACTTTATAAATATAACAAAAGAACTCGATGAGTTTATTGAACCAAGCGAGAAGGACGCCTTATTTCCAAGGTATAGAGACTACTATGAAGAAAAATATGCAAAAAATATATTTGGCAAAAACGTAAAAGGTGTCATAAGCGCAACCGATCTTAATACTAAATTAAAAGAGGCTATCAAAAAAAACGCTGTTTTTTACAATAAAAACTATGGTATTCAGCTTCCAATAAACAACGAAAGCAAGATTATTGTTTTTGGTGGTATACAAGGAACCTTCCACTCGCTTTGTAGACGATTGGAATTACTCAAAGAAAAAAATATTATAAACGATAACCTAAAACTGAAACCAAACACTTTTATAGTTTTTGTTGGAGATGCTATAAACAGGTCTCCGTTCATGAGTGAAACATTAATGGTAATTCTCAAACTCATGAAAGAAAATAACAACAACGTAATCTATCTGAAAGGAAGATCAGAAGAGTTTGGCTGCGATGAAAACCACCTTTTCTATGATGAAGTTATTGCAAATTCAATAAAAGAAGCCCCAGAAATTGTAACGAATACTGACTATTTTTTCAGATCGCTTCCAGTTGTTTTGCTTTTTAATTACATGGATAATTTTTTCATTGAATTTTTTGCCAGACTTGAAAATCAAGCAATCAAAGATGACTTAAGCTCAAGCATCAACATAGGAAAAAATGCTAATTATTTCTTTGAGGACGATGAAAAGTCAGATGACGTATTTACACCAAATGTAATTATTAAATCAGTAAAAAATAGAGATGATTTTGAGCTCTCAAAAGGCTTATGGCAAATGCAAAAAATAAAAGGAGCTTGCCAGTGGGCTGTTTTTTCTAGCTCAAACTGGTCTGCACGCACAGGCTTAGGATTTTATTATGATTCATTTAGCATGATAGATTACAATAACGAATCAAACAAATGGGAGATAACACTTTTAAGTCGTGATATCTACTCACCTAAGAAAGATTTTTCTTCTGATACATTTAATCTAGAAAGCTAACTACACACCAAATCGTCGATGTGCCTTTGAAAAGCCAATGATAGAATCAATAATATCATCAAATGTGCTATCAAGGAAAAGCTTACTAGGAAAAGAAAACTCCGCATAAGCCGACTGTAGAGAAAGAAATCCTGAAATTCTTTTAACACCACCAAATCTAATAAACAAATCTGGATTTTGTACTGGCAAGGAAGCAGTATCAAGAAATTTAGTGATATCAAAATTACTATTTTTGATATCTTTTTCAGTGATTGTACTTAAACATTTTTTTGCAGCTCTGTTAATTTCATCAGTTGCACCATAATCGAATCCAAACACGATGTACTTATCACTTGCTAGATTAAGCTGCTCTAATCTTTCTATTAGTTGTGAGATCTCAGGAGTTTGCCTATCTCGTCTGCCAATCTGGAGGAATCTATAGTTTTCTGAGATACAGATTTTTTCGATTGTTTTTAGAATAATATCTGCAGTAATTTTAAGAAGCTGAGCAACTTCAAGAGGATCACGATTAAAAGTTTCTGTTGAAAGCCAGCTAATAGAAACAGTCTGAATATTAAGCTCGCATAACTGTTTAACAAAATCAACAAGCTTCTGGGCACCTATTGAATAGGCGTCAGCAACATTCATATTATGTATTTTTGCCCAGCGACGATGTCCATCTGGAACAACAACTATATGCTTCAAGCGATTTGTTTGAACTAGCTGTCTAATGATCTCTTTTTTTTCAGCGTAGATATCGTGCTGCGCTGGCACATAATTTTTTTGTAAAGACATCGAACCCACCCATTATAAAAAGCTTTTTTAAGTATCCCTAGTGACTATCTTAGCAGATCGTATAAATAAATAAAGATTTCTATTTGAAATTAATAAATGGGTGTTTTAAGCGTGTTTACGCTGGTTTAAAAGATATTTTTTAATTTTAATAAAAGCGTCATTTTTATTAAAAAAACAAATTTTTTTTATCTTTTTAACTAATAAAATAACTCTTTTTATCTAAAAAGCCCGGGGCGGAGTGGCGTTAAGGGTGCAGCTGCTACTGATGCAAGCGCGCCTACAATTGAGGATAGAGAGTCTTGGGTTTGCCTGCTTTCGCCAGAGTATCGTAGTTCAGATCCCCTGACATCAAGTCGTTCAAGGCGATTTTCAGCAGCTCCCAGCTTCGCGTATAAGTCAGAAATAGTTCCGCGTAAAGCGCTGAGCATAACCGATGTCTCTTGGGCATGTTCAGCATAGCTTAGATAGTTTTTTTTATAGTTCTGAAGCGTTGTAGCATGCGCCTGACTCTCTTGATCAAGCTGGTCACAAACCTTCTTAAGGAGTGCTTGTCCGGCAACAAGCTTTTCAACTAATGGCTGAGTTTCATTCAATTTTTCAGCAATCGTACATACAGAGCGCGCACACGCAGCCTGCTGCTGATGCATTGCTGCAATATCTGACGTAAGTATATTAATCCGTTCTGAGTCATTGTTATTAGATGGGTGTCTGAAATACAGGGTGGCGCATGCCGTAATCAGCGCTAATGTGGCAATTATCGTAGAAAAAATAACGCCATTAGAATAAGCAGGCTGCGGGACTGATGTATGTAGACCGCTAGAAAGAAATCCTTGTACATTCTTTATTATGAGTCGATTAATAAGCAGATCAATGTGAGCTGTATTAATACCATCCTCATGATTATGAGACCGCACATACTCATATACCTCACGGTAGATGGCAAGCTCAAGCGCGGCAATACTCTGGGCATCAGGATTATCAATCCCAAATGATACAACTGCCGCACGGAGGGCTTCTGCATCATTTGATGCCGTAGGATAAAAGCTTTTTTTTAAAAATTCAGAGGGATATGTTTCTAATGATGCAGCTTGCTGCGCAATTAAATTTTTATATGAGTATGTAGATTCAGAGGACGTATTTTGCGCACAAGAAGTCATATCTATCAAAAACAATACCAAAGCAATTACCTTTGTTAGCTGCATACTCCTAGCTCCTTAAAGCTTCAAGTCGTTTTTCAAGCTCAGTTAGGCCAGGCGCTGGCGTAACTGAATGAGTTGGGACATCAGGAAACGTCAGAGTCCTTAATTCGTCTGTTTGCTTAGCTTTTCTATCTGCCTTACACTCACACTCGCTTCTGCGCCGATACTCCGCTAATAATAGCTGTGAATTTTTTTCTGCTGCGCAATACGAATAATATGACTGTGCAACAGGCGGAATAACACGCGTACAGGCTTCTGTTAACCGAACAAAGAGCTCTGCCTGCTTTGAGAGTGACTCATTAAATCGAGAACTCCGCATTTCGCGCATGCGAGCATCGTCATCGTAATAACTGGCTAATGGTCTTTCTAACCTTTTGGTCATCAGTTCAATTTGTTGCGCGACTGCTCTATCTATAATCTGAGGAAGCTCACGATGCAGCATCATACGCGTGAGTCCTTCGCTTGATGAAATTCGATCTGATACGGATTTAAGAAGCGTTTCATTTTCATCTAATACCTGTTGAGCGAGCGCATCAATTTTTTTATTAATAACCTGAGTATCGTCTTCTTGACGCTGAGCAATCTCGGTACATTTTTTCTCAAGCGTTTCGACATCTTGTTGTAACTTACTAACAGCTGTTGCTAGTTGATGCTTTTCTTGTACATGCCGTACTGAGACATCTGGCGCACCTGCGCTTCCCCCTAGCAGCCGTTTTAACCCAAACATAGATAAAGCAAGAGCAAAAGAAAAAGCCACGCCTAGTTTTACGTAAAAAGGCCAACGAGTTGAGCGTTGTATAGTCGTGTCAGAATCGGCAAAATCTCTAGCTGATACTGCTATTATTTTCAGTAGCGCAGGAATCACAGCATCATGCTGCTCAAGAGAGCGCATACCAGGCACGCCTGTTTCTAAGCAAAAAGCATATATTTTTTGGAGCGTTAAAAGCCGCTGGATGTGATGTTGTACCGTAAGGCCCTCAAGCCGAAGAGCTTCTCTCATAATAGAGTCTTCGCTGTCAGATGGCTGCAGTCCATAATTCTGCGCAAGGCATGAAAAAACTTTTGCCCTATAGCCCGGTAATTTTTGATCAAGATTAATGCGCAAATCAACAAGCTCTTTTTCAAGAGCCTCTGTAAGCATCTGCTGGTCAGCTACAGGTGAAAAAGCATCTGCTGCTTGCGCGTTTAAAAATACTGGTAAAGCAAGATTGATCAAGCTGCACAAAAACAGGTAATACTTCATAGATACCCCTTTAGAAAAACCCCTAATTTCATAGTGGTTTACTAACTATTTAAAAGCCAAGACTTTCGATAGATTTCTGGCGGAGCATAACACAGGTTCTAAATTAAAATAGTTCTATTAAAAAACATTTATTAATTAAAAAGTATCAGGAATGGGCATAAAAATTATTGAGTGAAATAAAAAACTAGATAAACTCTGGCCATGCAAAAAGGATTCTTCATGGCTCGCTTTTTATCGTTTTGCCGTGCGCTTACTTTTATCATAGCATGCGTCTTCAACGCACATGCTAATGGTTGTTACCTTCCGCTAACTTTTGAAAGAGCAAGGTCTTCTCATACACCCTATAAATCAGATCGAATACCGCAACTCACGCTTTATTATGAGTCATCAAAAAAAGACTGCCCACAAATCTCTTATCAAGAGCGACAGCGTATTTTTAACAAAACCCCTGAAGGATTAACAAATGCTCTGCTGGACCTACGTATTCTTGCTTATGAAGAGATTCGGGATGACCTTAGAAAGCTTGATTGTTATGATGAATTCATGCTCTGGTTAAGCAACTGGATTGGCAATAATAAAAACTTTATTGTTGATGGTTTTAGTTATAAATTTCGCCCCGGCAAGATCAAAAATTCTTTTTATGATTTTGTGCACGATGAGGCAAAACTAATTAAAGAAAAGCGCGCTCACCAAGCAACACTTCCTCGCCTCTCTCTTTCTGCGGACGGTGTATTGCAAGAGCTTCAGACAGAAATTGCATCTGCTTACACGTTTCATGATAAAGTTATTACTATCCGATATGCACAGCGTAAAAATGCACTTAAAGCTTATGCTCTTGATCAAACGCCTTTTGATTATGCACAATATGTGACCATAAACGCCCCCCACATTCCTCATGCTGATGTTTTCAGTAATTATTATGGCACTGCTCTTGATCTACAGCTACACCAGGAGCTTTCTCAAACCCGCTGTTTGATGAAAACATTACAAAATGAACTACCAGACTTCCAGCCTGTTCAGACTATTGCCCCTGTTGTATATTATTTTACAGCCCTTGCTAAAACCCACTCAAGCCCAGAAGTTGCTTTTCATCTATCTGATTTTTGTTACCATCTGACCAAAGCTTCACATGTTATAGCTACGGGTGTTAAGCAAGGTATTATTAATACCTTTGATCACAATGTTACTTTTCTTAAATCTCTCGCAACACATCCTATTGATGATGTTGCAAAACCACTACTCCAGGCAGGAGCCTCGCTTGGCAAAGCTCTATATCAAGCCCTTGTTCTTGCTACCACTGATCAGCCTCAATTTCTTGCTAAGGCACGTTCAGCTTGCTCAAAAATTTCTCACTATATTACAAATAATCCTGAGGATTGTATTGCTCTTGTTATTGAGCAGCTTATTTCTACACGAGCAAGTTCACTTATTAATCAGACTCAGCCAGTTATTAATGCTATCAAAGCACAAGAAAAATTAATAAGCGCACTACAAAAAAGTTCGTCTTCAATCTCTCGCCTCGCTACGCCGATCAAAGAAACCCTGAGCGAAGCAGCTACTATTGCTCGTGTCGGACTTGAGCATGGCAAAAAGGCAATTGCTAACGTTATCTCAGTCGCACAGGAACAAATTATTCCCACGCCTGTTGGTGAGATTGGTGCATTCAAAATCTCACCAAAATCTTTTCATGACTCAAAAGCGCTAGCAGCTGAATTTGCCTCACTTAAAAGTGCTGAATTTATTAAGAAAAAGATTGATCAGATTCGCCGTATTAGCGATGATATTTTAGACACCATGGAGGCAGCTGGCGGGCACACGCTTTCAAGACACGTTAGCATAACCAATAACGAATTACTGCAGCGTTTGTCAAAAGCAAAAAATATAAATGCCTCTTCAACCTTTCCAGATAAATATACCGCGATTAGCTGCGTCAAAGAAAACTTACGAAATAATGCAAGAGAAATCGCTACATGGCTTGAGACAAATCCAACAACTGAAAAAATGTTTGAAGTTCAGCACAATTACTTAATTGGCAGAGGAATCAAAAAAGGGAAAAATTCCTCTGTTGAATTAACAAAATCACGAATTATTTTAGCTCCATCAAAATCAAATAATTTGGGTTTTATAATTTTAACAGCTTTTCCAACTGGTGCTTAATGCTAATATCAAATCATATTAATTTGCAAATAATAGGATCCAGCTCATGCTAGAAACACTAAAGGGATTTTTTGAAACTTCTTTTAATGGTTATGAATGTTTTGATTGCCTTGACCATATTATTCATTTTTTTAAAAAAGATGAGTATTACGACTATCGAACCCTCATTATAACTGATCTTTATCACATCATTCAAACTAAAAATTACAAACTTGCTGATAAAATTATTCGAAAATATGGCGAAAGAAAATTTGATAATCTTGATGAAGTCGAACGATTTATTAAGTATCTTTATGATAAATTTACCGACCGACCAACTGACGTTGTTGCATCTGATTTCATGAAAAAAATCAGATGTGTCTTTTGCCCTTTTTGCACCCCAGATAGTGAAGCAGACGGTGCTTACCTTTGCCTTATCTATAAAGCAACTATTATTGAAAACAACCAGCAAATCTATTTGTGCAAAAGATGCAGATCAATGTGGCTTTCAGACTCAGATCTCAGCCCTCAAGCCGCCAAAAGTTATAAACTTTATATGAAAGAACTTGGGCTGCCAAACGTGCTTAAGGAACTTCGAGATATTGATTTTTTATAGCGCTATTAAAAAGGGTCGTGATATTTACACGACCCTTTTTAATAGCTTTTATTTTTTAATTTAAAAGGTCAGTTGTTATGATTTTAGAGGTTTTTAAAAATTTTTTTGAATGCTGCTTTCATCAAAATGAATCCTTTGATTTCCTTGATCAAATTATTAATGATATAAAACATCCTAATGATTATGATTACCGTATCAAACTTATAACTGATCTTTATTACATCATTCAAACTAAAAATTATAAGCTTGCTGCCAAAATTATGTGGAAACATGGTGGTCGTGACTTTCAAGACCTTGAAAAAATGGAAAAATTTATTAAGTATCTTTATGATAAATTTACCGACCGACCAACTGACGTTGTTGCATCTGATTTCATGAAAAAAATCAGATGTGTCTTTTGCCCTTTTTGCACCCCAGATAGTGAAGCAGACGGTGCTTACCTTTGCCTTATCTATAAAGCAACTATTATTGAAAACAACCAGCAAATCTATTTGTGCAAAAGATGCAGATCAATGTGGCTTTCAGACTCAGATCTCAGCCCTCAAGCCGCCAAAAGTTATAAACTTTATATGAAAGAACTTGGGCTGCCAAACGTGCTTAAGGAACTTCGAGATATTGATTTTTTATAGCGCTATTAAAAAGGGTCGTGATATTTACACGACCCTTTTTAATAGCTTTTATTTTTTAATTTAAGCTGCAAGCAATTTCTGCAAGAATGCAGGCTGAGCAAATGCTGCTCGATGCATATCGTATGTATAATACTCAAGATCACGCAGCTCTTGGTTTGATTTGCCAAGATTTTCGAGCGGGGTTAATCCGTTAGTTGCAAATAAAAATCCAATTGTTCCGCTTGGATACGTTGGAACAAGGGTGTGGTAATAGTACACAGAGTTGAAAATACCACGAGTTTGCTTATAAAAATGTGCAATAAACTCACGATCATAATAAAGCGACTCTGCCTGAGCAACAACAATTCCATCTTGCTTAAGTGCATTCTTTAGATCGTTATAAAACGAATCTCGCGTAAGGCTCTGGGCTGCGCCATAAAAGTCTGTTGAATCAACAATAATAACATCAAAATAGTCTTTAAATTTCTGCACAAATGCAGCACCATCTTGATAGACTGCCCTTACACGGGGGTCATTATACGCTTGTGCAAATGATGTAAAATACTTACCCGCAACTTCCCTAACAGATGGGTCAATATCACAAACAACGATTTCATCAAGTTGCTCATATTTAACAAGCTGGGAGAGAGCTCCACCATCACCACCACCCACAATCAGCACCTTACGCGGGTTTGAATGTGCTTGAAGCGGTACATGGACAATCATCTCATGGTAGGCTTTTTCATCATACTCTGTGCATTGAATAATCCCATCGATTGTCAGCATTTTACCAACAGCATGGGTATCATACATTTCAACGCGCTGATACTCAGACTCAACCAACTCAAGGCGATCTTTGATCGCTATGGTTGTCTTAAAGCCCTGAAGCGGATCTAAGTTTTCACGGAAGATACGCGTATTTTCATTAAGCAGTGCTAATGATCCTGACTGCGCACCTCGGTCAAGATCAACAACTAATGACCCTTTTGCTTCAAATTCAGCTTTCAAAAGGTCGAGTGCTGCAAAATTATTTGTTTTGCCGCAGGTAAAAATATCAATAGCACAATAGCCATCAATTTCTGGCCATGTATGAATAGCAATATGTGATTCAGCAAGAATAACCGCCCCACTTACACCTGTAGGATTGAATTGGTGAAACTCATGAGAAACAACAGTTGCGTGAGCAGCTTGCGCTGCACGAAGCATAATTTCTTCAACAACACCTACGTATTTAAGTTTTTCAGTATTGCAGTTAAAAAGATCAATAATAAGATGATGCCCAAGACGATCACGGTTGAAAAAATCTGGATTTGCTGCCGGCTCTGCACCAATACTTACAACCTTATGATCAGTAGATGTTGCAACCACAACGCTAGAGACCAGAAACCCAATAACCCCAACGACACGTAGCAAAGAATTTGCCATATCATGCCTCCTCACCAAACACGATAATGATTAGAAAAATAATGAAATGAGAGGCAATTCTACTTGATCGCCTGATTGTGTCAATAAAAATAGCAGCTAATCATCTGATGGATTATAAAGCTTTTTGATGTGTCGAACTCTACGCTCAACGGAAGGATGAGTTAAGATTCTTCTGATTTGCTTGATACAAGAAGCAACGTAAGCCTCGCGCCGCTCGTCTTCAGAAACTTTTTTAACACGGTCTAAGAAGCGATCAAGTGCGGATTCAAGAACAAGGTGCCGCTCTGCTGGGTCAGATAAAATTCTAACACCATATGCATCAGCAGCGTATTCTAGCTTGTGTGAGAGTACTACTTTTGCCGCAGAACAAATAGAAGCGATACATAGTAACGTAATAAAAAACGGTACAAGTGATTGCCCTCGTTCAATTCTTTCAGGCATCAGTAACGAGCCAACAAGGTATCCAAACATCAGCGCAATACAAAAATTAGTAGCAGTCATCGTTAATTCTAAGCTACTTGGCAGAAAGCTTTCAGTGCGGTAAAAACAGTTAAGCGGGTCTTCCTGATGACCAATTTCATGCGCAAGGATAAGCATAAATTCTTTATATCGAGCATCATCACAGCGCAAAAACTCTCTTATAAAAGAAATTGGGAATGTTATAACTGATAACTTATTGTTAATAGCTATAGATACAGATGGATCAGAAGGAGCATGCTCGATTTGCAACATGATTGGGGGCAAGCCACCTAATTTTTTTCGTATGACCTGAAATGCTCGTTGCATTTCTCCACATAAGACAGGGCATTCTGATGTAGCGCCCTCATCTAAAATTAAAGTGGTAGTTAACGCTTCTTTCTCTGCAAGGTACTCAAGCTCTGCGCGAATCTGCATTACATCATCAGCTGACGGCGGCAGTAATACAGCATCATCTGGCATACGTGCAGCCGCAGAACAAAGAGAAAATACCAGCATCGACAAAATAAAAAACAAGCGTATTTGTACAGACATTTCAGCCTTCTAAAGCAAAAAATTTCTTAGCTGTAGGCTATATTTAAAAAAATAGGGGAGGGAAGTATAGTATCTTTAAATATTTTGTAAAATGCTTGCACGCTTATTTTTTTGCTAGCAGCTAATTGTTGGATAAAGCCCAACCTCTAGCTTTGCAAAAGGAATCGCCTCATTAAACTCTTTAAGCATATCATTGATTTGTTCAATGCGGTCGTCTGAAGGACGCGGTGCATCCCAGTCACCGATTTTAAAAGAAAGTCTAAATGCCAGAGGGTTTCCCTGATAATTAAGACGGCCTCCTGGTCGCGTCATTGTTTTGATAGACGCTTCAAAATCAAGCGCCACATCATGCCCCATAAAAAGCCCATTAGGCAGCTGAACACCATGCCCAGGTACAACGAAGTACCCTTCTTTGGTTCTGACGATTTCATAGGGTTTATCTTGAATTGATGGCGTTACTTTAAGGTATGGGCCCTTCCACTTGCGCGGATAAGCAAGATTGAAACAGCCAACCTCTGAGCCAACAAATTTTTGAACAGTTAAAAAATCGATAGGATTTCGATCTCCACGAATGGATAAAATATTACAATCGTTATCAATGTCATTAAAAATTTTATTAATGCTGCGAAGGTCTTCGGTAATTACAGAAGCTAGAACTAATGGCTTACTGCGAAAAACTTTATAAACAAAAAGGCCAAGAAGCACCAAAAGCACTGTCGAACTAAAGACAGTAAAATAACGTTTAATATGATGCCAAATAGGCAGAATACGTTGATCAACCTTGTGATCCAGGTTTTGCATCAAATTATCAAACTTTTTCATTGCGCCCCCTCAACCACCAGCACTCGCTACCCTAAAAAGGCCCCCACGTAATGTATCATAGCCCAAGAGCACGCAGGAAAAAAAGAGATCTTGAATTATAACGATGAGATCGAAAGCTCTTTATGCGGTGTTTTACGTAATGGCTGCTGCATATCTTTGTCCTCGCGCGGCATAATCATAATCCCCTCAGGGGTCTGAACTACATAAAGATCATGCATACCTTTAATCTGGACTTGCTGATAGGCATAAATAATCGTATTCATATGATCATCACGCACCAAGGTGGCACCCGGCAGAACATTGTGAGCAAGGGTTAAAAATTTTTCTAGACTACCAACATCATTCCAGCCGCACTCAACGGGTACAACAACTGCCTCTTTGGTTTTCTCAAGGACTGCTTTATCAAAAGAGATAGGGGTAATGATGTCATACGCTGATGACTCGTAACGCATAATCTGCTGAGGAATGCTTGGTTCATACTGCTCAAACTCACTGCAAATACGCCCCGCCCGCGCAGCAACAACACCCATATTCCATAACATTAATGGATCAACCAGATAATTCAAAGCGTCTTTAAGCACTGGCTTTTCATGAAATGAGTCTACTGCATACCCTCCAAATGATGATACATCAGATTTACGCTTAATATAGCCATACTCGCACGAAGGAAACGTAGGGAGAGCGCCAAGAAGCGCTAACGTGTCATGCATTGCTCCATGCACAGCCTCGTTAAGTGCTCTTCCAAATGCAGCTTCATCACAAATAAAATGATCAGACGGCACCATAAGCATAACTGCATGAGGATTGTGCTGGGCTATTGCGCGCGCTGCCCAATAAAATGCTGGGCCTGTATTACGCACTGCAGGTTCAATAATGTAAGAAACTTTTGCTTGGATCTGAGGGTGACAAGAAATATGCTGACGCGTTTGATCCTCAAGATCACGCGTGGTCATTATAACAAGCTCTGCGCTGGGAAAAAGCCTTTCCATACGCTCACATGTAAGCTGTAGTAATGTTTTGTTATCACGAAAAGGGAGGTGTTGCTTTGGCAAAAGCCGAGATGTAAGCGGCCATAAGCGCAGACCATAACCTCCAGCAAGAATAACGACATAAAGCTTATCCATGCAAAACCTTTCTCATCGAGCCAAAAAAGACTACCCATCCACCCGCAGATGCAAAAATAAGATAGGGCTCAATCAGCATACGAAAGCGCGCGCACCCATCATGGCCGGTCACTCCAATAACACCAAGCATAAAGACAATCATCATTATGGTAAGTTTGCTTTCTCGGCGTATAAGCCAATTAAAAAACACAAACATCAAAAAATATTTAGCCAGCAGCAGAACAAGCTCAAGAAGGCCTAAGAAAAACTGCCAACGATGAGTAATCCCAAGACTAAGATACGTAATACAACGATCAAAAAATGATCCTGTTTGTGAAAAAAACGAGAACTCATAACTATTGCGAGCTGTAAGAAAAAGCAGCTTTAAATTAGTTGAATAGAGTCCAAGCATAGTTTTGAGGCAATTTTTTAACCAGACCCAAACAGTTGAACCAGGGTGCGCAGTCATAAACTCATACGCCTCTAAAGCAAGTACTTTGCGCACTTGCTGACCAGCACGCGCAGTGACAAGAGCACGCTCACGATAAGGGTTTGTGCCAAATACCTGCGCACGAACGTTTGGGTAAAAATAAAGATACCAATTTGTTTCAGCAAGGCGCGTAAACGTAACCTCTCCAAAGGTGGAAATCATCAAAAGAGAATACAGCATGACAACAGACAAGAGCCCTGCCAGGTAGTAAAAAGTAGCTTTTAAACCGTATAAAAGTCCGACAAGCACTATAAGCAAACACGCAACAACAAGTGGTGCGGGCTTAATAATTATCATAATCCCAAGAGCAATTCCAAAGACCGCCCACCAGAATGCACGTTTAGTTCCAGCTTTGATCAATGCGTACAGACTAAGCGCTGACCATAAAGCAATTGATACTTCACTCAAAACAAAAAGCGTAAATGTTACAAGCCCAATACTTGTTGCACCCATAAAAACAAAAGCCCAACGCTCACGCCCTGAAAAAAACTGTGCAAACGCACACGACATAACCAAGGCGAAAAAGAAAAGTGTTACAAGATTAAGCGCAACAGCCGCATGCACTACATCATCGAAAAAGAAGTGCGCACCTGCCAAAAGCGCTGGATATCCAAGCATATAGTAAGGCGCGCTGAAATCATGCGGTAAGCGCAGCCTGCCATGATCAACAGCATAGCTCGCTCTCTCAGCGTAAGCATGTGAGTCAGTATCCATGCAGACGCCTTGGTGTGGTTGAATGTATGATGCAACAAGGGCCACAAATAACCCCAGTATTAAAAAGAGCGTTACCGTAGACCTTATATATTTCATCTGATCTCTAATTCTTGGCTAAAAGCCCACAACTGCTGAAGCGTCCAATTCTGTACTGCCCGGTGCGAACTGTTTTTATTGTGCATGATATTTATTGGATTAATTGATCCAAATGAATGCGCAGAAGTTTCTGCTGCGCGGGCAAGTCTATGATAATAACTTGGAAAGTGCTTACCCTCAGCGTACCACCATGCTGTTGGGGCTCCAAAACCGACCTTTTCTCGATAAATAATCTCGTGAGGCAGGTAGCGCTCAGCAACTTTTTTCAGTAAATACTTTGTGGTTTTATTTTTATACTTAAGCGAAATATCAACACGCATCATATACTCAACCAGCGCATGATCAAGGAATGGCTCTCGTGCTTCAAGGCTGGTTGCCATAGACATTTTATCCGCTCGCATAAGTAACAGCTCTGGCAAGCGATGCTTAAGCTCAAGATACATCATTTGCTGAGCAAAATCAGCGTTTGGATTATGCTTACGCAGCACAGAAAGATGATAGTCAATAAGAGCGTGGCTATCAAAAGTCTGTTTAAGCCCTGGATAGATTTGATCGATAATCGGATCATAAACTTCATGCTCACGATCGCTTATATTGATCATCTCACGCTTTTGCAACTCACCAAATGCAAGAGCCCCTCCCCAAAAAAGTGGTCGCTTAGAATACCAGTTTTCTACGGCTTCACGCTTAAATGGTTGATCATGAAACCATTCATGCGCAAAAAGCCGCATAACTTTTTTAATTGGATCAGGAATGATTTTGGTAACACTTTTTGATTCAAACTGAGCGTAGCGAGCGTAGGTATTGTAGCCGAAGAAAAGCTCATCTGCGCCCTCTCCAACTTGTACAACTTTCAAACCAGCATCATGCGCAGCTTTTGAGACAAAATAAAAAGGGAGGCAGACACAATCTGCAATTGGCTCATCAAGGCCCTGAACCATTTTAGGATAAAAATCAAAAGCATCAGACTCATTAATTTTAATCTCATTATAGTCAGCTCCACAGAGCTCAGCTACGCGTCGTGCCCAAGGAAATTCATTAGTGATTGATTGTTCCTCAAAGCCAATCGTGAAGGTTTTTAGATTGGTCGTATGCTGGGCCATCAACGCAGTAATAAGGCTTGAGTCAAGACCGCCTGAAAGGAACGCACCCACAGCAACATCTGCAACCATACGTTTTTTAACAGAAGCATTTAAAAGCATATCGATCATATCGATAGCCTCTGCTTCTTGTGTGACAGTCAGTCCTGCATTTTGCGCAGGGTTATACCACTCTTCAAAGCTCATTCTGCCATGCTGGTCAACTTCCATTAAATGGCCAGCAGGGAGCTTATACACACCATTAAAAATGGTGTAAGGAGCTGGCGTCGCCATAAATGTTAGATAATGGTACCAAGCTATAGGCGAGAGCTCTTTTTTGATCAGATCAACCGCCCAAAAGGCTTTGATCTCTGATGCAAATGCAACTGCACCACCAACAGGCGCAAAATAAAGTGGCTTAACACCAATACGATCACGCACCAAGAGCAGCTTTGTCGTATTAAAATCATATAAGACAAAAGCAAACATGCCTTCAAACTTATCGAGCGCTGCACGCCCCCAAGCTTTATAGGCAACAAGCACAACTTCGGTGTCACCCTGGGAGGTAAATAGATATCCAAGCGCCTCAAGCTCTGATCGAAGCTGCTTGAAGTTGTACAGCTCACCGTTATAAACAATTGCAAGACCAAGATCTTTCCTGATCAACGGCATGTCTGATGCAGGTGATAAATCATTAATACTTAAGCGCCGAGCAACAAATGCTAATTGATGCTCTGAGTCATACAATACGCCATGAGCATCAGGACCACGATGTTTAAGTGAAAGATGCAAGCGCTCAAGCTGAGTATCCCGCACCTGTGCATCATGAAAAACATAGCGATAGAGTCCTGCAAAGCCACACATCTTTATTCCTTTCAGATGGTATGGGCTGTATGAACCTCATTAAGCTGAGCTTTATTCTGCTCTTCAATCTTTTTCAAAACATCTTCAACAGCACTAAACGCTGATAGCATGGCAACATCCATATTATTGTACCGATGCATACCGTTTCTGCCCATGAGCTTAAGGTTTCTAAACTGTGCTAAATAGTTCAACACAACAGAAAGATGCTCTTTGTAGTTTTCATCGTAAATAGGGTAGGCATCTGCGGTGCGCACAACCATGCCATCAATTACAGCCTCTGCCTTAACAAGGCCGGTTTTTTCAAGCTCCTTACGACCAAGCTCCACAAGCTCATAATCAGAAAGCTTCCAAAATGGCTCATCTACAAAAGCAAAATACTCAAGACTCAAACTCGTATGACGCGGGCTGTCTGACATTTTGATTGAAAAATTATTCATGTTTCCGATTCTGCCAACGCGTACTTCTTTTTCATGAACATAGATCCAATGATCTGGACACACATGCGCTTTATCAATAATAAGATTCACTGTGATAAGACCGCGATACATAAGCGCTTTAGCTGCTTTTATTACGAATTCTTCTGGAAGCGGATCAAGTGCAAGAATCAGTGCTCTAAGCGGCATTGTTGAAAAGAAGTAATCACCCTCGTGAACAAGCAACGCTTGCGCTGCGCCAGAAACATCTTTAGGGTTTTTAGTGAAAACAGCTTTAATACTATTGTATTCATGTTTTATGCTTACAACTTGCTGCTCAAGTGTAATTGAGCCACTATTGCGCTCAATAGCCGCACCAACACGATTCCACAATGTCCCAGAACCCTGAGATGGATAGTTAAACGTATCTTTTATGGTACGGGGTTTGTTGTCTTTAAACCAACGACCAAAAAATGCATAGAAGATAGCTTTTGATAAAGAAAACCCCTGAATTCGCTGAGCAGACCAATCAGCTGAAATTTTATCACAAGGAATTCCCCATACTTTTTCTGTATACGTTTTGAAAAAAATTGAGAATAAACGTTTACCAAAACGATTCGTCACCCAATCTTGAAATGATCGAACTTCTTTAATCGGGAACAAGCGAATCCAAAGATAGCTACAAATACTTTTTATGCACTCTGTCAGCTTAAGCCCTTTAATAACATTAAATGGCTCTAAGGGATAATGGAAAAAATGCTTCTTATAAAAAATACGGGTAAAGCGTTTAAGCTGTGGAAAGTCATCACCCATGATAGCTATCCACCACGCATATACTCGTTGATTATCGGTAACAAAATGGTGGGGACCGATATCAAAACGACAGCCCTTGTACTCATCAGTACGAGCAAGACCACCAACAACAGTATCTTTTTCAACAATATGAACGTCGCATTGACCAGATTTTAAAAGCTCATAGCCAGCAGTTAGCCCAGCAGGACCAGCTCCGATAATAATTGCTTTTTTACGATTGTACTTCATTACTTATATCCCTTGCGTGGGTAAAAACCGCGAGGTAAAACTCCATTGCGAGCATAATCCAAAACAACTCTACTGGCAATCTAAAGCGCGCATACCCACACAAACATGAAAGGGCTATTAGCGCACCACTCAAAAGTGCGATCAGGAGATAATTAAGGGCTCTATGATCATGTGACATAACTCGATTGTAAAGCTCTCTAAGGTGCCGCAGGAAAAAACCAATTACACCAATAAGCAGCATAAGGTGAAAAACAATCTCAACCCAAATCACTCCCCTTAGCCATGCGCTTGCATTTGGTGGGTTAAGATAACGGGATGCGCGAGTCATCAACGAATCATGATTATAAGGCGGCAAATCACCCGTTGTATGCATAAGCAAAAGCTCTGAGCTGTACAGCCCAATAACAGTTTTTGTCATATTCTTAATACAGAGCTGTAGCGTCTGCAAGGGATATGTGGCAAGGAGCTCTGTACCAACATCGATCATTACTCGATTCATGGTGATCTCATTTTTTTCCGTCTGCGCTAAAGCAAGCTCTGGTAAAAGATCTTGTGAGATTTTGCTATACACCCTCTCTTGCGCAGTCGAGTGATCAATATTTTGTGCAAGCATTTCAACAGGAACCGCTCCATGATTTATAAGATGTGGACCTGTTAATGTATGAAGCACAAGCGCGCCGGTAAGCTTATAATTACGCATCATCCAAAGCCCAGGCAAAAGTGCAGTAACAAGCATGCCCCATACAAAACGTAAAAACTTTAATCTAAATAACGCATAGGCAAAAACAACAAGTGTCATGAGATCTAATGGTCGAATAAGCATCAACAGGCCCCAAAGCAACGCTGTAAGAGTCAAAAAGGACCACCGATGATACGTACGCTGATCTAACGCTAATGCCATAAAACAAAGGAAAACGATACAAAAAATGGTCTCTGTCATAAACATGCCAGCGTAAATATTAAGTCCGAGATGAAAAATACTAATAACCGCAGCAGCAAATGCTGCACCCCTATGGTGTAATAATCGATATGCACAAAGAAAAACCTGAATCGGAATAAGGGCGGAAAGAAGCGTTTGAACAAAAAGCATTGTCTGTGGAATATCGCTTATAAACCGCTCAATAAACCATAAACAGGCTGGGTAACCGGGCAAACGATAGAGCATTGGTGCGCCATCGATTTTGATAAAACCATTTCGAAGCAATAACGCGCGCGCCATGTCTAGGTAATGGCCCGCATCAAAATCTAGCATTAACGGGTTATACTTGAGTGCAATTTCCCACCAGATAAACCGCACACAAATAGTTGCGACAAAAATACCAACAAGGGCATACGCGTTACGCGCAAAGAGCTCTCTGTAGGTCATTTCTTCCTTCCAATCGTAAACCACCATCCAGATACCGCTACAATAATAAGTAGTGGTTCAACAGGATGCCTAAGACGCGCGCAGCCATAGGCTGCTGTTAATCCAACAAAAAGCCCAGTTACGGTTCCTAAAAGCAAATACTGCTCCCACCATAACCCTTTAAAAAATTTAATGAGCGCGATGCACAGACCAATCATTAAGAAAAAATGAAGCAGAACATCCCACCAAATCATGTAAACAAGCCGTGAATGATTAAGCGATGGAAATAAAAGCTTCTTTAGCTTTGTAAGCTCAGAAGTCCCTGGCTCATGATCTTGCCACTGCTCTCTGTCTGCAACAAGAAGCTGAACAGAATAGGGGCTTGTAACTGTTTTTAGTAGCTGCACAAATGTATAACCAATTGCAGATAATGGGTACTGACATACAACTGATAGCGCGCGCTTTTCGCCAAGTACACAGGCCTGATACTCGGTACACTCAGCACCTTGAGTGAGTGTGAGCTGCCGCTGATCCTCTTGCCATTTTTTGATCAAGCTCATACGAATATCTGGGTAGCTACCGCCATGAGCAGCAACAAGTGTATTGGCAGCGGTGTACTGAATAAAATGAAGGCCTGGAAGTGAATGAAAAAATGGAACGCCATAGACCTGCCAATTACGCACAAGCCACGGAGCGACAATAACAAACCATACAAGACAATAACCAACGATGGGAGTGTATTTTTTATTGCTCGGAACAAACCAACGATAGGCAGCGTAAAATAAAAGCGAAACTATGAGCAAATAATGTCCAACAGGCCTGAATAATGATAGCAGCCCAAGCGCGCACCCAGCTGCTAAAAATGGCGTATTGAAAGAGCGCCTTAGCCCGTAGACAAAGCATATAAGCCAGAGCACTAAAAAAAGCGTTGATAACGGCTCTGTTGCTAGCATTCCAGCGTACAAAATAAAACCCGGGTGCACCGCCGTAACAGCCGCAGCAATAAGTGATTGCGCAATCCAGCCTGGCCAAAGGCCCCTCATCAAAACATATACAAAAAGTGGCAACGTACCGCTTATAATACACTGCACAATAAGCGGCAGAACATGGCTTGAGCCAAACATCGTGTAGAAAAATGCAAGGTAAGAGCTAAACCCAGGAAGTCGATACGCTTGTGGCGCACCAGCTTCATCCGCATATCCCTTACCTTCTTTAAGCGAATAGGCAACCTGATTGTACTGATCTGAGTCAACGTAAATCCACGCCCTTTTTCCGTGCTGTAGAAAGGCACTAAAAAATGCCACGCGTAGAATAACTGCAACAGTACAAAGAACAACAAGAATAAGTGCTACCGCGCGCGACGACGCCCAGAAACCCATGCAACTCCCGCTGATGCAAATATAATTAAGAACGGCTCAGCAGGCAGACGCATACGCGCGTACCCTCCCGCAAGGCCTATCACAACAAAAAAGACGCTCATCCCAAGGCACTGCATAACAATTCTGGCATCAGGATTTTTCGCAAGCCCTTTAATAAAGAGGGCATAAAGCGTGCGCAGAACAAAAATAAGCGCTGCATTCAGAAGCATAAAAAAGAATAAGATCTCAGCCCAAACGACAATACGAATCGGCCATGAAGCTGCAGGAAACAGATATCGCTTAAACCAAGAAGCTATACCTCGATCAGTATTAAAATAATCAAACTCTTTGCGATTATTATCAAGATAGACAAGCTCTGCAGAATACAAAGAAAGCCCGGTCCTAAAAATATCAGTAAGCCAAACACGAAGCGTGGTAAGCGGGTAAGCAAGAAAAATAGATTGAGCCTTACGCTCAAGTATAGTGCAACGCTCGATTTCCATAACGCGGCGCCCAAGCTTTTTTTGCTTTTTTAAAAGCTCTTTTGCCGCCTCATGAGAAACTTTTTTACGTGCATCCTGATAAGAAATCCCCTGCTCATAAGCAAGCACACGTGCTGCTGAAAGCTGAAGAAAATGGCCACCAGGAAGCGTATGGAAGAACAAGGCCCCGGTCAGCATATAATTGCGCACGACCCAAGGCGCTATGACGATAATCCACCCAACCAACATGGTAAAAACACTTTTGGCATACTGCCTCCACGTTTGTTTTTTAAATAACAAAAGCAGTACAAGAACCCCAATCATGTAGTGGCCAACAGGACGAATCATTGAAGCAACCCCAAGAAAAATTCCCGCAAGAATAGAATTAGTCAGTAGCTGATCTGGCTTTGCTCTAAGTGCTCTAAGAGGAATTTGACGAAATAACAGCGGTGAAACAAATCCGTCTTCGCCACTATCAGGCAAGACCAGCGGCCACGGCTTGAATGGCAGCTGTGTTCCTTCATCGACAGATGGATCAAGGTAAAAATATGCAAAAAGCAGAAAGAAGAAAATAAAGAGCGACTCCGACATAAGAAAGCCACTATACAAAACAAGTCCTAAATGGAAGCAAGCCAGAAGACCTGCAAGCACAGAAACTCGTGGTTGTTTAGGAAAAAATTTACGCGCAAGCATATACACAAGCAGAGGAATACATGCAGCAAGCAAAATTTGAATAATGAGGGCAAAAAGATGGCTATTAGCTATGGAATATAAAATCCCCAAAAAGAGTGGGTACCCAGGAAGCCTATGCGTATGCGGGGTGCCGTCTGGCGAAATAAAACCTTGGTGCCGAGCGACGCCCTCTGCCACAAGGTCATACGTTCGCGAGTCAATTTGGAAATAATGCTGATCATGCATAAGATAGCCAAAGAAAACGGCTAGCCTTAGAGTCAACGCAATAACAAACAATACGGCAAAGACATGTTTTGCCACAAACTTTGATGCATAGTTCATAGATTCACCTGATGAATTGTTGGAAGAATACGACGCGAGTGTCGCTGCTGCCAAAATAAGGCAGTCTCAATAATTTCTTCTATTGATGAGCGCTCTGGTGCCCAACCAAGCAAACTTTTTGCTCGCTGAGCATCAGCAACAAGCTGTGCAACATCGCCTGGACGAGGTCGCTGAGCAATAACATTAAGCATGCGCCCACAAACACGCTCTGCAGCTGTTATAAGTTGCAATACAGAAAAAGGCTTACCGGTCCCAAGATTTATAATAACAAGCCCAGTTAAGGAATCGTTACATGATGCCAGCACATGGGCTTTTGCAACATCGTGGACATGGATATAATCTCTCACACAGGTACCATCAACAGTTGGGTAGTCTGTTCCAAAAAGATTAAATGGCTTATTCTGTGCAAATGCTTCAAGCATAAGCGGGATAACATGAGTCTCAGGATTATGCTGCTCGCCAAGATTGTGTTCTGGCAAAGCCCCTGCAGCATTAAAATATCTAAAGATAACTGCTGTTAGGCCATATGCATGAGCGTAATCACTAAGGACATATTCAACTGCGTGCTTACTACGTGCATACGGACTTTTAGGTTCAATAAGACAAGATTCGTTCATGGGCATTTTTTCTGGGACGCCATAAACGGCTGATGTTGATGAGAAAATAATTTTTTTTGTCTCATGAAGGCGCATAACATCAAGCAGTGTGAGGGTAGCGCTTAGATTGGCCGCATAAAATGATGCTGGGTGCTCAACAGAACGACCAACTTCTATAAGACCTGCGCAGTGGATAACGAGTGATGGTTTATGCTTACGAAAAATACTATTTAAAAAATAGTGGTCAGAAAGATTCCCCGCATATACCGTGACACGAGGTAGATTAAGTGTTTGTCGGTGCACGAATGCATCGATTACAACGACATCCCATCCCTGATCGGCAAGCTGACGAGCAACAACCGAACCAATATACCCTGCCCCACCCGTTACTAGTATCGTTTGGGTCTTCATACTCTATTCCTCTCCTCAGACTGCAGCATAACATGACAGCTAGTCCGAATTATGCTAGATTAGGCTCCTGGTTGTATTTTTGCAAGGAGTAAAATTATGATAACGCGTGTACGCGGTACTGAAGACGTTTTAGATCTAACTCTACACTCATTTCTGCTCTCAACATTTCATCAGCACCTTGCACTGTACAACTTTCATCAAATTGAAACACCGATTCTTGAGCCGACTGAACTTTTTGTTAGATCTGTAGGGCAGGAAACAGATATTGTCACAAAAGAAATGTACACATTTGCTACATCAAGTGGCGAAAGTATCTGCATGCGCCCAGAGGGAACGGCTTCTATTATTAGAGCTTATGTAGAAA
This sequence comes from uncultured Pseudomonadota bacterium, assembly GCA_964534555.1. Lineage (GTDB taxonomy): Bacteria > Babelota > Babeliae > Babelales > RVW-14 > CAZHRK01. Next base: position 64,802 of record CAZHRK010000002.1, on the reverse strand, counting down.
ACGGACTTCAGATTTCACCATGGAAAGTCTACCTTGTTGGCCCAATGTTTAGGCATGAACGCCCACAGAAAGGCCGCTGGAGACAATTTACCCAAATAAGTGTTGAGGTTATTAATACCGATAACATCGCTCACGATGTACAAATGATTAAGATGCTTGATGTATTTTTTAGCGAAAAATTAAAGCTCGAAAACTACGTCATCAAACTTAATTTTTTAGGTTCAAAAGAAGATCGAATAAATCATCGTGATGCACTCCGCAGCTTCCTAATTCAGCAAGGTGAAGGAATTTGCGCAACATGCCAAACACGCAGAGACAAAAATCCACTGCGCACTTTCGACTGCAAAAATGAGGCCTGTCAATCGCTCTATAAAAAAGCGCCTCAGATTATTGATTTTCTATCAAAAGAAAGCGCTAAAGAGTGGAAGCAATTGCAACAGATGCTATCGCTCCTGGGTGTTAGTTTTGAGCATGACCCTCAGCTCGTTCGCGGACTTGATTATTACAATAAAACTGTTTTTGAGTTTACCTCTCGAGATTTAGGCGCACAAACCGCATTTTGTGGCGGTGGGCGCTACAGCCTTGGGAAAGAGGTTGGCGCAAAAGAAGATCTTGATGCAGTAGGCGTTGGAATCGGATTCGGAAGAATCTTGATGCTTCTTGAAAAGAATCTTAATAAACTGAGCATTCCTCAAAAACCAGCGCTGCACGTAATAATTCCATTTACAGAAGAGCAAAAAACACTTGCGCTTATGATCGCAGACACATTACAAGCACATGGTATTGCGTGTGAGGTAATTGTTGAAACAGCGTCGCTTGGCAACATGATGAAAAAAGCAAATAAGCTTGGCAGTAAAATCGCCCTTCTGATTGGACCAGATGAGCAACAACAGGGAACTGTCGCTGTTAAAAACATGCTTAAAGGTGAGACTCTCGTTGTTAAACAAGTAGACCTTATAGCAACACTCAAATCGATGTAATTAAAAAGGGCCCAGAGAAATCTGGGCCCTTTTTTTGTGCTTACTAAAGCGTAATTTAGTGCTTTGCAGCAGAGCGAGGATCAACTGAGTTAAGCACGTGCTCAACATAATTGATTTGTCTGATTTGAGCATCAAATCCAAAGCAGTAACGTGAATAGCTAATCGAAAGGTCTCGTTTTGCGTTTTTCACATACTTCTTAATAGAAACAATACGAGAGCTGATAAGCTGCAAGAAATCATCTGAATCAAATTTAAATGCAGTCATTGTTGCTGGTGGAGTGTCTTGAGTTAATGAAGCATAAAACTTTTCATCTGATGCAACTTCTTGAATCATTTTATCAAGCAGCTGAACAAAGTGCTCCACACTCTCTTCTGACTTTTTAAACTCAGCGTCATCAATGTTCACTTTTTCTGATGCACGTAAAGCGTCAATTTTTGCTTTAATAATCGCACGCTTTTCAAGCGCACCAGCTTTTTTATTTTCAATTTCTTGTCGAAGCTCAGTAAGCAAGGCTACTGATGAAATAAGCTGTTTTTTAACCTCATTAGGAAGAGGGGTAACAGCTACTTGCTTAGTAAACTCTGCAAGTGATTGGCCGGTCTCTTGAGCAACAAGCTCTGGGTTTATTTCTTGATTTTCTTGTGCAAACTGCTCTGCAGAAACACTCTCTTTTTGTTCTTCAATCTCTGTTGAATGTATCATGATTGCTCTCTTACATGGTTAAAAGATTAGAGGATTGCTCTCTACCTCATGTGCAGCAAGTTTAACGCGGAATGCAAAAAACACAAAAACCTGCTGCTGAAATAGCATTATTTAATGACTTGAAGTCAAAAACCTAATCAACAAGACGTAATTTTAAAAAATTAAAATAATAGTACCTCTAGAACATGCCTAAAAGCATATTACTCTCAAAAACATAGACCCAGAGGGGGGTTTCAAACTTACTAACAAACTTGCCAACAAATTTGTTAGTAAGTTTAGAAGAAGACAAAAAATGCTACGGAGTAATAGAGCTAGCTACAAATTGTATCAATTTGGCACACTTTAGAAAGTTGGCTTTAGATAGCCAAATCAAAAGGGTTAACATAATAAACAAAATTTACGACACAAAGCCGATAGAAAAATAAATGATTTCTATGATAGAATATCAGCAGTGAATCAAACTATTTAAAATGTGTAGGCAACAGCATGAGCGCTCAATTTTTTCCTGTGACATCTAATACTCAGTACGTTGGTCCTGGTAGCACTTTTGTGGCAATAAAAGGCTTCAAAAATGATGGTGCCATGTTTATTCCTCAGGCTCTTGCTCAAGGCGCAACAAAAATTGTTATTCACAAAGATTGCATTTCAGATGATCTACGAGCACTATGCAAACAACATGGTGCAACAGTAGAAGGAGTTGATGATACACGCAAAGCCTTTGCTCTCCTCAGCGCAGAGGCAAGCGATCATGCGCATAAAAAATTAAAAATAATTGGCATCACAGGAACAAAAGGAAAAACAACAACAAGCTTTTTGCTCCATCATATTATTCAATCAAGTGGATTAAAATGTGCGCTCATAAGCACCATCTACACAAAAGTTGGCAATACTGTGCAGCCAAGCGAGCGAACAACTCCTGAGGCAGATTATCTGCATGTTTTTTTTAAGCAGTGTGTTGATCAAAACGTTGAATACGTTGTTATGGAAGTCTCATCTCATGCATTAAGCCTTGATCGCGTATACGGCATAGAATTCACCGCGGGTGGATTTACTAATCTGGGTAATGATCATCTTGATTTTCATGAAACCATGGAAAACTACTTAGACGCTAAGATGCAGCTTTTTGAAAGAATAAAAAATAATGGCGTTGGTGTATTTAATGCTGACAATGAATGGTGCATGCAGGGATTAGCAAAAATTACAAAGCAAAAAAACTGTACTTTTGTCACTATTGGCCAGGAAAAAACAAGCACTGCTGATAACCACTACCGTCTTAGTATTATTGATGCAACATGTGACGGGGTTGAAGCATGTATTATGTTGCAGCCACCCCTACTTGTTGAATCACGTGAGCTTGCAGGTGTTTTTAATGCCTATAATATCGCAATTGCAGCAAGTATTTGTAAGCACCTTGATATCCCGTACACACACATAGCGCGCGGTGTTTCAACTTTTAAAGGCGTGCCTGGACGCATGCAAAAACACACGCTTGAAAATGGTGCTCGTGCTTTTGTTGATTTTGCGCATGAAGCAACCTCAACAGAAGCTATACTCAATTTACTGCGTCCATTTACAACGGATTTAATTGTTGTATTCGGGTGTGGTGGTGACAGGAACCCTCAAAGACGCCCTGCTATGGGCAGCTGCGCAGCAAGGTTTGGGGATAGAATTGTTATTACAAGTGATAACCCAAGAACAGAAAACCCCACAAAAATTATTGATCAAATTCTTGATGGAATTGACCTTGAGCTTCGGGGTAAAGTTGAAGTCATACAAGACCGCGCAGAGGCTATTGCGCATGCTGCAAAAATAGCAAAACCTCATAGCATTATTGCTTTGCTGGGTAAGGGCCATGAGCGCTACCAAATTATTGGCTCAACGCATCATCATTTTGATGACTTTGAAGAGATCAGCCAATTTTGAGGCAGCACAAGACAAGGCTTTGAAAGCGGCTGGTAATTTCTTCGTTTTGAAATGATACGCGCATTATGAAGCTGCTCATCCAGATGTGATTTTTGAACATTAAGCACATTTTCGCGATTAAGCACATACAAGACCTTATCAATAAATTTATAGTGCCTACCGGCAAGCTCAAGCAATCCCCACATCATAGGAACATCTGTTGAGCAGCTGAGCCACTTAGCGCCTATTTTGAAATCACTTTCATTAAGGAGATTGAACAACCAGGCGTAACACGTCCTTAGATGCATAAACCGCCAAAAATGATTTCTTCGTATAAACCCAGGGTGACTCAATAAAACTTCAGGGATATCTGTACAGTAGCCAAGTTTGCCTGATGGATAATGGATATACTGACCGTACGTCATCCAAACATTTGTATCTTTATACGCATGATTAATATAATCAAAAACAGTATCATCAATAAGCCAATCATCACCATCGACATGTATTATTACTTCATCTGGCTTGCACATCCTTGCTCCAACCAGCCTGTTATAGGCCATCCACTGGCGCTGCTGATTAGTTATAATAGTGAGGCGGTTGCCAAGATTATGTTTTTCTTTAAACGCATTAACGATATCGCCGGTTCGATCAGTTGAACAATCATTTATATAGATGGCACGATATCGATCTGATGGATATTTCTGAGAAAAAACTGACTGTAAATTTCTCAGCGCATACAGCTCATTATTATATGAAGGTATGATTACCACAAAGTTTTTATCTCGTGCAGAAACGAGGTCAGCACCATCAGGCGCTGACTCTTTATAGCGTTGATACATTAACGCAGGAGATGGCTTAATAGGTTGTGCAGCTGTTTTTTGAAGCACGACATGCGAACTCAGTGGTAAAAATATACCAACAAAAAACAAGACAACTCTCTTCATTATTGAATCTCTCCTCGTAACCAACGTAAGTTAATTTCATCCTAAAATACTTAGGTAAAGATCTCAAGCAGAGATTAAGTCCCTTAACGGATTAATAATTCCAGAGAGGCTTTTACTAATGTTTATAAAATTAATAACACTTATTTTTTTATTAGTTGGCGTTATACAACCAACCCTTTGTAAAACGCTCACGCTCAGAGAAACACTCTTAAAAGAAAAAATTAAAAAGACACATCCTGAGCAAAGTAGGGGCAAGGTATTTGCAGACTCATTCACTAAAGCAGTTGAGAAAGTGAAAACGGTTAAAAACTTTGTTTTTGTCGTACCATCACGCAATAACGAACTATGGTGCGAAAGGAACCTTGTCAGCATGATGACACAACAATATCCATCATTCAGAATTATTTACATTAATGACGCATCAACTGACAACACTGAAAGCATGGTTCTTGATCTGGTTAAAAAATATAATTTTGAAAAAAGATTCAAACTTATTTCAAATAAAAAACCTATGAAAATGGCTTATAATCGATATATTGCCGGACACATGTGCCAAGATGATGAGATTATTGTTGGGGTTGATGGCGATGACTGGCTTGTACATGACCAAGTCCTCAGCATGCTTAACCTTGCGTATCAAGATCCTAACGTTTGGGTAACATACGGACAAATGATCTACTACCCATCTGGTGAGCTGGGACTATGTAAATCAGTGCCATTTCCAATAATTGAAAAACAGCAGATTAGAAAAACAATGCCAGAGTTACCTTTTCCACACTTAAGAACTTTTTATGCGTGGCTTTTCAAACTGTTACCTGAATCTGATTTTATAATTAATGGAGAATGGATGGAAGCCGCCACAGATCGACCTTTGATGTATGGACTAATTGAACTTGCAGGAGTAAGAGCAAAAGCCATACAGAATGTAATGTATGTTTACAATAGATCAATTGATCAAAATACACATAAGCTTCATATGGGCATGCTTATAGAAAACAAAAATACAATCTTAAAGCGAAAGCCTTATAAATCACTCACAGCGCGCCCTGCAACACATGAAGAATATAAAGCAGTAAAAAAACAGCTCTCTCAGCATAAGGACTCAGGTCATGAATAAGCTTCTTTTGATTTTCCTAGGAACTCTGATTTTTCAGCAAGCACAGCTTGCCGCTCGAGTAAGTCGGCTCCTTGATGAGCGACATAAAAAAACAGTTCAAGAAAGCAAAGATCCCAACCTCCTGTTGCTGCATGAAATCAATCTTATGCTACGCGAAGTTCTCTTTGCACAACGACTTAATGATTCGATAAAAGAATGCCCTTGGCTTAAAAGCAAAAGCTTTTCACTGCGCGCTGACACAGCAAATTACTCATTTATGTACATACTTTTTAAAATAATTGAAATCACACAGCCAGAAAAAATACTTGAGTTTGGTGCTGGCCAGACAACACGCCTTACAAGCCAGTATGTTGCGCACCATAACAATAAAGCAGAGTTAACACTGGTAGAGCATGATCAAGCATGGATTGATCAGATGAAAAAAACCCTCCCACTCGATCAACGTGTGATTATTCATCAATTAGAAGCTAAAAATGTTTTGTATAAAAAACATGTAACTCAATCATATAAAGATCTTAGTACTGCGCTTGGAAACAACACCTACAATCTTATTATTATTGATGGCCCACGAGGAAGCGAACGCTATTCACGCATTTGTGGATTAGAAGCAGCTAAAAACAACAGAGCCGAAAAATTTGTTATCATTATTGATGATGTTGAGCGCCAGGGAGAAGCAGACACAGCACAAGAAATAAAATCATATCTCGAGACAAATAAGATTCCATTTGCAACATTTGGTGTGGAGGGTGAAAAAAGACAACGCGTCTTTTGTTCACCAGAGTACGCTTTTTTACAATCGCTTTGAGATACTAGGATCCTCATGAAGATTGTTTTTCTCATTTTGTCTTTTATGTGGGGCATGCTTGCGTGTAACAAAGACCCACAATTTGTTTTCCTGATCCCATCATACAATAATGCTGAATGGTACGAAAAAAACCTTGATTCAATCACGAATCAAACGTATAAAAACTACCGAATTATGTATATTGATGACGCATCAACTGATGGGACTGCGGACTTAGTTGCAGCGTATATCACTAAAAAAAATCTATGGTCTAAAACAACGCTGATTCGCAACAAAAAACGAATGTACATGGCATTTAACAGATTCATGGGTGGGCACATGTGCTCAAATAATGAGATTATTGTTGCTGTTGATGGTGACGACTGGCTTAAACATGGAAATGTTCTTTCTGATCTTAAAAGAATTTATGCCAACGATAAAACGTGGATGACCTACGGTCAGTTTGAATTTTACCCGTCAGGCAAGCGTGGTAATTGCGCAGATATTCCTATGCGATTTATTAAACAAAATAGCGTTCGGAGAAATTTTTGGGCATTTATGCATTTGCGAACCTACTATGCATGGTTGTTTAAGCTAATTCCTGAAGACGATTTTAAAATAAAAGGTGAATGGATAACCGCATGCACAGATGTTCCACTCATGTACGGTTTAGTGGAATTGGCAGGAGTGCATTATAAATTCATCAGTGACGTTAATTATATCCTTAACAGAGCAAGCCCAATAAACGTTTGTAAAACACACAAAAGCCTTCAAATTAAAAACGCACGAATCGTCGCGCACCGCACACCACACCGCCCTACTTCAATCGCTTCGAGCAAGCATACGTTTTACTTCCCGGCTTGCGTTCAAGCCTTTTTAGAGGAGTCATCCGTCGTACAAGTTGCTCCATAACAAGGTTGCGTGCGCGCGCTGTTCTGAAAATGCTAATGCTATTTTTGTCATTATAAATACATAATGGCTTATCGATAAAAGCAACGCGCGTACCTGCAAGCTCAGTAAGCGCAAACATCATTGCAAGATCTGTTGCGGAAGGTAGCCACACGCCTTTTGCCTTAAAATAGTGCTCTGGTATGAGTTTAAAGAGCCATGCCCTAAATGAACGCAGATGAGACATGCAGAAAGGGTAATGCCTAATTTTACCCTCTTCAAGGACAGGGCGTGGCACCTCTCTGCAGTACGTGCCTTTTTTCATAGAAGAAAAAAGCATGTAGGTCGAATGCGCAACCCAAATATCATGCGATTTAAAAACCTCACCCAGCGTATCAAGAACGTCTACGCCATTTAAAAAATCATCGCCATCTAAGGCTATCACAACAGACTCATCAGGAAGCATGTGTACACCATGAAAACGATTATAGGCGATACCCATACGCTTTTGATTTCGAATCAATGTAAAATTTTTAAGAAGCGGATGGAACTGCAGATACTGCTCAACAGCATCTGCAGTTCCATCAGTTGATGCATCGTCAATAATAACACCCTGTGCCAGCGCTATACCTTTTTGTGAAGCGACAGAGTCAAGACACTGCTTGTACCATGAAATGTTATTGTACATGGGGATGATAAAAGAGAATAAAACTGGCTGTGTTGATGCTCTTGCAAAAACACAAAACACCCAAAGAAAAATAATAATTATTCTCACGCCTAATCTCCAAAAATCGTTACAGAATAATAATATCTGCTTATACTCTCTCCAAAAAATTCTTATTACACAATCGAAATAAACACATCATGATAATTAAAGTTATAGTTTTCATATTAGCATGCTCCGTCACCAGTGCTTCATGCGCAGGACGTGCGGAACGAAATCTTGAGCTTATTGATGATCAGATTGAAGCAATGATTGAAGTTATGCATGCTGCTGCAGATCAACTTAAAATTGGCATACATAATACCGTTGATGCATTGCATGATTTAAAAAGAAAACTAAGTACGCTTGGGTGCAGACGACCAACAATCTGTAAGCGAATGCGCCGCAGGCACTAATGCCTCAGTGCGTCATAATATAATTTAAACATTTTGTACTCGCTTACGCTGCGGCAGCAGTGTTCTAATACAAAATCATACGCATTTTGCCCAAGGCGCCTACGTTCATTACTGTTTTTGATTAAATATGAAAGCTTATCTGCAAGGTCGATACTATCACGCTTCTTAAATAGTAGACCTGTCTGGTTATGCGTAATAAGCCCTTCCATACCTGTACCAGCTGTACCAATTAATGGCTTTTTGAGTAACGCTGCTTCCATAAGCGCGATAGAAAGACCCTCAAGATCTGAGGTTAATGCTTTGATATCACTGTGCATCATAATCTCAGGAGCAAGCGGCGTGGCTCCGGTAAAAAAAACAGAATTCGCTATGCCTAGCTTTCGAGAAAGAGCTTTCATTGGTTCAAGACGAGGTCCAGCGCCAACAAGGACTAATTGCGCCTTAACTTTTTGAATGTGCAGCAAACGCTTAAATGCACGAAGCAGAACCTCGTGATTTTTACCTATCCAATAAAAATGCGCAACTGAACAGATAAGCGGATCGTTAGTAACCGTTATCCCAAAATTTTTCTTAAAAAAATCTGCGCGCGTCTCCGCTTGTCTAAGCTGTAAAATTTTTTTGTCCTCAAAAAGAGGGCATATCCATTCAATTAATGGTTGCCTAGGCGCATCAGTATTACAAATGCGCACTTTAGGAATCATTATTGGACTAATTGCAGCAACAGCGTCTAGACCTTCTGTTGTTTCAAAAACATGTGGGAACATACTGTGTAACGAAACAACAACTTTTATGGGCAAAAGTTTTGCCACCTGACGTGCTGCCGCGGCCTCTTCTGGCATATGGCAGTGTACGAGTTTGATAGCATGCTTTTTGCAGACATCGTAGAGGGTATCAGTCAGCTGCTCAACAGATTTTTCATATTCTGTGGCAACCCCGCCAGTAGGTAGTACCTTAAAACCCTCTTGAGTAAGCTGCTGACGTTTATCAAGATCAGAAACCAAGCAAAAAAAATTCATACCGCATGAGCGAAGCATTTTTGCAAGCTCATATTTGTACGTCCACGCACCACCAACATTAACTTTGGCAAACACCTGCAGGATTTTTATATTTTTAAGATTATTAATATAAAATTCACGCGATTGCGCCAAAAGAGGGCTGAATAAAAAACCGATCAGTAGGAGTATTTTCATGCAGCGCCCCACTGACAACGCTTAGGAAAAAATCCGTTTACGCCTGCACCACAGGTATCATGAGGTAATAAATCACCACATGCTAATCTTTCTCGCAGAGAAAAACGATATGTCTGAGTAATCCCCGCGGCACGGGCAGCAACTAAATTTATCTCTCTATCATCAATAAAAACGACTTCTTCAGGTTTCAGCTTATATCGCTTCATCAGCGCGGTGTAGGCTAATGATTGAGTCTTATTAAGCTTGTTGAATATGCACAACTCAACGGCATCAAAATGAGTAAAGAATTTCTCGCGCTTAAGCAGATCATAGGTTTTTTTATCCATGGCAGAAAACGCTATGGTTTTAATTCCTTTTGATCTGAAGTGATCAACCAAGCTAAGCATCTGATCATTAACTGATATTTCATGCTTGCCTGCTGGATACTCATGATTAACAAGCACAAGATCAACATCCCAAATAATTGTTGTGACGGTGGCGCTTAAGGCCGTGAAAATAAACACACTCATCAGGGCGATATATCGCAACATCTGGCACCTGACTAGTAAGTCTTAATCAAGTATTTGTACATCTGTGCAAGCGCAGGTGTTAGGATATCTTTGAGCTTTTGCGCATCATCAGCTTCAAGCAAAATGCCGGTAAATTCATCACCAGCATGGGCAATCGTCACATGCTTTTCTGTCAGCGTTGCTTTTTTGTCATCAAGCGGCTTAACAGGGATTTTCCAAAAACCACCAAGGATATTAACGGTTATAGCGCCTTTATCATGATGCATAACAAAAACAACGCGCATGGTAGGATCATACGGTTTACCGTCTTTGTAAATACGTTTTGACTGCATGTGTTCAGCTGCTACAAAATGCTTACTTGCAAACGTTGAGCGCCAATAGTTATGGCATCTGTGAGCGTTTTTAGGAATAAGGTGTTTGTCTTTAAAAATAAGCTTGAGCAATTCATCAAGCCCTTTTTTATCAACAACATTAACCCCCATGCTCAAAGATGAAAACGTAGGTTTAATAACAATTTTTTCTTGCTTGATCTCTGAAGATATAATACGAGCAAGGTTTTCATCATAGACTGCTTCATGAACAACGTTTTTAGGAACAAACGTATCAAGGCCAGCATCCTGAAAAAGTTTATAGGTTGTATGCTTTCTAATGATGTGATAGCGCGCTGTTTCATTTACATAAATAAATTCAGGGTGATGCTGACGAAATTTTACAAACTCAGCACCATCGCGAGCACGTTCATCTTTTGCTCTGTAAACAATAATCCCTGCATAATCTTTAATTGATGACGATGGTTTAAAATTCTTACGCGCACACTTTTTAAAACGAGCATCCTGGGCAAGTGCGAGAAATGATGGCGCATATTTGCCACCGCACTGCGCAAGCACTTCAAGGGCAAGAGCGTTTTTAGGGCCTCTGTCTTCAACGTGCCACACAGGCAAGCCAAAAGATGCTAAATACGGCCACACAAGGCCCCAGAATGGTGAAACTTCCCAGTAGTGATTACCCGCAAATTCAACGTTTGTTGGTCTAAGTGACATATAAATGCCATCACCACATTCACAAATCATAGCCCGTTTACCATCAAACTTAATATCAGCACACGCAAAGGTTATGTCTGCAGGCTGCGCTGCAAGCTCAGGGGTTTTAAACGTTTTGCCAGATTGTAAAACCGCAAGAACATCTTCTGGCTTGATACTCGATGGCTCGTACTCATGCGATTGTAACGATACAAAAAAAACAAACGCGGCAAGCGCGCTTACTAGAAGCTTCATAACTCCTCCTCTTGATCAAATCTCCTCAAACAAGCCTAGCAGCCGAAAAACGAATGTCTATTGTTATTCTGCTAGATGCTTGTACACGTAAATCAGATGTACAGAAGTAGAGCGCATACAACTGTTCACTTTATAGCGATAGGATAAGTAAGCTAAGCAACCTTTTGGAAAGGAGAGGCTATACACCCCTCTCCTTGAGTATTATGCTCACGAGTCAAAAGGTATGTAATGGTTTAAGGAGAGAGTATGATCACAGCCTACCTGCTATTTTTTTTATTATTTTCATCACATTTAGAATCAAAAATTGTTACAGATCTGCACTACTCATTACCTAAAAATCAGAAGAAAAAAGCGCGCGAAGACGACGCAACATTTATGATTATTGATCTTAAATACAAAAAAGGCTGTGTTAAAATATGCGAATTTGGCGCGGGCAGGCTTTCTGGTTTTATTGGGATCGATCGGCTCAAACACCCACATTACATGGAACAAGAATTTGCAAGAGCACTAAGCAACCTTAACCTTCCGCTCAATGTTCTATTTTGTAAGAAAAAAAATGATAATGCTCTTAAATCGTCTGTTGAATACCTGCAAAACATGTTTCATGGCGTAAAACAGCTTGAATACACAACAGATGCAGACGACGTAAAATATAAAAATATTAAAAATATTACTCTTTGTTGCCCAGCCACTGCGCTGCGTGAAGCTGAGCAATACGATCTTGGCAAAGGAATTTTGCTTGATAAAAGCAGTTATGCGTTTGCTGTCAATAAACTCCTCATGCACCTCCTATTTGCTGATGACGAGCGAGTAAAACGATTCAGACCCCACTGCTGCATAGTTGAGCGTGTATACACACCAACCCTCGCGCAAGAAATACTTAATCAGATACCAAGTGAGCTTATTGTCCTTAAGCCAATTAATGGGTGGAAAGGGAGCGGTGTTCTTATTACAACACGCGAAGAACTTGAACCTTTATTAAAAAATATTTTGTCTGATTATTCACGACTCACAAGCAATCAGCTGCGCTACTGGGCTAAATACAAAGAACCTTATTTTTTAGCAGAATCATACGAAGCCTCTGAGCCATTCGTTGTTCAGCATAAAACATATGACCCCACCATGCGTATTGCTTTTGTAATGTCACGCATACAAGGAAATACATGCATTCAGGTACTTGATGCATACTGGAAACTGCCTGCGTGCCCACAAGAAAGCAAAGCTTCGCTTGTGGCAAAATGCATTTCTCACATATCACCAAAAAGTAGTTTATGTTCTGCGCTTGTTAAACAGTCAGTCTTAGATGATGTAATAGAACAGCTTAATTTCTTTATGCCGATTGTTTATGAAAAAATGATTGCGCTCAGTAAAACAGACCAACTGAAATCAATGATCCCAAAGTTTGATGCGCTTGAAGCTACTGCCAATCTGTAACAGGATATTTTTTTGCTGTTTTTTCTAGCTTTGCAAAAAAAGCTTCTGAGATATCACACTCAGGAATATAGTGCGACATCACCATGAGGATGTGGAGGATATCTGCATATTCCTCAAGGACACGCTCTTTAAACGCGGGATCATCCTTAAGTTTTTGATTGATTTCATCAACACTTTTAAAAAGAAAAAGCTCAGCAAGCTCTCCAGCCTCGACACATGCATAAGTCGCAAGCTCTTTAATATTATGATACCGCCACCAGCGTCGATCATTACTAAACTCACGTGCAGCATCTTTAAGGCGCTGCAGTGTAACAAGAGAATCATTTGATTTCATTGGTTGATCCAAGCAATTCACGTGTACTCTATAGCTATTACGCTCCGCTATGATATCCTGTAGAGAGTTCCTAGTAAAGGAGAGTTTTGACATGATACATTCAGACATCGTTTTGATAACAGGGGGCGCTGGTTTTATCGGTGCAAACTTAACAAGAAGACTTATACAAGAGGGCTACTCAAACCTTCATATCATGGTTGAGCCAGGGGGGAATTATTGGAGACTTACGGATCTTGCAGATTATGTACAAATCCATCATGTCGACATCACCAATGAGCATGCTGTCAATCGCCTTATTGAGACTATAAGACCAACAAAAATTTTTCATCTTGCCGCATATGGCGAACACGCACATCAATTACACTTTAAAACGATGTACGCTGTTAATTTTATTGGCACAATCAATCTTCTTGAAAGCTGTAAAAAAGTAGGCTTCGATGCTTTTATTAATATGGGAAGCCACGAAGAATACGGAACAGGCTATAAGCCTATTAAAGAAGATTTAGCGCTGCACCCACTTAGTGACTATGGGGTATCAAAAGCAGCAGCGACTCAGTATTGTCATAAAGAAGCGTTATTTAATAAGTTACCGGTTTACACGGTTAGACCTTTTCATGTTTATGGTGATTTTGAGCTTGCATCACGTACACTGCCACATATTGTAGTAAATGCACTTTCGCATAAACCGATTTATTTGGCATCACAAAATAATGCTGCCGACTACATTTATATTCAGGATGTTGTTGAGCTCTTGCTCAGGGTTGCGCATAAGAAACCACATGACGCTCATATCTTTAATGCTGGCACAGGTGGGCATTATAGCAATCAAAATTTAGTTGATGCTGTAAGCAAAATAACCGGCTGCAAGCTTGATGTTATATGGGGTAATGATAGCGATCACAAATGGCACCAACGCATGTGGTATGCAGATACCTCAACAACAGAACATGTACTTGGTTATAAAACAAGATTCAATCTTGATACAGGTATTAACGCAACAGTAAGTTGGTTTAGAAAACATTTAGAGATGTACGCTCAAGGAACAGCTACAGATATTCATGGCGCAACATCACTCCAATTTGCAACTCAAGATTTATAGAATAAATACTACTTTTAGTATGATTATTTCTGATCTAGCCTAAAAAAATGTCTGCCTTAAAGCTACGTGTGGATGTAGCTTTAAGGCAGACATTAGAATTTTTTATTTTTAATAACTTTTAGAATAGAGCCTGCACTAATTAACAAAAGCTCGACATGCACGGGACACTGTCGCATGCAAAGAGTGCTTTATATACACTCAAATACCCCACAACGCTCCAGCGGTGCGCCCTCTTTCAGCATCAACTACAAGATTGCTACGCGCAAGAAGATCAAGAGCTCTTGGGTCTTTAAGAGTATGCATCCATGCTGGTATGTGTTCTAATAGACACCCTGAAAAGTCTAATGTCTCAAGATTTGCAGGAAATCCAAAGTTATCACTCATATCAATTTTTCCATTCATAGAAAAATCAATGTGTGTTAAGCATGGGTGTGTGCTTAAGGACCTAGGGATTTTTCTTAATTTACAAAAACGCAGGACTAATTTTTCAAGATTTGGGGGGAATTCAAAATCATCACTAATAAGAATTTTTTGATTACAAGAAATATCGAGATTTTTTAATTTTTCAAGCCTACTCACTGACCTCGGTATTTTTTCTAAACCACAGCAATTAATGCGTAGTTCTCCAAGATTTGGTGGAAATTCAAAATCATCATCTATATCAAGATTCAGATTGTCAGAAAGATCAAGACTTCTTAATCGTTCAAGCCTACTCAGAGCCTTTGGTATTTTTTTCAAATTACAAGCTGCAATCGTTAGTTCTTCAAGATTTGGTGGGAACTCAAAATCATCATCTATATCAAGATTCACATTCCAATTAATATCAAGGCTTCTTAATCGTTTAAGGTCTCTCACCCACGCTGGTATCTTCCTGCATGGATGCATAAATAGACCGCTAAAACGCAATTCTTGAATTGCTGATAAGTAGATCCACTCTTCGGATTGTACTCCTCTACGCTCATCATATAAATAAAAATTAATACCTATTAAATTTTGAAAAAATGGTAAAAAAATACCAATATCTTCATGATCTAGTCGAATTCGTCTAACAGAGAGAGGAATCTCAGGCTCTATATGAAATACCCTCAAGAAAAATTCTTTGGGACTACCGCACAGATTAAGTACGCCTTCGCTATCTACAGCATTCCTCAGCTTAGCAATATCTTCTTCTGTCAATCGCTCTTGCCCTTCCTCAAGGCTGCCTTCTGCATGTGATGCCAACACTCTGCTTAATCTGTTTTCTATTACAGCGCTCATTTTCTTTTTATAAGCCTCAGGAAGCACCTTTTGAGATCGTCTGTAAAGCAAAGTAGCAATATTTTTTGATGCACCCATCGAAGCGCAACGTACTTCAAAAAAAACAAGCTGACAGATCAAGAGCAGTATTAAAAAAATCATACAAATCCATTAGCGTTAGCCATTATTAGAAAGAGAGATTATAGATAGTATATATAATTTTATAGAATATGAGCAGGAGCGCGTTTAATTAAATCGCTCATACAAGTAGGGGTGCTATCAGTATATTCTTACGGTTACTTCTCTACTCTCTGATGCCTTATGACATCTCTCCCTCATCCGCCGGCACGCAATAGCGCGCACATAAACTAATAGCTCTAAAAGCCCCTGCTCAAGCTTAGATACAATTTAGATGGGTTACAGAATTGCCTTAACAGCTTACTTATTTTTTTTGTTGATTCAAGCACAAAACTACAAAATTATGTTTTTGTGCTAGAGTCAAAATACATAAAAATGCAGACCAAAAAGGGAGTGGTAGATTATGAAATGTCTTGTTACCGGTGGTGCTGGCTTTTTAGGAAGCAACCTCTGTCGAAGACTGCTTAGCGATGGGCATGAAGTTATCGCAGTTGATAATTTATACACAGGAAGAACATCAACAATACAAGACCTTATTTCATCACCACGATTTACGTTTATTAATCATGATATTATTACACCTATCGCTCTAGAGGCTGAGTGGATCTTTAATTTTGCGTGCCCTGCCTCCCCACCCCACTATCAAAAAGATCCTATTTTCACGACAAAAACAAGCGTCTTGGGTGCGCTTAATATGCTAGAGCTCGCGCATAAAAATGGTGCCCGTATCATGCAAGCATCAACGAGTGAGGTTTATGGCGACCCAGTTGTCCACCCCCAACATGAATCATACTGGGGAAACGTTAACTGCACTGGTCCGCGCGCATGTTATGATGAAGGCAAGCGCTGCGCAGAATCACTCTTTTTTGATTTTAATCGTATGCATAATCTTGATATACGCGTTATACGAATTTTCAACACTTATGGTCCAGGAATGGATCCGCTTGATGGTCGTGTTGTAAGCAATTTTATTATGCAGGCGCTTGAAGACAAAAAAATGACGCTGTACGGCGATGGCAACCAAACACGCTCATTTTGTTTTGTTGATGATCTGATTGATGGAATTATTTCGTGGATGAAATTTGAAGGTGATGGAAAGCATAATCCATGCAACCTAGGAAACCCTCAAGAGATCACGCTTAAAGAGCTTATTGCTAGCCTAGAAAAAATCTTTGGTCGCAGTTTTGATATTGAATACAAACAACTTCCACAAGACGACCCGTGCAAACGCAAGCCAGATTGCAATTTTATTGCACAAAGAACTGGTTGGAAACCACAATGGTCTCTTGAAGACGGATTAATTAAAACAGTAGATTATTTTGCAAGAGAGCGACATGAAGGTAACAATCTCAGCTGGGGGAAGGTTTCATGCTCAGCACCTAGCACGAGAGTTAGCCAAGCGACAGAGTCTTGCTAAGCTGTACACCTTTGATTACTCATACAAAAAAAACAACCTTCGCAAGCACCATGTCGATGTAGCAACCACGTGCAAAATTGCCAACATAATTTTTGAGAAAGCACGGCTTGCTCGTTTTTTTGATCGACGCGCCTTTAATTATTATAAAGACAGATTATTTGATGCTTTTGTTACGCAGAAGCTCAAAGAGCATGGTGCTGGTGATATTTTTGTCGGTTGGTCAAACGGCTGCCTTAATTCACTCCAAGAGGCAAGAAAGCACGGCTCTCTTATTGTTGTAGAGTCTGGCAGCACGCATATTCAGCACCAGATGAATAAACTCACATCAATTAATAGAACGCTTGCCACAAAGCTTGCTGCACAAGTTATGCACGAGTATGATCAAAGCGACTATATTGTTGTGCCAAGCAGTTATGCAGAACAAACCTTTCTTGATCGTGGTTTTAGTGATAAAAAAATTATAAAAATACCACTTGGTATCGATACACATCTTTTTAATACAACTCAGCGCTTACCACACACACACAGAATGCATTTCTTATTCGCAAGCCAATTAACCCATCAAAAGGGAATTATCACGCTCCTTGATGCATGGAAGAAAGCTGCGCTACCAGCTACATGTGTATTAACAATTGTGGGAACCGCGCAAAGAGAAACAGCTGCTCTTATTAACACCTACAAAAGTAAAAATATACATTTTACCGGCGGCATCACTGCTCACGCGCTTAGTAGTTTATACAAACAGGCTGATGTTTTTCTTCATCCAACTCAAGACGATGGTTTTGGGATGGTAATTGCAGAAGCGATGGCAAGTGGGTGCTGTGTTGTTACAACACCATTCAGCGCTGGGCCTGATTTAATTAACGAAGGCAAAACTGGATTTATTAAAAACCCACTCGATACAGACGCATGGAGTGAATTTTTATGGTGGGCATATCACAATCGATCTGAGGCTCACTCAATTGGACAAGCTGCTGCTGAAGCTGCCGCACGCTGGACATGGGATAACTACGGATCAAAAATATACCACACCTACTGGAATATGCTTTGACAGGCAATCATGAAAAAAATAGTTATTATTGGTCCACAAAATCCCGCACCTGGGTCATATTCATACGCAAGTTCATTCATACGACCTTTTCAAAACCTTGGTTTTGACGTCACGTTTTTTAACAGTCGACCACAAAGTGGTAATACATTTATACGTTCTATCGAAGCACAATTAATAAATAGAACGTTGCAAAAAAATATCGCTCAAATAAATCCTAATGCCTGCCTTCTGATTAAAACAGAAACCCTTGATCTGCAGACATATAAAAAGATCAGAGCACATACAAAAAAAATGATTGGTTATCATCCAGACAATCCTTTTTGCCTATGGAATAAAAATAGCAGCCCTAGCCTTATTTCAGCACTGCCACTTTTTGACTGCTACTGGTCATGGAACAAAACAATTAGCGATAATCTTATTATGTGCGGAGCACAGCACAGCTGCTTTATGCCATTTGCGTATGATGAAAACTTCATAAAAACTAGTGAGCCAACGACAGCATCTTTTGACGTAAGCTTCATCGGAAGCTGGGAACCCAAAAGAGAACTTTTCATGGCTGCGCTCATAGAAAAACGCCCAACACTCACAATCGGAATCTGGGGTAACGGGTGGGAAAAGGCTCAGTCTCACATCCTTAAAAATTATATTAAAGGCTCAGCCGCTTATGGCTCGCAAGCAGGTGCGATTATTGCATCATCACAGATCAATCTAAACTTCCTCAGGACGCAGAATAAAGATGCTCACAATATGAGAACGTTTGAAATCCCCGCGTTTGGGGGCTTTCTTCTTTCTGAATACAGCGCGCAACAAGCTGAGGAATTTTTTAAAGAAGGTCTTTCTATTGCATGCTTCAAGAATCCTTATGACCTGATTGAAAAGATCGATTTTTATCTTGCCAATCAGGATAAGCGTGAAGCAATAACGCATGCAGGAAAAATTGCAGTTTCTCAGTATACTTTATCAAAGGCGATTGCTAGAGTTGTGGGGAAATGTCTGTCACCAGAAAACGAAAGGCTGTGTGAAGCGAATCATGACGATCACACAAAAACCCAAGATCGCAATTTTGTCGATCAGAAATCAGTATAGTTTTGGTGGCGTTTTTGCATGCTTAAAAAAAGCATACGAATACTGTGAGCGGTATTTCGAGCCCACTGTTTTCTTTTTAGGTTTTGACCGCGATATAAGCGCTAATATTAAGCAGCTAAAATACTCATCAAGCTCGCTTGAGTATTCATACTTTGGCATGCGGTGCGTTGAAATCGGCTCACGATGGGCATTTTGGGAACCTGGCCACTATGAGTTCACGCTACCGACCTGGCGTAAATATCTTGCAGACTATGATTATGCCATGGTGGTAAGCGGTACAGGAATTGCAGCACATCCATTAGCACTGCTTAATAAAAAATATATTATGTGGATCGGCACACCCTACGAGGGAGATGGCGCCGCACGCAGAAAAGAACTTTGCGGCATGCGTAAATTTATTAATATGTTTGCAGAACCGCGCATGCAAAAAATAGAGCGTCTGGTACTTGAAAAATCATCCTACACCCTTGGTGTAAGCAAATACGCAACACAGGCATTTGAAAAATTAAGCGGCAAAAAAAATGGTAATTTTGAAGTCTGTGGCTTTCCCGTAAGTACGGAAAAATCACAGCACTTATGCGAATCTAAAGAAAATTTTATTCTCGCTGTGGGACGATTTAGCGACCCAAGAAAAAACATAGACATGCTGATACGTTCATATGATCGTATCTACCAGCAAAAATCTGATCTTAAACTTTATGTTGTTGGGTCAAAACCAAGCCATGAAGTTCTAAAAAAATATGAGCACCTCAGCTCTTTTGATAACATTATCTTTACAGGACCAATCGCAAACGATGATCTGGAGCTGATGTATGGTAAGGCTAAGCTCCTTCTTATTACGTCACATCAAGAAGGGCTCGGGATCGTTGGGCTTGAGGCACTCCTGCGAGGCACCCCAGTAATCGCAACAGATTGCGGCGGCACCACTGACTATGTTTTTGACGGAATTACCGGCTATTTAGTTGATATAAATGACGATGCCAAAATGGCTGAGCGCGTTTTATATCTCCTTAACACACCAATACTGTACTCATCAATGGCAGAGGCAGGAAGAATGCTGGTAAATCAACATTTTTCAGAGCACAACTTAATTGAAAAGCTTGATGAGGCAATTATAGAAACATATCCAGAGCTTGAAACACTCATAGAGCAATGCAATAGAATAAAACCTTGCCTTGCATTCATGAGTAATCAAAAACACTATGGAAAACCACATGAATGTTCTGGTTGTTAGCCACACATACCTAACACCAATAAACAGAGCAAAGTGGGATGCCGTCAAGCGGTCTAATCCTGAATATACAATTACAATTCTTACGCCTGACACATGGCATGGTGGCGTATACAGAAATTACAGCGAGTCAGACAATACAAGCAGTACGCGGTGTATTAGCCTAAAAGCTTATAAAACCGGCAATGAGCTCCTTTATTTTTTTAGCCCGCTGCTGCTTGCTCGGCTTATACGATCAATCAAGCCAAACATAATCCACGTTGAGCAAGGCCCAAGCTCGCTCGCGTATTTACAAATCATGCTTACAGCACGGTTATGCGGGCTTAAACCCAAGCAGTTATTTTTTACGTGGATTAACTGGAAAGAAGCTGAAACATTTAAGATGCGCATCTGGAATGCGTCTATACGCAGACTTAATTTAAAGCTGTCAGATGCAGCGATTGCGGGCAATCATGACGCAGTCAAAATATTATATGATAATGGCTTTAAAAAACCCGTTTATGTTCTGCCTCAGCTTGGTGTTGACATGCATACATTCGCGCCCGCTACAACTACCCCAAATAAAAAAATCATCGGATTTGTAGGACGATTTGTGCCTGAAAAAGGTATTTATATGCTCCTGAATGTTTTTCAAAAACTAGCTGCACAGTACAACGAATGGGAGCTGTTATTTGTTGGCAAAGGACCAGAAGAAGCAGGGATGCATGCATACATAACAAAACACAGTTTATCTCATCGTGTCTTCATAACACAGGCAACACACGTTGATGTGGCACAGCACATGAGAAAAATGAGCATTTTTGTTTTGCCATCGTACGATACTCCTAACTGGCGAGAGCAGTTTGGACATGTGCTTATTGAGGCTATGGCATGCAAAATAGCGGTCCTAGGGAGTGATGCAGGCGAAATTCCATATGTGCTTGCTGGCGCGGGAAGTATCTTTGAGCAGAAAAACGAAGCCTCGCTGCTTGCGGAATTAGAAAGATTAATGCAAGATGAACAGCTAAGGAAGATTCGTGCTTTGTCAGGTTTTGAAAAAGTTCAACGCGAATACTCAAATGAGATAATTGGTTGCAAAACAGCCTCTTTTTGGAGCACTCTCACTTAAAAAAGATGTTCTTAATATCTATTTTGGGGGAAGGTATGAAAATGATGCTTCAAAGAGTATTAGCTCTTGCAATCATGATGACGAGTATCGCACAACTCGGGATGTACAGCACAACTAGTATTCCTGACTGGCTTTTGAAAGCTCAAAAAACCGTGCAGGGAGAGAAAATGAAGACAATCGCAATTATCGGCGCGGGCTACGTTGGCCTTGTAACGGGGGCATGTTTTGCAACCAAGGGTAATAAAGTTGTTATTATTGAAAATAACCAACAAAGAATAGATGCCCTTCTGCAAGGAAAAATTCCTTTTTATGAACCGAACCTTGATACACTTGTCACACAGGCGCTGAGCAAAAAAACAATAAGCTTTGTATCAACGATCAAAGAGGGGTTAGCGCACAATCCTGACCTCATCTTCTCATGCGTTGGGACTCCACCAATGGCTGATGGTTCAGCAGATTTGTCATTTGTAGATCAAGCAGCACGTGAAATAGGAAGAAATATTTCTAATTATGTTGTTGTTGTGAATAAATCAACCGTTCCGGTGGGCACAGCAGCTCGTGTTCGAGAGCTCATCAATCAAGAAATCGCCCTCAGAAACGTTGCTATTCCTTTTGATGTTGCATCAAACCCAGAGTTTCTTAAAGAAGGTGATGCAGTTAAAGATTTCCTTATTCCTGATCGAGTAGTTATCGGTGTTGACTCAGAGCGCGCACTCAAGACACTCCAAGAGCTGTATGCGCCCTTCCTCAGATCACCAGAGCAACTTTTTCATATGAATATTGAATCAGCAGAACTGACTAAGTACGCAGCAAACGCTATGCTTGCAACGCGTATCAGCTTTATGAATCAACTTTCACACCTTGCAGACAGAGTTGGGGCTGATATTAAAGCTGTTGAAAAAGGCATGGGCGCTGACCAACGAATCGGCCCAATGTTCCTCAAGGCTGGTATTGGATACGGTGGCAGCTGCTTTCCTAAAGATGTTAAAGCTCTTGTACAGATGGGAAGCAAGTACGGCATGCCAATGACGCTTGTACAGGAAGTCGATGCGATCAATGATTTCCAACGCATTTGGTTTGCTCAAATGATAAACATCTACTACGGCCCAGCGCTGGCAACAAAAAATGTTGCAGTTTTGGGACTTGCATTCAAACCAGAAACAGATGATATTCGCTGCGCACCTGCTATCGACATCATCAAATTTTTGCTTGAAAGCGGTGCACAAGTTATTGCATACGATCCTGTAGCAGCAAAAAACATGCAGCAAATTTTTGGTGATAGCATCATATACGCTGATTCTGCGCACGCGGCGCTTGCTGAAGCTGATTTTGCTATTCTTATGACAGAGTGGAGCGAACTGCGCAGCTTAAAAGCTAGCGACTTCTTGCTCACTAAAGATAAAACACTTTTTGATGCTCGCAACATTTATCCTGCAGATGACTTTATCAAACAAGGTATTAGTTATTTTTGTGTAGGCAGAAACAGCCTTAAGCACGAACTAAGCGATACAGCTACTGACTTTGTTACACCCGCACGCACAGGGAGTGTCAGCGCATCAGTATGAAACAGCTTAGTGCAACTAAAATTCTTTTTGTTCATCATGGAAAAGGGCTGGGCGGCGCACCGCTCAGCCTTTTATATTTAATCCAGCAGCTTGACCCAAAGCAATACGACTGCACTGTAGTATTTTTACATGAATCAGAGGTAATTAAACTCTATCAAGATGCAGGCATCAAAACACTAGGCCCAACAAAAACCTACGACTTCCCACACACAAAAATTTGGTGGTTACGATGGTACCACCTGCCGATGATTATGCGTTGTTTTTTTGATCTAATAAAAACATGGTTTTTTATCGCACCTAAAATATATAGCGCAGTTAACCCTGACATAATTCATCTTAATACAAGCTCACTTTCTGGGTGGGCGCTTGCGGCACAAAAATACAACATACCTGTTGTTTGGCATATCAGAGAACCTCTTGCTGATGGGTATTTTGGCATCCGTAAACTACTAACTCAAAAAATAGTAGGTACTCTTGCAACAAAAATAATTGGTATTTCTCATCATGATGCAGAGCCCTGGAAGCCTTTAAAAAAAACTCATGTCGTTGAAAATTTTGCGCCCGCGCATCGTTACAAACTTACAGACGAACACTATTATCCGATAATCCCAACAATTTTATATGTTGGTGGAATGTCAGAAGAAAAAGGGATTATAACCATACTGCAGGTTATGAAAAAACTTATACTGCACCTGCCTGATGCTCAGCTTATAATCGCAGGGCATATGCCTTTCGCAAAACAAAACAGCTTTAGAAAAACTAATAAAACCGCAGCAACAGCCTGGCAAATGATTCATGATCTTGGCAAAGCCTGCACTGTTGTTGGCCTTGTACACGATATCCCTAAGCTCATGGCTGAAAGTACCGTTATTGTTTTCCCTGCGACAGTTGGTCATTTTGCAAGACCAATTATTGAAGCAGGCATGATGAAGCGCCCTGTTATCGCATCTGATCTTGCACCACTTGATGAGCTTGTAATTAATAAAACTACAGGTTTTTTAGTGTCAGCTTCAGATTATGATGCATGGGTTGATACACTGCTGTATGTTTTAAAAAATAAAACTACAGCTCAACAAATTGGTCAAAATGCGTACACTCATTGTGTGAAGGCCTTTAATGCAGACACTCAAGTACGCAAAATCTCACTGATTTATGACCAGGTTTTGTTTAAGGAGAAAGAGAAATGAACCCCACAACCTTAAAGCAAGAGGTTAAAAAATACTGGAATCAAGCTGCTTGTGGTACTGAATTTATTGATCAAAAAAAGTATTCGCGTGAGTATTTTAAAGCTATTGAGGCATTTCGGTATTCTATTGAGCCTGAAATATTTGCATTCGCCCAATTTTCGCGATTTCATGGGAAAAAAGTTCTAGAAGTCGGCGTTGGCGCAGGAACTGATTTTGTACAGTGGGTTCGTGCAGGAGCTATTGCGTATGGAGTCGATCTTACAGAAGAAGCGATCAATCACGTCAATCATCGCCTTGCAATAAATAATCTGAAGGCTGCAGAAGTCACGATTGGTGATGCAGAAAATCTACCGTATGAAAATAATAGCTTTGACCTTGTCTACTCCTGGGGTGTAATACACCATTCACCAGACACATTTAAAAGCCTTGAAGAACTTGTACGCGTAACAAAGCCTGGCGGCACGATCAAGCTAATGATTTATAATCGCTCATCACTCTACGCTTTTTATCAGTATTTAAGACATGCGCTCTTAAGGGGTAAGCCATTTAAGTCTTTCAGAAATGTGCTTTATTATCATCAAGAAAGCCTTGGCACTCAGGCTTTTACATTTAAAGAAGCTCAAAAAATGATTGCGCAGCTGCCGGTAACGGTCAACCTCATGCAAGCGCCTATTACAAACCATGATCTGCTTTACCAAAAATCAAAAGCTTTTCAGTGGGTTGCA
Source organism: uncultured Pseudomonadota bacterium (assembly GCA_964534555.1). Taxonomy (GTDB): domain Bacteria; phylum Babelota; class Babeliae; order Babelales; family RVW-14; genus CAZHRK01. The sequence continues at coordinate 39,778 of CAZHRK010000002.1, read as the reverse complement.
TACATTTGTGCTTGCCTTGGTGGATGGAAAAAGCGAGGTTGGTTTATGATGATTGAGCTTGAGAAAAAGAAGCTGAGCCAGCAGGTTCAGGATAAATAACTGCGTGAGAAATTGAGCTTGAGATAGTTTCACCTTGCACAAGGGTGCATACGCGCCTATATGATTTGCCATTATTAAGAGCAAAAGAGCTTGCTACTTCAACTGTAAGACGGTTGTCAGCTTGAGCGTCTCTTTTAATAGAAACGATAGAGCAACCATGTGGGCTTGTAGGCCTCATTTTGTATAGAGCAGATGCTTGTTGCCCCGATGCAACCATATGAAATAAATAAAGAAGCTGAACGCGATCACCATTAGGTGGATAATCGGCAACAGCAGCCGCCAATGGGCTGCGATTTTTTTCAGGCTTAAATGATCCAAGCGAACCGCCAAGAAGCTCTTTTAGTTTTCCATACAGCCTAAATGGATACTTATGCCAAAAGGTTCGTCTGGCGCTGTAAGCTTTTGCCACAGCATTTTCTATCATGCTAACGACCTCATCTGTTGGCGATAATGCCTCACCAGAAAAGAGGTAATCACAATCTTTGAGCACCTGCAGGACTAATTCTAAAATAATTTCTCGCTTAGTCTTATCACCGGAGGCAGGCTCATTTGCTTCATCTGCATCAAAAAGATCATACAGCACATCAGCTACGCATTTAAAAAGGAAGGCATTTGGGCCAATGTTTGTGTTTTTTAAGCCAAGCGCGCCATACATATCAGCTTCTATTTCTCTGAAAAAACCACAAAAACCTGCAAAGCCATAAACCTTCTTTCTTAGCTCTTCAAGCGGATGGCAAAAAAGCTCATTAAGATGATCTAATTTTGCATGGCCTACTTCATGCCCAAGAAAATATGCCAAATAACTTTTATTTGTATTAAACGAAAGATAAAGAGCAGGATATGATGCATAAACATGGTACTTTGAAACAACACCCAATCCCTTATAAAAAGACTTCTGCTCTAAGGAAAAGAAATTATTCCTGTTTTGTTTAAGGAAAAATTCAGTTTTCACTGGCGAGTAAAAGGTAAAATCATCACCCGAAGTAAATGCTGTAAGATCTGATGAAACTTGATAATCATTAGTTTCAGCTGTGCTTTGAACATAAGATGCGTACAAAGCGCTGCCATGGGAAAAATCTCCGGTAGTCTCTACTGAAAAAACCGGTAAACAATATAATAATGTAAGTAATAGCAACATTACAAACTGTAACATAGATCCCCCATGCGTCATAATTTTTAGCTACAACCTAGGGTACCAGCGTGAAGAGAGGTGAACAAACGGCATATCAGGCTATTTTTAGAGATGTTTTATTCAGCCTGAAACAATTAAAGTTTTTTTAGATAAAGAAGCTAACAGACAGCTAATCCGTGCAGGTAATCTTTATTGCTCACCGTATGCAAAGAAACAATAGGCAGTGAAAAGGTTTTCAGCGAGCTAGAAAACGAAATTCGCATACTTGATTTCTTGGCTTCGGATGCACATTTTTTATCATAGAAAGTTATCTCTATATTCTGCTTTCTTGATCCACAAAAAGATGAATTAATTGTATAAACAACATCTTTATAATAATCATCAGACTCTGCAAAGCTCTGTGCCTTGCGCTGCATGATTAAAGAGACCTTGTACAAAAAGATTGCCCGCGCAGCAATTGAAGGGTGACACTCAGATGCATTTCCAAGATCATTTGCTAATTCTTCAAGTGCTTTATCCCTGTCGAGCGCTACTCCACCTGAAGGGAAAAAATCACTCAGTAATGCATACTGCTCATCTATAAAATAAGCTGCGGCTGTAGAAAAATCTGCAACATAAGAAGAGACATTATAATCAGTAGGAATAAAACCTTCTACCGGCAAGCATCGCATCATCTGAGCAAGATATTTTATGACAGAAAAAGTCAAAACCATGCCTGATCCTGGCTGATAAATACGTCCTTTAAGTCCAGCAATAAAAGCATCAAAGAGCGGTAAGACAAGAAAGAAGTTATAGTACCGCTCAAACCCAAGATGTAATAATGCAAAAAGATCTGCCGCATACTCATCAAAATGTTCTGACCCTTCGTGTAATGAGCACGTTATTTGGTCAATTCGTGACGTGACAAGATTAGATGGTAGCCAGTAGCTTATGTGGCCAAACTCATGATAAAAAATGCTTCGCAAAATAATACCAGCACGATCAGATAAAAGAAGCGCCACAAAAAATTCAAGCGATATCCCTAAGACATACTGATTATCTCGTGATGCTGCCACTGATGTACCTGAATTATTGCTGACAGGATAAATTGCGCAGTAAGAAGTATTATTTTTAACAAAAAGCCCAAAACCTACTTTTGTGCTGAATGGCCAGTATTTTATAAAGTTCCCGTACAAAAGCGGGAAATCATCTGGATCAACTACCTTAAATTTATTAGCTGATGCAAAATCATCACAATTTTTTATTCGTGATTTAAAAAGAACCCCGATAAACGTGGTCTTTTTTATACTACGGTACAGAGCAAAATACTCTTGCTTAAGCCGATCCTCAAAGCTCTCGCTCACAGCAGCGCTTAGCATGGTAGTAGTAATAATAGACAAGACGAGTAAAAATAAGCGAATCATGCCTGCTCTATTTGGTAAAGCTCTTATATTAAATTAAGGGCCCCTAGTATCAGCCCAATCAAATGGAATTGCAACACGTTTACACCCTGAAAAGCCTGGGTGAGACTTGGGCATTTGTAATTTTATGGTATACTGCAGTCCTTGTGCATTAAGCAGTAATACGCGTGTATAAGACCCTATCAAAGAGTTAATTCGTGATTTTAGCGCTTGTAAAGGACTAACCAGTATGATGAGCGACGACATCAAAAACCAAGACGTTGTAACTGACCAACCACAGCAAACTGCAGCTGAACATGACTTCAAAACCCTCTATTTAAGAGCTCAAGCAGACCTTCAAAATTATACAAAGCGTATGCAGCGTGAGCGCGCTGAATGGACTGAAGTAGTAAAAGCTGAAACTGTTACGAAGTTTTTACCGATTATTGAAGATATTGAACGAGCATTTGCAACAGCTCAAGCATCTGCACAAGGCGAAACAATCCCATGGCTCCAGGGGCTTGAACTTGTTGTTAAAAATGCACAAAAGACCCTTGCAAACATGGGAATTGAAGAGATCAAAACAGATGGGCAATTTGATCCGATGATCCATGAAGCACTCATGAATGTTGCAAGCGAACAGCATCAACCAGGGGATATTGTACAAGTCTTGAGCAAAGGGTACACTCTCCATGGAAAAGTCGTTAAACATGCCCGCGTGAGTGTTGCTCAGTAAGGAGTTACTAAATGGGTGTTGATCCACAATTTTCTCAGCAACAACGAGTGCGTAAGCACTCATGGCGCCGTAGAATTAATCGTGCCCATTTAAAAAAAGGGATACAGATTATCCCTCACTTGTTCACACTCGGGAATGGTTTTTTTGGTTTTGCGAGTATTGTTTTTTCTAGCCAAGGCGAACTTGTTGCAGCAGCATATTGTATATTGCTTGGCGCTCTAATGGATGCACTTGACGGTAGAATCGCGCGGCTTGCAAATGTCACCAGTGATTTAGGCGTGCAGCTTGATTCGCTTAATGATGCGATTACATTCTGCGCGGCACCAGCTTTTTTAGCGTATGAGTGGCAGCTCAGGCTCCTTGGTGGCTTTGGCCTTGGTGCTGCAGCTTTTTTTATGCTCGCAGGGCTGCTCAGACTTGCGCGATTCAACATTACGCACACAGCACAAACTATAAACTTTATTGGCATGCCTACACCGATTGCTGGCTGTTTTATTGTAGCGCTGGTCTTGAACCTACTTGATCTACATTTCTCTCTTGACCTGCTCTCGTTGCTTGCCGGGATGGTAACAGCACTTGGCTTTTTTATGGTCAGTACAATTCCATTTCCTACGCTTAAACATATCTCAGGCAAAACATACAGACGACTTTTTATAACGGGAACAGCCCTTGTTATCACCATGGGGCATATTAAACTTCTGCTGATACTTTTTATAACTTATTTTTTCTATAGCCTTTTTGCCTGGATTAAACAGCATTTCCTTCAAAAAACAGCCTCTCAAACAAGCGAGTAAGGCCTATTCGTTGTTAGGCGTTTATGGTGTTTCATGCTATAGTTCTCGATTAATTAGATGATCGATGCTCTAGAAGGAAGGTTCTTATGAATGCTTTAACAAAAAAGATACTTGTAACGGGCACAGTCGTACTTTCTTGCCTGTCTCTGGCAACAACTATCATCCTTCTAAAAAAACACCAGCAACTTACCGAATCTCTCGATCTTCTTGTTAAAATCGACACAAAACAAAATCCGAAAAATCATACCGCACCAGTGCGAGTAATTTCAAAAGAAGGTGGCAGCACCTGGCTTGATGTTCAAAAACAGGTTAAAGACACTGTTGTGCAGGTATTTTCACACGTTACAGAATTCAACTGGATTGAGCCATACAAAACACCAAATCAAGGTGAAGGCACAGGATCTGGCTTTTTTATTAACGATAAAGGCGACATAATCACAAATTACCATGTTGTTGCGCAGGCAAGTAACATCGAAATACAAATCCCTTCATTTGGACTAGAGCGCTTTGATGCTGAGATCGTTGGGGTCTCGCCTGAGCGGGATATCGCGCTATTACGCTTACTCCCCGAAGAATCACATAAAATTAGACAGAAAATTAAAAATATTCCTTTCCTTGAGCTTGGTGATTCAGACAATGTCCTTCGCTCACAAGAGGTGCTTGCTTTGGGATATCCTCTTGGGCAAAGCAGACTTAAGAGTACACTCGGAATTGTAAGTGGGCGCGAGCGTATGGGAAGCTCTGGCTACATCCAAATTACCGCACCGCTTAATCCAGGCAACTCAGGTGGCCCAGCGATTGATACTAACGGAAACGTTGTAGGAATTAATACCGCAGGGGTAATCGAAGCTCAAAACGTAGGTTATATCATCCCTATCAACGAAGTAAAAAATGCGCTTAGTGATTTGTATAAAGTTAAACTTCTTCGTAAGCCAACACTTGGTTGTATCTTTACAAGCAGCAACAGCGAACTTGTAAACTACCTAGGCAACCCAGAGCGCGGAGGATGGTATGTCGCTAAAGTATTCGGTGGAACACTGCTTGAAAGCGTAGGCATCAAAGATGGAGACATGTTATACGCTATCAATGGCCACACCGTTGATATTTATGGCGACCTTGATGTCCCATGGAGTGAGGATAAAGCTTCATTGTTTGAATTTTTAAACAGACTCAAAATCGGCGACAATATTGAAATGCTCATCTACAGAAAAGGCGAGCTTAAACGTTTCAATTTTAAATTTGAGCCTAAGTACCTGCCAGCCATTCGTATGATCTACCCTGAGTTTGAAAAAGAAGCTACTGATTATGAAGTACTTGGTGGACTCGTTGTTATGCAATTATCGCTCAACCACGTTGGAATGATGCTTTCAAGAGTCCCCGACCTTGTCAGATTCGGGAAAATTGAGGCTCAACATGAGCCTGTCCTAATTATCACTCACGTCCTACCAACATCTCAGGCATCAAAAGCCCGTGTTTTGCGCCCAGGCGAGGTAATCACAGAAGTTAATGATGAAAAAGTGAGCACATTAGCTGATTTTAGAGCGGCAATACTCAAAAGTAAGAAAACCCGTTATATTACGCTCAAAACTGATGACAGTCTTTATGCTGTACTTTCTGTTGATAAAATTCTTCACGATGAAGAACAACTCAGCCAAAGGTACTTCTTTAAAGAATCTGCCCTAATTCAGGCACTTAAAACAACACCGAGCAAAAACGAAAAACAGTAATCCATGAATGAAAAAAAAGAAAAAAAGCGATTAGACCATCTTGTCGCAGAGCAACACCCCCACCTCACGCGTAATCAGATACAAAGCTTTATTATTCAGGGAAAAGTAAGAGTGAATGGTCAGCCAGTCATCAAGCCTGGTACTCCAACCTATGTTGCTGATCAAATAATGCTTGACCAAAATGAGCCTAAGTTCGTAAGCAGAGCCGGACTAAAGCTTGAAGCGGCATTAGATACATTTGATATTGATGTTACAGGCAAAGTAGCACTTGATGCAGGTATATCAACGGGTGGATTTACTGATTGTTTACTTCAACGAGGCGCTAAGCATGTGTATGGAGTTGATGTAGGTTATGGTCAAGTTCATGAGAAAATTCGCAATGACAAACGCGTAACACTCATGGAAAAAACTAACCTACGCTACGTAGAGAGCCTTCCTGAACTTATTGATATTGCAACGCTTGATCTTTCATTCATATCTTTGCTCAAGGTAATGCCAAGCGTAAGCAAACTGCTTGCACCGCGTGCTATTGTTATTACGCTTATTAAGCCCCAATTTGAGGCTGAGCGCGAAGATGTTGGCCACCGAGGGTTGATAGAAGACCCAAGGGTACACGATCGCGTAGTCGAGAAAATTATCACGGGAATGGAACAGCTTTGTTTTGAACATCAAGGTATTATTGAATCGCCTATCCTTGGAGCTTCATCAGGAAATAAAGAATTTATCGCTTATTTCGTGAGAGACGAAGTCTGTAAAATTTAAAGTAGTAAGCCACTAAAAAAGCCCGCCGAAGAATCCGGCGGGCTTTTTTAGTGTTTGAATTTCTTCTAAAAGATTACGCTTTAAGTGATTCTTCTAGAGCGGCAGCTTGTGCCACGCTGTCTTGGTGCTCTTCATACACCTCATACGCTTTAAGCGTTACGAGTGTTGCAGCAACCGTACCAAGACCAATCAATAGCTCTTTGCGGTGCTTCGCAATAAACTCATCGGTTGGAGTCTTGCTTTGAGCAACGCCAAAAATCATTTTATTAAGTGGATCTTTAAGCGCGTTGACAGTGATATACCCTGTAACTGCAGCAAGGGCAAGCTTCTGAGCATCAAGTCCCTTCATGTTTTCATCTACAGTTCTCATCAGAGTATCAATTACTGACTCACCAACGACCTTAGCATCTCTGTCTTTGCTTAAATAGTCCATAAGGTGATCATGTGCATCGCCATAGAACTTGGCAACAGCCTCATCACGAGCATCTACTAGGTCATAATAGTTGTTCAAGAAAGCAACCGTCTCTGGGGATACTTGATTTCCATTTTTAAGAATATCAATCAGAAGAGGTGGTCTTGTCTCTAATGGCTTAATTTGGAAGAAGCCAAATTTATTTTTCAAAAACTTAACTGTAGCCTCAAGCTCTGCAGGGCTTGAAAGTGTCCAGCGTTGTGGGATACCCAAACGATATTGATCTACAAGTGGAGAGCCTTTGTAGTGTGAAAAAAGCGACATAGAATTCAATGTTGATTCAACAACCTTTGCCATAAACGCTTCACGGGCACCATCAAATTTCTTATGGAGCTTTAAGCCTACTTCTGCAAAGATAGCTTTGTATTCAGATACTTTCATATCTGCAAGATGCTCTGGAGAAGTAATAAGCATAGCTCTGTTGGTAAATGGGCTAAAACGAACAAGCCCAAAAACTTCAACAGTATGAGTCATACGATTAAGGACATAGACCGCCGGGAACTTCATCCCTTTGACTGCCTTATAATGAAGCATTGGATTATTTACATAATCAAATTGCTGACGACCCTGCGCGGAAAAAGAAACCGCTTGGCCTTTTCCTGCTGTTGGTTTTACCAAATCTACTACACTTGACCCAGCAGCGTAAGCTGGCTGAGCGCTAACAATAGCTACAACAGCCAAAAGGCCATGTACTAGAGTTTTAGAGGCTTTCATGAAGCTCCTTTGAATAATGATAAAATAGAGATGCTCATGCAGCGATAAGTGTAGTTATTCAGTGCCTTTTTGCAAGTGGATAGGGGGTTTTTCTGCACCCAGAGAAGCAAAATTGACAAGCTGAACTAATGACTTTGCCGAATAATTAAAATACTAACTACGTGAGTATACTTATACAGAGTTCAATTATCTGTAAAAAGACCTTAACAAGAGGGTAGGCCGAAAAAAGCAAAAGCCAAGCGTACTTCATGTGCTCGCCATGGACAAAAAGTGCTAATGTTACAGATGGAAACAATATAAATGACATGAAAAAAAGCGCTTGTAGAGCAACAAGCTGGATAAAATGCTTGAATAACCCTTGGGGAAGAGCGGTGCGCCATATGATTAATCGCTTCAAAATGCCTGTAAGCGTTTGGGCTTTTTTCGCAGCTTTAAGGCTTATAGCTAACTCTGGCTGATGTATGGAAGAGCTTTTTTTAACCAGGGTTTCTGCTGCTTTTTGATCATACGTAATCGAATTTGAAAGTCTAATAAGATTAGTCTCCTGGTCAAAAGTAAATAAAGGAGCAGTTATAACACGTTCAACCATGCCAACAGAATCCGTTGTGATTTTAAGAAATCGCTTCCCATTAAGCGTTGAAGGATCAAACATACCTACATACCCTACTCCGCCCTGAGCAAGCTCAAACCACAGGCCATACGTTTTTGTTGTGTCCTTGTGTTTAAAATATTTTAACCGAACATACTCAGCCTTATCTGCAAACTGAGTTATAAAAAGCTCTGATGAAACAAGAGCTACAATCATCACAATAAAACTAAGTGAAAAAATTAATTTATAAAGGGCTCGAGGTATGACTCCGACCATACGTAGAAAAAACCATGTCTCCCCAACCCAAAAGTCATAGATAATAAAACATGTTGCCAGCCATAATGCTGTCGGCATGTTTTGCAACATGATTGGCAGCGCATACCATCCAAGGTATTTCATGATTGAAGCAAAGCTTGCACCTGAAACCCTGTAAAGCTTCTCAAAAAACTCTATAACAAGTGTTAAAAGCGTTAATGCTGCACTTACCACAAAAAAAGCAGAAAGATAACGTTTAATAAAAAAAACTCGAAACCCAGACACGCATTATCATTTCGGCATTTGCTTAAGAGACTCTGGAGTTACAAGGCCACATGAAACAAGCGTTTTAATCGCTTCCTCAAACGTGATATTTGTGTGGATAATCTCATCTTCAGGCATAATAAAGAAATATCCTGATGTCGGATTTGGTGAATTTGGCATAAAAACTTTAGCGTATCGTTCACCTGGATAAGCCTTAAAGTGCTCGGGAATAATTGGCTCATACGTGTCATGCGCAGACTCAAGCAAGAATGCAAGGTGATACTGACCTTTTTTGGGATATGGAATTAATACAACTTTACGTTGTTGAATAAGCTTTTTGTCAGAGACCTTAAAGAAATCAACAACAATTTTTGCAGATGAATAAACAATTCTAACAAGAGGAATTCTGTTCACTAAGCCTTCGAAATAGTGCACCAGCTGCTTTGCAATAAAAATACGCAGTACTACACCAAGGACTAAAATAATTAAAAGTATGACAACAACCTCAGCACCAGGAATTCGCTGAAGCAAAAGAGGCTCGATCTGCCGCAACGGACCAAGAATTCGTCCAACAAAATTGTAGAGAAAGTTTATAAAAAATAACGTAGCTGCGATAGGAATAAGCGTAAAAAGACCGCTTAAAAAAAGCGACTTTACATCCTCAAAAAGCTCTTTAATTTTTTGTAAAATCATTACTTAGGTCTCCTTAAAACGACTTAGTTTGAAGCACTGATGCAAGCTCCTTGCTCAGCGCCTCAGCAACAGTTGTTGCGTGTTCTAGTGTATCAGCTTCTGCCATTACCCTGAGTAATGACTCTGTCCCAGAGTATCGAATAAGCAATCTCCCACGCCCTTTGAGCAACTCATCATAACGAGAAATAAGACTGGAACATGGCTCGGAATCAAGCGGTAGTTTCTGTGCTACTTTAAGATTAATAAGACGCTGAGGGAATTTAGAAAAAGTTTTAAACGCAAAATTATGCGTCATAATAATCGTTTGAAGCGTTAAAAGCGCTACATATAAACCATCACTTGATGGCAAATAAGAGCGTACAATAGTATGCCCAGAAATCTCACCACCAAGTTTAAGATTATGCTCATTCATTGCCGCAGCAACATATTTATCACCAACCTTACTACGAATAAGCATTTTTCCTTGTTGCTTAATAAACTCATCAAGCCCCTGATTTGTCATCTGAGTCCCAACAACTATCTGCTCATCGGCAAAGTCATGGTGCGTCATTAGAATGGCTAAAATATCATCTCCATCTTTAATAACACCGTGACTATCACACGCAATAACACGGTCTCCGTCACCATCAAACGCAAATCCAATAAGTGCTTTATGCTCAACAACAGCTTTAGCAAGAGATGCAGGATGGGTCGCTCCGCTATGTGCATTAATATTGAAGCCGTTCGGCTTGTTATTAATTGTGATAACGTCTGCACCAAAAACTTTAAAGAGCTGCGTTGCGATACTGCTCATCGCGCCGTTTGCACAGTCAAGCACAACACGCACGCCCTTAAATGCAAAATTCTGACATGCTTTTACTAAAAGCCCTTGGTAGAGATGGGTGGCCTGTGGTAATTCTTGCAGTCCACCAATTGGTGAATCATATTCAACACCAGCAAGAAACTCCTGCGCAAGCTGCGTGATCATCTGCTCATCAGCTTGGGTGAGCTTAAGCGAAGAACCATAAAAAACTTTAACCCCGTTATCATAATAAGGGTTATGCGATGCAGAAATCACAACCCCACAGTCAAAACCAATCCCTTGAGCAACAAGCTTACAAACGGCAGGCGTTGGCAGCACACCACCATCAATAACAAGAGCTCCTTGCTGAAACAAACCATGTACAAGAGACTGCTTAATCCGTGGGCCAGAAATACGTGTATCCATTCCTACCAAAACCTTTGGCTGCTCTTGACGCTTAGCATACGCCCACGCGGCTATCGCTTTACCAAGAGCAATAAGCGTATGGTGCACAAATGGTTCATGCGTTGCATGACCACGAATACCATCAGTTCCAAACGCAAGTAAATTCGTTGTACTCTTCATAGAGTGTCTTTCAGAGGGTGGACTATCTTAAACTATTGAGCTCATGCGCTTTTGCAAAGCGTTTCTTTTATTTTAACCCTTATGCTAAAATAACACAAAATTTTTCACCCTAAAGGAGTGCCTATGAACTGGTGGTTTTTAGCCAAATGTTTTTTCATCGGCGTATCTGCTTCATCAACCATGGGGCCTATTTTTGTAATGACATTTAATTACAGTGCGCTTAGAGGATTTTGGAAAGGATTTTTTATCAGCCTTGGCGCTGCAATTGGCGATGGTATCCTGATTTTTCTTGGAATGATGGGCGTACTTACTTTTCTACAGAAATCACAAGCATACCAGCTTAGTATTGATCTTGCAGGAGGAACCCTCCTTCTTATTTTTGGGCTTCTTATGATTTTTCGCCCACAACAAATTCAGCAAGAAGACAATCGTCTAAAAGCAAACACCCTTCTCCTAGGAATGACAAAAGCTCTTGTTTCAACTGTGGTTAATCCGCTGGCTATTTTGTTTTTCATGTTTGCAGGAGCACAAATCATACCAGCAGGACGCGCACTACAGGCTTATGATATTGCCCTAGGGAGCATAACAACCGCTCTTGGCTCTCTTTTTATTCTTGTAATTGTTGCATGGGTGGCAACAAATGTCGGCAAAGTAATTAAGCAGCACCACCTTTACTACATAAGCCTTATTACAGGCGGCATTATAGTTTCTGTAGGCGCATATTTTATGTATGACGCAGTGCTCATTACACTACGCTGGATACTTAATTAAATCAGAAAAAAGTTACTAATAAAAAAGCTCCCCACAAGTGGGGAGCTTTTTTATTACTCAATAATCTAAGCTAGGCAAGGCGCTGATATCGGTAAATAACTTTACCAATAACTCTGAAATTATCTTTGCCTCGAACAAGTGCTACAGGGGCAGACTTGTGGTTTACTGACTCAAGAACCACAAACTCCTCCATATAGTTCACCTGCATAATCCCGCGCTGTGGTGTTTCATTTCCGTACTCAACAGCTGCGATATCTCCGGATCGAACCCAAGACTCTGGTGATACAATCAGTAGGTCACCTTTAATAAAATTTGGTGCCATAAGATTATTTTCAACACAAAGGCAAAAAACTGATTCATCAGTTACATTTGCAACAGGAACAAAAACATCTTTGTAGCCAGTAGTAACTTGTGTTACCTGATTGTTGTATGGTGAAGGACTTGTTGGGATATCTCCAACAACAGGAACAATCTTAAGCTGCAAATCAACATTGATTTTTTCAGGCATTTTAACAACCGCCTCGACATTATCTGTACGAGTTCGGCGCTGCGCAAAAAGATCAACTGGATGAGCATTAAACGCAGTGGCAAGCTTTTTAAGCGCATCCTCATTCCAACGGCGAGTACCGTTTTTTATGTGCGTAAGGTAGCTTTCTGATAAACCTGTTTTTTCAGCAAGGACCTTTGTTGTCCAACCAAGCTGACGCAGTAACTCTTTAACTCGAAGCTCCGTTGATGACATGAGAACCCCTTCTTAAAATCAGCTTTTAATGATTTTTATTCATAAAACATTTCAATACTATAAACAATGAGAAATTTTTCGCCAGAAAATTTACAATGAGAATGATACATAAGTAAGCACCCCTTTTTGAAGCACTTTTGAACAATTTATTTTGATTCAATAATTAATATCACCAATAAAGCTTATGGTTCACCTTTTACGCAAATTATGTAATGCTATGCCCCATCATGGCAGAAAAAAAATTACGTTACCCTTATTCATTTTTTGAAAATCACGCATGGCAAAAAAAACAGTTTGTCTGTGGAATAGATGAGGTCGGGCGAGGATGCCTGGCAGGTCCGGTTGTTGTTGCGTCATGCATATTACCAATTAATGCACACCACGAACTACTTATCGATTCAAAAGAGCTTGATGAAGGACAACGTGAAAAAGCTTATGCGTGGCTTATTAAACGAGCATTATGGTCAACAGCACTCGCAAGCCACAGAATTATAGACGAGCGAAATATACTTCAGGCAACAGCTTTAAGCATGCGCCGATCGTATTATCAGCTTGTAGAAAAATTGCCGTGGGAATTTGAAAAACTCCGCTTTGTTGTAATCGACTCTGTCCCACTTGTGGTTGAGAAATCATATCTACACCCTAATCTTGAGTTTTTTAACTTTAATTATGGTGAAAGTATCTCGCCCTCAATTGCTGGAGCCTCAATAATTGCAAAAGTAACACGCGACAGGCTCATGAACAGTATGAGCAAATTTTTTCCAGCGTATGCGCTTGAAAAAAACAAAGGTTACGCAACTCGTGAACACGTTGCCAACCTGCAGAAACAAGGCCCATCAATTATCCACAGAGAAAAATTTGTTGATAGCCTGCTAGAAGAAAAAAAGCCAGAAGACAAACAAGCATTACTATTTTAGCATCGAGACATGGAGCTTATGTCAGCATTTGCAGAAGTTGTAGAAAGTAGCCTTTTATTATGTACTGCGCAAACATGGCAGTGGGATAATTTCCCTGCGCTTGGGCATTTAGTAAAAATCTCATCTGAGCAACAAACTACCTATGGTCTTGTTATTAATATTCAAATAGGTTCAGCAGATCCAACCCGCACCGCATACGCTTATCAAAAAACTGAAGCCGAACTCAAAAGAGACCAACCTCATATTTTTGAATTCTTGAAAACAACATTTACAATTCTTCCTGTTGGTTATAGCAATTCAGAAAAAGCTATCCTGCATGCAGTACCACGAACACCATGCAAAATCCATGCATTTGTTCAGCACTGCCAGCAGCATGACTACGAGCTGTTTTTCTCTAAAGCAGACTTCCTGCACATACTGCTCGCAACCCAAACAGCAATTCCACAAGATCAAATCTTGCTCGCGCTTTCCAAAGAGCTTTACGATCGATCACTCATGAATGACGCCTTTGTAGACGATATTGCACGCACCTATAGCCTTATTGGTGGTGGGGACTACAAAAAACTTAAAGCCTTCCTAGCTCAGCTATAAGTTACAAACTGCAATCATTACTGATTGTAATTATGAGCTGTTTTTGTAAAAAAGAATGGCTCAGCACCCTAGTAGAAAAACACTGATCCAGTCGTAAAAATTTATACAATTTTCTCTTGATAAATGTAATAGAGGGGCTATATTGCTCTGGACATAAAAATTATAACAGCCAAGACGGTTTTGGGGTGGGCTCTCTTATGAAAATGACTAATTCAAGCATGATCTTTTCAGATTATTCTACAAACTATGGTACCAGCTATCACCCTGCCTATGATTTTGGATTCATTTTTATAGATGATGAAGAAACTGAACAAGAACAAGAATTTGAGGTTATACCACCACTGCCTAACTCAAGTGGTATTGCCTAAAGCAAAAAGGGTCTGATTTCTCAGACCCTTTTTTATTACTCTTTATTTTTTGGCAGATGAAAACGACGACAAGAAATACTTAAGATCATCGTCATTAAATCGTAACCCACCACCAAAGAATGGATTTGCGCCCCGCTTACTGCACACATCATCTAAACCAAAACTTGTGTAGAGATTGTTCATAAAGAACGCTTTGTTAATCCACTTAATATGCGGACGAGAGTCGTTAAGGCGTTTATAGCCTCTAAAATCAAATGCTTCAATCGATGTAATCCAGTGGAATTTATCTGTTGCAAGAGGAACATAATAATCAACAGCAGCACCAAACGAACTTTCAAAAAGACCAATTCTAAATGCAACTCGATCAAAACGCTTACCAAATTGCAGCCCAAAAAGAATATCATTACGGCGCTGTACAACACGCTCAGTACGTTCAGCAAGCTGAATCTTGTATTCGAGTGGAATATTAAGCTCACTCGGCTTAAGCTGATTGCATTTATCATCAAAATAGGTATTTCTGATTGAGTCACGGGTAATGCTTCCGTTTTCGTCAGCAACTAACTGGAACTGATAAAAATAATCAGAAGCAGGTCTGAGACGTAATTCAAAATAACCTTTTGAGTTTGAGTGGCGCAGCATACTTTCGCTGTGCATATCAATTGAGAGAGAAAGAGACTGTGTTTTATTGATATAGTCTTTAAATCCTCGAACAGTCTTCTTGATATCGTAATATGTTTCATCTTCATTTACGAGCTTACCAAGAACACCTTTACCATTATTAACTTTCTCGACAACTTCACCAGCTTCACGTAGCGTTTCTCTGCCCTGAATAGCTGCTTCAGATATGTGCTCAGATGCCTCACCAAACTTGTCGAGATTGCTTTTTACTGAAGGGACTGTCTGCTTCAAGCTAGAAAGCGTTTCGCGCATGTCTGCTAAAATAACATTAAGATTGTCTTCATTTTTAGTCATAGTGCGGCTTAAAACATTAGCGAATTCTGCCATTCTGTTTGATGCTTGAGATACAGATTCAAGCGTCATTTTAATGTTTTCTTCACCACGACGAGAAGCTACAGTATTTTTAAACGACAAGGCAATATCCTGAATTGTTGAAGCAATGTCTCTAAATTGATCAAGCAACTCGCCAACACTTGCTGGTGTGCGCCCTGGCATTGCAAGAACGCTTCCTGGCATCAACATTCCTGTCGATGGATCTCCTGGGTCTATCTCGAGATTTTTAGTCCCAATAAGCCCGTCTTGGTGAACCATGGCGTGAGCGTTTTTTGCAAGGCGAATATTTTTATTAATTCGCATAAGCAGTTCAGCCTTACCGTCTTCAAGCAATCTAATATGCTCAACCCAGCCAACTTCAACTCCTGCAATCTTAACAGGTGCTTTAACAGTCAACCCACTTATATCATCAAAGTATGCTTTATAGGTAAAAAACTGATCTTTATCAAAACGAAGGGCTCGAATATTGATGCTGAGATATAAAAATATCCCTATAGCAGCAAGTATAAAAAACCCAACACGTGTTTCTAACTTCATACGATGCACCTTCTAATTGTCAGATCCAATAGAGTCTGACTATGCGCAGAGATTTTTTTTGCTTAGCAACTTTTTGTTTCTTACTCGATGGATCTGAAGCATCCGGCTGATTTTCATCATCAGATGTCTTTTGGTCAGTATCTTCAGCTTCTACTTCTCGAATAATCGCAAGCGCATGTGATTCTACAGATCCCACTTTCCCACAAGATAGCACAGAAAAAACCTTTGCCCCAAACTGTTTAGTAAAAATACCCTTGATAGATGCTATTGACTTAGGCTTTGGACCATAAAGTGGCTCCAGAATATCCCAAGATTGTTCCCAATCATATGTTTGAGTAGGGTCATATTTAGTAAAAAATTGCTCATATTGCTCTCGCATAACCTGAGCATCATCAGCTTGAGGTCTGCGCAACCCAAACACCGCACACAATGCATCTGACAACATAAGAGGTTCAAATATTACACCATCAGACCATGTAGTAAAAAGATCTTGAAGTGTAACATTAACATTTGGGCTGCTCTGCTTCTTTTTTTCAGGCAGTACTGGGGGGTTATAAGCGATGTCTAAGGCCTCAAGGTCTGGAATTTGAAGCAGCTGAGATATGTCATCAAGTCGTCGCTTACGCTTTTTAAAAAATTCAATCACGCGGGTATAAATCTGACCAGGCTTAAGCTTGTTTTTCATTTCTAGGCTTTTCATGATCTGATCAAAAGGTTTTTTAAAATCCATTGCCTGAAAATCAAAGATATTATTGATGTTCAGCTTGCCCTGCTCACATGAAATACAGATTTTAAGCTCGCCATCAAACCCATCATTCTTTTCTGTAAATTCAAATTTTTGCCAACGGTTTAAATGGGGAATAACCCTCTTAAGCATAGACAAAAGAGCTGGTTTTTGTTTGTTTTCTTTTTCATCAGGTTGAGCAGCATCTTTATTTTTTTTATCTGGCTGCTCATCTGTCTTATCAACCATAAGCTGAGCAATCGCAACCTGAAATCCCCCAAGAGCTAGGGCTTCGGCATGTTCGCGATCAACCATGGTCCGAATAAACCGTGAACTTACATACACTGACGTAATCAGTTGCTGCGAGAGAAAAAGAAGCCCCGCCATCATCATCAGACAAAAAATCATAACTGAGGCTGAGGACCTATTTATTTTTGGCTGCATTATTCAAACCCCTCAGTAGTGCTTTCATCTTGATATTGCGCTGATGCAGCAGGCGCTGCTGGCCCTTCCTGTGACTGCTGATTATCTGCACGCTGTTTTTCTTGCTGTGCATCTTTTTCTTTAAGTTCCTGCTTTTCCTGCGCTAAATGCTGCGTTTTATAAAGAAAATCACCATACGTATAGATATGGCAAGTAAAAGCAAAGCGCTCAACCTTATCGTGTTTAGTGAGTAAATCAATCCAAAGAGTAATCGTACGCGGAACAAAGCCGCTGATTTCTTTTTTCATAGACCATGACGCAAAATGTAACGCGTGGGTTGGATCATCAATCTCTTTTGCTGGTTGATCTTTAGATTCTTTTGAAGCTTTTTTCTGTTTCCATCTCTGAAAATCTTTGGGCAAAACAGAACAATCAGCGTACATGCCAACAATATGAGAAGCAATTAAATACTGAGTAACATCATTTTTTTCCACAGACTCAAACTGATCTATCTTTGCAGTGGTATTTTCAAGCTTATGTGTTTCCTTGCGGTACAATGAAAAAAGTGATTTGCCTTCAAATTTTGAGCCTTTTTCTTTTTCAATTGAGTAAACAACCCGCACAAGCTGCTCGCGCTTCTGACCGTAAACGCTCAGCGCATTTGTTGTAATAAAACTTATGTATTTAACTGGATAGCGCCTTAGGTCGTCTATTTTTTTTGACTCAGCATTTTCATCAACAATAACTTGAAAGCAGGTTTTTAAAAACGCCTCCTCCTGCTCTTTTTTCTTTTCCGCTGCCACACCCGATTCAGGCTCTTTTTTATCTTTATCTTCTGCAGTTTTTTCTAGTTTTGCCAAATCAGGGATATATGCCGCGGTTAAATCGCACTCAACTTGATTAAAAACAAGAGCAATAGTCTGCTGTGTATTATTACTGACACGAACAAATTCAAGCCACTTGAGCAAGCCCTGATTAAGCTGCATAAGCCCCATCATAATCACAGCAGACAAACTGAGCGCAATCAAAACCTCAATAAGCGTAAATCCGCGGTGCTTAATCATTTTTCTTCTTTCCGCTCGCGAGGTTTATACAAAAATGTAACCAAAGTAGCCTCATCTGTTGATGAATCTACCTTCCATTCAGCTTTTGCAGTAAGCATCAAAAGTTTGTAATCAAGCGCTTGAAGAGGTGATTTTTTAGGCAGCTGCTTAGCTTGGACCTGAAACTTATCACCATCAATTGTTTCTTTTTTATTAAGCCGCTTCTTACTTACCGATTGATCAAGTAGAAGTCCATACAGCTTAGATTTGAGAAGAAGTGTTTTTGAAAAACGCGCAGTATCTCGATGAACACGATTCATTGTTCTCAGCTGAATACCAACAACACTTGTTAACGCAAGCGTCACTATACCCATCGCCATGATAACTTCAAAAAATGTAAATGCCGGCTTATTCAGGCTTAACAGCTTGATCATAACTATCAAAAACTCCAATAAATGGATTGAGTTTATATGATACTATGCCCGGCTGCTCTTTGTTTTCAAGGTGAAGAATAATATTTTGGCAAAGGCCATCTGGGACAATATAGCAATAACCAACCGCTTCATCTTGCCTAAAAATATTCTTTTTACCCATATACAGCGCCTGCATAATAATTACCTCAGGGAGCTGATAAACAGGTTTTATAAGTTCAACAACGGCAGGTTTGAAATCTGTTTGATCTTTTTTATCTGGATTTAGGTAGGCAACTTCAATACTTACACTCCCACCACCATCTCTTCCTCGCCTAAAAACCAAACGATGCACCTTGTGCTGAGCTATTGCTTCCTGGCGCGCCAAGAGAATCATTCGATTAAGGTTATCGTGGATTGTTGACCACGCAGTTTCAGTAGCACGCACCCTAAGGCGTGGTGCTAGCACAGAAAAGATTACACCTATCAGCACTAGCACCAATAATAACTCTATAAGGGTAAATGCACGCGAGCTGTGCTTCACACTCATTAAATTCCGTCGTGTACCGCTTCTGGATCGCTCTCAGATTGCGTTGGGCCTAAATACAGAATCTCAAAAGAATTATACATATCTTTGTGCTGCTCTGGTGGGCAGTTGTAAGCAAATTCATTACCTTGTTTATCGGTAATTTGCTCATCTTTAAGGAAAGGCCATTTATTTGCTGCGCGTTTAAAACGATCTTCATTTGGTCGAGGATTTTCAACTAGTGCACGCAAACCTTCACGTGATGTTGGGTATGCACCAAATTCCATTTTGTATTCGTTGAGCGCCTCTTTAATAGCAGCAAGCTTAAATTTAATTTCTGCTTGACCTGACTGACGCATAAACTTAACAATTCGGGGACCAATAGCAGCAAATAATACCCCTATCAGTGCAAATGCAATCAAAAGCTCAATAAGCGTAAATCCGCGTTTTGCTTGTTTTATCATACGTGATCCTTAATACGTTACATACCTCCTGCGATATCACCCATACTGATCATCGGCAGGTACATTGAAACCAAAATAAAACCAATCGTACACGCAAGAACCACCATTACAATTGGATTGATTGCCTCAGTTAAACGACCCGTTAGCTCTCGAAGCTCACCTTCGTAGTCGTTTCCAACAGTCAGCAGCATTTCTGGCAATTTACCAGATTGCTCACCCGTACTAATCATGTACGTCGCAATCCCTGGGAAAATACCTGTCTGACCGAGAAACTTTGCAATCTTACCCTCTTTTATGATGTTGTCTCGGGCTTGAATAAGTTTTTGAGTGAGGACTTTATTGTCGACAATGTTACAAACAATATCAAGCGCCTCAGATAAATTAACACCACTTTCTAACAAAAGTCCGAGCGTCTTTGAAAACTGAACAACAGCTTTTGTTCTAGAAAAATACGCTGTCATAGGCAACCTAAGCATAAGCTCATCAAGCTTTGCTTTACCTGCAGGACTCGAAACCCAATACTTAAAAAGAAGAAATAGTGCTGTCGCTACTGCAAAAATCATCATATAATTTTCACGTAAACCATCTGACATAGCAATAAGCAAAACAGTAGGCTCAGGGAGCTCTTTTCCCATCTGCGCAAAAATACCTTTAATCTTAGGCACAAGCACAGTCAAAAGCCCAAAAACAACAACCCCTGCAAAACTCAAAACGATCATAGGATAAGACATTGCTTTTTTTATCTGTTTTTTTGTTTCTTCAGTGCGTTCAAGATAGTCAGCAAGATTACGCAGAACCTGATCAAGTTTACCTGATGCCTCTCCAGCCTTAACTAATTGAACGTAAACGTTAACAAATATCGATGGATAACGGGCTAACGCTTTTGCAAGTGGTTGCCCGCCCTTCACATCATCTTTAATTCTAACAAGCACTCGTCTGAATTTACCGTCAAACTGCTCAAGTAAAAGTTCAAGCGACTGCAAAAGTGGAATGCTTGATTTAAGCATAACTGCAAGCTGACGGGTAAAAAGAATAACTGTTTTATTATCTATTTTTTTTTCAAAAAGCGTCTTAAAGGAAAAACCACTTCCCTCTGCGGCAACTTCTGAAATCTTTGTGGGCATAAGGCCCTGCCCTTGAAGTAATTCTTTTGCAGCTTGAAGCGACGACGCATCAATCGACCCCTTTACGCGGTCACCACTCCGATTAAATGATTCATAGCTAAAAAGCGGCATGCTAAATCCTATCAATTACGTAGGGCTCTGAGTAATACAAAGAAGATCTTGTATTACTTCTGACCGGCTTGCTAAACACGTAACACCATGACAGTTTATAAAAAACTCGCTATAACTCATACAAGTTTTTGAACTCTAGCAGAAAGGGCCTGCCCAATGAAGACTCTCACATGGTGTCCGCGCCTTGTATGTATCTTACTCATGCTTACAACGTTAAACCTCTGCGCCAAAGCAACCGAAGATACCTTGGGCCTTATTATTAATATGGATGATGTTTTAACACAATCACCCGCACAGCAAGCTGCTGTCTCGCTCCAAAACGCACTCAGCAGCCCAACAAAACAAGCTCACAACGAGTCAAAAACATCAATCTTTCAGCAAACTTTTGTAAAGTACGTACGAGATATCTACAACAAAAATGGCTATGAAAAAGTACTATCGCAAAACGCTGATCACATGGTTCAATTTTTTGAGCTGTGCAGAGAAATTTCTCTGCCTCCAGGGACAGCATATGTTTGTGTCAGACTTTTTAATAACAAATTAAAATCATCTGAATTGATCGATGATACTGTTGTTATGCATTTACTTGGCAACGTGCCACAACTTGTTGATCACTATTTTGCAGAAGAAGAAACTCAAGGCGGTTTACACGACCTTGATGCGATCAAAAAACAGCTCGGTGGAATGATCATTAAAAAACTTTCAAACCACCTTGGTCCAACAGCAAAAGGACTATACCCTAATGCTTTTGCACAAGAGCTTTCGTTCGAGCTTACAAATTTTTATAAACATGAAGCTGAACAAATACAAAAAGCCATGAATCGTAGGCACGAAGCAGAACGTTTAAGAAATCTTTTAATCAGATTCTTTGAAACCTGCATCAATAAAATAATGTGGGAACCCAAAGGGGAAAGTCCTTGGCGATCATTTGGATCTATTGCTCAAGGCATACAAAACCTTGCTGAATATGGAGTTATAGACCATATGGATGATCTTGATGATCTTTATTGGAGTTTAACTCACCGTTTTTGTTATTTCCTGGAAATAGCAGGCAGCGTCCTTCCACCGGAAACATTTGTTCAAATTGAAAATGACCTTGATGGAAGAGCCGTCTCCTTCCTCGAATTCAAAGAGCAAGATGACGATGTTGTATCAAAAAAAGATACGCTCCTAAAAGCAATCGGCCAAGCAAAAATACGTGCGCTTGCGTTTAGCAAAAACGGCTACCGCACCAACCCCCTACAAGGTACAATCGAGTAAGGAGCCCAGGACAGCAATCGTTTTATTTTTTCAGGGAATGATTGCATGAAAAAACAGCCTCTCTCTAGACTGCCGTAACGTAATTGATCGGTGGCGTAGAGAAAGGTTTTTCATGAGGTCTTATATTTTAGCACTGGGACTCATTGTCCCTGCACTTGTGTTTATCAACCATGCAGATGGCGCAACAAATACAAAATTAGGTAAAAGCGCACTTGCAGCAGTTTCTTCAGGAAAAAACAACACTGCTTTAGGCTCTGCAGCGCTTAATAAAGTGAAAACGAGCTCAAGTAATACAGCAGTCGGCTATCAAGCTCTGAATAAGACAACAGGGAGCTCAAATATTGCCGTTGGGGCAACTGCAGGCTCACGCTCAACAACAGGTTCAAGCAATATCTATATCGGACATTTAGGTTACCCCGCAGAGAGTAAAACAATCAGGCTCGGCACAACGGGAACACATACTGCATGTTATATTGCAGGTCAAGCAAATATGATGGGCCCTGTGACAGTTAACGGCACACTCAGCGTAAAAAACGCGAGTATTCAAACAACACATAGTATTAGCGCTGGCGCAGATATTATAGCTACTGGCGGCCTTGAGGGCGCAACAGTCACAGCTGATAACATATTTGTAGCGAATGATACACATACAAAAAATTTAATTGTTGATGGAATTTTTAGCACCACTCATCCAATAATGGCTGGCGATGGATCTGGCAATCTTGGACTAGGTGTTTATGCATTAAAAGCAAACGATTCCGGCTCAGGTAACGTTGGAATAGGGCTAGAAGCATTAGCCAGAAACGTTTCAGGAGAACTGAATACAGGAGTTGGTCTGCAAGCTCTTTCTCAAAATACAATAGGCTTTGCAAACACAGCACTGGGTGGGTATTCGCTCAAAGGAACCACAACTGGAACATTTAACACTGGTGTAGGCGCTGGAGCTCTTTATCAAAATACATTTGGTAGCGGTAATACCTGCCTTGGTGGCTTTACGCTCGCATCAAGTAAAACTGGTGATGAAAACGTCGCGCTTGGTTTTGGCTCACTTATGCAAACAAGCACTATGTCAGGACTTGTTGCTGTTGGTTCATTAGCATTAACTGCAAATACAACAGGCACAGCAAATACTGCTATTGGTTACCACTCAATGTTATCAACAACCGTAGGCAGCTACAACACTGCGCTTGGCTACCGCACACTTGAGCAAAATATAGCCGGAGCAAGTAATACTGCAATTGGGTATCTTGCTGGAAGAAATTCCGTAAACGCTATAGGGAATACTATTATTGGCTGCTCTGCAGGAACTAATAATAGTATTGGTGATTATAACACCGCGCTTGGCCTTGACACACTCTACACGAACACAGCCGGATCTGGTAACGTGGCTGTCGGCCTTGCTGCGCTGAAATTAAATACAACAGGTAATGGCAACGTCGCACTTGGGCAACTCTCTTTGTACAGCACAACAACTGTGAATGGACTTGTTGCTGTGGGAAGCTTTGCACTCACCTCAAACACATCTGGCCAGTACAACGCTGCTGTTGGATACCAAGCTCTCAATGCAAACACAACAGGCAGCGGAAACAGCGCTGTTGGTTACTCCTCGATGCTGTCAAATATAAATGGTAAAAATAACAGCGCGCTTGGAACCAACTCACTCCTCTTTAATTCAAGCGGCAGTAACAACACAGGGATCGGTCACAGCGCGCTACAAGATAACTACTCAGGGGATTATAATACCGCCCTTGGCTCAAGCGCCCTAAGCCAAAATATATCAGGAATTGGAAATACTGCTGTTGGAGCATTCTCACTTACATCTTCAACAACAATGTATGGGAATACAGCAGTGGGCTACCGCACGCTTGAAAAAACAGCAACACATTTCAACACAGGTGTTGGAGCTTATACCCTTACAAAAAACACACTAGGACGTGAAAACACAGCTGTTGGGTCACGCTCACTTGATAACAACACGCTAGGTAATCAAAATATTACAGTTGGCGACAGTGTTATGTATCAAAACACCACAGGCAGCGAAAACATAGCAGTCGGCAACTATGCCCTTGGTTCAAATATAACAGGATCATGCAACACAGCCGTTGGGCACTTTGCTCTCAGTGGAAACACCGGCAGATCAAATATTGCATTAGGTCATAAAGCAGGCAGCCACGCAACAAGCGGAAATAACAATATTTATGTTGGCAACCTTGGCGCAGCAAAAGAATCAGCGACTATCCGCCTTGGAACAACAAAAACTCACACCAACTGTATCATTCACGCACCAACGACAATTCTTGGTGCGCTCAAAACAACAGGAAGCCTGACAACCACAAATAGACTCATCATCGGTGATAACCTTGATAATATTGGAATTGGTCAAAGTGCCGTAAACATCAGTGCCTCAGGTGGGTATAACACTGGTATCGGGCTAAGTACTCTTGCTGTCAATACAACGGGCGCTGTTAACACTGCAATAAGCGCAAAAGCTCTCAGCAGCAATACATCAGGACACTCTAACGTTGCTATCGGGTATAGAGCGCAGGAGAATACGACAACTGGAACAGCAAACACAGCGCTTGGCGTTTTATCCGCTGCAAATAATAGTACTGGCCGTGAAAACATCGCAATCGGCACCGAAGCGCTGCTCTCAAACACAAGGGGATGCTACAACATAGCAATTGGAAACAAGAGCCTTTGTAATTCGGTAACATCGTCCCTGGTGGCGATTGGTCACAATGCGCTTGTATCAAATACGCTAGGCACAGAAAATACTGCGATTGGTTATAACGCACTTGCAGCAACAACATCAGGCAGCAAAAATACAGCTGTGGGATACAAAGCAGGCAGAAAAATAATAAACGGTAATGGAAACGTTATACTCGGATATAACACATTAACATCAAATACATCTGGTGATTATAACGTTGCAGTTGGCATGGATTGCTTAGCGTCAAGTAGTAATGGCTCAGGCAACGTCGGAGTTGGCCTTGCCGCACTAGGGTCAAATACCACCGGCTCAGGTAATATCGCTCTTGGGCAGCTTAGCTTGTACAGCACAACAACAGTTTCAGGCCTTGTTGGTATTGGATCATTTGCATTACTTTCAAACACCTACGGCGAGTATAACACCGCTATTGGGCACCAAGCGCTCAGCACAAACACGACAGGTAGCGCAAACACCGCTGTTGGCTATAACTCACTGCTTATGACAGGTACTGGCTATCAAAATACAGCACTCGGGACACATGCTTTAACAAGCAATACGTTTGGCCATAACAACACGGGTGTAGGATTTGAGGCACTTACAAATAACTTACAAGGCAGGGACAACACAGCACTTGGGTCAAGAGCACTTGAGCATAATACACTCGGTAACCAGAATACAGCGATTGGGTCTTTTGCTCTTGCTAAAAACACAACGGGTGGTGCAAATACCGCTATCGGATATACCGCATTAAGCACAACAACGACAACACACGGAAACACAGCAGTTGGTCATGGTGTACTGCTTAATAATAAAGCAAATTACAATACCTGTGTTGGCGCTTACTCAATGTATAACAATAGCTCAGGGCGCGAAAATAGTGTGCTAGGTGCCCGCGCGCTACAGTATAATACCTCAGGAAACATGAATATCGCTATCGGTGATACAGCAATGTATCTCAACTCAACTGGTAGTGAAAACGTTGCGATTGGTAACCTAGCGCTTGCAAGTAACAACACAGGCACATACAACACAGCAGTTGGGTACGCTGCACTCAGCTCAACACTCTCTGGTAGCTATAACAGTGCAATCGGTCACGAAGCAGGTTCTGCGCTAAGATACGGAAATAATAATATCTATATCGCAAACCGTGGCTGCTACAGCGAATCAGGCACCATACGCCTAGGAACAACCAAAACCCATACGAACTGTATTATTCATGCTCCAACAAAGATACTTGGAACACTTGGATTAACAGGATCAATAACAACCACAAACTCAATTATCATCGGCGATACTAAAAACAACATTGGCCTTGGCAGTAATTCCCTTGCTTCAGACGTGACTGGCACAGACAATATTGGCATCGGGTATAAAACCCTCACAAATGTAACCTCTGGATCAGAAAATATTGCTCTAGGCTCACAAGCGTTAACTAAGGCAACCACTGCTTTTGCAAATACTGCGATAGGCTATGCTGCACTTACAGAAACAACAACAACTATAGGAAACACAGCAATTGGTAATAGAGTCCTCACTAAAAACGTAGCTAACTATAATACCTGCGTGGGTGCCTTCTCCATGCAAGACAATACAACTGGACGGGAAAACAGCGTCTTTGGATCTCGCGCGATGGTCTACAATACAAGCGGCAGCATGAATATTGCAGTTGGAGACACGAGTCTCTATACAAACTCAACTGGCAGCGAAAACGTAGCAATTGGTAACTACGCACTCGCAAGCAACTACAGTGGTACAAATAACACGGCAATAGGCCATAAAACTCTCAGCTCAACGGTATCTGGTAGTTATAACGCTGCAGTTGGACATAACGCTGGCTCTGCTCTTAGATACGGAAATAATAACATCTATATCGCAAACCCGGGCAGCTACAACGAATCTGAAATGATCAGGTTAGGCACATCCGGCACCCACACAGGATGTGTGATTGCAGGCGAGGTTATAATTAATGAAAACCTTGTTGTTCAAGGCGATATAACAACAAACAGAATCATATCTAACAATAATGAGAGCAATATTATTTTTGGTAACGAGGATGTCCTGTCAATCGTCACAAGCGGAGAAAAAAATATAGCTATTGGGAATAATGCATTAAAACTAAATTCCGTTGGTGATGAAAACATAGCAATTGGATACAACACACTTACAGCGACCAGTACACTGTCAGGCGTTGTTGCCATAGGCGCCTACGCGCTTGAAAAAAACCTAAACAGTAATGGTTCCGTTGCTGTTGGGTATAAAGCAATGGGCGAAAGCACGTATGGTGAATACAACACAATGATTGGGTACTCTGCAGGCAGCCTAGGTGAAAGCTATCTTAACTGCGTAGGGGTAGGAAACCATGCGCTTCACAGCAATGATGCTTCTGGCAACACAGCAGTTGGCTCGTATGCTATGACATTTAATGATGATGGAAACTCTAACAGCGCACTTGGATGCAGAGCACTGTACAATAATACAATCGGCTCAAGAAATAGCTCTTTTGGATACTTTTCTATGCTTTCTAATTATACAGGTAGCGACAATACAGCGGTAGGATACGCGGCCCTCAACCAAGCAACAGGAAGTAATAATATTGCGCTGGGTAAAAATGCAGGTGTGAGCATTACATCAGGTGAAAATAATATTATGGTTGGCAACAGAGGAAGTACTTCTGACAACGGCATGATAAGACTGGGAACAACGCTAACTCATACAGGATGCTCAATTGCAGGGATCAATGGTGTAACAGTATCTGGTGGGGTAGCTGTTTACATAACCAGCGACGGACAACTAGGAACAGTCACATCATCACGACGATTCAAAGACGACATCTCAGAGATCAAAGACATAAGCGAAAAGCTTATAGCGCTTAATCCGGTACAATTTGTGTACAAAAACGACCTTGAAAAGCACCTTGAATACGGTTTAATCGCTGAAGAAGTTGCGGCAATCTTCCCTGAACTTGTTGTGTATGATGACCTTAAACAACCTGAAACCGTGCGCTACCACTTACTCATCCCCCTACTTTTGAATGAGTACAAGCGCCAAAACGGAGAAATATCAGAGCTTAGAGCTCTGCTTGATGAACTGAAAACATTGATCAGGCCATCATAATTAATAAGAACAACCCCCTAGCAAACAACCCAATCAACAAATTGGTTTTTTTAGGGTAATATAGTGGCCTCTCTTTCATAGTGGGAGGCCACTATTCTGTTTGTAGATTTTTAAGTTGCTGGATACAGCGCCACGGAGTTTTTAGATGTTATTTTTAAACAATGTCAGTCTGACGTTTGGGCTACGCGATCTCTTCAAAAATATCACATGCACCGTGGAAGCTGGGGATAAAATTGGCCTTGTTGGCAATAATGGTGCAGGTAAAAGTACCCTTCTGAAGGTTATTAGCAAAATGCAGCAGGTCGATGCTGGCACTATTAGCCTTGAGCGCGGTAAAAAAATTGCATACATGCCACAAGAAGTGGTCTTAGAGTCTTCAAAAACTATACTTCAAGAGGCGCTTTCGGCTTTTTCTGAAGTAGAAAAGCTTCAGCTTGAAGCAAATGAGCTTGAATCAAAACTTTCTGACCTTGATGACCCTAACTACGATGCTATTGTTGAGCGCTATTCAGACATCTTGCAAGAGCTCTCTCTGTTTGACATAGCTGGAGCAGAAGTTCGCACTAAGCGTATGCTCACAGGGCTTGGTTTTAAGCAAGAACAATTTGATACGCCTGTAAGCCAACTCAGTGTTGGTTGGAAAATGCGTATAGTTCTTGCAAAACTCCTTTTACAAAAAGCAGATATTTATCTTTTTGACGAACCAACCAACCACCTTGATATCGTTGCACAAGGCTGGTTTTTGGATTTTTTAAAAGCTGCTGACTTTGCCTTTCTACTCGTGTCTCACGATCGCTACTTCCTTGACCACGTTTGCAAGAAAATTTACGAGGTAGAGCGCGGCAATCTAACGATCTATAACAGCAACTACACAAATTATTTAGTTCAAAAAGAACACAACCAAGAACTGCTTGAACGCGCGTATAATGCTCAACAAAAAGAGATTAAGCAGAAGATGGAAGTTGTAAATAAATTCAGAGCAAGCGCCTCACGCGCAAGCACAGCTCAGAGCATGCTTAAACAAATTGAAAAAATAGAGCGAATCGAGATTGGCCCAAAACCACCTAAAGTCCAATTTAGCTTTCCGCCAGTGCAACGCTCCGGAGACGTGGTGCTCAAAGTACGTGATATCAGCAAATCATTCGGTGAGAAAAAGCTCTTTCATGACGTTAACTTTGATATTTTCAGAGGCGAAAAAGTAGCTCTTGTAGCAGCAAACGGTGTCGGTAAAACAACGTTATTAAGCATCGTAATGGGTAAGGAGAATCAGTCTTCTGGAACCTTTGACTTTGGGCATAACGTATTACCTGTTTATTTTGAGCAAGATCAAAATAAAACACTCAATAAAAATAAAACCGTCCTTGGGGAAGTTGAAGACTCATGCACAACAAGCGGCTCACGCATTCGTGCGCGCAGCATGCTTGGCGCATTTTTATTTCCTGGTGATGATGTAGATAAAAAGATCAGCGTTCTGAGCGGAGGGGAGCGAAACCGCGTTGCGATGGTTAAAGTCCTCCTGGCGAACGGAAACTTCCTGCTCCTAGACGAACCTACCAACCACCTTGATCTTCAATCTAAAGAGATCCTTGCCTCTGCTATCAAGGCATTTGACGGAACCCTTTTGTTTGTTTCTCACGATAGAACCTTCTTAGATGAAATCGCGACCCGTGTTCTTGAGCTCACACCTGAAGGAATTCGTAGCTATAAAGGGAATTACGAATCATTTGTTTTTGCAAAAGAGCAAGAAGCAAAAAAAGAAAAAGAGAACCCTAAGCCGCAGGTAAAGGTAGCGCCAAAAGAACAAGAAAAAAAAGCGCCTGAGCCCACAACCTCTGATTATGAAAAGCGCAAAAAGATTGCTGCGCTTGAAAACAAAATTTCAAAACTTGAAAATGAGATAGCTCAGCTGCAAGAGCAGTTTGCACACCATGAGTGGGGATCTGAAGCGTATAAAAAAGTAGAACAAAACTATACAAACAAAAAAACAGAACTCACCGCTGTGACCACTGAGTGGGAAGCGCTTAACAAATAAAAAAGAGCCTGGTAAAACCAGGCTCTTTTTTTAAATAAGGCTCAAGATTTGCTCTGCGTGTTTTTTCACATCAATATCGCTTAAAACTGCTTTCAGCGTGCCACTTGGGCTAATAATAAAAGTTTTACGAGCGGGCATTGGCAGAGGAATAACCCACAAAAACTTCATTTCTGCGCCGTAGGCTTTTGCTGCTTTCTTTTTTGAATCAGAAAGAAGCGTAAATTGAAGGTTATGGTGCTCCTTAAACTTCTTAAGCTGCGCAGGAGAATCATAGCTGACCCCAAGGATCTCAACACCTGCATCTTTAAGCTGCTTAAAGCCATCACGAAGGCTGCAAGCCTGTTTTGTACATCCTGGAGTTTCTGATTTAGGGAAAAAATAAAGCACCACTGTTTTGCCTTTATAATCTGCAAGCGTGCGCTGCACGCCATCATGATCAAGCAGGCTGAAATCTGGCGCTTGTTGGCCAATAGTAAGTGCATTAAGTGACATAACCACCCCTAATAAACATATCAGATATAATACCTTATTTTTCAATCGACACTTCCTTTACAAAACCCCAGTCTGAACGTTTTTCCCAGCCTGGATTAAGTTTCATGTGAATATAGCTACGATCAATCAGTGTATACTTCTGCAGACCGATTTGTGCAAGCAAGGATTTAATACTCTCATAGCCATCATCACAAGCGCCTGTAAAGCCTTTAAGTTCTATTTCATGAAAAGTGCCTATATCAGGAATAACATCGGTAACAATTTCATACACAACCCCTTGCTTGTCGGTATATGAGTACGCCGTACGAAGCTTGTTCATTTCAACAGCTTTTACATAACCAAGACCCTCAAGAATAGCCTTTACAACAGCAGGGTCAGTTACACCAACCTCCCACTCATCACGCGATACGGTCCACCCTGTAACAGGGTCCCTGTGAGTGTATTTATAGCACCAGGTAGACACACCGTTCTCAGTACGGACTCTAAGCGCACCCTGTGAGTCTTTAAAGCCATCATTTCTAACTGTAAAGAAGCTTTTTTGTGGGTGGTCAAAATATGTCTCATTTTGCTCAAGCACCCCGCTACAAAAGGCATTTTTCTCTATCCAAGCTGAAAAAACAGCTTCCTGCTGGGGTGATAGCATAAACTTAAGTTCGATCTCTTTAGCTGAAAAAAGCGGCTGCACGAAAATAGCCACAGCAAAAATCAGTAGTTTTTTCATAAAGAATCCCTGTCTTAAAAAGAAACAATAACTTTAAGTTTTCGCCAAACTGTAACGTAAAAATAAGGGTTGTGCGAGCTCGGGCTAAAAATTCAAATTGAATACCCTGCGAGTGGCGAGGCTTTTTTGTTTAGGAGGTGGGCCTAGTAAAATAGTCAAACTAAAGACTATGTGTAGTGATTGAATAATTCTGAGGAACGCTTGTGATAGTTATGCTTCAATGGCTTATTACTTTCTTAATGATCTCTGTAAGCAGCTTTCTTGGTGCAGCTCTAGACCCTATGTATA
This sequence comes from uncultured Pseudomonadota bacterium, assembly GCA_964534555.1. Taxonomy (GTDB): domain Bacteria; phylum Babelota; class Babeliae; order Babelales; family RVW-14; genus CAZHRK01. The sequence continues at coordinate 8,417 of CAZHRK010000002.1, read as the reverse complement.
CAATTCAAACAACTGCCACTGAATCATCGCTTTTTGAGCAGTATAAAAAAGATAGCCAACAGCACGCTAAAACGCTTCAGAATGAGATCAAAAATGCATTAGGATTTGAAGTTGACCCTGTTATTCAGCATAACTTGTACAAAATGTATGTTAATGCGTGTAGAAAAGTAGAAATCATTCCACCAGCTCTATACGTAATGCATTCGTCACCGCTTATCAACATGCTTGAAAATCTCAATATCATGTGGAAGTGCACTATTTCGGCAAGCGATCTACCTATTATTGGCATGAGCGTATCAATCGGCGAGGATGTACTTGCCTTTTGCCCTGAGCAAGAGATCGAAGCATTAATTATTTATGAGCTTGTAAAAGCAAAACTTGGTTTTGCCCAAAAGAGCTGCTTGTCTGCTCTTGGCGGTTTTTTGCTTATGCCAATTGAAGGCGCGCTACTGACACACATTTTTTCTCAGAGCTTAAACCTTTCAGGTGTTGATTCTGTGTGTGCGGCGGTAGCTGCGACAATAGGCCTAAATACAACAAGTGTTTCAAAACTGGCAACAGTAAATTTACAAAAAAAATGGGAGCTTGAAACAGCCCGTTTGGCGTATAAAATCATGGAAGAGCCGCGTAGTTTTATTCAGGCTCGTAATCGCCTTGAAACAGTCGCTCGCTCAAAGCCCACCCTCTACAACACCCTTAGAAGGGCATCTAATGCTCTTCCTGAGATCACGGAATATGCTCACGTCCTAGATGAGCCAAAGACCCTCTAAAAATTTTTAGCGCTCAGAATGGTTCAATGCACCAACTTCATGAAGAGCATCTAAAGCCCCTGTAAGTCGCTTCAACAACTTGTCTGCAGATTCTTTATTATTAAGTGTAAGCTCCAGAAAGCGTTTTGTCGCTTGAGTAACAATAATTGTTCGTATCTGCGCCTCGGCTGCATACACAGACGCGCAGCCAAAGTCAGCTGGTGATAATAGATTTCCATGCATGCGCCTTGCTTCATAAGACGGATGACCAGGAGAAGACTCTCGCAGAGACAAAATTAAATGCGAGTATGTGTGGACAAACCCTGCAATTTCTTGCTCATAAATAACTTTTAGATCAGGTGTATGTGTAGCGCTGCGGCCTTCTATAAGCGGCGTTGATATTGGTAATGCTGGCGCGCAGTGAGCTACGCTTTTATAGACAGATGCAGCTCCAACCACAGCAGAAATCGTAAGCAGCCTACGCGTTGCTAAACGAGCAGCTGCTTGAATAGTACACACCGAACTAAGAATAAAGGCTACTACAAGTATTTTTAATACAAATTTTTTCATAATCATCCCCTAGAAAAAAGATGATTAATTGTAAGCACAAGAATTATTTTTGCTAGGCTTAAAGGCTAAAAGTTTGTCCATCAGAGGCAACCGTCACAGCGCCATCAAAAACAGATTTAATAATATTTGCTACATCAACCTGATCGGCACTTGGGTATAAATGGGTTGCAACAACATGTTTAACACCTGCGAGCTTTGCAATAAGTGCGATTTTAAGAGGGGATAAGTGATGCACAAACGGAACAAGTGCTGCAAATTCGTCTGAGTAGGAGCACTCAACAACGGCAAGGTCAGCATCCTGCAAAAGATGTGTCAGTATGTTATCAGCAGCTGAATCACCAGAAACCACTAATTTCTTATCCTCAGCAGTAAATGAATACCCCACACTCTCTTGCGTATGAGTAACTTTATGCGGAGTAATCTTCAGGTCAGCGCTCATAACGATTTGCCCTGGCTCAAGCTCAGTATAATTACACGTTTTGGGGCATACTAAACAGCCATATATTTTTTCAAACGATTTAATATGATCTAACAAGCCTTTCGGGCCATAAATTGTTAATAAGCGTGCAGGCAGGGGTAATTTTTGGTCACAGGCATCAAATTCATGCACAACACGAGATTGAAGAATCATCGGTAAATCACCGATATGGTCGACATGAAAATGAGTAATAAAAATGGCATCTAAGTCACAAACAGACAGCCCTTGCTTGGCAAGCAGCGCAAGCGCACCGCCACCACAGTCAATCATGATATTTTTGCCTTTATACTGGAGCAAGTTTGCAGGACATGCCCTGCTTGGCAAGGGAATACACGTACCCGTGCCAAGCGTAGTAAAAGACATTGGATAAAGGGATCGCACTTGAAAAACTAATGCTGTTAGATAAAAAATAGATAAAATCCGCCTCATCATCATAATGCCTTCACGAGCAAAAACAGACCGAGCATGCAACAGAACTGTTCCCATAAATAAACAGAGATAGCAGTAATATGCAAGTAAAAAGCATTACGGTAGCCATTTTTTAAGGCCAACGCTTTTCGAATAGTGCAACAATCTCAGGAATCGTTGCACCCATAAAATGGCCTTTTTCTGTGTACTGGTAATAATCAGCATTAAGCATCTGAGCGATAAGCTGTGGCTCATGAATTGGAATAAACGGATCGTCAATTGAGGCAAGCACGGCAACATAGCGCTGATTCTGCTTTATCGCAGACCAATTCCACGGGGCATCGAAATAACCGCTCAGGAGTTCATTTTCAATACCAAGGTGCGTGTGGTAGGCGCCAACCAAAATAGAGCCATAAATCTTATTTTCTTGCGCGTAGCGCATAGCGGCAAGCGCGCCTGACGAGTGCCCAATAATCAATGTATGCTCATCAGCCTTAAGATCGTGCTTAAGAAACGGCAACCAAATGTGTGAGCGAGCACGCAAGCTGTCAGGAAAGCTCCGATTCACAACATGGTACCCAAGGCGCTTTAGTTCTACAGCAAGCCATGGCGACCAGTTGCTTTGGTTATCACAGCCATTTCCATGAATAATAATAATTTTTTTTATTTCTTTGTTCATGCAAAGCAACTAATCAACAATTAATGCTTCATAGATTGCGTCAACCATCTGATCAAAACCCGTATCACGAAACTCTTTAGGTGGAGCTTCATCATAAGCATTTTGCCATTCTTTAAAATCGTAAACGGCCTGCTGAATAAGACCTTTTAATTCAGACATTCCCTTTGGCGGCTTTCCAACAAGTTGTTTATCGATTTTAGTGCAGGAGAGAAAACCACTTGGAAGGCCTTTAACACGACGAAATGCCTCATCAAACTCATGTTTATCATCAAACACAACAAACGCTTCTGCTGATGTTGTGTAGTCAAAAACGATTTTTGCTGAAAGAGATGTCAGCATAAAGCTTGTGATAAGTAGCATATATTTAATCATGGTACCCATAGGTTATTACTGTAAGTAAACATACTGCGCCGGAGGACCATGGTACAAAAAAATGAACGGATGTCTATCAGAATATTTAGCCCAAGCTAGAGGCAAGCCGCTTTGCTTTTGCGTAAAACTCAATTATATCACGCTTAAGAGACATAATGATGTATGACTTATGATCTTGAATAACCTCGGCGCCTATGCTTTTATAAAAACTAAGGCCTTCTGGGTTCTTTTTATCAAGTTTAAACAAAATAACTTTGACTGACGGGTGAGCAACACAATAATCAAGAATTGAAAACAACAACATAGTGCCCACACCCTTTTTTCTGTGCTCATGAGAAACATACAACTCAGATACACTTAAGGCTTCTGGTGTTTCTAGGCTTAGCTTCACCATACCAACAAGCTCGTTTGAATCAGATGATTGAGCAATATACACAGATTGGCGACTTTTTTTAAAAGTATTTTTTACTGTAGGAAAAAAGAGCCGGTGAGCTGATAATGCTTCATCATGAGTTGCTTGTTTAACAACAATTACATGGTCCTTGATAGGCTCTGCTGAAAGAGCTAATACACATGCTACTACCACCGCCAGTAGGGATAAAAACCTTGTAGTGCTCATATAACCAAAACTCCGTCAATACTATGATAGGAAAGTTTAATTCGCTTTTTTTCATTATCATCTGGCTTGTAGGCGTCACACTGATTAAAAGGACGAGCATACAAGTGGAGTGATAGTGACGACTGATTACCCACTGCCCGCACTCCGTGAATATAGGCAGGTCCATCTACAAAACCTAATTGGCCGATTTGGCGAGATTGCTCGACTAATTGACCTGTTGAATCATCATAATCAGTAAATTCAAGACAGCCATCAATAACCTTCATCCAACATTTTTGCCCCTCATGCCCATGAACACAGCTCTTTTGCCCTGGCTGCCAGCACATAAGTATGAGCTCAAATTCATGTGACTTATAGACCTGATTACGTGTATACGAGTCTTGAGAGTAAAATGTATACGGCATAAGATCTAACGAAGACAAATTAGTTTCATTAAGCAGCTTAGTAACATCAGCCGATGGGAAATCATGCTTAGAAAGCATATGGAGCTGCTCAATTAAGGAATCTAAGGCTGGTATAGTTTTGTATATGCATGCCACTAATAAACTCCTTTGCATATAACCTTTATGTATCTGCTTCATGCATCATGAACATTAATTACCCAAGCTTAATCGTAGCTTTAGCCTACGCGCAACATTCTAGCGCTGCATGGACAGAGGAAATAATAACTAACGTTAGATAAAACTTAGCGGGATAGAGCCTTTTGAACGTATTCTTCAATCACTTGTGCGCATTCAGCGGCAGTAAGCTTGCCAGTATTTACAACTAAATCATACGTCATACCCCGATGGACAGTATCATAATGGCTTCGTGCATGACCTACAGGCGAAGTACCTCGATGCGCTTCTCGCTCAAAAAGAATCTGCTTATCTATTTCTACACCAACAAAAATAACCTTGTAGCCACGTAAGGTAGCTTTAAGGTGCTCGAGCCATACATGGTCATACAAAATATAGTCAACCACAACATCATTACCCTCTTGTGCATACGCCGCTATTGCTCGATGCATTCCGTATATTATTTTGCGCCCAAGACCACCTACTTCCAGCTCAAAAAGTGGGCCTTGCTCATCTGTTGACGAAGTGCCTTTCATAACTATTTTGTCACTATCAGTCTCAAGACAAGGTTCTTGCCAGTAACGCGCAGGCATAACCCCAATAAAAAAGGTATCTAGACCAAGGGCAAGAAGTGGTTTTTTAAAAATCTTTTGCAGCTCTTTTTGAATCGAACTTTTGCCAGATGCAGACGGACCATTAAGAATAATAATCACGCCTGACTTTCTTCTTGAAAAAGAATAGTAATAAACTGTGTAAAGCACAGAAGCGAAAAGCAGAGTACAGAGCAATACATATGGGGTTTTCATAGGATGCCTTACATAGAAATGGCGCGTATAATTTGAATGAGAATTCTACTCAACTGCAGCCGAAAAACGTTGGTTTAACCCAGCAACACCGATATTAAGCTCATCTCGAATAAGACGCAAGTCATCAGGATTAGAAGTGCTTAAACATTCGCTTACTTTATTTGTAAAATTTATAGCTACTTCAGGGAAAACTCTCCCAGCAAGATGAATAACAGCGTCTTCTTCCCCCATCCATGCTGAAGCCCGAAGCAGAGAGCACAGAGCAGCATATACAACCTCTGCAAAACCCGCAGCATCATAGTCTTTCCCGGCGATTTTATCTGCAACAGGATCAAGCCAAAAAGCATCTTTAGGCGCTCCAGATGCGATAAAAATTCGCTTGGTTCCAGCGGCATCGGGTAACCCAAATCTACAAATAACCCGCTCAATGGTACTGCTAGAAGACTCTGACGCTGCTCCTAGCAAAGTAAAAATACAGGCAAAAGCCATGAGTATAATCTTCATATCCCCCCTCAGCAGCACTTATACAAATTAAAGCAACTTCTAAAAACAGACTAATCTTCTTAATACTTAGATTGAGTAAGTTTTTATAATAACAAAAGAAAATTTGCAGACTAAAGCTCACTGAAAAAATTACCTGAAAACCCCTGCTCGAGCCCTGCTTTAAGAAACGGCAAAACATCGTTTGGCAGGATGCTGATATCACACCAAAGAAGCTCTGAACATTTTGCAGGCTCATTATTCTTTGGCTCGCCAATCCATGATTCAACCATAAAAAATACATCAACACGATCAGGCGCCGCGTCGAAGGTTCGATGCATAATATGAAAAATCTTAAGTTGATCTTGGGTAAGTGTAATACCAACTTCTTCAGCAGCTTCACGAATCGCAGCCTGCGAATAATGCTCATGCTCTTCAACATGACCAGCAACGGTTGTCAGCATTCCATCTGCATAACCTGTGTTAAAACGACGAAGAAAGAGCAGCGAGTTATCTCTTTTAAAAATAACATAAACAGCGGGAATCACTGTATGGCGACTAGTCATTGATAAATCCTCTTGTATCTTTTTTATGCCCCACGACAAACAGACTCAACTGCTGTAAGGGCTGTTTTTCTAATCCGTAAAGCATGCATAGGATACTCTTCTGCCTCAAGCAATCCTGTATAAAGTATCTCTTCAACAGATTTTGCGGTATCTAAGGACCAAAAATCTACTAAGGAATAATCAAAATCTTTGAATAAATCATGATGCAAAAGAATCTTAATAGCACGATACAGAGAGGCTGCAAGCTCAGATCTATTCATTAACAAATCTTCTTTTTGGTGCTGCTCACAGTAAGCCATAATGTATACTTCGCATAGATGTGCAAATGCTGCAAAATCAGCTTTACCCGAAACATGTGAAAAGCCAACAAAGGAGGTAACAGCTGCCCAGTATTTTCCTCGCACAAGCTCAAGCACTCGTTGATCAAACCCTGCTATTTCATGCGTAAACATAGGAAAAGAGGATGATGTAAGATAGGGATAGCGACCATCTTTAACTGTAAAACGAGCAAGCATTACAGAAAAATCAGGCAAGGGCTCTGAGGGCGGAAGCATCGGCTTGAAAACCGCTAATGCCCTGGGAGGACAATGCATCAGTGCTTTGTTTGCAAATTTAACAACAGCAAGTGCTTTTGCACCTGAAAAACAATACCCTGAAACGAAAAAAGATAAAAACAAAGATGCAATTAACATGATGCTCCTGATCAAGATTATGAGCAAAATAACCTTGCTAAACTAGAATTCACTATAACGCTTTAATTGATCTAAAATAATCAACAAGGATGGAGATGTTCGCATATCACCATTAAGAAATCAAGCACAGAACAAGAATAGCAAAGCACGTTAGAAACTACTCTAAGACACGCTTTAAAACTGCATAATATTTTTCATAAAGATTTCTGCACTCTAAAACACGATCCTCTCTAAAAAGAAAACCAAGGGTCATAATTGATCGACCAATAAGCAACAGAGGCATCACATCTTGCAATACGGAAGAAACTAGTCTGACAGAAGTATAACCATCAAAAAAGGGCTGCGTACCTCGTCCATGAACATCCCATTCACCTGTTTCAGCTGTAACAAAATCTTCCTCAGCAAAACCAAAACGTGCAGCTGTCCAATCTATAATTCCCTGAATTTGACCATCATGCACGATAATATTTCCTGGCCTAAAATCACGATGAATAACACACGGCCCATCGGTTTTAAGGAGTAAATCTCGATGAGTAAGATAGTATGCTTCGATTTTATCGATAAGAACCGGCGTAAGATTGTGGCGGCACTCATCAAGAGCCTCCATAAACTTTTTCTCATAAAAAATACGTGGATCTTTTAGAGATACTTCAGCTGTTTTCGCATCGCCATAGCTACTAACAGCATGTTGATGAACATGAGCTAAAAGCTGCCCACATTTAAAAGCTAACGCATCAGTCAGCTCAGCTACCCTAAGCGTACGCCCTGGATAGCACTCCATTAAGACAGCACCTCGAACGTGTTCATCAGGATTAACCACGCCAAGAATACGCGGCACTGGAAGTGAGTCAGAGAGGAGTTTTAGAAAAAAAAGATCACGCTTATAATCATCTGCTCGACGCCCAATTTTTAAAATAGAAGCGCGGCCATCTTGATCAACAACCTTAAAAACAAGGGCTATTATAGCATCTTCATGAATGATTTGGGTAAACGTAGCACTTGCTAAATTAAGCCGCTGCTTATAATGCTGAATAAGATTTTCCATACGGCCTCTAGTGATTTTATTAAGTGGGAAGAAAAAACTTCCGCCATTCTAGAGAATATCCACTTCAAATTCAAGCGTCGCTCATGGTAAAGACCTCAAGAGACTGCGCCGGTTAAGATGGCTTTTCTATCAAGGATTACACCAACTTACGGTCTTCCTTTTTCAAATCAAGCAATTCAGGAGCCTTAACACTCATGTGGATACGTGCTATAGAAAGGCATGCCACGCGCTTGCTACTAGGTGCAGTGCGCTAATAAAGCTGATCAAGCAGCACTGCATGCGATCACGCTGACTATTGCATCACGTGTTTTAAGATAGTTAATAAATGAGATGGTAAAATCGAGACAATAAAAAAAGCTCCCAATTGCTTGAGAGCTTTTTTAACCTGGCAGTACC
>CAZHRK010000001.1:0-680905 GCA_964534555.1 uncultured Pseudomonadota bacterium | reverse complement strand
GGTAGCCTCACTGTTCGCGGTCAAGATGCTGATAAGTTCACTGTTAATGCAGCTAATGGTAATACAGTAGTCGGTGGCACACTCGGCGTTACTGGCAACACATCACTCACTACTCTTTCAACAAGTGGTGCTGCAACGCTTAACTCTGCAGGTATAACAACCAACGCAACTATTGGTGGTACACTCGGTGTAACCGGTAATACATCACTCAGCACGCTTCACACCTCAGGCCTTGCATCACTCGGTGCTAACGCAAACATCACAGGTGACTTAACCGTGTCCAATTCAACAACGCTGAATAGTGACCTTACTGCAACAGGAACAACAACGCTTAGCGCGCTTAATCTGCATAACCTTGCGGGTGGACAAGCAGCGGGTGACGCATTAACAACAGATGTTTCTGGAAACGTTATCCTAGCTGATGTTATGGCACTTTATTCATCACGTCGTTACAAACATGACATCACAGAAATGTCTGCAGAAGAGATCGGCCGCAAACTCAATAGCATCAAACCTGTAAGCTACATTTACAACGATGACAAAACAAACACAGTACGCACAGGACTTGTAGCTGAAGAAGTTGCAGATATCTTCCCAAGCATGGTTAAACGTGATGCTCAAGGTAGACCAGATAAAGTAAGCTACAGAGAACTTCCAACATTCTTGCTTGCTGGTTACCAACACCATCAAACACAGCTTGACACCTATGGCAAACGTATTGAGCAGCTCGTTGAGCAACAAGCTGGATTTGAAGCAGAACTTAAAGCTCTTAAAGGAGAAATTAGACAATTAAGGAAGTAATTCCATACACTGAGGGTCGTCAAGCGGCCCTCAGTTACCTTTACATGAGTGTTTGAGATCAAGGGGCCGTGCGTAATGCGGGGCCCCTCTTTTTTTAGGGAGTGATGTTATGAAACTTATTTTTCTTCTAGCACTATCACTGTGTGCAATCTTACGCGCAGAAGAGCCACTATCACTCCTGAGTGTTTGCCTTTTTGATGGTCGTTTTGACGGTACCACCGGTATGGAAAAACACGTTATTGAACACTACAAAAACATAACCCAAAAGGGTATCAACTGCTCACTTGTGGTTAAAAATAAAAGCAGCCTCCATAAAAAATGCATCCAAGAGTCCGTTCCTGTCACTCCACTAAGCACAAGTTATAACTGCAGGGGCGGGAGAAAAGTTGAATTCAGTCGCCAACTATCTGAGATTCTTGCAGAAAACCATTTTGATCTTGTTCACTGCAACTGCTTTGATGAAGTAACCATGCTCGAAAAAACACGCACCAGCGTGCCGCTTATTTTCACCAATCATTTTAATAAATTTATTTTTGGCAAACCAGTACGCCCGCTTGATGCAATCGTGCATATCAATGAAGCAAATATTGAAAAAAATAAAAATGACCAGCTGATAGCGCGCGTTATTTCACCACTCACAAACACCCAAGAAAAGCTTACGCGCAGCATGAGCCAGCAAGCATTTTTTAAAGACAAATTTAATTGGGAGCTGCCTGATAATGCATTTGTTCTTGTTATGGTGGGTAACATGTACACAAGCCACCCATTTAAAGATTACGAACTCGTGTGCAAAGGAGCAAAGAGCCTTTGTGAGAAGGCGCCGCTCTACCTTGTATTTGTAGGCGATGGCCCAAGAATGTCAAAAGTCAAAAAAACAGTTGCCACGCTCAATCTTAATAATCGCATTTTGCTAACAGGTTTTTACAAAGAGGTTGATGAGCTCCTTGCGTATTGTGATGCCTTTATTCTTGCAAGCAAGGACGAAGGATTTGGCCTCAGCACCCTAGAGGCAGCGCAGCACAAGCTTCCACTGCTACTCAGCAAAGGGATGATGCTTGGTGACTTTTTTGGCGCACATAACGCATGCATTCAATTTGATCATACAGAAGCATCTGTAAAAGATGCGCTTGAAAAACTTATTGTATCACATGATGTACAAAAAACGCTGGGGCAAGCAGCACAAGAGGTGTATCAGCGATATTTTTCACCCGAAGCGGTAGTCGATCAATACTTAGATTTGTATGCGGAGGTTATTGCTGCGCGACTAGCCGGCCAACATGCTGAGCCATTAGATCAAGGGTCTGATCAAGCGTCAGATGAGAGTTGTCTATCACAAGAGCATCTTGAGGCTGACGAAGCGGAGCTATAACACGCGTAGCATCGCGCTGATCTCGCTCATGTAGCTGCGCAAGAGCTTGCTCAAACGAAAGATTATCATTTTTTCGTGCTGCATCTGCAATAAGCCTACGCGCACGAATTTCAGGATCGGCAGTTAAAAAGAATTTCGCCTGTGCATCAGGAAAAACAACCGTCCCGCAATCTCTGCCATCAGCAACAATACTATATTTTTTGCTCACTGCGCGCTGCACATCAAGCAGCAGTGCGCGCACAGATACAACAGCAGAAACAATAGATGCGGCTCTATCAAGCACTGGGCTATAAAGCTGCTGAGAAATATCCTGATTTTTATAGAATACATGTGGCTTATTATCATGATATTCATATGAAAGATCACTAATACATGCAAGCTGATCGTACGACAATGCATCAAGAGCTGCTGGTGTCATCACACCATCGCCACGCTCATGGATTATGACATACGCAGCGCCACGATAGAGCATTCCTGTATTCAAATAATAAAAACCAAGGCGCATAGCAAGAAGTCGTGCGACACTGCTTTTGCCACTGGCAACAGGTCCATCAATCGTAATTGTCATGAGCAGTAATCTTTCATATAAATATCTTACAAACTAGTGGCTGGAAAGATTATTTAAGCCAAACCAAGGTCGCTAAGAACTTTTCCCCAAGCAAGTACAAACTGCTCGTTTGACCAGCACTCTTTTTCTGCCTGTTTTAATAATTTTGCACGCGCCTCTTTGAGAATTTCAGCTTGCGCTTGTTTTGCCTTTTTACCAGAAACAGCTCCCTTGCGCGCAGCTGCTGAGTGAAGCTGAACAGATGATGTCGCAAACAAACTACCAATGATTAAAAGTCGCAAAATTGTTAGCATTATAAACCACTTTCATATAATTGACTGAGATGATTTTCCTTCAGGGGGAAACATCATACGCTCATCACTGCTGTTTATCAACTACAACATTACAAAGAGCACTTAAATACAGCTATTCAGAGTCTGAATCTGCATCATAATCATCAGAAAAAGCAGCTCCAATTTTGGCGCATTCAGCTGCAAATCGCTCGGTTGTCCAGCCCTCTTTTTCTGCTTGTTCCATCAAGCACTTTCTCAAATAAGTATATGCAAGCGCGCGACCTGCTTTGTCTTTTTTACGCTCGCCCCTGCTTACTTTTGCTCCTCCAGCTGCAGCCCTTCTATCTTTTTTTTCAATAGTTGCAGCGCCCCCCTTTCTGCCTGCTTTTAGATCTATGCCTGATGCAAAAGTAACCAAAATAAGTGCAACTAGTTTTAGCCCACAGAACAACATACGCTCTCTCTTTCTATTTAAAGGGCCGTACTACTCATAACAAGAGAGATATGCTAAGATGGTGCGCTATAAATTTCAACAATCACTATTAATAATTAGTGCACTATGTCGACAGAAAAAATTACCCCCCTGATGCAGCAGTACTTTGCGATTAAAGCTCAGTACGAAGATACACTTCTTTTTTTTCAGGTTGGTGATTTTTATGAACTCTTTTTTGATGATGCAAAAATCGCAGCACAAGCACTTGCGATAGCACTCACAAAACGAGGTAAAAACCAAGGCGAAGACATACCGCTTTGCGGTATTCCTGTGCACGCACTCAATTATTATTTAACCAAGCTGATAAAAGCAGGCCATCGCGTAGCGCTTTGCCAGCAGCTGACTAAGCCTATTCCTGGACAAGTTGTCGAGCGCGGCATCACGCATGTCTTTACACCTGCAACACTGACCGAAAGCTCAATGCTGCAGGATAAATCAGCATCGTACCTGCTCTCATGCTACCCGCACCAAGATAAGCTGACACTCCTTTTTGGTGAGCTTTTAACATCTCAGCTTTTTGGCACAATCGTGTCGCTTGATGCGCCTCGTAGTATTGAAGCTGAGCTGGCGCGCTTTTTTCCTGATGAAATTATTATCCCCAAAACAAAAGAGAGTCAGCAGCTTTCAGGGTATTTTAAAAAACTTGGTTACTACGTAAGCTTTGTTGAAGTTGCTGATGGGCAGCTTAATGGCGCACTACTCCCTGAGCCATGGATTATTAATCTCGGGCCTAAAACAGAGTCTTTGATCACTCAAACTCCGGGGATGAGCGAAAGCATTATAACCCTTGAGCGCTACCTCGCACGGCAAAATATAGTCGCCCATGAGCAGTTTAAAACATTGCACGTGTACCAACCAGACGACTATTTGATTATCGATGCAGCAACACAGCGCAACCTAGATATCGTGCAAAACAGTCATGATGGCAGTAGCAAAAACACACTTTTAAGTGTTCTTGATAAAGCACAAACTCCCATGGGATCACGCACTATAAAAAAATGGCTGACGCGCCCGCTGGTGCACAAGAGTGCGATTGAGCAACGCCTTGAAATGGTGCAAGCACTGGTCTCTTCTGTAGCGACACAACAAAAGCTTGAAAAACTGCTTTCTGGTATTGCTGATTTAGAGCGTATCGTCGGACGTATTGCACTTGGCCGCGCGCTTGTTATTGATTATCGTGGGCTACGAGACTCGCTTGGGATCATCCCAGAGATAAAGCAGCTTTTAAGCACATTACCGTGTTCGCTTAGCACAATGCTTGCTGATCGGATGCATGATTTTAGCGCGCTCAAAAACCTTCTTGATGCAAGTATTAATGATGACCCAACGCATCCGTATACCATCAAGGTCGGGTTTGACCACAATCTTGATCACCTTTTTGCCCTGCACAAAAAAGGTAAAGTTGCGTTTCTTGAATTTGAACAAGCTGAAGTCGCTTCAACAAATATTGGGAGCCTTAAAGTCGGGTTTAATGGAATTACTGGATATTATATTGAGATAACAAACACACACACAGAAAAAATCCCTGAGCGCTATCAGCACGTACAAACGCTTGCAAATCGCAAACGCTTTACCACGCCAGAGCTCAAACAGCTAGAAGCAGATTTGAGCCGTGCAGAACAAGAGCTTGGCGCGATAGAAGAAAATGTTTTTGCTCGAGTAAAAGCAGATGTAGCATCATACACACAGCAGCTGCGAGCGCTTGCTCAGAGTATTGCGTATCTTGATGGGCTTTTTGGTTTTGCAAAAACAGCACATGAGTTTGATTATTGCAGACCAGTATTTCATGATAATAGGTCTCTTATTATTCGCCAAGGGCGCCACCCAATCGTAGAACAAGCAACAACCCAGGCTTTTCAGGCTAATGATTTAGTGCTTGATGATTCACAGTCAACATTGATCATAACAGGGCCAAACATGGGCGGTAAATCTACCTATTTACGCCAGGCAGCACTTATTAATCTCATGGCACAGTGCGGGAGCTTTGTACCAGCACAATCAGCTGCGCTTCCTATTCTTGATAGGATTTTTACGCGAATTGGGTCGGGAGATAATCTGGCAGAGGGTAAAAGTACGTTCCTTGTTGAAATGGAAGAAACTGCGACCATATGCACCCAAGCAACACATAAAAGCCTTGTTATCCTTGATGAAGTGGGCCGTGGAACAAGCACATATGACGGTATGTCCCTTGCTCAAGCTATTCTTGAACATATTCACACGGTACTCAAGAGCAAGTGCTTATTTGCAACGCACTATCATGAGCTGACAGCGCTTGAAGAACAAAAAGCTGGAATAAAAAACTACCACCTGGCAAGCAAAACCGTTGGTGAAAACATTATCTTTTTGCATACGGTATTGCCTGGGGTTGCAGCTGGAAGCTTTGGGCTGCATGTAGCAAAGCTTGCGCATGTACCTAAAAGTATTATTGCACGGGCGCAAACACTTCTTAATCAGCACATGGTCGATCAAAAAGACGTAGCAGCTGTGCATCATAGCCTTAGCGCGCACACAAATAATAACCCAACAATAATTCCAGCAAGACAGCATGTTGTCGTCAGTCGGCTTGCATCAATTGATTGCAATACACTAACACCCAAGCAAGCATTTGACCTTGTGTGGGAGCTTGCAGCGCAGGCGCAGATAGCAGACGATTAACCGCATGAAATAATCGAGTAATAGACAAAAATAGAACCCCCAACTAATGCCGTTAGTAGAGCTTCTGTGCGATGCTGCATGAAGCACCTTCTTACCCCAGCACATGAACCATCAACGCGCTCGCGAGGATAAACGCTACCATCTTCGTGCGTTTTTTTACTATCAGTGGACAGTGCAGCTGCCCAGCAGGCACACAAACTTTCCTTGGTAACTATTCTACGACAAATCGGGCAGTCTTTTCTCCCTACGGTTTCAAGCCAGTGATCAATACATTTTTTATGGAAAATATGCTCCCACTGCCCACCACACACAAGAACCACAACAGCCCCAAGCTTAGGGTCTTTAAGACTGCAAAAACAAATACTACACTCGTCAGACGATAGACCAACTTCAGCATCATGATCAAAAGACAACGCTGGCGCCGTTGCGGGTTCTGCATAACAAAAAAATGCAAGGACAAATAGGATGGCATACAACATAAACCAAACTCCTTTTAATCATGTGCGGTTTAGATTTGCGCTCAGTTGCTTAATCAAACGCTTATCTAAGAAGTGCATTTTTGAGCAAAAATTCTCAAGATAAAAAGATATTAACTGTTTTGATCTGACGATATGACCAACACTTACGTATTAATAACGGAATTAAAACAAGCAAAATAGATAACAAACTTCTAGCTGCCAAAAACATTTGCTGCTAGATTTCATGAAAGTAAAATCTAAAAATCACCGCAGAAAGGACTCTTATGGTTGCTGAATTTATTGCGATGCTGCTGGCGCTCCATATGCAAGAGGCAGCAAGAAACGCTGATGATATCCGCAGAATGGGTGCGGCATTTGCAGAGTACAGAAGAGAACAACTTGCAAACACAATAGAACAGCAACGTGCGGCGGAACGTGACAGAATGGCCGACAGAAAAGATCTGCCTAGAAAGCCTGGAAGCTTTTATAAGCATCGTCACCGCTAAGAGGTGCTGATCAAAAAAATTTGCTCGCACCTCTTATCAGTAACTTTATTTAGGCAAATAAATGCCGAAAAAATGCTAGCCCTATATCAAACAAATTCATACGGGGCGCTGGTTGGCTTGGTGCTGGAGCTGAGAAGATGTCTGCGTTATCACAACACCTGTTATCAATTAATCTGGAAACAATCTCAAACGCTAATCCTGCCTGAGTTAAGAGTTCATGGCCAAATTGCTGACCATCAGAAAACCTAATATCAAGCATATTATGCAGCGCTTTACAGTTAATAAACTTAATTACATATATAAACATCTCAGGGTTGGCTCTTAGCGCCTCAATCGGTGATTGGCACCCTTCTTCTGCATGAAAAAGTGATTCAGAAAAAAGAGGTGACGCTGTTTCTATGCAACGACGAGTGGTTGATGGAAAATCAACGTGCTCAACTTCTCTGACAAATGCAGCAACGCGGGCAACATCTGATCCGCTTGCTTTTGTAATTAATTTTGCAAGAAACATAGGCTGAGCAGCACCTAATGGCTGCGATTGTAACATAGAGCGCAACGCCCTTGCTTTGACAGCACGATCAGAAGCAGATGGGTTTGTATCTTTAAGGTGATCACAAAGGATATCGAATAATACTCGTAGGTCTTTTGCGATATCTTTTGATCCTATCAAACCATGAGCAATACCAGGCTTAAGCTCAAAACCACGCTGCAAAAGAATTTTAATCATGGATAATTTATTAAAGCGCGCAAGCCACCAAAATAAATTTTTACCTGGGGTGCCTGCAAAGTCTGCCAGAGCCCTAATTCTTTGATCAACAAATGCAGTCTGATCAGCAGCTGCTGGGAGTCGAAGAATATCACCTAAGATTTTTGCATCATCTTTTGAAAGGCCAGCTACACCATCCAAAGGTAGTTTGCACACAATACAAACACCCCTTAAATTTTGATTTTCGCGAGCAGAAGAATCATAACATTCCACATGACAAACAGCATTGCACCAAAGACATTTATGCAGCGTTGCTTCATCAACAGAATCAAAGCAAACAAGACACTCTGGCGTAGCAACACCGCTTGATGGAGCCTCAGCAACCTGGAGCTGACGGCGCTCTGATGCAGCAGTAAGACTACACGTCATAAGTGAGACAAAAACCATCATCAGTAATGTTTTCATAGAGCTACAACCTTTCCATCAGTGAAATTGATTCTGAAAAAAGCCATTATAATCATTACAATTAATCTTGTACTAATAAAAACATCTTTTAGACATCTCATAATGCGATTACTTGTCATATCTTATGCAGCCGTTATGCTTGTCTGGTTCAGATGTATCTTTCTTCAACACCAGAGGAAATAGCATGCGTGTAAAAATAAAAAGCCTCTCTCTGAGCAACCTTGATCAGAATGTTACGATCAAAGGGTGGATCAGATCAGTAAGAAGCTCAAAAGAATTTTCGTTTATCACTGTCTATGATGGATCATGCTTCCACGGCATGCAAGTTGTACTTAATGCTGATTATAATGGGTATGAAGACATCTTGAAAAAGCTTACAACAGGGGCATCTGTTGCTGTTGAAGGCGTCGTGGTTAAGAGTCCTGGAAAAGGGCAGCCAATAGAAATCAAAGCAAAAGCGATAACAGTACTTGGCGAATGCGATGCTGAAGCGTATCCACTGCAGAAAAAGCAACATAGCTTTGAGTTCCTGCGCACAATCGCACACTTGCGTGGTCGCACCAATACATTTGGAGCTGTTGCTCGTGCCAGAAACGCACTTTCATACGCAACACATAGATTTTTCCAAGAGCGTGGGTTTGTTTACCTTCACACACCAATTATTACCGCATCAGACTGTGAAGGTGCCGGTCAAATGTTTAGAGTAACAACACTCGATGACCGCAAACCACCACTGACAGACAAAGGCGCTGTTGATTACAGCCAAGACTTTTTTGGTAAGCCAGCTTTCCTGACAGTATCAGGCCAGCTTAATGGTGAAACATACGCTTGTGCGATTTCTGATATTTATACGTTTGGCCCAACATTCAGGGCTGAGAACTCAAATACTTCCCGCCATCTTGCAGAGTTCTGGATGATCGAACCAGAAATGGCATTTGCAGACCTCAAAGATAATATGGACTGCGCTGAGGCATACCTCAAATATTCACTCAAGCACCTGATGGAAACATGCCCTGATGATATGGCATTTTTTGATTCTTTTATCAGCAAAGGTGTTATCAATAAGCTTGAGCACGTTATCAATACGCCCTTTGAGCGCATGACATACACAGAAGCGATAAAAATCCTCGAAAACGCACCAAAGAAGTTTGAGTACCCGGTCAAGTGGGGAATCGACTTACAATCAGAGCATGAGCGCTACCTAGCAGAAGAGCACGTCAAAAAACCAATTATTCTGACGAACTACCCTAAAGATATTAAGGCGTTTTACATGCGCCTTGATGAAGGTGGCAAGACGGTAAGCGCTATGGACGTTCTTGTGCCATCTGTGGGCGAGATTATTGGCGGATCACAGCGTGAAGAGCGCCTTGATGTGCTGCTTGCGCGCATGCGAGAAATGAACCTTAATCCAGAAGACTACTGGTGGTACACCCAGCTTAGGGAGTACGGCTCAGTGCCTCATGCTGGTTTTGGCCTAGGGCTTGAGCGATTGGTTCTTTTCGCAACGGGAATGGAAAACATTAGAGATGTTATCCCATTCCCACGCACTCCAAAACATGCTGATTTTTAGCTATTAAATAAACGATATTGCCAGTTTTATGAGGGGCTGATATAGTGTCAGCCCCTCATTTATTTAGCGGGGTAAAGCAATTCATACTGGTAAGGTTTATTTATGATAAATGCACTGTTTTTTTTCGTATCATGCATCTTCTTCTCCTCTGTTAGCGCTTCCTCAAGCCATATTGCACGCTCACACGAACTTAAAGAGCTAAACGGCCTGCAGCAGCTCCTTAATATATCCACATGCACAGCAACATGCACACCAGGACAACGTGAGCAGGTGCGAGAAAAGCTTTACAGAAAATTCAAGCACAATACTAATGAAACAAGGCTTATTGATCTTTACTATAAATTGGAAGACCTCTCAGAAAAATATAATGACATAAGCATAGCTCAAAGCAGCAAAAAAATTATGCATATGCTTTATAAGATAGATGAAATCACAGGTTTTGACCTTGATTTTTACTCCGAAGCATCGCTAGAAGAGTACGGACCTATGACAATAGACTCATGTGAAGATTGGTTTGATTTTAACAAAGAATATTATCTAGAATCGATTATTCATGATGGTATGCTTGGCGTATCAGAGAATGAAGCAACCATGAGTGAGAATGATAAAAAACGTAGAGCAATTACGCGCAAACTTATTAGCGAAGTCATCGCTCTAAAAGAAAAAATTGCATGTCACAGCAGACGTAAATAAAAAAGGGGCCATATAAAGGCCCCTTTTTTATTGTTCGCCTCGCTCAAGAGCTTCTAGCTGCTGTTGAATTTGATGTGTTACATCATGCATATCTTTGTATGACATATATCTGACACAACGGCCAATACGCACCACAACTGGCACACGTTTTTTTGGCACCAGGGTGTCATAGGCAACGCCATCAGTAACACCTTTTAAAATCATAGGAACAATTGGGACACCCATTGTTGTTGCAAGAAGTCCAGCTCCCTGCTTAAGCGTCTGCAAGGTACCATCAGGACTTAATTGCCCCTCTGGGAAAACGACAACATGAAACCCTTCATCAAGCATGGTGCCTACGTTCTCAAGACCAATAGAAATCTGATCAGTCTCTTTACGTGGAAAAGCAAACGCGTTGAACACAAACTTCATAAACCATGATGCAAACCAATACTGCTTTTCAAGGACATCGTATCCCGCTGCGAATGATATTTTTCTTCGCACTGCACGAGGAAGTGCTGCAGCAACTAGCAGCCCATCTAAAAGTGATACGTGATTTGGCATGATAAGCGCTGGCCCACTCAGCTGACTAAAATGCTCAGCACCATGCACACGTATTTTAAAGTACCAGCGTGCAGGCAGGCATAAAAACGCAAGTAAACAATCACCTAAAAACCTAACCACGCGCCCTCGTTGCCATGATGAGACTCGAGGCGGCTTGATATTTTTACTTGTCTTAATAATCTGCTCGAGCTGTGCCACGGTTGTTTGCTGTGTTATCATGCCCTCATCGATAAGGGTATTATAGCGCTGCTCAATATGGGTTATCAGCTCAACCTTCATCAATGAATCAAACGTTAAATCTTTCATTAATGTGCTCTGGTCTGTCACTTGCTCAACGGGAACCCCAGCAATATCAGCAATAAGCTGATGCAACAATGATCCGCGGCCAATCCCTGTAGGCGCGTCTTCTTTACCAGCGATAATAGCCTGCTTAACAGGATCTCGTTTAACTTTTTTAGTGACAGTGCGCGGAAAATCTTCTTCTGGCCATACTGAAAACCCTGAAATCTGCTGGTAGGCTTCAAGATGACTATTTGCCTCTTTAACAACAGCATCAGGTGAGGCCTTTTTTTCAAGCAACAAAACAGCATGGATCTCAACGTGCCCGGAGTCTCGCTCAAGACCTATGACACAAGCGTCTCTAACGCCTTGAAGCTTAACAAGCTCATGCTCAATATCCTCAGGGAATATATTTTGTGCGCCTGGGCCCTTGAGCATATATTTTTTGCGCCCATTAATTGAAAGAAATCCCTCTGAGTCGATACTTCCAATATCCCCAGTCTTAAAATACCCCTCTGAAGTCATTGCATTCTGTGTTGCTTCAGGGTTTTTATAATAGCCCACAAATACGTTTGGCCCTTTTATTAAAATCTCATGATCACTACCAAACGCCACCTCAACATTTTTTAGTGGTTTTCCAACGGTGGCAGCCTTATGCATACAGAATGTATTTGTTGAAACCACGGGAGATGTCTCAGTCAGTCCATACCCCTGCATAACCTCAATACCTAAGTTATTCCAAAAATCCTCAAGCTCAGTATCAAGCGGCGCCCCACCTGATGCAACAGCGTCAAGCCGTGGAGCTATCAGTGCACGCAGTGGCAGAGCAACAGCTCGTCTGAGTGCAAGAGGGAAGATTCCTGAAATTTTTAGCATCCCCCTCAGAAGCCAAAAAAGATGCATCGATGAAAATTTTGACGACAACTTAAGCATCACAACACGCAACAACTCAGGGACTGCAATCATTTTTGTAATTAAATAGCGCTTAAGAAGAGCACCAACAGCGCCATGATGATGTGCATACACAATATGCGCACCCTTTGAAAGCGGTAAGAGTAAGCCAATAGTTAATTCAAGCATGTGACTCAAAGGCAAAACAGAAAGCAATCTTTCATTCGGCCCATTCAACGGCACAATCGGCTGCAAAGCCAAAACATTTGAACAGATGTTGCCATGCGTCAACATAACACCTTTGGGATCACCCGTTGTTCCTGATGTATACATGATGAGTGCAAGAGACTGCTCTGATAGATGCTGAAAATTCATACCATCTTTTTTTAGCGGCACGTCAGTCATAAGATCGAAAATATTTTCCGCTGCAATGTGAGGGGTGCTGCCTGATGTTTTTCTGCTTACGCGGCTACCAATAAAAAGCTTTGGCCCAGTTTGCTCAATAATTTTATCAATTAATTTTTGTGAATTTTGAGGTGCAAGCGGAATAAGCACAGCGCCCTGCATCATGCAGCCCCAAAAAGCAATTACCCAGGCTGGGCTGTTGGGCGCGCAGATAATAACATGGTCGCCGCTCCCAATCCCACGCGACTGGAGAAAAAACGCCATTTGAATAGATTTTTCATAAAGCTGACCATACGTCAAAGACACCGTTCGGTACCCCATTTTCATGGTAAGAGCTGGGCTCTTTTGAAATCGAGCTGACGCCTCAACTAGCAGGTCTACAAGGTGATTCACTGTTCCCCCCTTCTCATAGAGTTTACAACGGTATGATTAGGTACTTTATCCTGCCTGACATAACGATATAAAGTGATCTGAAAAATTCACTGATTAAATCAAGGGAGGGGGGGCTGTTGCATCACACCCCAATTCTGATAGCCTTTTGCGTGCCTAAAAGAACGTTTTATCTGTTTAATCATGCGTAATTATTTTTAGGAGACTTTATTATGAAACGTCTATCACTTATTATTTTTTCAGCATTGGTTTTTGGAAATATGGCTGCATCAGAACCTGAGACTGTCATCCCTGCACCAACAAAAACTGAAATTCGCCGCCAAAAAATTGCTGTTATTGCAGGCTCATGTGTTGCTGCAGGAGTTGCTGCCTATTTAGCAGGTAAATACACAACAGCATCAGGTAAACTATCAGATGCAGCAGCAGCAATCGATGAAAAAATTGCAGCTGTATCAGCGCACATTGTTGAGCTTGCACAAAAAGCATCAGAAAATACTGCCGCTGGATTAACAGCTACAAAAGAAGCTATCAGCAATCACCCATATGCGACTGCAGGCACAAGCGGTGCTGCTCTTGCAGCTCTATGCTGCGCAGATCTTGCACAAGGTGATAAATCGCTTATCAGAAAATCATTGCTCAAAATGAAAAAAGATACAGAAAAAGAAACTGTCATCGCCGAGTAATAAAAAAAGCCCCTGAAAACTCAGGGGCTTTTTTTATGTGCTTTATCTTTTAGTTCTACTCATCTTCTTTAGATGCCGCAGCTGCATAACCCATTCTTCGGGCCCTAGATTCAGCTAGTCGCGCAGATCGTGCTACTGAAGAAGCTGCAAGTAATTTCTCTTTGCGCTCTTCTGCCGCTTTTATTTTTGAGAGCGTTTTTACATCAAGTCGAACAAGAATACGTCCTTTTTTCTTTTTTCCTCGCGGTGCTCTTGGTGAATCAGCTTTAGGAGACGGCGTTTCAACTGCAAGCACTGGTGAAGCAGAATCCAGCGGCATCGCGATAACTAATGGGGGAAGACGCTTTGCAGCACTCTCTCCAGCCATTCTCATAAGAAGAGCAAGAGCATCTGCTGTAGGGGCTTCATCAAGATCTGCGCCCTCTTCATCAGCACCGGTAATAAGACCAAGTGCTTCTTCTAAATCACCAAAATAGAACGCATCACAAGCGGCCTCTTCTTTTAGCTCTGCAGCAGCTGGAAAAATGTATGACACTGGTTGTAAGACTAGAAAAAATGCAATTATTAGCAAGTACATGGAGCGTTAACCCTTTAAAAATCAGTAAAAAACTATGCATTAAATGCAGGGTCGATGATTCTATAGAAAGAATATAAAAAGACAATAAAAAGTCTTAAGCAGCTTAAATCGCACAAATTAACATGCAAACGTAAGGCGCCTGATATTCAGCGATGCTTCATCACACCACTACGTTTACACCCATTTTTAATAGGGCAACCAGAGCATTTTGGAGAAATAGGAACGCAGATATTCTGCCCCCAAACAACAAGTAGGTTATTCCAGACGTTCCAATATTTTTTAGGCAAAACACGCATAAGTGCCTGCTCTGACTCTTCAACTGTTTTTGTCTGAATTAATCCCATACGATTTGAAATACGATGAACATGAGTATCAACACAAACCGCGGGCTTATAAAAAGCAGCACCAAGAACAAGGTTTGCTGTTTTTAGTCCGACACCTTTGATATCCATTAACTGCTGCGAGGTGTCTGGCACTTTTCCGCCAAATCGAGTGATCAAATCATGGCTTACATGCCGCAGGACCTGAGCCTTATTTCTATAAAAACCTGTTCTAAAAATAATACGCTCCAGATCATGCAAAGGCAGCGCAAGAAGCTCTTGTGGTGTTTTAACTAATGTAAAAAGTTCGCGGCAGACATGAATGGTTGTTGTATCTTTGGCGCGAAGACTCAAGAGGCATGCTATTAAAATAAGGTATGGATCATGCCCAAACTCAATGACAATCAAATCAATAAGTGGCGGAGTGTACTGTTTAATTTCTTGTGTAAGAATTTCAACAATCGAATCAATCGTCATATAGAAACAATCGCGTTTAATGGTATACTTTTGGGCGGCGTAATTTGATCACTTTGCTTTTTCTTGAGCAGGTATGCCACACTACATCAATGCATAAAGCAGTTCAAGGAGGCCTTGTGAACCATACAGAGCTTAGCACGAAGATTAAAGATTTTCTCACTTTTTTAGAGGTTGAAAAAAACTCCTCAAAACACACACTCAGGGCTTACACAATAGACCTGAATCAACTTCTAACCTTTTGGAAAGAGGCTGAAAAAAATCAGACCAACGGGATACCACAAGGTTTTGGTCAAATGATACGCAGGTATGTTATTGCTCTTTTTTATAAAAAGATGAGTAAAACATCGCTCGCACGCAAGCTTTCATGCCTTAGATCATTTCAACAATTCCTTCAAGACATGGGTGTGAGTGGGCAAGCAAACATTAAATCACCTCGCCTTGACCGGAAATTGCCCGTTACGCTTAGTGTCGATGAAATATTTTATCTCCTTGATAATGTCAGTATTGAGGCGCTTCCAACAAAATTTCCTTACCGTGACAAAGCAATATTTGAGCTTTTTTACGCGACAGGGGTTCGATGCTCAGAACTTGTGAACATAAAACTGAGTGACATTAGTTTTGATGAAAAAATTATACGCATCATGGGTAAAGGACGAAAAGAGCGCCTTGTGCTCTTTGGATCAAAGGCTCATGAGATGCTACAGCTCTATATTTTACAAGAGCGCCCGCAACTGACAAAGTTACAAACTGAAATGAATCTCTTTCTGAATTATGCTGGCGGGCCATTAACTACCAGGTCTGTTCAACGAATCTTTGAAATGTTCAGATCTTTTCTAAAAATTGACAGATCTTTAACTCCCCATAAAATTAGACACTCGTTTGCAACGCACTTGTTGCAACAGGGGGTTGACCTTCGTATGATCCAGGAGCTCTTGGGCCATAAAACGATCGCGACAACCGAGATTTACACGCACATTACGAATAAAGAGCTGGCGAAAATGTGCGACGAAAAGCACCCGCTCAATAATTTAGATCACCTTGTACTGGATAAATCGTGAATACTAATCTGCTTACACAAGCATTTGACGGCTATGCGCTTATTGATAGCGGAAATGGCTATCTATTAGAACAATTTGGGCCTCTTATTATTCAACGCCCATTTGGCGACTGCCTCTGGCAGCAAAATAGCCCGCACCTATGGGAAAAAGCTCATGCTGCATGCGTAAGCGGTGAAGATAAGTTTGAGTGGGCAATCAGCAAAAAACTTCCAAAACTCCTTATGCAATACACTATGCCAAAAGACACAGATCTTTTTGCTAAGCATATTCAAATCAATATGCGCCTGAATAAAGGGAGCAAAAACATCGGGATATTCCCTGAGCAAGCTGCTCACTGGGATTTAATTGCTAAAGCATGTGCCGGCAGGGACAATGCAAAAGTTCTTAATCTTTTTGGCTACACAGGAATCTCTACGCTTGTCGCTGCTGCTGCAGGTGCAACAGTAACACACGTTGATGCATCTAAATCTGCAATCACGTGGGCTCGTGAAAACCAAAATCAGTCAGACCTTGGCAACAGAGAGATTCGCTGGATCGTCGATGACTGCCTTACATTCGTTAAACGCGAGCTAAAACGCGGTGTTCGTTACGACGCAATTATTCTTGATCCACCAGCATTTGGTCGTGATCCAAAAGGTAAAGTATTTACGTTTGAGACACAGATCAGAGAGCTCCTTGATGTCTGCGCTCGATTGCTCAGCGATAACCCACTGTTTTTTATTCTAAATGGATATGCGCTTGGCCACAGCTCAATCGTTCTTAAGCAGCTGCTTGATGACGCACTGGGCAAACAAAAAGTTGAGCATGGTGAACTTATGCTCCTACAACAAGACCGCAAACGCCAAATAAGCTGCAGTGTTTATGCACGCGTAAGCTGGTAACTATCACAGCTTTAAGACTGGCGCCTTGGGTGTAAAAACCCAGGGCGCTTTTTTATTGTTCAGAATTTACACTTAATCTTGCAATTATTATCAGCACGACGATTAGAATAAAACCACGCGAACCTGACTACGGTACACTGAAAATAAGGAACTGTGCATGAAATCTCCGGCTATGCCCTGTATATTTATTATCTTTTTGCTGCTCGGCCTAGAGCAGCTGTATTCAGCAGATGGAAGAGGCGCAGCAGCGCTTGCTGATACCGAACGACGCAGCAGCACTGCCGAAGAAGATGCGGTTACACTCGTAGTTGGGGATACTCCTGATGCCATCACTGTGGGAGAGGCTGTTATCACAAAACGCCCGCGGGCAGATGGTATGACAGAAGAAGATGAAGCGATTTTAGCAGAATGGCTTAAAGATTGTGTCGTGATAGACCCTTCAACTGCTGAGTATATCCCATCAGTTGAAATGAAAAAAGAGACAAGCGGAGCTGGGTATACGGCCACTATTATAAAAGCTGTAGCAGCAGCAGGCGTTGTATGCCTCGTTGAAGCCGCAGCAACAACAGTGTCTCAAACAGCTGGCCTTGTGATTCAAAGCGGCACCTATCATGCATCACGCGGCATCATATACCTAACGCTCTTTGCCATCACGGGTGCAGTCATAACCGTCACCATAACGCTTGATGGAATTATGAAGTGGTGCTTCCAAGAAAAAAAGCCCTCATAAAAATAAGGGCTTTAAAAAGACTAGAGGTAATTAATCTTCATTGCTTCACGAACCTGAAACATAAGCTCGCGCGCCTGCGCTCGTGCGCGCTCAGTACCATTTTTTAGTATCTCTTTGATATACGGAATATCTTGTGCCAACTCTTCACGGCGCTCACGAATCGGTTTAAGAAAAGCCTGCATATGCTCATTAAGACGCTTTTTTAGAACTACATCGCCAAGCCCACCGCGCTGATAATGAGCCTTAAGCTCGGCAACCTCTGCTTGGTTTGGATCAAACAAATCAAGGTATGAAAAAACAACATTACCTTCAACTTTGCCAGGATCAGCAACACGTACATGATCAGGATCAGTGTACATCTGCATAACCTTTTTCAAAATCTCATCGGGCTGGTCTTTAAGAAACACAGCATTCCCAAGTGATTTGCTCATTTTTGCTTGACCATCGATACCTACAATACGCGCACCGTGTTCTGGAATAACTGCTTCAGGCTCAACAAAAACATCGCCATATGTTCTGTTAAATGCACGCGCAATATCGCGAGCCTGCTCAATAAGAGGAAGCTGATCATGCCCAACTGGAACGTATTTTGCCTTAAGGAACAAGATATCTGCAGCCTGGCTGATAGGATGAGCTAAAAATCCTACGGGCACTACGTCGCCATAACCCTTAGACTTCATCTCTTCTTTGATTGTTGGGTTGCGCTGCAATTGAGACAGCGTAACAAAATTCATAAAGAAAACCGTCAGCTCAGCGATTTCAGGAATCATGGATTGCACAAAAATAGTTGATTGTGCAGGATCTATCCCAACAGCCAAGTAGTCAAGCGCTACCTCTATGATGTTTTTTGCAAGCATTTCAGGGGATTGTGTATTAGATGCAAGTGCCTGAACATCTGCAATCAAAATATATTGCTCGTGATCAGTTTGCATTGCAATACGATTTTTAAGCGAACCAAAATAGTGACCGATATGAAGCGGCCCAGTAGGACGATCGCCCGTAAGTACACGCGGAATACTCATAACCCCAAAATCCTTGTGGTAAAAATTATATAATTAGTGGCAAGCTCTTGTAATTGAAAAAATCGTCGCAATAGTAACTCCACGTGCAATAAGCGCAGCAACAAGACGATTTAAACGCTCGCTCATACGTCGGCAGCATCGACGAGCACAGCCCTGCATTTGCTCAGCATCATCTGCATCCTGAGCATGAGGCTGATTTTGTTGATAAATTGCTTCAGCAGCTCTTGCTCTTGCTACAGGATCTAATTCAGCAGCTCCCATAATTTCTGCGTACGGGCAACCACGAGAATTAAGCTGAGTAGTAGTTATTAAAGGTGATACAAAAAGCGCCAGAAAAAGTATTGTTGATTTCATTTTTATTTATATCCTTTAAAGGAGATGCTTACAGACAAGCAGCGTACCATACGATACGCATTGTATGCATAAAAAAAAAGTGCTTCAACTCATTTTTGTGGAGCTGCGTATGATTTTTTTGCTGATGCGTAGTAGTAAGAAAATAAGACAACATGGATTAAGTGTCGTTGCATGGCTCGTTTTCATGCGGATCAAAAAAAAGCTTTTCACGCTGCGCTACAAAAAAAGCATTCCTGCAGTTTGTATCCCAGCAAAATCCTCTGGTCGATATTTCTCCGTAACTATTCTTGGTTTTGGCAGGTATGAGTTTGATCTAACAAACACCCCATGGCACCAAGACGTTACTCTATCAACACCATCTCCAGTAAGCTGGAAATGCTCTTTTGGCCTTGATTGCAAACCAACACTCGGCAGCTTGAATGCACAAGATGATCCTATACACGATATCAAAACGCCGTGGGAGCTTGGGCGCATGCACCAACTTGCCCATACTGACAACCCTCAAGACGTTGCTGCGCATAGTGATCATTTCTGGGAGCAAAACCCATTTATGCGCGGGGTGCAATGGTCAAACCCAATGGAAGTTGGTATTCGGGCGCTTAACATAATCCTTGCCGTTGAAAAATATAAAAACCAAAATGCATTTTCTAGCACGTGGATGAGTCGATTTAGGCAAAGTATGAACGAGCACAAAATAATGATTGAGTCGTGCTTAGAGGTATCGACAAAGCCAAATAATCACTATCTTGCAGACCTTGTTGGCCATTGGTTTATCATTACGCATCTTTTTGACATAACAAAAAATTATCGGAATCTATTGAAAGCCTGGAATCAGTTAGAACATGCTTTTGCTTATCAGCAGCTTGATGATGGATTTTTTTATGAGGCTTCAACAGCATATCACAGACTGAACTGTGAACTTATGCACCTTGCGATCATGCGTGCACATGAGTATAAAATCCCTGTTTCAAACTCATATAAAGAACGATACAAAAAAGCGCTTGATGCTCTTGATGCAGTCTGTTATGCGCCAAACAAATTTGTCACAATCGGAGACGATGATAGCGGCAGAATAACTTATTTTGTTAATGACGCTGAATACACCAAGTACACTGACAAATGCATACGTGAATTTAGTGTTTTTGGGTTAAGTATTATTAAGACAGAAAACATCCACATCACGCTTAGGCAGGCAAAGCACCACGAGCACGCACCGACAGGACACAAGCACAATGATACGCTCAGCCTTACGCTGGCTATCAACGGAATACCTGTAATAATTGACCCAGGAAGCTATCGATACACATCACACCCTGGTTGGCGCAATACGCTCAGAAGCTGGCAATCACACAGCACACCATGCGCAGGGATAACTGATAAATTTGAATCTGATATTTTTCAGAACAATAGCGTGTATACAATTGCACCAGAAAGCCATAATACAAGCATCTCAACAGTCATAACGTATGATGGTATGATGACACAAAAAGGTGACTACACAATGAGCGCTGAGTTTTTAGGTATTAGACGAACTGTTTGCTTGAAAAAAGATGGGTCTATTCTGATAACTGACAGCGGACCAATCAAAGAATCTTTACTGATTTTTGATGCAGAAGTAAAAGCAACTCAAGTAAGTGCTACTGAAATAAAGGTGGCAACCGAACAAATTAATTGCCACATTGCATTTTCAAAAGAAATAAAAATTACAGAAAAAACAGCAAGCAGAGTGTATGGTGAAAAGAAGAGTTGTAACGCAATAATAATACGCTCTGATCAAAATTACACATCTGTTTATAGTTAGTTAACCTGTTGCTGGACTGTTGTATCAACAATAAATTCTGCGACACGTATAAGCATGACAGCAATTTCTTCTTCGGTTAGAAGTCGAGGAGACCGTTGATTGTTAGCTTGCTGTAAATAGAAACGCACGCACCACTTAGCTTTTGAGGATAGCTTATCAAATGGCAACTCTTCTCCACCCCATGCTGCATCTATTTCAGTTTGCCTTGCAGCACTCTGAAGTGGTACGGCCGGAAACAATACTAAAGAAAATAAAAATACTACTAACTTACTCATAAATTATATCCCCCCTCAGAGATAACAATGCAGCAAAAATCTTATGATTATTTTCTAACTGCTGACTTTTCAATTGCCAAAATAAGCTTCAGTACTGAAGCTATTTGCTCAGTAGAAAGCATTCTCGGATGAACTTCAACCCCACGCATAGAACAATATTCAAGAACACGCGCTTTAGACGCCTTATCTAAAGTATCAAAAGGAAGCACCTCACCACCCCACTCAGGCTCGATCACGGTAGTGCCTGTAGCACAGGTAAGATCAACAGCTTGAAGCAGCAACGAAAATAATAAAATTGAAATCTTATTCATAAATCTCCCCCAAATAAAAAACTTACCCTAAAATTGTAGCATCGCCCCTCTAAATGGCAAATGGCGCCATAATAACGTGTCTTTTTGCACAGTATTAGCATCTAGATGCTGTAATTATTAAAAATTAATTTAATTACTTCTAAAATAAATACTTTCTTAGCTAAACAAACACTGTAGAAGAGTAATTTTTAACTGATTTTAAAAACTTTGAGGACTAAACATCAGCCTCTTCAGCAACAGCTGCATCTTCTGGCTGAAAGTCTATAAGGATGAGGTTAAGCTCTTCTTGAGTGAATTCGCGCGGATGACGATCAATAGCATTGCTTGCAAGATGCAAAAGAACACACTGCTGCTGCTCTTCTGTAAGATTATCAAAGGGAGCTTGAGCACCATCAAAATTATCATCTCCGGCTTCAGCTTCAGCACCTTCCCCAAAATTATCGCCTTCAGCCTGCTCAATATCATACCCCATCCCAGCAAGAATTTGACGTGCTTTAACTTCATCAGCAAGGTCAACTGGCGCGTGGCTAAAATGTGTCGCAAAAATCTCAAGGTCTGGATCACTCATTGCAGTCAAAACCTCAGTCACATCTTGAGATAATCGTGCCTCAACTCCAATCATGAAAGCTTCTCTATCAAAAAGTGGGAGTTGTTGCGGGGCTTCAACAGGAGCATCTGCCGGTGCATATGACATTTTACACGTTGGACAAATATGCCCAGCGGCTTTAAATCCGTCATTATATTGAGCCCTAAAAGCGTGGCCACACCAAACTAGAAGCGTAATTTGTTCACTAGCATTAAATTGCTCTAAATCAATTGGACAGACGTCATTATACAAGTGCCCATTACCAACCAAAGAAGGTTTAAAAACAGTTTCTAAAAGACCTGGCGCTCTAAGCTTGCCTTGAGGCAAGGTAAAACATCCACGTGCTGCGCTAAAATCTGCTCGTGTTAAACCTTTTTTTCTTTTATAAACAGGAACCCCAAAAACCTTGGGTGACGAAGCTTTATGATTTTGAACCAAAAACTCTGCACGAGATATTCCACGGAAGCGTCGTGACAAAGCAGAAGTACGCCCAGGCTTTACAGCATGTGTTGCTGATTTTTTTTCTGCAAAAACTTCATGGGTTAGACCGCGGCGGTGCGGGGAAGATTGTCTTGATGCAGCACCCAAAAGATGAATCTGAGTTGCAAGAGAGGCAATAAGCACAACAAATAATGTTTTCACAATTATAAGCCCTTTAAAATACCGATAATCAGACTAAATAAGGGGCTTATGATACTGATAAATTTCTGAGTAGGCAAACAATTAGAATAAGGCCCAAACGTATAGAGCTGTTAGGGCCTTATTGAGAATTTTAAATTAACTTATCGTGCAGCGCACGCAGCATCTGCAAATCCACCACTCACCCAAAGCCTACGAACCTTAGCGTTTTGGCTCTCACCAGGTCGATTTGGTGTTGTTTCTACTAAGGCTTTGAATGATACACGCGCTTCAGATGGCAGATCAGCTAAACCAACTTGTATCTCTCTAGGCAACGAACTGATAAAAGCATCAACCTCGAGTTCATCATCGGCACGCTCATCTGCAGCTCGTCGCTCTCGCTCAACTGATGTTGGCTCAGCTTTAAATGGCTCACGGCACACAGAACAGACGTGGTAACCATTTTCCTTTAATCCTTGAACTGATTCAGGAAGGTAGAGATGCCCACATGGAAGAGCAATAACATCGCTGTCTGCATCAAAGTCATCCTGCGTTAGAGGATCAGCGGTATTAATCGAGCCTCTTCTTGAGAAATCCCTAAATTTCCTAACTGGGTAATCACCCTCAGGTGAAAACCTCATACTCGTAGCTACCGGCTCACTTGATGCTGATGCTGCGGCAGCTGCGCTTGCAGCAACTCCGCCACCTGAGCCTCCGCCAGAAGAGCGCACTGCGCTCATAGTATGAGCAGATGCAGCAGCCGGAGAATCAAGTAAAAATCCTCGCAGCCCAAATGCAGATGCAATAATTGCTTCATCAATAAGACTGTCTCCGCTCAAACCTCTGTCTGCGCATCTTGAAACAAAATCAGCATCACGATACATACGCACAAAATATGCTCGGTGATTATCGTTTAAACTATCAAGATCATTTTTTCTTCCTCTGACAAGAGGATCTCTTTCTAAAAGCTCAAAATAACGCGCTGCATCATCTGCTAAGCGGTCATTAAGGACAGTCGGCAAATCAAAATTAGCAACGATTGGCCCTCGTCGAGCTTTCATGATACGACGAATAACATCAAAGCTTTTGGCATCAACCGGCCCCTGCCAGTCACCCGTAGCGGCACGAAGCCTTAGCGGGGATGATGATTCTCCGCCAACAAGAATAACATCGCCTAAATCTAATCGTGAAGGAATATGGGGCGATCGAAGAAGCTCAAAATTTTGTCTTATGCTGGATGGAGCTATTCGAGGAGCTCGGGCAAGCGGGCTCACAGCCTCTTGAAGCTGCATTATTGAAGCTTTTTTTTGACTAAGGTTAAGACGTGCTTGTGTTAAAATTTCATCAGCTTTGTCTTCTGAGACATACGTTAATGGTCCAGAACTAGAGCGAATAAACTCTAGCGCAAAAAATGCACGCTCTTCATCATCAAGCCCTGCAAATGTTGCCAAAAATCCTAGGGGTAAAAACCCTTGTACATCTTCAAGTGCAACAAGCCCCTGAGCTTTAAAAAGCTCAAACCGCTCTGATAAATCTTTTAATAAGAATCGCGCGCGATCATGCGATGACATAGCAGCAGCATTAACACGATAGACGGCTGAAAAGCCGACAGCGAATGAAAAAAACACTGCAAAACCTAATAATTTCTTCATACCAACCTCAGTCATCGAACCAATTATCTATATAAATAATTACAAATTGAAATATTTATATCAAGGGTTTAAGGAAGCCAGGTCAAGCGCGCGTAGAAATAGTGCTTATTTTATGCTTTCCATGCAAGGCAACGGCCGCATGACTCATTAATCTGGCTGTTTATAAGAAAGCCAAGGTGGCGTTTTGCCAAAAGTTTGACCAGAACATGCGCCCGAGCAGCGGCAGAGGAATAATTTTTAAGAACATAATGATGCCCAATGCCTGCAGATGCCTCAGCCTCGCCGGCCTCTGCTCCTGCCATGAGTTCATGATACATGCGCTCTGAACGTGCTTTTATTGAATCACTCAGTGCATCAGCTTTTGTTTCGCACTCTGATGAAAAATCGATGCAAAATCTTGAAAAAGCATCTTCAGTAAAATGGGCAATAACCATTATAAAAAAATCTTTAGACGCGTCGTCATAACCAATATCAAAAATAGTGTGCGCTGATAAAAATAATGTGTATGCAAGCAACGCTCTAACGCTATCAATTCTCGCTCGAAGACCATCTGCACGAGGAATAGAAGCAAGAATTTCATCTTTAATAAGCTTATCAAAATGTGAGTTGTGCACCCTTTTAAGTGCAGCGACAAGTTGAAATCGAGCACGTGTATGAGGGTGTAAATCAGCTGGGAAACACGCTAAAGGTGTTTCGCCGCTAGAGTGAAAAACTGAAAAATCGTGATGATTATATGCTTCAATAATCGAATCAACCACAGTTGGCTCATTAATAGCTAAGGCTGCGCAAATAGATGGCGAAAAGACGGTATCAGAAATACCCGCTTCTTGCAGTCTTACAAACGAGCTCATCATCGCATCAAAAACACCTGCGCCACCAGCATGAGCTGCAACAGCTAGCGCGTGAGCAGATGGAGCTTCATCAATAACAAGCACAGCTTCATCAATTGCTGTTGCACGTCTTAAACCTCTTCTAGCGGGCTGAGGAGGCGCTGTAGCGATGGCATGCGCAGCTACAGAAGTCGCTTCAACTTCATCAGTAACATAAAGAACTGCCGCTGAGCTACCACCAGCCGCGCCAACAGCTTCTGTCAGCGGTGAACCTGCTCCAGCATGAGTTACCCTTGTTGTCAAACGTGGAAATGGAGAGGCACTCTGTGCTGCGTTTACAGCGAACATACTGACTAAAAAAATAAATAAAAGCGGCGCATTAAGCATAAAAATCCTCTACCATCTTCTGTCAGAGCAGCGTAAGACAAGGTCAAAAAGTGATTACAACGAATGTAAATAAGCATTAACTGATTATGTAAGCTCACTCATAACGCTCAAGTTATTATTGGTGGCAAATTGTAACAAGTGTAAAGAAAAAAGCTAACAGAGGCGAAATTTAAAGGTTTACACCATAATGCAGAGAGAAAAAGCCTTTAGCTAAGTGTTTTTGAGCGCTGGCGGGTAAAAGAAAAGACGACCCTGCCCGCAGGATCGTCTTCAAGGAATAACGGTATTTTGAGACGTCTTTAGCAAAGACCAAGAAGCGCAACGAAATGCTGAAGCAAATCTCTGCGCGCGTGAGGTTTATCACCCTCTTCAAAAAGAAGTATGCCGTGGTTGCCGTGCTTCATTTTCCAGGTAACAAATGATGGATTACGCATGCCAAGCGCACCAGAAAGCTCTTTAATAGAATCAGAATCAACTGCAGGGGTGCGGCTACACAAACTGTTTTGTGAAAGCGTTAAAACCTGCTGATTAAATTGTGCATTTTTAAGGTCAAGCACGCTTGCCCTGGGGTTTTCCCAAGGATTTGTTACAGACAAACGACACTGACTACGATCGTATCCAGCAACACCCTTCAGACAATCAAAGTCAGGGTTATCAATAAGATAGCTTGCTTTATCAAAACCAAACGACTGCTCTTGCGCTAATTCATACAAAATAAGTTGTTCAATCCCATCGGTGTCGTGATGAGAAAGTATCTTATGTGGCAAATCAAGCAGGCGTGTTATCATTTGCCCTTCATGACTTTCAAGGCCATCAAGGAATAATGTACGCATGGGGAACTCCTTCTCCTAATCAGTTTCACCATAACGCTTTTGCTCATGCCTTACAAGGGATTTACTTTTCAATAACAGTAGAGACCATTTTATCAAGCTGTATGCCGCGCGACGCTTTAACAAGCACAAGGCTTGGCTCTTTATCGATTATTTCTTGAAGCGGTTTAACGGCGGCTGCCCAATCATCTACAAAAATAATTTCAAGCGTGTGATTTATGCTTTTTGCTATCTCGCGAGCTCTATGGCCAACTAAAATTAAGGCTTGTAGATCATCAACTTTTGAAACAACTTTTCCAACTTGCCTGTGCCAAAAAAGCTCACGCTCACCTAGTTCAAGCATGTCACCAAGGACAGCTACTTTTCGTAGCGGCTTTTTTATTTGCGCAAATGCATCAAGTGCAGCGCGCATGCTCTCAGGATTAGCGTTGTAGCAATCGTTAATAAGAAGCCCTTTGCCCCCTGCAATTTTTGCAAGCTCAAAGCGATTGTCAAAGCCTTTATAAGACTCGATTCCACGTACAAGAGCATCAAGCGGTATTTTAAGGAAATAAGCCGCTGTTGCAGCCGCAAGCGCATTATTGAGCATGCCTTGGTGATTACCACTCATAGAAACCGCGACCTTGCTCCCATACCACTTCAGAATAAAACGTGTCGTTGCATTACCATCAGCATCATGCTCAACCTTAACCCGACGCGCCTGCACCTGATTTTTTGTTTTTAAACCAAATCGCGCTACCGGATGGGCATAATGAACCTCATCAAGAAGTGGGTTATCCCCATTAATTATTCCGATATTCTCTGGTCCAAAAAATGAAAAAATCTGACGCTTTTCGTAACTGATAGCTTGAACAGAGCCACCAAGTCCCTGCATATGGGCATGTCCGATTGTTGTAATAATTGCATAATCAGGACGGACGATATCAGCGTTTTGACGCATCTCTGCCTGCTGACTAATCCCCATTTCAAGCACAACAACCTGCACATCATCAGGAATCATCAGAAGATTATAACTTACGCCGTAGACGCTATTAAAATTTTTATACGAAACATACGCACGAAGCCCAGCCTCTGCAAGAATATTGCGTAGCATCTCTTTTGTTGAAGTTTTACCCACTGATCCGGTCACACCAACAACAGGGCACATCAGCTCCATACGACGAGTTTTTGCGAGCGCAATAAAAGCCTCTGTTGTGTCATCAACAACTATAAATAATTTATTATCAATTAGCTCTTGCGGCATACGCGAAAGATCCGGGAGGTATGAGCGTGCGACAAGCGACCCAACTGCGCCTTTTTCAAGCGCTTGAGCTATATACTGATGACCATCAACGGCCTGGCCTTTAAGCGGTATAAAAAAATCATTTGCCTTAATAAGCCTGCTGTCTATGCATACAGGAACATGCTGCTGTGTCCAGTGCTCACTCAAATCATCGTAAGTGATTGCTTTTTTTCCCAGAAGACAATACCCATTTGGAAGGGCAGCACGAAGAAAAGAGGGATGCAGCTTCATAGAAGGCCTACCTTTACGCAAAGACGATACACTCCATAATAAATTATGGGCAAAACTTACTTGGGATGGATTTTTTGTCAAGCAAGAAACCTCGAGCGATGCTTGAACTTATGGCAAAAAGATCGCGGGTTTAAGCGCGCTAAGAGCATTAATTAAGGGGGGCTGAGTTGCCCCCTTATGATTATGCACGAGGTTGTGATTCTTGAGTTGGTTTAATAACTCTGCGCGGCTTACTACCCTGCGCAGGAGCAACAACACCATCAAGCTCTAGTTTTTCTATCAGGCGTGCAGATCGGTTAAAGCCAATTCTGTACTGACGCTGCAAAAGAGAAATCGAAATCTCGTCTTGCGTGCGAACATAGTCCCTAATCTGCTGGTACAGATCATCTTCATACTCTGGCTGTGATGAAACCTGAGCCTGACTAATTGCGTCTTGTAGAGGAATATAATTTACTGCACGTTGTTTTCTAAGAAACTCTGCAACAGATTCAACTTCTTGATCCGATACATATGGGCAATGAATGCGCTTCATATCAGGCGATGAACCATGAATAAAAAGACCATCCCCCCTACCAAGCAGCTTTTCGGCTCCAGGTGCATCAAGAATCGTTCGTGAATCTATTTTTGATGAAACTCTAAATGCAACGCGGCTTGGGAAGTTTACTTTGATAAGACCTGTTACAACATCAACAGATGGACGCTGGGTCGCAACAATCATATGAATTCCTGCTGCTCGAGCCATTTGAGCTATTCGCACGATATGCATTTCAACGTCTTTACCGGCAACCATCATAAGGTCTGCAAGTTCATCAATAATTACCACAAGGTACGGCATATCGCGGCGCATAGATCCATCTGCCTTCTTTGGCGAAAGCTTACGATATTCTTGTACGTTTCGCACGCCCTCTGCAGCCATTGCCGTGTAACGCTCTTCCATCTCATGCACAACCCATTGCAGCACGCCGCTTGCTTTTTGTGGCTGCGTCACAATAGGGAAGAGTAAATGAGGAATATGTGCATACGGTGTGAACTCTAGACGCTTTGGGTCAATCAAAATAAGTTTTAGCTCGTCTGGTGTTCGCTTACACAAAAGGCTTACGAGCATTACGTTAAGTCCAACAGATTTACCAGAACCAGTTGATCCACCAACCAAAAGGTGCGGCATGCTGGCCATATCTTCAATAACAGGAGCACCCGAAGCATCAACACCAAGAATCATAGGGAGTCGAGCTTTTGAGCTAGCAAATTGATCGCACGTAAGAAGCTGTGAAAACAAAACCTCATCACGCTCACGATTAGCGATCTCAAATCCAACAGCACTTTTACCAGGAATCGGTGCAATAATACGCAGACTTGTTGCCGTAAGCGCCATCGCAAGATCATCCTCAAGGGCCATAATCTTACTGATTTTGCTATCAATCTCAGGCTTATACTCATACATGGTCACAACTGGACCTGGCTTGATATCAACAATCGATCCTTTAAGCCCAAAGCGCTCAAGCTTTTCAACAACTTTATCTGCCTTAGCTTGCGCATCAGCTCGATGCTGCTCTTCGTGGCTTTTGCCTGACGGCTGATTAAATAAATCTGCCTCTGGCAGCATAAATTGAGCTACGGTCGGCACTGCCATAAGCTTATCGTACAAGCTCGGGCTCCCTGAAAACATATTGCGCGCAAGCACAGTATTGCGCAAACGAAACAACCTCCAGCGTAACACAATGTGAGAATCAGCCTCTCTGCGCAGTTCATGCAGCTGTAACGCTTGTCGATCAAGCAAAACATTTTCTA
Source organism: uncultured Pseudomonadota bacterium (assembly GCA_964534555.1). Lineage (GTDB taxonomy): Bacteria > Babelota > Babeliae > Babelales > RVW-14 > CAZHRK01. The sequence continues at coordinate 651,148 of CAZHRK010000001.1, read as the reverse complement.
CAGGTGCAACTGACTGAAAGTCTTCGGTGTATGAGACATTTTGATGTACTGGCCCTTCGTCTGCCATTAATGATTCCTGCTGGGCGACAACAACCTCTTTACGCGCAGAAAAAAGACGCGCTGGCGTAATCGAAGGGATGCGCGCAGCTGATTTTTTAAGTAGCTGGCGGAGCTGACCTGCTGCTTTTACCACAAAAGGAAGTAACGGGATTTTAAGACCAATAACAAGAGCAATCCAAACGCTCACCCAAAGCCAAAGCGCAGCACCCACATCACCAAGCAGCATGACAACGCGCTGGCGAGCTATCCATCCGATCATGCCACCAGGCATTGATGACATCCAATCCACCCCGTGAAAACTCATAATCGTTACTGCTTGCAGAACAACAAAGCACCCTGCAACCATGCGATACGCGAGCTGCTTGCCGCTCATACGAATGAAGCTTGCAATAATCGGGAGGACTAATAACGGCACAATTAAGTACGCCCCAGCACCAAACAAATACACAAGTGCTGCAGCGACATTTGCTCCAAGCGCGCCGCACCAGTTTGTTATTCCATCTTGATTAGTTGCATAATAAAAAAATGTTGCATCAAAACGATTGTAAGAAATCAGCGCAAAAAGCGTAAAAAAACCCGTTGCACCAGCAACAAGCACAGCCAGCTCACGCTGGAGTAAAAACTGATCAGAACGATCTTTTTTCTTCTGACGTTTGTAAAACATAGATCCCCCTCTTTTGTTTGGCTTTAAGGTAACATAACCAAACAAACCAGGTGGAGTATTTAGATCAGTAGAGCATAAAACCAATAAGCATCGTGATTGGAACAAAGAGGTATACACCAAGAAGCCACCACAAATGTGCATACAGCATGCGGGCAACCTGAGTGAAAATAAATCCTGCAATTACCCACGACACAAGCAGCGCACCAAGATGATACGGCGTTACGATAAGAGCCCATCCACCGGCAAAAAGCCAAGGAATACCATGCAGCAAAACAGATCCTAGCATCAACGGCGCAAACACCATCCAGCTTGCGGCAAGCGCGCGCCGCGGCTTTAATCCGCACAAGAGCGCTATAGTCACTGTTCCCGCAAATCGTGATGAACCGACAAGCAGCCCAAGGCCCTGCGCAGCACCAAGAAGTAACCCAAGCGCCACGGGATTGTAGCCACGCACGCCAAACAAGCCTGTTGTTGGGCGCTTAACAAGGTTAACAAGCCAAACGCCGTACGTCTTCCAGCGGTGCTCATAGTGCATCAGAAGCATTAAACTTGTTAATGACAAACCCATAACCAAAGCCCAATCAGCACGACTTGAGGCAGAGAAAAAAACTTTTTTCAGAAGATAGCTCGTACCCGTTACTGCCCCTGACACAAGGGTAAGCGTAATAAGATGCCACCCAATCCAGCGCTGCAAATAGCGGCTGTGGGACGTAGGCCGGACAAAAGCATGTGTTAAAAAGCCACACGCAAGAGGAATCCAGCTTGATGCAAAATACCAAGCAATAATAAGTAAAGGTGAAAGATGAAGGAGCTCATCGTAATCATGCGGCAAAGGGGCACAATCAATTCCTGCTGCCTGCGCAAGAAGCATTGCAAGGGTAACATGAATGGCACTACTAATGGGAATCATCTCTGTGATGAGCTGAACAACTGATAAAAGCGTATACATGGATTTTTTCCTATTTTTTGGTGATCATAAAATAAAAGCATGCTTTTATAAAGCAAAAAAATACCCAAGCAGCTCAGAGGTCCAGCGCAGATTCTTACAGAAATTTAAATGCTAAACAAAAAAGCCTTTTAAACTGGGCATAAATAAAAATACTTTTCTTTTTGTCAAAACTATTCACTTTGCCAAACATAACTTGATACGATCAGTTATGAAGATCACGGAAGGCCGTGACTACAGCTGTAAATATTAAGGAGATGTCATGGAAAAGAGATTTTTCTCAAAAATTACAAGTGCTATTCTCTGCGCTCTTGTTGCACTGTCAATGACAGTTTCAAGCGTAGAAGCGGCACCTGTTCGCGGTAACAATAAGAAAAACGCTGCATCAAACCCTAAAGCTAAAGGTGCACGTAATCAAAGACAAGCTGCGAACGAAAAAGGTAAAGCTGCAAAAACTGCTAAAGCTAAACCTGCAAACAAGCGTAATGCTAAGAGACGTAAAAAAGTTGCAAGAAAGCCTGGTAAAGGCGCTGTATCACGTACAAACAGAAGAGCTTCTGCTCGTGGACGTGGTCGCCCTGCATCTTCTAGCGTAGCTCCAACAACACGTGGCTCACGTAAAAACCTTACAAAAGGCACAACTACAAAACAAACAGCAGAGAAAAATGCTGCACGTGGACGTGGTCGCGCTAAAGGTAATACAGAGCGTACACGTAGCGAAAGCATGACGCGCAAAGGTAACACAGGCCGCACAGCTGGCACACGCAGAGCACCTAACAACGCTGCTCGCCAAACAGCTGCAGCTGCTCTTAATGCAGAGTAAAAAGATCTCACACACTCAACTCTTTTTGCACAAAAGGAGCTGCGATTTGCAGCTCCTTTTTTATTTCTAAAAATCTTGAGAGTTTTATGCTTTTAGGCTTAGGCTGGTGCGCACATTATTACAGGAGTTAAGGAGAAAAAATGCTGCACCGCACCCTACTTTTATTAGCTTTGATTGTTATAAACATACACCAATTAGCACATGCAAATAAAAGCAGGATGACCTTACTCAGCTCAAGACCAACACGAAACAACCTCGCAATTGAGTATCAACAGTGGTTTCGCCAAGCGCTTAAACCTACTAAAAAAGGGTTAAAGCACCACTACCAGTTCACCCCATTTTACAGCTTATCAGTCCAGAGCCACGAGCAAGGAAGCTATTTTGGCATCGGGAATGGGACAAAAAGCTATACCGTTGGGAACACTGGCGTTGACCCAGTTTCACCAAATGCCTACCAAGAAGTTGATGGCGGCTTGTTGCTCCACGACACAGGCATAATCGCTGCACCACCAACAACAGCCCAATCAACTGTTTCGCTCTCTCCTGAGCAACAATCGTATGGCGTACACATGGTGTATCTTTATGAGCCTGAAAAACCAATACCTGGCCTACTCTTCAAGATTCATCTACCAATCGAGCAACAACGCCGAAAAATTGGTGCAAAATTTGATAATAAAATAAAGCTTGCTAACACAAACTTTAGTATTGAAGACTACCTTAAAGGCAGGGTCTTAATTGAGCCATCTGCAACCAGCGGCCAAACAGCGCTTTCAAAGCTTAAATTCAGCGGCCACAGAGACCACACAGGAATAAGCGATATGAGCGTCAGCCTAGGCTACAAACTGTCTCAGGGTGAGTATTTTCAGACGTATGTATCTGCAGGCGTGATTATACCAACTGGGAGCAAACCTCAAGCTAACTATCTTTTTGATGCAGTTATCGGGAATGGCGGGCACCCAGGGGTACAAGCCGAACTTGATAGCGCCATGCTCCTGTATGATGGCGAATTTGGAATGCTTAACGTGGCCACAGCAACACGTCTTAGCTACCTTTTTGAAAGCACAGAAACCCGCTGCCCTTCGATCAAAGGCAAAGTACTAAGCCACTATTATCTGCTTGGAGAAAAAGGGAAATCAAATAGCCCGCTCACTCCTGCTGCAAATATTCTGACACAGGGGTTTGCCGTACGCCCAGGGTGCCAGTTTAACACCACCCTGATGCTCAGCTACGCGTATCGCGCGCTGTGTATTGATGCTGGCTATGAAGGCTTTTGGAAAGACGCCGAGCACGTAAGGACCAAAGAATTTAAAGCAGATCAGTATGGTATAGCCATTAAGAGCCACGCACCTAATGCTGCAGCACCATTCGGGGTTGCACAAACAGTAGATCGCCGCTTTTTATCGGCACAAGACCTTGATCTTGGCAGTATTACAACACCAGCACTCATGACGAGCAAGCTGTACGGCGGGGTTTGTTATCGATTTTGTTTACCAGATCTACAACCAATTACCCTTGGTGGGGGCGTATCGTACGAGCTGCCTAGCTCAAATGCTGACCTTGAAATATGCACTTTTTGGGTAAAAATGAGTTCATCATTCTAAATAATTACAATTAGTGATAAAAACAGCATTCGATAAAAAAACTATGCTTTTTAAGCTTTTAAGGTCTCTTTTTAACACATTTTGCCCCTTTGTTTTGGGGTGATGATCCTCCTACACTAGATCTATGCTCACTATAAGTCTTTAGCAGAGATGCTCAGACAGGCCGTGAGACGTATTTTTAGACTAGATCTTTATAGAACTAAAACCAAAAGTTAATGGAGGGTTATCATGGTTCTTACAGTTAAAAAACTTTTAAAAACAGCACTCGTTGTATCTGCTCTTGCATATGCATCAGTTAGCGCGTATGACTGGCAAAATGCTGGTCAAATAAGCACCACAGCTATTCAATATGTTCAAAACATGTTCCGTTTTGATTCTAAAGTAGTGCTTTACCAAGCAACCGCTGCATTTAACTTTTCAACACTTCATGCAACAAAACAAGCAGAAATCACTACTGCGCTTGATGCAAAACTAGCAGAAGCACGCGCAAGATTTGCAGCTATCACGGACGGAACAGCAGTAGAAAAAATTGCTGCTATTACCGATATCAAAGATCGTGTTACAAAAACGTACAGATCGCTGTTCGTTGTGTTACCTACTGTAGCACAAGATTTTGTTAGAGAGCTTGATGCTGCTATCGCAGAGCAAACGATGGTAATTCGTGAACTTGCTCGTAGAGAAGGTGTTACTGCTGGTTTGACAATTAACCGAGAGACGACGCTTGACATAAACAACCTTGATCAAATTATCAGAGCAATTAACGATGTTAATATTACTGAAGCCGATGAACTTGCAAACTTGCGAGCATTTAGAGCGCATCTAGCACTTTCAGCTAAAAGAACATTTGGACGCTTAACATACATTTTGTGTTCAGCTAGAACAAATAGATATTTTGCTTTTATTGATGCATTAATTGAAGCAACTGATGCAAAACTAGCAACAGCCCCTGCTGCAATTCCTGCAGATTTACCTGCAGCTGCTCCAGAAGACGTTGTTGTTGCTCCTGCTGATGCTGCTGTAGAAGACGTTGTTCCAGCTCCTGTTATCGCAGCAAGAGAGCCGGTTGACTTCAATCATATGAGCGAAGACGATACAGTTGCGTTAATTGAACGTATTGCTACGATGGGCGAAGAAGAGCTCGATGTATTGAAAAAAGAAGCTGATTCAGCGTATAAAAAAACTACAAGATGGTTCTTCTCATACTCTGAAGAAGAAGCTTTGCTTCGAGCAAAAATTGAATCAGTTATTGAAGCTATTGATCAAGCAGTAGAAGCTGCTTCAATCGTATAACAGCTTTAAAGACTTTGCATAACCCAGCCACTATGAAGATGTGGGATGTAAAGGGCATCTAAAGATCAAAGGCCCCCGATGTATCGGGGGCCTTTTCATTTACTCATCAAATCGTTTTAAAACAACAGCACTATTGCTGCCACCAAACCCAAATGATTGTGAAAGCGCATACTCAAGGCGCGCCTCACGTGATTGACCAACAACATAATCAAGATCACAGCCTTCTGCTGGCTGCTGACAATTAATCGTTGGTGGTGCTAGCTGATTATGAAGTGCTAAGGCAGTATACCCAAGCTCGGCAGCACCTGTCGCGCCAAGCATATGACCCGTCATTGATTTAGTGCTCGATACAAGCAAATGACCAGGATCAGATGGATGTGCCCTTGCTGAGAAAACTCTTTTAATAAGCGTCGTCTCAAGTGGATCATTCATGGGGGTGCTTGTGCCATGAGCATTAATATAATCAATTTTTTCTGGTGAAATCTGAGCATCTGCAAGAGCCGCACGAACTGCTTGTTCAGCGCCTCGAGCGTCTGGATGCATCGCGGTCATATGATACGCATCTGCGGTCGCACCATATCCCACAACTTCTGCGTATATTTGTGCACCTCGGGCGCGCGCATGCTCTAGCTCTTCAAGCACAAGCACAGCTCCACCTTCAGACAGCACAAAGCCGCTCCTATCTTTATCAAACGGACGAGAAGCGCCTTCTGGTGCTCCTTGCCACGTTGACAATGCACGCATATTCGCAAATGCTGCCAGCGTCATAGGAAGCGCACACGCTTCGGCACCACCTGAAAGCATTGCGTCAACCCGCCCCAGGCGAATCATATCAAACGCAAGCCCAACAGCATCAGTACTCGATGCACAAGCGCTGGTAACAGCCATATTGGGGCCCTGGAGATTATGCTGCATACAAAGCCAGGCTGAGGCCATATTGCTAATAAGTTTTGGAATCGCAAGAGGGCTGACGCGTGATGCTCCATGAGCATCAAACGTACGCACTGTTTCTTGAATACCCGCAAGCCCACCAATACCAACACCAATCAGAGCGCCTATTCTACCGCGCTGCTCCTGGCTGATCGAATCTAAAATTCCGGCATCAGCAAGGGCTTGGTTTCCTGCTATCAGCCCAAGGTGAATAAATCTATCAGTGCGCGCCTGAAGCTTTTTATCAAGCACACGATCTAAATACTCTTGCTCACCAGAAACAAGCCCCACTGATTTTACAGCAAAACCATCTGGCATGTTCCAATCAGCAGGGATAGCTTTAATTCCAGAAACACCGGCGCAGATACGCTGCCAGTTTTCTTCAGTTGTGTTACCAACAGGTGTAATAAGCCCTATCCCTGTGATAACAACGCGTCGAAGCTGCATGTAGGCTTACTTCGTACGAGCGCCATGGATCAGATCAACTGCCTGACCAATTGTTTTAATCTTTTCTGCATCTTCATCTTTGATTTCGATACCAAATGCTTCTTCAAAGCCCATAATGATTTCAACGATATCAAGAGAATCTGCGTTCAAATCTTTAAATGTCGCAGTTTCAACGACTTGGGAAGCAGGAATGCTTAGCTTGTCTGCTACGATTGATGCAACTTTTGCTACTGTATCTTCACGTAAAAAAGCCATTGTGTCTCCTTTGAAAAACATACGTATCGCGCATGCAGGCTGTCACCGCCCACACATAGGGACCTAGTGTAGCATGTTATGCATGAATGAAAAGATCCTTACATTCCACCTGTAACTTCAATAACCTGCCCCGTTATATAGTCAGCATCACCAGACGTCAAGAACCCAACAAGGGCGGCAACGTCAGCGGGCGAACCAAACCGCTTAAGTGGAATATGCTGCAAAATAGTGGCTTGCTGCTCTGCAGAAAGTTTGTCAGTCATTGGGGTGCTAATAAAACCTGGGGCAAGGGTATTGATCAGGACATTCCGCCCTGCGTACTCCCGGGCCAAAGAGCTGGCAAGCCCAATAACCCCAGCCTTACTCGCGGCATAATTCGCCTGGCCAGGATTCCCCCTAACTCCAACGATAGAGCTCATAAAAATAATATAACTGACGGGGTTTTTAACCATACGCATAAGCGCCTGCTGGGCACACAAAAAAGAGCCCTTAAGGTTGACATCGAGCACAGCGTCCCAAGCAGCCTCTTTTAGCCTGAGCGCAAGACCATCATGCGTAATACCGGCGTTATTAATCAAAATACCCACCGGGGGTAGGTTGTCCTGCAGGATAAGGCGATCAAGCTCCTTAAAAGCCAAATTTACCCCCTCTGCGCTTGAAATATCAACTTGGATGTAGGCAGACCCGACATGCCCTTGGGCATCAGCTGGACTCAGCCGATCGAAAATAACAACAAAATCGCCTCTTTTTTGCAATAATTGAGCAATAGATCGCCCAATCCCAGACAGCCCCCCTGTAACAATAGCTGTATGCTGCATAAAAAACCCTTTGTAGCAACAAAATAAAACAGGGCGAGTATACACCCACCCTGTTTTATTTACTATTCACGAGGAAACGACAGCGCCTTAAACGTATGGCTGACCGTCAGATGATTCTTGAGGAGAAACGATAAGTGCCGCAAGCTCTGCCTCAGCAGCCTCTTTTTTAGCCACTTTTTCTCGTTCAAGGTCAAGTTCTAGTTCAGATTTTTCAACCTTCTGCCCAAGTCGAGCCATAAGCAGCTCAAGCTCTGCAGGGTTGCTGAGTGAGTAAATTTCTTTTTCTGGCCATTCACGCTTAAGCATTTTGGATAATTTATTGCTTGGGCCAACCTCAATGATAATATCGCACTTTGCAAAATGCTGCATTGACGGCCACCACAAGACGTTTGAGCTCATCTGATTAATCAATGATTGCTTAATCTGCTCGTTTGTAGAGACAAGCTGAGCCTGAACGTTATTAACCAGTGGGACTGTTAAATCTTTAAAATCAACCTTGACCATATACATGGCAAATAACTTAGCAGCATCACGCATCAAGCGAGAGTGAAAAGCTCCTGCAACGTTGAGCGGGAGCACTTTACCACCAGCAGCTTTGACATCACGGGTGATGGCTTCAAGCTCGGGCAGCGTACCAGAAACTACAAGTTGGCCAGGAGAGTTATAGTTAACAATTTCCGCAACATGCTGATTACCAGTCGTATCATCATAACGCTGACAAATTGAATGGAGCGTATCATACGGCAATCCAAGTACCCCAATCATTCCACCAGGGTGAGCTTTTGTTGCCTCGTCCATAAACAGTGCACGTTTTTTCAAAAGATAGAGGGCATCGACAAATGACATACCACCAGCTGCGTAAAGCGCAGCATATTCGCCAGAACTGTGTCCTGCAACAATGTCAGGCACTACCCCAAATTTTTCTTTCAGCAAGTTCGTGATTGCAACGCTTACAAGAAAAATAGACGTCTGTGCATTAATCGTTTCACGCAGTTCACGCTCAGATGATGCAAAACAGAGGCGCACAAAGTTGTTATCAACACAACTTGATGCTTGCTCAAATAGCTCTTGAATCGAACGTTCTCTGTCATATAAATCTTTTCCCATACCAAGACCTTGCGATCCCTGCCCAGGAAAAATCATTCCAATAATTGGCTTTGTCATTTCTAACCTCCCCCATGAATCACTAGGTACGCAGCTGCGCAACTAGTGCCCTAATTCTTCGTAATGAACACTCTTTGCCAAGAAGTGACATAAGCTCAAAAACACCTGGACTGGCAATCCCACCAGTAAGCGCAAGCCTAATTGGCTGCGCAAGCTGAACAGTTTTAAGTCCATAATACTTACAAAGCTCCTGACCAGCTGCAGATAAAACTGCATGATCAGTAAATGCCTGCTGCGACTCAAGCTGAGCACAAAGCTGCTCGAGCACATCGGCTGTTTGTGGAGTCACCCACTGTGCAATAAGCGCGGTATTATAAATACCCGGCTCTTTGGCAAGATTTCTTACGGCTTCATACAAATCAACTAATGTTGATGCACGTTGCTTATATTCATCAATAAGCCTTGTTAGCATGGCATCAGGCCAAAGCGAAACAAGCTCATCATAAAACTCGTGGTTAACACTCTTAATAGCATCAAGAAGCGTAAGCGCATCTTTTTGCTTCATGTAATGAGCGTTAAGCCATTGTAATTTTTTAACATCGAAAATAGATCCTTTTTTGCCGATAGAATCAAGCGTAAAAAGCCTAACTAATTCTTCAGCAGTAAAGACCTCTTGATCACCATGCGACCACCCTAAACGAACAAGGTAGTTCATCAAAGCTTCTGGCAAGTAGCCTTGGGCATGGTATTCACCAACAGATACAGCAGCATCACGCTTACTGAGTTTGCCGCCATTTGGCCCAAGGATAAGTGGAATATGGGCAAAATGAGGTGGCTGAGCGCCAAGCGCATCATACAACAAAATCTGTTTTGGCGTGTTTGAAACGTGGTCTTGGCCACGAATAATGTGTGAAATTTTCATATCAATGTCATCGACGACAACGCAGAAATTATACACCGGAGTGCCATCTCTACGAACGATGACAAAATCATCAAGCTGATCGATGTTAACGCGAATCTCGCCTAGCACCAGATCATTAAACACAACATCCTGCATGCCATCAGGTAATTTAAATCTGATGGCATGAGGCTTTTGTAAATCTTGGTCGGTAAAGGTTTTGTTTCTGCACACACCAGCGTACTTGCTGCCAAGGCCCATCTCTAAATCAGAAACAAGCTGATCTGCATCACGCGGGTCACAGAAGCACGGATACGCTCTGCCGTTAAGCAAAAGGTGGCGCGCCGCTGCTTTGTGCTTTTCGATACGTGAAAGCTGGTACACGATAGGTTCATCTGGCGATAGCCCAAGCCATGCCAAACTTGCGAGTTGGGACTGAACATACGCCTCGCTTGAGCGGGCTACATCAGTATCCTCAACACGAATAAGAAATGTTCCGCCATGATGACGCGCATACAACCAATTAAAGATTGCAGAACGCAAACCACCAATGTGGAGGTGCCCTGTTGGAGATGGAGCAAATCTAACTCGTAGTGTACCTGTACTCACTATCTATTCCTTACCATTCAGCACTAATCAAACGTAACTTAGATCTGACAACATCGACATATGGTGATGGGTGCTGTCCATCGCGCATACCGTATTTAACAACAAGCTGCTGCCAGTAATTTTTTGCCTGTGCAAAGTCCTTATGAACCCAGAAGTAGTTGCCAAGGTAGTAAAGCGCTTGTTCATGAGCATAGCTGCTTTGATTATCAGCAAGCTTTTTAAGCTCCTCAAGGCCTTCTTTTTGTACTACGGCACCTTCGTTATCCATTTTCATAAGCGCGCGTTTAACGCGATAAAAATCTTTCAACTCCTTGCTTGGCAAACGATCCAGCGCTTCATTCATCACTTCTAGCGCTTGGGTGTTTTTGCCAAGATTAATCAAGGCATCTGCCTGATTAACAAGGAACATACCGCTTATTCCAGAACCTTTATTCTTAGCATAAGCCTCTGCAAACACTTTATTCAGATGATTCCACTTATCCTCTGCCGAAGCAAATTGGATAGCATCACCATCTACTACAGTCTTGCCACCAGGAATAATCGGTGCATCAACAAAACGAAGCGCGGTAGCTAAATCACCCTGCGCAACGGCTTGCATATGCTTCCAGTACTGATGATACCCTAGCCCACCAAGACCAATAACGACAGCCCCGATAACCCCATAAACCAGCTGGCGTGTGTAATTCAAAGCAAACTCTTTTGATTGCTCTGACCATGACGACAGCATGCTGCGTGACTCGTTCATAGACTCTCCTGTGATTGCATTTTTGTATGTTTTTTAACTATACAGAATTATATTTCTTTGTATATAAAGAGGCATTTTCCTGCATTTTTGCAGCTTTTGCAATTCAAACTGCAATATTTAACTCTTTTGGGCGGCGAAAAAAAGTGCGTTTTTTAGCATTTTTGCATCGGACGCACCATGGCAGACGATAACACGCCCTTTCACGCCAAGCAACAGCGCGCCACCAACAGTTCTGTGCGTCATATGCTCTTCAAGGGCGGCTGCGTTACCAGTCCAAGCAGCGGCTGCCTCGATAACGGCCTCTTGAGTTTTGAGCAAAATATTACCTGAAAAACCATCACAGACAACAACGTCTGCCTTGTGATCGATAATATCGTATGGCTCAATATTGCCAATAAAATTAAATGCCCCATCCTGCTTGATAAGCTGGTGTGCCTCTTTAACTAAAAGGCTCCCCTTGGTCTCTTCATGACCATTTGCCAGAAGACCTATGCGCGGATTGCTGATCCCAAGCTCTCGAGCGTATGCATCGCCAAGCTGGGCAAACTGAAGGAGGTGCTGTGGTCTGCACTCTGTATTTGCACCAAGATCAAGCACCAAAACACGCCCAGAATGGGAAGGAAAAAACCCTGCAATAGCGGGACGCTCTATCCCATCGATACGGCCAATAATAAATGCTGCAGCAGCCATGAGAGCACCAGAATTACCGGCAGACACAACAGCCGATGCTTGGCCACGCGCAACAGCAGAAACAGCCATCACCAAAGACGATTGAGGTTTTTTTCTGACCGCAAAAACAGGCTCTTCATCCATGCCAACGGTATCAGGTGCATCAACTATTTTGAGGGGTAATGCAGCCCAATCAGCATGAAGCCGGCTGAGTGATTCTTGTATACGCTGGCTAGGGCCAAACAATAAAATCGAAACGCCACCTCGAGCAGCCTCTACAGCAGCTTCAAGAACAACATCAGGGGCATAATCACCACCCATAACATCAAGCGCGATCATCTGAAAATACCTTTCAAAACAAAAACGCCGCCTCTCAAAAACAGTGTTTTGAAAAGCGGCGTTAAAATTTCATGTCTAGAAATCAACAGCTTACTGCTGCTCGCTCTGACCTGCTTGCGCTTGATTTGCTGAAGCTGAAGCATTGAGTGCCGCAGATTGAGCTTCGCGTGCTTGACCACGAGCATAAAGACGGTCGGTCTTTGTACGCAGTACCTTGATACCTTTGTAATAGCCGCACTCTGAGCATACCTTGTGTGGCATAATAGGTGATTGGCATGTCTGACAACGAGACATTGATTGTGGCTTAATACCTTTATTAGCCGAACGTTGATCACGACGCTTTCGCGACAACTTACGTTTAGGTACTGGCATTAGATGACTCCTCGTAAACTATCTTGGTGAGCTTTATTTCAGCAAATAAAGCAGTAAACCTGGTTAACTAGTAATTAAAAACCATATGAGTGGTAGACTTTTTAAAGTTCACCTATGGTAAATTTTTCATCGCTTTTTGTCAAAACAGTTGTGCCAATAGTTGTAAATTTGCACAAATCTGGCAGACTGATACGTCAATTCATGTACGCAAGCATTATAGCTATATTTTTTAAAAAAGATACTTTTTCTTCAAATTTTAAAGACCTCAGGAGCCGTTTATGACAACAGTCAGCATGGATCTTGTAAAGCAACTTCGCGACAAGACACAAATTAGCCTTATGGATTGCAAAAAAGCGCTTATGGAAACAGAAGGCGACTTTGAAAAAGCACTCGAGATTCTTCGTAAAAAAGGCGCTGCTGTAGCTGCAAAGCGCGCAGACAACCTTACCAACCATGGCCGCGTGGAATCATTCGTTACTGTTGACGGAAAAACTGGGGTTCTTGTAGAGACCGCGTGCGAAACAGACTTCTCTGCAAACACAGAAAGCATGCGTGATTTTGCTATCAACGTAGCAGAGCACATCGCGCACCAAGACGCAAAAGACGTTGAAGAGCTGATGACCCAAGTACATGCAAAAAATGGCAAGTTGACCATTAAGAGCATGCTTGATGAGCTAACAGCTAAAATTTGTGAAAACATCAAAGTAAACCGTTTTAATCGCTTTGTTGTTGCTGGCCACGGACTTGTAAATGTTTACATCCACCCAGGTTCAACAGTTGGTGTTATGGTTGAGCTCAGCACAGATAAAGATGCTGCAAGCCATGCAGACGCACTCAAGGCTCTAGCAAAAGATGTATGCATGCAAATCGCGGTAACAAACCCAGTATGCGTAAGCCCTTCAGAACTTGATCCTGCAACCGTTGAAAAAGAGCGCGCTATCGCTATGGATCAAATGAAAGACAGCGGCAAGCCAGAGCAAGTTATTGCAAAAATTGTAGAAGGCAAACTCAGCAAATTCTACCAAGATGCATGCCTGCTCAACCAACCATTCATCAAAGATGAAAAACAAAGCGTTAAGCAACATGTTGACACTGTTGCAAAAGGCCTTGGTCTTAACGTGACAGTTAAGCAGTTCAAACGCTTCTCAATTGGCAGATAATTATGAATGAGCCACTGGTCATCAAACTAAGTGGTGAGATCATTGATATGACAAAAGGCGCATCAGGGATTCTTGATGCGCTTTTAAACCAAATCAAGCAGCTCAGCATCCACCACCACGTTAGCCTGATTATAGGCGGCGGCAATATTTTTAGAGGCAACAACGAGGGTCGACTGCTGGGTCTCACTCCTGCCCAAGCTGATAGCGTTGGGATGATGGCAACATTTATGAATGGCCTTATTATTCAAGACTTGCTTATTCAACGAGGCGTTCAGGCGCAGCTTTTATCTCCTCAAATTGTGCCTGGCATATCGCTTTCTATCAGCCAGCAGACAATCACGGCGCTGCAAAAAAGCGGTAATGTGATTATTTTTGTTGGTGGCACAGGAAACCCTTGCTTCACAACTGATACAGCAGCAATGATCCGAGCAACGCAAGTTGGGGCAAAAACTGTGTACAAAGCAACCAAGGTTGATGGGGTATATGATAAAGACCCATCAGTAAATCGAATGGCTATAAAACTCGATAAAATATCGCACCAGTACGCGATTGAGCAAAAACTTGGTGTTGTTGATACAACGGCACTTGTAATCGCTCAGCAACACAATATCATGCTCAGAGTTTTTTCGATGAATGAGCAAAACGCACTCCTACGAGCAGTAAGCGACAAAAATTTCGGAAGCACAATAGCTTAAAGTATAAGGAACAGTATGATCGAAATAGCATTTCAAGAAGGCGACTCTAAAGCTTTTGAAAACCCGCTCAAAGAGCACATGGATAAACCGATAAAACATTATGAAAAAGAGCTCGCAGCAATCAGAACAGGACGAGCATCAATCGCATTGCTTGAGAACATCAAAGTTGATGCTTACGGTCAAATGATGAGCCTGAAAGAGCTTGCAACACTCTCAGCTCCAGACGCACGCTTGCTTATGGTTCAGCCATGGGACAAATCAGTTCTTTCTGAAATTGAAAAAGCTATCGCTGTTTCAGATATTGGCGCAGCACCAATTAACGATGGAAACGTTATCAGAGTCCAGCTGCCACAAATGAGCGCATCTCGCCGTGATGAACTTGTTAAGCTTCTTGGCAAAAAAACAGAAGAGTGCAAAGTTGGTGTGCGTAACGTGCGCAAAGAATTCCATAATGCACTTCGTGACGCAGAGAAAAAGCGTACAATATCAGAAGACTTTGCAAAGCGCCTGAGCGATCTTCTTGATAAAGTGACAAATACATTCATCGAAAAAGCAGAACAGATGAATGATAAGAAAGCTGCAGAAATCGGACACATCTAGTTGTCACGAATTCAAGCACACAAAGACTAAAGGGGAGCCGTTGTGGCTCCCCTTTTTTATGATCCAAAATAAAAAGTGTTGTGCTTGTGCTGCTAGTCTTAAATCACAAACGTACGCGTAACAACATACGTGACAAAAAGCATCAGCAGGGCAACGCCAAAAATACGTCCCATTGGCTTTTGTCTCATCAATCCAAATGCAATCACAGCAAATGCACCAAACATAAACAACGCATCAATCCATAAGCCACCAAGCTCTACAGGCGTACCAGATAATGCAGCCAAAATACCAAAGATAAAGGTTGTTTGCTCAAGAACGGTACCAAGCGTTGGCCCCAGCGCGAGCGATAAGTGGCCACGACGTATAGCACCAAGGCTAAGCGCAAGCTCTGGGAGGGATGTTCCAACACCCAAGATCACAGCACCAACTTTTTCTGGTGAAAAATTAATAAGCTCTGCAAATGCAAGCGCACCATCAACGGTAATTTGTGATGCATACATCACCACACCAAGGCTTGCTGCAAGTTTTGCAACTACACCAGGCGTTGATGTTAAAAACCAATCTTTGCTATGAGTCTCTTGCTCTGTGATTTCTTCAACCTCTTCGTGCATAACATCATGCTTAGCGCCAGACTTCCAAAGCCAGACGATAGCGGCAATATACGTCACAATCAGGCCCATTCCAACAACACGATCAACCGACCCAGCAGCAAACGTTAGAAACATCACAAGCGCAGATAAAAATACCATTGCAAGCATACTTCTACGATCACGTGCAGTAATTTTAACAGTGCCACCGGTAATTAAAAGAGTTGTCCCGATCACAAGGGTTATATCTGAAAAATTTGCGCCAATAATATCACCAGCAGCAACACCGCTAGCACCCTGGAGCGCAGAAGTGATAGCTATTGCAAGCTCAGGAATATCAGCAGCAATCGCGAGAATAATAAACCCAAGAAAAAACTTAGAAATCTTAAAGCGATCACCCAGCTGTACCGCATAGTGCACAACAAAATCACCCGCCTGCCACAAACCTGCTAGGCCCGCGACAATCATACATAAACTACCAACCAGAGTCATTCAAGCTCCTTGTAACCTTAAATACAGTTAACGTACAACAATTATATAGCACATTCTCGTGCCAAAGCTGAACTGATGCGTTTATTACGTATCAGTAGCTTACGTCAGAACACCCCGCACTCTGCGGCACCTACGCCCCAGAGGGGGGGGGATTCAGCGATTACTGATGTGATTAATCATTACGATGAGTATCGAGCTGGTTAAACCAGGCTTAATAAAGTTAAACGAAGGAGCTAGTGTAACAAATTACTTATCTGAATCAACTCAAACCGTTGTTATTAACGATCTTTTCGGCAATCTTGAGCCGCTAGCAGCTCTTTAAAATACTCGGCAATATGCTCAAGATCAGGATGCCCAAAGCCATCAAGAAGAATCCGATTAAGGTACATAAACGGAGAAATCGTAACAATCTCCTCACATCCCCAGAAGTCACGCGTTATGATATCAACGCGCTTGAACGGATCAACGTTATGATTCTTGCAGATATCAACGACAACCGCCAGATCAGCTTTGTTAATTGCTTCAATCAGCCAGAGCCCATTAACGTAGGAAACTGAGACGTCTGAAATAGAGCGCTTATCTTTTGCCCGAAGGGGTGAAAAGTCAGATGATCCACCCGGCGAACACAAGGGGTCAGATGCAAGCGGTGAGCTTGATGTAACAACCGCTGCGGGATAAACAACCTGAGCAAGAGAAAAAAGAAGCGAAAGTAAGAGTATGTGCATAAAAATCCAGTGTAAAAATCAACCTGTAGCAACAATTAGGGGTGCAAGTATAGCGCTCTATTAAATTAAGCATAGAAAAAGGCACGGTAATTCCGTGCCTTAGTTATTTATAGCTATGTTTTGCGGCGGGGCTATTCCTCATCATCGCCGTCTGCATCCTCATCGCCTTCGGCAACAGCCGCAAGCGCTCCTTGAGCACGAGCTGTTCTTTGTCGTAGTGAGCGCCCTGATTTTTTACCGGCTCTTGGACGCTTCTTTGAATAATCAGCATAAACCGTGTAGCGGCTTGCAGGGGTAGAAAGATCACCCGCTGCTGCTGCCTTTTTATCAGGCGTAACACCTAATAAATCCATGCGCCCTGCAGCTCTGCAATAGTCAACAAACGAACGGCTTGAGCTATCCGTAGCTAATGTATCTGCACCCGCTTTTATAAGAAAAACAGCAGCATCAATCATAGCTGACTCAACTGCGACAAAAAGCGCTGTTTGGCCTTTAATATTTTTATGATTTATTGGAGCCCCCTCTGCAAGGCCTCTGACAAGAGCATCAATATCACCTACTCGCGCAGCATGATGCAGTATGGTTTCATTTTTTTCATCAGCACGGAGCGTGGACTCTGCAAGGGTATCTGCTATATCGTCTGGCGTGTCTTCAAAGACCAACAACCTACCAACACCAGCACCTGAAGCACCTCCACCAGATGCTGCGCCCCCTGAAGCACTCAATCGTTTTATGCGTGGGGCCTTAAAGCTATCATCGCTTTCATAACCAGCATCAACAGAAGATGCAGCTGCGGCACGTCGCGCACGCACAACTAATAACTCACGCATCCCAGGCGTTGCGGTAGTTCTACGATTAGGACGCGCGTTACGGGGCGATTGCGGGAATGCAGGCACACCCCTGCTCACTTTACCCACTGGTGATTCACAGCGAGCTGCTGGCAGCGAAGAAGTATCATCAGCTTCTTTTGCTGCCTCAGCAGCAGGACTAACATCTGCCACTGCTGTAACTACAAGCAGCATAAGAGTAAAAAATTTTACATACGTCATTAAACACCTCACCTTTGAAACTATCTTTATAAAAACTCTGTAACTAAAGTTATGCTCAAACCTTATTTTTCTGGAGTGTATCGACGAGATGAAAACGAGTAAACAACAACCAATAAATATTTCAGAAGCCAAACATTTGTGTTACACTCCCAGGACTATGACAAACCATTTCACACACCTTCACCTTCATACCGAATTTTCGCTTCTAGACGGGGCAATCAGGATCCCTGACCTGCTTAAAAAAGCGAAGCAAGAACAATGGAAAGCCGTTGGAATTTCTGATCATGGCAATATTTTTGGCGCTGTGAAATTTTTTCAGCTCGCCAAAAAAGAAGGTATTAAACCTGTACTTGGCGTTGAAATGTATTTCACGCCTGATGTTGCAATCAAAAACGTTAACGAAAAATATCATCACCTCATCTTGATTGTTCAAAACAGTGAGGGCTATCGCAACTTGTGCAGACTCCTCTCTTTTGCTCATCAAGACGGCTATTACTTCAAGCCTCGTGTTGATTATGCAACGCTAGAAAAATACTCAGCCGGACTCATTGCAACAACTGCATGCGTTGGTGGGCATATCCCTAGCCTGCTACTCCAAGGCAATATTGAAGAAGCAAAACAGCGCACCCTCTGGTTTCAAGATATGTTTGGGCCAGATAGATTTTTCTTTGAAACAGCGCCAGCTCTTTTTGACAAACAGATTGCGCTCAATCCATTGTTGCTGCAATACGGTAATGAGTGGGGAGTCAAATGTATTGCAACATCAGATGCTCACTATCTCAACATCGAAGATCGTGAAGCACACGAAGTAATGCTTGCAGTACAGACAAAAGACGTCATGAGCAATCCTGATCGCTTTTCATTTGGTGATTGCAAAGCGTTTGTCAGAACAACAGATGAGATGCTGAGTGCGTTTCCGCAAAACCCTGAAGTCGTGTGGAACACTGGCTTTATCGCAGATCAATGCGAATTTAACTTTGAATTTGGCAAGCTGCATTTCCCACTCTTTCCGGTGCCACAAGAACTCACTCCTGAGCAGTATTTTCAAAAGCTTTGCGTCGATGGGCTTGATAAACTCAAACGCGAAGATTTAATCCCATCAGATCAGCATGCAGCTTATGATGCCCGCTTGCAGCTTGAAGTTGATCTTATTATTAAAATGGGGTTTATTGGCTACTTCTTGGTAGTATCAGACTTTATTCAGTGGGCAAAGCGCCACAATATTCCAGTCGGCGCAGGCCGAGGCTCTGCAGCAGGCTCGCTCGTTGCGTGGGCGCTTGAGATTACAAACATTGACCCAATCAGATACAATTTACTTTTTGAGCGCTTTCTGAATCCTGAACGCGTAACGATGCCTGATATTGATATTGATTTTTGCATTGAGCGACGTGAAGAGGTCATTAATTACGTCAAAGAAAAATACGGACACGACTGCGTATGCCAAATTATCACTTTTGGTACCATGATGGCAAAAGGCGTGCTAAAAGATGTTGGGCGCGCGCTCGGATTTTCTTTTGCAGACACAAATGCGATAACAGATTTGATTCCGGAGCAGCTTAAAATAACGCTGCATGAGGCTATTGAACAAGAGCCACGCCTCAAGCAAATGATTGATACAGACCCTCGTGTTAAAAATCTCTTTGATATCTCATTTAAGCTTGAGGGGTTAACACGCCACGCTTCAAAACATGCTGCTGGCGTGGTTATTTCACCAGAAGCACTTGCAGACTGCCTGCCAATTTACGTAACGGGCAAAGGTGGCGACCTTGTGTCTCAATACGCAATGACCGAGCTTGAAGCTGTTGGCTTTTTAAAAATGGACTTTTTGGGTCTACAAAACTTAACCGTGATTGAGCGTGCACTGCGTGCAATCGAAAGAAATCATGGTATCGTAATCAACCTTGATAAAATTGCACTCGATGACCATCGCGCTTTCGAACTGTTGCGTAAAGGTAACACCAAAGGGGTTTTCCAATTTGAGTCTGAGGGAATTGGTGAAGTACTGCGCAAACTCCAGCCAGATAAATTTGAAGACTTAATTGCGGTCAACGCACTCTATCGACCAGGGCCACTTGGCTCAGGCATGGTAGACGACTTTATTGAACGTCGTCACGGCCGTAAACCAACAACATACATGTTCCCTGAGCTTGAGCCTATTCTTGCTGAAACATACGGCGTTATTGTGTATCAAGAGCAGGTGATGAAAATCGCATCTGCAATCGGTGGCTACACACTTGGTGGCGCTGACTTATTGCGCCGCGCAATGGGTAAGAAAAAAGCAGAGGAAATGGCAAAGCAGCGCGCAACCTTTATGGACGGCGCATCAAAGCTTGGTTTTGATACCAAAAAAGCCGGTGAGCTGTTTGACCTGATGGAATACTTTGCAGGATACGGTTTTAACAAATCACACTCTGCAGCGTATGCACTGATTGCGTATCATACTGCATACCTCAAGGCAAACTACCCACGTGAATTCATGGCTGCACTCGTGACGTTTGAAACAGACTCACCAGAGAGCCTTACCAAATACCTTCAAGAAATTCATGATATGGGAATCACGGTGCACGCACCAAATATTAATGATTCTGATATTGAGTTTCGCGCCACTAATGATGGCATCGTTTTTGGACTCAAGGGAATTAAAAACGTTGGCCTTGCGGCGCTTGAAGCAATTTTAGCAGAGCGCAAACTAAAACCATTTAAAGATCTGTTTGACCTGTGCAAACGCGTTGATCTACGCGTGGTAAACAAACGCGTACTTGAGAGCTTAACGTACTCAGGCGCGCTTGATAATCTGCCAGGAAACCGCGCTCAAAAAATTGCTGAACTTGATGAAATCATCGAGCGTGCACATGCAGCAAAAGAAGCTGCAAAGACTGGTCAGATGGGGCTTTTTGGCATGGGAGCACCAGCAGCGGGAAGCTCAGATGCTGACGCAACGTATAGTTTTAGACCGCGCGAAGATTTTCCCGACAAAGAAAAGCTTGAAAAAGAAAAAGAGGTTGTTGGATTTTACTTGAGCTCGCACCCGCTTAAAACGTATCCGGCACTTGGGTGGCTTAACACGGTGTCATTCGAGCAAGCGCTTGAAATGATTAAAAAAGTTGATTCGATTAAAGAGCCAATAGTGCTGTGTGCTGGCCTGATGCAATCGCACAAAGTGATCACCACTAAAAAAGGTGATAAAATGGCATTTGCACAATTTGAAGACATGTCGAGCAGCGCTGAAGTAATTATTTTCCCAAGCGTGTACGCAAAAAGCGAAGCATTGCTCGGCAAGCATCACGTGTTTATCATCAAAGGAAATCTTGATATCACCTCGCAAAACAACTGTAAAATCAAGGCTATGGAGCTGATTCCGATTGAAGCTATTTTTGATGTACCTGAGCTGATTAAATCATGCACTATCAACTGCGGCCCAACGGTAGCAAAAGAACAGGTTGAATGGCTTAAAGCCTCACTCAAACCAGGAAGCGTTCCGCTTAATTTTCATGTCATTGAGCAAAACACCCCACTTATGCTCTACACGCGTGAAAAAATAACACCTGAAATACAGTGGTGCACTGACGTGGTGCAAAAAGGCTTTGGCATAAACCTGGGCGTGTAGCCCTGTCATTACTAGGCCGAAAAGATCTTTTCAAATAACTTCGCATTCAAGCATGTTTAAGAAATACTTAGCATTGCTTTTAGTTATCTTAAGAATAAGATAGCTAAAAACAGCGTACGCTTATTCATTAAAACTCTTGTAAGAAAAGTGGCCTATGAAATTTTTATGTAAAAGCCTCATGCTTGCACTCGCAATTATTCAAACAGCGCACACGCACACCGCATCTGTATACTATGTAAACCTCTCTGGATACGATGCATTCTACGCTGATGATACGCTTGATGAAGTAGACGCAGTAAAGCTTGCCCAGAAGGGTATTAGCATAAGTGAAGTAGAGCTGAGTGAAGGTAATATTACAGATGTTAATTATATAACAAAGTCACTTGATCAACACAAGCAGCCGGCATTAAGAAGCGACCAGATTATTCTCCCTCCTGGCCGAAATCAATACTGCGTTGTGCTGATACTTCCGGAAAGAACAGTAACTTTGATTGAAAAATAAAGAGCAATACTGTGCATAAAATCTCAGTCATGCGACAAAAATAATTTTTTATATTTACTATGCAAAACCTGCTGCATTATGGCGACTAAGACTGCCGCTCGCCCTGAGCGCACCTGCGTGCTACAAATGCGATGTTTTTATGTTTCCGCTCGCCCTGAGCGTGTCGAAGGGTTTGATCGAGCGGACCCTAGAATAGTTGCCAGATCTGAACAACTTTGGATATCAAATATAAAAAATCTATTTTCCAGGGTACTACCTAAACAGGAACAGTGCCGTTGGGGTAATTGCAAAACAGGATACAGGTACTCCGCATAGGGTAATTCCTAAACAGGAACAGGTTTAGGGTATAACTATTTTTCAACTCATGAGTAATAAATTATATGAATTAATATTTTAGATGCGGGCCTGTTCCTGCCCGCCCCCAGAGGCACTGTTCCTGCCTAAGACAACCCGGAAGGTCAACCCTTCGATAAACTCAGGGCGAGCGGGAACATACTACTTTTTCAAAGTCTCAAACCGCGGCAGCAAGATAATTTAAACGTGTTATCCATAGCATTTTTTGTTTCATCGCCTCTAAAATAAAAACATAACGCGGGAGGTGGACAATGAAACTGTTTTTGAAACTGCTGATAGGTATAATTTCTGTAATTCACACTGCTGATGGGCACACTGTCTGTATTTATTACGTTAATATGTGCGGGCACAACGCAACGTACATCGACACGGGTTCACCTGCTAGCCAATTAGTGATGAGCAGAACGGTTGGGATAAGCTCTAGTGAGCTAAGCAATGATCATGCTACCGCTGTTAATTTTATCACGGAGTCACCCAATGAGCATGGGCATATGGAAGCACGAGCTGGACAAATTATTATTCCGCCAGCAGCAGAAGACAAGCACTATGCAGTGCTTATACTCCCACGTCGTACGCGTATAATAGATCATATGGCGTATCAAAAATTATGGGAAGAAGCAGCAGCAGAAATAAAAGCAATTATTGAAGGCGCACTACTTGGTGATGAAGCGCAGATAGAAGAGCTCAAAGAGCGCCTGCTTGAACTTGGCCTGCCAGCATCGAGCATACACGGAGACAACGAAGAAGACATGCACCCTGACGCAGGGCACCGTGCACTCTATCTACAACGCGTAAAGCTTGCAGGAATAATAGGATAGCAAAATAAAATTATGGGCGCGGACGCTGCAAAGCAGCTGCTAGAGATTCCATGAGATCATTTTCTGCTTGAGCTAGCTTATCGTTAATTCTTTCTGATGCTGCTTGAACCTCAGCAAGCCCTTCATTTGCAAGCTCAATAACCTGTTGGCGATATGCAGCAGTCTTAAGATTAATCTGCTTAGGCGTAGTTACGTCAGGCATCTTCAGCGAGTCCTGGCCGAATTGTGCAACAGGCTCATCAGACTTCATTTTTTCAGGGATTTGACCTGACTGATTGTTACTGTTTTTAACAGTATTAGTACTATCATTTATATTATGATTTGTCTGATGCAATAAACTATTTGGCATGTGCATGCCACCTAACGATTCATTAGAGTTATCATGCAAATTAATTAAGAGATCTGAATAGTCAGCATCACCCAAATAATTTTCAGCGGAATCATCAGCAGTAAAAAAAGTATTCTCAGCATCAGTATTACGTGCCTGTCGCGCTCGAGAAGAAATTGATTGAGTATCGTCACTCGGCGTGCTAGCAAGAGGTTTTTGATTAAATAATTTTTTATTGATGTTTGAATCAGCACAAGCTGTACGCACAGCGCCTTTATGCAAATAGCTTTGGGGTGATGTAATTCCACCAAAAGTTTCTGCAGCAACTGCAAACTTGCTATTACTCTGAGACGAAGTAAGATGAACACGTCCAAAAATAAGGTTGTGCATCTCCTGTTTCCAGCAAGATGCTAAATAACAGCTATCGCTTGCTTCTCCAGCAACAAATGTAATGTGATCGGCTATAGAGTCTACTTGTGTCATGATTTTTTCAAAAAAGGGTACAGACTCCTGAGTCATCTGACAATGTACAGCAAGATACTGAAGCATTTGTGCAACTGGATTAAAAATCATTGCTGCAAGCGATAATTTCTCTAGATCATGCTTTGATTTGATATTTTCAAGTAAAGCATACTTAACTATCTGGATATTTTTTGCTGTTTTTCTTAGTAAGATCTGCGGAGTATTCGATGCAGAACCAAACATTTGTACAGCATTACCAAACGATTGTAATACACGAGCTAAATTGTAATTAGAACGCATAGATGATCTGATAATCTGGGGCGCAAATGTTACAACAGCTCCGCCAAATACTAGGCAAAGTGCATAACGCGCTATCTTGATAATCATTTTCATAAACATTCCCAATACTTCTTAACCCTGATTACATTACTTTTTCAAAACTAGGGGCTGCCATACCGGTAGCCCCTGTCTGAAGATCATAAATAACTAAGAATACTAAGGAGCTTCAACCCCTTCTGCATTATCCATAAGACCTGGATCAAAGGTAATGCTACCAACTAAACCTGCTAGGGCAGTAGCAATACTAACCCCTTTTTCAACTGCTTTAGCAGCGTAACCACTAATGGTTGCTCCCCAAGTATCTTTTTCTGCCTGTGCACGATCAAGAGCCTCGCGCACTTGTCTTGCTGCTGCGTCAAAACCGCTACCTTTTTCAACAAGTTCACATACAGATACAACAACTGGATGTGATCCAACAGCGGTTACAAAAGTATCGGCAGCAAAGATTTTCTTTGCTTCGACAGCGGCTGCAAGACCAGCAACTTTTTCTTTAACTGCGGCAATAGTTATTGCAGCTGAGAACACAG
Source organism: uncultured Pseudomonadota bacterium (assembly GCA_964534555.1). Lineage (GTDB taxonomy): Bacteria > Babelota > Babeliae > Babelales > RVW-14 > CAZHRK01. The sequence goes on along the minus strand of CAZHRK010000001.1, from coordinate 626,333 downwards.
CAATACTCTTATCCTTATTTGCTTTAAGTAATTCGTTCATCCCATTAACTGCAGCAAATGTAACCAAAGCTTTTTGAAATGGTTCAAGCAGAAGGCTCTTCTGCCAATTAATAGGCATTTTTGCAAAAAAACCAAAAGCTGTAAGCTTAGTATCATCAAGTGAGTTTGTATCATCTTTAATAGCTGTTACAGCAGCAGTAACAGTATCAAGGGTCGCACCGCCTTCAATAATTGCTTCTTGAACTGGGTTAATAACCACTGATGGCATTTTTAGTTTTGGTGTTCCAGCTGCACTAACACTCAACATAAGTGTTGTGGCAGCAAGCGTTACAAACATTTTAAACATTAGATTCTTCATAATAATAACCTCCGTATTATGTTATATTCGATTTAAACTAGGCAGTTCTTTTATCCCACCCAATAGACAGTTCATTAACTACGTACACAATTGTTGCTACAATTAATAATCCAGTCATTATTTTTGCTGTAAGGGTAGACCCTTTTGCTGCAACAATAGCTTCCGCACGCTCTCTTCTTTCTTTTTCAAAACTACTACCAAGGTAAGTTGGCAATAATCTAGTAATCTCATCATCAAGCAAGCCTCTAGACAAAAAACCACCTTCTCGGTCTGTAATTGTTCGTGACCAACCCTCCATCCCACGAAGCCCTCTAAATAAACCAGAGTTAATATCAAGTGAGTATGTTCCAATAAATTCGTCTCTGAGTGTTCCTGGGCTCATGAGAATACTCTGTATAAATCCAACCAAAACTGATGCTACAAATTGAGGATTTTTTACTTCATCTGGCAGACCATGGTCAGTCATCAGCGTACGATAAAAATCTCTAAAGTACTGTGTCATAATTTTTGCTCTACCAGATGCGTAGTCAAAACCAAAAAAATCTGCAACGGGAATTTTAAAGCTTCGTGCCGCAGAAAATTTTGCTCGCACCAAAGATGGAATATCCGTATGAGTAGAACGAGCAACATCGCGCAGTTCACCAATAATCACATCAACTGATGGAGTTGCCGCGCAGCAATTAGATAAAAAATAACACTGCGCTAAAGTTACTTTATCTTTTTTAAAATCAGCAACAGTTGGAGCTGCAGCAGCAGATACATTAAGCACTGATGCAAAGATCCCAAACAAATTGAATAATACTATTTTCATAATTTTCATTTTAAACCCCTCAAACATTTCTCAAACTACAATTTATGTGTTTATTTCCACAAACCAGCAACCCAAGCCCCAGTTTTTTGGAGCAAACCAACAGGCTTTGTAGCAGCCAACCTTGCAGCAGCAAGATCAGTTGTACATGTTCCCAGCGCAGCTGTCGTAGCATTATGCGCAACATATGAAGCATCTAGTAAACCCGTTGTTGCAGCATGAGCGGCACGTTCAGTCGTCAGTTCTGTTGTTGTGGCAGCAAGTCTGGCGGTCGTTTCAGTAAGTGTTGTATTTGTCGTTGTTAGTACACCGCGCGTTGCAGCATGAGCAGCACGCTCAGCAACTAATTCAGCAGCAGGAGTTGCAATACCTGCAAGCGCATCAATGTGCGGCGCAGCAAAGCTTCCCGTTGCAAACCCAGCTACCATACCACCAGCTGTTGCAACCGTATCTGAGCAACCAGCGCCAGAAAGCGCAGCTCGTGTAGCACTACCCGCAACTGTAGACACAGCAGCTTTTGCAATAAATGTAAGCACCACAGTCGGTCCGTACACATGGACTCCAAGCGCACACGCACCAAACACAGCAACATATGCAGCTATTTGTGCGTTACGGCTCATGAATCGTGCGGCTTGCGCAGGTGCAAGCTCTGTACCATTTACCTGAATTGCAACATCAGCAGGTACAGGCGCTACAGCAGCATCAGCAGCATCAGCATCAAGGTTAGTATTTACGTCGGCTACTGGAATAATCTGGAGACCAAAATGTGGGCTCACTTGATTAATAGCAGCTTTCCAAGTTTCAACTTGCGCTGGAGTAATACCTCGTGCAATTGCTTGCTCAAGAGCAGGCAACAGAAGCTCGTCTCTAAAACCTTCAAGCGTCGTAAATTTTTCGCGTAAATAGCTTAACGCACCATCTTTAGTCGCAGGGCTTGAAAGCGCTGTAACAAGGTCATTAAACACTTTAAGAACAGCAGACTCTGATTTAATAGAGCCGCCGACAACTTTTTTAGCTCGGCCAACAACTTCACCAATTTTAATGGTAATACCACGGCCAGCATTAATAACCAAACCACCATCAGCAGCGCGGTGAGCTCTCACACGGGCAGCCGGAAGCGCAATCGGTTCAAGCGCTACGCCTGCACGTCTACGTGCAGCTCGCGTCATGACGCCGGTTTCTTGGACGATATCATTAACATATGCAACTGCAGCTTCAACCATTGCGGCTTCAGCAGCATTACGCAGGCCTGCTCTTCGCGCAACTCGGGCAGCTCGTGCTGCTCTCTGTGCCGATGAAGACGCATTCTCCGCTCTAAGTGCCTGTGTTCTTTTTCTTGCTGGTCTACGACCAGAAGCATCAACAGTCACACTACCTGAAATGGCAACAAGTCCTGCCATAACTAATGATAATATACGTTTCATATGTGATAACCCCCACTATAAAATTTAAGTACCCAGACAGCTAAACCTTAGATGCCTTGATAACTATAGGTCTACTTTACCACCCACAGGCATAATGTCAAATAGAAAATATTTCTAATCGAATAAAGCACACAAAACATGATTTTTTGAGCTTTTTAAAGAAAATCGCCTCAGAATCATCTGTTTTTTAGTGCTTTTAACCTGAGCGGCAAAGAGGCCTCGTGATAACCTCCACTTCCCTTGTTAGGTTGTGGGGAAGTAGCCTACCAAAAGGCTTTCTCGGGTGTAAAACGCACAAAATTTACGTGTTTTGAACTCTCCTTATGCACAAATGATACAAAACCCCAGTTTTTACTACAAAAGCGAGTGCTCTACAGTATTTTTACGCATACAGGCGGCTAAAAAGTGTATTTTCTAACGTTTTTATGAATGCGTAAATTCAATTAGAATATTAAAAAATGATTTTTAGAATAAAAAGGGTTTTTAGCCCGGAGCGTACTCATGGTTACTTTACTTGCTTTTATATGCGCGTTACTCAGCGCATGCCACTCGTTTATGTCAGCTGGTAGCTCACGCCCAGCAGATGAAACTACACATGCTGCTACCAGTACAGCTGGTGCTGCAAGCAGATGTGTTACACCGCCACCAAGCGCAGTAGCTCATAGCTCTGCGTTTAGGCTGCATGGCTCACCACAGCGAGCTGAATATAAAACGCCTCCCCGAGGAGGTACTGCCCTTGGGCGAGGTGCAAGCGAAAGCAAAGATCCAATTGATGGTACTGCTGCTAGCATCGGTACTCCATTGGTACTGACAAGAACCCCTAGTTACGCACCGGTACGAGAATTAACTTTTGAAACAGAAGAAACGTCTACTCATCACCACCTGCCACCAGTAGATGTAGATGATGATAAAGATATTACCGATGTACTTGCTGAAGCTGGCCGAATGCCTCAAGGTTCACCTGAAATTGGAGTAAGCGCAAAACCAACACTCAGAGACAGCACTGTTGATACCGCACTCGGGACACCAACAGACGCTGCGGCATTTGTTGGGCGATTATTTTCACCATCAACAGGTCGATCAACACCACGCACACCAACTTTTTCTGCACGACGTCCAGTATCTGTACTCGGGCTTGTGGGCGGCGCAGGAACAGCAACACCATCACCAGACAGCCCAGGATCGCTTGCTACTGATACCTTTACCTCAACAGACATTGTGCACTGGTTTATTCATCACGTGCTTCAGTACGCACAAGAGCTCACAGCAACTGCTGGAACAACTCGAGCATCTGCAGAGAAGCATGATCTTTACGACTCACTGCTTGATACATTTATACCACTTTGTAGCTTAGTTTTTGCTGCAGATGATGCAACAGATGACCTGAGCATTAAAATACCTGCAGGACTCACAGAAGCGTTTGGAATAATTCAAACAATTGAGTGGCACTCTTTTGTTGAATTATGCCTAAATCCACGAGCAGCATGGCGATCACATCGATTAATTGCAACTGCAAGCACCGAAGCGTTAAGTATTATCACTGCTCTTGCAAACCTTATTTGTGCTCATGGAAAAAGTATCCAGCATCGCACGATTATACATGCAATCATACTCCATGCACTAAGCCTTGTGCCTGATGCAAGAATCAGCCTTGAAACGATTGCTGCAGACGAGCTCAAAGAGGCGTTTTTACAAGTATTTATGCCGCTTTATCAAACTGAAGGAATTGATGCTGCATCGCTTGAAACGTACGTTACTAGCACGATTACCGCATTTAATAAAATTATAACACTTGCACCACGTGTCATCACGTCTGACTTGAAGAAAAAGACAGTCTCACTGCTTATGAATCATTACTACACCAAAGCACATTTGCGCACAAATATCGCGCTGTGTAAAAGAATTATTACATCATGCCGTGATATGATTGACGGCGGTATGGCTACACGATGCCTTAGAGCCCTAGATAAAAAAATTAATGATGCTGCGCTCTACACCGCTGGCGATACAACATATCATCAAATGCTTACACAAGAGCTTATATCTCTTGCGCAGACGCTTAATCCATCATATGGTGCTGGCGCAAGACATGTTTTTGTTAATCACTTACACATCTTATCTCCAACTGCTGAAATCACCCCAGGATCTGCAGAATCTCCTGCTGCTGCAAAAGTTGGAGGGGGGCACATTATGACTGATGAGCTTTATGCTGCGTGCGATCGTGATAAAAAATATGCCTACATTTTTGATAATGACACCAATGAAACTCCTCTTGGAATCGGTAGCGGAATTGTTTCAGCTACTGTACTTAATTGGTGCAAAATTACTGATACGTTTGAAATTGAGTACACAGGAAGAGCTTTTAGTATTTTTGCATCTGATGCTGAACGACGCGACAATAGGGATGAAATTAGCAAAGACACAAAGCGCTCATCACTCTTATTTGGCCGCGGACTACAAGGCAGACAGCTTTTTCAGTGTATTGATATACTTGTTAATGAAGCCTTAGCTGACGATACAAGCACAACTACTTCCAGAGCTGCAGCGTCAACTGCTGTATCATACGGAGCAACCAGAGGCACATGCGCTACAGGGGGCGGACGCGCTACAGGTGGGAGCGGCACAAGAGAATCATCACTCCCAGATCTTGCTGACCTAGGACCATGCCTGCTAAGACGAGAAGTTACCTTAAGAGATGGATGTGATTTTGTGCGCGTTGCAGCAGATATTATGCATAAATCACCTACCGCAAAATCTGATATAAGAATGGCATCACGTATTGTTCTTGAGTGCAGATTAGAAGGCAGTAAGCTTATTCCTCTGCGTGTTATCACGCTGCATCCGCTGCACATGGTTGTTTCAACTGACCTGAAAAGTCTTTTGAGCAAATTAAAAGATAAACCAGACTTGGTATCAGCAATAAAATTTACCGACCTTGCTAAATCTGCAAGCCCAAGTAAGGGCGTAGGCCACGCAGGCGGTGCAAAATCCCCTGCAAAAGGAAAACGCGCAATGACACCTGGCGACACACGATTAGTTGCTGAGCTCTGCTACAGCAATCCAGAGATTTTATTAAGCCCTGTACGAGGGATTGATGAGCGTGTGCTGATGGTTATGATGCCGTCAGACCGAGCTTAATAACACTTTGTTTATACTAGAGGGCCTCTGAAACCATTTTTCAGAGGCCCTCTATTTATTTAACAGGTTCAGCAGAGCTTTGATCAGCACTAGTGCCATCACTTGGCCCCAAATCAATTGCTATACCGTCTAAATCAAGCGTTTGGGCTGCTTCATCTTTTGATGCATCAGACTCAGCGCGCTCACCTATCGACACACTTGAAGCTGTTGCCCCACCTTCTGCCAAAGAGTGAGGAGTTACTACTCTGACCTCACCATCATCCTCTTCACTTGCTACAAACCGGGCAATACGTGGGCGGCTAGGTAATACATCAGCTGCTTTACGCCCACCCTCAGCGGCTGGAGCAGCAGGCGCTATAATCCGCGGCTCAGCATCATCGCCTTCCCCTGCTGCAAATCGTGCTAGTCCAGAGCGCTCTTGCGCAGGTTTACTCCCAGACAACAGCAACGTATGAGCACAGGCAACAGCAATAACCAGGATACATGAGCAAACATACTGAAATAGCATATAACCCCCTTTATAGCAGTATTTTACAGATACAGCGTAAGCCGCGATGCCTATTTTTTGATTTTAACAGTGAGTTAAATCTGGTAATATGGTTTGCTTGATTTAAAAATATTTACAATCTGAAATATTTGATAGTAAGATAAAACTGTTACTTGGTTAGTTTTTAAATAAGTGAACGCACTCATGAACAGAAAAAGCCTGATACTTTTATTAGCACTATCAGCTGCTGCCCAGCACATAACTGCAGCCGGACTCCCACCTATAATGGGTCCTGCGGCACTGCATCGATAAGCAAGCTTTATTATAGAAGGCTTTGCAGAGGATGCCCTGATTGAGGCAGCTATGAAAAGTGACATGACAGAAGCTAGCCAGATTATTGAAACATATGACGCATGGAATGCACCATCTGCCATAAAACAAGTATTTATCAACAAAACCAGTGGGCATAAAAAGCGTACAGCCCTGCACTATGCAGCTAGTAATGGGATGTACCAACTTGCTGCAATGCTGCTTATCCGAGGTGCAAACCCACGGATTACAGATGAAGACGGCCACACCGCTGGGTATTATTTATCAAGAGAAGCCCCAGCAGAGCTTAAAGAAGCTCTTGGCGTATAAATAACACTGATCAAGATTTAAATAAATCACTGCACGATGCAGGGAGCATAGGCTGTGCTTGAAGGGCTGCTAAAAGCCACTCTTTTGGCTTTGATTCAGGCGTTGGGCACACTGCTATAAAGACGTCCTGACAAGCTTTTTCAACAAAAAGACGGTCAACAATTTGTTTGTCATAACGCTCAACCATGATCTGCAGGCGAGTTGAAAACTTTTCTGGCCAATCAAGAAGCGCGTAGGTAACCAAAAGGTTAGACAAAAGATCAGATCGCTCTGGTCGCTGCGTGAAAAGATGCTCGTAGATAGAGACTGCGTCGATTAAACGTTTCTCTTTTTGATATAAAAATGCTGCCTGTTTGTACTTTTCTAATGCTCGGGCATCATCAAGATACCACAAAATATCGCCCTCAACCTGGAGCACATAGGCTTTATCAGGAAGCGAATGAGAGAGCAGTTTAAAGACGGTAAGCGCCTTTTCACACTCACCTCGTGCAATAAGTTCTGAAAGTTTAAACCACGCAACACTTGTATCTTTCTGCCCAGGCAGATGCTTCATGCTACAATCCCTTTTCTTTCTCATTGGAAAACCGCTCCCAATTGGCTTTGTGCATCATGCGTGGTGGGGTGTGCGCTCACTGCCGACCTGTTTGAAAACGATTTTTCATAATGTTATACTGCCTACCCTCTGGATGTAAAGTCGAAGGTATAATTTTTGGCGGTAGCAGGCAAAGCATGGACGCACAAGGTGCTCTCACTATCAAATCGCTCGAACAAAAAGCTCTACATGGTGCTGATAGCACAAGAATTGAACGTCAAAAAGCCGCTGGCAAATTAACTGCACGCGAGCGTATCAACCTTCTTCTCGATCAAGAAAGCTTTATTGAGACAGATCAACTTGCACACTCATCACTTATACCTGATCCACAGCCAACCGATGGGGTTATCACCGGCTACGGTACCGTCAATGGTCGCACCGTGGCTCTGTATTCTCAAGACTTTACATTTAAAGGTGGCTCTCTTGGAGCTCGTCACGCAGAAAAAATATGCAAAATAATGGATATGGCTGCCAAAATTGGGTGCCCTGTGATTGGAATTATTGATTCAGGGGGCGCGCGAATCGAAGAAGGGATCCATGCCCTTGCTGGTTACGGCAAAATTTTTGCGCGTAATGCAAAATACTCAGGTGTTATCCCACAAATTTCGCTCATTGTTGGCCCATGCGCAGGCGGCGCGGTGTACTCGCCAGCGCTCACTGACTTTGTCTTTATGACAAAAACAATCAGCCAAATGTTTATCACTGGTCCGCAAGTGATTCAAGAAGTTTTGCACCAAACAATTACAAAAGAAGCACTTGGTGGATGGGAGGCTCATGCACGGCTTTCTGGGGTTGCCCACTGCGTGTATGATACCGAGCTTGACTGCTTTCAAGCACTCAAAGAGCTTTTATCATACCTACCAAGTTCATACCTTGACACACCCCCAGCGCTCTTTGCACAAAGCCCGGGTAAAATGCTTATGCCCCTTCCAGAGAGCGCGCAAGCGCCATATTCAGTTAAAGACATTATTAATGCGCTTGTTGATGATGGAAGCTTTTTTGAGATCCAGGCGCTTTATGCACAAAATATTGTCACCGGACTTGCACGAATGGGTGGAGCATGCGTTGGAATCGTTGCAAATCAGCCGCAGGTAAAAGCCGGATGCATCGATATTGACGCATCATGCAAAGCTGCTCGCTTTGTCAGTTTTTGCGATAGCTTTTCAATTCCAATTATAACGCTTGTTGATACACCAGGCTATCTGCCTGGGATCGATCAAGAGCATGGCGGGATTATTCGCCATGGTGCAAAACTTTTGTATGCCTACGCGAGCGCTACAACACCTAAAATAACGCTTATTCTACGCAAAGCATTTGGTGGTGCCTACATCGTTATGGGAAGCAAAGAGCTAGGGTCTGATTTAAATTTCGCATGGCCAACAGCACAAATAGCTGTGCTTGGCAGCAAAGCGGGTGTGACAATCACCCATGGAAAAGAGCTTGCTGGCTTGCCTGATGATGCACGAAAAATCAGACAAGCTGAGCTGGAAGCAGTGTATGAAGAAACATTCTTAAACCCTCTGCAAGCGGCTCAATCTGGGTATATCGATGCAATAATCCAACCGGATAAAACACGAGAGCAGCTGATCAAAGCAGTTTCGCTGCTGAAAGATAAAGTAGAAAAGCTGCCAGGCAAAAAGCACGGCAACACCCCACTCTAAAGAATAATTTCACTCGACAGCATATTGTGCGCTATTATATGATTTAGGCTTTGTTACCAAAGCCCGAGCAGTAGGGTATTACTACGATCACTACCACGAAAGTTAGTGTTATGGTATCTCATATAAAATCACTCTTAAGCGGCCGTCTAAGCAGAGTATTAGCTCTTGCACTTGCACTTACTCTTGGCGCTGGTGCTAGCGTATTTATCTATAACCAGTATTACAGCAACGCTCGACTTGCTGAAGCACCTGAAGAAGTCCCTGGATCTATCGTTACGCTCAAGCTCATGAAAGATGAGTATTTTGTAACGCTGCATGAGATGTTTACCCAACCAGTACGTCGAGGGCTTGATTTCCCTGAGCACATCACCTTGGGGTACATGATTGCGTATTTGCGCAGCTTGATGGATAACCATGAAAAAGGCAAAACCCTGCTCTACGCGATTTTTGATAACAACGACAATCTTCCGATTGGAACTATTGAAATACGTGAGCTTAACACGATCGACCCTGGGCAAATGGGCTGCTGGATCAATGATAAGTACTGGGGTGGAGGCCGAATTCAAGAAGCAATAAAGCTTATTTCTGGCGTTTATTTCCGCTTGCACCCTGAAGAGAATCAGTACATAACTCACGTCAGATTGTGGAACCAACGAAGCCTTAAAGCTATGAAGAAAGCTGGCATGGTTGAGGTTGGGTATTTTTACGATGATGGTAAGCCATCGCGCTATATACTCGAGTATCGCAAGAAATAGCCTTGGAAAAACCCGATTATATGATATAATCACTCATCCCGGATATGCGTGTGCATACCGGGATGTTTCATGTTTACGAATTTGAAAGTTTTTATGAACCTTTTATACGTTCTGTTCGCGTGCGGATTATTATTCTTATCACACCTTGATGCCGCAGTAGAAATCGGCCTAACAGCAGTGACGCGACATGATGTTGCAGAACTTGCAAACACCCTCTCTCGCGATAGCAGCGCAAAAAAGCTTATGGGCTACAGCGCTACGGCAAGCAGCATAGAAATTGCACGAACATTTAACTATACAATCGGTGAAGTTGAAAACGGACGTGGATTGTTCGAGCTTGTTGTTGTTGAGAAAAAAGTTATTGGCTTTCTATCGATTGGGCGGAATAAAGACCGAGGCATGAGATTTGAGCTGGAAAGCTACATCTTCCCTGAATTTCGAAGCAAAGGGTACGGTACAGAAGCTCAAAAGATAATGATCGCCTTATTTTTCAGAGCCTTCGCTGATCAAGATGAGCTTTATGCTAAGGTATTTGAAAATAATGGCGCGAGTAAACGCGTTAAAGCAAAAATTGGATTTGAATTCTTAGGGAACGAGCCAGCTAAAGGGACAAATCCTGGGGGAATGCTTTTTGTCATCAAGCGACCTGCAGGCAAAAAAAGCAAAAAGATAGACTATTCATACCTTGAGTCCTACAAAGAATTTATCGATGAAGAATAGGGCATAAGTCAGGCTCACGTATTTTTCTAATTTGTGGTAGACTTACCCAACCGAAATATCCCTATATTCCTACAAGCTTTGAGGCATTTTCATGGCAGCGCGACAGCTTATTGACCTAACAAAAGATGAATCAAGAGTGGTTCTTGTGTGTGCTATCACACCAAGCAATCCTATGTCACCGATGTATTATGAAGAGGAATTTTTAAGCCTTATTGATACACTCGGTATTAATTATATCGATACCCTAACAATCAAGCTTCGTAACGTTGATAACAACATGTTTTTGACTAAAGGTAAGCTTGAAGAGGTTTCAGCATTTGTCACGCAGGCTGGTGCTTCAAAAGTCTATTTCTCAGAATCGTTGTCACCGCTCCAAGAGCGAAATCTTGAAAACGCACTTGGCGTTCCGGTAAGTGATCGTGCAAAGCTTATTTTAGAAATTTTTGGAAAATCAGCACACAGCGCAGAAGGTAAAATTCAAGTCGAGATGGCTGAATTTGAATACTTGCGCACACGTATTATTGGTCGTGGCCGCGAGCTTGCACAGCAGGCTGGATTGATTGGTACACGTGGACCAGGAGAAACAGAAAAAGAAGAGCTCAAACGTTATTTTCAAGACAAAATGCGTATCGCAAAACGTCGCCTTGAAGTGCTTGAAAAATCACGCGAGACTCAGCGCAAGCAGCGCCTGAACAGAAAAATTCCACTGCTCTGTATTATTGGGTATACCAACGCAGGTAAATCAAGCCTGATCAATATGATTGCCAAAGGTAATGTCCTTGCTGAAGACAAGCTTTTTGCAACGCTTGATACCACAACGCGCGAGATGATTATTGATGGCAAAAAGGTTGCGTTAATTTCTGACACTGTTGGATTTATTAGCCAGCTGCCGCACCAGTTAATCGCAGCGTTTAAATCAACACTCGATGAGCTACGCTACGCGCACATGCTTCTGCACGTTATTGATATCAGTAACCCTGCATGGCGCGATCAAATCGAAGTTGTGCATCAAACACTTAAAGACCTTGATATCAATGCGCCAATGGTCTACGTCTTTAATAAAATTGATAAGCTCAGCCAGCTCGAGCTACAACTTGCACAAAGCGAAGCACAAGCGTATGAGCAACATGTACTGATCCATACAAAAAACAAAGAGGGAGTCGCGCCACTTGTCGACTTATTGCGTGACCACTTTGCAAGACAGCGCTAAAGTATGCTAGGCTGCTGCAGATAATGATTTTAAAGGCTGACAAATGTCAGCCTTTTTTTATAGCTGCTTACGTATAAAGGTGCGCACTTATGATTACTATCGCTATAAATGGATTTGGCAGAATTGGCAGAACGTTTTTACGAACGATTTTTAATCACCCCACTGCACATAAACAAATTACTATCGCCGCTATTAATCTTGGCCCTACGCGCCCTGACAACCTTGAACTTCTTTTTCGCTACGATTCGCTTATGGGTAAGTTTAATGGAATGGTTGAATGCACTGATGATGCTCTTATTATTAATGGCCGCAGCATCAAGCTTTTAAGCGCTAAAACACCGGCAGAGTGCGATTGGAAAGCCCTTAAGATTGATTGGGTTGTTGACTGCTCTGGCAGATACACCACGCGCTCCGAGGCAGAAAAACATATTCTTGCTGGAGCAAAAAAAGTACTTATTTCAGCGCCAGCAGAGCATGAAGATGTAACGATTATTCCTGGGGTTAATGATGATGCTTTTGATCGTGAGCGCCACGCTATCGTATCGTTAGGCAGCTGCACAACAAACTGCTTTGCGCCTATGGTCAAAATACTTGAAGAGAGCTTTGGCATAGAAGAAATAGCTATGACAACGGTTCATGCGTACACAAACGACCAAGTGCTGCTTGATATTGAACATACTGACCCGCGTCGTGCACGTGCTGCAGCACTTAATATTATTCCAACAAAAACAGGCGCTCACAAAGTAATTACCAAGTTGTTTCCGCACCTTGAAGGCAAAGTAAGCGCGGTAGCGCTGCGCGTACCAACGCCATGCGTTTCACTGGTTGATATGAGCTGCACACTTAAGCAAAAAGCATCAAAAGAAACTCTTAACGCTGCTTTTAAAAAAGCCGCAAGCATGCCACACGCTGTCATAGAATATACAGAGCTCCCGCTTGTATCATCCGACTTTAAAAACAGCGAAGCATCATGCATTATCGACGCTCAGCTCACACAAGTGCATGGGGGAATTGCAAAAATATTTGGCTGGTATGACAACGAATACGGATATTCGTGCAGGCTTAGGGACTTTTTGCTTCACAATGTGTAAGGTTTAGTTTAGACTCTGTTGAGAATTTTTCTTGGGCCCATAGCTCAGCGGTCAGAGCAGTCGGCTCATAACCGAACGGTCCCAGGTTCAATCCCTGGTGGGCCCACCAAGAACTGTTCAAAGCCTCAAGGAGCGCGCATGGCAGCCACTGTTACGTGGAAAGATGTTAAGTCATTTGTTACAACAGATCTCCGTTATGCGCAGATACTCACCGAGATAGGTTTTCTACAAAATCAAATTGATGCCCTTGAGCAAGCGCCTCAAGCACTCGAAAAACATCAGTCAGAACTAGCTAAAATTGTTACCGAAAAGAAAAAGCTTGTGCATGAAGCAGAGCTTGCCTACGCAACAATTAATCAGCACATCAAGAAAAAACAGATCGCACTTGAACAAGTCGTCTCAACACGAGAGCAGACTGCACTTGAAAATGAATATCAAGATTTAGCAAAGAAGCTATCAGCTGCCGAGGAAGTTTTTTTCAAACTTACTGACGAGCTTGAAACTGCAGAAAGCAAACTTGCTACGTTTGCTCATAACGCAGCACTTGAAAAACCGAACATCGAAACTGAAATCAACATACGACGCAGTAAAATAGCTGAACTTGAATCACAAGTAAGTGAGCTGCGCGCAGCAACAGATACTTTATCAAGTACAATTGATGCGGCATGGATGGCAACGTTTAGAAAACTTAAAACAGCTTATTTTAATCCTGTTGTTAAAGTCACTGAAAAACTCTGCAGCGGATGCTCATACCCACTCACTCCGCAAGACTTAGTCAATACAAGAAAAGGCCTGATGATCCCATGCAAAGGATGCTTTAGACTTGTGTATCTTGACGAGGAAGCGGCATGAGTATTAATCAAATGTCATTATTTAATTTCATGACAAAACAGCCAACACCAAAGACTGACCATATCACCATAGAAATCGATGGTGCTGCACGAGGAAACCCTGGCCCGTCAGGAATCGGGATTGTCATAAAAAATGGTCCGACACTCCTTGGCGCATACGGTTTTTACCTGGGACATAAGACAAATAATCAAGCTGAATATGCTGCGCTTATTGTTGCTCTTGCGATTGTTGAAAAAAAATATGCAACATGGTTTTCACAAAGACCGCATATCACCGTGCAATCTGATTCACAGCTGCTTGTTAAGCAAATTACAGGTGAGTACAAAGTTAAAAATGATGAACTTAAGATCATGCATGCTGCAGCAAAAAAGCTTTTAACCAGCTACAAGTACTCAATCAAACATGTTCTGCGTGAAAAAAATCAGGCAGCAGATGAGCAAGCAAATAACGGAGTTGATGCCAAGAAAAAAATACCTACCACACTCCTCAACTTTCTGGCAGACTACGGAGTCCCGCAATCGCTTATTGCTTAAATCTGAGTAATGCTAAAAATTGAGTGAGAGTCAGTAGTTATGAAACAGTTTATCATCATGATTTGCACCGTTGTAACGCTTTTGAGCAGCTCAACAGTGCTCTATTCAAAACCATCTAAAACAGTCAAACAAACAAAAAAACAACAGCTTAAGAAAAAGCAGCTCAAAAAAAAGAGCTCTCCGGCAAAGAAAAAGCAGGCGCCAGCCAAAGGGATAGCGCTTGTAAGCACGAGTATTACTGATACGCTTGCACCAGCAACCACGGTAACAAATACACAGCAGACGGCGGATGATAAAAAGCCGCTTGCAGCCCCAACAAGCCCAAGTAGCCAATCTGGCCTTACGCTCAGCGTGAATGATGAACTTAATGACCTAGAGGTGCCGCCTGCACCAAGCGCGCGCAGAATTAGAGTCTTACTTGAAGCGCACGAAACAAAAACTGAGCCCAAATTTGTTATTCACTCAAAGCACGGCTTCATCCTTGAAAGCCCGATTGCGTCAGGCGTTACAGCGCTCTATCAAGCCCAAGAAATTCATTTAATGCTCAGAAATAAAAAATTATATTTTAGATGCAAAGATGGTAATTATCGGGGTATAAAAAACAACTCTATCGAGATTTGTAACCCGCACCGAAAAATAACACTTGGGTCAAAAACATTCCAAGGCAGCTTGCAACTTGTTATTGATCATGAAGAAGACAAGCTGTACATCATCAATAAACTACCGCTTGAAGACTATATTTTCTCTGTGGTGCAGGCAGAAGGACTCAACTCCTGGCCGCTTGAAATGCATAAACTGCAAGCAATTATCTCACGAACCTATGCTGTTTACCTTATGCAGCGAGCTCGTGAACGAAGCCCACAATTTAAATATTTTGATATCAAGTGCACAAACTTTCATCAGCGCTACGAAGGCCTGCACAAACATACACGCCTGCGCCAAGCAGTTGATGAGACGCAAGATCTTATCTTAACGCACAACGATGCTGTAGCCTTAACGATGTTTGATATCTCATGTGGTGGTATTATACCGGGGCTTATTACACCAGTTGATAAGCGCAAACCATACTTGAATAGAGTTCAACGCTGTACGTTTTGTGCGTCGTGCCCATCATACCTCTGGAAAGAGACATTTAATGCCGACACCGTAGTGTGCAAGCTCAAAGAGCTTGGATCGCTCAAAGACAAGATGGCGTCATTTGGCACTCTTGCAGACATAAAAATGCGGCACATTGACAAAGCTGGTGTTGTTCACAAAATACTTATTACAGATACGCGTGGGCACAGTGTTGTAATAACGGGTAATCAACTACGAAGCACCAACTCCCACAAAATTAAGAGCCTGGCATTTAGCGTTGAGTTTAAAAACAATAAACTCACTATAACCGGGTTTGGATATGGCCACCTTAAAGGGGTTTGTCAGTTTGGGTGCGTTGAGCTGCTCAAGCGTGGATGGTCAATTAAAGATGTGCTTAGTTTTTATTACCCAGGAACAAAGATAAGTAGATTGGTACATTAAATGCCATCATACCGAGTTCACCTTATTGGTGGTGCTGTCGTTTTTGGGATTATACATCAGGTTGCATCAACGCTCGGCGTCATGAGCAAGCATGGCCCCATAGTGATTATTGCGCTTCTTGGCATCACCCTTATTGGGTCACTCTTTCCTGATATTGATGTTACAAGCAGAATTAGGCAGCTTTTTTATATGACGCTTGTACCCTGCCTTCCCCTTGCATACTTTTTTAACCCTAAGCTGTTTGGCGTGCTGGTCTGTATCACAAGCATTATGCTTCTTCTAAGGCACCGTGGGGTAACCCATAAGCCGTGGTTCCTTGCTTTTGTCCCGCTAAGCCTTGCTGGTGTGTGTATTCTCAAACGGCCTGAGGCATGGGAAGTCTATACCCTTGGCGCCATATGCTTCTTCCTAGGAGCTCTAAGCCATATCGCCCTAGACTACTTTGTTTCTCATATTATCATGAAAAAATAGACTTGCTTTCAGTCTGAATTAAACCCCACTTTATTCACTTTTTCATTCATTTTTGCCTAAATTTCAGGCTTTTTGAGCTTTTTGGTCCTTTTGACAGTCCTGGGGGCGCCCCGTAGGCTGGTAATACGATTTATAGCCACAGATCTCTAGACCGTTAGGTCCTAAAGGGTATGGCTCAGAAAATTAGTCATGCACAGATAATGATGCCTTGGGGAAATGGGGTTTATACAGTCTTAAAAACCGGCGTCATTTACAGTGCTGATACCTATGGAGGTTTATCATGTTCAGTTCTAGAAAATTTATACTCGGAGCAACACTTGTTGTTGGCTCACTTTTTCAGCTACAAGGTGCTAGCAAAATTGAAACAGCACAAAGCGCAGTTCTTAACCTTGCACTAAAACTTAAACAAGCAGCGACAAAAGGTCGTTACAGCACTATGAATGATTCACAGTTCAGAGCACTTACGCATGACGTAATGAGCCTGAGCGGGAGCACCCCAGTTGCTGGATTTGAAGATCCTGGAATGCTTGCAAGATTTACAATGGCTGTTCAAAACAGAATTGGAAACTTTTTTGGTAGAACACAAGATCCTGTAGAAATACAAGAAGCAAAAAATGTTGTAGGACAAATGCGTGCAAGATTAGCCAAGAGAATTGAAGAGTTCACACTTGCTAGCCAAAAAAGCAATGGCGTCTTGAATGAATTTGGTCTTAATGTAACGGCTGACTATAAGCATGTTATTGATATTGCAACAGCACGCCAAAGATTTCTTGATGAAGTTGGTGTTTGTTATGATACAGCACGCGCTGGAAGTGATGTTGCTATTGATAGCATTATCACAAGTGGTCCTGCACAAAAAGCTCTTGAAGCGCTTTCAAAAGGTCAAACACTAACAGTAGAACAAAAAGAGACGCTTCAACTCGTAGCTAAAACATTACGTAAGCATCTTGCTGCTGTTGATACCTGTGTAGACGGGCACCATACAAAACTCGCAAGCACAGTAGAATCAATCGCAAGCAGAGCTCTAAGCCGTGAAACTGCTAATGCTCTAGAAACAGCAAGAGCTTCTAATAAAGAGTTTTATACTGAGTTTAATAAAGAAGTACACGAAAAAAGCGTAAGAGGAATGTTTGGCGATAGAGCTAAATTTAAAGAACTTATGCAAAAGCTTCACCATGTTGAAGAGAGAGATTTTTCTCTTGCAAACATTTGGCGCATAGTAAAAGAGTATGCAACGCATCCATTTGGTAAAGATTATCGTATTGCTAACGCTGTTGCTGTTGGTACAGCAGCTAGTGCAACAAGCTTTGCTGGTCTAAGCTTACTAAGTTATCTGCCATGTATGAATATGAGCAGAAAAACAAGAGCTTATGTCTCTACAGCGGCTGGTCTTTGCTCAGGAGTTGCACACTACATACTAGCGTAGTGCTGCTAAAAGTTATTTTTCGTAAAGGGCGCCTTATCATTAAGTGCGCCCTTTTTTTATAGTGGGGGTTATTATGAAACTGTTTAGTCTTTTTTCATTCATTATCACGACTGTCTGTGTATTTGGAATAAATGCACAAACATATTTTTCGCATAATTTTACTATCGCCAGCACCAGTACTTCAGGCGCTGCTCATGGATTATTAGGTGAGCAGCAAAAAGCTCTTTTCGAGCGTATAAACAAAGCACGTGGCGTTTCACACACTGATACAAAAACAACACTCGCATTAGCACCACAAATAGCTGAGTGGGCTACTGAAGCGTGCGGCAATAGAACAACTTTAAAATCTTATGCGCTTCAAGAAATGATTTATGAGCAAAAAGCTGCAACACGAAAACTTTTCAGACTTTATGTCCACGAACTTTCTTGGTGTGAACCAGCATTTATTGAAGAGCTTCAAAAAAATATTTTGAAACTTAATGAAATGATTCAGCTGCATTTCTCAGACGAATCTGCAGCGGCAAGATACAATACACTCCCAGAGTACAAAGACGAATATGATGACAAATTGGTGGCAAAATACGGTCTTTATGCGCTAAGACTTCCTGAGTTTTATCAAAGAATGCAGTTTGCAATTGGAATGTCTCATCTAGCAACAAGTGGGATGTCTTACGTTGTAGGCTCATCAGCCCTTGGCCTAGGAACATTAGGCGCTGCTGGAATCGCAGGCGTTGGTAGTTGTTTTGGTGCAGCTATGGCACTTCCTTTTGCAGGGTACTATGGATATAAAGCAGCAGAATATTTTGCACCAGAATTCATGGCACCAATTTCTGAGACAATAAGCAGCAGTGTTTCATATGTAACACCAAGCTGGATGCCTACAATTAATGGTAGCTCTGTCTTGAAAACTATTCCTGGAGCAAGCTTTGTTGGATCGTATATGCCATCATTTGTTAAAACAGCTGCAATAGGAAGCACAAACCTAGCGCTCAGCATGGGTAAAATAGCACTTTATACAGCTCTAATGACCAAAATTCGTAATAGCTACCACAAACATATTGCTGGCGTAAGCGAAGATTATGATTCAAAGGCAGTGATGTTTAAAATGCACAAAGAAAACTTAAGCAATCTGATGAAGCAGGCAGATAAAACAGCTGCGCTTATTGCAAAACTTTATGTGACGCTAGCAAAACGATTTAAAGATTTACACCCTGCATTTGCACAAAGAATGACTGCCCTTGCGCGTGGGCTAACCACACCGCTAGAATACAGCGTAACAAAAGCAAGACAAGACCGCTTTTATCAGCTTTTATCAACAATCGGTCTTATTGAACTAGCAGTCGATTTTGCACGATCAGGCAAAACAAAAGTTATCGGGGTCGCAGAGTCGACACAAGCAGATCAAGAAGATTTCTTATCAGCACGCTTGCAAGACGTAGAAGATACTTCTATGAGCGTAACCAACGGCATCATAGAGATCTCAACACCAGCTGATAGCATGGAGCTTAATATTCTTGCGCAGATCTTTATTGCACAAACATTAGGCGTTAAGAAGATTGGTGGCCTACTTGATGATAGCGACGCAATCATCGCACTCGACTTTAATAAAATTAACATCATCAAAAAGTTAGCAATTGATGATGAAGATGATGCTGATCACTCTCAAGCAAGCGATGACGAGTAACGCTTAATTAAATACCAAAAAGAGATTGCGCATTACGCGTTGTATGATCTGCAATATCTTCAATTGAGCAAGATTTTAAGTCGGCTAGTGCTTGTGCTATAAGCGGTACAAGTGCTGGCCGATTTTGCTTTCCGCGAAGATGCTGCGGCGGGAGAAAAGGAGCATCAGTCTCCAAAATAATACGCTCAAGTGGAATGTTTTTAAAAACCTCACACAGTGCTTTGTTTTTTGGATACGTAATCGGCGCATCACAGCCAACGTATAAATTCCATGCAATAACTTGATCCGCAAATGCTTGATCTTGCTGAAAGCAATGGATTACACCTCGAATCTTATTGGGAACAAACGGCTCTATGGCGCGCAGAAACTCATCACCTGCGTCACGAACATGAAAAACGATCGGCAAATTATGCTCAAGGGCAAGCTCGATTTGCATGACTAAGAAGTCTTGCTGGCGGTGCTGATCATATGGTTTATGGTAGAAATCAAGACCAATTTCTCCAACTCCTACGAGTTTACGGCGAGGCTTATCAGCTTCTACCATTTTAAGGAGCTCTCTACGGGCATTTGATGCGCTGCCGTCGAAGGCTGCACAATCTGTCGGGTGTATACCTATCGTTGCAAATACTGATTCATAGGCATGGGCTATGGCAAGTGATTGCCAGCTTTCTAAAATACTCGTGCCAACATTAATCATTTTATGAACAGATGCCGCGTGAGCGTCAGCAATATGACCAGCTATAATAAGAAGATCTTCGCTATTTAGCTCTCGTGACAAAAATTTATATGGTTCACCCGTCATCAGGTTAAGATGGCAATGAGTGTCAATAAACATAAAAGCTCCTCGTAAACATTTTTTGCATGTTATCACAAAAAGATAAAAACAGCATCGCAACATTTCTTGCAGAAATCTTTCTGCAAAAAACCTATTGAAATGGGCCTGCTCTCCAGACGAAAAAAAATGACAATACAAAACTTCAACGACTCAATCAGTGATTCAGTCGTTTCTCTTGACAAAGAAGAGAACAGGCTCTAAATTTCACATTGAAACTGTATCGATCACAGGTGTATTCATTGTGGGAGAGATTTATGAACAAGAGTGAATTGATAGCAGCACTTAGCGAAGAAACAAATTTCAGTAAAAAGGACATCGCTAAGGTTCTATCTTCATTTACAAGAATCGTAGAGAGAACGCTGAAAAAAGGCGGCAAAGTATCTCTAACCGGATTCGGCACATACTGGATGTCCAAACGCCCAGCTCGCGTTGGTATTAATCCATCAACAAAAGCGCGCATTAACCTTCCTAGCGTTAATGTTCCACGCTTCAAAGCAGGTAAGCACCTGAAAGAACAGCTCCGCTCAGCTTAAGGGCATTTTTTCTGATATGCGCAAACCACTTGCAGAAAAAATTGTGAAGAGTTTAGGGCCGGTAGTACTATCGGCCTTTTCTATTCTAATATGTTTTTTCTTACTCGACCCTCTCGCACGAACAGTTGATCCTTCTTACACGCTTTTTGCATCAAAGGGTGTCGGAAAAATAACAAGCACGCTCATCGTTATTCTTCATATTATACTTCTGGCTAGCACATGGCCTGCACAGCAATGGCGATTGTTTAAGGATCGATATATTAGCTTCTTTGTTAAGAAGCCAAGCTGGATGTATTCCTTTGCAAAAACATTCGTGCTGTTTTTCTCACTGCACGCGCTCCTGCTTGCAGGTATCACACTTAGCCCTTTTGCTCAATTTGTAAGCCTAAACAAACCGCTCACGCTTTCGCTTATCGGAAGCTGTATGTTTGGTTTTATTGCGACCTTCTTTTTGGCCCTTACAGAAGAGCTTGTTTTTAGAGGACTGCTGCTTATGCATCTCAAAACGCAGCTCAAACCTCTAGCTGCATGTGTTGTAAGCGCGCTTATTTTTTCGCTTGCACATAATATTACAGCGCCATGGATGCTTATATACCCTGAAACAGCACTTGGGGTAGGCCTCTTCCTCCTTGGTCTTTTGCTCGCCCTTCTTGCGACGGGAACAGGTTCTCTTGCTGCTGGCATGGGACTTCATGCTGGGCTTGTATACGTTAAAGTAGTTCTCAGGCGCATTCCACTCATAACCTACACCCCTGATTTGCCATGGTGGCTTAGCCAAGACCTGCGACAAGCAGCCCTTGCACACGCGTTATTTCTAATTGCAATTATCGCGGTCTTTTTATTTTACAGAAAAGCGTTTATACTTAAATCACGCTAGTACAAAAATAATACATTCCGCTAGCCTATGGGGTGGTTCTTATGAAGATAAAATCAGCGTTAATGCTTAGTGTCTGCGTGCTTATTAGTTTTATGACTATGGGTCTTAAAGAGTTAACCAGCTCACCCAAGACAAGAAAGCGCATACTGATTCTGACGTGTGATGGTGGGTATGGACACATGGCCATGACAAAAACGCTTCATGAGATGTTTGATGCAGAATATGACGTAATGCATATTGAAGGCATAAAGACAGCTGCTAACTCTATCCCCCCCCACCGCATGCTGTACGGCAAAAAGCACTCAGGAGTTGATACCTACAACACAGCACTCAAAACAGGTCGCCTGCGCCTTACTAACTTCATGATCAAAGCTTTCGCCTGCAGGGCTTTAAATTTTTATGGCCGTAATATCTACAAAGGGTTTAAGGCTGTTTATAACGAACTCAAGCCTGACCTTGTTATCTCTGTGATTCAATTTATCAATCACCCAGCGCAACGAGCTGCGCGTGAGGCAAATATTCCGTTTCTGCTTCTAAACCTTGACTGCGACTTGTCTCTGTTTCTTAATAAGGTTGAGAAATGTAATTTTTCTGATGACAAATTTTTAATGACAGTCGTTGAAAAAACCAACCTCATAAGAAAACAGCTCGCTGATAAAAAAATACCAGAATCATGTGTATTTGAAGCAGGGTTCCAAGTTCGCTCAGATTTTTTTGAAGCTAAAGACACAAGTAAAATTCGCCGCAGCTGGCATATTCCTGCAAACAAGAAAACGATACTCGTCATGATGGGCGGGCAAGGCTCAGTTGCAATTACAAAATACGCAGCAGAACTTGCACGAATCGATAAAGACGTACACGTACTTTTCTGCCTTGGAAAGAGCACAGAGCTTACAGAAGAAATTGAAAAAATTATGGCAGACTGCACAAAAACAACCTACCAGTGCATCCCGTTCACAAACAAAATATCTGACCTTATGGCTGTATCAGATATCATGATTTCTGCACCAAAACCAAATTCTTGCTACGAAGCACTCTACACGCACCTGCCTGTTATTATTGATAGAACATCAGCATGCTTGTTTTGGGAAAAAGCAACAATCGACGTCTTGCATAAGCGCAAACAAGCTTATGTCATAAGAAGAACATCACAGCTTGAAGATGCTATTGATGCGCTTTGGGATAGGAAAAAACAGCTTATAAGTAACGCAAAGAAATCATACGATCCAAATGTTGACCCAAAAAGGTTTCCAGCTACAATCACAATGCTCGTTAAAAAACTCCTGAATGAACCGCATAAAGACGCTAATTTAGTAGTAGAACCTACGTATGGCGATATTGTTAAGCCAGCCTAAGCTTGCAAGCGTTATCCAAAGATTTGTTAATCCGTAGCTAAAAAGTGGTAGTGGGATCCCTACGATGGGGAGCATGCCTGTTACCATACCTATGTTTATGCAGACGGAAAATAGTATATGGGCCATCAGGCCAAGACCTAAGATTTGCTCAAAGAAATTCCCAATCTGGGAAAGAATCATGACTATTCTAAAAAACAGCCCTGCATAGAGCAAAATAACTGCAAGAGCACCAATAAATCCTACTTCTTCACACACCACAGAAAAAATGAAATCTGTGTGATCTTCTGGAAGAAATTCAAATTTATTCTGGGTACCTTTTAAAAGACCTTTTCCCCAGAGGCCACCAGAGCCTATAGCAATTTTTGACTGTTCAACCTGGTAACGCTCTTTACGTACATCGCCGTATCCAAAAAGCACCAAGATTCTATTTTGCTGATACGGTTTTAATACTTTCCAAAGAAGGGGTGCGCCCAAGATGCCTGCAAAAGCGCAACAAATAAAAAAGGTGCGGGACAACCCAATAAACCAGAGCATCAGCAAGCCGGAAAAAATAACAAGTAATGCTGTTCCTAAATCAGGCTGCTTAAGAATGAGTAGCCCTGAGAAAAAAATCATGCCCAGCGGATACAAGAAATCTTTAAAATTAAGGTGCTGCTCAGAATAAAACTTAGGGAGCTCAAGCTCAGTAAAATACGATGCTACAAATGCAGGTAAAAAAAGCTTGATCAGCTCTGAAGGCTGGAACCTAAAAAAATAAAGTGAGACCCAGCGCTTGGCGCCCATTGCAATCATCCCACCAATAAATGCATACACAAGAATGACAAGCGTGGTGTAAAAAGCAATAACACCAAACCGTGAGAGCCTTTTAAGATCTATGCAGCAGAAAAATAGATAGATTAAAAGCCCAACCCCTGTGCCCAAAAGCTGTTTCTTGAGGCACAAAGAAAATGGCGCCTCTGGCCTATAGGTAGCACTAAAAACAAAAAGATTACCTAACGCAAGAATGCTCAAGGTAATGAAAAAACCAAGCCAATCAAAATAGCGGAAATAACGCTGATCAAATTGTAGCATAAGGCATACGACTAATTATTTTTGTGGTACACTGCAGAAACTTGCGCACCGTGCTCAAGTCACAGAGGATAAGTCTACAAACATATCATCTGAAAACCAATGAGTTTTTATGATACCACGCATTTTAGAGCTTAAAAACTTTCTCAGCTATGGCGACACCCCAGTTGTTATCGATTTTAAAGACTACAATCTTATTTGTTTGTCTGGCAAAAATGGCAACGGGAAATCAGCTCTCCTTGACGCTCTAACATGGGCAATTTGGGGACAAGCACGTAAAACTGGTGGTAACGCAAAACCAGATGAAGGACTCTTGCGACTTGGGCAGACACGTATGGTTGTAAGCCTTGAGTTTGATTGCGGTGACGGCAGATACAGAGTACGGCGCGAGTATACAAAATCCTATGGCAAACCACTGGCAGCACTTGATTTTGAAGTATACGATACTGTATCAGACCGTTTTGTTTCGCTAACGGACAAAACTATTAAAGCCACACAAGCAAAAATTGAGCATGTTGTAGGCCTTGATTTTGAGACTTTTACTAATTCAGCTTTCTTGCGCCAGGGTCAATCTAACGAATTTTCAAAAAAATCTGCAAAAGAGCGTAAAGCTATTTTTAGCACTATTCTTGGGCTTGGTCGTTATGACAAACTTCAAGATGCAGCTAATGCGCACACAAGGGGCCTTACAGAACAGCGCAAAACAGCTTCTGCACTCTTGCTGAGAGCTGAAGAAACCTGCAAGCTAAAGCCTGACTTAGTTAGCCTTGCTGAACAACTGAGCAAAGAGCTTATTAATCTTGGAATCGAAAAAGCAGCAACTACATCACTGTGCGAAAAACTACACAGTGAAAAAGCACAGGCAATAAGCAGCCTAGAGAAGAAAAAAGAGGCACTTACCTCTGCTGAAAAAGCTTTGGCCGACTTTGAAGCGCTGAGCACGCAGCTAAGAGAAATTCTAGCCGCTTGGAAAGCAACACACAGCTTAACTATAAAAAAAGCCGACCCAGCGCACCTGCACAAAGAGAAAGAGGTGATTCTTGAAAAGCAGGCAGAGCTGATTAAACAACAACAAGCTCGCATGATTCTGCAAGAGCAAATCAGTAATTTTGTTGCAAAGAAAAATGAATTACTCCTCAAGCATGAGCAATCTTTTAATAAGCGCACCCAAGAGCTCTTGCATGAAATAACTCGTGGGAAACTTTCGCTTGATTCAATGCTCAAACAAAAAGAACAAGCTGAGAAAAACAGCCTTCTTCTTGACCAAGAACATCAAGTACTGAATAAAAAAATTGAATCGCTTACACAAGCACAAAAAAATTATGCCCTCCTGGAGCATGAAATCAATTTAATCAAAAAGCAATTTGAAAAGCGCCGCAGCTTCTACCAAAACCTTGTGCAAAAAGGAAACTGGGCAAAAAATGAGCTTACGGAGCTTGAACGAAAACAAAAAATTGTTCATGACGCAGAAAATCCAGCATGTCCTTTGTGTGAGCAACTTCTAACAGCAAAACGCAAGCAATATATCGCATTAAACCTTATTAGCCATGAAGCATTCTTACGCCATCGAATCGCAACGGTAAGTAAGCTTTTGGTCAGGCTTAAAGATATCTTAGTTGTTCAACACAAGCAGCTTGATACGCAAGAAAAAGCCTTAGTTGAAATGACCAAACAACAAGCGCTTGCAACCGAGATAGAAGCTCAAATAATAAAAAACCAAGAACAAAACAAAACGCTCAAAATAGAAATAGAGCGCTACCAAAAATTAATTACTGATCAGAAAAGTAGTATTGCTGAGCTAGAAAAAGAGCATTTAAAGATTGTAACAGAAAAAGAACAGGGGCCTCAGTCTGCTGAATTTAAAGCGCTAGAAAAAGAACTTAGTGATAAAAAAACTGAGTACGAGAAAAAGCCTTATGACCAAAAAGTCCAAGAGGCTCTTGCTCGTGAACTTGAGGCAGTTAATCAAAAAATCTCTCAACTTGCAGCATTAGAATCCGAATCATTACTCCAAGCAAAACGCAAAGCTGATATAGAGATGCTCTGCAGGCATGCACGCAGCCTCAAAACAATAATTCAATCTATCCCAACGCTCAAACAAGAAGCAGCCCAGCTTGAACTGCTTACAAAAGAGATCGATCTTAAGCTCACAGAGCAAACAAAAAAAGCCCACACGGTCAGCACATTGATTGAGGAAGCAAAACAACGCGAAGGAAGCGCCCTTCAGTCTCTTGAAACTATTACTCAGGCAGAAGAAGAGATTAAAAAACATATAGCAGATATCAGCTTAATTGACGCTGAAATTGAGCAATACTCTACACTTGCCCAAGCATTTGGAAAAAATGGGATACAAGCACTCCTTATTGAAGATGCAATACCAGAGGTCGAGCAAGAGGCTAATAAACTGCTTGCCCGCCTTACTAATAATCAGTCTCAAATCTTTATAGAATCTGTCAGGGACCTGAAAAGCGGCGGAATCAAAGAGACACTCGATATTCACATAGCTGATTCAGCAGGGGTAAGGCCTTATGAAATGTACTCAGGGGGAGAGGCATTTAGGGTTGATTTTTCGCTTAGAGTCGCGATTGCAAAACTTCTTGCACGTAGGGCCGGACGAGCGCTACAAACACTCATTATTGACGAAGGATTCGGATCGCAGGATGAAGACGGGCTAGGGCATATCATGGATGCTTTATACGCAATACAAAGCGATTTCTCGCGGATTATTGTTGTCTCGCACCTACCCGAATTCAAACACAATTTCCCTGTTCACTTCACCGTTGATAAAGGAATCACAGGATCGCAAGTATCAATAGAAGAACGAGGCTAGAATTAATTATTTAGCGTCGTGATCACTCGCATGGCACCCACATTTTTTACAGTAGTTATTCTCAAAATCAATTTTTGAGGTTTCTGGTGAGCTCAAATTGTATTTAATTGGGCATTGATACGTTTTTGTGCCACCAACTTCTTTGATATGAGCGTCACGAACACAACGAGCACCAAGCGATGTAACAGATAGAAGCGCTATAATAGCAAGCAGTTTCATTTTCATTCCCCTTTATTAGATTACGTTTATGGAAACAAGCAACGAAGTGCTGTTATTTTTTTGGAGCGCTAGGAGCTTTGCTCACACTTGTGATCACACTTGACGATTTAGCCGCAGAGTGAGAAGAGCTCGGGCAACCGCAAAATCTGCATGTCTGACCTTTTTTGTAAAAACGAGCGGCTAGTTTTTTATTTTTATATGATGTAATCGGCTGTATGCGGCACACAAGCTTTCGCCCTGTCTTGCTGCGTGTCTTGCGCACGTGATTGCCGGTCGTGTTATTTACACATTCAGCAGACAACTGGGCAACTTGCATACCCAAAACTAAAAGTGCTACAGAAAAAATAGTACGTACCATGAGAGTCCCCCTTTTATAGTTTTCATATTACAAAAATACTTCAGCCAAAATGAAGGTTCATAAAAAAAGGGCCTGACTTTTAATAAGTTTGGCCCTTTTTTTCAAGCTAGTAGAACTACTTTTTAGTTTTCATCCTCATCTTCAGTTGAGCATGTTGATTTCGCAACATACGAGCTGTTAGCGTCAATTTCATCATCACCGTAGCTACAAGTGGCTGCGTTAATTGATGTCGTTGAACTAATTACACCCGCAACTGCAATCAATGCTAAAAAGCTTCTCATATTCATCAGCATTCTCCTTTTGTTTATATACGGAGCTGCGCGCTCTAGCTCTTGTT
This sequence comes from uncultured Pseudomonadota bacterium, assembly GCA_964534555.1. Classification (GTDB taxonomy): domain Bacteria; phylum Babelota; class Babeliae; order Babelales; family RVW-14; genus CAZHRK01. The sequence goes on along the minus strand of CAZHRK010000001.1, from coordinate 598,554 downwards.
ATACCTACTCTACACGAGGTGAAGACTTGTTTTCAATAATTTCAATTAGAAAACTATTGAATCATTTTTATGTAATAAATGGCGCTTTTTAATGAAAAACATCATTTATTATGACTTTTACTCTTTTGGTCAGATTTTTAGGCTATAAAAAACCATGCCCTGAGAAAGTGTTGACCCCCCAAGACCCCAACAAGTACCTTAAAATGCTGCTTAGCGTCATCACTTATTCGTAATTTTGGAGCTGCTTATGAACTATTTTAGGCTTCTTGCAGGAAGTATCTTTGCTGCCCTACTTATTGGAAGTGCTGCTTTTGGACAAACGAAAAAGCGTACTTATGACCCAGAAAAAGAGTTCGTGATTGGGCAATCACTCTCACTTAAAGGGCATTTTCAACTTTATGGCTCAATTATCCAAAATGGGATTGAGACCGCTTTCAAGCGTGTTAACAAACAGGGGGGAGTAAAGGGGAAACAGCTGCGCTTACTAGCGATGGATGACGGCGGAGATGCTGATAAAACTGTTAAAAACATACAAAAAATGAATCAGCTCGGGATCAAACACTTTATCGGAGTAATGGGAACTCGAGGGATTCTTGGCATCCTGCCTGAAATAAAAAGTGGGAAAATTGGCTGCTACTTTCCTTGGGGTGGAGACCGTAATACGCGGAATAAAGATGTAAAAGGGATTATCAACGGGCCGGGGCTCCTTGCTCCCCAGCTTGATGAATTAAAAAAATACATCGTCACAACACATAAAATGTCTCGTATTGTTATTTTTCACGCAGATGATGATTTTTCAACAAATGCAGCTGGCAGCCTTGAAGAAATTTTAAGTGCTCAAGGAACAAAAATTCTTGGGAAAGTGAATTACAATAGATTCAATTTTGACCTTACAAGCGCTGTCAAAAAAATATCAGAACTTGACCCGCGCATGATTGTATGTGTATCAACAAGCACCCCTGCAGTTCGCCTTATTAATGAGCTTTTAATGCATGGCCTTTATGGAATTATGTTCTGTGGAATCGATTCAACATTTATGGTGCCACACATCATAAAATCAAAAGGAATTAATTTTAAATGCACTGCTATTGTCCCAGACCCAGAACACGATAAAAGCCTCTTGGTCAAACAATATCGTGAAGATATCGCTGAGTTCTTCCCTGAGGAAAAACCAAATCCTTTATCACTAACATACTATCTCTGTGGCCGCTTATTAGCAGAAGCAATAGAACAATCAGACAAACCATCTATCGAAACAATTATTAAGTATTTTGAGGGAATTAAAGAACAATCCTATTTGGGATTCCCATTACATTTTAACCCTGAAAATCGGCATCTTTTTGGTGAACAAACCTGGATGTTTTAAGGAGCAAACATGAAAAAAAATTTAAAGCATATCGCAAGTTGGCTCCGCAGCATTAATGCACGTATTTTGAGTATTATTGCAATATCGATCTTCACCATAGGGCTTGTTTATCAGCAAGATAATACATTTGACGCTCGTGAACCACTTCCAGAGTTCGACCAGCTATCACCACAAGAAGCTCGCTTTGCAAATAAGGTGCACATAGGGCTTCACGTTAAATCATTTCCAGAATATTCACTGTCAGAAAGAAGAATAACTTTTGATGGCATCATGTGGTTTAAATTTCCAGCGGGATCAGAATCACTTGCAACATTAGAAAAATTCCAATTTCACAACAGCGTCTTGCTCAGAAATGGAAAACTGATTTATACATCCGCACCGATTATCCAACAACACGGTGAAAACGTTGTCGTATGCTATAACATCATGGTTGAGATGAGGCCTGAGCTCAATTTTATAAACTTCCCACTCTCAGCCCATCGAGTAAATTTGATTCTTAAAAACGAGAGCATAACGCATAACGAAATTCAGTTTGTATCAAGCGACCAAGATCTGACCGTATCAAAAAGCTTGTTTCTAAAAAACTTCAAAATTAGCGAGACAGCTGTCAAAACAGGGTACATAGCAGCTGAACTTAATAATGCAGAAAAAATAAAAATAACGCACCCTGCTGCATGCTTCTCTTTTGTATTTGATAGCGTCGGCGTGAGAGACTTACTATCACTCTATTTCCCTATGCTCGTCCTCTTTTTAATTTCACTCTTCTGTTTGCTGATAGATATATTTGATAAAACAAGACTCGGCTACGTTGCAACTGCAGTGCCAATTCTTGTTTTATTCAGAATGGTGATAGATGCATCACTGCCAGAAACAGGATATGTAACCCACGTTGATTACTTTTTTAATACATTTGTTTTTCTATCAATCAGCATACTGATTTTTCAAAGTTATGTGATTATGAGGCTTCAGGCTATTGAGCGCGACCATGAAGAGAAAAGACACAATGCTATTTTGAAGCTTGAAATCGCAAACAACATAGTCTTTTATAGTATTATTGTACTGCTTTTTATTTTAGGGATGCTCACGTTCCTTCGTTAAAAAGACGTATTTACAGGGCGCATAAAAAACGTAAGCTACTCTCTACCTTGTTTCATTTTCTACATGAGAGAGCCTATGCTTCAGTTACTACGATGCGCCCTTCTCTTCATCATTTATAACATGGCACAAATTATCCTGCTCCCTGTGATAATTGCCTTTATCCTCTACAAAGAAGCAAAACGAAAACGTACTCTTTTCATTCCTGCACGTTGGGGATTTGTAAAAAAAGCCACGCAGCCAAATGGTCTTTGGGTCCATGGGGCATCAGTTGGGGAATCTCTTGCTGTTGAATATTTCCTTAAATTGTACAAAGACAAAAACCCCACAACAGCAACATATATGACGGTCGGAACATTTGAAGGTTTTAGACAAGCATCTGCATTAGGTCTTGCCCAAACAGTTGAGCGTGGAGTGTATGATTTTTTGCTACCAGTAGTTTTGGCATTTTCACGCATACGTCCAAAAACAATTATCATTCTTGAGTCTGAATTATGGCCAAATCTTGTGATCATGGCCAAGATCTGGGGCGCAAAACTTATACTTCTTAATGCACGAGCATCAAAAAATACACGTAAAAAATCATCTCTTAGCCGTTTTTTTTATAGAGTAATACTCGATTGTTTTGACCACATCTATACGCAAACAGAGAGTGATTCGGTTGAGCTTAATCAATTTCTTAACAACTCAGGGGCTATAAGTACATTTGGGAATATTAAAACGTGGAATGTCGTTCAGAAGAAAAGATCTTGTATCGCACCATACGCCACCCCAATACCGATTATTTTGGTTGGATCTGCTCATGAAGGTGAGCTAGACGCACACATAAAGCTATTTGCATCAGTAAAAAATGTTTTTGGTTGTGCTAAGTTACTGTTTATGCCTCGGCATTTCACCTGGCTCAAAGAAGCACAGCGTCGTTTTTTACAAGAAGGCTTTTCATTCACGACATGGGATACCAGCAATCAAATCAGCCATATTGGCAAAATGCTTAATCAAGATTTTGAAACTAACGATATTATCATCGTAGCGCGAATAGGCTTAATGTTTGATATGTATCAGTATGCCAAGGTTTTTATCTTGGGTGGAACTTTTGTACCTGTTGGTGGGCACAATCTTATGGAACCATTAGTATGGGAAGTACCAACAATCGTTGGCCCATACCATCAGAATGTTGCTCAAACAGTTGATGACCTTCAAGGGGTAGGCGTTTTTGTCGCTCATAATGAAGTAGAATTGTGCTCGATAGCAAAAGAGCTTCTTACAAACAGCGCCAAGATAACTGCATCACAGGAAGCGCAAAACACCTGGTTACAAACGAAAAATCACATTCTGGAAGAAACAATAGCACGTCTTATTCAGCAGGTCTGATGCACGTCAAGATTGCGCTAAAGTAAAAGGGGCGAGATGTTATCTCGCCCCTTTTTGTTACTTACGCTTTTTTGCAGCTTTTTTTGTCTTAGATTTTGAATCAGATTTTGACTGTTTTGCCGCATTTTTTGGATCACCAACAAGTGCATGATGAAGAACCTGATCCATTGAGTCGACATAAACCACCTCAAGTGATTTATCCAGCTCATGTTCAAACTCTTTAACATCTTTAGCATTTGCCTTCGGAACAATCGCCTTTTTAATACCAAGGCGAGCTGCGGCAAGAAGCTTCTCTTTCAATCCACCAATTTGAAGTACTCTTCCTCTAAGGGTAACTTCACCGGTCATTGCGACATCACGCTTAACAGGAACACCTGTAAGTGCTGATGTTAATGCAACGCACATCGTGATACCTGCTGATGGACCATCTTTAGGAATACCACCCTCTGGAACGTGTACGTGAATATCTACATCTGAATAGAAAGTTTCTTTTAAGCCAAAGTCTTTTGCTCGTGAGCGAACGTATGAAAGCGCTGCCTGCACAGACTCTTGCATCACCTCGCCAAGCTGGCCAGTAAGCGTGAGCGCGCCCTTACCTTTCATGATGGTAACTTCAACATCCATTACGTCGCCACCAACCTCTGTCCACGCAAGACCTGTCGTAACACCAACAACATTCTTAGGATCACGCTCATCTTTTCTGAAGAACGCAGCACCAAGCCATTGCTCTGCTAGATCTTTTGTAAGAGTAACTTTGGTATTTTTCTTATTCTTAAGGATATGCAGAATAGCCTTACGCATAAGCTTTGAGATAAGTCGCTCAAGCTGACGCACACCAGCTTCTTTTGTATATTCCTCAATCAGTTCTGCAAGCAAGGCATCTGGTATGACAAACTGTGCTGGCTTCAGATGATGCTCTTTGAATAATTTTGGAATTAAGAATGATTTAGCAATCTCAAGTTTTTCTTGGTCGTTATACCCAGAAAGAGAGATTATCTCCATTCTATCAAGAAGCGGATAAGGAACATTATCAATCACGTTTGCAGTAGTAACAAACATAATCTTTGAAAGATCATAATCAATTTCTAAAAAGTGATCACTGAAATTTTTGTTTTGTTCAGGATCAAGGACTTCAAGAAGCGCTGATGCTGGATCACCCCTGAAATCCATAGCCATTTTATCAATCTCATCAAGAAGCATCACTGGGTTTGTAACTTTTGATTTCTTGAGAGCCTGAATAATTTTACCAGGCATCGCACCAATATATGTACGGCGGTGCCCACGAATTTCAGCTTCATCACGCACACCTCCAAGAGATATACGCACCAGAGGACGCTCAAGTGCGTCAGCGATAGATTGTGCAAGTGATGTTTTACCTACACCTGGAGGTCCAGCCAAACAGATAATTGGTGAGCGCTTGAGTTGCTCGCCAGCAAATTTTTTGGTTGCAATAAACTCAATAACACGCTCTTTTGCTTTTTTCATACCAGCATGAGATTTGCTCAGAATCTTTTCAGCGTCTTCCATGCTGACTGAGTCTTTACTTGAATTTGCCCAAGGAATCGACAAAATCCAGTCTACATAGTTTCTGCTTACTGATGCTTCTGGTGATGTCGGCTGCATCTGTTCAAGACGCTTAAGCTCGGCTTCAACCTTTTCCATTGCCTCAGCAGATAACTTCAGCTTCTTAGCCTTTTTGCGGATATCATTAATCTCTTGCTGATAATCCTCACGACCAAGCTCACGCTGAATAGCACGAAGCTGTTCTGTTAGATAATAATCTTTTTGGTGTTTTTCAACCTGTGATTGAACCCGCTTGCGAATGCTTTTCTCTGCTTTAAGGATCTCTATTTCTTTTTGAAGAATAATCGCAAGCTTCATTGCTCGCTTTTTAAGATCTGCCATTTCAAGCAGCTCTTGGCGATCTAGAAAATCTAAATGCATTTGCACAGCGATTGTATCGCATAGATGATCGATATCATCAAGCCCATGGAATAATGACAAAACATCTTGCGCAAGCTTCTCATTAAGATTTACATATTCTGTAAAGAGCTCATATAGATTGCGCCATAAAGCAACATTATCAGCAGAGTTATCAAGCGGTACAGGAACAATATCTTGCGCTGTAACAGCTAAATATCCGTCGACGTGTTCTTCTGTAACAACCTGTGATCGGCTAATACCTTCAATAAGAATTTTAAGCGTCCCGTTAGGCATGCGTGCAACTTGAACAATAACTGCGCGCGTACCAACAGAAAATACATCATTTAATGTCGGATTTTCAGTATCAATAGATTTTTGAGTGGTGACAAAAATTTCCTTGTTTGTACGCATCGCGGCATCGATTGCTTTAATCGATACTTCTCTGCCAACAACAACGGGAATAATGCTCTTAGGAAGAGCTACAAGATTTTTAAGCGGGAGCACCGGCAATAATACCGGCTCGCCAAGTACAAAGCGCTCTTTCATGATGTCTACCAACGTTTATAATACTCATAAATTATATGCACATAACGGCTCTCATCGTACCAGGCATTACGACAAAAGTACACCTAACACAAGGACGAACCAGGCCGTACCACTGGCAGAATGCGGCCCAAGAGAATTATTTCATATAGAAACATTTTTAAAATGAGGGAAAAGTAGAATTATCATTTAAAATTCGCAACTTTCAGTCGTCAAAAAAATCTTTTTGTGGTACGCTACCCACAACATTTCAGAAGAGAATGTTTTCTAATGTGCAACGTTATTCAAGATGTTGGGCTTTTGGTCAGGAGTAAAAGGACTTTATGCAGGAACAGTCGGCGTTTTCCTTTAAAAAACTATGGGGCATCAAGAAAGAATACCGTCAAAAGGTGTACTTTCTCTCGCTAACTTTTTTGCTCATGATGTGCTGCCAGGTTATATGGCGACCTATGAAGGTTGCTGTATTTTCCAAAATGGTCGGCGCATACATGGTTCCTGATGCAAAACTTTACTCCCTACTGTATGTTATTCCGCTTATTTTGATCTATTCAAAACTCGTTGACTGGTTACGACGCCACCACTTGCTCTACTGTTTCACAGTATTCCATGCAATCGGTGGTTTTATTTTTTCGTACTTTCTTGCACATCCGGTTTATGGACTTGCAAACACAGAAGTAAACCCTAAGCGCTACCTCGGCTGGGCGTTCTACTTCTTTATGGAAAGCTTTGATGCATTCTTCTCAACAACATTCTGGGCATTTGCAGACTCAGTAAACAGCCCTAAAGATGCGCGTAATTATTACGGCTTCTTTGTTTCGGGCTCAAAAATTGGTGGGATTGTAACCTCAATCACGCTTTACTATATCCTAAAATCCTCAACGGCTGTTGAACAAGTCGCGCTGCTTCCAAATGCACTTTTTGCTGGTAGTGTCATGCTCCTTGGTGCTGCGTTTGCTATATACTCACTAACAAAGCGCGTTTCTGACGATATCATGCACGGCTATGAAGCTGCGTACAAACTTGAAGTTAATAAAGACCGTGAGAAAGGCAGCTTTCTTGGTGCAATAAAAAGCTCACTTGATGGTCTTTTTATTATCGTGAAGAATGCTTACGCGATGGGTATTTTCTCACTCGTAATCTTCTACGAAGTTATTATCGCTATTTTTGACTATTGGGTAGCACTTCACGCAGATAAAAGCACCGCTGGCGTTGGTGATATGACAGCGTATTACGCATTTTATTACTTCCTCCTCAATGTCATCGGTTTGCTTATTTCATTCTTTGGAACAACGCCTCTGCTGAGATTAATTGGGATTAGGCTTTCACTCTTCATATTCCCGCTTATCTGTATGACGATGTTAACGCTTACGTATTTTATGCCAACAGCAAGCACACTCTTTATTGTTCTTGTTGCGCTCAGGGCGTTTAATTACTCATTAAATCACCCGACACGAGAAGTGCTCTACATTCCGACAACTAAAGATATTAAATTTAAGGCGAAAACCTGGACGGATGCGTTTGGTTCTCGTATTGCAAAAAGCTTTGGCTCTTTCTTTAATAAAACAATGAAAGGCGCGTCACCTGCTTTTGCATTTATCTCAAGTCTCGGCCTGAGCTACATACTCACAATAATGTGGCTTGTTATTATCTATTTCCTTGGCAAAACGCTTCAGGAAGCAATTGATAACAAACAAGTTATTGGCCAAACAGATGATGCATCCTAATGCTAAGCTTGTGTTGTACTGAGGATTTTATTCAATGAATCAACATCGCTTCTCACCCATAATTAATTACTTGGCTGAGAAAATTAGTATACATCCATACGATGTTATTAAGTTACTTTTATCATCGTGCACATTCTTTTTTGTCATAGGTGCGTACTCAGTATTACGATCACTCAAAACATCAATCTTCCTTGGCTTTGTAGGCCCTGCGTATGAACCGTATGCAAAAGTAATCGCTATTGCTGTAACTATTCCAACAATGATGATTTACTCGCATGTCGTTGACAGATTAAAGAAGCATCAGGCTGTATACTTTTTTATTGGCACCTACGCAATCTTATCAGTTATATTTGCGTACTTCTTTGCTCACCCTGTTTATGGCCTTCAAAATACACAAACAAGCCCGTACAGACTTCTTGGATGGTTTTTTGAAATAGCGATGGATTTATTCCAAGCGCTTGTTGTTGGCACGTTTTGGAGTTTTATTAACTCTATAAGCACGCCAGCTTTTGCAGGAAGAAGTTATGGATTTATCGTTGCTGGCTCACGTATTGGTGGAATACTAACTCCGCTTATCAGCTGGCTTATTCTTGAACACTCAGGCATTGAAAGCTATGTCAGCATCCCGCTTATGACGGCAAGCAACAGCTTGCTCTTAGTCGGTGCTGGTTTTTGCATTTATTACATGCGCAAGCTTGTTCCAGAAAGCTATCTGCATGGTTATGAAGCTGCACATAAAGAAGAAGACAAAAATCAGAAGAAAGATAAAAAGCCAGGGTTCAGCGGAACTCTTGAGGGCTTCAAGCTTATGCTCACACAACCTTATGTGATGGGAATTTTCGGGCTTGTGTTCTCTTTTGAGATAATTAATATTATTTTCGACTACCAGATGCATATTCTGATGTCTGTTGAAACAAATAATAATGTTCTTGGAATGTCTACATTTATGCTTTTATACACGGGTACATTCCAAACATTAAGCCTGTTTTTCGCGCTTATCGGCACCACCTCACTCCTCAAAATCTTTGGTGTGCGCTATTGCCTTATGGTTATGCCTGTTGCGTGCGCAATTCTTGCTATTCTGCCAGTGATTTACCCACGACTCCTTGTCATATTTGTCGTCATGGTAATTTTACGAGCATTAAACTACGGCTTTAATCAGCCGCTCAGAGAAATCCTCTTCATACCAACAATTAAAGATATTCAGTTCAAATCAAAAGCATGGATTGAATCATTTGGACGATCAATATCAAAAGCAACAGGCTCTGGGCTTAACATCGTCTCAGTTGTTCACTCATCCTACGTAGCTATTTTGATTGGTTCTGGATTTTCAGTGGCAATCTCACTTGTATGGGTAAGCATAGCGTACTTTATAGGTAAGACATACGTGAAAACCATCGCAAACAACGATGTGATAGGAAAGCAGGACTAAAACTTGCCAAAAGTGTGGCTTTTGGTAGAATTTAGGCCTCAAAAAGTTTGATTTTATTGTAATGCTTGTTCTTTGTAACGCGGGTGGTGGCAACACCTCAAAGAACAACCGTTAAAACCCGCATAAAGGAATTATCATGGTAGATTTGCGCAAGATGCTTGAAGCAGGCGTACATTTCGGACACAGAACATCCCGTTGGTCACCAAAGATGAAGCCATTCATCTGGGGTGCTAAAAACAAAGTTCACCTTATTGATGTTTCAAAAACAGCCCTTCTCCTTGAGCGCGCTGCAAACTTCCTTAAAGAAGTTACTGCAAACGGCGGCAAGGTGTTGATCGTTGGAACAAAAAAAGCTGCTCAGCCTGTTGTTCTAAGCGCTGCACAAAAAACAAAAATGCCATACATCATTCACCGCTGGGTGGGTGGAACCCTCAGCAACTATGAGCAAGTTAGAAAAGCTGTTACTCGCCTTCTTCATATGCGCGATGTAATGGAAAAAGGACTTGTTGGTTACAAGAAAAAAGAAATCAGCATGATCCAAAAAGAAATTGCTCGCCTTGAGAAAAACGTTGGCGGTATCGTTGATTTCGATTATCCACCAGCTGCTCTTGTTGTTGTTGATGCAAAGAAAGAACATTCAGCTGTTAAAGAAGCATCGCGCCTAAAAATTCCTGTGATCGCGCTTGTTGATACAAACACAGATCCAGAAGGCGTAAGCTTTGTTATCCCTTCAAACGATGATTCACCAAAGGCTATTTCCTTTGTTATGTCACACCTTGAAGAGGCTATCATTGAAGGTTCTTCAGCATTTGAAGCAAGCAGAGTACGCGCACCAAAAGCTGAAGTTAAAGAAGCTAAGGCTGCAGAACAACCAGTTGCAGCTGTTGAAGCTAAAGCTGAAGAAGCTAAAAAACCTGCACGCAAAAAAGCTGCTAGCAAAACAGAAGAATAAGCTATTTGCTAGTGCTTCGGGGAGAGATGGCTGAGTGGACGAAAGCGCACGATTGGAAATCGTGTATATCCTGAAAGGGGTATCGAGGGTTCGAATCCCTCTCTCTCCGCCATATTTTGAGTAAAAATTGGGCAAGATAAGTTGTTTGAGTTGCATAATCTGTCAGGTCCGGAAGGAAGCAGCAGGGGTAACTCTTCGCTGTATCTTGCCCTTTTTTATTGGGCGAATAGTATCACCAGCAGAGTAATAAAAAGGCATTTTGATTATGAAAATACTTGCTGTCATAGCTCATCCTAAAAAAGACAGCCTCACACGCACCCTTTTTGACACTGCTATCGATGCAGTTAAAAAAAGCGGGCATGAGGTTGATATACTTGATCTCTACGAGCGAGCTGATGAAATCCCCTACTATCACCCACCGCAAGCACAACAAGGCGCTGACAGCGGCCTTACAAGCTTTCCTTTTTTCGAAGAAAATAAAAAACGCATTCTTTCAGCAGATCGTATTATTATTGCCTACCCTGTGTGGTGGTATGCTGTACCTGGGGTTATGAAAAACTGGCTTGATATCATCACAAATTATGCATTTTCATATAATGGTACAAACAAAGCGACACCCAAACACAAGATCACCAAAGCGCTTATTATTAACACCGCAGATATGAGCTTATTCTACCGCTGGTTTTGCACACGAAATTCGGCAACAGCAATGGTAAAACAGTCTTGTTATTTTATGGGAATTAAGCAAACACGTTGCTTTGAGGCAAGCAGTTATACATCATTCACTGGAAAAAAAATCACACAAGATCAGATACAAAAAAGCTTGCTCAAACTTAGAAAAAAAGCAGCGTGGCTTATCAGCTAGGTATGGTATACTAGGCGCAGAAAAAGCTTTAGCGATACGAGGATGTAGTCTATGAGCACACAACTTAATCTTGCCCGTAAATGGCGCCCCCAAACGTTTGAATCTGTTGTTGGGCAGGACATAGCTGTACGCATGCTCAAGAACAGCCTTTTTACAGGTAAGTTTTTCCCGGTATACCTCTTTGCAGGACAGCGGGGATGTGGAAAAACCACAAGCGCCCGTATTTTCGCGGCAGCACTTAATTGCGCTAATCTTGAAAAATTTCAGCAGGCACCTACTATCAAGGTGCCATGCCTTGAGTGTAACTCTTGTAGAGCAATGAGCGATGGCTCTCACCCAGATTATATCGAAATAGACGCAGCATCACACACGGGTGTCGACCATGTTCGGCAGTTAATAGAGTCTTCTAGCTATATGCCTCTTTTGGGGAAAAAGAAAATTTACCTAATCGATGAAGCACACATGCTGAGTAAAGCGGCATTTAATGCTCTGCTTAAACTTCTAGAAGAGCCGCCTATGAGCGTCCATTTTATGCTGGCAACAACTGAAATTCCGAAGCTTCCACAAACAATTCTGTCACGATGCTTTCAGCTTTCTTTTGGTGCGCTTAATAGCAGCGCGCTCAAAGAGCACTTGCGCTACTTATGCACACAAGAAAACGTAACAATTGATGATGCCGCAATAGACATCATTTTTGACGAGTCTGAGGGATCAGCTCGTGATGCGATCAACCTGCTTGAGCGTGTACGCTTCAGCGCCGACGCTGTCACTGCAGACAGCGTTCTTGCAGTCCTTGGCAAAGTACGAACATCTGATGTAATCAATCTTATAAAACACTGCGTTTCAAACGATTCACAATCATTATTAACAGAGATTTTGAAACTGGAGCAACAGCAATACTCACCAACATCATTGTGGGATAGTCTTATTGTTATTATACGACAGCTCACACTTATAAAATTTGGTGGGATCAAAGCTGAGGGACAACTTGCAGCATACGATCAACAATTAAATCAGATCGCACAAATCTGCTCTGGCAATAGGCTCCATGCAATGATGCAGCTTCTTTGGTCTCAAGAACAGCTGTTCATGATGACAAGTAAGAAAAACTTCTTCCTTCAAACTGTTTTAATGCAGCTTTGTAATCAGGTTAATATTGCAGACATTCAAGAGCTCATCAGCCTGAAAAACATCCCCACTCAAAGTTCACATAAAAATGAGCGCCCGCTGACTTCTCCTCAACCCGCAGCTCGACAAATACCGCAGGTGACACAAGCACACGCACATCCTATGGTGCCCCCACAGGCATCAATGCCAACACCTCCACCAGTCAGTCACCAAAGCCCTCAGGTTGACCTTGCATCCCAGGCAATAAGCAATAGTCCCTGGCAAAGCTTTCAGTCTGAAATAACCGGACTACAAGATCAGCTTCTTGTGTCTATCTTGAAGCAAGCGAGCCTTGGAAGCTTTAACCCGGAGAGCGGGAAACTTAGCATTAAGGTGCAAAAAAACATATTCTTTTTGTCCAAGCTGGAAGAAACAAAAAATATCTGGCATCCTTGTCTGGCCAAGCATTTTGAAGGTCTTTTAACAGTTAATTTTGAAGATGGGGAAAGCGCAGCACCGCAAACACCCAGGCAACAAATTAATGTCGTAAGACCAGCTTTAATGCCAACGACACAGCGCACAGGATCTCCCAGCGGTGTGCAAAAAAAAACCTATGACACTTTTGTAATAAACAATCCAGATGAATGGCCTATGACAAGCATGGTTATGAGTTACTTCCCTGGCAAACTGAAGAAATTATGACAACAAGCAGCAAAAAAATTCCTAAAGTTATTCTCGTTGGACGAACAAACGTTGGTAAATCAACACTCTTCAATCGAATTGCGCTCGAAAAAAAGAGTATTGTTTTTGATCGTGAGGGTGTAACCCGCGATTATATTGAAGAGGTTGTCTCTTGGAATAATAAACATTTTAGAATCATCGATACTGGTGGTTTTTCGTTTGATCCTAAAGCAGATGAACTTCAACGCAGAGTTCAAGAGAAAGTAGTCAGCCAAATAGAAGACGCTGCTATTCTAGTGTTTGTTTGTGATGGTAAAAATGGTCTTACAAACGAAGATCTACGAATTGCTCAGCTCCTTAAAAAGCTCAATCGCCCAGTACTCTTAGTTATTAATAAAATTGATAATTTTGATGCGGCACCAGAGCTCATGGCTGAGTTTTATAGACTTGGAATTAAGGAAATCTTCCCTGTTTCAGCAGTTCATGGAACAGGAATGGCCCAGTTTCTTTCTGCTGTTGTTGATAGAGTTCCTACGATTGAAAACGTAGACGATGAAAACGCTTCATACAAGGCTGTTATTATTGGCAGACCAAATGTGGGCAAATCATCTCTTATGAACCTTCTTGCTCGCCAAGAACGCTCAATTGTCTCAAGTATTGCAGGAACAACCAGAGAGCCGATTTCAGAAACAGTCTATCACATCAATGACCTTATGGAATTTACTGATACAGCTGGAGTGCGCCGCTCTCGTAAAATTGATGATTCTCTTGAAGATGTCATGATCAAAAGCTCGCTACAAGCCGTACGTGATGCTGACCTGATTATTATGATGATTGATGCCTCTGAAGGTAAAATCGCGGACCAAGAGATGAAGCTTCTGTTCTATGCTTATGATAATAAAAAGATGGTGCTTGCTGTCTTTAATAAAATTGATCTGCTTGATGAATACAAAACAATGACACTCAAGCAAAGCATGGAAGAATACCAGTTTATCTTGAGAAAAATCCCTCAAATACATATCTCTTGTGAGACTAAAAAGAATTTCCACAAAATTTATGAAGAGGTCAAAAAAATATACGGCCGAGCACAGCAGACATTTGATCAGCTTGAAGTTGATGAAGTTGTTAAAAATGCTCTAACAACAAAACCTCTTTTCCATACAAAGATTGAGCTCAAAGTTAATAAAGTTATCCCGCTTAACGGCGCGCGTATTCCAACCTTCTTCCTTCATGTTAACTACCCACAATGGTTTGGTGATACAGAGCTTGGATGTGTTGAAAACATTCTACGTAAAAATTATGACTTCTTGGGTTGCCCTATAAAACTTATTCCTAAAGGTGGATAAGAATGGCTCACCAGCTGTATGTGCAACATCTCTCTGTATACGCAAATAAAAAAAAGCTTCTAGAAGATGTATCGCTGCATGCTACAAGTGGCAACATAACGGCTCTTATTGGGCCAAATGGCGCAGGTAAAACGACACTCATAAAAAACATTATGGGTGTCGCACCAAACCCAGATGAAGAAGCTGGTAAGAACGCCATCATCTATAACGAAATACTGCTCAATAAACGTTCAATAACTGAACGAGCTGAGCTTGGACTTGTCTACCTTCCTCAGCACACAACACTTATCCAAGAACTCACTGCGTGGGAAAATCTTTTAATTGTCAAAGAATATCACCATTACTGGAAAACAAAGAGTTTAGAATCTTTTAGCCTCACCGCAACAAAGTGGCTTGAAGACACCCTCCTTTTGGATATTAAAGATCGAAAAAGCAGTGTGCTTTCTGGTGGGCAAAAAAGAAAACTTGAGCTCGTGCGGGCAATTCTTATGCGCCCCCAAATAATGATTCTTGATGAACCATTTGCAGGCGTTGACCCAAAATCAATTTACGAAATAAAAAACCTCTTGCTCAGGCTCAGCCATGACGGCGTTGGTATCATTATTTCAGATCACCACGTTGAACAACTTGTTTCAATCGCTGACTACGGTTATGTCCTTTTCGGTGGAAAAGTCGTTTGTAAGGGAACTATGCACGAAGTTATCAACGACCCCTATACAAAAGAGCTTTATTTAGGTACACAATTCTATGAGGAGCTTGCTGAAAAATTTAGAACCAATCGTTCAAATTAGGCAAGCCACCAAAGCATCTTAGCACCCTAAAATCGGGGAGATATCGCATGAAACTTATCATTAGCTTTCAGCATATGGATCATTCTGATGCGCTTGAGAGCCATGTCAATGAGCGCTTTGACAAGATAACTGAGCTGCTCAAAAGCTTTGAAGAACACCCACCACTACGCGCTGATGTATTCCTTAAAGCTAACAAACAACACCCTCACCACGCAGTTGAAATACATCTCAAAACAGCCTTCTTTACACTTGATGCCCATGACGAAGGCCAAGATATGTACGCAGTGGTAGACAAAGCTGTAAATCGTATGATCGCGCTTATAAAAAAAGAAAAAGACAAAATCAAAAATAAAAACCAACGGCCTGAAACTGAAAAATCAAAATTTTACAAATCTTAAAGGCACGTTAATCAGCTTAAGCTTAAGACCAGGTAAAAATACCTGGTCTTTTTTATAGGCCATACCAAACCATTACAGCCCCAACTAACAGAGGTAATGGTGTTGCACAACAAATAAAACCAACCACGTTTTTCAAGCGCGCTATAAAAGTTTGCTGATTAATACCTTGATAAAGAAGAATCACACCCGTGATCATAAGCGTCGTAGCAAAAAGTGATGTCAAAATAATGCTTCGTATTACCCAAAAACAAGCACCAAACAAAAGAGTAGCGGCTATGCTAAGAATCAGGCTGTTAAGAAAACCATGGGTTATAGACCACGAAAACAACGATGCACCCCATAAAAATCTAAGCAGGAAAAAAATACAGAGCACAATAAGCATGATCATAAAATATACAGAGCTTAAAAGCCTCAATACAAAACAGACAGCTCGCCAAACCTGCTGCGCCAAGCGTAAAACAGTAATTTGCTTATTAACATCCTCAACTTCTTGCCAGTTAATTGGCGCCTGAGCATACGAAATTTCAGTAGACTGATTTACACTTTGATCTTGATGAGCAGGGAAACCCACCACATGCGGCGCTGAATG
This sequence comes from uncultured Pseudomonadota bacterium, assembly GCA_964534555.1. Taxonomy (GTDB): domain Bacteria; phylum Babelota; class Babeliae; order Babelales; family RVW-14; genus CAZHRK01. The sequence continues at coordinate 582,371 of CAZHRK010000001.1, read as the reverse complement.
AATCGTTTCATGGAACGCTACGATTGCGCCATCTGCCATCTCAATCATTCCAGCAATTGAAAGATCAGGAATACTCTCTACCCCAGGCGTAGAAGCCTGTATTTTGATTTTAAATATCGCATGCGATACAAAGCCCTTCATCTGCTTGCCAAAAGATTTAACATAGCTTTTAACGGGCTCCGTTATTTCATCAATTTTTTTAATTTCAAAATCATAGTCAACGGGCTGCCAAGACAGTCCTTTCCTAAAAAGCATCTTCTCCTTAGGCTCAAGCACAGCGCGCACCCATACGTGGTTATGATCAAAAAACTCCTGCGGATCACTCATTAATTCAAACTTAATTGGATACGCACAATGAAAAGTAATAAGAAGCATCACAAGGTGCAAAAGCATCCAAAACCGTTTTCTTGATGCTCTCAAAAGCCCTGTGGTAGCGTAAGCGCATGTGCCATTTTTTATTGCGGGGTTTACCATGTCTTTATCTATCAGATTATTATTTACTCTTATTATTCTGCTCATAACTCATGATAACGCCTGCTTAGGAAGAAGAAAAGATCACACTCACGTAAAAAAAACACCGAAAATAACAGTTGTTTTTGTTATAGACCAATTTGCTCATGGCTACTTACAAAAAATAGGCCACAATTTAAAGTACGGCCTGGGAGAATTACTAAATAATGGCATAACTTATACAGAAGCGTATCACGCTCATGGTATTCCAGAGACAACGCCAGGGCACCACGCACTATCAGTTGGGTGCATGCCCAAGATTCATGGAGCTGTACTTAATCAATGGATTCACGACGACTACAAAAAACGTGAGTATGAAGCTGACCCATCGCCAGAATCTGCACAGTTTGGAAAATGTGATTCTAGCCTTGCTGGAAAATCTCAACACAATACAAGAGTAGATGGTTTGAGTGATCAATTTATGAAACTCTCACCACAAGGGCAGCGCCGCGTATGCTACTCACTTTCGCTTAAAGACCACCCTGCAATCTCATGCGCGCACAGACTTGGAAAAGCTTTATGGTTTAATATTTGCACAGGTGGTTTTACATCGAGTAAAGCTTATTTTAAAGAGCTTCCATCTTGGGTTACTGACTTTAATAAAAGCATGGATTACGAGCATATGAAAACAGTTGAATGGCAGCCTTTTTATGATCTTGATAGCGCATATTATGACTTTCCTTATGCAAAAGATTTCGAGGGCTCAGCATATGATTACTGCCTCCCAGAAAGACAAATCCTTGCCATCGACCGCTCCATAAAAAAAGCTTTTGATTTTTATATTAAAACACCCCAATCAAGCCAAGACCTTCTTGATTTTGCCGATGCATGCATACAACATGAGCTAGATCAAGACGAAAACACAGAATTTTTATTGTGGATAAGCCTCAGCACGCTTGATTTGTGCGGCCACTTCGTTGGACCTGATAGACTTGAAATGCTTGATATCCTCTACCATGCAGACTACCAAATAGGTAATTTCATGAGTAAAGTACGACGAGTATTTGGCCGTAGCAACTGCCTCTTTGTCGTAACTGGTGATCATGGTATTTGCCCAATTCCTGAAATCGCAAAAAAACAAGGTATTAACCTTGCCCGCAGAATTAATGCGCAGAGCGTTATGAGCGAACTTAATGATATTGCTAAAAAAGAATTCGGCCTTGATGAGGTCGTTAAAGCCTTTGAGCCAACGTATTTTGTGTTCGATAAAAATCTGCTGAACAACCTACCTCGCACGACGAAAAGATCTGTCATCAGACGATTTAAACAGCATTTATTATCAATCAGAGGAATAAAAAAAGTTTGGACATTTAGAGAGCTTTCGCACCTACCATTTGACGCAGATCAACTAGAACAATTTTATAAAAACCAACTTTACCAAGGGCGCATGGGCGACCTTATTTGTATGCCAGAACCTTACTGCCTGATTACAAACTTCCCAAGCGGAACATCACATCTTAGCCCATATGAATATGATACCCACGTACCATTGTCTATTCTTTTGCCTGGACAGTATGAACATAAAAAAATCACCGGGAAGGTGTGGGTTGCACAACTCCCGGTGACACTTGCACACATATTAAACGTCCCTAAACCAAGCGCATCACCATATAAAGTTCTTCCTGGAATAACAGACTAATATTGCAGCTATTCCTAGGGTTCACATTCTCCATGGAAGTGTGCGCCCTAGGAATTCTTCTAACTCTCGCGTGTATGGCTCATAAAAAGCATACAGTGATGCAAGAAGCTCGGGAGATATCTCAGGCTTTTTACCGCCAACATGGCAGATTGGATATTCAGGTAATGTATATTCTTCTACACCAAGAAACTTAAATACTCTATTAACCTCATCGGCAGGATTTTTATATAAATCATCTGAAATAAGAAAAAGAAACTGATCAGCAGGAAAAACTGATAACCAGCGCTTAATATGTTTACTGTACATTCCAGCTGAATAATAGCGATCAAAACGGCTTTTGTTCTTAATAGCATGCTCAAAAGAAAGCTTCTCTTTCCCCTGACGAACCAGCATCGTGTAGTCAGAAATCATCCTCTTAACAGGGTCCCGCATAATCACAATAAATTTTGTATCTGGACAGCTACGAGCAATGCGCGCAAGACACTCAGGCTTCCAAAAATACGATGGTGTAGCCTCTCCTATTATTTTACCTGCTTCTTTTGCTGGCAACTGATTTTTGTACCATGTCAGTTTTTGAGCGTAATTCATATCAAAGAAGTGTACTTCTTTTTTAGGCCCACGCTTAATATCTTTATGCGTAGAAAGATATCTAAACAAGCTTGTAGTCGCACATTTTGTAACACCCAGGACCATGAAATCTGGCAAATCGGCATACACGTGTGAACAAAGAAAAAAAACCATCAAAAATATATATCTTAAAACCATTACTACTTCCCCAACTAAATAGAACAAAAAATACAATCGCTATCTAAGTGATTATCCTTGGCTTGATTGCTTCATTTTCCAAGGAAGCTGCCGACCAAGAAAAACTTCAAGTTCGGCATTATACGGAGCATAAAAATCATACAATGTTCTTAATACATCATCTGATACAACAGGTTTATTATCACCTGAGTTAGAAACTGGATAACTTGGCAAAGTACATTCTTCAAGACCAAGAAACCGAAATGCTTTATTTACTTCGTTTACAGGGTCTTTGAACATATCTTCAGCAATAAGAAAAAGAAATTGTTCACGTGGGAATAATGCCAGCCACTTACGCACATGCTCAATGTACATACCAGCAAAGAAATACCGCTCATACATTTCTCTTGATTTAATTGCATCTTCAAACGTATTCAGCTCTTTGCCGCGTCGACAAAGCATTGCGTAAGCAGAAATCATCCGAGCAACAGGATCTCTCAAAATCACAATAAAGCGGACTTTTTTTGTCTTGGAATTAGAGTAAATTCCTTCACAAAAAGTAGAGTAAATTCGCCGATCACACTTTTTTTTCCAAAAATAGCATGGGGTTTTACCGCACGCCCTGCTCGGAAATTGATCGACGTACCATCTATCGTTTTTGCCCTCAGGCAAACCGTGCACCCCAGAATCAAAATAATGCAGCTCTTTGTCAGCACCCCTCACAATATTTTCATGTTGGGTTAAGTAGTCAAAAAGGCTTGTTGTTCCACATTTTGTAACACCAAGAATTAAGAAATCAGGCAAATCTGCCCTTAGATCATGTGACACTAAAAGCAAACAAAGGCTTAAAAAAAGTTTTAGTATAACCATCCCCACCCCCAAATAAGTGTCTTATAACACTGAGTGTATGGGGCAATAAAAATGATTGTAAACAGTTAATCTAATCTATTGGGAGAGAGATTTGACCATACAAAAAAGATATTTTGTGGTAGAATGACCCCCCTCTAATTGGGTAAAAATAGTCACAAAGTCAACAGCGGTAGCAAGCTTTACTTTTTTATCTGTTGTGTAAGGCTTATTGCATTATACAAAAAACACCTGTGCAATATCGTTGGATGCTAGGATATTTGATGAAAAATCTTTTTAGTACATTTAAAGGCATCAGATCAAGTGGAGAGCCTTATCGACGCATTGCGTGGTACTGGCTACCCGAACTTATATCTGCAACAATCCTTGTATCACTCCCTCCGATTATTGATTCATACACAATCTCGCAGCTCAAATCGACTATGATCTACGGTGCAATGGGGATGGGTGTCAACTTCCTTCATATGCTTATTAAAATATCAGAGGCTATCCCTGTAGGCGCAATAGCAATTATTGGGCGGCATAACGGAGCCGAAGAATATGAAAGATGTGGCGAAGGACTTGCTGATACTTTTTGGACAACATTTTTGTTTGGAATGATCCAGTTTATGCTTGTTTTTGCTTGCGCAAAAGGAATCTACAGCTGGCTGGGAGTTCCGCAAGCAATGATAGAACATGGGACTCCTTTTCTACAGCTCAAATCTTTAGGCATGTTTTTTGCGTTTATTACCCTTGGTTTGCTTGGGTTTATGCGTGCTGTTAAAAACACACGAATGCCTATGTTTATTAACATGCTTGGCATAGCAACATTTATCGTTCTTGATATTGGGCTTGTCTTGGGTCGTTTTGGTATGCCATCGATCGGCTTAATGGGATCAGCGTGGGCGTCAGTCGCGCAAAATATCATTATGTGCGGAGTCGCGCTTGGATATATCTTGTTTAATCCTGACTATAAAAAATACTTCCCAAAACTTTTCTTTGGTATTTTTAGTGGCAAAAGAATTCTAAGACTCCTTAACATGAGCTGGCCGGTTATCATTGATAAGGCAACAATTGCTATGTCATACATTTGGCTGTCAAAAATGATTACGCCACTAGGCGAATACGCGATTGTAAGCTATGACGTGATCAAAAACTTAGAGCGCTTTGCATTTCTCCCAGTGATCACTTCAGCAATCGTTATTACGTTTCTTGTAAGCAATTCATTGGGTGCGCGCGATTATGATGGCGCACTTAGCAATATCAAAAAGGTGTATTTGTTTACATGTGCAACACTCTTTCCATGCTTGCTGTTGCTTATAACAAATAGTAGCTATTTTATAAGTTTCTTTGACCCTCTGGGCAAATTCACAAGTTTTGCAGCGAGCATTCTCCCCGTTGTAAGTATCTTACTTGTTTTTGACTTTACTCAAGTAGTACTTGCGGGAGCGCTACGAGGAGCTGGTGATGTACGCACAGTTATGGCTGTCCGTGCTATAGCGTGTGGGATGTTCTTTTTCCCTGTATCATGGCTTTTAGCAAACTGTAGCATTCAAAGTGCAGCACTTAAATTTACACTTGTATACGGATCATTTTATATAACAACTGGACTTATCAGCCTTGCGTACCTGTATAGAATCAAAAGCAGGGCATGGCAAAAGTCGACACTGTAGGACCTCTGAGCATGGCACACATCAGCAAAGAAGAGCTTTTGCACCTGGCAAAACTCTCCGCTCTTACATTTGATGAGAAAGAAATTTCTTATTTTTCAGATCAAATAACATCGATTCTGAATTATGTTGATCAAATAAAAAAACTAGCTCCAACTCAGCAGCATGCTATCAAGCCAACACTTGTTAATGTGCTGAGGGAAGATGTTGCACAACCATTTCAATCAGAAAAAATACTTGCGCAAGCACCAATGGTTGATGAAACATACTTTGCTGTTCCAAAAATTTTAGACGAAAAGTAGTGGTACGCGATGTTACACCCAGCTCTTACACTTTTAGAGATCAAAAGCCTTATTGAATCAGGAAAAGTTTCTGCAAAAGAGGTCTCTGAATATTATAAAAACCGTATCAAACAACTTAATCCTTCAATAAATGCTGTTATTGAAACATTTGATAATGCTGAGCACGGTCTTCCGATATTAATCAAAGACAACATCTGCCAGGAAGGTAAAACAACCTCAGCAGGCTCTGCAATCTTGAAAAACTATAGCGCACCATATGACGCAACGGTTGTTTCACGACTCAAAGAGCATGGAATTTATTCGCTTGGGCGAACAAATATGGACGAGTTTGCAATGGGTGGATCTGGTGAGTTTTCTCATTATGGCCCTACAAAAAACCCGTGGAAGACGTCTTTAGTCCCAGGTGGCTCAAGCTCTGGGTCAGCTGCAGCGGTTGCAGCAGGACTTGCACCAGCTGCATTAGGAACTGAGACAGGCGGATCAGTACGTCAACCAGCATCATTTTGCAATTTAGTCGCACTCTACCCAACATACGGAAGAAACTCACGATTTGGTGTAATTGCATTTGCCTCATCAACTGATCAACCAGGCGTTATCACCCGCACAGTAAAAGATAATGCTTATCTTCAAACTATAATTGCAGGCAATGATGCAAAAGATGCAAACTCCCTACCAAATCCTGCTCAAAATTATCTAGATGGCCTTGATGGAAAACTTCCAGATGGATTGCGCATCGGTGTGATAAAAGACTCACTCGTATCTGACGGCGTTGATGCTGAAGTAAAAGCAAAGCTCCTTGAATCAATAGAAACGCTAAAAAAAATGGGTGCTGTTATTCAAGAGGTTGAGATACCTAGTTTGAGTTATGCAATTGCACTTTATTTTGTTATCAGCAGAGCAGAAGCTGCATCAAATCTATCACGTTACGATGGAACACTATACGGCGCGCGCGCGCAAGAGTTTAAAGACCTTGCTGACATGTACCTAAAAACCCGTCACGATGGGTTTGGAAATGAGGTTAAACGCCGCATCATGGTTGGAAACTACGTACTTTCTGCTGGACATATTGATGCGTATTACAATAAAGCTCAGGCCGTTAGAAAAGTACTGCGCGCTGAATTTGAAGAAGCATTTAGAAACGTTGATGTACTTCTAAGCCCAACCACCCCAACCCCTGCGTTTGAGATCGGCTCACTATCACACGATCCGCTTGCTATGTATATGGCAGACTATTTTACAGTTGCAAACTGTATTATCGGCACGCCAGCGCTCAACGTACCGAATGGATTTAATCGTTCTGGGCTGCCGCTAGGTATACAATTTATGGGCCCAGCACTCAGTGAAAGCCTCCTTTATAAGGTTGGTTACGCATATGAGCAAGCAACTGAATACTATAAACAGGTTGCTCCCGATTTTGCCTAAGCAGAAAACATGATATAATACACGCGGAAGAGCTACAAAATGCACAGCTCTTCCGCGTTTTGTTTTGATTCAAACGAGCAGAACGCAGCTTAGATTGCTGTCTCTCAGTTAAATTAATTGTTTTGGATACGTATGAACCCTAATTTCTGGCAAGAAAAAATTAATATTGGTGGCCTTCTTGTTCCACGCTTTATGGCTGCGCCGCTTGATGGGATTACAGATTCCCCTCTCCGCCAGCTTATCCGTGAGTTTAGCCCAGAAGAGCTTCTCATGACAGAGATGCGCCATGTTTCATGCGTAGCAAATGAAAAAACAGGAATGACGGTTAAGTACAAACAAGTCGAACAACCCCTTGCATTCCAGTTTTCAGCCAATAGGGTTGAGTTTTTAGAACAAGCAGTTGAAAAAGTAATTCAGCATGGCTTTGTAATGATTAACCTTAATATCGGCTGCCCCGCGCCTGTAGTTATTAAATCAGGCTCAGGATCAGCTCTTATGGCAAACCTCCCGCAGCTTGAGATACTGATCAAAGCATTTATGAAAGCTATTAATGGTAGGGTTCCATTTACCATCAAAATGCGCGCTGGATTTAAGCAAAAAAATGCCCTTGAAGTTGCACAATTAGTTGAGTCTCTTGGCGTTGCAGCAATTATGATCCACCCGCGCACGCAGCCAGAAGGCTTTACATCTCGCCTTGACTATGACCTAGTCAAACAAATCAAACAAACAGTTAAAATACCGGTTATATTCTCAGGGAATATTAATAAGTTTGAAACAGCACAAAAAGTGTATGAGCTAACAGGGGTTGATGGCTTTATGATTGGGCGCGCACTCTGGGGCGCACCATGGAAAATGCGTGAAATGACTGATGCTGCGCAAGGTAAAACATTCACCGTTGAAACAACGACAGCACTGACATACGCACGCAAGCATCTTGATCTTAATATTGAATATTTTGGTGGTGGTGGGTATATCCCATTTAAAAAGCAGCTTCCACAATATATCAGAAGTATCAATAACGCATCTGAATGGCGTGGAACACTCCTGCGCTCGCAGACAGAAGCTGAAATGCGTCTCCACCTTGATGCTATATGCAAGGAATTCTCAGTATGAATCAAACGGTAAGAAAACTTTGTTTTTTTGGAGCGGTTGTTTTTTGCCTGTTTTATGGGCTACGCCAATGGACGCATTACACCACTGGAATAACCGATCGAGTAATTGCATGGTTTGCTTATCCGATAACAACAAGTACAAACTTTGTTGGATCAAAAATAAAAAATTATTTTAAGAATAAAAAAGATTACACCGAGCTTACTGAGGCATATGATACCCTACAACAACGATACTTAGAGTTACTTGATAGCACTATTCAGCTTACAGCAACAAAGCAATTTTCCGCTTCGCTCGAAGAGGTCACACAGTTCCAAGATCGTTACAAAACAACCAAACGAATGCTTGGAAAAGTTGTCTCAAAGCATATCGACAGCACTCAACATTATTTTCTTATTAATAAAGGTGCGCGCGATGGTGTTGAGAAAGATATGATTGCCCTTTTTCAAAATCATCTCGTTGGCCATGTAAGCCAGGTACACGACTGGTTTTCAAAAATTACATTAATTACTGATGAAAAAAGCAAAGTTGCTGCTTACGCAAGCAAGACACACGCAAGTGGAATCGTACAAGGATTCAATAGCAGTAACACCTGTAATTTCACCTATGTAAGCCATCTTTTTAAAATTGATGACAATGATCTTGTTATCTCAAGCGGAGAGGGATTGGTCTATCCTGAAGGCTTCTGCCTTGGAAGAATTACGGTCCATTCACTCAAAGAAAAAGAGCTTTATCATATTATCGAAATACGCCCCCTGATTAATCTTTCATCACTCCGGTGGGTAACACTTATTAAACCAGAATCGCTTAAAGGATTTTAGGTTTAATACCTTGTTTTTTGTAAAAAAATAGAGATCGTCTCTAGTGTAATTGGCCTCTCCTGATATACTAAGGCTTTCAAGATAAGCGCCTGTAGCTCAATTGGATAGAGTGTCGGACTTCGAATCCGCAGGTTGCAGGTTCGAGCCCTGCCAGGCGCACCACACAACTCAAATGTTTGTAAAAAACATTCCCCACAAACAACTGTGAGAGTTACAAACAGCCATAAAATCGACTTCTTTTGGCTTTTCCCCATTTTTTAATCAGTTAAGTCTATGTAATACTCCAATTCATAAGTTGTAGTTTTACGAAACGATTTCATATCCTGAGGGGGAAATTAACTATGAAACGTCTTATAGCTTTCGCTTTTGTTATTACAAGCTCACTTTTGGCATCACATCAGCCATTAAGCAACGGTTTTACAAACACATTTGATGCTCAAGTTCATAAGTTTCAATCAAAATATCTAAATTTAGAGGAAGAGCTCCGCAAGGATCTTAAGGAACTCGATTTTGCTTGTAGATATGAGGCAGGGAAAATCATGCGTGTAAGGGGTCGTGAAGAGGGAATAGATTTAATAGCTTATTCCAAACTTATATCAGACTATGCATCAAGTGAGGGTGACCTTCTTTTTCTTTACGCTTTATCCATAGATGGACTGCTAAGTAAAATAAGCGGATTAATAAATGATCGACAATTAACAAAGTAGCTCCAAACTGATAATTATGAGAATAAAAGGGCTTTTGTTCATTCAAAGCCCTTTTATCATGCAAACAATCATTTCAAACTGAAACATTTTTATTGCAGAACCTGGTTTACAAGATTAGGCAAACAACGTATCCTTATGGGGCTGTTATTGTGCCTATAGCTCAGGTGGATAGAGCGAGCGATTCCTAATTGCTAGGCCACAGGTTCGAATCCTGTTAGGCACACCACCGCTCATCTGGCCAAGATCTTTCGATCTAACGTATCAATAAATCAGTGACTTTAGCCCTCTAAAAAATTACTAGGCGCTGGAATCATCAGTTTGTTGCGTGATGAAACTCTGTTTCGCCTTTAGCAGCACGTCCTTATTAAGTTATCAGGACGTCGTTGTCATTTTTTATTTTTATATATGGGATTATATGTCACATCACAGCACACAAGAACGTAGCCAAAACAAAAGAACATTTAGCCGTAGTAATGACGCGAGAGGTTCTTTTGCTGAAGGCTCACGCCCAAAACGCAGCTGGGGCAACCGCTCATCAGCAACGCACGGATTTGCACGCAGACGCCAGCACCAAGGCGGCCGCCGTGTAAAAACCTTTAACCCATCAGACTTTATCAAAAAAGTAGAAGAGCAAGTTACTGCACCAGCATATGTTTCACAAAACAACTTCTCTGACTTTTTGCTAACCGATATCGTTAAAGAAAACATTATTAAGCGCGGTTATAAAACACCTACGCCTATTCAAGACCAAGCAATCCCACACCTTCTAGAAGGCAGAGATCTTATTGGTAGTGCAAATACAGGAACAGGTAAAACAGCCGCTTTCCTTATCCCGCTTGTTAATAATCTTTTCAGCAAAAAGATTAAGCGCGCGCTGATTATCGCTCCAACTCGCGAGCTTGCAGCGCAGATCCAAGACGAACTTAAATTCTTCAAAGAAAAAACAGCCCTGACCACGGTACTTTGTATTGGTGGCGCTAGCATCAACTTTCAAGTAAGTCACCTAAGAAGACATCCTGATTTTGTTATTGGGACACCTGGTCGTCTTAAAGATCTTGAACAACAGCGTGCAATTAACTTTGGCCACTTTGATGCAATCGTACTTGATGAAGTTGATACAATGCTTGATATGGGCTTTATAAATGATATGAAATATATCATTTCAAAGCTTCCAGAGAGACGCCAATCTATCTTCTTCTCTGCAACGATCTCAAAAAACATTAAGGCTGTCATGGACGAGTTCCTTAAGAATCCTGTATCAGTGAGCGTTAAAACTCGTCAGTCATCAGAAAATGTTAACCAAGATATTATTAAGGTTACAGGTGACAACAAAGTTGATGTTCTACATAACTTGCTGATCAAGCCTGACTTTTCAAAAGTTATTGTTTTTGCCAAAACAAAACGTGCAACTGATAAACTGTCTCGCGCCCTTAGAGAGCGCGGCTTTACCGTATCATCAATCCACGGTGACAAAACACAATCACAAAGAAAAAATGCCCTTGCTCAATTTAAAGATAATAGGGTAAAAATTCTTCTGGCAACAGACGTTGTGGCACGTGGTATTGATATAGACGATGTTTCACACGTTATCAACTATGATCTACCACAAACACACGACGATTATATTCACAGAATCGGTAGAACTGGTAGAGCAAACAAGATTGGTCAAGCAATCACTTTTATTGAACAACCAAGTTCATAAAAACAAAAGGGGCACTTACAGGTGCCCCTTTTTTCTTCTAATCATCATCAAATTTTTTACTGCGCAGCCGCTTTACTTCGCCTTGTCGCTTTTTCTCTTTCAGGCGCGCGCGCTTAGCGGATTTAGATACCGCAGTAGCAACACGCTTTTTAGGAATAAACAGCGCCCTGCGAACTATTTCTACTAGTTGCCGTAATGCGTTTTCTTTATTTTGCCCCTGACTACGAGACTCGCTATTATGAACAATAAGGTCACCATCTGCTGTAAGTTTATGCTGCAAAAAGCTCAGTACTCGAGATCGTTGTAGATCTGTCAAAGCAAGAGTATTGTGGACATTCCAGCGAACTGTGACACGTGAATCAGTTTTATTCACATGCTGCCCCCCTGCACCGCCAGCGCGGCTGGTTGCAATATCAAGCTCATAAAACGGGATGATTACGCCGGGCTGTACAATAATATCTGTGTTCATACTATTCTAACTATTTTCCGCCAAAAATTCGTTTAGGCCAAGTCAAAGGATTTATCGTGCTCACAATACTTGCACGAATTCGTTTAGTAGCATCTTCAATGATGTAGTTATAAATTAAAAACCCTGCATATCCAAGACCTGCAAAGAAAATAATAAATACCGTTATTTTTAGAATTAGTTTTTTTATCCTGGACATACTCAGCCCCTCACCAAATAGACTTTACCAAAAAGAAGTATTAACTGTTTTTATCATATCGCGCCCAAAGATCTGTTTATAAGATTCTTTTACAAGATAATGTGAAAAAAAGGCTACAAATTATGTTTTTTAAAAAGTTATTAGCATTAGTGGTATTTTTACTACCATTACGCGCAGACAGCAGCGCACCACTAATTGAAGTACCAACAAATACAGCGCTCTACCGGCAGCTCCCCTGTGACAGAATATTTGTAGAAAATAGAATGAGGCACTCAACCTGCAGCGCGACAGTATGGTTTGATAATAAAACAGTCTTTACTACAAATTTTTTTGGCGGATTTATATGCAGCCATAACTTTGATACTACAACACGAAGTTGTAATCTCAATCAAGTAGTTGCTGCCCTAGAGATTGATGGACTTAAAACATCAGAGAGCCTTGCGCTGTCACCAGACAAAGAGCTCCTTGCCGTAACACAATTCAGACCTATTGCACTTAGATTGTTCAAAGTAAACAAAGATACCGGAGAAATAGACTCAACTCCTACAGCAAGCTTTTTTAAGAACGAAGGAGGATTTCACGGTGTTAAATTTTCAAATAATGGAAAGTTCCTAGCAACAACAAGAATCTGGGCTGATAACGCTGTTCATATCTACGAAGTCGTAAAAAGCCCAACAGTAGCATTAACCCCAATCTTCAGATTAAAAACACCAGATACAACTGTATACAGCCCCAAAAGCATAGCTTTTACAAAAGATGATAACTATATAGCAATTGCCTATAGCTCACAAGCAACAAAAAAACCAAGCCCTCAACATACTTACATTTCAGTACATTCATTTAATGCTACAACTGGCATCATAGACGAAGAGCCTATCTGCACGCTTCAAGATCATGATGCTTTTATTAATATCGAAGACATAATTTTTGATCAAAAAGATGAGTCTATTATTTTCACTAACCAAGGAAATGACGCTGTACTGTGCTATACATTTGATAAAGCAACAGGGAAAATAGGTAACAAAAAATTTAGTCTTAATGGAAAACAATCGAAACTCAGCTTCCCTCATGGAGTTGGTATGTCGCCAGACGGCAAGCATTTATCCGTATCCAATTATGGAACAGATAGCTTTTGCATTTATGACTTTGACACGCTTATGAGCACTACCTAGTGAAGCTTAAGATACGCAACAAATGCCTCAAAGGTGATAAGTATGATAATAACAACTGTCAGCAGCTCTTCATGAATGGTATCTAGACGATCTTGGTAGACGGTGTATAAATCCTTGATGATATTAAGTTTTCTGTTGATAGAGTCGCGCCACTCTCTGATGGACATTTTTTCAACCAGCATTGAGTACAAGCGAGAGTAAAACTCATCACCAGCCATTTTAATACTGTTCTCAAGGCGCTCTGTCACTACAGATATATCAACACGAAGGTTTGCCAAACGGGAGACTGGGAGCTCTATTCGCTGGCTAATAAGCGGAACATACGCTTTAAGTGGAACTTTATACGAACGCTGCGAATAAAAGAAGTTAAGCTTTTGATCAAGAAGCCTATCAAAATACTGAAGTTCTAGTTTTTGAATATTGGCAAACTCAAAAAACTCTAGTGGCTCAAAGTATTCATCGTCGTACAAAAATGCACCAGAGCCATCAACAATGATAAGATCCTGACCATAATACCCAATACTAGAAGCGAGTATTTCATCTATCTGATAATCAGATAACGTATGCATCTCAAGGCGCAAAAGCGATGCAATTCTAGAACCATAAAGCTCTTTAAATTCTTCTGGTTTGATTTGATCTTTTAGCGGATACACTTGAACAGCAAAATAGGAATTCTTCAAGCTGTAAAAGCGAGGCTTTTTGATTGCTGACTGGATGTTCTTAAAAGCTATACGAGCATCAATATCACTGCGCTCATCAAAGCTTTTTTTGATATCAATAATCTTTACTTTAAGCTCATCGAAATTTTCTTTAAACGGGATTCTATAACAAAATGACAATACGCCAAAATGATGAATCTTGCTTGAAATACAGCTTGCGTTCATCACTGTTGCGCCAACCGCCTGATCAACATCCATTCTAAATGCGAGTGGAATATGATAGTTCTTAAAATACGCAGAAAGAGGCATAACACAGGTGTTTACTAAGCCTTTTTGTTTGATCAGATCAAGATCAATATCATCACCAACATCAAACGCATAAAATAAAAGAATGTTTCCTGAAAAAACCTTATTTTGTTCTTGTTGTGTTGGTAGATGTGTCATACGAATTTCCCTAAATAATGCACTTACCAGATAGAATATCTGACATCGTTATAGTTTTACACCCAGCAGCACTTCCTGCAAGCATATCAGACTCTCGATCACCAATCATATAGCTTTTTGATAAATCAATATCAAACTCTTCTGCGGCTTGCAAAAGCATTCCAGGCATTGGCTTACGGCAGCCACAGTCAACCTTAAACTCTTGAGTAGTTCCTGCTTCTGGGTGATGCGGGCAAAAATAAGCCTTAGTAAAAACAATTCCCTGCTGATGGTAAAGCTCAATCACTTTATTATTAACATGCTCGGCGTCTTGCACAGAGTAAAAACCACGAGCTATGCCAGACTGATTTGTAACAATAAAAAAAAGATATCCTTGCGCAGCAAAGCTTTTTAAAACCGGCAGAATTTCGGGGATAAGGACACATTTTTCAGGATCAGAAAGATACGGCACATTATAAATTAAGGTGTCGTCTCTGTCGCAAAAAACAGCTTTCTTAATCATTGTACGCCCCCTCCTCCATAAGGCGCTGGTATTTACGCATAAAATTCTCTGCTAATGCAGTTGTAAAGCGTGAATGCCCAGTGTGCTCAAGCATAATTACAAGAGCAAGTGGGCGAGAGCGCTTGTATGAAAAAAACGAAATGCACCAGCCATGCTCAGTGTATTTTCTCAAATCTTTTTCCTGAGACAAACTAAGGCTACACGTCTGTGCCGTACCTGTTTTTGCCCAGATATCAAAATTCTTAAGATGCGCCATCCTACGAGCTGATCCTTCAATGACTGCATCACGCATTCCGCACTTAAGTAGATTAAGTGTATCTTGTGATATTGGCACCAACTCTCGCTCAACAGGCTCATCTGCAAGCAAGCGCGGTTTGACTAAAAAACCAGCGCACACCGCACTCACCATGCGAGCAAGCTGAAGCGGCGTAACAAGTAAATAGCTTTGCCCAATGCAGGCAGATAGGTTTTCGCCACGCCACCAACGCTCGCCAAAGACCTGCTTTTTCCATGCTGTTGTAGGAATAAGGCCTTGTTTTTCGGGAAGAATAAAATCAGTTTTTTTGCCCAGCCCAAAACAATTTGCAAAATAAGCTAAACGATTAATGTTTATTTTTTTTGCAATATGAAAAAAGGGAATATTACACGAACGAGAAAGTGTCATACGTGGATTAAGCGACCCATGGCCAAGGCGATTAAGGCAGTGATAGCGGCGCCCGCAATACTCAACATACCCATGACAAAAGAACTCTTGATGCGGGTCTACCAGCTTATCTTCCAGGGCAGCAGCCATAGTAATAAGCTTAAATGTTGATGCCGGTGGATAAAGCGCGCTTGTTGCTCTGTTAAGCAAAGGATTATTAAACGATATTGCTTCCCACTCTGCTTCTGACAGAGGACTTAAGAATAGATTTGGATCATACTGAGGATACGAAACAAGTGCCTTTACAGAGCCATCAAATGGATCCATCACAACAACAGCCCCTGACTGCTCAGGCGCAAAGAGTGATTCAGCTATTTTTTGAATATTAAAATCAAGCGTCAAAGCAAGATCTTTACCTGCACGAGCCTCTTGGTCTATCCGCTGCATAAGGCTGCGCCCTGTAGCTGTAATAACGTGAACACGTCGCCCCTCAACACCCTTAAGATCATCATGCAGCCGAGACTCAATGCCTGCCTTTCCGACATTATCTGACCGGCTTAAAAACCCAAGGACATGGCTCGCAAGCTGATGGTGGGGATAAACGCGCTTGAATCGGTTCTCAACGACAAGAGATGATACATTTTGAGACAGCTCACTAATCATGCAAAGCTGCTGAAATGAAAGGTCTTCTTTTAAAAGAAATCTGCGAGCTTTCTTGCTCGCAAAAACAATACCCTGAAAAAGTTTTGGGTCAGATGCGATATCGACACCCATAATCTGAGAAAGCCGAGCAAGAAGCTCATGCTCTTCTCTAGATAATTGCACTCCTGAGCCCTGCCAATATAAATCAAAAACCGCTTTATTGGCAGCAAGGAGCACTTTATTACAGTCATAAACATCACCTCTGAGGGGGGTAATTACTTCCACCCTCAAAAAGTTACGCTCGCCAAGGGAGTAAAACTGGTGCTGGCGATCAATCTGCAAGTAAAAAAGTCTAAAAATCACAATAAACATAAAGGCAAAAAAGCCCATAATTATGTTTTTTATGCGAAAAATGCGAATTTTGCTTACAGACTCTTTCATAAAACCCCAGATCTAAGGCCGAACTACCCCGGCAAGAATAGCCTATTAGTAATCAAATTTCGATAAAAAATCAGTTTTTCTGCTTTTTGAACATACAAAAACACGATTTTATGGCGTTTGCGATGCCTCCAGGCACTCGATAAGATGGTTCTATTGCATAAAAGCAAACTAATTAAGTTCTTCAAGACTTTTAATGGAGGATATCATGAAGAAACTACTTACACTTACGGCTGTGCTTTGCACAGTTGCATTCGCGTCACAAACTGTTTTTGCTGCTGTTACTGCAGGAACTATTAGAGCTAGAGCTCGAAATATCACTGCTCGACAAGCAAAAATCCAAAAAATTGGACTTGGCGTAACAGGCGTATCAGTAGCAGCAGGAGCTGGTGTTGCTCTGTACAAAAACGCAGATCTAGCTGTAAAAATGTTGCCTACTGACCTTACTGACAAAGCTGGGATTCTTGCAGAAGCAGTAAAAACACATGCTGCTAAAGTTATGACTGGAATAGCAAGCCGTGCTACTGGTGAGAACGTAACTGCTTACGTTGTTACAGGTATTACTGCTGCTGTTGCTGCGACACTTGCTGTTAAACTATCAAAGCTAGGGCTTAATGTTGCTGTAAAAGGCAAGAACCTTGTTGTTTCACTTGGTGAAGCATTTTGGAACACAAGCAGAGCTAAGAAAGCTGCGATTATTACTAGCGTAGTTGCTGCAGTTGCTGCTGTTGGTGCAGATATTTACCTTGGTACAGGCTATACAGCTGCTGCTATGAGCACAATCGGCTCTGGCTTGAGCACAGGCTTTGGCTATGCAAAATCAGCTGCTGATTATGTTTGGTCATCACTTCCTGATTATGGCGTTGTATCAAAAATGTCAGATGCTAAAGATTTCGTTCTAAGCAGTGTTTCAACTGTTGCTTCTGACCTTACTGGCTTCACAGCTGATAAGATTGCTGCTGATGCTGCTGCTAAAGAAGCTGCACGTAATACTTGGAGCTATAAAGTAGCTTGTTTATTTTCAAAATGCGTATAGATACATCTGCATAAGTTACTAAAAACTAAAAGCCCCCTGATTTCTCAGGGGGCTTTTTTTGTTTCTATATAACAAGAAATAAAGGAGTGTGCTCGGCAGGATTCGAACCTGCGACCTACGGATTAGAAATCCGTTGCTCTATCCAACTGAGCTACGAGCACATAAAAATGGTCGGGGCGGCAAGACTCGAACCTGCGACCCCTCGCTCCCAAAGCGAGTGCGCTACCAACTGCGCTACGCCCCGACATAATTTCACTGTGTTGCAGCTGAACATCTGGGGTGAACGACGGGGCTCGAACCCGCGACATTCAGAACCACAATCTGACGCTCTACCAACTGAGCTACGCCCACCACAAAATTTTTCAAAAACCACTTGATGTCAAACAAAACTACTTATTTTTAAAGAGGTTTTGCTCAAAAAAGATGGACATAGTATATGAGCATTTAACACAAAATGCAAAAAATATTACTGAATTTTTTCTATTTCTAGGGGATCATCAGTTACAAAATGCTCGCGAATATAGTCCAGAGCGTCTTTTCTGGTTGAAACACGACGAGGATCGCATTTACGTGCAAGGTCAATAAGTGTAATAACATTAATTGCGCCCTGAATTTGCACATCCTGGCTGAGTGCTTCTTTCTGCTTTTTCTCAAACGCCTCTGGAGTTTGTGGGGTATCATCCTTGGGCTCTTCACCCTCCTGAGGAGTCTCTGCTTTCTTTTCTTCTGAAGCTTTTGCAGGGGTCTTGACGCCACGCGCTTCGTTGCCCGTGATATGGTTTTTTAATGATGACTCTTTGCCAAACATCTCACTGACCCATTTGATTTCATCTGTTGGGACAAATTTAGGATTGATAGTAAAATCTGGCTCAATTCCTGTTGCCTGAATAGAAACATCCCCAGGCAGGTAATAAAGCATTGTTGTTAATTTGAGCGCACAACCATTACTGATGGGCATAACCTCTTGCACAGAGCCTTTACCAAAAGACTGGGTGCCTATCAGAAATACCATTAATTTGCGTGTTTTTTGCTTTTGCTTTTCGTAACTCATTTGAGAATGATAACGTAACGCCCCAGCCAAAATCTCAGAGGCTGATGCAGTAAAATTATTTACCAAAATAATAATAGGGAGATCTTTTGCAAGAACTGGGTTTGATGCAGTAAAATACTGATTAACAACGTTATGATCACGATCTTTTGTTACGGCAACAAGCGATTTTTTATCAAGAAACAAACCAGCGACTTCTATAGCTGCTTCAAGCACTCCACCAGGGTTATTTCTTAAATCAATAATAACACCTTTGCAGCCGCCATCATTAGCTTTGCGCAATAATCCCTCAAGATCTGTTGCTATATTTTCACTAAATGTCTTGAGCGAGTAGTAATAAACATTTTGTTTTTTGAAAAAAAACGCTGTTGAGTTTTGGTTTTTAATAAGATCTCGTTTAATTTTAAATTCTTTTGGGGCTTTGTTTCTTAAGACTTTTATAACAACCTGAGATCCAACCTTACCCTTAAGCAGAGCAACTGACTCATCGCCAGAGAGGCCTTTGAGTTTTTTCCCGTCGATCTCAACAATTTTGTCGCCAGCTCTGATTCCCGCTTTTTGTGATGGGCCAGATTGAATAACTTCAATAATCATAAGGCCATCATCTTCAATTGTTTTGCTCATCACGCTAATGCCAATACCAGAAAATTCTCCTGATGTACTCTCTATCGTTGATGAGTAGCTATCTTTTGGTAAAAACGAAGAGTGCGCATCTATTGCAGATGCAGCAGCTTTAAGTGACCCCTGAATAAACTCAGAAAAATTAACACCACGAAAAGCCTTCTTTTCAACAATACTGACAACCTCAGAATACGTGCGAAACCATTGATAAATATCTTTTTGGCTGTCAGTCATGACGTGGGGTTTTTCTTTTTTTTGAACTCTTTTGGTATTTGGAACGCGCAGCACACTCGGCTTAGAAAAAACATCGTGCTGTAATAATACGACTACAAATGTTAGCATAACAGCGGTAATGTAAGATTTTTTGTGCATGATGCGGCTCCTTTTAAAATCACTCTAAAAGTACTTTGCAGCTGGAGCAAAATACTTGATTATATCAACCTAAGCCCCCACAAGAGACTTACACGTATGTGTTACAGTACCCTAGCATGATCGATACTCGTATGGAAACGATTCTCCCTCACAATCAAGAAGCAACTGATGGAAATCGACATGATATTATCATTGTCACTGGACTTTCTGGCGCAGGAAAAACAAGCGTTATGCGAGCCCTTGAAGACCTTGGTTTTTATTGTGTAGACAACTTCCCTGTTCCACTTATGGCTGTTTTTTTAAAGCTTATTTTTGACCAGCAAACAAGTTTGCGTAAAATTGCTCTTGGAATTGATGCGCGCAACCAACAATTTTTAGCTGATTTTTTCAGAGCACTTGATGAGCTTAGCGCACAAGACCCGCTTGCAAACGTAAAAATCATATTTGTAAACGCGCAACGATCTACCTTGATCAAGCGCTTTAGCGAAACACGACGAAAACATCCGCTTGCAGACAATATATCTCTTGATGCTGCGCTATCACAAGAGCACCTGATGCTAGAGCCACTACGCGAACGAGCGAGCATTATTATTGATACAGACACCTTTAATATCCATCAACTGCGAGGCTGGGTTGAAAAAATACTTACAAGCAGCAGCCAACGAAAACTCACTGTGCAGCTTCTTTCATTCGGATTTAAATACGGACTGCCACCAGAAAGTAATTTAGTTTTTGATTTGCGCTTTCTGCCTAACCCTTATTTTGTGCCTGAACTAAAACCATTAAGCGGAAAAGACGCGCTCATACAAGATTTTTTATTTAGCCAGCAAATCGTTCAGGACTATTGGCACAAAATATATGATTTTATCGGATTCTCACTTAAAAACTTCTATCATGAAGGTAGATTTTTTGTAACCATAGGTATTGGTTGCACAGGAGGAAGGCATCGATCAGTTGCTTTTGTTGAACGACTTAAAGCGCTTGAAAAACCTTTTGTGTCTTTTGTAGTTACACACAGAGATGTTGATCGAGAGGGCGTATGAATATTAGCAAACTTATTGGGCGCGGGGTCATCATATCGATCCTATGTGCAAGTGCATGGTATATTATTAATGGACCGCAAGGCCTTATTCGGTACTTCAGGCTAAAAAAAAACATAACTAAAAAACAGACAGCCATAGCTCATCTAAAAAAAAGCATCACCGTGATTGAAGATCGACTCGACAGACTCGCAAAAGATGACGCAGCCGTAGAGCACACCTTACGGTATGACCTGTGCTACGGCCAAACTAATGAACTAATTTATATTCTTAAGAAAAACTAAAGCTCTAAATCTGCCTCAAGAGACTGATCTTGCACATGATCATGTGCTGGCAGGAGATTAGTTTTTTCAACAAGCTCACGCTTTAGATTTTCTGACTCACGATGAGCTGCCGCTAGACGTTTATTAAGGTCATCTATCTGATTTTTATAGTATTGTCGCTGCGTTTCGAGCGCAATACGTTGCTCGCGAATTTGTGTTTTAATACTCGCAAGCTGGTTGCTCATAAGCGTTACGCTTGTTTGCAGAGCATCAACTGATTTTTCAAGGTACGCAAAATCATCTCGTGCTGTTGTTGCTAGAGCATTAATCTGCGCTAAATCATGAGACGCAAGATCTTGTTGAGAAGAGGAGCCCGCCTTGAGGTCAGAAAGTGCTGTTTCTATTTCATCATCTGAAACATCTTCTTCATGAATAACAGCTGTAAGAGATAAAAAACACATACCTGCAATAAGAAAAATAACTTTTTTCATGGCCAACCTTAAAACGAATATCAATTTCTGAGGGAGGACCATGGTAGCACGAGTGATGAAAGATGCAAATAAACAAGGCCCCTTGAATACAAGAGGCCTTCTATAAACGTAGAGCAGTCTTAGTTAATTTTTATTTTTTTGCTGCTCTTTTTTTCAAAAGTTGCTGACGTAAGGTTGTCTTGCTTTTTGAGCGTACACCTGTACGAAATTCAACCTCACGCAATCTGTTTGCTTGAGCGCCCACCTGTGCTCTTAGTTTTTTAACAGAAGCACCAAGGTCTTGAACAAGCTTAATTAACGCAGTATGTCCAGCAGGCGTAAATCCTGCTTTTCTGATAGATGCAAGCTGAGCACCAATGCTACGTTTCCCTTTTGTTTTTGCCTTCTTAGCTGCTTTTTTATGTGCTTTTTTAACAGCGACTTTACCTGCGCTAGCAGCTGCACGTGGCAGATCTTCAACTGCAGGTTCCTGAACAGCCTGTGACTCTTGAGATCCTTCTGCTGAAGCATCATCTGCGCTATCACCAAACAAATCTTCTGGGTCGTTTTCTTCTTCAGCAAGGTCCGCAGCGCTTGGCGCAGATTCGGTAATAACGACTGGCACAGCGCGCTTTGCCGCTGCTGGCTTTTTTGAACCACAAAGGATTTCGCTTGTAAAACCCATCATCAGTAGAATCGTAAGTAGAATAGACTGTAGCTTGTTCATAATACTCCCCCCTATAAACAAATACCTTGTTTAAGGGTACTAAAAATTACTTCTAGCAAACAACCTTATCGGTGCCTAACATACCAAAACCGGCAAATCATCAATTTTTTGAAGAATTTGAATAAGAGGGTTATACTTGGCTTTCTTGTGTCAAAAGCATTATACACCTCATTAACCAAGAGCCGGATGATGGAAAATAAAGATCAGGTTTTACTCGACCACCATAGCGCGTCCCAAGAACATGAGCTACGCCTTCAAAAAATAGCAGCAATGAAGCATGAAGGAATCGACGTATGGCCAGAACATAAAGCCCCAACGCACACTACTCATCAAGCTCTTGAATACTTTAATAAAACACAAGACCAATCACTTGAAATATCAATTGCTGGACGCCTTGTTTCTCGTCGCGACCATGGAAAAACCTTTTTTGCCAATCTGCAAGATCGAGCTGGCAAAATTCAGCTTTATATCAAAAAAGACGATATTGGCGCCGAAGCTTTTGAGCGGTTTAAAAAATATATCGACCTTGGCGATATTATTTGGACAGAGGGAAACTTATTTGTAACACAAAAAGGCGAAACAACCCTTCACGTCAAATCACTCACCCTCCTAAGCAAGTGCCTGCACCCACTCCCTGAAAAATTCCATGGGCTAACAGACGTTGAACAGCGTT
This sequence comes from uncultured Pseudomonadota bacterium, assembly GCA_964534555.1. GTDB lineage: Bacteria > Babelota > Babeliae > Babelales > RVW-14 > CAZHRK01. The sequence goes on along the minus strand of CAZHRK010000001.1, from coordinate 559,483 downwards.
ACCGTCAGCGCTATCTTGATTTGATAAGTAATCCAGAGAGCAGAGAGAAATTCAGAAAGCGCTCTGGAATTCTTCAGGCTATTCGAAACTTCCTTCAGGGTAATGATTTTATCGAAGTCGAGACGCCTATGCTGCACCCAATTCCTGGTGGCGCAGCTGCTCGCCCGTTTATCACACACCACAATGCTTACGACATGGATCTCTACCTGCGTATCGCGCCAGAGCTCTACCTTAAACGCCTTGTTGTTGGTGGATTTGAGCGAGTATTTGAGATCAATAGAAACTTTAGAAACGAAGGAGTGTCAACGCGACACAACCCAGAGTTTACTATGCTTGAGTTTTACATGGCGCATGGCGACTATAAAGATGGTATCAAGCTAACGCAAGAGCTTATCCAGAACGTTGTTTTACAAAACTTTAGCAGCCTACAAATTCCTTATAACGATCACACACTTGATTTCACCGCACCGTTCAAACAAATGACGGTTGAAGAATCGCTTATTGAAATCGGTGGCCTAAGCGCAGACCAAATAAGCGAAAAGAGCCTTGATCAAACACTGAAATCATTCGCTATCGAAATGCACGGATCTGCTGGACGAGGAGCAAAATTATTTGCACTCTTTGAGCACCTTGTTGAGAGCAAAATTGTTCAGCCAACATTTATTGTTGGATATCCGATTGAGATCTCTCCACTTGCAAAGCGCGACCCAAGAAACCCTGAGATGGCAGCTCGCTTTGAGCTCTTCATATGCGGTATGGAATGTGCTAATGGATTTACAGAGCTTAATGACCCTATAGATCAAGCTGGTCGCTTCAAACAACAAGCTGAAGCGCGAGCAACTGGTGACGCAGAGGCCCATTATTATGATGCTGAATTCATAAAAGCACTCGAGTATGGACTTCCTCCAACCGTTGGTGTTGGAATCGGAATAGATCGTCTTGTTATGCTTCTAACCAACACACCATCGATCAAAGATGTTATTTTGTTCCCAACATTAAAGCACAGCAACGATTAAATCTTTGTACTGGGGGAGTCAGTGGATCTACAACAACAACAGCTTTCATCAAAGCCACGCCTTGTTACAAGGCGTGGCTCTAAGTATGTTTGGAATATACCAGAAGTTGATCACACCCTTGTTCAAACAATAAGCAACCAACACAACCTCATGCCACCAATAGCACATGTTCTTGCTGCTCGTGGCTATAAAACTGAAGACGCAATTAACGCTTTTTTATTTAGCTCTTATGAAGGCGATGTTCCCCACCCATCGAGTATGAAGGGGATTGTTATCGCGGCAGAGCGAATCATTAAAGCTATAAAAAATGAAGAAAAGATACTCATTTTTGGTGACTACGATGTTGATGGCGTAACGTCATCATCAGTAGCACTAACAGCGCTTATTCCACTTGGTGCACGCGTAAACTTTTTCCTCCCTAATCGCGAAAAAGATGGTTACGGACTTTCAAGCAAAGCTGTAAAACGGGCTAAAGAGAACGGGTATGATCTTATCGTTACTGTTGATAACGGAGTAGCAGCGTTTGAAGCTGCAGAAAAAGCCAGAGAGCTTGGGATAGACCTGATTATTACAGACCACCATAAACCTCACGATCACCTCCCACCAGCGCTGACAATTATTGACCCGCACCAAGATGACTGCCCATACCCATTTAAACACCTTGCTGGGGTTGGGGTAATTTTCAAGCTGATGACGCTTATTTATCAGCTGCTTGGACTCAAGCGCCTTCCTGAAAAAGTCTACGAGCTGCTTATGCTGGGAACAGTTGCAGACGTTGTTCCGCTCCTTGGGGAAAACAGATTTTGGGTAAGGCATGGGCTACACACAATCAATAATTATCGCAGCAATGCGATGCGCATGCTTGCTCAAAACGGAAACGTCACAAAAGACGAGCTGACTTCTCTGGATATTGGATTCATGATCGCGCCACAAATCAATGCGCTGGGACGGCTTTCTGACCCGAGAGATGCTGTACGATTTATGATCAGTGCAGATAATGAAGAGGTCCAGCGCGTCGGTAAAATTCTTAAAGAAATAAATGAAGAGCGTAAAAAAATTGATGGCGCTATTTTTGAATCACTTGACCAGCTGATTAAACAAAAGGTGATCAATCTTGAGCAAGATAAAGCAATCATAGCATCAGATAAAAACTGGCCAGCTGGAGTGATTGGTCTTGTTGCAGGCAAGCTCATGCATAGCTACGGGCGCCCAACAATCCTGCTGCACCTTGATGACCATGGTATTGCAAAAGGATCATGCCGATCGATTCCAGAGTTCAACATGTTTAATGCCCTAACAGCATGCCAAGACTTATTAATTCAGTTTGGCGGACACGCTTGCGCGGCAGGGCTAAAACTCAAACAATCAAACATCCCAGAGCTCAAAAAACGCCTTAATCAGCTTATTAATGAGCAGGTGCCTGAATCCCTTCTGCAGCCAAAAATTATGCTCGACGCACCGCTCAGCCTAAGCGATATAACCCCAACTTTTATTCAACACCTTGAGCACCTTGAGCCATTTGGAAATCAAAACCCACAGCCAATGTTCCTGATCGAAGGAGTTTCGCAGCTTAAACCACCACAACTGCTTAAAGATAAACACATTAAGACTACTGTCTTTTCTCAGGGAGCAGTAAAACCCCTCATTATTTTCAATAGACCCGATTTATACGAGCCACTCTTGCAACACGAAGATAAACAGTTTACACTTGCTGCCCACGTCGTTGTAAATGAATGGAATGGCAACATAAACTACGATCTACACGGAGTTGACATTGCCCTTTAGTATTATTAGGGAAATACATAATGAAAATATTTATCGTTGCACTAACACTTTTAGCAAATATCGGAATTGTCGCAGGAGCTGCCGCAAGACTCGTTCAATCGCATACACCCACAAGAATTGTTCCTTGCGATAGAGATGGCAGTGTCATGAGATCAATTGACGTCATGACGCTAAATGATGATGACAAAGGCTATGTAGCAATTCGCCTAGGCGCTACCTATGACCCATTCTGTTTTGAAGAGTACTTTGAAACAGAAACAGCGAGAAAGGGTGATTTAATAGATGTAATCACGAGTGTAATAACAGACAAAAGCTCTGAAGAGCAAGATGAAATGCTGCGTAGTGGAATCATTTTTAACGCGCACCCTATTCACAAAGACGCATATGATGCTTTTTTTGCTGTTATGAAAGCACAAGAGCATGCAAACCCTAATATCTTAAAGTTTGTAGCTAAACTTGAGTCCCTCCTTCCAACCGTAACAACAAATCACACCCTTCTCTTCTTCACACCGTTGATTATGATCAAACTTGTTACATTCAGTGATGGGGTTGAAGATGTTGTAGGTTATGAGTATTGCTATCAAAATAATATGGTTTTTGGGCTCAAAGCACAGAACATATTTATCAAATATTTTTATAAAGAGGGCGAAACGCTAAAAGAATCTTTTGGGGTGCTCTTTCCATCAACAGCGCCTAACTATAGCGATAGACTAAAAAGTTTCTTTCATGACAGAGGCATTGAGGCCTGGACAGAACTATAAGCTTTTATTAAAAGGCTGTAAGGGCTGTACCGCGCTATAATCGTCAAAGAGCGGGTATGGAAAAATTATATTGCAGTACTCAGGCAGAACAACGTTTTCAATAAGCTTGAGTGCTGCGATATAGTCATCTGGTTCATCTTCCCTAATTGCAACATGTGCATTTGGCTCTTTAACCATCAAATCAAGCGTTGCCAAAAGCCTTACAACTTCTCGTGCTATCGGCACATAACGCTCATCACCAAGATAGACCTTTGTAATCGGTAAAAAGTTTTTCGCTGGATCAACAGTATTAATGCGCTCTAACTGCTTTTTAAAATTATCAAAAGAGCCATTTTTGCGTGCTTGTGAAAGCTTCTGACTCTTATCATGCTTCCACCAAGGATCATTTTCAAGCGCTTCCCAAAGCTGAGATGTCGTCATTACCTGTAAATTCCCAACCCTTGCATGATGCTTCTTTAAAATCCACCCTGTTGTGAGCAAATCATACGAATCATCACTACTTGTAGAGTCTGTAACACCATAACCAAGCATTCCTCGTGCTGATGAAGCAACATCGCATGATAGCCTTACCATTAACCCATCATCACCACCAAGGTGCGTAAAGGTTTCTGGCTGAATTGATTGGATTTCTAAGCATGAAATTTGGTCATAAAAATAACCTGGTACCTTCTTTTTTGAGGGTTTTGAGAACAGCTGAGTTCCATAAGCCAGACCATCTTTTGAAACAACAGAATATGGTACCATGAGCAGCTGATTAGGTACCACTCTGAGACTATGCTCAGCAAGCTCTGACTGCCCCATAAGAAGCATGCTCTTGATTGTATAACCCCAGCATGCACGAGCAGGCCTGATAAGCTGCTCAAGCGATGACTGATTTTTTGACTCAAGATCAAGGCTCGTACGGTTATACACAATCTGACCTGCATCAGTAACCGCAAGGTTAACCTTTTTGCCATCAACCGTTTCCGTATACGTATGGTTTGGTGCTCCGGTAGGTGCCCACAGTAACTTCATAAATTCGTCGCCGCATGCGGTTTCCATGTAGTCGCTTAAATAGCTAGAAAACCTAACAACATCCGTAAGCGACGCGCACTGAACGTTAATATATGATTTTGATAGCCCATACTGGCTTTCAAGTGACTTCATTTGGGTTGCTACTTTATCATGCACCAACGCATCAACTTTTTGCTTATTAACAAGGCGCATCCACTCATTTTTTAGCTCATGCGTAAGCTGAGTCAGGGGGATCCCTGCCAGCGAAGTGTTATGCTGACTAATCAAGCGTTTAAATAGAATAAGACGCAGAAGCCCTTCAGCTTTTAGGCTGCTCATCATAGGAGATCTAGTTTCATTATTTTTTAAAAGATAAAGCAGCTCACCGCCTCCAGCAACAAAATCTCGGTACCAACTATGCTGAATATCAAATGACTGATCAAGTAACGCAAGTTGCTGAAGTACATAATTGATTCTGATGTTTTCACGAGACGAGCGCGGATACATGCTAATAAAATCAACAAATACCACATGCTTAATACCCTGCTCATGAAGCCTTTTTGTAAGGTCATCCATAAAAATATCAAACGTCAGAGGCATACGCACGCCCAGGGAAAAAATCATTTGCTCTGCATCAATATTTTTCAGGCCCTCTGATCGAACCGTTGCTATCGGTTGGTAAGAGCGAAATTCTAAGTTTTTAACATTTTTAAATAAGTACGGCTTTCCTTCAAACTCAAAACCAACCCAGTCTGTCGTATGTTCTTTTTTTAGAAGCCTTAAATTTGCAATAAACGCATCGAGCGGGTGTTGAGCTGTATTATCAAGAGAAGCACATGCTTGCTTACGAGCAGTAAATGCCTCAATTAATTGCAATTTATTTTCACGTACAAACTGCTCAACCCTCTTTAAATCATGTGGCGAATCTTGTGCCTGCATATCAACAAAAACGTAGCCATCAGGCTTGTATGTGAAGTGACTCACCTGCGCAGGAAGATCGGCAATAAATGTTTTATCGGCAAATTTGAATATCTCGGCAAACTGTGATGAAGAGTTGTCAACATGGCCGTATTGATTAACGTTATCGCCATGGGAAATCCAATTTTTCACATTACCGAGCATAGTGCTTTTACCAACACCATCTACAAAGCTACAAAAGACATAAACAGTTGGCTGATCATTAATAGGCTGTAATTTGCGCGTAAACTTCTTTACAAAGTGCTGCGCGTGGACAGTTGCTGTTTTATCTTGTTTGCATGAAATCTCGATAGGATACGTGATATCTGGCCCCGTATAAAATTGCTTAAGCGGGAGCTTTGAGCGCATCAGATGCTTCATGTACTGAATAGAAAAAAGGATATCCTGCGTCCCTGCAAACTGGGTATTGCCTACGGTAAAATTATTATCGTAGAGCGCTGTCCAAAAGCGTTCCAAAAGAGCAAAAACCTTTTTATCATCACCCTTTTTAATAAACTCATCTACCATTGAGTTACCCACTCGCATTAATGGGAGCGCCCCACCAAATGCATGCTTTTGAAAAACCTCAGCACGGTCATCAAAAATAGGTATTAAATTTGCGTCTATATGATGGAAAAGATCATCTGTGTCATTAAGGTTTTTAAATAAAAAACCAGACATAAATCCAAAACGATTATGGAGTTTTTGCGACCATCCTGACCTGTTTTGGCGCGCTGCCTCATCATCAATAGTAGACTTTGAATAATCAGTATAGTAACGATGCACAGCACTTTCTTCATACCCCATGATAACCATACGGCCATCAAGTGACAGTCCACTTGCAAGCAAGCGCTGTTCTAGTTCATCAAAGCTTTTTGATGTCCAATCAAGCAAAAATGAGTGGTATTCGTGAGTATAGCGCCCCTCTGGAGAGCACTCATAATGGCGAAAAAAGCTCTCTAAAAAAGCATCTTCATCATGCTCAGAAAAGGCATGACTGTTGAGAAACGTTGATGCAAGTATACATAGAATCGCCAGCAGCCTAGAAAGCACCATGATTACGCTCCCTATACGAATCAAGCTGATCATTGGTTGGACCAACCTCTGCACGTAAGAGCTCAAGCAGCTGCTTTGCTGTCTTTAACGCTTCATCATACTTCTGAGCGTGGCGCGTTGAGCGGAGGTTTTCCTCGAGGTACTCAAGCTCGCTCATATAGCGCTGCGCTTGTTTTATGTTTTTAATCAGAATGCCTTCGTTGAAAAGCTTAAGCTCATAGTCAAAACAAAGGGCAAAAAAGTCTTGCGCTTCGGTGCTTCCTTGCTCCAGAAGATAATCTATCACAAACGGACAACGCGAAACTTCTGTGTAACGAACTGATGAAAAGGCTTTAGGAAAAAAATCATTATAGGGAAGTACAATTTTACCGGCTGCGACATCAACACGAGCTCGAACAAAGAATTCATGAATAATTGCAAGCTGATCAACAATTGATTCCCAAAAGCGCGTTAGCTTAAATTTTTTAGGATCATCAACATAGTAAAACCAAGGACGCTGGGTAAACGTAGTATTAATCTGCCCTAATGCCTCGGCAAGATTATCAAGGCGAATTGAAAGCAAGTATTCAAGGCTTATAACAAACGCCTTAGGGTAATATTTCTGCATGTAGTCTTGAAAATCACAGGCTAATTTAGAATCAACAGCCTGACTATTTTTCTGAAAATCCAGAAGCGCTTGTGTGTTAAAACCCTCTTCTTCAAAACCAGGAAGCTCTTGGTCAAAATCATCATTTTCAAACAGCTGACCAGCCTCTTCATGCTGACCAAAGGCAGCAAGGAGCTCGTCTAAATCAGTTGGCTGAGTAAATGGTGCTTCAATCGCACCAAAAACATTACAAAAAACACAGGCTATAATTACAATAAGCTTCATGCTGCTACCTATTCATCAAGCTTAAGATCTGCAGCAAATTGCGCCCCAAGTTGATCAAGTTGCAAACCGATTGAACCAAGAAGAAGCGCATACCCATTGTGCTGCGCGTGATTAAGTAAATCGTGCGGCGTTACCGCCATTATTTTTGAAACAAGCTCGCAGCATTGCACTTGATAGTGCTCGTAATTTTTTAGAAGCTGTGGATTATAGTACGCTGTATAGCGCATTACATAAGCAGTACATTCAATAAAATTACGGGCCAAAAGATCTTGATCTGCCTTAAGAAGATTTTGAATAAGTGGAAAAATCTGATCATTAGGTGCGTCTTGCTGAGCAAGCCAATTAATATGTCGTGAGTGATCTTGAATAATCCTGCTTGCTTGACCCACTAATTTTTTAAACTGTGCAAATGGAGCAAGCCCTAACCATGCATTCATCTGCTGATATGCATCGCTAGCTTGCTTCAGAACAAGCATACCACCGGCAGCCACCATAGAAGTGGTGAACGTAACGATCGCACCCTGCAAAAACTGCTGTTTAAGCTGAGATGAAAGTGTTCGCTCCTCAAGGTAATTGTTTACCAAGACTGCATTTATTTGCTCTTTTGTTGGAAGCTCTTTGCCTTGGAGCGGAAGAGAATCAGCTGGTTGTTTTTTTGTGTAATAGTATGCACCATACCCCGCAATCCCTGCTGCTGTAACACCAGATAAAGCAGTAAGAAACTTACGCTTTGAATAGGTTGTAAACTGGTGATCCCAGTATTTAGCGCGCAGTGCAAAGAGCTCATACGGGCTTGTAACAAAACCTTGCTGATCAGCGCAATGCCCAAAAAATGCTATAGAACTAAAGATAAGAATAAGCAATTGCTTTTTCATTATTAGCCACCACGAGTTCTGAGCGGATAATCATCATCCTCATCACGTGCTCGTGCACCGCTGTATCCATACATTCCATCTCGCATTTGAGCTTGCGGCCTTGCAACTGCGACATCAGTTGCAGTTTGCTGCGCAACTTGCTTAAGAAGCTCAAAATATGATGCAAAGTTTTGCTTATACGCTACAAGTAATGATTTATTTGAATCAATCGTTGCATCAAGATCTTTAACAGATTTGCTTTGTTTAAGAATAAGAATCAATTCATTTACACGATTTCTTATCTCGCTGGCATAAAAATACTCAAGGCTGTCAGGTTTATAGTAGGCGATGTGGGCATCAATAAAATCACTGCAGCGCTTAAACATTCTGATATACCCACCAATAAGCAAGCTCCATCCTGTTACAGTGGTCTTGTCTTCAGCTTGATCTTCAACACGAAGCATTGAAACCGCACTACGCATGCTATCTTTAAGGCCATCACGCACAAGCTCACTTAAGTTAACCATCGTACGATTAACCGTGTCTTGCATTCCTGACACTTCACGGACAGTAAACGGAGAAACACCCTTATGAAAAATAAGGTTATTAACAAACCCAACAGAGTGGCTCACTGTATCAAAAATATTATCAAGAAATCCACCCAAGAAATGCTTAGCAGCCTGCGCTGATCGGTCTCCAACAACTGATCCACATGCTTGTGCAGCACGATAGATAATACCAAGCTGCAATCCCTTCATTGGTGAATCAATTACATCGGCACCAAACATGTCTCTATTTGTTCCTGCAATACCATTTGCTATTGCTTTTCCAAGAGGATCTTGCTTGCCCATGTCTGCAAGGAGTGATGTATAAAGATCTTGTCTCATTTGTAAAACTTTGCGATGAGTTACTTCGCCTTGTTTTGCTTCATCGTACTGCGTTGCAGCCTCAATAATCGCATCATAATCTCTTCGCGTAGCCTCAGGCATTTGGCGGGCATGATAAGCAAGCTCTTCAATAATTGCCTGATGCTCTTTAGTAAATGCTTCGTTATTTTGAACTGCCTGACTCAAGGGCGCGAAACGAGTTAAAAAACTATTTACAGCCTCTTGATCTGGAGTAAGGGCAGCTCCATCAGCAGCAACTTGTGGCTGAATGATAATAGACGCAAAAAACTGCGCCATACGATTTCTAATCTCGCGCAGCTCTGCAAGTTTCTTTTTTGTTAGATCAATATCATTGCCTAGATTAGTAACCATCTTCATTTCATGGCCGAGTGACTCTACATGATCAAGCCTAGGATTATCACGCACAACGTAAGAAAGATCGTGACCATAACGAGATGAAAGAGCATGAAGCGCTGAGGAACAACCAATAAGAAATAGAAAAAGTGCTGTAACTGGTACCATCCTAGCAAACCCTCTAAAAGTAGCGAAAACTCGCAAAAAGCCTATTAAATTAAGGGTTTGATTATACCAATCCCAGGGGCAATCGCAAGTGGCTAGGCCTTCTAGCGGGAAAGCTCCTTTTTCAGATAGCCGCCGGTCAGACTTTTCTTACAAGCTGAAATATCTTCAGGGGTGCCATACGCTACCACCGAGCCGCCAGCTTCCCCTCCATCAGGGCCAATATCAATCATATAGTCAACGCACTTGAGAACATCAAGGTTATGCTCAATAACAAGTACAGAGTTCCCTCGTTCTACAAGCTTATCAAGGACCAGAAGAAGCTTTTCAACGTCAGCAGAATGAAGACCTGTTGTCGGCTCATCAAGGATATACATTGTTTTGCGGTCACGCTTTGCAAGCTCATTAACAAGCTTAATACGCTGCGCCTCACCGCCTGAGAATGTTGTTGAGGACTGACCAAGCTTGATATAGTCAAGACCAACTTCACAAAGCAGGTCTAAGCGCTTTTTAATGCGTGGGAAAGTCCCAAAAAACTCCTGCGCTTCCAAGACAGACATATTAAGAATATCTGCGATAGATTTATCTTTAAATTTGATCTCAAGTGTTTGCTGGTTGTAACGAAGGCCATTACATGACTTACAGACAACCTGGACATCCTCAAGGAAGTGCATCGAGACGGTAATTGTCCCCTCTCCGCTACACTCAAAACATCTACCATCAGCAACGTTAAAGCTAAATCGACCTACTTTATAACCGCGTAAATTACTTTCTGGCAAAGATGCATAAAGCTCACGGATATCATTAAAAATGCCAAGATATGTAGCTGGATTTGAGCGGGGGGTGCGCCCTATTGGGCTTTGATCAACCATAACCACATTATTCAGCTGCTCAATACCCTCAAGCTCCTCAAAATTTGAACCTATGAGGTATCCAGTATGAAAATACTGAACAAGAGCTGGTGCAAGTGTCTGCATAACTAAACTGCTCTTACCAGAGCCTGAAACTCCAGAAACAGCGCTAAAAACGCCAAGCGGAAACTGCACATCGATATTACGCAGATTATTCGCGCGAGCGCCCTTAATAGAAATAAATCCAGTAGGCGTGCGTCGTGTTGTAGGTACAGTAATACCGCGCTTGCCAGACAAAAATGACCCGGTCAGTGATTTAGGATTTTTTGCAACCTCGCTTGGTGTCCCAGCAGCAGTTACCTCACCACCCAAAATACCCGCAGCAGGACCCATATCAATCAGGTAGTCAGCGGCCCGGATGGTATCCATATCGTGCTCAACGACTACGACTGAGTTACCAAGATCACGCAGCGTCTTAAGTGTAGTGATGAGACGATCGTTATCTCGCTGGTGAAGGCCAATACTTGGCTCATCAAGAATATATAAAACACCGCTTAACGCTGACCCGATCTGCGTAGCCAAGCGTATGCGCTGCCCTTCTCCGCCAGAAAGAGTACGAGCAGAACGTGCAAGCGTTAAATACCCAAGGCCAACATTATTAAGAAAGCCTAAGCGCGCAATAACTTCACGCAAGAGTGGCGCTGCGATTTCTTCAAGGTCTTTAGGCAATCTGAGCTCTGCAGAAAAAGTAAGCAAGCGCGAAATTGGCATAGAGCAAAAATCATAAATATTTTTACCCTCAATCTTTACCGCTAGCGCTTCATCTTTGAGCCTGCGCCCACTACACTCGCTGCACACTCTTTCACGCTCATTTGAGCGCAGATAAAAAGACGGCCCCGAATCTTCATCGCCAAATGAACTTGATGAATTTTGCTCCCACGGGTTATAGGTAAATCCTAACCCATGACACCCTGGACACGCCCCAAGAGGAGAGTTAAACGAGAAAAAGCGTGGCTCAAGCTCTGGAAACGAGCGTACACACTCAAGGCAGATGCGCTTAGATGAGTAAAAGTGTTCTTTACCGTCAGCATCAATAACACTACATAGGCCATTATTTATGCCAAAAGCTTTTTCAACAGCTTCCTGAAGACGAACAAGTTCATCAGTAGAAATAGTTATTTTATCAATAATAACGCTAATAGAGTGCTTGAAGTTTTTATTAAGTTTAACCTGGTCGATTTCAGCAACATCTTTAAAACGATATTCTGTTTTATTGATAACAAATCGATAAAAACCTTTTTCAAATAAACGGCTGAGCTCATTCTTAAACTCGCCCTTTTTTTCTATCGCAATAGGTGCGGCAACAGTAACGGTTGTGCCTTCAAATTTTTCACGTAATGTATGAGTGATTCTTTCAGGAGAATGTGCTGCTATAGGGTTATTACAACTTGGACAGTGTGGCTGACCAGCTCGAGCAAAAAGCACACGTAGATAATCATAAATCTCTGTAATAGTGCCAACGGTCGAGCGGGGATTGTATCCAACAGTTTTTTGGTCGATAGCAATTGCTGGGCACAAACCCTCAATTCTTTCAACATCAGGGCGCTTAGAAATTCCGAGGAATTGACGCGCATATGATGATAGTGATTCCACATAACGGCGCTGCCCCTCTGCATAGAGGGTATCAAGAGCAAGGGAGCTTTTACCAGACCCAGAAGGCCCTGTGATAACCACAAGCTTTTCTTTTGGAATCTCAAGGCTGATATTTTTAAGGTTGTGTTCCTTAGCTCCAGTAATTTTAATCGTACTATTGCTCATGAAGGCCCCTGTCCTAGCAACGTCCTGTATTTTTTGATTAATTGGGCAATCCTAGCACAAAAACGTATACACGTCACCACCCACTTAGCGCCATATAAATGATTACAAGGACTTTGCTAAAATAAGCCAAAAAAGATTATTATTTTTATCGTTTGTTTTTCAAAAAAGCCCCAATAAATTCAGCTTGAAAAATATTGTACTGAGTTATGATTCTCAATTACTTAAATAAATGCGCTCAATCAGTTTATTTTAAATTTGCTCAATCAATCAGTGTATAAAAAAGAGAGGCTGGGGCGGGCGGAGTCACTGAAGGTGCTGCAGAATAAAGGTAGAAACAATACCCAGAGCCAGAACGCACATTTCTTGACTTGAATCTGATAAGGTCGTCATCTTTGGAGGGCGACCTTATTTCACTTTTATTAGGATAAACATGATGCGGGCAAGAGCAAGTATCCTTTATGTAGTATGCATAACACAGTGCTTTAGTGCGACGCTGCAACAGCCACAGGCACCGTCAGCTCCAGCAGCAGTCGCGGGTAACGCTAGTCCAGCAGCAACTTCAGCACCTCAGGCCGCGCTTCCACCATCATCAGCACCACTGCACCACACCGTCGTATCTGGAAAACCAGAATACACCGTTAATGCCTCACTCCCGCTCAAAGGTGAAACGGGAATCCTGGGCAATCATATCTTTGATGGAATGAGTCTTTTTTTTAATAAGATAAAACAAGAGCTAACACAAACTCCGCTTCTGCTGGGGCTTAATGCGCTTGATGATCGAGGTGAAGTACCTTTACTTAGAACAAATATAACATCACAACAACGAAGCTCACCGCTATTTCTTAGCTTATTGGGTACACACAGCCTAGTTGGACTTTCAGAGCAAATTAAAAAACGTGAAATACTAGCGCTCTTTCCTCTTGATGGGGCATTACGCAATAGAAATAAAGATGTTAAAAACATCATCTATTTCCGCCCTCATTTCGAAGAAGAAATAGACGCATTAGTAAAGTACTCAAGCGAACATTTGAATAGAAAAAAAATTGGAATGTTTTATGAGGCAAGCGATTGGGGTGAATCTGCCCTTGAGTGCGCTAAAAAAGTTGTAAAAAAATATGGGCTTGAGCTTCATGTTATCGCGTCATACCCGCAACAAAGCCTTGTCGTAGGACCAGCGATTGAAGAGATTTCAAAAAAAGCTCCTAACGCTATTATTTGCTTTGCTGGGGCACGCCCCGCATATAATTTTATTCGTGGAATCATTAATAAAGGGCTTCACAAAACAGTTATATTAGGCCCATCAAATCTTTTTTCTATTCAAACAACACTGAGCAGATCTCGTGGCGTTGGGATCGTGACATCAATGGTCGTACCGGATCCGGAAAAAAGCACTATTCAAATTGCTCAAGAATATCGCGCTGATCTTAAGCGCTATTTCTCTAACAAACAACCAAACCCTTTCTCATTTGAGAGCTATATTAATGCCGCCCTGCTGTATGAGGCGCTCAAAGGTATTACGCAGCCCATCACTGTTGATAAAATCATCAGTATTTTTGAGGGTATCAAATCAATGAATTTCAAAGGGCTTGAGCTTAATTTTGAACCAGAAACACGAAGCCTCTACCATTCTGTGACAATTAATGACGCAACCAATGTAAGCGCGCTACCAAAAGAAAAGGCTCCAGAAAGCTCATCTGCTGATAAATCTCCGGAGAAAAAATCATGAAAGCAAAAGCACCTGTTTCTCGTTGGTGGATTCCCAACGTAACAACACCGAGTTTTAAAAGCTGGATCCTGATCATAAGCATCTTAATGATTGTGGGTGTAATGGCGTATAATATGATGCGGTTTAATACAACCGATATCATCCCCCAGCTCAAACCAATTAATACAGAAGCTATCAAAAAACTTGGTCCTTTTACCGTGCGGGTTAAAACAGGAATGTTTATTAAAAACTTCCCTGTTTTTGACGTCAGTAAAAACACCTTTTTAATAGACTCAATCTTATGGTTTGAGTTTGATACAGATGAAATGAACCTTGAGACAGTAGAACGATTCTCTATCGATAATGGCAGTATTAAGTATAAATCGCCGCCAGACATCAAGGTTTTTGACTCTCGTATTTTTGCTAAATTTAATGTTTTATTCGAACTTAAAACTGATCTTAATTTTCACAAATTCCCATTTGAAGACCACAGACTACCGATCCTTCTTTCAAATGATTTTGTAACACCTGATGAGATGTATTACGTTGTTGATGGCAGCTCATTTCAGGTGCGCTCTGAAATCGCTCCTGCAGGATGGAAGTTTTCAGACATGTCTGTTGACGCTGGAATCATGCCGCTTGAGCTTGATAAACAAGATGCATCAAAAAAATCAGAAAACCCTAAAGCTCTTTTTATTCTAAATTTTACTAAAACAACACCTCGCCGGGCCCTTGTTATCTTTATCCCTTTATTTTCTGTGATCTTCTTATCATTAATGGCATTTGTCATGAACGTTGCAAATACCGTAGGGAAAGTAACACTGGCAACCACGGCATTAACTGGTTTACTTGGTTATCGATTTGTTATTGAGCAAATGATTCCTCAAGTTGGTTATTTCACCACCACCGACAATATTTATATTTTGCTTTTGGTGATATCGCTTCTTAATTTTTTTATCCAACTTTTAATCACACGATATTTTATGGTTAATGGCAACAGCGAGCCAGGCGCTCCAGAAAGAATAGAGCGTATAAGCAGCGTAATTTTTGTTTTGATGCTGCTTTTTATGGTCGGCATGACAACGTATTACGTACTCAGTTAAACAATCATTATAGGTGCCTGTTTTTTTCAGACAACTACCCGTGGTTTGCTTATTTAAGCTTTTTGTTTCATAGTAAAAAACATCGCGCTTACTAAAGCGTAAGCACGTCAAAAGGGAGAGTAGATACTATGAAGCGAAAATCAAGCACTCAAACACCAGTGTTTAAAATCATTCTTTTGGCGCTGGGAATTATCGTTGGTTTGTTAGTAATAACCATTATTATCATTCCCGCACCGCAATTCACACAAGGGCTAGAAACACTTGACGCTGCAACTCAGTACGCAAAACTGCGCCCAGAAGTTGAGCCAGAAAGTGGAAATACCATTAAACCCGAATATACAAAATATCTTGATAGCCAAAAGACAACATGGAAGTCAAAAATAAGTGCGAAGTGTAAAGGCATTTTTTATAGGCTCGGACTTACAAAACCACCATTATGGTCCCCAAGCTTTTTTGCACACCAAATCAAAGCAGTCGCGCTTGCTCGAGAAGCAAAAGGGTTCAAGGGAAACGTTATTGTCAAAGTCACCCCAGGGCCTCAGAGCAAAATTGTTTTGTTTGGCAACGTTCAAGCAGCATATCAATCTCTTGTCAGATGCCTTATAAAGCTTAAAGAGCTTACTATTATCGGTAATGATTTTAAGCTCACATCACCTGACCATATTATTATCTTCACTGGTGACATCATAAGCAGAGCCCCGTTTTCGATGGAAACAATGAGCCTTGTGTGTAGGCTTATTCAGCAAAATCCTGACAATGTTATTTGGAACAAAGGCAATCATGAAACAAATAACTACTGGCAAGAGCACACGCTAAAAACAGAGCTCCAAGTACGTGCAAGCACAATCTCAGCAGGCACAGTGCCGCTTGCTGACGAAGTTAATAAGCTTTTCAACACACTGCCAATTGCTACATATATTTCAACCCGCGCAGACGGTAGCAGAGAAGTGATACGCATCTCAGACGCCGGCAGAACTCAAAGCGAAGAGCTTAAAGAAGAGCGCTTTAGCCAGTTTCTTACAAGCAAAGCAGAACAACGCATAAGCATTCATAAACTTGAAACTGATCAAAAAGGCAAAGCTGATGATGTTGATGTACGCGTTATCTTTAAAGGCGAAAAAAAGAGAGACTCGTATCAGCCGCATGATGGACTACGCCTCTTGCCGCCAGATATGGGATCTGTTGCGTGGACAACGCTCTCATGCCCAACTCCACTCTATCAAAAAGCTATTAAATATAAGCATGACGCTTTTGTTGTTATTGCCCCTTCAAAAAATCTTGATGAGTGGACAATTACACTCTACAACCGCGATGTAACAACACAAAATCCATTTGGATCAAAAACGTTTATGCTGCTTTCAGGCGTTGAAGAAGGTAAGGTTGCAAAACAGCCAGCACCAGCAGGTCAGGCACCTACGCCCCCACCAGTACAGCCTGCTGCACAACCCCAAATTCAGCAAGCATCAGCGGCTCAAGCATTACAGCCCGCAGCGCCTAGCCAAGCAGTACAGGCACAACCAGTATCTGCGTTTGCTCCAGCACAACCTGCTGCACAAAACAATGCACCTCAACAAGCTGCCCAGCAGCAGACATCAGCTTTTTCACCTCCTGCACAGCAACCAGCACAAACTCTTGCTACACCGCAGCAGCAAGCTCCAGTACAACAACCACAGGCTGCCACACCACAAAAGCAAGACGAGCAAAAAGCAGCACCTCAGAGCCAACAAGTATCAGCATTCGTTCAGGCACAACCAGCAGCGGAACAAAGTCAAAAACCATCTGATCAGCCTGCAGTAAAAGCGCCACAACAACAGGCAACGCTGAAACCAGATGTATCTGGACTTGCAAAAAAAGCTGCTGAGCTTGGAAAAGAGGCGCAGGACCTTGCACAAGCTGCACAAAAATTTGCACAAGAACTTGAAAAACAAAAAGAACAAAAACAATAAAGGAGTTTGGTAATGAAGCACAAGCGCACATCGCTTGGGGCACTAGGGGTTTTACTGAGTTTATCGCTTGGCTTTATGGGACTAAAAGCCAATAAAAAGGTTGTACGCCGCGCACAACCAGAAACAACAATTGCAACTGCAGAGCATGATGATGAAACACTCACCGCTGATCATGTGATTATTACGTCTGGTGACGAGCAATCAGAGCCTCAGCCATCAAAAATGAATCAGATCAGCCTGCTTAGCGGCAAAGACCTACAGCTCTTTATTGGAGGTAAGCTGAAAGACGAGTTTTTTGTCTTGAACCGTGCCTACACGCTTCGTAGTGATTATGGTGATCAGAACGATTATTTTCGTCACAAACTCAATCTCGATTTAGCCGTTGAACAAGGGAAAAAACGTTATGGCAAACCAGCGTCCCAAGCAGCAATTCGTTTAACAAATTATGTACTCTGGCAAGATGAAGCAAACTATACGCCTTTGCTTTTAACAGAAGTTTCTACGCCAGAAATGGACAACCTCGCGCTCGCAAAAAATTTACAAATCAAAACACTGGTACCGCTTATTTTTGTTGAACAAGCGTGGTTCAAAATCAATTTCGACACCTTCACTGATGCGTGCAGAGGAAGCAGCACATATCTTAAAGTCGGATATTTCCCATACAGCCTTGGCAGAGGCGTCAGCATGGGAATCCATGAAGACCTTGCGGTTGATTATCTGGGATGGGCTGGAGAAGGGGGATATACCCGCTATCCTGTCATGCCACCGGGAATTTTAGCCCACCACGCCTGGACAGAAGAGTTTAGCACCGATGTTTATTTCAACCTCTGGCGTGAAACAAACGCTTCAATTAGCGATACACTCATACCATCGCGCAAACAGCATTTAGGTGCGCCCTACCCACAGCGCGGACCAGGAAAAGACAGATTCACACTTGCTGTTCGTGGTGATTGGGCACGCACAAATGAAGAAGTTGGAAGCGTCTATGCTCAGCCATACCTCATGTACACAAAAGCGCCAGAGCTCAGCGTAGAATTTGATAATGACTCAAGCGCAAAAATTGTAACCATCGGAACCATGCTCGATTGGCGCAAGAACGGCTGGACGGTGAATGTCGAGCTTGCAAGCCAATTTGGTGAACAAACAATGCAAGAGCTTGACAGAAATCAGGTAGTCCCAACCAGAAGCAGCTCAACAGGAGCACTCGGCAGTGAGCTCAGCCATGTTCAGTATGCAACTGAATTAGGTGGTGCTGTAGCGCCAATTACAAACCCAGCTCTTGCAGCAACGGTTGATGCTGGTCGAATTATTCCTGATGCCCCTGCTTTGACATCAAATGAATTCGAAACTGCAACTGATCTAACCTTCCTTGTTGATAGCGATCAATATCGAGGCTTATCAAAACAAGGACAAAATATTAGAGCTATTACTCGAGGCGCAGCAGGTGGTAATCCAATCATCCGCAACTCACTTCTTTTTGGTAATAATCGATTCAGACCTGAGTACAAACTGCATAATCAAGGCGTGATGGCGCTTCTTGATATCGCGAAAACATTTGATGATATACCGCTTAAAGTCGCGCTTGCTGGTGGGTATATTGGTGGTGATAAGTATCCTTATAATGATGAGTCATCACACACATTTCATGGCTTTATCCCGATGAGGTCTCGCTATCGTGGTTTTGAGGTGCATAACTACTTAGTTTTTGACCGTATGACTATTCCGCGCCCACTCAATATTTCATACCATACAATGTTTGCGTATAACGATCTAAAAGATCTCTCAAACCTCCAGTTTATCGGGCTTGGGTTAACCTACTACCCGCTTGAAAATCGTAAGCGCTTTGCACTCAGCACCGATATCATGAGCATGTGGGAAGTTGGGACCATCTACACATGGGATAAAAAAGGCGTACACCCAGATAGTTCAATAGAAGCACAGATCAATCGCCTGCGAAATAATGGAACATTATTTCAAGGCTGGGAAACAAACAAACGCGCAAGCAAACACCTTGGTTACGAACTTGATATAAAAGCTGTGTACAAAATTATCGATCATTGTGATGCAACAGCGCGTATGAGCTTTTTTATCCCTGGCAAGCTGTATAAAGATCTTGATGGCCAGCCAAACCTTATGACGCAACGCCAAGATTCTCAAAATTATCTGCGTAATGATGGGCTTGGGCATGATACAGCGCTCTGCTTTGTTGCTGGATTGAATTACAAATTTTAAGCATGCGGAAAGCTGACACTATGAACTCAAAAAATATTGTTTTCATGCTCATAGCCGGTATGGTCGGATCAGTTAACAGCCAGATAGTTTCTGATGATGATGCAGGAATTATTTCAATTCTAAAGAAAAAGCAAACCGTACAACAGGCATCTGCAGGACGAATTGAAGAAGCTGAACTAAACAAAAATATCCAAAGACTGCTTGAGAAAATTTTAAAAGAAAAAAAACTCGTTTTTAAAAACCTAGCACCAAGTCACCAGCAAGAAATTATTAAGATCTGCAATCGAGTTGAAGCTCTTGCGCAGCAAACAGCACGCAAACAAAAAACCTCGCTACCACATGAAGCATTAGAACAAGCACTAAAAAATGCGCTGAGCAGAATTATTGGGATAGCGCGAGGATCTTTAACTAAAGCTGATATTGATGACTACGTCAGCAGCAGTATTATTAATCACCTTAAAAAACATAAATTGTCTCAAGATCTTCTTGATGCAAGTGGCAAGAAAATACTTGAATCACGCATCAAACTGCTCCAAAAAACACTGCATACTAAACTTGATGCAAGCAGAAATGACACAATCTCGCTGGCAACATGTAATAAAGCAATCTGCGACTCAATCGAGTCAACCAT
Organism: uncultured Pseudomonadota bacterium; assembly: GCA_964534555.1. Classification (GTDB taxonomy): domain Bacteria; phylum Babelota; class Babeliae; order Babelales; family RVW-14; genus CAZHRK01. The sequence goes on along the minus strand of CAZHRK010000001.1, from coordinate 539,498 downwards.
AACACACCTAGAGCATGACCTTTTGTGGTCATGGTTTTGCATGCAAGCAACAATTGCAAAACAAGACCCAGAGCGAGCAAAACACTCAGCGCCATGCCAAACAGCAGCAAGCAAAAAGCGCACAGATGAATTGCAGCACATACTGAAAGACCGCACACGAATTGTGCATATCTAATAAAAATGACAAGGCCCTCTTAACGGAGGGTCTTGTCATTTAATCATCTCGTGATGAAGCGAAAATAGTAAATAAGTCCATCTCAGAAAGCGACGGTGCAGCCATGCTTAATGGCTCGTACCTTGAGTATTCTTCAACAAGTGCAAAAAGTTTGTAGTTTTTATAGCGCCCCGCTATAAAATACGCTTCTAGTTTTAAAAGGTCACGGACGGTGCCCCCTGCAATCATGATACTTGCTTTATGATCTTTATCACACTCTTCAAGCGCAGACCATAATGCGTCATGGGTTGCACCTTTAGCCTCATTGATGCAAATAAGTCGCGCACCTTTAGCATCAACCATCTCGCTAAATCTTTTAAAAACTAAACTTGTTGCATGATTTTTGATGCAGCCAAGATTGATTATCACAATCGTTTCTTTTTCTACATGCTTAGCAATACGAGTAAGCACTCTTTCTTGATGCGTTAACGCACCTGACGATGCAGATACAGCTGCAGATACGAATGAAATGAAAAAAACTAGGTAGATTATTACCATTATCCCACCCCTCCCAAGAACATAAGAATACTAGGCAGGGTGGAGCCCAAACAAGAAAAAAGGCGAAGCGTTATGCTTCGCCTTGGATAAAAATCAGAATACAATAACACTTAAGCCGTTGGGAATATCGAACCCACAGGACGGTCAAGAATCATTGATGTATCAAGTGATACTTTTCCAATTGCTTGGTTAAAACTTCTCACAATCAAGCGACCATTACTTAATCGCAAACCATTATCACCACCAAATGATGCTTGCTCAAGCTGGAGCGCAGCAAGCGTGCTTTGGAATGTAAAGTTTGTGACATTTTGATCAGATGGCGCAAAATTAAAGCTAAAGCCTCGATTAAGATACAGTGTGGCATATGAAAGAATTTGGAACATCCCGGTTGATGTAAAAGTAAATTTCGTCGGTCCTGACATGGTTACGTCATCAAGAAGCTGGATATTACCTTGTTCAAAATTAAAATCACCAGACTGGAACCAGCGCACTGCCTTCATAATAATTTTACCAGATTCACTCGTGCATCGAAGATTGGTACCATTCAAACCTTTAAGCGTAATTCCATCAAGAAGTAATTGTGAGTCTTGACCTTGAAGGACTATTTCACCCTCTGGACCAAGCTCAAGAATCATACCTGCACCGCGCAGGATAGTTTCTCCTTCAAAAACCCAGCGTGAATTAAGCACTTCATTACGCGCAAGCGTAATCGTCGTTTGGTCTCCAAAGATAAGGCTTGAGTTTGCTTCATAGCCAAAATGCGCAGGCGAAACGTCTCTCAAAATCACACGCTTTGTTGTGGCATGCACGTTCTCTTTAATGATAAAAACAGGCTCATCGTACGAACGCGTAAAACCAAGAAAGTTTGTATTACCATCAATAAGAACATCGTAATTCAACGATTGGTCATCTAAAACCTCTGGGTAGACTTCAAACTTACGATACGGCGCAACAATTGCGTATTTTTGCAAGAGTGATCCTGATTTGTAGTTTCTAAATGTTAAGGTATCACCACGAATTGTACGGATCTCACCGTTTCCAAGAATTTGAACATATCTGCCCTCAGGGTCTTCAATCAGTGAAGGCCTAATATTACGGCCGTCTAAAAATGCCTGGGTGTCATAGGTAAATGTAACACGGTCAACAATCAGCTTACCGTTTACTAGCTCATCAAAATCGTTTTGTTTGAAGGTTAAAATCTTATCACGGACAATTACTGTTGAGTTGCCTTCTACAAACCATGTCCCTGAATCAACGGCATAATCAGTATCCATCTCGATATCAACATCTGTTAAAATCAAGCGCGCGGTAGGATAAAGCGTGATCGCACCACTACCAAGACCTTTAAGCTGAACCCCAGATAAGCGTAGTGTTGAATCATCAAAAACAACAATCTGGCCACCGTTTCTAATATCTAGAACGTTACCATTTCCGTTGATTTGACCATCACCAATAAATCCCCATAAACCATTGAGTGTTACAGCACTGTTAAGCTGCAAATCTTGTGCGCTATCCCATAAAATATTACCGTTCCACTCAGCAGATTTACCACCCAAAGAAAAACGTCGTTTATTAAAGACAACCTGGCCGTTATCTAAAATCACCGCATCATCACCAAGGCGAAGGTCATCCTGCAGAAAAAGCAGGCCACCATTAAGTGTTATATTAGTGTTAAGTGTGTTTTGAACCGCTACAGCAAGTAGCGCATTAGAGTCTTGAAAAAGCAAATCATTTGCACCAAAAAAAAGCGGCTGCCCACGAAGAATATTGATACCAGGCGCAACTAATATCTGCACCCCTGAAAGTCCCCCTGGGTTTGAGATCATAGTGTCGCCATCAGCCTCTGGGCTGTCTCCCAGCTTAATTACATTAAGCTCAGGCTTTACTGATGCATCAAGATTTGTAACAGCATTAAAAAAATTATAGATGCCGCGCTTAAAGCGAATATCAGCACCTTCAATTTTTCCAAACCCACTATTTTTAAACGTGCCTCGCTCAACAACCATACTATTGCCCACAGTCCAAAGGCTATTTACGCCAAGGCTAATCATTGATTGTTCAGCACCAAAATTTATTTTTGCTCCCAACTGGGCAGTGGCAAATAGAAGCATACAGAGTAAGTTTTTCATTAGTTTGCCTCCTCTCTATATGTTACAAAACCATTAAGGACATCGATAACCGCAGCTGGGGCTACCCATATTGCAAAATCCTTATCTTCTGTCGTACTTCCAACGGTAAATCCCTTATTAGGACGCACAAGTTGATCTTCTGATGATGCATTTTGTCTAAGCGTTGAGCGATGATCAACGACAAGGTTACCACGTTCAAAAACTAATCCTGTGGAAAGCGGCGCAAATAATGTCGCCCCGTTTAAAACAAGTTTTGAGTTTTTATTTACAAACTTAAGGTGTGTGGGTTTTTCATCTTCTGGCGTGTACTCAAATGATGTTCCTAAATCAAAGGCTAATGACGCATCCTCACCGATACGAAGATTCTGAGATGACTCATAAACAAAACGCTTTTGTCCTTCAATAATAACAGATCCATTAATAACCAGCGCACCGCCTGTATACGTTGTATCATCTGTCATAACAATACGAACGTTCTCAAAAATGATTCGTTGTCCCTCTGTCGAGCTAAAAGTAAACGGTCTACCGTTTATGCTATCAGCAGCACTTTTAACCCCTGTTATTGTCATGTTTCTTAGACGCAAAAAGCTACCGCTGGCTGCTTCAACAGAAAAGCGACTCATGATTGCACTTAATTCACCCGCTAGATTGACGGTATGACCAAGCCCATCGATTGTTGTATTTGATATAATTTTTATTTTTTTAGCCGCAGGGACCTCAAGGTTGCCATACAAAAATACCGTCTTGTCCTGCCCATCAATCGTTACACCTTCAGGAAAAGTCACACCCGCATCAAGATGAAGATTGTCACCAAGCTGCATTACACCTGATTGAGAACAGTTAAACTCTCCGCGCTGAAGTGTTGGGGTATTAAATGTTACTGTCGCACTATCTGGAATAATGCATCCAGCGGCTAAATGAACAAAACCTGTCACGGTATCTGTATCACCAAATGAATACTGCGTTGACTGATAAACAAGCGACGAGGTTCCATCAAGTGGTGCTGTGCTGACTGCACTGTATGAAAGCAGCACTCCCAGTAACGCCCGCGTTATGATTTTCATACTTCTCTCCTGAACTAGAAAATTCTTTCGATCTCCACATTTCATCATACGGAAGATGCACAAAAAAAGAAGGTGGCCTTAACGACCACCCTCTTTTTTTAACTTACACGAACTGTAAGCGCGCTATTAAAAATCACACTGATGATAATAAAGCTCTTAGCTTGTCAGCATTTGCTACTACTGAAGATACTGCTATAGACTCTCTAATTGCATCTATTACAGCAGGCTGATAGTCAGCTGGCGCAGCAGTTTTTAGCACCTCAAATAAGCTTAATGCTTGGCTTTGAACAAACGTAAGAGGAGACCTTATGCCACTTTCTGCTGCTTCTATTGCCTCAAGACAGCCCTGACCTTTCTTAACAAGCTCTTTAAAAAGAGTATATGCCAATCTACGAATTAAGTTATCAATTGAGGTCACATCTTCTTTTGCAATCATGATTATTTCTTCATACCCGTGTTCTTTTTCAATCAAAGCCTTAAATACATCTACAGCTTTGAGGGCAAGATAGTGAATCCCATAACGAAAACAAGTGCGCGCTGCTTTTATTGCATCGGCGTAGCCCTGCCCCTTCTTAACTAAGGCATCAAATAACATGATTGCAGGATCAAGTAAATCCTTATGATTAGCACTTAGTGCTTTATTTCCTGCTTGTATAGCCTCGGTATAACCCTGATTTTTACCAACTAATGCTCTAAAAAGATTGAGCGTCGCACGACGCACATGGGCGCTGTCAGAATTCATACTGAGTGCAGCTATCTCAACTAATTTTGCAAATCCAATTTCATGCTCAATAAAAAGGATAAAAACATCATACGCACGAAAGCAGTCTATCCCTGTCAAAAAAAGCTTATGACCAACAGGCATAATCACATCTACAAATTCAGCTATTTCCTCTTTGGTAGATGAACTAACAACCCAGAAATAGCCGATCATCGTAGATAATAAGCCAACCTCTCCAAATTCATTAAAAAATGTTTGAATCTCTCGCAAGCCTTCTACTGTGCAACTATATTTTCTGCCCCGATTTATCATATAACTTAACGACACCTGCAGCAGATCTTTCCATAAAGCTGCAAAGGCCTCTACATCTGCATCTTGTACAAAACACTTTATCCATACTGAATGATCTGCAAGATAATCAACATCATAAACACCTTCACCTTGTTTATTTTTAAGGTAACTGAGTATTGCAATCTCTGCCCAGCGATGACGTTCTTCTTTGTAACCGCCGGCGAATTTCAGCGTGACATCAACAGCTCGCTTTAGTTTGTTATATGTTGCCTCTATTTGGCACCCATGTTGATTGAGAGAGAGATTGTAGTATTTTGAAAGCTTATTCGCATCACTATGGATTCCGGTTACACGAGCACCTTCAATTGCAAGGTCTGGAAATGATGCGGTTAGTATTTGCTCAACGCGTGTCATAAGTTTTGGCAGCACGGTGGTGCCTGATCCTGTTAAAGATATATTTGATAAAATATTCATGAGTGACTGATGCGTTATGGTATAGGCATCTTCAAGCGAAGCTGGCTGCTTATTCGTGTCAGCATCATGCTTCCATTCATGCCCACTACCTAGAGCAAAAACAGGACAATCAACGCCTAGAGTTGGCATCAAGTCATCTACAACAGGAGTATCCTTGGCAACAATATTACCAAGCATAATTACCGTATCATCAACTAAATCAAAAACATCTGGTGGTTGTAATAACTGCACCCACGAGTCTAGAATCATCCAAAAAGATTTAAGCATATCCTGAAATATAGGTAGCTTATCCTCATTTGATAGCAGTGCAGCAGGAATACCCTTGTATGTTTTTATTATTTCATCAAACTGCTCTATAAATTCGCGCATTAATCCTGCGGCTGCTATTTTTGAAAGATTTCCTGAAGCTTTGAACCGATCTATAAATTCTGGTGTATTAAATGTATTAACAACATCACGCTTATAGGCTTCCCACAACGTCACAGTTTTAGTCATATCTGCAAACGCTTCTATATCGTATGAATTAACACGAGTGCGCTGCGCAGTTATCTGAGTGAAAATTTCATCGTCACGACGCAATTCTGATATCCAAGCACTAATCATTTCAGGTGATGGACTCGCTTTCAACGCAAAGTCTGTATTAAGCCATAATGGTAAAACTCCGAACTGAGCAAGTGTCCCAATAAATCTAGTTAAGCTTCCTAGCAAACTCACATCACCATGAAGCGCAACACTTCTGACAAAATCATTCCATGCCTTATCGATGTCTTCAGTATAAGCAAGCTCAGATACCCTCCCCAGCTGCACAACCATTTCACCTGATTCACGACTTACTGCATACACTGGAGATGTTGATCTTAGTGGGCTTTTAAGCGGCGCAACCGAATCTTTAGGAGCAAGCTCTTTAAGCCGATCTGCTGTTGCTTTTTCATCTTTTTGCATCTTTATAATTTTTGCGACTGAGAGAGGAAAACATATCTGATCACCCTGCTGAAATACAAGTGCATCAAGCATTTTTAATGGCAACAACCTAGTAATATAAAGGTCACTTGAAGGCTCAATATCAGCAAGGCGCTTCACCTCGCCAAGAACCTGGATAATTAAACGTCTTAAATGCCCTGATTTCCTTTTATCTAGGGCGCGGCTTGGGTCAAGTAGCCGACGAACTAACCCAGCCATAGCTATGACTAATTCATCAGTACGATCTGGTGTCGCAGTTGCAAGTTCAGTCAGGATTGCCTTAGCAGAAGACCGTTCGACAATCGTGTCGGCTGTTCTGATCTCATCAGGTGCGCCACCAAGGAGCTCGCCAAATACTGAAATTTCTCGTGGCGCTGGATAACCACACCACCCCTCACGAATCCCTCTGACAAGTGTATCTTGTGCAAAAGACTCCTTAAATTCTGCAACACCCGCACTAGCTGTAGGGCTTCTTTCTGCTTGTTTAGTTGAAAGAATTACTCCTTGTTGCGGGCTTGCGTAGAGCGTTCCTTTGCGCAACGCATCAGCAATCTCATTAAAACGTCGACTAAAAAAGACAGTTTTGCCTTCGCTCCGAAAGGTTGTTGCTTCATGTGATGTACTTGGCGCGTCCCGTCCAACAAGCACAACTTTCACTGCTGATTTATTAAACCCTGTGCTCAGGTAACGTTCCAGCGCAGTGCCAATATCTCGTGCCACTAAAAGTTCTTCCCCTGTTTCTAGTATGCTTACTGCGTTAGATGCCGAGCAGATTGTCTGAACACTATATGCTGCAAGGTCTTCATATGCCGAAGGGTCTATGTATGATGGCTTGACAGTGTTTTTGCTATAGGTAAGGGGGCGTGCTTGGACAATATAAATTGTCTCACCTTTAACTACAAATTCGATATCCATTGCACGCTGATAAAATTGCTCAAGAGTACCGGCAAATTGCGTCAGTCGCTCTAATTGGTCACGCGCTAACGCAGGCTTTTCACTTAAAGAAAGGTCGTTTGATTCATCAACAAGCTTACCGCTAGCCCCAGGTTTTAGTCGTTTTGTTTTTCTGCGGACAACGGGATAAATCATCACTCGCTCTGCGCTTACGTTTACACAACGATAGGTATCAGTGGGAACTAAGCTATTAACTACACCTGTATTATGCCCCCACGCAGCGTTAATCAGAACAATCCCTGTTGATTGCAGTCCATCTCCCCCACTGGTTTGCATACTAATCGAACCCGCAGGATCTTCTGTAAACATAACCCCGCACGCAGGAACAGCTTCACCCTCAACCTCACCAATCATCTCTTGAATAAGAACTGGTGTAAAAATATGCTCGGTTAAAACTGTTTCATCGCCAGCAGCAAACCTCTGCTTAAGAGATTTTTCACTACTATACGATGCAATAACCCTGCCCATAGCCTCAAGCACAGCTTTTGTCGTAGGTTCAACATTTGCAATGCTTTCATTTCCACCAGCATTTGCAAGACCAACCTTATCCTCTTTTCCTGTGCTGCGCACCATAAGGCGGCCGCCACGCGCTGCAACGCCTGCAAGAAAAGTATCTAGACCTTCAAGGCCAAAAAGCTCATCAAGCGATGGCTTGTCACTAAGGGTATTCCAGACTGCTGTAAGCTCTTGTGCAAAATAACGACATGCGTCTATAAAATCAGGCGCAAGCTCGCCTAACGACCTTGAGGTATCTGCTTTATCCAGCACCACCGCCCACTGATCTCTTGCATTAAATCCTGAATCACGTAATACATCTTGAATTTTTGATGATGTGACTCCCACAAATGCAGGTACCTTAATATTAGACACTGTCTCACAGACTGAGCGCAACTGCTCTAGATTTGCAGTTTTATAACCCACGCCCTCAACTTCCGCTCTGCGCTGAAGTTGTACTTCATCAATACGAATAACATCTGCAGATGAAGCAAGCAGCGCTCCACTCACTGTAACGTAAGAAAAAATCACAACCCATAAAACTATTCGATTAAGTATGCAAAATAAAAAGCCCACGGCGTTTCCTCTCTCAAAACTATTTCCTGTATAAAACAGAATGAGATTAGCACTGTGGGCTTTAAGAATTCGATATATTCTATTTGGTTATGCTACACATATGTACTAATTAATTACTTATTATTATCGATAATAGTTACATAGTCAGTGGCAAATTCAGTGGCATCAACCCTACCTAAAAAGGAATTATTTATCTTGTTTTTTGCATCACCTAAAAATAATGTCTGCGGGTAGTATGCTGAACGGTCGCCTTTGAATTTAACAATCGATGTTGTTATAAGACCACGCATAAACCTTAGATCAGCATTCATAAACCAATCAACTGACGCAAGCAAAAGCTCGCTTGTTTCAGCTGAAAAAAGAATCGGTGACTCAACACAAGACTCTACGTCTATAGCATCTATAAGAAGCTGCGATTCTGGCATAATAATTACCTGGCCTGCCTCGTTTAAATAAATAGTATAATCAGAGATATCTTCGCCTAATCGAGTAATCTGGACAATACCTTGAATCTGGACACTGCAAGGGAAACAGATATTTGAATCAAGATACAATTCAAGAGTGTCTAATATCAGACGCGGCTTGTTACCAACAATTTTTAATGATTTATTAGTAAAATTTTTGATTGTACCGTTTTTTATAGTGATAGGAGCTACGCCATTCCCAACAAGATGAATGTGCCCTTTAGCCATATCAAGCTCAGCACCATTCATGTCATACACAGAGCCAGCATGAAGCTCTATAATTTCTCCGGGCGCAAGTTTTTTATGTAATTTTGGTTGAACATAATTACCAGAAACTACTGTGTGTGGCACTCCAACTACTTTCCCACTACGTGTTGTAACTGAAAGTAACGAGCTCAATGAACATCCAACTACTAACATCACTGCGAAAATTTTTTGAATACGCGCTGCCATTAATAATCGCTCCGGATTAAAGTGAAAATATTTTACCCGCTCAATCTAAAATAAATCAGGCAAAAAACAAGAAGAGGCGGAAAAATCCGCCTCTTGTCACTCTAATTAAGTACTCAGAAACTATAATTTATGCGTCAACGTTTGCATAAATAAGTCTTCCTGCGATTGTGTTAAGGCTTGCTCCAGGAAAAAGTTTAATATCAAGGTCGTAATCAGAGGATCCGTTACCAATCGATATTCCGCTTGATACAGAGCTACCTGACGCATTAATGATATTTTTATGATCTAGAATAAGCGTACCGCGAGTAAGGCGCATACCCGTTGTTGTTGAAGAAAGCGTTGCACCATTAAGACTCATACGTGCTGCAGCGGTATCAAAAATAATAAGATCTCTATTTGCCACGGCAGGAGCATAATGAAATGTAGCACCGTCAAGAGCTAATGTGCCGCCTGCATTAACCTTACTAGCTACAGCAGATGCATATTCAAACGTGCCATCACCTTGAACAAGGCATACGCCATCTACTTCAAAACGCCCTTTTGTCATTGTGAATGTATCATCAAGCAAAAAGGTTACGTTTTTAAATGTTACTGTTTGAGTATTGTCTGTGCAGCGAATTGCGCTTCCTGCAAGTCCGGTGATAACAATATTCTCAATAAGTAAGGAGCTATCAGCACCCTGGATAACAAGATCACCAGCCGAAAGATCAAGTGTGCTTCCTTGTCCATTAATTCTGCATGCACCACGAAATGTCCATGTATCTTCTAGCGCATCATCTTTTGCAAGATCAAGCTCAACAGCGTCATCAAAAACAACTGTTGCGCCAGCACCAAGACCAATTAATGACGGTGCGACATGCTCAAGCCTAATATCAGTAAAGCGTGCCTCAACTGCATCATCAACTTCTACCACAGGAATATCTGCTCGAGTGAAAATGAGCGGGAAGCTTGCACCATCAAGTGTTGCGCTTGAAGTGAATATAAACTTGGTTGATGGTGAAGCAACTGCAAGCTCTGAAAGCGTTAGATCTGATGAGATAATCTCATCACCAGCAGGAGGCGCCACCCCACCCTCTGGGTTTGCATGGAGTATCTGGCCATTATTAACTGACACAACATACACGGGATTTGTGCTTTCATCAGCTATCTCTGGTGCAATATTAGCATCATCAGAAAAAGTAAGCGTATCATAATACAAAGTTACGTTATCAACCGTCATTGATGCCTGCTGATCGATAGTAAGCGTATGATCTGCAGTAATAATTGTTGTAGGCCCAACAACATAAATACCACCGCGAGTAAATGTATAATCATCATCAAGCTCAACAGTTGTATTTGTTAATTTAAGCACAGAAGATTTGTCTGTAAGATAGATTTTACCCAGCCCAGGAGCGTTACCAAGACCACGCAAAACAAGATTTGCAAGTGTAAGCTCGGTATCTGGCGCGACGACAATCGTACCGCTTGGGCTTAAATCAAGGATATTTCCGTTTCCACTCACAACAGCATCACCCTCAAAGGTCCACTGAGTCGCGAGCGTTGTCTCTCCTAAAAATTCAAGATCGAGCATATTTAATAAGCGTGCGTTGCTGCTGTAGGTCCGCGGTGTTGCATCTGTTTTGACAGACTGACCAGCGGCATCAATAGTTCCACTAAACTTTTTACCTGAAGCAAATGATAATGACGCGTCTAACGATGTCGCTGTAATAAATTCAAGATCCTGGTTAGCATTACCACTCTTTGCTGGCAGTGTATTATTCGCGACGTTGGTAACCCCACCAACAACCAAATTAGTACCATTAGATGCTATTTTTAGTGTTGTATTATTTGTGTTGAATGATCCTGAAAGTTTATTTGCAGCACTGACCTCAATAGTTAACCCTTCAAGAGAAGCATTAGCATTTGATATTTTTGCTGTGCCACCAGAAACTTTAATTGTTGAGCTTTTTGATGCTGCTTTAACACCTTTTGCCTTAGCTGCTTCAAGATCGGGGTGCGGCAACAATATTATAGCGATTAATAAACCATATCGTATCATCACCATCACTCCTCTGAAGTAAGCTGTGCAACAATTTTCTCAATAATTACATCAGGAACAACATATGCTTTTTTATTGTCATTTCTGCTCTCTTCATGATCGTGCATGTCTTCAAGATCATGTGTTTGAGCTGGGGTAATCACAACAGCATTTTTAAAACCATCACGATACTTTTCGTCAACAGGCTCATAGGTGACATCAAATTCAATTGATTTTATTCCTTCAAGCTTTCCTGTTTTATTTGGAACTATCACAATAGTTTTACCTGTTGTGAATGTATTGTTTGTTGTGATACGGGCATTAACGCCCTCAAGCTTCTGGTTCCCGCTTGAAATCTTAATAGCTGCAAAACATGAAGCGTTCATCATCATCAACAAAAAGATTTTCGTGTAGTTTTTCATACTGTGCCTTTAACCTAAACAAAGTGCGCCCGCAAAATGCAGGCGCACACTAAAAATTGTTATGCTAGAAAAACATTTCAGCATAATGCCTGCTCTGCACTACCACTAAAATGAGTAATTTATTGTTGTATTCCATTCAAGCGTTTTAGCAACATTTGTTCCAGCAAACGTATACACAACACCCGTACGCAGGCGTGTCTCATGATTTGGTTGGTAGCTATACTCAAGCCCGATACGATGCTCTGTCTGATTTGTGTTTTTACGCATAGCATCGAGGTTATATAACTCTCGAGATAGCCCACTTACACTATCTTTTGTTTTTGCGCGCATATCGTAATAAACATCAGCCGTACCACGCTTTGCAAACACATCTTGAAAAACGTTACCCAGGCGCAACTTGACCTCTACCCCGCGCGTTACCTTGACAGATGAAATCGTGTCGCCAAAACCATTAACTGCAGTATCCCACCCTGAAACAGTGTTAGCATCATTAACTTGAACACGCTCTGCCATGGCAAGTGGCTGATCACGAAGGAGTACATTAAGTTGTTGTGCTGCCCCCGTAGTATTTGTGACAGAAAAATACCTTGGTACACGACGATTAACGTGTGCTGGGGCACTAGCACCAAGGCTAGCCATCACATGAGGATTTAACCAGCGGTTATACTGAAAGCATGTTGCTGCGTACATAGAAAGCTCTGTAAATCCGCCATTACCAAGGTCAGGCGCCCACAGTTTTGACTGTGTTGCCTTTTTACCCGTCGGGATCTGTACGCGTGCGCCAACAATAACACGCTCGACTTCTGGCGCATCAATTTGTCCGGCTAAGAAGAGTGATAGATCACCAAGTCCGGTCGCGCTTCCACCAAGCTCTCTAAAGCCTTTTTGTAGCAAAACATCCTTAACAAAACGTACAGGATCAGCGCCATAACGACGAAGAAACAAGTTTGCAAGACCAGTAGCAGGACCATAAGCACCAACGTTAACACCCCCACCTGCAGCTGATGCTTTTGCAAAAGTGTCAGCGGTATCAATCGTAAAATCAAGCCCATGCTTAACATACATAACTGGTAGGTGCACCCCGATGCTCAAACGGTCAGGCAGAATGTATCGCGTCAAATCAAGCGCAACGCCAAACCGCTCCTGACGACCATTAAGCTTGATCAAAAGATCATGCGTATAACCAAAATAATTATCTGATCGAACAGTTGCATCACCCGCAGCACCAGCAGCAACTAAAGCTAACCCACCTGTTTTAATAACAGCAATATCATTAGCACCAGCAGGAAAAGCAGGGACTGCGCCTGGAACCATAAACAATTTAGATTCGAATTCATCACGAAATGTCACACGACCAGCTTGTGTTACATTTGCAACTGCAAGCATATCGCTTAGCTTGATTGTTGATTGACCAAAAGCAACACTCGTTACATCATCAGACGCACTACCACTCGAGCTCAGAGCATCTGTAGCGTATGAATATAAGAAATTAATCCCGAGTTGATGCATATGCTCAAACCAACGTGCGTGCACAGGCCAGGCAGGAACAAGGTATAAGTCTGCATAACGGCCAAGCGCTACATCGTGCTCATCTTGCGATGCAAGAAATTCATGCCAGCGCGACATAAGCTTTTTACGCTCTTGAGTGGTTAGGCGCTCCGCAGAGGTCTCTGCATGAGGCATTTGCTTATGCTCTGCCCTACGAGCGCGACGGTCATCACGCTCTTTATGATGACTCACTTCAGCTTCTGCTCGTACACATCCCACAAGAAGGATGGCTGCAATAAATAGGCCTTTATTCATGTTCATTGCCATGCTCCTTGTTAATTTTTGATTGTGCCATTTGCATAAATACGTTTACCATCTGGTTTTACAACAAAATTAAGATTGGTCGAATTAGTATCACAGTGGATGTCACCATCAGCATCCTCATAATTTGGGTATTCATCAGCATCAAGCTGAACAGTAACACCATTTTTTGTAATAAGCGTCCACTTATTATCTTTAAAGAAGACATATGATGTTGGGTATCTTGTGGTATCAATATTTGCAAACGTAGCAACAATCGTAAGCGGGCTCACACTAGCAAGTGGATAAGAGAAAGACGACTTTGGTGATTGCACAGCCGTAATTCCCGGGAATGATGAATCTGATGTAATAAATTTCACCGAGCCAGTACCCTCTAAAGACATGCTTTGAAGCTCAAAATTTGATTGCAACGGAACACCACCACTTAAGCTATTGTCACCTATGCACAATGTCCCAGTAGAATTGAAATATGATCCATTTTTATGCTCGAAATAGCTTAACCGTCCTGGAGCCGGTGTGACTCCATCAAGTGCTGTATTGATTAACAAACTCGACCCACCGTAAATATAAACCTTACCTCTATTAACAAGTGCAAAAACACTATTTCTGCTGCATAGGACGGCGCTATTGCCACTCGCATCTCCCAGAAGTAAATAAGCCTCAGGCTGAACCTCGATTGTTAATTCATGATTTTGATACTCAAGAGCAGAAGTAACTGTTGCTGGGCCAGCAATAAGAGCGTTCCCCGAAAGATCTAGCTGTGCTTTGTCTTCAAGCCTTAAATATCCACGACCAGTTGTGGTAATAGGTGAAGAAAAAGCAGATACAGGTACCACTGATGCTTTAGTTTCATTACTTATGTTGATCACAGGTAATTGGTGTAAAGGAACTGTAGTATCAGAAACCTCATATACAACACTAAACCCTGCATGAATTTTCACATCACCTTTATCAAGAAAAGTAAGTACAGCACCAAGGGGCAGCGTCAAAACTCCGGTCAAAATAACCCGAGTAGATGGATCAGGAATTTTTATTGCAAGCTGCGAGCGCTTGATTACTGCGTCTCCTGATACCTGCGCGGGATTAAAAACAAGTGCGGAACAATCAATAGTACAGCTTTTGTTAATAATTAAATAATTTGCAACATCATCAGGAGTCGTGTCTATATATAATTTATGAGTACTATCAATTGATACTCCTTGCGATGGGTCTGTGCTGAGGGTAATACCGTCTGTCAGGTATCCATCAAAAGGACTTCCTGCATCGAATTTAATATTTGATACATTAGCGCCCTTTTTAAAAAGATACGCGCCACTATATGCTGATCCTGATGCATCAACAACACTATCAACACTTGTAATCCCAGTAGGAATAGTAAAAGTGCGCAGCGATGCTCGTGAGCTAGACCTCATGACGTTATTTTCTGGGTGATTGGTAGAAACCTGAACCTCTTCAGCAAGCTCTCGCTTGCGTGCCTCTGAGGCCATTTTTTTATGTTTAGCGCGAGCTTTTTTATATTTAAGCTGAAGGGCACATGGCTTTTTCTTAGCTGATTGCTGTTTTGCCAAAGCGCTTCTAACTGCAAATGACGCATCAAAAAAGCTTGTTCCACGCGTTGTACCAAAGTAGCGAGTATTGGTTGATTGCTGCTTAACGGGATAATCATACAGATACAGTGTGTTATAGCGCACCACGCTGTTATCATCAAGAATAAACGAGTTGTCACCAAGGTTTTGGAGTGCGCACTCAACAGCATTAAATGTTAATTGGGCACTTCCTTCTTCTGAAAAAACAAACATCCCTGGGTCACCAGCAAATACGAGCAGCGGCACTTTTGCTGGGACAACCGCAGTAGGCTCGTTAATAGGCACTACGTCATTTGACTGAGTAGTAATAAAGCGCTCTGTCTGTGAAATGGTGCGCGCTGGAATATTTGGCGTGTAGTTAAAAGCGATTTCAAGATTGTTTTCAGCAACGTCACCAAACAAAATTGATCCCTGAAGTTTATTGCTGTCATTAGTCATAATTAAACCATTGCCCGCGCCTTCAACAAAGAAATTCATTTTTGTTACAAAAGGCGTAAGCGCATCTGACGCTGGCTGACCAAAAACTTTATAGCTACCAACATTAACAGTTGAATCACCAGAAAGCGCAATCGCAGGGCTTGCAATTTCATTTGTATAGTCGGCATGAGTAAACTCAAGGCCATCAAATGTAATACTCTCTAGCTGAAGAGTGCTATTACCAAGACTTAAAATCGCATTTGCACCACGGTGCGTATTGCGCTCTGCTTGAGTTGACTCTGCATCGATATCACGCGGAGCAAGGCTAAAGCTTTGTCTTGTTGCAGGGGCACGCATTTTGAAAATATTTGTACCATCATCTGTTGGGAGCACAACAATTTTACCGCTTGAAAAAGAGATACTTGTATCAAGGACCCACGTAACATTTTTATCAATCTTTAAAACCCCAGTACCGTATCGAGCACCTGCTGATGATGGATTGCTTGATAACCTAATATCGATTGTATTTTGTGTAAGATTATCAAGCGTAACGTTTTTAAGCGTTAACGTTTTGCCTGGCTTAATAATAAGTTGTGGCTTGTCACCAGAAAAATGAATACGTGTGCCTTGACCATCAAGTACAACATTCCCATTAATCTTTATAAATTGTGACGGTGAAAGAAACAGCTCTTTTGAGAGCGTAACATCAGATGTTACGTTACCGCTTAGAAGATCAATCGCACCAGGATCTGTTGACGGCGTTGATTCAGACGAGCCAACGGCATTACGAATGTAGCCATTATTCGTAAGATTAACATTAACGTTCGAACCAGCATTAAGCGGATCAAGGACATCATCTGGCGCAAACACACCACCAGGAGTTGATTCTGAATCAAGGAAATCAACTGTTATTACTGAGCCATCTGCGGCAAGTATACCAAGTGATGAGAATACGCATGAATGAGGACCAACGGCAAAGGTTGTAGGTCCATTTGCAACAATCTTACCTATCGTAAATGTTTTGTTTCCGGCAAAACTTAATTCTGTATTTGTTGTTTTGATTGAGCTTGTTGCTGTTGCAAGAACAATATCACCACCAAGGCCACTTCCTATGCCTTTAATAATAACATTGTAAAGCACTAAGGTAGCATCATCGTTAATAATTAAGCTTCCACCGGAGGTTAAGTCAATAACAGCGCCATTACCATTAATCACACAAAGACCATCAAAGGTCCATGAACCTGTCAGCTCTATAGAACCATTAAGCTCGATATCAAGTGCATTAGAAAACGTCAAATCGCCAGACCAAGGAGTCTGATAAAAGCTTCCAAGGCTAAGCTGCCTAAAATTAAGATCAACTGAACCGTTACCAGAAAGCTTAACATGATCAGCAAGAGCTAAATCATCGTGCAAAGTCACAGCGCCGCCGTTAAGAACAATATTTTTATTGAGCTTGCTTTTGATCCCAATGCCCAGCTCAGTGGTGTTGTCAGCAAGTGTAATAGCTGAATCAAATGTAGGCTGACCGGTTAGTAGGTTTCCGGTGCCTGAAACATTAAGGGCTTTAAGGACTGTGCCGGCACCAGCATTAAAAATGCTGTCACCATTAAGCTTAATCGTGTCGTCAGATGATGGATCATACGCGCCTGTAAAGTTTGACTCACTTGATCCAACAATCAGCGCACCATCATCAAAAGCAAATTCAGAACCACTAACAAGCGTTGATTCATCTAATTTAAGTGTTCCTGGGATTGAAAGATTTGAAGAGTTAACACTGAATTTTGCATCTGAACCAAAGGAGAGCATTGAATTTTTGCTTCCAAAATCAATACGAGCACTCACATTAAAATGAGCTACTAGTAGCATTACGCTACACAAACGTAATGACTCAAAGACCTTTTTCATTAATGCTCCTTTTAAGAACCTCTGTTCATGCACTACGTATATTATTTAAATTAGAGTAATTAGCCTGAATGAGCGCGTGCTTATTTGGAGACAAAGTGTAAGTATTGAGTAATTTTATTGTAAAGAAATTAGCTTTTTTACTTAATCTATGAGGAAATAAGGCCTAAGGCTATTTGTGTTTCTGCGTAAATTTTTGCGGCTGACTGGTCTAATAGCATTCGCTCTTCTTTTGTAAGTGAAAGAGGAATTCGATCAAAATAGCCGTCTTTTCGGATGATGCCAGGCAAGCTTATGCAAATCTCTTTTCCTGCAATACTATCTGACGTTACAACTGATAAAGAAAAAATACGTTCTTGAGATTTTAAAAGGGCCTTAATAATTTTTGTAACTGCGCTAGCAATAGCATAATTAGTTACACCCTTTTTGCTTATAATCACCTGCGCGGCCTGGCGTGTTTGCTCATGTAATTCATGCATCTTGAGTAGATCAATAGCGGGGAATGCGCTAATCGGTGCGCCGCCTATTGTAACTCCACTCCACCAAACAAACTCAGAATCTCCATGCTCACCAAGAACAAAAGCAACGATATCTTTTGGACTCACTGCAAGCTGCTGCCCAAGGAGAAATCTTAAGCGCGCTGAGTCAAGAACAGTTCCTGAACCAAATACACGATTACTTGTAAATCCTGATAATTTGTAAGCAACGTATGTCATAACATCAAGCGGATTTGTTACTACAAGCAACATGCATGATGGATTAATTGCTGCAAGTGACGGGACTATGCTTTTAAAAACAGCAACGTTTTGACTAAGAAGATCAGAACGGCTTTGACCTGGTTTCTGATTCGCACCAGCTGCAAGCACAACAATATCTGCTTCTGCGGCAAGAGCTAAATCACTCCCAGCGCGAATACTGCATCCTGGGGTAAATTGAGTTGCATGCATGAGGTCAAGGGCTTCTCCAAGAGCTTTGTCTTCATTAGCATCAATAAGTGTAATTGTTGTTGCAACGCCGCTGAGTAATAATGAATACGCTGTCGCGCTGCCTACAAATCCGGCACCGATAATTGCAACATGACCACCACAAACATTCTTCATCACTTACTCCTCACATTTAACAGAGGTCAGCCTATCAAGATGTTTAAGTTTATGGTATGAATTGATGAAGTTTATAGCAGACTACGAGGAGGAACTATGAGCATTAAACCTGATAGCTGGATACGCTTCATGTCACAAGAACGTGGCATGATCGAACCTTTTGTTGATAGACAAGTACGCAACAGTGATGAAACAAAATCAAATATTGTTAGCTATGGTGTCTCAAGCTACGGCTACGACATCAGAGTTGCAAATGAATTTAAAGTATTCACTAATGTGTACAACTCTATAGTTGACCCAAAAAACTTTAAAGAAGAGTCTTTTGTTAGAATTAATGCAGATGTGTGTATTGTTCCACCAAACTCATTCGCTCTTGCTCGCAGCGTTGAGTATTTCAGAATACCACGAAACATCCTAACAATCTGCCTTGGCAAATCAACTTATGCACGTTGCGGGATTATTGTAAACGTAACGCCTTTTGAGCCTGAGTGGGAAGGTTATGTGACAATCGAAATTTCTAATACAACCCCACTCCCAGCAAAAATATATGCTAACGAAGGAATCGCGCAGGTGATTTTCTTCCAATCAGATGATGAATGTGAGATTTCATACGCAGACCGCCAAGGCAAATACATGAAGCAAGTAGGAATCACATTACCTATGATGTAAATCAAACGGTACGTTCTATTATGCTCAATAAAAAAGCCCCCTGGTAATCCCAGAGGGCTTTTTTTACACTTGTATGTGAAGCTTATTAAGCTTACACCCACTCAAGGCGAGCAATATATGCTGTATCGCTTGTGCGACGACCAAGAGGGATTACACGTGTGTATCCACCTGGACGACCAACATATTTTGGTGCAATTTCTTTGATAAGCTTAACAACTGCAGCTTCATCGTAAGGAAGTTGTGACTTAACACGACGAATTGTGTTGAAATCATATCCTGTACGAGCAAGTGTAACCATACGTTCAGCAAATCGCTGTACTTCTTTTACACGTGCCTTTGTTGATTGAAGGCAGCCGTTCTTGATAAGGTGAATGAGCTGGTTGCGCAACACTGATGTGCGGTGCGCTGTTTTCATATTCAGCTTTTTGCGGCCATTTTGGTGCATCATGAGAGCATACCTTTATTAAGCAGATTGATTTTCTTGATCTTTAATAGCTTTTTTCAAATCGAGCTCTTTTACATTCATGCCCAAATGCAAGCTGAATGCTGAAAGAATCTCTTTAACTTCTCTAAGTGACTTACGACCAAAATTCTTGATCTTAAGCACATCCTCTTCGGTCATGTTAACTAAATCGATAACACGTTTGATACCAGCACCAATCAAGCAGTTGTGCGCACGAACTGAGAACTCAAGCTCATCAATAGGCTTAAGGAACAGCTCTACAGGAAGACCGCGTGTTGGGCTATCAACATCAAAACGAACCTCGCTTGTTGGGCGAACTTCTGAGCTACCAGAGATCTCATTAAAAGGGATCTCTTTTGCAGCAAGGAAGTGCTCAAGCTGTGTGCGCAGCACTGAAGTGCTGTAGTGAATCATTTCTTGAGGAGTTACTGCACCATTTGTATGAATGCTTAGGATAAGCTTGTCGCAATCAAATCGATCACCAACACGAGCTTGCTCAACTGCATACTCAACACGTTTCACTGGGCTGAACATAGCATCAAGATAAATTCTGTTATCTGATTGAAGTGACTGACCTTGTGGCCATGCAGATTGCTGGTATCCACGTCCTGTTTCAACTGTGAACTCAATATTAAGTTCACCATCTACTGCAAGATGCGCAATAACATGATCTTTATTAACAACCTCAAGGTGATCGTCTGTCTCAATATCACCAACAGTTACCGCACCCTCACCGCGCTTTGATAGACGCATAGTGCCAGGAAGACCTGTTGAATTTTTAACAACAATCCCTTTGATGTTAAGAAGAACGTGAAGCGTATCTTCAATAACACCCTTGATGACTGAAAACTCGTTATTAACACCCTTGATAACAACAGAGGTAACTGCGGAACCTTCTACTGACGCAAGCATAACGCGTCTGAGAGCGTTACCAAGCGTAATACCAAAACCAGGCTCAAGCGGCTGCACAACGAGTTCACCATAGGTGCTTGTGCAGACTTTTGTTTCCCAGGTCACTTTAGGGAGAATCAAGGGCTTATAATTCATCTTCTGCATCCATTTAAAAATAAATCGCAACTGACCACAAATCAAATACCGAAAAGAAAGCATAAACCACCGATAGTGGTGGTTTATGCTTATGTGGCAAAAATGCCAAAATATTACTTAGAGTACAACTCAACAATAAGGTGTTCTTGAATTGGAGCTGCTACATCTGCACGAATAGGAAGACGAAGGATTACACCCTTACGGTCTTTCTTTTGCAAATCAAGCCATTCAGGAACCTTAACACTCATGTTGATACGCTTATCAATAACGTTTTCAACAAATGTTTTGTTGTTAAGAGTTGTCTCTGTGAATGAAACAACGTCACCAACTTTAACAATAAAAGATGGTTTATCAACTTTTTGACCGTTAACCAAAACATGGCCGTGTACGATCATTTGGCGAGCTTGTACGCGAGATACAGCAAGCTTAAGTCTATAAAGAACGTTGTCTAGGCGACGCTCAAGAAGGGTAACCAAGTTTTCACCTGTAACACCTTGAAGGCGTGATGCATTTTGGAAGAATCGTCTGAATTGACGCTCCAAAACACCATACATCAATTTAACTTTTTGCTTTTCTTCAAGCTGCTTACCATATTCTGAAAGCTTTTTAGTTCCAGCACGTTTACCGTGTTGACCAGGACCAGTAGGACGCTTTTCAAGTGAGCACTTTGGGGAGCGGCACTTTGCGCCTTTTAAAAACAGCTTTTCACCAGCTTGTCTGCACTTACTACACGTAGACATAGAATCAATACCTCGTTTGCATTACAAATCAGAACTAAAATTATACACGACGCTTTTTAGGAGCTCTGCAACCATTATGAGGAATTGGGGTTACGTCACGAAGAACGCTTACGCCAAGACCAGCTGATTGTAATGCTCTAACGACTGAGTCACGACCTGAGCCAGGACCCTGCATGTTTACTTCAACAACACGAACACCAATATTGAGCATCTCTTTTGCAAGCTTGCCCGCAACTTGTGTCGCAGCATAAGGTGTACCTTTACGTGTACCCTTATAACCCATAGCTCCTGAGCTGCCTCTCATCAACACATCACCGTCCGTGGTTGCAATAGTAACCAAGGTATTATTGAATGATGATTTAACGTGAGCAACAACAGATTCAACGTTTCTATGTATACGTTTTTTACTTTTCTTGTAGGCCATTTGTACCCTTGGTATTTAACGCTTACTTCTTAGCGATCTTTTTGTTAGCAACAACATTTGACGCCTTACGAGGACCTTTTCTTGTACGAGCATTAGTCTTTGTACGTTGTCCTCTTACTGGAAGCGCTTTTTTATGTCGTGAACCACGATAACAACCGACTTCCTGAAGGCGTTTAATATTAAGGGTTATTTCTTTACGAAGCTCACCCTCGACTTTGACATTTTGTGTTAAAAACTTTTGAATTGCTGCAACTTGATCTGGCGTAAGATTCTTAACGCGAACATCAGGGTTAATCCCTGTTTGCGCCAAGATTTCTCTTGAACGAGTAAGACCTACACCAAATAAGTAAGTCAAACCATATTCTACGCGTTTTTCTGCAGGTAACATTACACCTTCTATACGTGCCATTAACGACCTCTCTTAATCAAACACTTTATGGCGCCACAAACTACTTGAATTAACCTTGACGTTGCTTATGCTTTGGGCTCTTTTCGCAAATAACACGAACAACGCCAGCACGTCTAATAACCTTGCAACCATCACACATTGGTTTTACCGATGTTCTAACTTTCATAATGCATCTCTCAATTTGAACTTATAAATTGCAATCTTAATTTTTATAACGCGAAGTGATACGACCTTTTGTTAGGTCATATGGCGAGAGCTCTACTGCAACTCTATCACCCGGCAAAAGCTTGATATAGTGCATTCGCATCTTACCAGACACATGAGCAAGCACAACATGATCACCACCTTCTAAACGAACATGAAACATGGCGTTAGGGAGTGCTTTCTCAACAATGCCATCCATAACAATGACATCTTCTTTGTTTTTCATAAGCTTTTTAGCCTCTTACTTTTGTAATCTGGTTAAAATTTCAACACCATCACGCGTTACCACTACGGTGTCTTCCACATGAGCCGCAAGACCACCATCTACTGTCGCAGCAGTCCACCCGTCATCCAGAATTCTTACATCATAACTTTTTTCTGTAATCATGGGCTCTATCGCAAATGTCATCCCCTGCTGTAACACAGGACCTTTGCCAGGCGTACCATAATTAGGAACATCTGGATACTCATGTATACGTTTACCAATACCATGCCCAGCGAAATCACGTACAACGCCAAAGCCAGCCGCTTCAACTTCTTGCTGCACCGCATGTGATATTGTTGATAAATGTTGACCAGGCCTAACAAGACCAATCGCTTTATCAAGCGCACGCTGAGCTACTTCAGCCATTTTTTGTGCAACTGGAGACGGTTGCCCCACAAAATATGAGCGTGCCATATCCGCACAATAACCCTTGTACGAACCGACGACGTCTATTTTAACAAAATCTCCAGATTTTAAAATAATTTCTTTTGATGGAACACCATGAACAATAACATCATTTACAGAAATGCAAGTTGCGTGCTTATAAGTCCCGTAACCTTTACAAACAGGCTTTAATTGTGCCGCAACCATCATCTTTTCTATTTGAAAATCGATTTCGTGTGTTGACACACCTGCCTGGATCAATTGTTCAGCTTGCTGCATAACACGAGCAAGTGCTTGTCCAGCCGTTCTCATTTTCTCAATAGCTGATTTATTTTTTATGACAACGGTGTCCATTTAGCTCCCTAAGCCCCGACCAATATTTTTCTTAAAAACGAAAAACAGCTCTTCAGCACTTAATCCAGAAGTATCAAGATACAAAACTGATTGATTTGAACTTTTATAAAAATTCAGTAATGCATCTCTGTATTGTGGAAACTGTGCAAGACGTTCACGAACAATTTCTTCGCGGTCATCATCTCGTTTTACTAAAGTTGATGAACATTGAGGACAAACTTTATATCCCTGACTCTCTCTAAACGTCCCCTGACACTCTTTTTTAGAGCAAACGACACGACGAGAAAGTCTTTCCACAATTTCATCATCAGAAACGTCAAATGACACAACTGTAAACTCATAGCTGCTGGAAAGCTTTGCAAGATGATTAATAAAAAGCTCAGCTTGCCCTTGCGTCCTTGGAAATCCGTCCAGAATAATTGGAGTATTTTGTTGCGCTGGCAAATGCTCAAGCCAATCAACGACCATCTCAGTAACAAGGGCATCTGGGATAAGATGCCCTTGTTTAAGATATTCGTTGAGCATTTTTCCGAACTCTGTTCCTGTAGCCACATGTTGACGACACAGATTACCTGTTGACAACATTATAAACCCATCTTCATGGACTAAACGTTGTGCCAATGTACCTTTACCTGAACCAGGAGGTCCGAAAAAAGAATAAATTTGTTTTTTACCCTGTTGCTCGTTCATATACCTATCGCGCAGTGCGCCCTCTTAATCTACCAGTTTTCAGAAAACCTTCATAGCGACGCTCAATTAAATGCGACTCAATCTGAGCTGATGCATCAAGCGCAACGCCAACCACAATCAACAGACCTGTACCTGTAAACATCACAGGAAAAGATATAAAGTTTTTTAGCAATGAAGGCAAAATTGCAAGCAGAGCTAAATAAACTGCACCAGGAAAGCCAACGCGGGTCAGAAGATAATCAAAAAACTCAGCTGTCTTACGTCCAGGACGAATCCCAGGCACAAAACCACCTGATTTACGAATGTTTTCAGCAAGTTCAGTAGGATTAAAAATGATTGCTGTGTAAAAGAATGCAAAGAAAATAATTAACCCTGCATTACAAATACTGTAAATAAAGCGCTCATCATAAAACCACTCTGTAACAAATCGCTGTACTTCTGGCCAACGAGCAGCAAAAAGACCAGCAACCGTTGCAGGCATACTCAAAATTGATTGCGCAAAAATCACAGGCACAACGTTTGCTGGATTAAGTTTCAGCGGAATATATGAACTTTGACCGCCGAATACTCTGTGACCAACAACGCGTTTTGCATATTGAACAGGAACCTTACGCTCACCACGCTCTAAAAACACAATGCTCACAATAAAGCCGAGTGTTATAAGAGCAAGCAGTACAGCAATCAGAATATCTGTCTGGCCAAGGCGTACAGCCTCATACAAACGAAGACATGCTGAAGGAAACGTTGCAACAATACCTGCAAATATAATCATTGAGCTACCGTTGCCCAAACCATAGGTGTTAATTTGCTCACCCAGCCACATCACAAAAAGTGATCCAACTGTTAAGAAAAGAACAGCTGACAGTCTAAAGCCCCAACCTGGATCAAAAACAATACCAGGAGTGCGCTCAATGTACATTGCGATACCAAAAGCCTGTAGGCCGCTCACAATAAGAGTCAAATAACGTGTATACTTGTTGATGATTCGTCTTCCGTATTCACCCTCTTTAGCAAGAACCTCAAGAGAAGGAACCATGATCGTTAACAACTGCATCATAATAGATGCGGTTATATAAGGACCCATGCCAAGCGTAAAGATAGCAAAGTTTTGCATAGCTCCACCTGAGAACAGGTTAAGATATGACAAAAAACCACCACCAGCAAGCTGAGTATTAAAGAAATTTGCAAGAGCTGCACCATTAATACCAGGAACTGGTACATGTGCACCAAATCTGAATACGGCTAAAATACCGATCAGATAAGCAAGTTTCTTACGCAACTCAGGCACGTAAAAAATATTTTTAAGGTTATGAAGTAACACCACCACTGCCTATCTCCTACTGCAATGTAACGCTGCCTCCTGCCTTCTTGATAGCATCGGCTGCAGCTTCACTGACTGCATTTACTGTAACAGTCAGCTTCTTCTTTAATTCGCCATGTCCAAGAACCTTAACAGCGTTGTTCTTACGACCTTTTACAAGACCTTTTTCAGTCAATGTAGCAAGTGTAACAACATCACCATCATTGAAACGCTCTTCTAGGTCGATAAGATTTACAAGTGCGTATACTTTTTTAAATACGTTTGTAAAACCACGACGAGGAATACGTCTCACTAGAGGCATTTGTCCACCTTCGAATGAAGGTCTGATTTCACTATTGGAACCAGTTCTGGACTTTTGTCCCTCTTTACCTCTACCTGCGTAGCGGCCGCGTTTTCCTCCGCGACCGACTCTCTTTCTATCTTCTTTGATTTTTACAAGATTATTAAGCTGCAACATCGTTGTTTCCTACAATATCGTTAAGTTTTTTGCCACGCATTTCAGCGATTTGCTGTGCGGAACGGAGCTTGAGAAGTGCTTTGACTGTTGCTTTTACAACGTTATGTGGGTTTGATGCACCAATAACTTTGGAAAGAACGTCACGAACACCAAGAGCATCCATAACTGAACGAACTGCACCACCGGCAATAACTCCGGTACCTTTTGCAGCTGATCTAATAAGAACCTTACTTGCTGAGTGCTTACCTTCAACAGTGTACGGAACAGTTGTTTTGTACAAAGGAATAGTAATCATGTGCTTACGCGCTTTGCGTAATGCTTTTGAAATAGCAGATGAAACGTCTCGGCTCTTACCAAGTGCCACACCAATGCTACCTTTGCGATCACCAACAACAACAAGCGCAGAAAATGAAAAGCGGCGTCCGCCCTTAATAACTTTTGCGACACGTCTTACGCTGAGAACTGATTCTGCGAACTCTTCTACTGGCTGCTGTGATCTAGCTGGAGCCATTTTTCTCGTGTTTTTTTCTTCTGTCATAATAGTCGTCTCTTAAAAGAACAGTTAGAACTTCAGACCGGCTTCTCTCAGGCCGTCTGCAAGCGCCTGAACACGGCCATGATACAGATACCCACCACGATCAAAGAACACGCTTGTAATGTTCTTGCTTGCAGCATTTTTTCCAAGCTCCAAACCAACTTTGTGTGCTAGCTCTTTTTTGCTTCCCTTAACACCTTCAAGTTGCTTTGTTGAAAAGCTCGCAAGAGTTTGATGACTTACATCATCAATAATCTGTGCATAGATATGCTTAAGACTTCTGTAAACAGAAATTCTAAGCTTTTCGCCGCGACACTGCTGAGCAGCGCGTACACGTAGTACGCGTCGCTTATGTCTCGCTCTTAAACGTTTAATTAAACTCACGGTTGATTTCCTTCAGTCACCAAATTTACAGTCTATTAACCAGCTTTAGTTTTACCAGCTTTACGGAAGATAACTTCACCATCTCTCATAATACCTGTGCCTTTATATGGCTCTGGTGGTCTGAAAGAACGGATCGCATCGCATACATTTCCTAGAATGAATTTGTCTGCTGAGCGGAAAACCAACTGTTGTCCTGTTTTGTCGATTTCTACCGAAACTTCTTTTGGTAGCTCATAATCGATTTTATGCGTATAACCTAAATTAAAGGTCATTTTTGAGCCTGCAAGTTGCGCCTTGAATCCAAGACCAACAATGATCAGCTTTTGCTCAAAGCCTGTTTCTGCACCTTTTACTTTATTTGCTAAAAGTGCTCTGTGCAGACCCCAGAACATACGGTGACGTCTGTTGTCTTTAGCAGCTGAAACAACAAGCTCACTGCCTTCAACTTTTGCAAGAATACCATCTGGAAGCTCATGTTTAAATGTAGCTTTTGCTCCAGCAATCGTTACGATATTTGCATCAATCTGCACTTTGGCTGATGTAATTTGTATTGGTCTTTTTCCAATCTTTGACATAGCCGTTCCTTACCAAATGTGACAGATAACTTCACCACCAACATTTGCCTGACGAGCT
Organism: uncultured Pseudomonadota bacterium; assembly: GCA_964534555.1. GTDB lineage: Bacteria > Babelota > Babeliae > Babelales > RVW-14 > CAZHRK01. The sequence continues at coordinate 511,973 of CAZHRK010000001.1, read as the reverse complement.
TGCTTGTCTGTCATAATGCCTTTGCTGGTGCTTAATACAGAAATACCAAGACCACCGATAACAGGCTTAACGGCATTGGTACCCTCATAATGGCGACGACCTGATTTGCTCACGCGTTTAATATCATGAATAACAGATTCGCCATTAACATACTTAAGAAGAACAGTAAGAACTGGCTTACCTTCAACTGTTTCTGTTTTATAGTCTTTAATATAACCTTCAGCCTTTAACAAGTTTGCAATCGCTTGCTTCATGTTTGAATGCTGAACTGTTACAGAACGTTTGCTTACAAGCAAACCATTTCTAATAACAGTGAGAAAATTACTGATTGTGTCTACTGACATACTTCGCTCCAGGGATTACCAACTTGCTTTTCTGACACCAGGAAGAAGACCTTCGAGTGCAAACTTTCTAAATGACAAACGGCTCATTTTGAAAAAGCGCATATATGCACGAGGACGACCTGTTATTTCACAACGATTACGCATGCGGGTAATGCTTGCATCGCGAGGCATTTTGCTCAGCGCTTTTTGTGCCGCTTGCTTCTCTTCTAAAGAAGCATTTTGGCTTTTTATAACAGCAACAAGCTCTTTACGTTTTGCAGCGTACTTAGCAACCTTGTTACGACGAAGAATTTCTTTTTGGATTAAAGCTTTTCTTGCCATGAATTATCCTTCGTATTAGCGAGATTGGCCAACAAAAGGCATATTGAACTTCTTCAACAACTCAAGCGCATGCTTGTCGTTATCTGTTGAAGTACAAATTGTGATGTTCAAACCACGAGATCTATCTACTGTATCGTAGTCAATCTCTGGAAATACCATCCAATCTTTAATGCCAAGATTATAATTACCACTTCCATCAAATTTTGGTTTTACGCCTTGGAAGTCTCTGACAGCAGGCAACACAACATTGATGAGTTTATCTAAGAAATGGTACATACGATCGTTTCTCAAGGTTACCATAACACCAATAGGCATACCTTCACGAAGCTTAAAGCCTGCAATAGACTTTTTAGCTAGCGTTTTGGTTGAAGATTGGCCAGTAATCTGATCAATCACACCTTTTGCTAATGCAACAACTTTTGAGTCAGCGATCGCTTCTTTCAAACCAATGTTCACAACGACTTTGGAAACCTTTGGAATTTCCATTACGTTTTCAAGACCAAGTTCTTTAAACAGCTCTTGGCGAACTTTGGTTTTATAAAGTTCCTCTAAACGAGATTTCATATCACGCAACCTTACCGGACCTAGAAGGATTCTTTGCAACGATTACAAATTCTAACTTTATCACCTGCTTCAAGCTCTTTGACTTGAATTCTGCATGCTTTTTTGCATGAAGAACAAACAGGCATAATTTTTGAAAGACGTACAGGGCGCTCTTCTTTTACAATAGAGCCCTTCTGTCCTTGCTTGGTTGGTTTAACATGACGTGTTACTACAGACACATCTTTAACCAGAGCCATATCTTCTTTTGGATAAACAGCAAGCACTTCTGTTTGCTTACCTTTATCCTTACCAGACAACACTAATACAGTGTCGTTCTTTTTTATTCGAGCTAACATAGTCTTTGTCCCCTATTATCTATAGCACTTCTGGTGCTAGAGAAATGATTTTTGAATATCCAGCAGCTTTCAACTCTCGGGCTACAGGTCCAAAAATACGAGAACCGACTGGCTGATTTTCTTTGTCTAGTAGAACAACAGCGTTATCATCGAATCTGATGTATGTTCCATCAGCACGACGATACTCTTTGTGTGTTCTAACAAGCACACCATTGCAAACATCGCTCTTCTTTACAGTTCCACCTGGAATTGCTTTTTTTACAGCAACTTTAACGATGTCACCAAGGTAAGCATAACGTTTACCAGAACTTCCTGAAATACGAATAACTTGCGCAATCTTTGCACCTGAGTTGTCCGCTACGGTAAGCATTGCACGTTCTTGTACCATATTATCTCCCCTTACGCAGCTTCAACAACACGCACAAGTGTCATGTGCTTGTCTCTAGACAAAGGACGACACTCTTTGATTTCAACAACATCGCCAATTTTAGCAGTATTGCTTTCATCATGAGCCTTAAACTTTCTGTGAAGGCGAATTACTTTGCCATACACAGGATGCTTAAGAGTACGAACGATTTTTACAACGATCGTCTTATCCATTTTGTCTGAAACAACATGTCCAACGAGAACTCTTCCACTACTCGCTAATGTCTGTTCAGTTGTAGTCTTAACAGCTACCATATGATTTTACCTTTATCTCGTAACGCGCAAACTACGCTTGCTTTTTTTGATTCAAAATTGTCAACGCTTGAGCAATAGCTTTGCGTGTCTTTCTAAAATGAGAGGTATCTTTAACTTGACCAGTTAGAAGAGCCATTTTTGCATCAAAGATGCTTTTTTTCATTGTCTCTACTTCTTGATTAAGAGAAGATACATCAAGAGCACGAAGTTCTTGTAACGATTTCATAGTGTCTACCTAATTCCTTAAGCAGCCACTTGTTGCTGCTTTTCAACAAACTTAGTCTTGATTGGCAATTTATATGCTGCTTGCTGCAGAATATCTTTTGCCTCTTCACGTGTAATCCCGCCACCAATTTCAATGATAACGCGACCACGCTTCACAACAGCAACCCAGAACTCAGGAGCACCCTTACCTTTACCCATTCGGGTTTCAGCAGGTTTTTTGCTCACTGGTTTATCTGGAAACACGCGAAGAAATGATTCGCCAATCTTCTTCAAACGTCTATTAACCGTTACACGAATTGCCTCAATCTGACGAGCAGAGATACGAGCTCCCTCGACAGCCATGAGACCATAATCACCAAAGTGAACAGTGCGAGCACCTTTTGAGCGACCAGCAACGTGTCCCTTTTGGACTTTTCTATACTTGGTTTTTTTTGGCATCAACATGGAGTTATCCTCTTGTAGATGTCACGTGTGTTTGGTATTCGCCACGGCAAATCCAAACCTTGACACCAATAAGACCGTACGTCGTTAGAGCTTCTGCTAGTGCATAGTCAATATTCGCTCTCAATGTATGGAGCGGAATTGAACCAAGTCTAAGCCACTCAACGCGCGCAATTTCAGCACCGCCAATACGACCAGAAATACAGATCTTGATTCCCTTAGCACCTGATTTAAGAGCAGCATGACCTGCTTTTTTCATCAAACGCTTGAAACTAACGCGCTTCTCCAGCTGATCAGCAATGCTCTCAGCAACTAGGCGTGCGTTAATTTCAGGATTTTTAACTTCCTGAACAGAAACCTCTACACCCTTGCCAACTAACCTGCTAAGTTCCGCCTTCAACTGCTCAATGCCTTGTCCTTTACGGCCAATAATCATCCCTGGTTTAACAGAGTGAACAGTGATGCGCACGTTATCGACAGCCTTGTCGATAACAATTTTTGAAATGTCGGATTCATTCAAGCGGCTTTTGAGAAATTTCCTGATTTGAAAATCTTCAAGTGCCTGAGCTCCGTAGTTTTTCTTGGCAAACCAGTGACCTTGCCAATCTTCGTATACGCCTAATCTAAAACCCACTGGGTGAACTTTTTGTCCCACACTACACCTCAAATAAACTCGTAAACTTATGACTGAACCTTATCAACAACTACCATGATATGGCTCATACGCTTGCGCTGAGGAGCAGCACGCCCCTGAGCAGCAGGCTTGAAGTATTTAACAATCGGGCCTTGGTCAATACGAATTTCTTTAATATAAACCATTGCCATCGAGTTAATATCAGGATTTTTAACTCTTGCATTTGCAAACGCAGACGCAACTGCTTTTAGAATTGGTTCTGCACGACGCACAGCGCAATTCTTGAGCCACGCATATGCATGATCGACAGACTTACCTCTGACGACATCAGCATACGGTCTCAACTTGTAGGGCGAAATGCGTATGTACTTACTTATAGCTTTAGCCAGCATATTTCAACCTGAATTTTTATAAAGTATATCAAAAATAACAGTAATCGTATATCAGTTCTTTATCACTGACAAATAAGCATTACGCTTTCTCTGCCTTGCGCTGACCACTATGAGCTCTGAACGTTCTTGTCGCTGCGAACTCACCTAGTTTATGACCAACCATGTTTTCAGTGACAAAAACTGAAACAAATTTGCGTCCATCATGAACAGCAAATGTCAACCCAACAAATTCAGGCGTAATAACGCTCGCTCTTTTGTAGGTTTTAATAGCTTCTCTTTTGCCTGATGATCTTACTTTTGCAACTTTTTCTGCAAGACCAAGATCAACGTAAGGGCCTTTTTTTAGTGAACGTGACATAGACTACTTTCTACGCTTAAGAATTGCAGAACTCTTTTTACGACGTGTACGGGTACCTTTACAACCCTTACCCCAAGGAGAAACAGGGTGCGAACCAGACTTGGAACGACCTTCTCCTCCCCCGTGTGGGTGATCGATAGGGTTCATAGCCATACCACGAACAGTTGGTCTAATACCAAGATGTCTCGTTCTACCTGCTTTACCCAAAACCATGTTACGATATTCTGCATTAGACAGAACACCCACAGTAGCCCAGTTAGCACAGTTAACTGTACGTAACTCGCCACTTGGCATCTTAAGGATAGCAAGATCGTTTTCTTTGTTTACGAGCTGAACAGAAGAACCTGCAGAGCGAGCAAACTTACCACCCTGTCCAGGATAAAGCTCAACGTTGTGAACGAAGAAACCAACTGGAATAACAGAGAGCGGCAATGTGTTACCAACTTTTGCTTCTGCTTTATCGCTTGCGCAAACAAGATCGCCAACCTTCAAACCTTCTGGTTTGAGAATATAGCCTTTTGCCCCGTTCTTATAGCTGATTAATGCAATAGGAACGTTTCTATTTGGATCGTATTCAAAAGCAACTACAGTACCGGGAACATCTCGATGCATGCGCTTGAAATCGATAATTCTGTAGAGCTTTTTAGCACCACCACCACGATGACGTGTTGTAATACGACCATAAGCGTTACGTCCACCAGTTCTTTTTAATGGAGCTGTAAGGCTTTTTTCTGGTGCTTTATTTGTCAGATCGTCATGCACAACGAACTGTTGAAATCTTAATGAATGATTTCTTGGTTTTCTTGTAACAATTATTGTTGCCATAATTAGTTACCCTCAGTGACTGCTTGTTCGTTATTATTTTGAGCAGCCATTGTTTCAAACAAACCAGGAATCTCGATTTTGTAGCCTTGCTTGAGTGAAATTACTGCTTTTTTCTTAGCTGCTGATTGATAAGATCTTCTATTGAAAACCTTATTTTTGCCGACGATTTTAATAATACGAACAGCATCAACTTTTACATTCCAAATCTGCTGAATTGCATCACGAACCATTAGTTTGTTTGCTTCAACATGTACCTCAAATGTGTACTGTCCGAGCTTTCTGTAAAGTTCGAGTGATTTAGTTGTAAGAAGTGGGCGCTTAATAATATCAGTTGATCTTAGTTCCATTGCTCCACCATCTTGGTAAATGATTCGATGTCTTTTGATAAGAACACCCAGCAATCGCTATTACTTAATGCGTATGCATTTGGCTCATCAAAAAGAATAATGTTTACGTTTGGAATATTTCTGAATGATGAGTATGCCATCTCGTCATTAACGCTTAAGAATAAAAGTACTTTTTTATTCTCAAGGCCAAGTGACTTAAGCGCACCAAAAGCTTGCTTTGTGCTTGGCTTTGCAAAATTAGCACCTTCCAAGCAGAAGATTCCATTTGCATCAACTTTGTTAAAAAACAAGTTGTTGAATACAAGCGGACGCTGCTTTGCGTTCAAATCAAGTTCACGAACACGCGGCTGTGGACCAAATATCACACCACCTTTTCTCCAAAGAGGAGATCTGATGGAGCTAACACGTGCACGACCTGTACCTTTTTGTCTCCATGGTTTTTTATTGGAGAAAGCAAGTTGTCCACGAGTTTTTGACGCAACTGTACCTTGACGCCAGTTTTGGAACAGAGAACGAATCGCTGTTGCAAATGTTATAGGGCTCTCTTCTCTACGCTCAATGCCTACTTTAAGTTGCATTTTGTCTTGAGAGGATCCGTTATTTTTAAGAATTGTAATTGCTGTCATTATTTGATCCCTTGCTTCTTGATAGTTACAAAAGAATGTCTTTTGCCTGGGATCGCGCCTTTAATATAAAGATGCCCGGTCTCTTTATCAATTCTGATAACAGTCAAACCACGAACAGTTACCTGCTCGACGCCTGCATGACCTGGAAAGCGCTTACCTTTAATAATTTCACCTTGACGTCTTAAATGTCCGCTTGAACCAGGACGTCTGTGAAACTTGGATCCGTGGGCTTTTGGGCCACCGCCAAATCCATGACGCTTGACAACACCCTGAAAACCAAGACCTTTGGAGATACCTGTAACTGCTACAGTATCACCTTCATTAATTTGGGTGTTATCCATGCTAATAGCTTGACCTAATGCAAAGTCAGCGACAGCATCAACCTTAATCTCACGTGTATTTAAGAAATGATCTTTCTTAGCTTTAAGCCAAAGCGGCGAAAAGCTTTGAGCGCGGAAACGCTCTCTGAGCAATCCAACTTGGAGCGCATTATAACCTTCTTTGTCAGAAGATTTAATCTGCGTCACAACCAGATTGTTAACATCTACAACAGTAACTGGAGTCACATTTCCTTGAGCATCAAAGACTTGTGTCATTCCAATTTTTGTTCCAAAAACACTGTTCAACATAGCAGCCTCTTAAGGAGCTCACCTTACTTAATTTCAACATCAACGCCAGCTGAAATATTTAATTTCATTAGCGCGTCCATTGTTTGTTCGGCAGGTGAGACAATATCCAATACTCTCTTGTGTGTAATGATTTCAAACTGCTCGCGCGATTTTTTATCAATGTGAGGAGATCTCAACACTGTAAATATACGCTTTCTGTTGGGAAGTGGAACAGGACCCACAACGTGGGATCCTGTTCTTTTTACCGTCATTACAATTTGTTTAACCGCGTTGTCGAGCAAGCGGTGATCGTATGATCTTAATGTTAAGCGAATTTTTTGCTTTTTCATCATTGCTCTTCAGCCTAACATTATTCGATAATTTGGGTTACAACACCAGCACCGATAGTTCTGCCACCCTCACGAACAGCGAACTTCAGCTCTTTATCCATAGCGATCTTGCTTACAAGCTCGACTGTAACTTCAACGTCGTCTCCAGGCATAACCATTTCACGGCCAGCTGGGAGAGTAACGCTACCTGTTACGTCTGTTGTTCTGAAATAGAACTGTGGTCTATAACCAGTGAAGAATGGGCTGTGACGTCCACCTTCTTCTTTTTTCAGAACAAGAATTTGTGCTTTAAATTTCTTGTGTGGTGTAACGGAGCCAACAGCCGCACAAACTTGGCCGCGCTCAACGTCTTCTTTCTTTGTACCACGAAGGAGTAGACCGCAGTTGTCTCCAGCCAAACCTTCTTTCATTTCTTTATTGAACATCTCAACGCCGGTTACAGTTGTCTTCTGTACATCTCTGAAACCAACGATTTCGATTTCTTGGCCAACTTTCACAACACCGCGCTCAACACGACCTGTTACAACAGTTCCACGACCTGAAATTGAGAATACGTCTTCGATTGGCATCAAGAATGGCTTTTCAACATCACGTTGTGGTGTTGGGATAAATCCATCAACTTCTTCCATCAACTTGAGTACAGCTTTAACACCGATATCGCTTTGGTCGCCACCAAGTGCTTTAAGTGCAGAACCACGAACGATTGGAGTTTTGTCGCCAGGGAAGCCGTTCTTTGTAAGAAGCTCTCTTACTTCTTCTTCAACCAGCTCAACCATGCCCATATCATCAACCATGTCTACTTTGTTCAAGAAAACAACGATTGCTGGAACACCCACTTGACGAGCAAGAAGGATGTGCTCACGTGTTTGTGGCATTGGTCCATCTGGTGCAGATACTACAAGAATAGCTCCGTCCATTTGTGCAGCACCGGTGATCATGTTTTTAACATAGTCAGCGTGACCTGGGCAGTCTACGTGTGCATAGTGACGATTTGGAGTCTCGTATTCAACGTGTGTTGCGTTGATGGTAATACCACGAGCTTTTTCTTCTGGTGATTTATCAATTTGATCATACGCCTTGAACTCAGCCATACCTTGCTCAGCAAGTACTTTTGTGATCGCAGCTGTAAGAGTGGTTTTACCGTGGTCAACGTGACCGATGGTACCAATGTTTATATGAGGCTTTTTACGCTCAAATACACCTTTTGCCATCGCTATTCCTTCTAAGATTGTGTATTAAGTTAATTTATTTTTTGTTAACAACTGCATCCTGCACGTTCTTAGGAACTTCACGATAGCACTCAAATTGCATTGAGTAGCTTGCGCGACCTTTAGTCAAAGAACGTAACGAGGTTGAGTAACCAAACATCTCAGCAAGCGGTACTTCAGCATTAATAGCTTGAACACCTTTGCGAGCTTCCATTCCCATGATACGACCACGGCGTGAGTTTAAGTCACCCATGACGTCACCCATGTTTTCTTCTGGCGTTAATACTTCTACTTTCATGATAGGCTCAAGAAGCACCGGTGATGCTTTTGCGCAACCATCTTTGAATGCCATAGAAGCAGCTATTTTAAACGCTAATTCAGAAGAGTCAACATCGTGATAAGAACCGTCGTAAACTGTTGCTTTAATATCAACAACTGGGAATCCAGCAAGAACACCGCTTCCAAGAGCTTCCTGAAGACCTTTTTCGATGCCAGGAATATATTCTCTAGGAACAACACCGCCCGTAATACCGTTTACAAATTCATAACCGGCACCGCGCTCACGAGGCTCAAGTTTAATCCAGCAATGACCATATTGACCATGACCACCAGACTGACGAATAAACTTACCTTCTGAGTCAACAGGACGCTGAATAGTTTCTTTGTACGCTACCTGTGCTTTACCCACATTTGCTTCAACCTTATGCTCTCTAAGCAAGCGGTCAACAATAATTTCAAGGTGAAGCTCACCCATTCCTGAGATAATTGTTTGGCTTGTTTCAGGATCATAAGAGAATCTGAATGATGGATCTTCTTGCATAAGCTTGCGAAGAGCGATAACCATTTTTTCGTAGTCGCCCTTACCTTTTGGCTCAATTGCAATATGAATAACTGGATCTGGTGCTGTAATTGTTTCAAGCAATACTGGATTTGACTCATCAGCCAAAGTATCACCAGTAACAACATCTTTAATACCAACAACAGCGGCAATATCACCAGCTGCAACAGACGTAATTTCTTCACGTTTGTTTGCGTGCATTTTAAGAAGTCGGCTTACGCGCTCTTTTTTGCCACGAGTAACATTATAAATATATGATCCAGCATCAAGCTTACCAGAGTAAACACGAATAAAGGTCAATGATCCAACAAATGGATCAATCATAATTTTGAATGCCAACGCACAGAACGGCGCATTGTCGTCCGCTTTTTGCACAACAGGATCTTTTGTATCAGGATTAATACCTTCAACAGGAGGAATATCAAGCGGAGATGGGAGGTAATCGATAACAGCATCAAGCAAAAGCTGTACGCCTTTGTTTTTAAATGCCGCGCCACCAAATACCGGAGTTACTTTTTGCTGAATAACACCCTGACGAAGAGCATCTTTTACTTCAGCAACAGTAATTTCCTTACCGTCCAAATATTTCTCAGCAAGCACATCATTAAAGTCGCAAGCTCTTTCAACAATTTTATTGTAGAGCTCATCAACTTTCTCTTGATACTCAGCAGGAACATCTTCCCACTTAATAACCTGACCGCTTGAGCTTTCATCAGTAACTGCCATACGTTTTGTTAAAACGTCAATAACAGCCCTGAACTCATCAGACAATCCAACTGGAATTTGCATTGCAATAGCATTACCGTGAAGCTTGTTGTTAATATCATCAACAACAGCAAAATAATCCGCACCAACACGATCAAGCTTATTAACAAATGCAATACGCGGAACTCTGTGTTTGTCAGCCTGGCGCCAAACAGTCTCTGACTGAGGCTCAACACCATCAACACCAGAGAAAACAGCCACTGCACCATCAAGAACACGCATTGAACGCTCTACTTCAATTGTAAAGTCTACGTGACCTGGGGTATCAATAATGTTAATTTGATGATCGGCCCAACGACAAGTTGTTGCAGCAGCGGTGATGGTAATACCACGCTCACGCTCTTGCTCCATCCAGTCCATAGTCGCTTCACCTTCGTGTACTTCACCAATTTTGTGTGATACACCGGTGTAGAAAAGAATACGCTCTGTAAGCGTTGTTTTTCCAGCATCAATGTGGGCAGCGATACCAATATTTCTAAGTTTTTGAAGCTTCATATTACTCATAACAATAGTCCCCAACCTTACCAAGCGTAGTGTGAGAACGCGCGGTTCGCTTCAGCCATACGGTGAACATCGTTACGCTTTTTAACAGCGTTCCCGTGTCCTTCAGAAGCTTCTAGCAATTCTGCAGCCAAGCGTTTGCCCATAGTTTTATCAGAACGGCTTGCAGCGGAATCAATCAACCAGCGGAACGTCAAAGACATCTGACGAGATGGACGAACTTCTGTTGGGATTTGATAAACACCACCACCAACACGACGAGAGCGGACTTCAATGTATGGTTTGATTTGCTCAAGAGCATTTTCAAAAAGCATGAATGCTTTTTTATCATCGCCATTTACTTTTTGTGCGATAACATCAAACGCTTCATACACAATATTACGTGCAACGCTCTTCTTACCGCGCTCCATTACAATATTGATAAGCTTTTGAACAACCATTGAACCAAAACGAGGATCAACGCCAATATCTCGACGTTTTAAAACTCTTTTACGACGTGGCATTATTTATCACCTTTCTTCTTGCGCTTAGCTCCATAAAGTGAACGTGACTGCATTCTGTTTTGTACGCCAGCGCAATCGAGTGTTCCTCGAATAATGTGATAACGCACACCGGGCAAGTCTTTTACACGACCACCACGCACGAGTACAACAGAGTGCTCTTGCAGGTTGTGACCTTCACCAGGGATGTAAGCTGTGATCTCTTTACCAGTTGTTAGCTTTACACGAGCGATTTTTCGAAGCGCTGAGTTCGGCTTTTTAGGTGTCATGGTCGATACACGAGTACAAACACCGCGACGCTGTGGACACTCACTCAACGCAGGTGATTTTGTACGATTTTTAGTTCTTTTGCGCCCAAAGCGCACTAACTGATTTATTGTTGGCATAGCTTATAATCCCGTAATGAACATGCCGATAATAAACAACTTGTTTATAACCAATATTTTCTACAACTTTTAGTTTGCCACTTATTGATATAATGCAGAAAAGCAAAGTAACCCACACACAAGGTCTTGGCCAGAACGCCATTTGTAAAGCTTATATCTGTTTTGCAAATCAAACAGCTGCGCAAACAACAGCCAATATTTTATCTTTTTCCATGATTTTTTCAAGTAAAAATATCTACTAAAGCCGTCTCTACGCATAAAGTAGAAAAAAAACCAGCTATCCAGCGCGCCACAATGGTTTTCTATTAGAAATACCAGGCGTAAATATTTCATTATTACGTAGCCCACTCATCAAAAATCTGAGATAATTGTCACATAGTAATCTTTGAAGCTATATAAAAGACGATCGCCCCAGATACACAACAAGGCGATCTTTTTTGAGGGGCACACTATGTCACCACACGATCTTCTTTTTTTTGTTCAACATAAACTAACACCTATGGTCCTAGCCCTTATCGGGTTTGGAACACTTATTGCGGTACATGAATTTGGGCACTTTCTATTCGCGCGGCTCTTTGGAATTAAGGCACCGACCTTTTCTATTGGTTTCGGGCCTGAAATTTTTAAGAAGAAAATAGGTGAAACAGATTTCAGACTGGCACTTATCCCCCTAGGAGGTTATGTTGAAATCGCTGGTCTTGCTGAAGCTGGCCAGGGAGAACAGGCACATGCTAGCCTCCGTGGTAGCGAATCGTTTCGTGACAAACCCTATTGGCAACAACTTTTAGTGCTTTTAGGTGGAATTCTTTTTAATATGCTTTTTGCTTATGCTGCGCTCTGCAGCCTCTATCTTGTCGGGACCTCTGAAGGAAAAGCAATTTTTGTCTCAGGTATGGTTAAAAACGGACCTGCTGAAACAGCTGGCTTTATACAAGGCGATGGGGTTATCAAAGTAGGAGAAAGCAATCTTATTGATGAGCATGGAAACCTTAAGCACAATGCTGAAGAAATTATGCTCAGCGAAATAAGAAGCAATCCAAACAAAACAGTAGATTTTGGCATCATACGCTACAACCAAAATGATAAAAAATATGAAAGCATAACGCTCCCAGTCAATCTTGGTGAGCGCCCTGATGGCAACAAGGTAATTGGTGTTTTTGGTGCAGGCCTAAGCACACCTATACATAAATTGCCATTTGTTGAGGCAATCAAAGCAGGAATTAAACACACTAACTATTTTGTGATAAAAATTATTGATAGCGTCAAAAAACTATTTACAAGTCGCTCACTTGAAGGCGCTGCAGGGCCTGTAATGATTATCTCAATGAGCTTTAATTCTGCTCAGAATAGCTTTGCACAGCTACTTGTTTTTCTTGCAATCGTAAGTGTCAATTTAGCCCTCATGAACGTTCTACCAATCGGAGTTCTTGATGGTGGTCAATTTGTATTCTGCACAATAGAAGCAATCATTAGACGTCCACTACCAATCCTCCTAAGAAATATTATCAATATCAGCTCATGGCTTCTATTTATAAGCTTGGCGCTCTGGTTAACGTATCAAGATATTGTTCAGCTTTTTGGCAAAAATCTCATGAGTATTTATTCGAAGCTTTTAAATTTAATCGGCTGGTAAAATAAAAAGGGCGCTTTTAAAGGCGCCCTTTTTATTGATTACTCTACAAGCCAGTTTTCAGGATGATTCACAACATCCTGCACTACAACTCTATTAAAACTATGGCTTGTTTTAACTGCAGAAACAGCAGCACAAAGAAACCCACCAATAAGCGCTAGATCACCAATTAAATCTAAAACTTTATGGCGCACACACTCATCTACAAATCGTGGTTGATTGAGCGGCTCTGTCATGCCATACACCAGAGAATTACCTAATGATGTACCCAATCCAAGCTTATGATGTCGCAAAAACGGCAATTGCTCAAGAAAACCAAACGTACGCGCTGGCGCTATATCTCGACAAAAGATATCTTCATCTAAAGACAACCTCATAGATTGCTGACCTATGCGTGGATGCTGAAAGTCAGCTTCATAGTCAAGCGTCAACGCATGATCAGCAACAGGGGTTATGGTCATACGACGTCCATCATTATCATTAAATTCTAAAACACGCGCAGGCTTAATTACTTTTAATTTAGCTTCCTGCTTAACTACATGGTTTTGAAGCCCCATATAAAAAGGCAAGGCACTGCCATCAAGAATAGGTATTTCACAACCATATACATCAATAAGAAGATTCGTAATCCCACAAACATAAAGAGCAGCAAGTAAATGCTCAACCGTACTTAATGCCCAGCCATTTGCTGAAAGCACAGTCGCATGCATCGCTTTAAGCGGCACTACTTTACCTATTGTTATAGACTGAGCATGACCATAAGCATTTCTAAAAACAATACCGAAATCACTCTCTGCTGGATGTAAAACAAGCTTTGAATACGCGCCAGAATGAACGCCAATTCCTTGGAAAACAATTATCGAATCTATAGTTGCTTGATTCATAATTTTCCTAGCTAATAAAAAAGGCGCAGCATATGCCGCGCCTAGATATTTTTGCAAACTCCGGATATTACGCTCCGTGGCCCTTGATTTGAGCCGCGTGTGGATGCTGGTCACCAGCGTATACACGCAATTTTTTTAGAATTTGTCTGTTTAGCTTATTCTTTGGCAACATACCTTTTACAGCGTGTTCAATAAGACGCTCTGGATGCTTTTCAAGAATATTCTTTGCAGGAATTTCTTTCAATCCACCTCTCCAACCAGTGTAGTGAGAATAGATCTTATCGCGTAGTTTGTTACCTGTAAGTTTAATTTTCTCTGCGTTAACAACAACCACATAATCGCCGCCATCAGCGTTTGGTGTATATCCCGCTCTGTCTTTACCACGGAGAACATCAGCAATTTTTGTGCAAAGACGGCCAAGAACCATCCCTGTTGCATCAATCTGGTGCCAACGAGGATTTCTATCTTCTTTTTTTAGAAAAAATGTCGTATTCATATCCATGGTAAGTTCCAAAAATTATCTTTAATGTGAAAAAATAAGCTGAGTAAATATACGTAAAAAGTATGGTTTGGTCAAACAGAATCTTCGCTGACTACCTGAAGATCTAACAAATAAACACCTTAAACCTTCTAAATTGTCGATTCAGAGAAGCTAATTGATGATTTTACAAAAAGGTCAAAAAGCGGGTGCGGCTGAAGGGGACGGGATAAGAATTCAGGGTGAAACTGGCACCCCACCATAAATGGATGGTCCTTAATTTCAGCTATCTCAACTAAATTATGCTCAAGATTCATCCCAGAGAAAACAATCCCTTGCTCTTCATAAGCTCTTTTATAATCATTATTAAACTCATAGCGATGGCGGTGCCGCTCCATAACTTGTTCTTTTTTATATGCTTGAAAAGCCAAGGAATCTTTATACGGTAGACTGCAAGCATACCCACCAAGACGCATACTACCACCCTTCTTTACGACCCCAATTTGGGCAGACATTAAAGAAATAACTGGTGACTCTGTGGAGGAATCAAACTCCTGACTGTTTGCATTTTTCAGTTTTAAAACTGTTTGTGCAAATTCAATTAACATGACTTGCATCCCCAGGCATAATCCCAAATAAGGTATTTTTTGCTCCCGCGCAAAATTTGCAGCCCTAATTTTGCCCTTTACGCCACGTTTATCAAAGCCACCAGGAACCAACACCCCGCTTGCAGATTTTAGCCGGCTCATGGCATTTTTAAATTTTTCGCTCGACTCAGGCGCCTCTAATGCCTCTGCCTCTATCATAATAATCTCAGGCTTATGAATATGGTGGTAAGTTGCTGATTTCAGTGCCTCTATGACACTAATATATGGATCATTTGACCCATAATATTTTGTAACAAAGCCAATTTTAAGGGGTTTTGTACTTCTCTCTATCTTTGCAACATATGATTTCCAGTCTGAAAGATCTGCTGTGTTAATAGCCTGACTAAAATATCTCTGGATTTCAGTTGTTACCCCCTGCTTATCTAGATCAGCAAATAAACGATAAACTGGATCATACGTAAGCACCTGAAAAATACGCTCCTGATAAACTTCACACATAAGAGCGAGTTTTTTAATTGGTCCACAATCTAATGACTGATCGGATCTAAGAAATAGAAAGTCAGGGGCAAGTCCTGCGTGCTTCAATGTTGCAACACTATGCTGTGTTGGTTTTGTCTTGAGCTCACCACTCCACGCAAGAAAAGGAACATAACTTAAATGTGCATGTAGAATATGCTCTCGTCCTAAATCAAACTTCAGCTGCCTAATAGCCTCTAAAAAAACTTCACCTTCTATATCACCAACAGTGCCACCAAGCTCAAGCAGGATATAATTAACCTTCTTATCAAGGGCATAAGAAAGTAAGCGCATTTTTATTAAATCAGTCACATGAGGAATCATTTGAATACACTTACCCAAGAATGCACCCTCACGCTCACCATCAATAATATCTTTGTATATCTGCCCAGATGAAACAGACGAGTTTTTTGAAAGCTCAATTGAAAGCATGCGTTCATAATGCCCAAGATCAAGATCTGTCTCTGCCCCATCAGCAAGAACAAACACCTCTCCATGCTCAAGGGGTGACATGGTGCCAGGATCAACATTAAGATAAGGATCCATCTTCATAAGAGACACTGAGTGACCTGAGTTTTTTAGAAGCACACCAAGAGATGATAATAAAACACCCTTCCCTATTGAAGAGCAGACTCCGCCAGTAACAATAATAAATTTATGGCCTCCGGCTTTTACAGCCCGAAGAGCCTCAAGCATTTCCATCATCTACTCACTATAAAAGTTATATGGTTAGCTCTTTTTGCTGCTGAGACGCCATAAGTTCTTCAATTTCATCTGGTTGTTTTGGCAATTCATAACTTAAACAAAAAGCACCATCATCTGCCATAACATAATCATCTTCTATGCGCACACCAAGTGATTCATCAGGGATATAAACACCCGGCTCAATAGTAAAAACATCACCAGCCTGAAGTGGTTTTGAGTAGTCACCAACGTCATGAACATCAAGCCCAAGGTAATGCCCAATACCATGACAAAAATAATGCGACAACCCTTTTTGTGCTAAGAAATCAACCGCTAGGTGATGTAACGATTTATCTTTGTGCTGAGCATTTTTAAGATACATTCCTGGCTGAGCTATAGATTCAATATAAAGTTGAGTTTCAAGAACAGCAGTATAAATTTGGCGCTGTCGAACAGTGAATTTTCCTGACACTGGGTATGTACGAGATAAATCAGCTGCATACATTCCATACTCAGCACCAATATCAACTACAACCAAATCACCATTTTTAAGCACACCATTTTTTTCAGTATAATGAAGCACTGTAGAATTTTTGCCACTTGCAACAATTGAAGGAAATGAGGGAGTCGCACCAGCAACAGAGGTAAAAACACATTCAAGCGCTGCCTGAACCTCATACTCACACTTACCTTCAACAATAAATTGTGCTGCTGCTGTATGAGCCATATTTGTTATTTGAACCGCTTTGTAGATTAAATCAGTTTCATACTGATC
Source organism: uncultured Pseudomonadota bacterium (assembly GCA_964534555.1). Taxonomy (GTDB): domain Bacteria; phylum Babelota; class Babeliae; order Babelales; family RVW-14; genus CAZHRK01. The sequence continues at coordinate 495,149 of CAZHRK010000001.1, read as the reverse complement.
TTTCACCCTGCGCATTTCATGCAAAATAGCTGAAACATCTAACGAACAGCTTGTCAACACAGGTAACCACGCTTGCATCTTCTCAAACAAAGCAAGCTGCAACATATAGCTTTCATTATCTTTGCTTAACAAAGAAAAGACTTTTGTTCCTGCAACAATAAATGCATCAAGCTCATTGATAAGATTTTCATATTTTTCAGATGTAAAAAACGGCTTAAAGCTGTACCCTGGATTTTCTTTACCTAAATACCTAATCTCATCAAATAAAAATTTGTGTGCATCCTCAGGTCCGCTTACAGCAACGTTCATCCACGCACTACGAGCTAATGAGTATTTTGGAATAAAAAGAACTTCACGGCCATCAAGATACATAAGTAATATAGCTGCTGGCTCAGTAAGACCGGTTAAATAGTAGAAAGAACTTTCCTGCCGGAAAACATAACGATCAAGCTCAAATCCGGCAGCAACAAGCACAACACCTTTTGTTTGTCCGTACCGCTGGATGATATTTTCAATAAATTGCTTACGACGTTGTTTAAAAAGTGCAAAATGTGTTGGCTGTTTAAATATCATCTACTTACCTTTCTACATCTGCCGCATCCGACATTCTATCGCTATAACGAGACCCTTTTATCTTATTTGCAAAAGATCCTAGAGAATCAAGTTTTAGACAAAATACAATAGCACGCTCATTACGACCAATACTACATTCTTTATAGCGCTTTTCTTCAAATCCAATTGAGCACCCCCAGCAATGTCCCTGATAATCAAAACGAATTTTATGTATAAGTGGAACAATACGATTAAGAATAAACATCGATTGTCTGTTAGGCGCAAAAAACTGACCATCATACACTATCTGTGCCTTATCAGATAATGGAACAGTTGCAGAAAAAAGTAAAAAATGTGGTATATCAGACAAAAGTCCTCGTACCTGCTGCATAAAAGGTTTTTGAAATAAATAACTCACCCCAAGCACAATATTTTTAACATTAAGCGTTGTCCATAATCGCGACTGCAGGAGATTATCGTGACGCCAGTCGTACTCGACTGATCCGCCGCATGAATAAAAATTATGAGCGTTCAGATCACACACAATTTCAAGAGGAAGTATGTGCTGCTGTCTAAGTGGTCTGCGCAAATAAAACAATTTTTCTTTATCATAAAAATCATATGATTGACGTGCATACGCTTGAAAGAAAATGTCTGAAGAATCAATTCTAATATCAGTTCTCAACGCCAGCTGATGATTTGCATACGCACGATCATATCGATCAAAGTAGCCCCAATGATCTTGTTTAAAGAATGGGAGATACGCCCATTCAAATGAAGGCTGAAACGAATAGCTTCCAACTTTTGTTGTATCAAGAATAAATTCAGGCGCTGCAAGCGTTGTTTTTGTTTGAGAAAATACCCTCCAAGAGCCGCGTGCAAAAAGAGACTTTTCTAAAGCACCACAATGCTCAGAGGGGCGCTCTCCTACAAGGGTACTTGTTGTCTGTAATGCAGGGCTAAACGAACCACTTAAAGTAAATCCTGCTATATTTTTAGATAAACTTAACGTGGGCATATAACTGAATCTGAGAGCATGGCGCTTTTCCAGAGAGCGTGCTTTATTTTGAGAAAATAAAGAAGCATCTACAAACCAACGATCCTGCTGTTCGCGTTCAAATAAGGCATGATCCCAAAAAACATAATGCGAAAGATTAACACCAGGAAGTAGCTCTTTGTACGCTGTTATCGCCTCCAAATGAGGCATGCGCGCCATAATAACACGCTCTTCATACTGCTTAATAAGCGCACGATCTTGGATCGAATCAAATCTGAGGCCAGAGAAAAAACGATCATGCTCCTCTTTCTGTGCAATTTTAAACTGACGCCTGACCGTATGATTATGATCAACCCACCCACTTATTAAAGTATTAGGGGAATAAGATCGGGTAATAAATCCATTAAAAAATGTATCATCAACATCTTCTGTTGATGAAAAAAAATGGTAACCATTTAGCTTATTAGTACCAAAATCAACGGCTACAATTGAGCTAACATCGTAACCATCAAAAAACTTTGTATAATGACTGTAATCTTTTGCCTGGATCCAGTAGCCTCGCGAGGTACCTTTTTCTATTTTATTGTCACGTAAAATAAAACGATCTCTAATAATTGAATAATTTATGTTAGAGAGTGTATAGCTCTCTAGTGCTCGCGCCCAACGAGTTTGATTATAAAGAATTAACCCTTTTTTCAGGCGCCAATCTATACCAAAAAGAGTATCTGCATGTTTTGAAATATGCTTGTAATATTCCTGTCTAACACCAAAACCATAATCATAATCAACCGCAAAACGAGGTACTAAAAAACCAGACTTTGAATGCCCTTGAATAGGAAGAATAAAACGAGGTAGCCCAAAAACAGGAGTCTGTTTTATATTGAAGGTGAGTCCCTTCATTTTAACAAAGTAGCTTCCATGAATAACAGCTCGCTCTGCATGGATATGCCAATCAGATTTATTTTTATCACATGCTGTATAAATCATGTCATGCGCTGCCCAATCATAAGCATTAATTTTTTCAATTGATCGGGCAGATATAAACCCTTCATCAAGATGAATCTTTACCGAATCGGCCTTACCGACGCGCGCTTTATAATCTAAAAAAAAAGATGTTGCCAGCATCAAGAATTGTTCATCTTCTATTTTCACTAAAGAATCTTGATCACTGGTCGCATGAAGCGTGTTATTTTGTTTATTGATTACAACCTGATCAGCGATAATATGCAATCGGTCATCAATAAGTATGTGTACATTGCCCTTTAAATTGATTATAGAGCCGTCAGTATATTCTTGCTGAACGCTTTTAATCGCTACCCGCCTAAGTGCTCCAGCAAGATTACCAATCAACCCATTCAGAGGGATGTACGAAAAAATCAGATAAAGAAAAAATGTAAAAAAAGAATATCGCTGATTCAAAATGGTCTTCTGCCCACTAACGCTTTGCCTATTGTAACTCTATCCATAAATTCAAGCGATGAACCAATCGGTACACCACTTGCAAGTTTTGATACTGTTATAACAGACTTATCAAGCTTTGAGCAGATATAGCTTGCAGTTGCTTCACCCTCAGGAGTTGGATTTGTCGCAAAAATAATTTCTCTGATAGAAGGAGTGATACGATCAACAAGCTTTTGTATTGCAAGCTTTTCTGGGCCAATACCGTCAAGAGGACTCAATGCTCCACCAAGCACATGATACAAACCTTTGTAATCTCCAGCACTTTCAATGGCAAACAGATCAAACCATGTCTCAACAACACAAATAATAGTGGCATCTCTTTTTGGTGATGAACAAATCGAACAAAGCGCATCATGCTCAGTCCAATTCATGCACTCCTGACAATGCTTAATCACTTCTTTTGCATCAAGAATAGTAGCGCAGAGTTGTTCTAGAATTTTTTTATCAGTAGATAAAAAAAACGCTGCAACTTTATAAATATTTTTTGAAGCAAGGTATGGAACCCGATGCAACTGACGAGCAAGTTTTTGCAACGTTGGAAGATGTGGAACCATACCCTACTCCTTTAAATCATTTTATTATGAACGCCAAATTGCTTTGCGCAAATAATCTTCCATCACAGACAAAAGATTGTTCATAAACCAATACAGCACAAGCCCCGCAGGGAAATTTGCAAATAACGCTGTCATGAAAATACTCATGAAAATCATCATTGTACGCTGGCGCCCATCACCAGTTGATGATGATGTTTGCTGCCATATCATGGTAAGTCCCATCAGAACAGGTATTACATAATATGGATCCTTAGAGGATAGATCAACGATCCACCCAAAAAATGGAGCGTGATAAAGATCAAGATAGTTATTCAGCACACGATAAAGTGCAAAAAGAATAGGCATCTGAATTAACAACGGCAAACAACCTGATAATTGAGCGGTCGGAGATAAATTATGTTCTTTATAAAAGCGCATAAGCTCAGCATTAAGTGTTGCCATATCATGCTTATACTTATTACGAATACGCGCAATAGCAGGCTGATAGCGCTGGAAAATTTCCATTTTCTGACGACCGTACATAGAAAGAGGAACAAACGGAAGCTTTATAACAATCGTCATAATAATAATTGCAAGTCCATAGTTGCCAACTCTGTCATAAATATAATCAAGAAGCTGCAACAAAAGCTTACACAACCAAGATAACCAGCCAAATGAAAGCAGGTCTTCAAGTCGTGAATCCACTGCATGTAAATGATCATATACTTTTGGACCAACATAAAATGAAAGCTGATAAGAAGCATCTTTATCTACTTGCTTGCCCTGCAAGTAGAGTGTTGGAGCTTTTTGTGATACATCTCCAACAAACGCACGTAAGAGGTATGAATCTTTATCTTCTATAAGCGCATGAACAAAATAACGATCCTCTGCACCAAATAGCGGTGAAGCATTCCAGAACCATGCAGTTGATTCATTACCCGCAAATTCAAGCTTTCTAAAGCTGCTGCTTTCTTCATTCCAAGCAAAAAGAGTAGTTGTGTCTTCACCTAAATCTGTTGATGTCTTAGCATCTTTTGATTTAAGTGGTAAGCCAAGACCCTTCAAGAATGGTGCTTGAAAAATAACACGCGGCTTAAGCACCTGAGCATTATCAGATAAAGCTTTGAATGATAAATTAAGATCAATCTTATAAGAATTATCATACAATACATAAACCTTAGAGATCTCATACCCAGCAAACGCTGTTTTAAATCGAACAAAGGTCTTTTCAGCTATTAGCTCTTTACCAGCAAATTCATAGCTTGCAGGAGATTCATCTTGAAACGCCAAGAAAAACAGCCCCCCCATAGCATTTGCATCAAGATAGAGTGTGTTTAGAGGGAGGCCTTGTGCGTTACGGTGCTCTTGAAAATCAAGCGAACTTAAAACTGCGCGCTTAGTATTAAAAGAAGCTGTAACAAGTTTTGTTTCAACAGTAATAGAAGAAGCGTCTTGCAAAGAAGCTTGGTCAAATTTTACTTGATGAAGAAGTGGATCTTTGCGCTCAGAAACATCTTGGGTCGTGGTTGCCTCAGCTGAAACACTCACACCGATCTTAACAAAACCAGGATCCTGCTCTTTAGATGGGCGAGTAAAATAGTTAAGTACCAAATTTATGACTATCGCCAAAAATGCATAATGAATAAGCGTTGTCCAAAAAGACTTTGACTTTATGAGTGAAATCCAAAATTCCCTGGATTTCCAAGAATTTCTATTCATCAATTAACCTCTCGACCATACCTGAAAAAGGTACTTTTACGTGTAAAATGGAATATTTTAGGGTACGAAATTGTAACAAAGTTCACTAATTGTGACTAGCCCTAGGGGCCTGGTTTACAAATTTCGCTCAAATGGTAGCATAGATACGCTGTAATCATAAGTGTTATTTCAGGTTTAAACGAGGGCACCATGAAGATGAGCTTGATCAAGAAAGCACAGTCATTTTTAATTCCTGCTGTTTGTGGGCTTGTGCTCATTGTTTCAGGATGTAGCAAAAGTAAAACTCGTGAAACAATGGATCTTGATGAGCTTCGTACAAAAGCGGAGCTTTCAATTAGCGACAAAAAATTTGAAACTGCTATTGCATGCCTTGAGGAAATTACAACACGCTTTCCTGAAAACCCAAATATCGCTCACTATAAAACACTTCTTGCAGAGCTTTATTTTAAAGAAGGGCATTATGGTTCGGCGCAAGCTCTTTATGAACATCTGAACCAGTTTTACCCTGCAGCAAAGCATGCTGAATACTCAAAATACAAATCTATTCAAGCTATGTTTTACCAAGCATTAAGACCAGAATGTGATCAAACTGAAACAGAATCAACGCTGGCTCTATGCAAAGACTACCTCAACACAAATGAATACACTCGTTACAAAAATGAAGTTGCTGAAATAGCGGCAACATGCACACAGCGCCTTTTAGATAAAGAAGCGTATATCTTTAATTACTACCTCAACAACAAAAAATTTGAAGCGGCACAAAAGCGTCTTGCTCATATGAAAGAAAAGTTCGGATCAAATGCTGACCACATTACTCCGCAGCTTACGTATCTTGAAGCTCGTTTAGCGCAACGTATGAAAGATAAAGAGCTTATGACTGCAAAAATCACAGAGCTGCAAAAAGCTTATCCAAAATCTGAATACGCAAAACTTGCTGCTGATTTAACTAAACAGCCAACATTCATTTTTTAAATGAAAACATTATTACGATTATTTGGAGACGATGGCGAAGCTGTCGTCTCTCATTATTTAGAAGAGCAGGGCTTTAAAGTTATTGCTAAAAATTACAGCTGCCCATACGGTGAAATTGATATTATTGCTCAACAAAATGAGTTAACAATTTTCGTAGAAGTAAAAACACGAAAAACAGAGTATTTTGCTATCAGCAGCGTTGTAACAAAAACAAAGCAACTGCGGATCATTAAAACAGCAAAACACTTTATCCTTCAGAAAAAGCTTCATAATTCGTCATTTAGGTTTGATATTGCCACCGTTGTAAAAAACAATAACAAAGAAAATATTGAATACATTCCGAATGCTTTTCAAGGGCACTACTTCTAGCCAAGCACTAATCCATTATGTACTGCATCAAGAACCGTCATACGCCTTGCAATAGAGGCAAAAAGTGGAAGCGTAACTTCTGATGCCCAAAGACTTGATTTTTGGGGCTTTTTTATAAAAGTTACAATAACGCGCTTATAATTATTTTGCTCTATAACACCCCCAAATGAATATTGGTGCTCTTTATTTGAGTATTTTCCATCAACAATACACCGAGCAGTTCCTGTTTTACCCCATACATTTAGTCCTGGTACAGAATACTTTGAAGCAACCTTCTCAAGAATTTGTTTAAGCTGAGCTGTCGATGAAGATTTAAAGAGACGCTGAGGATTAGGCGTAAGATAATCTTTTTCCAGATGGGGTTTTACGGACATTCCATCCATTGCAATAATAGAAAACGCCTGCGCAAGCTGAAGAACTGTTGCCATCATCTCATACCCAAAAGACATAACAACAATAGATGGGCGACTCCATTTTTTTGGGTGCCGCAAAAAACCCGCCCGCTCTCCAGGAAAATCAATTCCTGTTTTCTGACCAAATCCAAGTCTGAGTAAATTATCGTATAATCTGGGCCCCATGCGCGTAGCAACTTTTGCCAAAGCAACGTTACTTGAATACTTGAGAGCATCAGCAAACGTGAGCATGTTATTGGTTTCTTGTAATTTATTTAAAAGCGCAATTGTTGGATTTTCAACACGCACACCATTTACATAACCAATACGTCCTTCACAATCGATAATCTCATCAGGGGTAACAACACCCTCTTCAAACCCTGCCAAAGCACAAAATGCTTTCATAACTGAGCCAAACTCATAGCATTCACTCACAACAGTATTTTTTAATCCCTCAAGCGAGGTGATTTTGCTATTTGAGTCAACAGTTGGATAATTAGCCATAGCAAGGATTTCACCAGTTGTCGGATCCATAACAACAGCAGCACCCTGCTGGGCATCAAGCTGTTTAACAGTTGACTCAAGCTCAGCAAAAACAATTTCTTGAAGCTTAGAATCTATGGTCAGACCTAATGGCTGACCTTTTAAACCATGATTAATAACTTTTTTATTAAAATAAAGCGATGCAGACCGAGCATCTTTTTCAACAATATATTCACGAGCTATTCCACCAAGGCGCCTATTTGAGACTAGTTCTATACCTGCTACACCATGATTATCAATATCAACCGTCCCAACAATCTGCGTGGCAGCAGGAGTTGAATAAAAACGCGCACCCTCATTAACAAAATAAATTCCGTCGATAGATTGACTTGCAAGCCATGCAGCGCGCTCCTGAGATATTTTACGATCAAGCCACAAAAATTTCTTATGTTGTTGTTTTGTTAATTTTGCATGAACTGATGGGTAGTTATGAGCAATAAACTTCTTAAGTTTTGTATTATGAGCAGCTTGCTTAGGAATAATAAATGCAGATTGACACACTTTGCTAAGTGCTAACGGGAAGAGACCTGTACGATCAAAAATAGCTGCACGCGGAGGCAGGACATTAAGAGATATCTCATACTGCTGGCGAGCAAGAGACGTATAAAAAGGAGAATAACGTACCTGCAAAAAATAAAGCCTAACCACCACTCCCACTAACAGGAGCGCAAACAGCGCTAATATGAGAAACGCCCTGATTCGATAGTCCTTTACTATCATAACTTCCCCCCTGCTCTTGAGCAGCCTGATCAATAAGCCCTAATGTTAACAATAAGCTATCTGACGAATAGCTGCCAATAAATTCTAATTTTGGCTCTGGCAAAAGCGTTGTTATTTGTGTGGGTTGCAATGGCACAAAATGGAACTTTTCCCTAGCTACCTTATCTAATTTTGCCATTTGAATATTCACAAAAAAATGCTCCAACAGATTGTTTCGCCGATTTTTTAGGCGAGTAATCTGCCCAGATAATCTTTGAGATGTATAAAGCGCATCTGTAATAAGGTTTGCCTGGTAAATTTTAAAAAAAGCCAAACAAACGCCATACACAAGCAGCAACCGAATTTTTACGTATTTAGACAGCATACCTTGCCTCCATCTCTTTAAGACTGATTATCAAGGTATCTGTACATGAATTTCAAATCCAGATATGATGAAAACCTGCTTTTGATTAATGATTACTAAAGGGGTAACCATGAAAAATACTTTAGCGTTTGCTCTTTGTGGACTTGTTGCACTTGTAACATCCTGTGGAAGCTCGAAAAAAGACGCTCATTCATCCAGTGAATCTACATCTGAAAAAACGATTAGCGTTACATCTGAAGCGCAATTTAATGACGTTGTAATCAAATCTGCCAAACCAACAGTCGTGGCCTTTAGCGCCCCATGGTGTGGTGCATGCAAAATCATGAAACCAATATTCAGAACTATTGCGGCAGAAAAAACATCTGTACAGTTTGTTGAGATTGATGTAGATGATTTGGGAGCATTAGCGCAAAAATATAAAATCAGTGGTATTCCAACGTTTGTTTTCTTCAAAGACGGTAATGAGCTGCCACAAGAATCACGTATTGTAGGCTCAACAAGCGCGGCAGACTTTTCAGCGCATATTGATAAAAAACTTTCTTAAACTAAGCTCAAGGCCCAATCCCCTATGATTATTCAGCTGACAAACACCCAAACTGGTACAAAGCAGCCAATTCCTCAACAGCAAGATGGTAGCATTAAGCTGTATGTTTGCGGTGTTACCCCATATGATTATTCGCATATTGGACACGGAAGAGTATATGTAACATATGACATGCTTGTAAGACTCATTCGTTCGCTTGGCTTGCACGTATCATACGTAAGAAATGTTACAGATATTGATGACAAGCTGATTAATAAAGCAAAAGCTAATGGCGACCCGCTCCAGTTTAAAGAGATTGCAGATACATTTTATAAGGCATACACACAAAATATGAGTCAATTAGGGTGCCTTCAACCTACAGCAGAACCACGTGTGACAGATGCTATTCCTTCGATCATCGCATTTATATCAGAGCTTATAGACGCAGGGCATGCATACGTAATTGATGGCAGTGTTTATTTTGATATCAAATCATTTAAGCCATACGGCGAGCTTTCTGGAAGAGACCTTGAAGATCTTAAAGCTGGTGCTCGTGTTGATATAGATGAACGTAAACGCAGCCCTTTTGATTTTGCATTATGGAAAGCAAGCTCCGATGTTTCATGGGAAAGTCCTTGGGGAAAAGGTCGACCAGGTTGGCATATAGAATGCTCTGTCATGGCAAAAAATCATTTAGGCAAAACAGTAGACATTCATGGTGGCGGCCAAGACCTTATTTTCCCACATCATGAAAATGAAAAAGCCCAATCTGAAGCGCTCCATAAAAAAACATTTACACGTTTATGGTCACACAATGCTTTTGTGAATATAAACAAAGAAAAAATGTCAAAATCGCTGGGCAATACAGTAACGCTTAATGCCATGTTTGAGCAGCATGATCCCATGGTTATTAGATTTTACTATCTTCAGCACCATTACAAAACCCCTCTTGATTTTGCATTTGAAGATCTTAATGGCTCATTAACAGCTTATAAAAAACTCATTCGTGCATTCCAAGATATAGAGGCTACTGCGTACAAAGAAGGCCAATCAATCCTTGCTGATAGCATCATGCAAGCACTTGCAGATGACCTAAATTCACCTAAAGCATTTGGCCTAATTTTTGGAAACCTTGATTCTCTTAAACACGATCTTGCAACATCTAGTGTAATAAAAGGGATTTTACAAAAGGTTTTTGGATTATCACTTCAGACAATCCAAGAAAAATCAACCTCTTATACACCTGAAGTAATTGCACTGATTGAAGAGCGCAAAAAAGCACGCGAAGCTAAAAATTGGGCTCGTGCTGATGAGATTAGAGCTCAGCTTAATGCGCTTGGGGTTACGCTCGAAGATAAAAAAACATAGTTTAATAAAGGAGAGTTGTGAAAGTAATAATTATTATATTCGTGGCTCTCTTTTCTTTTCTTAATGCTTCTTCAACACAGATATCATCATTTTTTGCACCTGAAGACTCTCCATGTCAAAAGCTGGTGGAGCTTATTAAATCGACTAAAAAAAGCATAGTCGCTGCAGTCTACTGCCTGACAGATAAAAGAGTATCAGGAGCACTTATCGAAGCTTACTCAAAAGGCATCGATATAAAGATTATTGTAGATCAAATAAGCACGTCTCGATACGGAAAAGCTGACGCACTGGCAACAGCAGGCCTTCCAGTACTCGTTTATTGCCCTCGATCCGATTCTAAATGGCAAGAAGATCCGCTCATGCATCATAAATTCGCTGTTTTTGATAATGACATAGTATGGACCGGGTCATTCAATTGGACTGTTTCTGGTAACGAATCTAATAAAGAAAACGTTGTCTTAATTACTAACAGACTTCTTGCTAATCGATTTAAACAAAAATTCACCGAATTAAGTAGTATGTGCGTACCGTTTGCACGATTTAAAAGCGTTAATGAATCAGCCCTAAGGCAGCAGATAAGCAAACTGCTTAAAGAGTATAATTCAGATGCTGAGCTTGCCTCAAAAATACAAGCTCTTATAGGCGTTTATCATTCAAGAGTAGCTAAAACAACACGAGCAGGCGCTGCATCGAGATCTGGAAGTGATAAAGGCAAACACATAAGAAGATATCTGCCAGCAGGGACATCGCGCAAACGCAATCCCTCAAGAACAAGAACCCCATAATCAAATAATGTCGAATGAGTTTTATGCTCAGGATCACCACGCTCAACACCAAGATAATCTATCCCCACAAGCAAAACACCTGCCTGAGCTAGAATCAAGGCTGTTTGGTGGTGGATAAAAATAAACTGATGATCATGTGAAGCTGTATCTTTATGAGCGCTGTTTCTTGTTTTAAAAAGAACACGATCACCTTTAGTAAATTGGTAGGCTGCGATATCTTCAGGATAAATTGCATCGCCTGTAAGATGCGCCAAATCAACTACGATACACTTTCCAATAAATTGTTCGAGTGTATACGCCCCTAACGGTTTGCCATCAGCGATAAAATGCTTGGGTGCGTCAACATGTGTTCCTGTGTGGCTACCAAGTGTAATAAGTGACTCATGTACACCGTTTTCAGGAACGGTTTTTATTGATTTAATACTGACAACACGATTGTCTTTATACGCTGTCATTTTTTCTGTTATTGGCCAGCTAATATCAAATACTTTTTTAAACATGAATAGCTCCTACTTACCACCCAACGGATGCCCACCAAAAGTATTACGCAACATTGCAACAATTTTTGAGCCAAAATTTCCGCCCGTAAGACGAGAGTCAGCGCGAGCCTTAAGCGATGCATCAATCACTGGCGTTGGAATCTCAAGTTCTTTAGCCACTTCTGCAGTCCAGCGCCCCGTACTATTCTCACCGATTACACCTGAAACATGCTCAAGCGTTTGGTCTTTGGATAAAAATTGTGTTGCAAGGTCACAAACCCATGAACGTATAATTGAACCATGGTTCCAAAGTTCTGTTACTTCAGAAAGGTCGAGCTGTTTGTAGGGACCCTCACGCAGCACATGTAATCCCTCTGCATAAGCTTGTAAAACACCATACTCAATACCGTTATGGACCATTTTTACAAAATGACCTGCACCCGGCGCGCCTAAATAAGCATATCCCTTATCTATCGCAAGCGCTTTAAGAAGAGGTTCAAGCCTTACAACAACATCTTTAAGACCACCAACCATGAGACAGTAGCCCAATTGAGCGCCATGGACACCACCAGACGTTCCGCAATCAACAAAGGATATTCCTTTTTCTTGGCATGCTGAAAACCGCCTTATGGAATCTTTATAAAAACTGTTCCCACCATCAATAAGTATAAGACCAGTCGAAGCATGCCGATTGATTTCATCAACAACTTGATCAACGCGATCATGTGGAATCATGAGCCAACAAGCATCAACTTCTTGAATAAGCTCTTTAAGGTTTGAAGCATGGTGAATGCCATGAAGTGCTAGGTCGTCACTGCTGGTTATCCCTGGATCATGACCAAGAACTGTAAAACCAGATGAAGCAGCACGCTTTGCTAATGCAAGCCCCATACGGCCAAGCCCAACAAATCCAACTTTTTTTATGTCCTCCATACAATCTCCTTTTCTTGATCAAGTGTTGAAATTGATGCGGGACCAGTACTTCCTTTAGGATAAGTATCGATAGAGTGTGGAAGTGATAAAGCTTGCTCAACAATAGCCCATGAATGCTCAATTTCATCTTCTCGAACAAATGCAAAATGATCACCTCGCAAAACATCAGCTAAAAGAACTTCATATGCTGCTGGAGTATTAGGCCCCCACACGGATGAGTGCGAAAAGTTCAGATTAATTGGCTGAACTCGATTAAAAACACCAGGCTGCTTAACATTAAGCTCTAAGAAAAAGCCCTCATTTGGTTGAATATTAATCGTGAGATAATTTGAATCTATCGGACAAAACTCAAGCAAACATTTTGCCATCTTGAACTTAATATGAATTGCGGCAGCATCCTTATCAAGGGATTTGCCTGCTTTTATGTAAAATGGAACACCAGCCCAACGCTTGTTATCAATAACAATTTTTAGCGCCGCAAAAGTATCTGATGTCGAATCAGGGGCAACACCTTGTTCTGCAGTATACCCTTCGTATTGCGCCCTAATAATATTTTGCACCCGTACCTGCGAGAGAAGCTTTGCTTTTTCTTCTCTAAGCATCTGCGCAGAGAATTCTCGTGGTGGCTCCATGCAAACAAGCGCAAGAATCTGTAACACATGATTTTGAATCATATCTTTAAGCATTCCGTAAGCATCATAAAATGCTCCACGACCATTAATGCCTTGTTTTTCAGACAAAACAATTTGCACCGATTCTATGTACTGTTCATTCCAAAGAGGTTCAAAAATGATATTGGTAAACCTGACAAAAGCAATATTAGCCACAAGCTCTTTACCAAGCCAATGATCTATTCTAAACACTTGATCTTCTCTAAATGACCGTGCGATATCAGTATTAATTTGATGTGCAGAGGCCTTACTTGTACCAAAAGGTTTTTCGTACACAACTCGCTGCCAAACATTAGTTGATGCTGGTAAAACTTCGTCAGCATGGGTAACTATTTTATAGCGAGCGAGATTTTGAGTGATAACACCAAAGTGGTGTGGCATTGTCGCTAGGTAAAAAAGCCGATTCCCAGAAAGCCCATGGCGCATCTCAACATCAACCAAAAGATCTGAAAGACCTTTATATGCCTCATCTTTATGAAAATCCATTTGGAAATAATAAGTAGCGCTCACTAACTGATTCCAAACCTGCTCATTTAAATTTTGTACAAATGGCCGAGCCTGATCCAAGACTTGCTGAGCTGAGGCACGATCAAATGAAACGCCAACAATAGCGAATTTATCAAGCCGCTCTTTTGCAACTAAATTATAAAGCGCAGGAATAAGCTTACGCTTTGTTAAATCTCCTGTGGCACCCAGGATAACAAAAACCGCCGAATGTAATTTGATATGCTGTTTGTCTTCCATACGCTTCATGCAGTAAAAGGGTTAATAGATCGACAGTGTACACCGTGATCTAAGAATAGCAAAGAACCCTTATGCCTCGCCTCTGACCAAACGTAAAATACGAGCTATTTTAACCTGTAATAATCGCGGGTCTTGGGCAAGGAGCGTATGAAAACCAAGCTTTTTAGCTGATGAAACATTTTCTTCTTGATCATCAATAAATAAACATTCATCTGCTTTAAGGTCATACATTTTTAGGAACAAATTAAAGAAATCAGCTTCTGGCTTCTGCATGCCAGCCTCACATGCAAATAATGCGCCAGTTGCTTTTTGATGAAAATCAGTCTGGACAATAAATCTTCGACGAGCCTGATCAGTCATATTAGATAAAAGATAAACCTGATAACCATGCGCTAAAAGTTGCTCAAATAGCTGCTGCGCATAAGGCAACGGTGTGAATTCATTCGATACGAAATCGACATGAGCCAAGACTCCCACCACATCAAAGACAATCGCCTTTATTGCCATTAGCGGGCTTCCAAATCAGTAGTAAGATATTGTTTTAAGAAAGTTAGACGCTCAACACCTTTATTATTACGCACGCCCATGCCAATAGCTTTTGATTGTCCAAGAAGAACGCAGTACTTTTTGGCTCTAGTAATTGCGGTATATATCAAATTGCGTTGAAGCAACATAAAATGCTGCATAAAGATAGGAATTATAACCGCTGAAAATTCTGACCCCTGGCTCTTATGAATAGAAACAGCGTAAGATAAAACAAGTTCATTAAGCTCTGCAAAATCATACTCGACATCTTTTTCAGGATATGAAACAACGAGTTTTTGGTCATCACGGCTAAGGGATGCGATTGAGCCTATATCACCGTTAAAGACAGCTTTATCGTAATTATTACGAATCTGCATTACACGATCACCAACTTTATAGGCAGTTCCAAAAACAATAACTTGCTCATAATCTGCTCTATTTGGATTAAGTATTTGCTGCAATTCTTGATTAAGACGCGCAGTCCCGACAGTCCCTCTATTCATAGGAACAAGGACAATACTATCATTTGGCGATATGCCAAGCTGTTTAATTTTTTGAGTATAAAAAAGCTTAAGATAAGCAATAACATCGTCAGGGTTTTCTTGCTTTACAAAAGCAAAATCACGCTTAGACCCAGCAGTCGGCGATTGAGGAAAATCCCCGTGATTAACTCTGTGGGCATTAGTAACAATCATACTGTCTTGTGCTTGACGGAAAATATGAGTAAGCCGAACGACTGGTACTTTCTGGGAATCAATAAGATCACGCAAAATATTACCAGCGCCAACTGAAGGCAACTGATCAACATCCCCAATAAGGACTAGTGACGCATCAAGCGGCAAGGCTTTAACTATTGAGTGCATAAGAAAAACATCAATCATTGATGCTTCATCAACAATCAACAAATCAAGCTCAAGTGCGTTGTGCTCATTTCTTGCAAAACCCACCTCACCAGCCTGAAACTCAAGAAGCCGATGGAGTGTTTCTGCATAACGCCCAGTGCTTTCGCTCATACGTTTAGCAGCACGCCCAGTTGGAGCTGCTAACTTAAACTTTATATGATTATCTGCTGCAAGCTGAATAAGATTTCTAACAAGCGTAGTTTTACCTGTCCCAGGACCGCCGGTAATAATTGAGATCTTATTTTGCAAGCACATAAGTATGCCGCGCTGCTGATGCTCATTAAGCTCAATTTTAGAGTTATGGTTAGTGGCAAGCTTGTTATACAAATCTTGGAAATTGAGATGCTCAAACTTTGTTTTTCGCTCTTGAAGGCGCTTAATACGACGAGCAATACCTATCTCAGAAAAATAATACTTAGGCAGCGCCAGATAATGTTTAGACTCATACGTCAAAAGCTTTACTTTATCTGCCTGATAGAGCTCGGTAAGTGCCTGCTTAACAAGAGGTGCATGCTCTGCCGCTTGTATTCCAAGTGCCTCATAAGCCTTAACCTTCATCTCATCAAGTTCTATGTACAAACTTCCCTGTTCAGTTGCCTGCCCAACAACATATAAAAGGCCTGCTTTAATACGCGCCATAGAAAAAAGATCAAGCCCAAGCTTAAGCGCTATTTGGTCAGCTGTTTTAAACCCAACTCCCCAGATATCATCAACAAGGCGGTACGGATTTTCCTGCATAAGCTCTATAGCTTTATTACCGTATGTTTTGTAAATCTTGTTAGCATAAGCGACAGAAACGTCTTTTGAGCGCAAAAAAAGCATAACACGGGCTATCTGCTTCTGATCTTGCCACGCGTTAATAATAGACTCAACCTTACGCGGACCAATACCATCAAGCGCTAGGAGCCTTGCTGGCTCTTTATCAATAATCTCAAGGGTATTTTCGCCAAATGCCGAAACAAGTTTTTCAGCAACTTTTGGCCCAACGCCTTTTATAACACCAGAGGAAAGATATTTAAGAATGCCAGACGCAGATGTAGGCATCTGGGCAACACAGTCTGTTGCTTCGAGTTGTTTGCCAAACTTAGGATGAACTGTCCAGCTGCCCCGCACAACAACGCGTGAGCCTTCATGGAGCTGGCCAGTAAAGCCACGAACGGTTATGGTTGTGCCGTCCGTTACTTTTAGCTGAAAGACGTTAAAACCAGATTCAGGACTCTTGAAAACTATACGATCAATAACCCCAATGATTTCATCTCGCAGCTCCATGATAACCTTAAATTCTAAGATCTATGCTGTGAAGCATTACCTTTGATCTTAGACCAAAGCTCATTAAATGCATTTATAGCTTCAGGACTAAAGCTATAATGAAGATCAGAGAAAAACTTATTAAATTGCTGACAAACTACGCAGAGATCTCGGCGAGTTGATACGTTAGCTAGGAAGAACTCTTCTACAGAGTTATCAATCCCATTTGCCCCTTTGACTGATGGAGCATCAAAACTCTTAATAAAGAGACTGTCTGCAGCACCTTCGCCTAAGCTTTCTGTAATAAGAGGCCTAATCATAGATGCATAGTTTTTTACTTCTGTGAGGAACTCTTTTACTGGAGCTAAAACTTTTTTAAGGTGCTCGTGGACCTCTTTCTTTTCAGCCTCAGCAGATACTGCTGTAGGAGAAATAATAAAGGCTGGATCACCAAGAGACCTGACTATACGTTTTGACGCAAGGTTTGCAAGATGCATACGAACCATTGCTATTGGAGCAGCAGTCAAAACACCACTCAAAAGCTTAATTTGCTCAGCCTGAAGCTTTTTAGGCTTATAGTCAGCAAGAGCGTGTTCTACATTAGCGTTAGTAGCGGCCATAATACCGGTATTAAACGATAATGAGAGCACAGCACAGAGTGCCGCAGCTTTAAGAATATTTTTACATGTATTAATCATGAATAATAACTCCTTTTTGTACCGCTCTAGAACGACGTCGTAACTTTAAAGTACGCAGTCCAATCTTCACCTATGCGACGACTCGCAACAGTGACATCTCCCCCAAAACCAAAGCCTGTGTCACTCTTCTGTTTTTTAACATGATACAAAATTTCTGAAAATACCTTGTGTTGGAAAAGCCCTGCGTTCTGAGCTTTAAAAATATCAAGATCATTCATATCAACATCTGTATTACGTAAGCGCTTGATTCGCTCACCTTTTTGAGAATAAAAATCATACCCAAGGGCCGCGCTCAAGTTTTTCTTGATTTGGCAGCGTCCAGCAATAACAAAATTCGTTACGCCACCTGGATACACTGTGCAGCGAAATGAAGAGGGGAAAATATTTTCTCTAATAAACTGATTTGCAATCTTAACGTTTTTAGCATTTTGAGCCGCAGCTGCAGGAGGAGGCAGTGGACCTGGATCCTGAAACTCACCACCCGGATTAGAAAAAACTTCTGGTGATATAGTTTTTTTAAACATAAACAGGCGCTCTTCATCATTTGGTAGAAAAACATCATACGATGCTCGAGACCAAATTTCGAGAATATTCTTAAAAACGGTTAGTTTCGATTCAAAAAAGCACCCAAAACCATAATGCCCACCATTACCAATTCGAGGATTAAGGAGATAGTTCCTAACTGCTTTTAAATTTTTTATTGCTGTTGCTGTATCTTTTTCATCATCAAAAGTTGCTTCAGCTATACCAATACGCACTTTATTTTGAGAGCTGAACGCAGATGTTGGAATAATCGCCTCAAATCCAACATCATTCTGGAAAACACTGCTGTTAATAGTATTCATACCCAATTTAAGACGCGTATCACCCATGCCAACACGCAGGACATAAAACTCGCTTTCTTTCAAATCGCCACCTGCTTGATATTTATCAGCAAAGAGCTTACGTACTTGCCTCTGATCCCTAAGATTGAGCCAAAAATTACGAGCACCAAGTTGTACTGAGGTATGAATTTGAAAATTAAAGGCACCAATGTTTATCCCAGCTTGTAATAACCCCCCAAGCTTCTTTTCCTGAATTGTTATTCTCTTAAGAAGAGGAAGAAGCTGCATAGCATCAGTTGCTGATACCCCTCCGGCAGGGAGAAAGCTATCCATAAGATCAAAAAATTCTTTATCTGTTGGAAACCTAAAAAGGTCTTGGGTTGTAACCTTCATTTTATTAGTAGAATTAATAAAGAAGTTACATGCAAATCCACCGTACTCTAATGAAGATATTTTATACGGCATAAGATAAAGCGCATCGCGACCAGCAGGAGCAGCTGTCGTCCCCCAAAAGGGCGATACAATCTTGCTGAGGTAGTTTTTACCAGCGATATACGCTTTAATTGTTCTTAGATCAAAAGTGTTCTGTGCTATCTCTGTATTAATAAGGTCAAGGTCAACGTCATCATCTGACATAACATCAAAATAAACATCGCCTTCATGGTCAAACTCAAAATCACTTGCAGGGTAAGAGGTTAAGACCGTAAGGCTAAGCACAAATAATCGTGCTAGTCTTTTAATACTGTTCATAAATCCCATTCTTTTGGTAGTGCCGTAACAGGAGCCAACATTAAGAGTTGTCGGTTGCCTGTACCCCCATCCGATGTTTTAACATACCTTTAAATCAGTGTAAAATGCCCTGGAGGTTGCTTAGCGCCTAAAAGACGCTTCTTAAAAGAACCGTTATCTAAACGAGGTTAAAAACATAAAGTAAAAGGCCTTTAGTGTCAAACTTGTGCACTAGTAAGAGCGTTTTCCCCTTTTTTAAAAAAATGTAGCCCTTAAGGCCCCTAAAACCTACACTAAAAACCCGTATCGTGGTAAAGTAAAGGGCACTAAACCTGCCAATAAATTTCAGTTATATAATATTACGGGATGCGTCTATGCAACTTAGAACTACTACTGACACAAAAAAACTGATCGTGATTGAGGGAAATATTGGGGCTGGCAAGTCAACAATGCTCAAGCTTATTGAGCAGGAGCTTAATGCATGCGTTATCCCTGAGCCAACTGATAAATGGCAAAAAATGTCTGGGACAACAAACTTACTAGACCTTTTTTATAAAGATACGCCTCGTTGGGCTTATACATTTCAGTCATACGCATTTCTTACAAGAATTCACGCAATCTACGATTACATAAGAATGCACCCAGAGAAATCACTCTTTATTTTAGAGCGATCTGTCTATTGTGATCGCTACTGTTTTGCCAAGAACTGTTATGAAAGTGGGTTTATTACAGACCTTGAATGGCAAATCTATAAAGATTGGTTTGGTTGGCTTACTGAAAATCAGTTTACGCCAAAGCCTAATGCATTCATTTATTTACGCGTAACACCTGAAATTGCCTTTGAACGGATATCAAAACGTAAGCGCGAAGAGGAGTCAGGTATTCCATTTGACTATCTTCAAGCTCTTCATAAAAAACACGATGACTGGCTTATCGATCGTAAAGACGTTACGCCAAGCATGTCACACTGCCCTGTTCTTACCGTTGACTGCAACGAAGAATTTGAAAAAGACCCAATCAAGCTTGCAGAGCACATTAAGCAAATTCGACTTTTTATTGAGCAAATTAATACAACAAGCGCCTACGCGCCGCACACAAATGCTCAACCTGCAGCAAGCAGGACAATTTAAAAGACAAGTTGTTATGTACTAGCAAAATTTATTACAAGGTATTCAATTACTTATTAGTTCTCATATACTACTAAATGGTAATGTGACCCTTAAAAATTACAGAAATTAAGGAATGTCGATCATGGCAGACATCGAAATGACAAAAGTAGCTGCATACATCGCTGCGGGTGTGTGCATGGGAATCGGAACTCTAGGCCCTGCACTTGGTCTTGGTTTTATTGGCGGTAAAGCGTGCGAAAGCCTTGGAAAGCGCCCAGAAAGCGCAAGCGCTATTGAACGTACAATGATTGTTGCGCTTGCCTTCGTTGAATCAACTGCAGTGTATGCACTCCTTATATCGCTGGTGTTACTGTTCTATTTTGCTAAATAGTGGTTGAATCGCTATGCATATAAATGCAACATTTTTTGTGCAGATTATTAATTTTTGGATAACGTACGCTGTGTTGCATCAATTGCTGTTTAAATTTTTTGTTAGAGCTATTGAGAAAAAAAAGGCAAAGCAGTCAAATATCTTGTCGCTTATTAGCGAAAAAGAAAAAACAGTGGCTTTGCTTGCGCAAGAAAAAAAAGATCAGCTCCTAGAGTTTAAAGACTACATAAATAAACGATATAAACTCTACGCTACAAACGTACCTGGTGGAAGCTCGATTCCGCAAAGCTCAAGTCTGCGAGAAAAGAGTGTCGACAAGGAAAAAATTAAAGACCTCATCATACAAAAGGTACGCCATGGTTTTTAGCTTCCTTTTATCAGATTTTTTTTTTCGATGCGTCCTTTTTACGCTGGTAGCATTAAAAGCCTCCCAGCTTTTCAAATCATATTTTAAGCCTTATCTTATTCAAGAACGCCAACTTGAGCGAAACAAAATTTCAGAACTTTTGGAAAAAGAAAAGTTGCTAGCTTCAACGAAAAATAAATATGAGACGCAACTTTTCAGCCAAAAACAAATGTTTATGCTTCTTGAAAAAAATATTCAGGTGTGGCATCAAAAAAATCAAAATAGCGAACTCTCTGCTATTAGCGAGCGCGTGCGCAATAATCAGGCTCTATCAAAACGACTTGAAAATGCACTTAATACACGGCAAACAAAAGCGTATTTACAAAAAAACAAGATTGCCTTAATTGAGCAAGCACGAGAAGAGCTTATAAAGGCATACAAAGGCAAGTCAGGCGAAGATGCTCTTCACAGGATAACTGCTGATATTTGCCAAGAGATTAAATCATGAATGTAAAGCTTCATAAATGTGCTCATAGATACGCAAAGGCATGGATTAACGCACACTCACAAGAGCTGAGTAAAATTGATATAGATCAATTTGGTCACACTATAGATTTACTCAAAACAGCATCAAAAAAGTTAGCAGTTCTTGACCTACATCCATTAGCAAAAGATGAGCAGCTGCGAGCATCTGAAATAATTATGAAACATTTTTCACTGCCAGACATTCTTCATGGACTTGTCAGGCTCCTCGTTTGCCACAGAAAAGCTCAGCTTATTGCACGCGTCTTCTTACAAATAAAAAAGATTCTTACACATCAAACTAAGATCGCTTCTTTTGAGGTTTCAACATCTCACCCTTTACAAAAGAGTGATCAAGAGCATATTATCGAGTTCATAAAAAAAAGCCTAAATCTCAAGACTATCAGCGCGGCATTCATGCTAGATGATTCACTCATCTGTGGTATTAAAATCACAAATGAGGAGGTTGTATTTGAGCAATCAATAGCAAAACAGCTGCGTGACATAGAAACAACCTTACGATTGTGAGCATATAATGATCAACAGAGAAACAGACATTATTTCGTTGTTTGAAGAAGCGCTCGGTGGGACAAACGGACCTGCGTTTGAAGAGGTAGGCGTCGTAGTAAAAGTTGGCGATGGGATTAGTATTATTCATGGCCTATCAAACGTTGTGTTTGGTGAACTTATTACTTTTGATAGTGGCGCACAAGGCATAGTTTTAGATCTTGATGAAGATTTTGTTTCTGCGGTCATGATCCATACCCACCTACCAGTCGTTGAGGGAAACAAAGCACGCAGAACCGGCTCTGTACTGAAAATTCCAGTTGGACAAAACCTGATTGGCAGAGTTGTAAATGCAACAGGATCACCACTTGATGATCTTGGCCCAATAGATAGAACAAACATGTGGCCGATCGAGCGCCCATGTCCCGGGATTATTGACAGATCTCCGATCAATCAATCCTTAGAAACCGGAATCACAACAGTTGATAGTATTATTCCAATAGGCCGTGGCCAACGCGAACTGCTTATCGGAAACAGAAGCACCGGTAAAACCACTATTGTGCTTGATACAATTATTCATCAAAAAGGTAAAAACGTCATTTGTATTTATGTCTCAATCGGACATAAACAGGCGCACACAGCTCGTATTATACATGAGCTTGGCGCTGCTGGAGCACTTGATTATACAATTATTGTTGATGCTGATGCGCAATCACCAGCAATTGAACAATACCTTGCGCCTTATACAGGCTGTACAATCGGTGAATACTTTATGCTTAATGGACAAGATGCACTAGTTATTTACGATGATTTAAGTAATCATGCGATTGCATATAGAGAATTATCGCTCTTGCTTCGTCGACCACCAGGACGTGAAGCGTATCCAGGAGATATTTTCTATATTCATTCACGCCTTCTTGAGCGTGCAGGTAAAATGCATGAGCGTTTTGGTGGCGGCTCACTTACTGCTATTCCAATTATACAAACGCTGGGCGATGATATTTCTGCTTATATCCCAACCAACCTTATCTCTATTACTGATGGGCAGATATTTTTAGATACACAGCTTTTTAACAGTGGCGTCCGCCCTGCTATTAACATCGGACTCTCAGTCTCACGTGTTGGCGGCGCAGCACAAACTAAAGCAATAAAAAAGGTCTGCGGAAGCCTTAAGCTTGAACTTGCTCAGTATCAAGAGCTTCTTGCATTTGAACAATTTGGATCTGAACTTGATAAGGCTAGCCAAAAAGCCCTTGAGCGTGGCAAACGCGCTGTCGAGATACTAAAACAACCAGAGCACGAAACATACAGCTTCGTTGATCAAACTATCTTTTTATTTCTCTTAAAAGAAAACTATCTAGATAAACTCAAAATTAACGACGTTAAAAAATATGTTGTGGGTTGTGCATCATACGTCAAAAACGTATACAGCCAAGTTTATAATACAATCAAAACAGATGCAGTGTTAAGCGACGAAAGTGCTGATAGCCTTAAAAAGGCCATCGATGAGTTCTCCCTTATCTTCTTACCTTCATGATACGCATTTTTCGCCTACCTTGGATCATAGTACTTATCATGATCCAAGGTAGCTGCGGTAGAAAACAAAAAAACATCTTTTTATTTGACCAACAAGAGCCAAAAGAAAAAATCGCATGCCTAACACTTCCATGCCCTTACACTCTATCGGCAACAAAAAGTAACAACAACTGGGTAATAAGTTGGGACGATTGCAAAAAAGAATTTGAGACTCACCCAGCGTATAAAAAAATCGACTTCCTTGGATACTTTATCTATCCAGTTACATCATTTGATTTTATCGCGAAAAAACCTTACAACAGCAACCCTTATACTGATACAAGCTTTGTAATTCCGGAAAAGGATAGTCTTCTATTCAAAAAAGTTTGTATAAGAACAGTTTTTCACGATAAACAAAAAATGTATTTTGGTCCGTACTCAAAAATAATTGTTCTTACAAAATAAAAGTCCCTCCAACTTAGGACAAGCTGGAGGGTTGGGGGGGCGAACAATACTTATCGTATTGTTCTTTTAGGGACTTTATTTCTTAGGTAAAAGAAAATTAAATTTATTTGCTTAATTTTCATGCCAAATCGTAGCAAGCTGGTAATTAGATGTCAAGCTTAATATCTTGCTAAAGACGCCACAACAAAACGTGAAAACATTGATTAAATCAACATTATTCACAACACTCATTTGTTTTAACTTACATGCTTTTACAAATATTAATCTCTACAATAATAAAAACACAACTTTTGCCGTAGAAGAATATGATGATGACAAATTGTTACGTATACAACAAAAAGAAAAAAAATCTTTAGCCTCATCTTTTTACAAAGCACCCCACAGAAATATAAAGTTTAAATTACACACAAATAATAAAAGCAAAATTTGTATTTTAATTCTCCAGGGATTCTTTTTTTCATTAACCCCAACATCATCATGGGGATTATCGTTTCTCTCTCTGTTTCCTGATTATTCAGTTTGTACCCTTGAGCTTATAGAAAAACGATTTATGCCTTATTCACTTAATGCAGCGCACGATGATATCACCCAATTCTATAACTATTTAGTTAGCCAAGGGTACACGGTGATTCCTCTTGCATGCTGCTTCTCAAGTGTTATCGCTCTACAAACATTTTCTATAACCAATAAAAAGCTTTGCAAGCTTCCGCCATGCGTTATTTTCGACAGCGCATTAGATTCTATTAATACTGTAAAAAGAAACGCGCATAAAACCCAAATGCCTTTTATCTTATCTGTATTAATATCATCTGGCTGGGGGTGGGATCTTTTATGTTCATTTTATGATAAAAAAAGCATGCGCATTAATCCTCTATCACTGGCTAAAGAGTTTACGCTCCCGTGCCTTTTTATTCATGCAGAAGAAGATTACCTTGTCCCCCTTAGTGATATGCTTAAACTTTATAATGAAGTCTCAAGCAGACAAAAACATCTTATGATTAGCGCACTAGGAAATCACGTAAGCATTCATACCTCAGTGCCATGGCAGTACAAGAGATGTGTGGAAAAATTTATCGATAACTATGTTCAGTCTGATGACTCAACTTTCACATCAAGTTCATGTGAAAGCTCAAACGCTTTCTGAATAAGAAGATCTTTTGATGCTGGCAGTTGCGGCTTTGTTTCAAAGTAGCGACTAAGAAGCGTAGTCATATCCATATCAACTTTTAGTGCAGCTCGACGCTCCCGCGTAACAACCTTATGCTGAGGAAATATTCCCACAAGATACATTGCCTGAGCACAAACTCGCTGAACAGCAATAACATCAACTCTATCTTGCGCGCCCTCTGGAAGGTAGTAGACAATTTTTACAATCGCATCGTTAATATCATATTTTGCAATCTCATTAAGCACCGCTTCTGTCTGGTTTTGATCAGGCTTAAGAGATATTTCTATTTGAATCATTGGACGAGATGGAAGCTGTACAAACTCGTAAGAACACTGTTTTTTCCCATCAACAGAATTAATGCTGACAGAACAGTACCCTTTTTCTTCTTTACGCTCACCAAAGTCAACACGCTCGATTGAACCAGCATAAACAACCGGAATCCCACCCTCATTTAAGTTTTGATGTCGGTGGAGATGACCAAGCGCAACATAATCAAATGGTTGTATCGCAAGTTGTGAAGGCAAGAAAAGAGGATCTGTACCAAAAACAGCACACTTTTCAGATCCAGAAAAGATTCCATTACTTACGGTAAGATGTCCCGCAAGAACAGCCGGAATAGATGGATCAAGCTCTTGGGCAAATGCCTGAATCAGACCGCCTACCTTTTCTGAGATATACGCTGCTATCTCATTATGAGTTTTAAGGCGATGAGTATCATGAGCAATTAAATGATTTCGTGTCGGCCAAGGAATTCCAACAATTTGGACTGGGCCGCTTTTTGTATTTATTACTTTCAACTCAGGTTTTGAAAAAACATGAAATCCATCAACCGGTAAATATGAAAATACATCAAGCGCATGGGCTTTGCCAAAGCTTAATGGGTGATCATGATTACCAACTACAATCACAACGGGAATCCCAGCCTGCTGAAGCCTAAGCATTAATTGCGCAAAAAGCTTTTGCTGGGTTGGGCTAGGATTTGCAGTCTTGTAAGCATCTCCAGAAAACAAGAAGAAATCGACGCCCTGCTCAATAGCTGCATCAACCAAAAGCCCAAGATTTTTTGCAAAATCTAAAAGCCGTGTGTGAATCCCTGTTGCAGCGTCGATTCTTCCGTAATTTTCAACACCAAAATGAATATCTGCTGAGTGAAAAAATTTCATTACAACCTATGATCCGCTTCTGTCTTTACCGCGCCCATAAACTGTATTTTCTCGTCTTGTGCGTCTTCTGCACCGACTAGATCTGTCATTTTTTCTGGGTTTGATCGATTATCTGACTGACGGGCAATTTCATCGCGGAGTTTGTGCGCGTAGCCATTTTTATTTATTTGTCTGATACGGCCAATAGCAAGTGCATCAGCAGGAACGTCTTGTGTAATAGTTGAACCAGCGGCAGTGTACGCACCTTCACCAATTTTTACTGGTGCAACAATTGTGTTATTGCTACCCACAAAAACATTGTCGTCTATTTTTGTAGTATTTTTATTTGCACCGTCAAAATTGCAGGTAATTGTACCAGCACCAATATTAACATTTGCTCCAAGGTCTGCATCGCCAATATAGCTATGGTGCTTCGCTTTAGATCCATCACCAAATGATGAGCTCTTGATTTCAACAAAGTTACCAACCTGAACATCGTTCCCAAGGGTAACATTTTGTCTTAGGCGAGCAAATGGGCCAACGTGGACATTCTGCCCAACAGTTGTCTGTTGTAAGACAGAATGAGAGTGAATATTTGATCCGTCTCCAATGACAGAGTCTTCTATGATGGTAAATGCACCAACAAAACATTCCTCACCGATCTTGGTATTCCCAAGAAGGTGCACACCTGTTCCAATGAACGACCCAGCACCAATTTCAACATTCATATCAATATGAATGCTCTGTGCTAGCTCAAAGCGAACACCTCGTGACATCCAGAACTTAATAAACTCAGAGCGTTTAATCTGCTCAACACCCCAAAGCTCTTGTAGGGTATTAACCCCTCGTACAAAATCATATGGAATTGACAACGCGTGAACAATCATATTTTGATCGCTCGCCATCTTAATAAGGTCTGGGAGGTACATCTCGCCTGTAATAGAGCTCTTACCTAGCTTACCAATATTAGCTTGCAAGAAATCTCTACGCATGACATAGACACCAGCATTAATTCTATTTATTGCGCGTTGTTCTTCAGATGCATCTTTCTCTTCAACGTTCTCAAATTTACCGTCACGCTCAATAATACGGCCATAACCAGATGGGTCTATGACATAAGCCGTGAGGAATGAAACTGAAGCATTTCGAGAAATATGCTCATTTAAAAGCTGAGAAATAACTTCTTTTGAGATAAGGGGCATATCGCCATTCATAATCAAAATATGGTCTTTGTCCCAGTAAGACTCTGAGCAGAGCACAGCATGGCCGGTACCCTTTTGCTCTTCCTGGATGACATGAGAGACATCACGAACTTGAGCTGTAGCGACCTCATCAAGTACAGCCTCTGCCTGATAGCCAAGAACAAGTGTTATTGGAATCTGAAGGGACTCAAGCACTCTCAACGGGTAAAGAATGATTGATTGGCCACAAATATTTGAAAGAAGTTTGCTCTTTTTTGTTTTAAAACGAGTAGAGCGACCTGCAGCCAAAACGACTGCACGAGTATTAAAACCAACCATGAGACTCCTTACGTCGAGCACTTTTTAAAAAAGTTCTGTTCTAAAAGTAAAGGGCAGAATCCTTCCGCAACTTTTACTTCAACTATGAGAGTTTTTAGCATAAAATATCAGAGATTGATAGACAGTAAAAAGTTTTGCATAAACCTTGATACTTGCACTATTTTCACACTCTTAACTCTTGAGATCAATGGAGAGGTGGCTGAGCGGTTGAAAGCGGCCGTCTCGAAAGCGGCTATTCCGGGAGACTGGAATCGTGGGTTCGAATCCCACCCTCTCCGCCAAATATCATAATTAGATAAAAATCTCCAAACAGCCCCCGGCTAGTGGTACATTTAGACGAAATAGTGCTGGGGAGGCTTGTGGATACTATGGTTACAATAGCTCGACTAAAGAAACTTATCCAAGAAAATATCTTTTCAGGAATAACTGTTGGCTTACTATCTGTGCCAATTGGGGTTTCTTTGGCTCTTTCTTCAAGCAGTAGCCCAATATCAGGGGTCATCACAGCCTTTTGGTGCGGACTTATGGGAGGCCTCTTTGGTGGAAGCAACTATAATATAATTGGGCCAACAGGAACGCTTGCTGGACTGCTTATTGTATATGCGCATGATTACGGCTCTGGAGCCCTACCGATTATCGCGATCCTATCAGGATTTTTTTGTATCGCGGCATATTTCTTTCGTGTTGAGCGCTACTTAGTTTTTGTTCCAGGAAGCGCGCTCCATGGATTTGTTCTAGGGGTGGCGCTAATAATAATATTTGGCCAAATTAAAAATGCTTTCGGGCTCGCTCTTGTGTCAAAAAACACAAGCCCACTTGTTGCCGCCTGGCAAAACATTTGCAACATCCACACTGGTTCATGGGATGCCTTTATTATTTTTAGTAGCATCCTTACTGGGCTGGTGATCTACAGCAAATTTACGCGCCTATCATCACGAATACCAGGAACTGTTGTTTTTGCACCGATAGGCATATATATCGGCTACTTATGCAGCATCGGACAACTTCCGCTAACGATTGAAACGTTAGGAGCAAAATGCGGAGACCTCCCACAATCGCTTATCATACTTCCCGAATTCGTTTTTCGATTTTCATATATTATTCCTGCATTTTGCATAGCAGCTGTCTCAATTCTTGAAGTAATGATTTCTGCACGAATAGCTGACGGCATGACAAAGACGCGACACCACAAAGGGAAAGAGCTTTTAGGACTTGCATATGGAAATATTGCTGCAGGACTATCAGGAGGAATTCCTGGCACAGCAGCACTCGCGCGCACTGCTATTAATATTAGGAGCGGATGCACACATCGTATATCAGCATTCATCAGTAGTATTTGCGTAGGGGCAATCACGCTTTTATTTATTAATTATTTTAAATACATGCCGCTGCCTGCTATCGCATCTATTCTTGTCTTTGTCGCAATTAGAATGCTTGAAACCGACCAGTTTTTACGTCTTTTTCATGCAGACAAAAAAAGCTTTGCGCTTGCCCTTGTTGTAGCTTTTTTAACAATTTATGAAGACCCTGTAGTAGGAATACTTATGGGGTGCGTCATTGCTATGCTACTTTTTATGGAGCGACTATCAGATGGATTTCACAATCTAGCACAAACATATACAACAAGTGATGGCGAGGAAAACTTAAAGAAGCAGTCTGTAATTACATACACAATTAAAGGATCACTCGCTTATATTAATGCTCAAGCTCACCTTGCACGTATTGAATCAGCCTGCAAAGATTATCAACATGTCATACTTGATTTACACGATGTACACCTTGTTGATCTTGATGGAGTTGATTGCATCTGCGATATTATTAGCATGCTAGAGCACATGAATAAACATGTGTATATAACTGGCTGCAGCATGATGACAAAACATTTTTTCATGCATGCTCAGCATTTTAAATTGCTTGCAAGCAAAGGCCAGGTTTTCGAAACAGTGCATCAAGCACACGCTCATATTGCACAGACACAGATTCACTAATTTATTCTTCATTTGACCTTTGAACACTTTTCACATAAAACTATAATGTCGTTTTTGCTCACTAGACACTAGTTCAAGGGTATTAAAATGAGAGGTGAGTCCCTATTGCAACAGAAAGTGATTGCACTCTTTGTTATTAATGACCAAGGTGAACTGCTGCTTCATAAAAAAACAGCCTCATCTGATCATCAAAAAAGCTACGTCTGGCAAACTCCTTATCTCATCAACAGTGATGAAGGAGCGCAAGCTCAATTAGCTGCACAAAGTTATCTCTCTGGGCTTGGGATCACAAGCCAAATTCATGAAGTTTTTACACCGACCTGGTCTCACGAAAAAAACCCTCAACACGAATTTGTAGGCAAAGTTCTTATTGCCCTCACTGATCAAAACAGCACAGCACCTTATGCATTACAAGAAGACTTTAAGTGTCTGCATCTGGCACATGTTATTAATGATGCCCACGAAAATCCAAATCGTTATACTCCATGGTTTCGCAATACACTTGAGGGTGTCGCCCTTTATTTAAAAAACATAATCGATAAAACAACTCAAGATAAAACAGTCTTTTCAGAGGCTACACAATGATCACATCAGAGCTAGATAAAAGAATAAGTAATAAAATTGTGACTAAGCCAGATCAACTTGTTCATGTTGCTCAAAAAAAATGGGGCCATGAGGAATGGATCGTAAATAAACCAGAATACTGCGGTAAAAAAATGGTTTTTAATGCAGGCTATCAGTGCTCCATGCACCACCACAAAATAAAAGATGAAACATTTTATATCCAGTCAGGGACAATAATTCTTGAAACAGAGGATAATGGTGTTGCTCACTCACGCACCATGCATGCTGGCGATGTTGCCCATATTAAAACAGGATTATGGCACAGAATCGTGGCTTTAACTGATGCGGAAGTTTTCGAATTTTCTACATTCCATATGGAAGAAGACTCATACAGAAAAACAGAGAGCGGTGCTATCGCTACAACTATTTAGGGTTAGCAATGAAAAAAACACATCTTGTAATGACCTTATTAGTAGCAAGTCTAAGTGGCTTTGTTTTCTTTCTCTTTCAGAGAGACTATCTTGTTTTGCAGCTTCCATGGGGGCACACAACAATAAGCAATCCTCTTGAAAAAAATCAGTATACAAAACAAAAGATTTGCCTTTTTTATCCTAAGGGCACTACAACGCTGTTTGAAGAGATAGAAATCACGAGTGCGCCACAAGATCGCCAAGAGCTTCTAAATCTTGTAGTGAAAAAATGGCTTATAAAAAATATTGCAGAGAAAAATATTCCAGAGCTTGTCACACTTGATAATGGAGCACTCAATGAACAAGAAAATCATGCTCTTTTATCATTCAATTCAACTCTCTTTAAATCTGATATAAGCACGGAACAAAAATGGAAGCTGATACAAGCACTTATGAGAACGTTTGTAAGCGCTGAAATTAACCTCTTAAGTATCACATTTCTGAAAAATGGCGGGGTGATGGATGATCCTCATCTCGATCTTTCAGAGCCTGTGTCATGTGATATAACTCAAGGAGATTAACTAATGAAAGAGGTCGTAATCCTCGTAGATCAGCATGATAATGAAATAGGTACAGAAGAAAAAATTGAAGCGCACCGCAAAGGACTTTTGCATCGAGCATTCTCGATTTTTATTTTTAATAAAAATGACAAAATGCTTATACATCAACGAGCATTTTCAAAATACCATTCTGGAGGGCTTTGGACAAACACATGCTGCAGCCACCCTCGTCCACATGAAAAAACAATAGATGCCGCTCACCGCAGACTTCAAGAAGAGCTCGGGTTTGATTGCGATCTTGAAGAGCAGTTTTCTTTTATTTATCGAGTTGACCTTGTTCAAGATGGCCTTATCGAGCATGAATTTGATCATGTTTTTTTTGGCAGATACGAAGGGCCAATGAACCTGAATCCTGATGAGATTGCGGATATTGCATGGGTTGATATTGAAGAACTATCAATAGATATAAAACAGCACCCTGAAAAATATACGTATTGGTTTGCTGTGTGCTGGGAGCGCGTTGTTTCACACGCACAGCAATATCTTTATAAAGGAGTCTAAGATGGTCCTGTTAGCATCTCTTTTCTTATCCCTTATTTGTAGTTCAGTACAAGCCAGTAAGGTTACTTTTAAATCAAAAAATCACGCTTCATTAGCTTTTATTGAAGAGAAAAAAGCTGTTGAATCAGTCAAAGAAGCTCTTGGTATTAGTGGCATAACTCGTTCTGGAAAAGTAAGCGCTGCTATTGCACTAACAGGTTTATCAAACACATTAACACAATTTGCAAATGCGCTGGGAGCAACAACTGATCAAGAAAAACAACAAGCTGTTCTTTCCGCTCTTGGAGCAATCACCGGGACTGCGGGCCTTTTAATGCTTCAGTCTGAAATTGATAAAAAAAAGAGAACACCTGAACTTGTGAAAAAATTTAAGTCAGAAACCTACGCGCTAACAAAAACAGTGATTGAAGCAGGTGCTGCTTGTGGTAAAAATCTCGAAGTGATCAAACAGCTTTCAAGGGCTGAAGATCAAGAATCTGTTGTTACCATACTTTGCTCAGATGTTACAACTGCGCAGAATTTACTTATTGAGTTGCTTCAAGCAGTTATGGATGTAGTACAAAACCAAACACCCTTCTGCCTAGACCAAACCGCAGACCAAGCAAAAGAAGCTATAAGCAACCTTTTATTAAATGATATCAACGAGGAAAACACACTCCCAGAAGGAAACTTCGTTGTTTTCGGGTACAAAACCCTAGACGAGCTTGAAGACGCAACCGAAAAAATAACTGTTGAAATCATAAATAATACTGTTTCAGATATCATTTATGATATTGCTCAAGAAATCACAGCGTAATCATCAGTGCAAAGGTACAAGCTTGAAAAACAGTATTTATTATTATAAAAATGGGACGCTGATTGCTGAAAAAAACAGTTTGCTGTGGCTACAACGCTTTTTATCATCATCGCGTATTGGATTTGTTATAAATGTACTTTTAGCAAATAAGTACTCAGCAAAGTTTTTGGGGGTATTTTACAGCGCACCATTCACAAAAAAGCTTATACCGGCTTTTATTAAAGAGCATGAAATTGATCTTGAACATTTTATAGTACCTGAAAACGGCTATAAGAGTTTTAATGATTTCTTTATTCGGCAGATCAAAAAAAGTAAACGTCCGCTAGCAGAGACTAGCTGGATTTCTCCTGCAGATAGTAAAATTTATATCCACCATAATGTTAACCCTGCATCTCGTTTTTTTGTTAAATCAGCACCATTTTTACTAAAAAAATTTTTAGGGCCAACTATTAGCGCGCCTTATCAAAATGCAGATATAGCAATCTTTAGACTTGCACCGTACGATTACCACCGCTTTCACTTCCCTGTAGACTGCATCCCCAAACAACCTATTGTACTTAATGGGTGGCTTGGGACGGTTAACCCTGTAAGTTTTTTATCTGGACTCATGCCACTAACAAAAAATAAACGCATTATAATTCCTTTAGAATATAGCTCTGGTGGCATAGGCTATTTAGTCGCCGTTGGCGCGATGTTTGTCGGAAGTATTAAAACAACATATACACCTGGCAAACCCTATAAAAAGGGTGACGAAGCGGGGTTCTTTGAATTTGGTGGATCAACAGTTGTTCTTATAACTGCGCCAGGCACTATTGCATTTAAAGATGAATTCAAAGCACACTCAAAAGAAAATTTTGAAACGGCCGTTTTGATAGGAGAGAGTCTGTCTGACTCATAGATTAGTAATCATCCTGAACGACCACATATAAACGGGAGACCGTCATGCTTATATTCCCATCACTTATATCATCCCCACTACTCAATCTTGAAAAAACCTTACAAAACCTAAGCAGTGAATGTGATGGTTTTCATATTGACGTTATGGATGGTCATTTCGTACCAAATATTACATGGGGCCCTGCCTTTGTTAATGCAATCAAAGCCGTAAGTAAAAAACCTCTGCAGATACACCTTATGGTTAGCAATCCAGAACAATGGCTCGATACGATGATGCTTGATGAAAACGATTCGTATATTTTCCATCAAGAGGCTTTTGATGACACAAAGCGTACGCTTGAATTAATTCAACGAATTCATGATAAAGGTTATAAAGCTGGAATAGCGATTAACCCGCATACACCGATTGAAGCTATAGAAACTATCCTTCATGTATGCGATTCAGTTTTAATTATGTCTGTCTATCCTGGCTTCTCAGGGCAAATTTTTATTTCTGAAGTTATGCAAAAAATAGATCCTCTGCTTGAAATAAAGCGCCATCAGGGGCATACTTTCCACGTTGGACTTGATGGTGGGATCAATGAAACAAATATTGCACTGCTTTCAGCAAAAAATATCGACTCTATTGCAGCAGCTGCAGGGATATTTTCAAAACCAGATCCAATTCAAGCACTGAAAAATTTGTATAAGCTCTGCAGCAGATAATTTGATGGTAAAATTATGGTAACAAATCAGCATAAACTTCGCGTTGGCGTTTTCATGGGTGGCCGCTCAATTGAGCGGGAAGTCTCTTTCACATCTGGTCGAACTATTTGTGATCATCTTGATACCACTAAATATGAGGTAACCCCTATTTTCCAAGCTGAAACAGGGGAATTGTATCTTCTTCCTGCACATTTTTTGCATCGTGGGAAAATTGCTGATTTCTACAGTAGATTAGAAACTGAAGCTCAAAAAATATCTTGGGATAGCCTTAAGCGCCATGTTGATTTTGTGTACCTTGCGATGCACGGTCGCTATGGTGAAGACGGAACGATTCAAGGTATTTTTGAAGTCCTTAAAATACCATATCTCGGAAGCAAGATTCTTCCCAGCGCACTTGGTATGAACAAAGAAATCCAAAAAAGCATTTTAAAATCTCATGGGATAAACGTTCCTAATGGGATTGTCGTGCAAGGCACTGAGAGTGAAATCTTAACAGAAAAACAGCTCAGTGAAAAATTACGCGATGCCCAAATAACCCTGCCTGTTGTTGTAAAACCAGCTCATGAAGGCTCAAGCCTTGGTGTTTCAATCTCAAAGACTTTAAGTGAGGCACTAAGCGCTATTAAAATCGCTGCACGCACTGATGATCGCCTGCTTCAGTCTGTTTTAGTTGAAGAAAAAATTGAGGGGATGGAGTTTACAGCTATACATTTACAACGGATCCAGCGTGGTGTAAATGGCCTTGAAAAAACATGGTTATCTCTTCCAATCACTGAAATTGAAATCGACCAAACCAAGGCATACCTTGATTATGCCGGCAAATACATGCCTGGTTGCGCAGTAAAGATTACACCTGCACGCTGCAGCGCTGAAGCTACAACAAAAATACAAGAAGCATGTAAGCGTGTAAGCGAAATTCTAGGATTCTCAACTGTTTCTCGAATTGATGGTTTTTATACCAAAGACGGAACAGTCGTTATTATTGACCCTAATTCACTTGCTGGCATGGCGCCATCTGCATTTATTTTTCACCAAGCTGCGCAGTATGGCATGAGCCACACAGATTTGATCAATTTCTTGATCCACAACGAGCTTACACAGTATGGATTAACTGATGGTAATGAAGCCTTTGCATTTGAAGGGGCAAGCGTGTCATCAGAAAATAAACTACGCGTAGCTGTTTTACTGGCTGGAGATTCAAACGAACGTGAAATCTCATTAGAGTCTGGCAAGAATATCTGCTACAAGCTCTCACCGAATA
Source organism: uncultured Pseudomonadota bacterium (assembly GCA_964534555.1). GTDB lineage: Bacteria > Babelota > Babeliae > Babelales > RVW-14 > CAZHRK01. The sequence goes on along the minus strand of CAZHRK010000001.1, from coordinate 459,671 downwards.
AATATCAAGTTATCCCCGTCTTTATTAATAATGAGATGGAACTGTTCAAGATTGGACAGGAGCTTTTGGTAAAAAATACAACCAAAGCAATTAATGATGCTTTAACAGCAGAGATGAAAATCGAATGGTCTGACTTGCCTCAAATTGCAGACTTTGTATTTATTGGACTGCACGGTGGCAAGGGTGAAAATGGCGCAGTGCAAGGTGCACTAGAGATGCTTAACCTGCCATATAATGGTTCAGGCGTACTTGCAAGCTCAATGTGCATGGACAAATATAGAGCAAATGATTTCCTGCGCTCTCAAGGGTTTGATGTTCCAAATTCATACCTTATTGAAGCATCGAGTTGGCATTCACAACCAAGCGATGCTGCAAAAGAAGAATTCCTTAGCCAAGAGCTTGCTAAAAAAGGACTGAAGCTTCCTGTAATTTGCAAACCGTATGATGATGGCTGCAGTGTTGGCGTATCAAAATGCTCAACACTACAAGAGCTTGCCCAGTCAATCAAAAACGTTCTTAGCATGGACAAAAATGGTGTTTTGATTGAAGAGCTCATTCAAGGAATTGAGCTCACCGTTGGAGTACTTGGAAATGATAATCCTATCGCGCTCCCACCTAGCCTTTCTGTAGCAAAAAAAGGAATTCTCTCTATTGAAGAAAAATTCCTTCCAGGAGAAGGTGAAAACCAAACACCAGCGCCACTTCCTTCATCTGTTCTTGATTTTGTAAGAAGAGTAATTAAAAATGCCTTTGTTACTATGGGCTGCAAAGGATACTCTCGTATTGACTGCTTCTACCAAGACTCAACAGTAAGCCCAACAGGTAAAGATCGTTTAGTTCTAATTGAATTCAACACGCTTCCTGCAATGACTCCTGCTACCTGCATTTTCCATCAGGCTGCAGAAATTGGTATTAGACCAATGGACTTTGTAGATAAAATTGTTGAACTTGGGCTTCAACTCCATGATCACAAAAAGCAAAATCATGTGGTTAATCAAAAGACTACCTCAATTGCGCCTGCTGAAGAAACTGCTGATAGTTTTTTAAGCCCTCTTTCTCTTGAAGAGGTAAAAGCTGAAGCTGAAGCAGCTGCTGCTGAACAAATTGCAGTGGCAAGCAAAAAAACGAAAAAAGAAAAACCAGAAATGGCTGCAGCCGAATCTGACACTGAGGCAAAGCAAGAACCTACCACACCGCAAATGCTCAGCCTATTTTAAGTAAATAAAAAAGCCCCCAAGATTTTTGGGGGCTTTTTTATGCGTGCATTGCATAGAAAATTTGTGATTCAAAAGCATCAGTTACAACCGCAAGAACTTTATGAATATCAGTAAATGACTCAGCCTTAAGCAAAATTGTCCTCATCTCAACATTCATTACTTTGCTTACTGCAGGCTGACTCGGCCCTAAAAGAACCACAGGTAGCTTATTATCTGCAATAATTTGCCTATACATTTTTACAAGGGCCTGCACCTCAGAAGTAACAATATCGACATCTTGATGCCGCACTTCAATACAAACAAGGCGATAGTGGGGAGGATAAAGGTATTCAGTACGAGCAGCTAGTTCATGCGTAGCAAAAGTCATATAAGACTGTTCATCAACATAATTAAATATCTCATGATCTTGTAGATACTGAATAATTACCTCACCTTTTTTATGAGCGCGCCCCGCACGGCCAGCAACCTGAATAAGCTGCTGCAAAGATACTTCTGAAGCTGAGTAATGAGGGAAATGTACGTTAATATCAGCCCACACAACTCCAACAAGCGTCACATTAGGAAAGTGATACCCCTTCGTAATTGTCTGAGTCCCTACGAGCATATCAATAAGCCCTGCCTTAAAATCAGTAAGGGTTGCTTGCCAGGTACGCTTCTTTGAAGTTGAATCAAGATCAGCGCGGGCGATAGTCATAGTTGGAAAAAGCTGCTGTAAAATTTCAACCAGCTGCTGAGTGCCTATACCTTTTTTCAAAAATTGTGATTCATTTGCACCACAGCCGGGACATGCATGGGGCACCTGCTGGCTATAATCACAATAATGACAACGCAAATCACCTGGCTGATGATAGGTTAAACTAACAGAACAATATGAACACTCAAAAACATGCCCACAGGCTTTACACTGAAGAAAGAAGCTATATCCCCGTCGATTAATAAAAATTATCATCTGTTCTCGGCTCTCAAGCCGCTGTGCTATTGCTTCATGAAGTTCTCTTGTGATCCAAAAATGTGGTCGTGTTTTTTTTGTATCACTACCAAGATGTATTTTCCTGACAGTAGGAAGCTCACCCGTAAATCTTTTTGTAATTGAAAACTGCCGCCATCCGTGCTTCTGAGCATTAAAAATTGTTTGTAGTGATGGAGTAGCAGAGCCAAGCAAAATTGGAATTTTATAGTGGTGCGCACGCCATAATGCAATTTCTCTGCTCGAAATCTTAGGGTGTTTTTTTTCAACAAAACCAGGTTCGTGCTCCTCATCTACTATGATAAGGCCTAAATTTCTAATCGGCAGCACCACCGGAAGGTGCACCCCAATAATGACGAGGGGGAGGCCGGCAACCAATTTTTGCCATAAAAGCTTTTTTTCAGATGGTTTTGTCGCAGAATGAAAACTCACTAGAGGTAAGTCTTCACGCCAAAGCTTAAACAGCTGCTCAAACTGCATCGCAAGCGTAACTTCTGGAAGCAAAAAAAGCGTTGTTTTTCCTAAGGCAAGATTTTTACTTATCAGTCTTTTATAAACCTCAGTTTTCCCTGCCCCGGTAACTCCATGCATTAATACGGGTGCATACGTGGGCTCAACTAAGAGCGGCACAAGAGCATCAACAATAGATTGCTGCTCGTGAGTTAGAACAACATCATGCACAGGTGCAGCCTGCTCATCAGGAACAAAATACTCTGGCGCTACTTCTTCTTCTGCGGCTTTTTGATTAATAAAATGCCTTATCCTAAAATAAAAAAACGATGGCGCAAGTTTGTAAAACGCGCTGACACGAGAAACAAAGCTATGGAAAAAATCATCACCAGGAAACGCCCCAATCCCATTCAGCTCTCTTATGACAAAAGGCGGAAGCGGATGTAATGACTCTAAAAGCTGTGTGACAACAGCTGCTTCGGTCCGTTTTTGCAACGGAACATGAACAAGACTTCCTAGTTTAACCTCAGGAATCAGAGAATCAGGGATTTTATACAACAGAGCATCTTTATACCCGTTGAGCAGTAGGACTCGTGCAAACATAACGTGGAGTGTGAACCTTTATGCTAATAGTCGAGAAGGGTAACGGAAGCTTAAATGTATCCCAACTTTTCCAAAATGTAACGGCCGAAGATGCCTTTACTTCAATAAAAATAAGCGGTTGACCTGTTTTTTGGGCAAGGTACTCAAGCCCAGGCTGTAGTATAAATGCTGGACCGCGCGACCCATCACCAACAAGGCATAACCTCTCGCTTATTTTCAACTCAGTAAGAGCATGACGCAAAACTGTAATAGGATTTTTAAATGGTGATCCATAAAGCACTTTAAAACCTAAGCGCTCACAAACATGCCCAGCAATACGCCCATCATTACTCGGGCTGACAATACAAGCCCCAGAAAACTTCATTTTTGAGAAAAAGAACATCCCCCCAATAATCTGCTGGTGCCAAAAGTAAAAAATTCCTTTTGGCGTGCTGGCGAGCATATCCATCTGTTCAGCGTCGACTTTAAGCCGGTAGGTCTTAAAGATAAGCACAGTAAGGATATAAACAGCTCGTTGCACGAATACTCTAGCGAGCTGTGTGGTACGAATTTTTTTATAATATTTCTTTAAAATTTCCATACATTTATTTCTTGGATTTATAGGTCTGAATCATGGTACAATGGGCCTTTTACTAAGTACAAAACCCAGATAGGTTATGCATGTCGCACCAAAGTACATTTAGAGTATTCAAACACACACTAGCAAACGGGTTGACAATCCTTGCTCGCCCAGTAACTCATATTCCGCGTGTTGAATCTCATATTTGGTATAATGTTGGCTCAAAGCACGAGCTAAGTAATGAGCGAGGACTTGCTCACTTACTCGAACACATGCTTTTTAAGGGCACCAGTAAGCTCTCAGAACTTGATATTAACATTATTACCCAAAAAATCACGGGTGATGCCAACGCTTTTACATCACAAGACTATACCTGCTATACATTCAGAACGCCTGCAGATGCATGGCAAATAACATTTGAGATTTTTGCTGATTGTATGCGAAACGCAACATTTGATGAATTCAAGCTTGAATCTGAACTCAAAGCAGTTATTGAAGAACTTAGAATGTACCGTGATGACTTTCAGGGACTTTTAGTAGAACAAATGTTTGCAAGTATGTTCCCAGAGCACCCATACAGCATTCCTATTATTGGGTACAAACAAGATTTGTGCGGTATTAATAAAGCCTCTCTCAAAGCATTTTACGATAAATACTATCAACCAAATAACGCAACGCTTGTTGTTGTTGGCGACATCAACCCTGATGAAGTATTTGCAGAAGCAGAAAAATATTTTGGGCACATCCCCGCAGGTGAGCCTGTGCTGCAGCCGCTCAGAGCATTTGATGACGATATTATCTCTCGAACAACTATTCTCCAGCGACCAACAAATAATCCTTGGTATAGCTTTATGTATAAAATACCAGGATTAGATGCGCATCAAAATCATATTATTGATGTGGCTTCTGTGCTTATCGCAAGCAGCAAAAGCTCGCGCCTTTATAGACGCCTTGTTGAGGACGAAGGCCTTGCAGTAGACGTCGAATGTACCGTCTATGATCTTTTTGAGAAGGGAGCACTCCTGATTGGAGTATGGCCAACCCCAGGAGCATCACAAGAAAAAATTGCACAGATTTTAGAAGAAGAACTGAAACGGCTACGAGAAGAACCTGTCGAAGAATGGGAGCTCTCAATCGGCAGAAGCAAAACAGAACTTGATTTCACCTCGCTTCTTGAAAGCATAGAAAAACAGGCTTTTGTGATAGGAAACTCCTACCTTGCAACAGGGAATTTAAACTTTGTTCATGATTATGCAACTGCAGTACAGCAACTCACGAAAGAAGAACTACTGGAATTTTTTAAGTCCTTTTTCGAACCATTTCTTCAGCATAAGGGCCTACTGCTCCCTCTTGATGAAAAAGCACAGGCACACCACGCACATTACCTTGAGCAAAGTCTAAAACTAGAGCAAAAAATTGTTAAACAAGGTGACAGAGAAATCCCGCTAGAAAAAGCAAAACGCGCAGATGAAATTTCATATACACCTAAGACAGGGTTTAATTTCCCTAAGCCAACAACGCACGCCCTAGATAACGGGCTTGAGCTCATTCATTACCACAATACGCTCGTTCCACACGTTGTAATACTTTTAAGTTTTAAGGGAAACTTTTTATATGAAAGCCCCGAAGAAGCAGGATACTTTGCCCTTCTTTTAAGAATTATAACTGACAGCACTAAAACATACGCACCGTCGATTTTATCAAAACTTTTAGAGACTGAGGGTATTGTTCTGAATGCTGGCTCAGACACAATTTCTGTTAAATGCCTTGCATCGCGAGTGCCTTTAGCGCTGAGTATTTTAAGTGATATTGTAATGCACCTAAAAGTCAGACCTGAGTCGTTTGAGGTTATGAAGGCTCAAACAATTAATGAAATCGAAGAGTACTGGGAATCTCCAATAGACTTTATAGATCAGATTTCACGAGAACTTATTTATGGTCCGCATCCTTACGCAAAACCCGCAAGTGGCAGCCAAGAAAGCATGGCTGATGTGTCTGTCAAAAAGCTGGAATCCTTTGCCAAACGGTTCATTTCGCCACATGAAGCTCAACTGATTATTGTGGGAGATGTTGATTTTGGGACCGCACTAGAGTTAAGCAAAAATCACCTTGAACCTTGGAAAGGCCCTGTAATTGATGATATTAGCTACCCACCGCTTCCACTGTTTGATACAACACCAGCGGTAGTTAAGCTTGATCGTGAGCAAACAGTTATAGCTCTTATTGCACCATCAATACCTCGCACAAACAGCGACTACAACGGGCTTGCGCTCCTTGACTTGATTGTTACTGGAGGTTCATCTGGTGCACCATCATCGCGACTTTTTGAGCTGAGAGAAAAAACTGGGCTGTTCTATACTATTGGTGGCTCACTTATTTTTGGTAGCCGACAGCAGCCAGGAATGCGGCTTATCAAGACAATTGTAACCCCAGATAAAGTTGATACAGCTGTCGCTGTTATTAAAAAAACATTGACTGAAGTTGCAACACATGGCATTACTCAAGATGAACTTGATGATGCTAAGAAACTTTATTTATCCTCATCTGTAGAGCTTTTTGAAACAAACACACACATCGCACAAACCTTTCTATTTCTCAAAAAGATGAATCTAAGTTTTAATTTATTTGACAAACAGGGTGAAATACTGTCTATACTGAATCTAGATCAGGTAAATAGAATAGCTGAAATTTATTGCAAACCTGAGTCACTACGATTAGTAAAGATTGGGCGTTAATTGCCCCGTAAAATGTCGTGTGGTAATTAGGAGAGTCAGTAGTAATTAAGGAGGCCTCTCATGGCAAAGAAAGCTGCAAGAAAAAAAGTAGCTAAAAAAGCGGTTAAAAGAGCTGCTCCAAAAAGAAAAGTAGCTAAAAAGGCTGCTAAAAAAGCTGCTCCAAAAAGAAAAGTAGCTAAAAAAGCCGCTAAAAAAGCTGCTCCAAGAAAAAAAGCTGCTAAAAAAGCTGCTGCACGCAAAGTGAAAATGCGTGTTGTTGCTCCTGTAGTAAAGTAAGCTTCGGCTCTACATTACAGAAGTATAAAGTGATCCGAAATATCGGGTCACTTTTTTTTTGTAGCAATATTAAATCCTACACGTTATTGCTCATCAATCTCAGTTTTCCTAAACTGACTCTATGATAAATATTTAGTATATTGCCTAATCTAAGGAAACCTGCTGTGAATAGAAAAATTATTACAGTCTTTATTGCTCTCATTCTCACCACCACAGGTTTTGTCTGGTTTCATTACTTCTTTGGGAAAAAAAGACTAAGAACAAATACCATAGAAAGAACGCTGGTACTTATCAAACCTGATGCTATTAAAGCAAAAAATCTAGGTAAAATAATTGATCGGATTGAGCAAGAGAGCTTTAGTATAATCGATATAAGAAAAATCCACCTCGGCAGAGAGCAAGCCGAAAAATTTTATGATGAACACCGCGGCAAAAACTTTTTCAGCGGACTTGTCGATTATATGGCTAGTGGGCCTATCGTAGTCATGATCCTTGAAAAAATTAATGCCGTTGCTGATCTAAGAGACCTCTTAGGCGTAACTGATCCGAAAAAAGCCGCAGAAGGAACACTTCGCAAGCAATTTGGCACTGATATCAGAAATAATGGTATCGATGGGTCAGATAGCCACGAAAGTGCTATCCGTGAGATAAAATTCTTTTTTGCAGATAGACAAAAATAATACGTAGAAAGTTATAAAAGATGAAGGCGCTGGGTTTGTATAACCAGCGCCTTCATCTTTTATAAGCTATGTTATAGTAATAGCCTCATTATGAGCGCTAATACGAATGTCTTTCTTATCTGGCTCTTTAAGCAAGAGCGTAGCAAGAGGATTAACAACCAATTGCTGAATTACTCGCTTAAGCGGGCGCGCTCCGAACTCTTTGATATAACCCTTCTGGGAAAGCAATAAAACCGCTTTGTCATCGATCGAAACAGAAACACCTCGTTGCGCGATCCGATCAATAACATGCTTAAGCTGGACATGAACAATATGGCCCATATCATCAGGAGTAAGCGCTTTGAAATAAATAGTTTGATCAATTCGATTTAAAAACTCTGGTCTAAAATGACTCATAAGGAGTTTTTCTATCTCCTGGCGTACTTTTGCATCAAGATCCCCTGCTTCCTGAATAATGTGAGAACCAATATTAGATGTCATGATGATAATTGCATTTTTAAATGATACGGTTCTCCCCTGGGAATCAGTCAAATGGCCTTCATCAAGAATCTGTAAAAAGAGGTTAAAAACATCAGGATGAGCTTTTTCAACTTCATCAAACAAAACAACACTGTAAGGATTCTTTCTAACCGCCTCAGTGAGCTGGCCACCTTCCTCATATCCAACATACCCAGGAGGCGCACCAATTAGGCGCGCAACAGCATGCTTTTCCATATATTCGGACATATCAATCCGAATCATTTTGTGCTCATCATTAAAAAGATAATCAGCTAATGTTTTTGCAACCTCTGTCTTACCAACACCTGTTGGCCCAAGAAAAAGAAATGAACCTATTGGCTTATTTGGATCAGCTATCCCTGCACGATGCACTCGAATTGTGTTTGCTATTGCTGTAATAGCCTCATCTTGACCAATAACTCGCTGATGGAGCTCATGCTCCATCATAATAAGCTTTTGTCCCTCATCGGCATTAAGTTTCTCTACTGGTACTTTAATCCAGCGAGCAAGAACTACAGCAATATCACTTTCATCAACCGCTTCTTTGATAAGCGTTGTAGGGAGCTTTGCAATTTTTGCCTGCTCAGCTTCAAGCTGTTTTTCAAGATCATTAAGCTTGCCGTACTTGATCATAGAGGCTTTACCAAAATCGCCCTCACGTTCTGCCTGCGCATACGCAATCTTAGCCTCTTCAATTGAGGCCTTAATTTTGTTAATTGCTTCAAGTGGTTTTTTTTCTGCCTGCCAAGCCTGCTGCTGTCCTCTCAGGTGTTCTTTTAATGATTCAAGCTCTTTGCCAAGCTCTTCAAGTCGATGTTTTGATTGGTCATCTTTTTCTTTGCTCAGGGCAACTTTCTCAATCTCAAGCTGGCGAATTTTACGATCAAGTTGATCCATTGCTTCTGGTTTTGAATCAATAGCCATCTTAACCATAGATGCAGCTTCATCGATCAAATCAATTGCTTTGTCTGGTAAAAACCTGTCGGGAATCATTGTAGATGAAAGCATGACAGCTTTAACAAGCGCTTGATCTTTGATTCTAATCCCATGATGAAGTTCGTATTTTTCCTTAAGTCCACGCAAAATTGAGATAGCGTCTTCAACCGTCGGCTCTTCAACTGAAACACGTTGAAAGCGTCTTTCTAGCGCAGCATCTTGTTCAATATATTTCTTATACTCAACAACGGTAGTAGCACCAATACAATGCAGCACTCCGCGTGCAAGCGCAGGCTTTAGGAGGTTTGATGCATCCATCCCGCCACCAGTCGCGCCAGCACCAACGAGCATATGAAGCTCATCAATAAAAAGAATAATACCGTCCGCTGCTTTTTCTATCGCGGTAAGGATAGACTTAAGTCGCTCTTCAAACTCACCCCTATATTTTGTTCCAGCAAGCAAAGCCCCTAAATCTAAAGCCAAAACTTTACATCCCTGGAGGGTCTCGGGAACGTCATTATTAATAATACGTTGCGCGATTCCTTCAACAATAGCGGTCTTCCCAACGCCAGGGTCACCCACAAGCACAGGATTATTTTTTGTTCTGCGAGACAGAATCTGAATAACTCGTCGAATCTCATCATTACGCCCAATAACAGGGTCAAGCTTTCCAGCTGCGGCACGTGCAGTTAAATCCTGGCAAAACCTTTCTAGTACTTGATAATTTGAATCTGCATTTTGATCATTCACAGTATCACCCTTTCGCAACTCTCCACTCCAAGCCTTAATTTTTTCGTACGGTAAAAGGATGGCCACTATTTTTGCCACATCATCAGGCAAGAAATCTCCCGATACAAAAGTAAGGAGCAAGCCGTCTAGGCTGACATATTTGTCGCCCATCTCTACAGCTTTTTTTTCGGCTGCAGTTAAAAAGAGAGCGAGCTTTTGACCCGCACCAGGCTGTGTACCAGTCACCTGCGGAATTTTATCTTTTGCTTTTTTAATAGCTTGTTCGATTTGATCTAGAGGCACCCCCAGCGCGCCCATCCCACGTTTAATAACGTCATGACTGAGAAGAGCTGCAAATACATGCAGCGGCTCAAATGTAGCGTGGTGCGCCTCTGTGGAATCCTGAAATCCAGACTGGATAACTTCAAGCGCTGCATGGGTAAATTTTTCAGTATTCATAGCCAGGCCCTTCTCAAATATTGTAACTAACAGCCATCAATATCTGAGTGTATTACGCTCAAATAATTTGTAAATACCCATTTCAACAGAGTATGAATTATCCCCTATTTAAAAGGATGAATAAGAGCTATGAGATAACACCCTGCACTTTAAGATCTGCAAGAACTTGTTCAAGATTTTGGTACAAAACACCATCAATCCCCAGCTTTTTACCCGCATCAATATTCATTTGAACATCGTCGATAAAAATACATTCGGATGGATTAAGCCCGTACGTTTCTAATAACTTTTTATAGAAAGCTTCTTCTGGCTTTACATGATTCGCTTTATATGACAAACACACGCCATCAAATCTATCAAAAAATGTAGCATCCTGACGGATAAGCTGCTGCTCAACGTCAGCACACATATTTGATAAAACGTATGTCTTATAACCCTGACGTTTTATAACATCAAACAGATGGTAACCTTCTGGAATAATACGGATAAGCTCTTCACTCATCATTAAGATCTGACGAGCTAAGGCTTGATGCGCGGGATCATCAAAAAGACGCTTTGACGCTTTATCTGTATATTCCTCACGAGTAAGAACACCTCGGTTATACTCAAGGTGCTCATGAAGATGATTTGCCTTAAGAATTTTTTGAGCAACACTATCAGGCACATCTATACCAAGACTTCTTACATGCTCAACTGTCTTTGCAAGACTAAAAAAAATAAGTACACCACCAAGATCAAAAATTACATTTTTATAACGGCTATGAGCTTTATTTTTAGAATCATGATTTTTTGACTGAGTCGTTACCATCTGGCCCCCCTTAACATTTGCATATAAAGTAACCATTGGTTGCAGAGCAAAAAGACAAATCATTAAAAGATTTACAGCATTTTTCAGCAACATAGTAATCATAATGAGTATTAACTCCTTAAATACGTCAAGACACTGCGCTTTAAGAAGATACTACATTAAAAAATACGCTTTAAAGAGAGCGTTTATTTTGTCGCTAGAATAAAAGCCATTTAACAATATCAGAAAACGGTGATGGTACCCACTGCCTTGATTTACGCAGGCGCTTGCACTTACGAGGAGTTTGAGATTCATACACAGGAGGCTCGTTGAGCGTGAAATACACCTTACCAAAACCGCCCCAACAGAATGTCTCGTACCCTGGAAATTTTTTATCTGCCAAAAAATCTGGGATCATCAAAATCCATCGACCAATATCGGCTGGATGAACCTCGGAATGACCTGGTTTATAGATTTGACCAGAAGCATCACGCGTAAAGATCTCAAGATTTGCAACTCGTGGATGAGCTTTATACTGACTTGTAAATGCACCAAGAAACTCAAACATACGCTGAACAGCATCACCTTCAGAGTAAAAATTAATCACAGATTCAATAACATCCATAGGTGGATTAAACTGTTTTTTAGGAATAGGAACAGCAAGCGTAATAACTCGTTTGATCCGTGTATTTAACTGTAAAAAAGTTGGCCTATTTACAAGCTCTTGGCAGGCTGACATGATAACATTTCCACCATGGCTATGACCGATCAAAATAATATCATGATTCTTCATGCTTATTTCAATCTTATCTGCAAGACACAAACTCGCTCTTTTTACGTCTTTTTTAGTAAAGCCGCCATTCCAAGCGAAATGATCTACCGTATAGCCTAATCCTTTTGCTGTGGTTTCAACCTCTTGGAAAAAATCACCACGGCACCACCACACCTCATCTTGAGAAAAGCTTCCGTGCACAATAATAATCTTTTGTTGGCGAGCAGGAGACGTATGCCCAGCCATCAGAGCAACAAGAAAAATAGTTAGAAAAAAACGAACAATTACGAACATAGCACCACCAAATAACACCCACCCTAAAATATCTCTGCATCAGTGTAATGATTCTACGTTTATGAGCAAATGGGCACCATACAGCGTGCATTTTTTTAGCTTTTTATGCAAAACCAAATAATAAGAAACAACACATTCAAATTTATTTACAAATAGAAATCAATTTTGATAGATTTGAGGTAGGAATCTAACGGGGGAGTAGTTACTATGAAGTATTTAAAACGACTAACAATTATGGCTCTTGTATGTGGTCTTGTCTGCAGAGCGATTAGCGTTTCGCCAAACCATCTTAAGCACGAAGCTGACTATCTTGCAAAACTTGAAATCACTGCGCAAAATCACTTTAATCAAGCGCTATCAAGTGAAGACAAGTCTTATTTCAGCCGCATCAAAAAACTTATTAAAAAGTACCAAGGTATGAACAGCCAGGCTATCACCGTTGGCATGAACAACTTAGAAAAGATTGAGCGTCTTATTAAGCAGCAGTAAAAAGCTTACATAATATTGTTTTTTAAGGTCGGCACATAACTCAAATTATTTGATCGTCCCCAAGCCTTTAAAAAAGCATGTATTGGGTATGATTTTAACGTTCTATGGTTCGCGTCAAATGCAGGATCTACACAAATTACTCTGCGGCGTTTTGCATTCCACCCTACAACAACCATAATATGGCCATTAGCATACGGGGTAGCCCCTCCCTGCAATCTTCTGACACTAACAGCAACAGGTGTTTTCTTTTTAAGAAGCGCATACAAATCATAAAAAGAGTTCAAACGGCGCACAGAAAAATAAACATTACCACCCGCCTCATGAAAAGCATGTGCAGTATTTAAAATCCAGTTACCATAAATATCAAATGATGGATTTTGATCATGTGCATTATGCGCAAACTCCTGAGCATAACGCTCGAGGCCTCGTGTAAACTGACGCCCTGTAAGTGTTTGCTTAAAATACGTAACCAATAAACTCGTACTAACAGGTGAGCATAAATCCTTACAACGCTCATGCGGAAGAACCATCTGAGATTGACGTGGGACATTTTTAATCATGACAGAGGGTAAGTTTCTAGGCACTATTTCACGGCGCAAAGCAAAGTCAGACATACAGGCGAAAAAAGCCTTAAAAACTTTAGCTTCAGCGCCACCCTTAAATTCAACTTTTGCACGAAAGCCCGTAGCCATTCGATCATTTTGAACCTCAATACGACAGTGTTTTGTATGTACGTGAGGATGTGTGTCATTTAAGAAAGTTTTTTGCAGAGAGCGCCCCCATGTTGCAAGTTTATGCCAGTCGCTCCATTTACCATCAACTAAAAGACTGCCATAAATAACAAGTACCCCGCGGGTGGGCCTAAATGCATTCCATGAAAGAATAAGCTCTTTGAACGGTTGTGGCGTTTTTTTCTTCCAGATAATTTTTGGAGCAGCGAGTTGCTCGGCGCGCGCAGCATCATCTGTGCTTACAAACTTACACAGTGTTGTAGAAAAATTGTGATTGCCTGCAGATGCAAACGAATATAAAAACGTTGAAAAAAGCACCGCAAATGCAATGCACAAAGCATGACGCTTCATGGCCCCGTCTCCCCCCAGAAACTGAGCTACTTACCGACGCAGAACTCCCTAAATACTGCGTCCATAACGCGCTCTGAGACATTTTTCCCCGTAAGCTCAGACACACGCTCCAGTAGGCTCTTCAAATTGTATGCTATCAGTTCGTAGTGTAACTCTTCGGCGTAGGTGTTAGCAACATTTTGAAGCCCAGATAGAATTTCACTTAGCAATTTTATTTGCCTTTGACTGAGTAAATAAGGCGATTGAGACTGCTCAATGAGTTTGACTATTATAGAGTTAATATGATGAGCAAGTTGATCAAGCCCCTGTGCTTTTTCTGCTGAGAGTGAGACCAGGGGTGTACCCCCTGGAATCACAAGGTCATGAACAAAGACTATTTGATCCTGGTCGACTTTGTTCATGACCACAATAACTTTATGCGCATGCTCTTTAAGAAGCGCGTTATAATGCTCACGCTCTGCATCAAGTAACTCTCGAGCACTATCAATAACAAGTAGAACAACATCAGCAAGTGCAGCCTGCTGGAATGAGCGTTCTATACCAATTTTTTCAACTACATCTGAAGTCTGGCGTAACCCTGCGGTGTCGACATAAAGATGGAAAAGACCATTTTTATAAACAACAGCTTCAATAGCGTCTCGTGTTGTACCAGCAATATCAGTTACAATAGCTCGATCAGATCCAACAAGCCGATTAAATAAGGTTGATTTGCCTGCATTAACTGCGCCGACCAAAGCAATACGAACACCCTCTTTGATAACTTTTTGCTGATCATGATGCGCAATAAGGCTCTGTAATCGCTTGATAATTTCATCTGTTTTATTTTTTACGAATGTTGCAAAATCCAGGTCGCGCTGTTCTTCATCTAAAAAATCAAAGCTCGCCTCAACATACGCCGTAAGCGCAACAAGATCTTCCTCAAGTGCGGCTATTTCATGTGACAGCGTTCCTTTGAGTTGAGAAAGAGAACGCTTGAGTGCTTCATGCGATTGAGCATGAATGAGGTCATTAATTGCCTCAGCTTGTACTAAATCAATCTTATCATTAAGAAACGCTCGCTTAGTAAACTCTCCAGCTTCAGCTGGTCGGGCACCTGCAGCACAAGCAGCATTAATAATTGCTTCTATAACAAAGGGATTGTTATGACAAGTAATCTCAACGGTATTATCGCCTGTAAAAGTTCTTGGTGCGTGCATAACAAGAAAAAGCACGTGATCAAGAATCTCTCCTTGAGCATTAATAACTGCACCATGATGGATAGTATGAGAAGATACTTGCTCAAGCACTTGTCCCGAGCTTAAACGCGCAAGAGAAGAGCCGACGCGCAATGCATCGGCTCCTGTAATTCTGATAAGTCCAAGCGCACCACTACCACGTGGGGTACAAAGTGCAACAATAGACTGCCGGTCACTATTCAGCAGGTTCGTCATTTACAGCTTGAACCTCTGTTTTAGGTAACTGGACGAAAATATGAAATCCTCTGAACTTTTTCTTATGCTTCTTCTTAAGGAATTGAATAAGAAGGTAGGAGATCGCACCAGCAACGTGTCGCGGCTCTTCTACACACAAGAGCTCTTCATCAACAAACGCAACTGTTAAATTACGTCCATCGTGAGTTATTTGATAAAGTGACTTGATGTTCATAGCCTTTAGAAGCTCATCAGTCCACTGCGTTATATCTGCAACCAATTCAGCTGTCCAACGATCATCATGATGCTCGTGCTGAGCAGAACGCTCTTTGCGCTGCTGCTGCGGCTGCTGAACCTCTTGAGCTGTTTGTCGCTCTTGGCGTGGCTGAGCATGCTGCTTAGGTTCATGATTTTTAGGCTCGTTATTTCGCTGTACTGCATCACGCTGAACTGGAGCCTCATCGCGCTGCTTGAGCTGCTGCTTTTGCTGAGGCTGGCGCTCTTGACGCTGCTCTTGCTGCTTAAATTCTGGTTTTGCGTTCTTGTTAAGCGGAACACCAATCTCTTCATACTGAGAAGGACGTCGTTGCTTATCCTGATGATTTTTCTGCTCTGAGCGGTTGTTATTTTTTTGCTGCTGTGACTGCTGGCGATCTTTTTGATGAGCACCATGCTTATTGCCCTGACGAGAATCTTCTCGTTTATGTGCAGTTTTAACAGTTTGTTTTGATGGATCATACTGGATCGAAACAATTGCAGGTTTTGATCCAAATCCTAAAAATCCAGGCTTTCCTTGTTCATGGATGGTGATTGCAAACTCACGAGGCTTGCCAGACTCAATCCATGCTTTCTCGACGGCCTTAGTTACGGTAGAAGCCTCATGGAGCATCGATTTCATTAGATGAAACCTTTCTAGAAATTAAAATAGACAACGAAGTTGTGGCGTTGATAACCCGTAGATGATCTCGTGCAGCTGAATCGGGGAAGGTGCTGGTATAAAAACACTTACGGAATCATGATTTGCTTACAGTAACAGAAAAAAATCTATGGTGCAAATCTATGGCACAAAGATTTCAAAGTCGCATATTTAAAACTATTTAGGGTGAATCAAGGGCCACTTTTACCCGCGGCCCCGACTAAAAATATCTAAGCCAAAGGCTTTTTTGCCTTAAATAAGACTGTTTCAAGCTCTCGCGCTTTAAAAGCGTCGCGCTGCCAGCTCCAGCTTTGGAGGGAATGGTCAAATGTCAAAACCCCATACAGATCGATAATAGCATCTTTAAGCTGATGAATACTCTCAAGATTAAGCTGGGAATACTCAACACTCTTTTCTGTACGATCTTCAGATGAAATTTCGCTAAAACCAGCTTGAGCCAGCGATGCTAAGTAGCTATCTCTAGTAGTTAAATTATAGGCAACCCCATCAAGCTCCATCATCTGCGTTGTATTTGCACTATACGCAACCCCTGTGCGCACCCAATCAAGAACAATAAGCATCCCACCTGGCTTAAGCACACGAAAAATCTCTGCTAAGAAGCTCTGCTTAACTTCAAGCGGAATATGGAGAATAGCCTCTTTGCTTAAGACAAAATCAAACGAGCCAGACGCAAATTGTTTTAAATTGCTTGTTGCAGCCATATGCACAAAATTCACACTTCCGCGTAGCTGGGTACGCTCATCGACAAGGTTTTTATGCGCGCATTCAATCATCCACGCTTGCGGCTCTAGCCCAGTAACATGTGCCTGATAGCGCTTTGCAAGATAAATAGAGGGCCCACCTAACCCCGAACCGATATCAAGAACCTGTGCAGCATCAAGATTAAGATCGCCAATCATTTCTTGGACAGAGCGCTCGCCACCCTGAGATAAAAAACCCTTACCATAGATCATCTCAACAAGGCCGATAAAATCCTTATCATAACCCTGCGTTGCAGCCTCAAGTGTAAGAGACTCTATCTGATCATCAGACATATTTTTTGATGGCAAACCTTCAGCCGCAAAGACTGAACAATACGAACCTACAAGAAATCCAACAACTACTAGTGCTTTTTTCACAAACTTCCCTCTTCAAAAGTGTGAATACAATGTTTTTGTTGGCGTATATTTACACAAAAAAATATTTTTTCCAACAAACTGAAGTAACCAGCTTAGTGCTGATAGTTACTTAGTAAAAAAGATGAAAAGGAAACAGAATCGAAGAAAAAATGAACGAGGGCTCCATCTTACGCATAGATTTTAAAAGATGGAGCGGGAAACGGGATTCGAACCCGCGACCCTTGCCTTGGCAAGGCAATGCTCTACCACTGAGCTATTCCCGCGTTACATTCCAAAGAACGGATTAAATTTTACGATATTGGTTACAAAAGTCAACGTTAATTTCTCTCAAAAAATACTTTTTTTATTAAGAGGCTCAGAATAGATCTTTTCACCATGTAAAGATCAAACTTCAACTGATGTAACAACACCGTGCAGCTTATTCGTAGGAAGCTTATGGAACTGTACAAAAGATGGCGTTAGGCGCTTGATGAGTGAATAGATCTTCCAAACTATATTTTTGGTCATAATCTCATCCATGCCATAAAACATTACTTTTGCATCTATTCCAGCGTTATGAAGAATTTTTTCGATATCGAGCATTTCCATGTAGCCCATATGAATCTCAAAGATTCTAAAGCCAGGGGCTAAATCACCTTTAAAGAACCCGATAACACCGAATGGATCATCTCTCGTTATAACAGATATCAAAATATTATCTTCATAGATAATATTGTTTTTAAAGAGCGTCTGAGTAACGTAGCTTTGAATTGCTTTAATATCTTTTACAAAAAAGAGCGCAGAGCCCTGAATCTTGTTTGCATGCTCATACACATCTTCATACTGCTGCAAAAAAAGCTCGAGCGCTAGAGGCTGAGCAGCCTGCGATAGCTTCTTTTTGCCAGCAGTGTAAATAACAATCAGGCAGAGCGGGAAGCAGGCAACAATAATTGACCAATAACCCCCATGAGGGATTTTCATAAGGTTTGAGCAAAAATACATAAAATCAAAAATCGTTATGACTGCAGCGAGTGCCATTTTTCCTTTATTGCCGCGTAATGCAAAAATCCAGGTCATCATAGATCCTGTTACAGTCATGGTCCCCGTTACAGCAAGTCCATAAGCAGAAGCTATGTTGTAAGAGCTTTTAAATAAAATAATCATAAAAATGACAGATCCCATAAGCAGCCAATTAACGGTGCCTATATAAACCTGTGAGCGCAGCTTGCTTGATGTGTAATCAACTTTGAACATCGGGATCATCCCAGTGGTAATGCCCTGATAAACAATAGAAAAAATACCACTAATCATAGCTTGTGAGGCGATAACTGTTGCCATAACGCTCAGTATCAAAAATGGCGGGAAAAGAAATGCTGGAATCTGGCTTGCGATCATGTGATACAAAACAGCCGCATGCGAAGCTGGGTGCCCCAGCAAGTAAGCACCTTGGCCTAAATAGTTAAGCGTCAAGGCAACAAAAACAATATGCCAGGTGCGAATAATTGGTTTGCGCCCTAAATGACCCATATCAGCGTATAAAGCCTCACCGCCTGTTGCACACAAAATAACACCAGATAAAACAAAAAAACCTGTCATGCCGTTAGTCATAAGAAACTTACATGCATACCAAGGATTAAACGCATGGAGAACAACGGGTTCTTGCACTATAGCGATAAACCCTGACACAGAGAGAATAATAAACCAAACTAACATGAGCGGGCCAAAGGCAACAGACATCCGCTCTGTACCTTTGCGCTGCAAAAGAAATAATCCTATTGTGATCAAGCATGCAATCGTTATAATCAGAGCCGATCCCATATTTTTACAAAAGGTAAGGAGCCGAAGCCCTTCAACAGCGCTCAGAATGCTTACAGCAGGGGTAATTACACCATCACCAAAAAATAACGATATTCCCACAACAGAAAGCGCCGCAACGATTGAAGCGTGTGCCTTACTTGGCAGCAGTGGCTGCAAAAGCTCTTTTAGTACAATTGTACCGCCCTCGCCTTTTTTCCCTAAGCTCATAGCAAGCCATGAATAGGCAAGCGTAACAAGTACAAAAAGAGACCAAACAATAAGAGAAAGTACACCAATAATATTGTCCCTATTGGGCGGCAATACATATGCCGTCGCGCTGAAAATAACAGACAAGGTATAAATTGGACTGGTACCAATATCCCCAAAAACCACTCCAAGAGATTTCATAATATCTCTTAAGGGCTTAAGAAACTGATTAGATGAGTGCGTCGTGACGCCACTATTCATAAAAAATCCTACGTTACGCTGCCGCATGAGAAAATGAAGCGTATCAACAGTTTTATGGCAAGTTCAACAGAGTATAGCGCTAAAAGACGTTTTTTGTACAACTCATCGTTACAATAGCATGATTTAGTTGTTTTAATATAAAAAACTGCATTTTTTAAGTTGACATTTACTCAGGGTAACTGTAGTCTTCACTTCGTGTTTTTGAAATACAAGCCCTTGTGGCTTAAATCGTATCAACAGCACTAAGTGCCGGGATAGCTCAGGTGGTAGAGCAGTAGACTGAAAATCTATGTGTCGGCGGTTCAACTCCGCCTCCCGGCACCACTTCTTTTTAATAAGAAAATTTCCGGAAAAGCATTCTCTGAATTTGAGATTTTCGTTATGTTCTCTTTTTTATCAGATAAATTTTCGCACGTTCTTCGTTGGGTAGGACAAAAAACCACACTCACAGAAGAAAATATTGCTCAGGCAGTTTCTGATGTCAGAACAGCGCTTCTTGACTCAGATATTCCGCTTGGAATCGTTGAAAGATTTCTAGACGAACTAAAACAAGCAGTAACTGGCGCAAAGATCATAGGAAAGCTTAACCCTGGTGAGCAGTTCATCAAAACAGTGCATGATACTGTTTTGACTTTTTTAGGCGGCAAAAACGCACTAACTGCAATCAACTTTCAGCTTCCTTCTATAATACTCGTTATGGGATTACAAGGATCTGGTAAAACAACAACTATTGGCAAACTTGCGCACTTAGTCCTAACTCAAGCAAAAGCGAAAGGTAAGACTCGTCGCATTCTTTTAGCCTCTGTTGACTACTATAGACCCGCAGCGATTGATCAGCTCGAGATCTTATCAAATCAAGTTGGGGTTGATTTTTATCGAGCAAAAAGCAGCTCGCCTGTAGAGGCAGCTCAAGAAATTTGCAATCACTTTAAGGCTAAAAGCTATGAGCTTCTCTTTCTTGATACAGCAGGAAGACTGCATGTAGATGCAGAGCTTATGGATGAGCTTAAACAAATTAATAAAATAGCAGCACCAAAGCACAAGCTCCTGGTGCTGGACGCAATGACAGGGCAAGAGTCACTTTCAGTTGCGCAATCCTTCAATGAAGCGGTCGGATTTGAAGCAGCCATCATGTCCAAAATGGACAGTGACACACGCGCTGGTGCAGCGTTTGCATTTAAGTACGCACTCAATAAACCAATTGCATGGGTGGGTACTGGCGAAAAAATTGATGATCTTGAACCTTTTCACCCTGAAAGAATGACTAGTCGTATTTTAGGCATGGGTGATTTACAATCACTTCTTGAAAAGGCAGAAGCTTCTATCAGTCAAGAAAAGCAAGCTTCTATGACCCAGCGGTTCATGGAGGGTAATTTTACACTCAAAGATTTCTACGAACAGCTAGCAATGGTTGATTCACTAGGGTCTTTACAAAAAATTAGCCGCTATTTGCCCGGAGCTGGAAACATTTCCCCTGAAATGATGGAGCAAGGGCAGCGTGAAATGAAGCGCTTTAAGGCTATTATTAGCTCAATGACTGAGAAAGAGCGCATGATACCAGGTATTTTGGATGGTTCTCGTAAAAAAAGAATCGCTCAAGGGGCTGGTGTAAATACTCAAGATATCAATCAACTGTTAGAAAGATTTGAACAAAGCAAACAATTTGCTAAAATGTTCAAGAAAATGGGCAAACTGAAACGGTTTTTCTGATACAACGTTATTCATTGCTCACAAACCTTCATATTGTAGTTGTCTGAAAGGATACTTAGAATGGCCGTAGTGATTCGCTTTAGCCGAATTGGAAGAAAAAATCGCCCGTACTGGCGTATTGTTGCTGTTGACTCACGCGCAAAACGCGATGGCGCATGCATCGAGGATCTTGGAACATATGACCCAATCAAGCACGCTGCTGTCCAACTTCATGTTGACCGCATCAATGAGTGGGTGGCTAAAGGAGCACAGTGTTCTGATGCTGTTATTAAGCTTATGAAGAAAGCTTAATAGTCAGGTAGGAATAAGCATTTATATTCATACACGACAACCTGAGATTCGGAAAAACTGTCAAGGGGAGTAATTATGCTAAAAGAACTTGTTGAGTTTATTGTAAAAAAGCTTGTAGACAAGCCTGAGCGTGTGAATGTCTCTGAAATTACTGGCGAGCAATCAACAATAATTGAATTGCGCGTTGCGCCTGAAGATCTAGGCAAAGTAATTGGCAAAGAAGGCAGAACTGCCCGCTCAATTAGAACGCTTGTACACGCTGCAGCTTCAAAAGAGCACAAGCGCGCTGTACTGGAAATTCTCGAGTAGAATTTTTAGCAAATGATGAGCTAGTATAAGGGCAGCATGCATGTGCTGCCCTTAATTTTTAGCATAACAGTTACTCACTTCAATCTGTTTAATCTGTCACTGCGTACCTAATGAAATTATCAATTATCACAGTATTTCCACAGTTCTATGATCATTTTCTTGGAACAAGCCTCATTGCTCGTGCCATACAAGAAAAAAGACTGAGCGTCCAAGTACTCCAGTTCTCACAATTTGTTGAAGTAAAACAACGAATCGATGAACCAACTGTAGGCCCTGGCGCTGGTATGATCATTAAGCCAGAAGTTATGGAAGCGGCTATTGAGCATGCAAAAAAAACTTTTGGTGAGGGTAAGGTAATATTCTTCTCTCCCCAAGGCACTGTGCTCAACCAAAGAGTCGTTAAGAAACTAGTATCAGAATTTTCTGTTGTACCAGTTGAAAGCGAAAACGTTGGAAGCACTCAAGACGAGCTTCATCTCATTTTGGTATGCCCAAGATATGAGGGCATAGACCCTCGGGTTGAAAAACACTACGCCGACACTGTGATCTCAATTGGTGATTACGTACTTATGGGCGGAGACCTCCCTGCGCAGGTATTTTTAGAGGCATTACTTAGATACCTCCCTGGAGTTGTAGGTGATCAACGGTCAGTTGAAAATGACTCATTCTCAACTTCGTTACTAGACTACCCAGAATATGGCCTCCCGAGCGAATGGAAGGGGATGGCTATACCTGACATACTCAGATCAGGCAATCATGCGCTTATAAACGAATGGCGACATGAAAAAGCACTAGAAAAAACTATCCTTAAGCGCTTTGATTGGTTTGCAAGCTCTCAGCCAGAAAAAAATGAGCGCGAAGCTGCGCTGAAAAAAATTCCACCACATTATGTGGTGCTTATGCACGACCAGATCAAACAAGCAGATGGAAGAATCGGGACAACATCAGTAACATCAATAGATCTGCATGATACAGCAAGGTCTTGTGCAACTTATGGCATAAAAAACTTTTTTGTCGTAACTCCGCTTGAAGACCAGCAACGAGTGATTGATGTATTTTTGTCTTTTTGGCGATCTGAAGAGGGTAAAGAATACAACCTTAGCAGATACAAAGCTGTAAGCCGTGTTCTTGCGCTAAAAAGCCTTGAAGAGGCTATTCAGACTGTACGTGACCAAACTGGACAAGAGCCCCTTATTATTGCAACTTGTGCAAAAAAGCACAGTCATACAACAAAAATTGATTACAAAAGCCAAACCACAGTATGGGCACATAACCGCCCTGTTCTGTTCCTATTTGGAACCGGCCAAGGGCTTGCAGATGCAGTCGTTGAGAAAGCCGACTACTTGCTGGTACCCGTAAATGGACTTACTGACTTTAATCATTTGTCGGTACGATCAGCTATGGCTATTATTCTGGATAGATGGTTGGGGCTGCAGCCGCAGATAATTCAGGATATTGTAAAGACTGAAAAATAGGTTATACTGTTCGTACTTTTTGCACTTTTCTGAAAATTAAATTTTCGTGAATAAATTATCACACATGAGGATGCGATGAAAGCTGTTGGATTAACAACTGAAACTATATTAAATGTTGGCGTAACAGAAAGAAACTTTCCAGAGTTTCAAGTAGGTGACACCGTCGAGATTGCACAAAAAATTAAAGATGGTGATAAAGAGCGTGTACAGCTCTTCCAAGGCGATGTTATTGCTATGCATAATAACGGCATCTCATCAACTTTTACTGTTCGTAAGATTGGTGCAAACGCTGTAGGCGTAGAAAAAATCTTCCCTTACTTCTCACCAACAATTGATGGTATCAAACTTATCAAAAAAGGTTCTGTGCGCAGAGCTAAACTTTACTACGTACGTGATCGCGTAGGTAAAGCTGCACGAATCAAAGAAAAAGTTGAGAAAAAAGAGTCAGCTGCTAAAACAGCTTAATTTCTGCTTTCTGCTACTCATGAAAATCACAAAAAAGCTGCTCAAAGGATTTTGCCTTGGAGCAGCTTTTTTGTTTTTTGGCTGTGGCAGTCAACAAACCCGCACACTTAATTTTGCACAAGCAAAACACTTCGATATACCGATTCCGCTCAATTTCAAACAGGTATTTAATTCATCTAAAGAGCTACCTGAAGGTTTTAGCGACGAAGTTCATCTTATTGGAGAAAAAACAAAAAACCCAACAGAGCACTTCACAAAAAACCTTGAATCATTTGGGTGGGATATCACTGTAGTAAACGGCAAAGCAACATCAATCACAGGCACAAAACCTGGCAAGCGCTTGCATATGATGATAAGCCCAGTAAAAGATAGCTGGCACGTAACTTTCTTTATTTTATCTGATAGGCTTTAATACCCTATATTTTGACCAAGAGAAAGGCGTAGATATGCTAGCAGATGTTTTTATAAGTCTTTTGTTTATAACCGTAAGTTTAACTGCCAGCTTGCTCGTTTATGCTCTTCTTATAATTCTATTTGGCCGCGCGTTCTCGATACAACCAGCACCAGATAGCATCTTTATAACATTTTATCAGCGCTTAAAGCGTTTTAAATAATGCTTAATCCTATGCAATAGCTCTTTATTACCTAGGACTATAAAACCCATAATAATAAATGCTACTCCCTGCAAAATTGGTAAGAACAAACCAACAACACCTAAACATATAAGCGCGCCACCAAGAAATGGGCGCAAATAGGGATGACGGACAAGCAGCAATTTAAATTTTTCTTTAAATGTCATGCGAATACTACCACATTCTGCGAAACCAACGTGCTGCGCTTTTTATCAGCTCAAGAATAGAATGCCAAACATCTTTTGCTGCTTGCACAACCGGCTTAGGCTCTGGAAGAGCGCTAGGCTTATTCTCAACCGCAAATACAACAGGTGTCACAAGACCATTTTGTGATGCTGTTTGTTCGGGTGTTACGGCTAAAGACTGCTGATGAGTAACGGGCAAAGGGGTGTTTTGTTGATTATGATGTATTACCACGCTATTGATCATATTGAGAAACCAAGCTTTTTTATCAAGAGTACCTTTTTCAACACCACATAGAACCACGCGCAAAGGTATTAAAAGTCCCTCAGTAATACTACCATCAGAAGCAATCTTACGAGCTAAACCAAACTCTTTGCCTTTTTCACCATCTTTGTGGCGCTGGCTTATGAATTTTTTATCAACAATTATAAGCTCGCGCGTTGTAGACAAATCAATTGTCGTTATTGAATCATTATCTTCACGTCGAATACCACCAAGGGTATTTGATCCGTAAAAAGAAACTTCTGTTAGTTCGGTCACTGTCGCCTCATCAATAACCTTGGCTGCATAGACTTCCTCTGCCTCATGAAGTGCAGTGTAGGACGGGATCGTCATTCGACCTGGCGCGGCTCCTGGCATCTCATTAAGCTCACCTAAAGCGCTAAGGCTACCACCCCAAATATTTAGACTTACAAGTATAAGCACAATAACCATATCAGAGATTCTCCTTTTAAGATTTGAAAGCAAAAATACCAGGATGATCGCGCGATATTCAATGTATTCTACAAACAAAATTTGTTAGTAGACGTAAGGTATATCTATGATATCTTCTGACCAAAGTTATATGTTCACACTCTCTAGCTTCCGATAGGTGCACCATGAACAAGCTCATTCTCTGGCTACTTCTTGTATCTCAATCCTCAATTATTCTCGCCGCTCATACAACCCAGACAGGCGAAGCCCTCAGAGACTTCGTAGGTCAAAGCGAAGTAACATACGCACAGCTTCTTGCAAAGCGAGATATGCTTAAACAAGACCTTCATGAGGCCACAAAAAAACTCGGCCACGACAAAGATGAAATAATAACGGTTATTAAGAGCCATCTTGTCGCAATTGAAGCAGCTATAAAAAACTTTAAAAGCGCAGGCTTGGTACACGATCACAATGACAGAGAAGAAGCGAATGATCAGCAAGAATCTTGGCTCACTAAAACCCAACAGGTCATCATCGGAGGGACTGCAGTTTCCTTAGGTGCGCTAGTCCTAGCATTAGCAAGCTATGATAACACAGCAAAAGATGGAAAGTTCTTTAAAAAACCCGACTTAGAGAGACTTAAATCTAATTTAAAGGCTCCTTTTGCACAAAGCGAGACGCCTGAACAAAGCAGTGCTCCAGCAACAACCCTTGCACCGGAAGAACCAACAACAGGAGCTGATCCGGTAGTAATTCAAACACCTGCAAGAAAGCCTCGCATTCCTAGAAAAACTACACGAGCTTCTCTTGCTCCCAGCGGTGGAAGTGAACAAACTACCCCTGAAAAACCCCAGGTAGTAAAAAAAACTCAGCGCAAAAAAACCGCTTAAAATAATAGAAAACAAAAAAAAGAGGCGTGATCACACATTATGGTCACGCCTCTTTTTTTTGTTACAGAGCAAAATAGGTTATTAATTAGGGTACGCTAGAGGCAAACACCCTCTGCGCGTAACAACGCGGCCTTGCGTTCAACACCCCAGCGATACCCACAAAGCTCACGTCCAGCCTTAAGAACTCGGTGGCATGGAATAGCTACAGCAACTTTATTAAGTGCTGCAGCACGAGCAACCGCACGAAACGCAGTTGGCTTACCGATAGCGCGCGCAACATCACCATATGACACAACCGTACCTACTGGGATTGATCTGAGCTTCTTCCAAACAAGCTCCTGAAAGGGAGTTCCCGACATTATAATGGGAACGCTGGCAACTTTCTTCTGATCAAATATCGCTGCTCCGTAATTATCTGCCCAAACCTGATTGTAGGTAAATGTGTAATGCGGCCATATTTTCAGACAATCTTGCACAAGCTCATCATGCTTATTATTTGAAACAAAATAACCACGCAGCACCCCCTGCTCATTTCCAGCAACAGCATACAGTCCAAAATCAGTTCTATAAAACCCATAGAACATGGCGCAAGTATTCATCTTAAGCTCATGTCGTATATTTAAGTCCAATAATTCCAACAACTACACAGAGCAAAAATATAAGCTGCAACAACGAAAGCTGCTCATTAAATAAAAGCATACCAAGCACTGTAACGCCAGCAACACCTATACCAGTCCAAATGGAGTACGCAATCGAGAGCGGAATAGCGCGCAGTGCATGTGATAAAAATACAACACTTAATGTCATGCAAGTTATAACACAGCCTAAAAGAAACGATGGCTTGAATCCACCGCACAACTTAAGACCAATAGCCCAAGCAACTTCAAAAAAACCAGCTATAATAAGCATTACCCATGCAGTCATAAAACTACATCCTTAGTTATAAAAATAGATTATCTGCGTACATAAAGTACCAAAATAGTACAAGACAAAAGGCAAAAGACAAATCTTTAAAGCAGATACTCTAAATTATTTATTCATGTAGATTTAAAATTCACAATGTTACGCAAAATTCAAAAAACACACAGCAGACTTGAGAGCGATACTATGAGCATGCTTATTACAATATTACTAATAATTATAGGATGGATTGGATGGAAATTTTACTCAAATAAACACTATCTGCCCTGTCCAAGTTTTCTGTCATGGATGGTAGAATTAGACAATCCTTTTGCAAAAGCACATAAGGCAAATGTTATCATAAACAGCCTTCCTCTCAAAAAGGGGGTCCAAATACTCGATGTGGGATGCGGGCCTGGTAGGATTTTAATTCCTTTGGCAAAGAAAATAGCTCATAAAGATGGCCATATAACAGGCTTAGATCTTCAGGTGGGAATGCTTCAAAAAGCTATGGCTAAAGCAAAAGAGTTAAATCTTGATAATATTAATTTTATACATTCCAACATAGATACAGTACCTATCAATAACACCTATGACATCATTCTAATGATTTGTGTTTTAGGTGAGATCCCTAAGATGAGTCGGAAATTAGTGATTGAAAAAATAGCACACCACCTTAATGAAAATGGAATTATATCAATTACTGAGACAATATTTGATCCGCATTTTCAAAACCATAAACAAGTCTCTGAGATGATGCTAAATATTGGTTTTGTTGAAACAAATTTTATAGGTAATAAATGTGCTTACACTGCACATTTTACAAAAGTAAATAAGGATTAAATTGACTAGCATTCTTCACCAAAAACAAATCATCCTGGTAGGAATTTCAGAGCGTACAAGTAATAATTTAGAGCTCAATCCTAAAACGTCTGTCATTCTACCAACACTTCAACGGTATTGGGGTGACCAGATCGCGTCACGCATCAAGAATCGAATAGCAGCGGGAGTAACCTACTGCTGCTACACAAGATATGACTCAGATCATACTGGACCCTACACATATTTTATTGGTGAAGCAGTTACAGATGCATCAAACATTCCTGATGGGTATGATACAATCACAATCGTTGAAGGGAAATTCTCAAAAATCACAAGTGGACCAGGGCTTATGCCAGACATAGTGATTCAAGCATGGCATAAAATTTGGAAGCTGTCAGAGCAAGAACTTGGTGGAAAGCGAAGCTATCAAACTGACTATGAACTGTACGATAATCGCTCTCAACAAGGAGATGCTTGCGTTGTTGATATCTTTATTGGAATCAAATGATCCTTGATCAGTTTGCTCAGCACGTGCATGACCTTCTACAAGATTTTGCACCAATTAAAATACGGAAAATGTTTGGTGGTTATGGAGTTTATGCTCACGGTATGATGATCGCTTTAATTGCTGATAACATTTTATATTTCAAGGCTAACAAACAAGCAGCAGAGTACTTTAAACAACAAAACTCTCACCCTTTTACGTATGAAACAAAACAAGGCAAAGCAGCTACCATGCCTTACTGGAAGGCGCCCGATGATCTTGCCGATGATTATCAAGAACTCAAAAAATGGTTTACGCTTGCTTTAAAAGCTGCATTAGAAAGAAAAGACGCAAAGTTGAGTCAAAAAACGAGCTAACATGGCTTATTCGCAATAAGGTACAACATGACCACAATAACGTATGAAGAATTTGAACGCGTTAATCTACGCTCTGGAACAATTGTGAAAGTAGAAGCTTTTGCCAAAGCAAAAAAACCTGCGTTTAAGGTATGGGCTGATTTCGGACCTGAAATTGGCATACTACAAACATCGGCTCAGATTACAGTGCACTATACTCCAGAGAGCCTGCTCGGACGCAAGATTGTTGGGTGCGTTAATTTAGGCGAAAAGAATATAGCCGGCTTCATCTCTCAGTTTTTACTCCTAGGATTTGCTGATGAGCATAACGCTATCTGGCTAACAACAGTTGACCCACGAGTCCCTAACGGACAAAAAATGCATTAATGTACCCAAGTTCTTTGATCATCGCTGTAGCAATCATAGAGACACTTAGTCTAATTAATACATAAATAATCAATAAGATTTGATTGAATCCAAAAGGATTACTGCGAACTAAAAAATGGTGTGATTGTATAAAGAATCTGGTGGAGAGAGGGAGATTCGAACTCCCGATTCCGGTCTCCCGGAATAACGGTTTTCAAGACCGCCGCATTCAACCGCTCTGCCATCTCTCCAAAACCGAATCTGACGTAAGGAGTTTTCTCGCCGCACACTTTAGCTCTTCAGCATGTGCGCTGACACTAAAACTGGTGGAGAGAGAGGGATTCGAACCCTCGATCCGGGTCACCCCAGATACTCGCTTAGCAGGCGAGTGCTTTCAGCCACTCAGCCACCTCTCCGCTTACATCAGAACTGTATATTTCTAAGATTATTGCGCTCAAGAGGAGTCGAACCTCTAACCTTCAGATCCGTAGTCTGATGCTCTATCCAATTGAGCTATGAGCGCAAATTTTTTATCAAAAATAGTGTAGCTTTCTTAAAAACTACGGGCATAGTATAAGAGATCTAAAAACGTTTGTCTCGTTTTTTTTCTGTTTTTTTGTACAAAATTACTCAATTAGGCACAAAAAGGGTTGTGATGGCCGTCTCGCTCACTATAAAAGTAGTTCCACAATCGGGCAAACTTAAGCTCATAACTGATAAAAATGGGACTATTAAGTGCTATCTAAAGAGCCCTCCCGAGGATGGAAAAGCAAATAAAGAGCTGATTACGTTCCTTGCAAAAGGGCTTAAATTACCAACTGAGAAGATAAGCATCATACAAGGCGCAACCAGCCGGACAAAAACCATTAAAATCATCACAGATCATGATAAAATTTCCATCTACAAGCTTTTAGGCATAGAGCAACAGCAAACGATTCTTTAAAAGGTCAGTATGGAGCTTTTTTATCTTCAAAGATTATCACGAGTTGAATTAATCGAACTTTGCGAGCACCTTGGGAGCCTTTTGGACAAAGGGATAAGCATCACTCAAGCCCTAGAGCTCCATATGCAAGGAGCACACAAGAGGCAGAAAATGCTTATAAAGCCTATAATTAATGACATTATGGCGGGTACTTCTTTTGGGAAAAGCATTATTAAACATCTTAATTTCCCTACGCATATTAATGCGCTTATTGCCGCTGGAGAGTCTTCTGGCAAAATGTCAGCAACGCTTCTATCAAGCGCAGTACTTATGAAAAAGCATGAAGAGCAGAAAAAAGCGATTACTAAAACGCTTCAAAAACCAGTCATGACCCTTGCAGCTTGCCTCTTTATATTTATTATCGCGGCCCTTTTTGTCGCCCCATCGCTGGCCCAACTATTTAGCACCCTTAACGCACCAACACCAAAAGCGCTTAAGATTTTACTCATGATCGGCAACCAGTGGGCTATGATTACGAGCGGCTTATCAGTAGTACTGGTAACAGGCGCCTTGCTTAATCATAAATTCAAGATCTACCAAAAAATTGACCCTTTAGGTATTAGCGCCCATCAATCTATTGCCTCACTCTGTGGGGCTGCAGCACTGCTTATATCACACGGGATACCGCTCCTAGAAGCGCTGAAAGTTATGACCACAGAATCATCTGGCAGCATAAAAACAGCGCTTGAGTCAGCAGTAACACTCCTCCTTGAGGGGCAGCCGCTCAGCGTAGCATGCCAGCCGCTAAGAAAATCAGGCTTTGATGATCAGGACATTACAACACTTATGTTTGCTCATCAAACAGAGTCTATTGCTCAAGGATTTGAACTCATAAGTGAGCACCACCAAAAACAACTCGCAAAAAGGCTCTCAAGAATCGAACTTGTTGCAGCACCCCTCCTTATGCTTATTATAGGTGCTATCGTAACATTAATGATTATGAGCCTTTATAAGCCACTTCTATCTGTTGGCAGCCTTATAAAAATGGGCTAACAGCCAAGTATTCCCTTGACCTTATGGCGCTATTTGATAGGATATAACGCACTGAAATTTTATTGTGCCGAAGTGGCGAAACTGGTAGACGCACGGGACTCAAAATCCCGCGGTAGCGATATCGTGTCGGTTCGAGTCCGACCTTCGGCACCATCTTTTTTGAAGGACGGTATCATGCTCGATTCATCGTGCCTTTTCTGTAAAATAATTAGCAAAACTATTCCCGCAAAAATTGAATTTGAAAATGACTATGTCATTGCTATTCATGATATTGCACCTAAAGCGCCAACGCATCTGCTTATCATTCCCAAACACCACGTACAAGATATAAAATCGCTTACGGACTCAGAGCTTGTTTATGCTGAAAAAATAATCGCAGCCGCGCGCGACATAAGCGTAAAGCTTGAGCTCCCATCATTTAATTTAATAGCTAATAATGGCCGTGAAGCTGGGCAAAGTGTATTCCATCTTCACATACACTTACTTGCCGGCAAAAATCTTTATACCGGCGGTTTTGCGCTGTGAACAGAAGTATTTTTAGATTAAAGCGATTTGCATTTATCACCGCAGGGATTTTTCTCATCGCGATGAGTATTATCGTTGGAATATCATATTTTGTACTTGCAAAAATGACTTTCCCTGGCGATCGAATTGTTTATGGGAGCAAGCTCTCAGAAACAGCTATGAACCTACGAAATGAACTTCTGAAGCATCCAGAGGTCTCTCATATTAGATTCCAATCACTTGATGGTCTTGTTCTTGATGGCCTTCATATCAAAAGACAAAACCCTAAAGCATGCGCAGTGATGTGTCATGGTTACCGCAGCGCAAAAGAGTTTATGTACCGGTTTATGGATATTTTTCCTGAGTGGGATATCTTGCTTTTTGATTTTAGAGCCCATGGAAAAAGTGAAGGCAGTATTACATCTATCGGATTTCATGAATACAAAGATGTCATAGCAGCAGCCGAATACATCAAGTCACATTCGCCTTCAGGAATTCCATGCTACATCTTAGGAATATCAATGGGGGGCGCAGCGTCACTACGAGCCGCAGAAATAAAAGAAGATCTGTGTGATGCGCTTATTATAGATTCAACATATGCACGGCTCACAAGCCTTGTTATTAAATCATTTTCAAGCAAAGCACACCTGCCGCTTTATCCATTTTTCCCTGTGATTAAAATTCTTTTTGGGAGAATGGCCGCTTTTGATATGGGGACAATGAATCCAGAAGAAAGCGCAGCCAAGATTAAAGTCCCGATTTTATTCATGCACTCAATAAAAGATACTTTTATTTCGCCAAGCAATGCCCTCAAGCTGTATAGCAGAGTTCAAAACAAGCGATCAAAACTCTGGATCGCACCAGATTGCCGCCATGGATGGTTACATACCTATTATCCAAAGCTTTACAGAAAAAAAGTACTTAAATTCTTAGCCTAGTAAGGCTTTATTAAAAAATTATTTTTTTAATACGTAAAAAAACCGGAGTCGCTATGACTCCGGTTTTAATCTTTTCAGTTCAGATGAAATTACGCTTTTGATGCGCCTTCGTCTTCTACTGACTCACCTTGTGCAACTGTTGTTGTTGCTTCTTCTGTAGGTGTTGCTTCATCTGCAGGTGTTTCTTCAGCTGGAGTTGCTGGTTCGTTTTCAGCAACAGCTGTAACGTCTTGCTCAGCTTGTGCTACTTGCTCTGTTTGAGCTACTTCTTTGGTCTCTTTTTTCTCTTCTGAGTTACCGCAACCACATGTAAGAGCTAAAGCTGCAACAGCTGCAAGGTGTAACATTGAATTTTTTTGCATGGAATATCTCCTAAAAACATATATCTAACGGAAACATGAATACATTAGAAAAAAGATCGGAAAAAATCAAATTTTTTCTTTGTATTTTTTTCGTATTGCAAATTAAATGGAGCTTTTTTAAGTATGATTCTAAAGACAGCTCCTTCTTCTGAATCAACTAATTCAACACTTCCATTCATAGAACTTAGTGTTGCACGAACAATTGCTAGACCAAGCCCCATATTTTTCTTTTCTGTAGAAACATATGGCAAAAAGAGTGTTTGCCTCAAGTGAGGCGGAACACCGGGCCCTGTATCGCTAAAAATAATTTCTATAACATCATCTTCTTTTTGAAGGCAGGTGATTGTTATCTCTTTTTTTAGCATACCTGTTAATGCTCGTAGGCTGTTATCAAAAAGATTAACAAAAACCTGGCGACATTTTTCAGGGTCAGCAAAAACTACTACTTGTTCGTCACATATTACTGACACAGAAAGATCAGGATACGACACAAGATAAAGTTGTGCAACATCTTGCACGAGCTGATGTAACAAACAGGGCACAAGCTCTGCTGCAGGAAGCGCACCAAAACGAGAAAACTGCTGTGTCAAATGACGAATTACATCAACTTGGCGAATAATAACATCAAGCGACTGAATGAAAACATGGTCATCTTTTTTTTCTGGATAACGTTTCTTGAGGCGCTCAGCCGCAAGCAGAATCGGCGTAAGCGGATTTTTAATTTCATGCGCAACTTGTTTAACAACTTCTTGCCATGCTTTAAGCTTGCTATCGTGTACAACACCAGTAACATCCTCAAGCATAACAAGTAAAGTAGACTTTCCTGTCTCATTATTAAACTCATCACAATACGTCATAAAAACAACAAATGTTTTGGGTGCGCCGCCCAGCATACAATCAAATTGAAACTGCTCAATATCTCGATTTGATCTAATAAAAGCAGTAACAAAAGCGTATATTGGCCCCAGTTCATACATAAGCGTATTTGTAAGCTTTGCCCCCTGAAGACGAAGCGTTGGAGTAATAATATGAGCAAGTCGGCGAGCGATATCATTACTAAACACCACGCGCCCCCAATGATTAATGACAACGACTCCCGTAGATAAATGCTCAAGAATTTGTAGTAGGCGCTGGTTATGGTGTATCAGGGATTTTTGTGCATGCTCTAAGGCACTCATCATTTGATTAAACCCCTGAGCTAAATGCGTAAAATCACCAGACTCTCTAAGGTCAAGTGGCTGAGGGTACGCGCCTTGCTCTATCTGACGAGTCGCATTAAGCAAGCTTTGCATAGGCTTAGTAAAACTTTTTGCTAAATAAAAAGCTACCCAGAGCGCAATAAAAAGAATAAGCACCAGGAATAAAAGATAGACAGAAAAATAACTAAACAGGAGAGGTCCCCTAATGCTTCTCAGGGCGCGATAATCGTAATAGACCTCTTGGAGTGACGTAAGAGACTGCTTAAGGTGCTGAGGATACCGCAAAGCTACAATGAGCAAACCGTTTGATGTTGGCTTTGCAATATATGTTGAACCATAAAAATCAAAAACCTTAAGTGTTTTAACCGCGCTACACTGGGCAAGGAAGTATTGGTAGAGCTTATCTGTGGTACGGTCATTAACAGCACGAATACTTCTCCAATACAATAACTCTGGCCTTAATATTTTCTTAGGGTTCTGATTGGGGTGCAAACAGTAGACAGCCGCTTTTTTTCTTAGGTGCTGGGCCTTAAGCTGGTCTTCAAGCTCAGAAACATCGTCTTTATCTTTAATAAGACTAATAACGGTTGACACACTCCCCGAAAGAGCTGGCCGCCCAAGCGAAACCGCTGCCTCAAGAGCACGATCAAATCGAACATCAAACCAAGCATCGATACTTTTAATAACAAAACTGCCAGCAGTAAAAAAAACAAAGAGTGCGGGTGTTACAGCCAGTACTATAAATGAAACTGCAAGTTTCAACCTGAATGATGCACCTGGTGCACCAGTCCAACGCTCAAATGCAATTTTAAGACCATTTCTAATAATCAGATACATCAAAAAGCCAATAAGAATAATCTGTGCATTGATAAGCAAAAAAACAATCGTACGATCAATCCCCATGCCTATCATGTGGTGCTTATGCTGCAAAAAAGATGAGCTCACCGAAACAGCGATAACAGATAAAAAACAGATGATAATTTTAAGAAAACGCTTCTTTTTATACAGGGAGTCAATCATGCTCATGGCCCTTTGTTAGGGGATTATCCTAGCATGGATCTTACAAAGATCAATTTATTTCAAACTGCACAGACAAAGTCGCTATGGGGCTTTTGCAGGGACAACCCACCGCTGTTAGAATCCTTAGGCTATAACTAATGCTAAGCACTTTTTGGGAGGTTACTTTTATGAACCATTTAGGGAAAAGCCTAGCACTTACACTTGCACTCGGTTGTGCAGGAAACGTCTACTCAGCAACACTTGTTACTCAGCAAAAAGATACTCATCTTGCCGCTCTTTCAGCAATGACATCAGAGCTCGGCGAGGTGTTTTTTGATACTCTTTCATCACTGAAATATAAAACAGCAGTCGGATTCAACCTCTATATTCCAAGCATCAATAGAAATTTCGCACTTGATTGGGGATTTGGTGGCGCAGGAGACCCAGCTCTTCCATTACCATCTGGTAGTGTAAAATTTGAAGAAGTTGTCCATGTCTCATTTGAAAAACCAAGCATTCAACAAGCTGCTACCGATATTGCTCGTAACTATGCACTTAGGACTGCAAAAGAAAAGTATAGAGAGCTCTATAATTTTCTAACAAAACAAAAAGCTGTAAACCCTGTAATGGTTTTTGCGATCAAAGTCGCACTCCTTTTTAGGGACCATGGCTCTGATATTACATTTGTTAGAGAACAGCTTTTGCTTTTAATGCAAAGACTGAGTGTAACACCAGAAGCACAGCGTTATGGTGCACAAATTAAACCATCAGAATTCCTCTCAGAAGAAATAATTGCTCTGATCGATATACTTTCTCCTGGTATCATCAGCACGATTGACGCATGCTGGAAAATAATTCTATCAGATGATGCAGACTTCTCAGTAGAAGAGCTTATTGCTCAAGATATTTTTGTTGGATTCAAATCAAAAGAATATGCTGAAGCGTTTGCAGCTCAAACTAAAGATGCAACAACCTTTGCACAGCTAGAAGATGCACTCGATGATGTTTCAACACGCTACACACTTGGCTGCCAAACAAATATTGTTGCTTTCATCACGATGAAAAACAAACATGAAAACGATTTTGCTCAAAGATCAGTTTTTGTTAAACGTATTCCTAGCGCTAAAGAGCGAACACTTGAAGAACTTGATGCTGCCTTTGAATTCGTACCGGGATTAATCGGCAAAGCTGAACATATTTTTACAGCGCTACCACCATATAAAAGTATTGTAGAAGATGAATGCGGAAACTTCTGGGTTGTGACAAAAGCAACATCTGTTGAGCCTCATGAAGCGGGAATCCTTCTTGTTAGCACACTGGCAAAATCATACAGACAGTTTGTTATGACACGAAAAAACAAACTCGCTCTTAATCCAGATGAAGAAAAAAAACAACTTCAAATCATGCAACAAGAAGCCCTTGACAATGATCTTGCTGAAGAGTTTTTAGCAACTGCAGCAGGTGCTGAGCTAGCAAGCAAACTTGCAGAATCAGTAAATGCCGCAGTCAAAGAATTTAGTGCTCTTAATAAAGCAATTGTTGTGGCGACTGCAGACGAGCTGCGAGAACTTATGGTTCAAAAAGAGACGCTACAAGAGCTCAATCGTAGCCTTCTATCATTAAAGAAGCTCCACGCTTCAGACGATGAGATTGCGCGCATGGAAACAACAATTACGCGAATTAATAATCGAATCAAAGAACTTGAGTCAAAAACTCAGAG
This sequence comes from uncultured Pseudomonadota bacterium, assembly GCA_964534555.1. Classification (GTDB taxonomy): domain Bacteria; phylum Babelota; class Babeliae; order Babelales; family RVW-14; genus CAZHRK01. The sequence goes on along the minus strand of CAZHRK010000001.1, from coordinate 423,157 downwards.
CGCTCCTAATACACAAACGCCTGAGCAGAAAGAAAAACTAACTGAGCTTTATACAAAGATGAATATGCTCAGAAACTCAGGTAAGGCTATTCCTGCTGATTTAACAGAGGCAATTGCAAGAATTCAGGCAAGCCTACAAAAAGCTGCAGATACAACTTCATCAGATAATTATATCGATTCAAAAGTTATTGCTGCATTAGCAGAAAAACTTGTAGCTGCACACACTAAAATTGCCATGGCTGCCGAAGCTCTTGATGAAAAATCAAACAAGGGTGCGCGCATCTATGCAAAAATGCTCAGAACAAAAGCAAAACAAATAAGTGCAAAAGTAGAACTTATTGAACGCATCAAACTCATGAGCGGCAAGAAAGCAGCTGATCTAACGATGGAAGAAATTATGCAAATAATGCTTCATGGATCATGCTTGCGCCACACTGATCTTAATGATGTAGCGCAATCACTTATGTACCATAGCTCAACAATAGAATCACTCATGCACGAATTCGTAACAGCACCTGAGCATGCAACGCTCAGAGCACAGCTACAATCAAACATGAGCACTATTATAAGAAGCTGCGCTACCGCACAAACATTTGCTGGACCTGTTTCATCACTGCTTTCATTTTTTTCACCAGAAGCGTCACTCATTTTTAAGATTGCAGTTAAGTAAAAACGCATCATAAGAAAGCGATTGTGATGATATACAAAAAACTACTTATTTTGCTTTCTGTAACTTGGGCTTTTGCCCAAGCTGCAGATGGCAGCATGGAAACACTCATACATACAGTCTACCAGCCGATATCACGGCATGATGTTGCTGTATGCCAAGAGCTATATGAAACATTTGACCAGGCATCAAACAGTGCTAGCTCTGACGTGCGAACAGTGATTCAAGATCGTGCAACACGTATTTTTAACAGTATTAAAATTGCTGTATTTTCAGTGAAACAACACGGCATAAATGTTCCATCTAATTTAGTTAGATTAATGGTACAACACATTTGCACACAAGCTGAAAAACACCTACAAAACGGAACAATCAGTATTATTAACGATGCTGTCGAGTTCTGTGATGAATGGCAAGATTCATATCTAAAAAAACAACTGGGTATTCAGTCTGATGAAGACCTCTTTATACAAGAGTTTCTTAATGCGCTTGATCTGATAAGTGACTACGCAACACATGAAACAAAAATCATCCTGCAAGCAGTAGATACCATCAATCACACCGTAGAACTTTTTGTGTCACCCTGTGATAAAAAAAATAACACACAACTTGAGACAGTAACGTACTTAAGACGCGTTATTAAAAAGATTACAGACAAAAAGTTTAAAGATTTATGCAAAAGCCTTGATGGCGAGCTTTACAAGCTACAGCTTATTATTCTTGAAAAATATGAGCTTGATGAATACGCATCACGCAAACCACATTTGCTTGATCTGAAAAGACGCCACTTGATGTGCCTCAAAGAACTTGCTCAGCATGGCACCCGCTACAGCAAGGCTATTAATAATTATTGTATTGTAGTTGACGCTTATACGAGTGACAATCAAGTCGACAAAATAGCACTTCTTGCTGTTCTTGAAGAAACTAAAAGAGCACTAAAAGGCCGCTTATGGACAGCAACGATCTATAAAAACATGATTGCTCTTTTAAGCGATATTGAAGAAGAGCTAAGAGGTGAAATTATTGGCTCAAAAAATGGCATCATTCAAAAAATATCAGCAGCGATCACCAAAACACTTGCATCAAAAGACGTGCTTTATAGCCTTTTATCAAAAGTTGCAACAGACCCTCAAAGCGCAGTAAGCGATATTACAAATAAGCTTACCTCACGCGTTATGAGCTTGTTGCTCAACCCACCTGCCACAATAGAAGACAGCACCCAAGCGGCAGCCTAGTAGTTTATAGCGCTTTTTCATGGTATACTTCCAACGCTTTTGCACAGTAACCCAAAAGATTGGAAGTGTACCATGCTCTACCATCTCTCTCAGCTGCTCGGTGAGCAGTTTTCTCCGCTCCATATTTTTCATTATGTAAGTGTTCGCGCTATCGCAGCACTCTTAACATCACTTCTGCTCAGCTTTATTTTTGGGCAAATTTTTATACGATTCTGCCAACGTTATTTCAGATCAAAAGTACGTGACTGGACCCCTGAAACCCATCAAGCAAAAAATGACACCCCAACGATGGGTGGTCTTTTTATGCTTTTAGTTTTTTTAGTTAATACCCTTATCTGGAATAACCTCCTTGAGCCGAAAGTATGGGTCTTTACCGCATGCCTTGCTGCGTTCGGCCTTATTGGCTTTCTTGATGATTGGTACAAAATCACAATGCGTAAAGGCATCAGCGCGACCCTAAAATTTAGACTTCAGATTGGTTCATCGTTACTGATTGCAGGAGCGTGGTATCTTTTTGCTACACCAACAACAGAGATTTGCATCCCTTTTATAAAAAGCTTCTCCCCTGCCCTTGGGCTTTTTGCCATACCTTGGGTTGCGTATATCATGATCGCAACAAGTAACGCTGTAAACCTTACTGATGGCCTTGATGGACTTGCTACAGGCCCACTTATTTGTAACTTTGCTGCGTTTGGTACAATTGCCTACCTTGCTGGGCATAAAGGTTTTGCTAATTACCTGCTTATTCCTTATGCAGGTAGCGCAGAGGTCGCTATTCTTGCAGCAACATTAATTGGGGCTCTCCTTGGGTTTTTATGGTACAATGCGCATCCAGCTCAGATTTTTATGGGTGATGTTGGATCACTCCCTCTTGGAGCTGGGCTTGCACTTATGGCGGTCATGGCACGACAAGAGCTCCTTTTGCCTTTGTGTGGTGGTATTTTTGTAGCTGAAACTATATCAGTTATTCTTCAGGTCTTTTCTTATAAATTTTGGAAAAAAAGAATTTTTAAGATGGCTCCTATACACCACCATTTTGAGCTTCTTGGTTGGCCTGAAACAAAAATTGTTATTAGGTTCTGGATTATTTCTTTAATCTTGGCACTTTTAACCCTACTGACACTTAAGATTCGATAAATACTCTATTAACTTGAAAAAATAAGAGTTCGTGTAATCCTCAAAAGACAAAGAGATATGCACGCAGATTGCGAAAGTAAAATAATGACAGACCAAATTTCAGCAATAAAAAACCTTATACTAAGCAAAATACCAGCATGTAATGATCTTAAACAGCTTGAAGATCTACGACAGGAACTGCTTGGTAAAAAAGGTCTTATCACCTCGCTCTTAAGCGAAATGAAAACGCTATCACTTGATGATAAAAAAATATTTGGTCCACAAATCCAAGCAGTCAGACAAGAAGCAGAAGCTGCTCTTGAGCTGCAGCGCGCGCACATTATTAATTCTCAAGCAGCTGCTGAAATTGAAAAACAAAAAAACTTCGATGTGACAGCGTATGCTGTCAACCATCGCCAGGGGCACCTGCACCCTTACACACAAGTAGTAAGAGAAATACAAACGATATTCTTATCTATGGGATTTCAAGTTTGGGACGGCCCAGAATTTGAAACAGATTTTTATAATTTTACGGCTCTTAATATTCCACAAGACCACCCTGCCCGTGATATGTATGACACATTCTGGACAGACAAGCCAGGAATGCTTCTGCGTACACACACATCGCCTGTACAAATTAGAGCAATGCAACGCTCAACCCCACCAATTGCAGGCATAGCACCAGGCAGAACCTATCGTCATGAGGCTGTTGACGCATCGCATGATTTTATGTTCATGCAATGTGAAGGGCTCGTAGTAGATAAAAATATTACAGTATCTCATCTGTTTGCAACGGCACAGACATTCCTTAAAACATTATTCGGGAAAGATGAGCTTGATATCAGAATTAGACCAGGCTTTTTCCCGTTTGTTGAACCAGGCTTTGAAATAGATATGCGTTGTGTTTTTTGCACAACAGGCTGTTCAGTCTGCAAGCACTCTACATGGATTGAAGTATTTCCTGGTGGCATGGTCCACCCCCATGTCTTAAGGGCTGGGGGAATAGATCCTGAAGTCTATTCAGGATTTGCATTTGGCTTTGGACTCACGCGTCTTGCAATGCTGAAATACGGAATAGATGACATTAGACATTTTTTCAGTGGGAAAGTAAAATTCTTAGAGCAATTTTAATACAACAGGGCGCTTTAGAGCGCCCTTTGTAGTAACAAGCCCAAGGGTTAAGTACATGGCGAAGGAGAGGTAATGATACATAAAGCCATTATACCTGCAGGCGGTTTAGGAACACGTTTTCTTCCTGCAACGAAAACGACACCAAAAGAAATGCTCCCGTTGCTTGATAAACCCGCAATTCAATACATTATTGAAGAGGGAGTAAAATCAAGCATCAAGACATTTGTCGTTATCACAGGTAAAAACAAAAGTGTGATAGAAGATCATTTTGATCCGTATCCAGAGCTTGAGCTCTTTCTAAAAAACCGCAAAAAAGAAGATTTATTAGAAGGTGTTAACAAGATTATTAATGCCTCTAACTTCATCTACATGCGCCAGAAAGAGGCGCTTGGGCTTGGCCACGCGGTGTGGACCGCACGCCACGTAGTAGGCAAAGAACACGTTGCAGTATTCCTGCCAGACGATATTATCATCAGCCCAACTCCTTGCATGGCGCAGCTTATGCAAATTGCAATCCAAGAAAAATGTAATGTTGTCGCTGTACAAGAGGTCCCAATGGATCAAGTAAGCAGCTATGGCATCATAGGGATTCGCAAACAATTTTCACCAAATCTTTTTCAAGTCAAAGAGCTTGTTGAAAAACCAACACTTATTGACGCTCCGTCAAATCTCGCTATTGTTGGTCGTTATGTCCTTTCACCAAATATCTTTAATATTCTTGATGAAATGAATATTGGAGCTGGTGGAGAAATTCAACTCACTGACGCGATTCAATCGCTCTTGCTCTCAGGCGAAAAAGTATTTGCATATAAGATTCAAGGAACTCGCTACGATATTGGCAACCCACTTGGCCTTCTTAAGGCAAATATCGACCTTGCACTCAGAAATGCCAAATACGGTGAAGATATCCTTAATTATCTTAATACCTTAGAACGAGATATTCTTGTTATGCAGGGTAAAGCCGCAATGATAAGTAAAAATAAAGGCGGTGCATCACTTACATCGCTTTAATTTTTCAGAGTTTAGACAACAAAAAAGGCTCTTTTTTAGGGAGCCTTTTTTGTTATGCATAGCGGTATGCAAAATGAGGTTATCACGAGGTTTTAATAATTTATTAGAGCTTTTTAAGTCCGCGTTGCTTCCAGTATTCACTTACAAGATCATTTGATCCTGCTATAACAACAAGTCCATCACGCTCATCAACACCTGCTTTTGCTTGATCAAATGCTTCTGCAAAAGAAGCAGCTGATTTAGCCTTAATGTTCAAGTCTTTAGCAATAGCTGCAAGCTCTTGTACATCGTGTGATGGGTATTCAGATGGAAGCTGAACAAAGAAAATGTTCCCGCTTACTTTTTTCATTAAATAACGAATAAGTTTTAATGCTTCAACAGCATTAATTGATCTGCTCAAACCAAGAACAATTGAAAGACCTTTAAGTGGTTTTTGGTAATGCAACAAACGGATACCTAGAAATAGGTTAGTAAGTGCATCAAGGTTTGAAGCATTATCAAGCAATATAGAAGGCTTTTCTTTATCCAGGTGCTGAAAGCGACCATTCAGGAGATCGAAGTTTTCAGCCCAGAAGCTCTTGAGTGTTTTGATAGGATTAAGCTCAGCATTACGTTTCGCCTCTAGTGTTGGACGACCACGCTGACCTTTTTGTGTTGCAAGAAGATTGCCACGCAAAAATGGTGAGAACTTACCTTTAATATCTTCTACATAAATTTGTGCAATACGTTCACCAAGGGAAGCCGTTCTGCCATAAAGTTGCTCGTAGATATACGGCAAGCTTGCAAGCTTACGAATTGGCATAGTCCAGGTAATAGAACGCTCATCACACCATGTTTTCATTTTTTGAAGACGAAGCTTACTTTGCTCTGCGGAGATAAACCATGTGCCTGGTTTTGCAATCTCCATCATCTCATAAGCAACTTCATCAAGATCAGTTGAAAGCGCACCGCGATTATCGTCAGCAATACGAGTTACTGCAGCAATTTTAGGATTAAGCGCAGCAACCGCATCAAGGCGACCACCATAATTAACTTCAACTAGAACTACATCAACTTTTTCTTGTGCGAAATAGTGTAACCCTGCTGCAAGTACAAGCTCATGAACAGTTGCGCTGATTGAGCTGGCTTCTGCAACGTTAATTACATCATTAAAAACATCAGCAAATGCTTTATTTGAAATTTGTTCGTTTGAAATTGCTACGCGCTCGTTGTAGTTAAGAAGATGGGTCGAATATAAAAGCCCTACTTTCAAACCTTCTTCTTTAAGAAGTTTTGCTGCAAAGTGCATTGTTGAGCTCTTACCGTTTGTTCCACCGATAGAAATAACATCAAGACGAGCGCTTACATTACCAAGCGCCGTATCTAAATCTTTAAAACGTTGTAGAGAACGGTCTGAGTACTCATATGGTGCTGAAGCATCAAGAAACTCAACTACTTCACCATACGTACGTACTTTACCAAGACCAGTATCAATCTTTTTACGTATCTGTTCTAATCCTGTAATCATATCAGTGCCCTTTTCTGACTCTTTGCCCAACTACACAATGTAGATGCGCCTCATCCAAACCATAGCTTGCACAAGCAATCGTATGATTTGTCTCTTAGGATTATCAAATGCAGTTAGAATTTTGAATTATTCTAAAAAGCATTATCTATGTCGAATGTACAATAATAACAAGTTAAACCCAGATTAAGGGATTAGCCCCCCAAAGTCAAACACACATAAACTGTAAATTAAAACCCGTAGGACCCCACCCGCATCTTTCAAAGAGTAATTTTATGTAGGGTAAAACTAAAAAGCAATCAATTTTGTTACAAGTAGAAAACAGTGAGAGTTGACCTTTGTTTCATAGTGTGATTAGCTCTCCATTCACACTATTAATAAACAAGGAGTGCCATGGATCAGTACAATCAAGCATATAAGCTCATGCGAGACGCAAAACGCATCACACTGCTCACCCATTTTAAACCCGATGGTGATGGAATGTCTGCCTGCGCAGCGCTTGATGCAGTACTCAGTGCCCAAGGCAAACAAGTTGAAACTATCTATCCATCTCACTCAGAACAGATAATTAAGCGACAAGCTCAAGCTATTCTTATTAATGAGCACAAACAGGTGCCTGATCTTATTATTGCATGCGATACTGCAAACTATGATCGGCTTTATTTTCCTGATGTTTTTACTAACATTCCTTTTATTAATATTGATCATCATATCAGTAACTCGCTTGGCGGAACGGTTAACCTTAATAATCCTGATGCCGCAAGCACCTGTGAAGAGCTCTACTTGATTTTAAAAGGCTATAGTGCAGAGTGCGTAACAAAATACGTTGCAGAGTGCCTCATGACAGGTATTTTGTATGATACCCAAGCATTTCATACAAGTAATACAACAGCTCGAACACTTAGAGTTGCAGCCGAGCTTGCTGAGCTGGGAGCAGATATTGGGGTGCTAAACCAAGAGCTTATCGCTCATCACAACCCAGCTATCATTCGATTCTGGGGAAAACTCCTAGAGTCCGTTGTATTTGACACTCATAAAGATGCTGCGTGGATCGTAATTACACAAAATGATCTTAAGGCACATAATCTCAAGCTTAATTCACTTGTTGGATTTACTAATTTTCTAGCACAGCTTTCTGATATTGATACAACAATCGTTGCGTATGAGACAGAAGAAGGTTTTACAAAGCTTTCATTCAGATCAAAAAAACGTGATGTTAATGCCCTAGCTGGACAATTTGGTGGTGGCGGGCATAAACGAGCATCGGGTGCGCTAATTAAGCAAGCACTTCACGAGGCTATGACCCACGTTACTCAAGCGCTCTAAAAAGAAAAAGCCCCACAGTTTGTGGGGCTTTCTTAATCTTTTATAAATCTAGCTTGATGTCTTATTCACTATCAGAATCAGATGATACGTTGGTTATAAACCAACCTCTATGACCTAATACATGATTTTTAAACAACTCAAACTTGTATCTTAGATCGCTCATGTAAGCATCTGTATCAGTATCAAAATGCTTAGTTGGTGAGAAAGATAAATAGCTTAGAGAAGAAAGAGCAGAGTCATCAGCGTCATCAAGGTTCACTTTAAAAATTTGCTCATAAATCTCAGCATAAGATTTCATAATCTGTTTAGCTGTATAAGTACGCAAAGTGTTTTTAATCGTCTCTGAATCCCAAAGACTCATAGCAGGGTCATCACTCACTGTTTTATGGTAGCGCACTATGCCAAAAGAGGCAGGAAACACTGGCCCTACTGCAAAAAACATAAGCAACACACTAAAAAACTGATTAAATAGGTTTTTCATGACACCCCCAATAAATTCAATATGAAATAATTATGGGGCAAAATGGAAATAAAATAAAGCCCAATAGAAATATTGGGCTTTATGCTTAAAAATAAGTACGGGGTACTCAAAAGCTCTAGATCTTGGGCAAAAGGTTAAAAAGGGCTTTTTAAGCTAAATTAGGCATTTTTTGATAAAAAAGATTGAATATCAAGCGCTGCCATACACCCGACACCCGCAGAGGTAACCGCCTGGCGATAACGATAATCAGACACATCCCCAGCAGCAAAAACACCCTCAACTGATGTTTTGGTATGATCATGCACCGTAAGGTAGCCGTACTGATCCATGGCTAATTGGCCTTTAAAAAGACCAGTATTTGGATTAAATCCAATAGCAATAAAGACCCCATGAACATCTTTTTTGATTACTTGGCCATTTTTCTGATTTGTAATGGTCACACCTGTGACATGATGCTCATTACCAGTAATCTCAGTTACTGTTGAGTTATACAAAATAGAGACATTAGGGCTTGCCACTACCTTATCTTTAATAGGGTCATTTGATGTAAGCTGATCTAAGATATGAACAATAGTTACAGAAGAAGCTATATGGCTCATGTGTTCAGCCTCTGTCATTGCAGTGTTCCCACCACCAACAATAACAATATCTTTACCCCTAAAGAATGGGCCATCGCAGGTTGCACATGTTGAGACACCTTTTGCCCAATACGCATCTTCCCCAGGGCAGCCAAGGCGCTTACTTTTAGCACCTGTTGCAACAAGTACAGCGCGTGCACTCAGATTTTTTGATGACTCGGTAGTGATAGAGAATGGGCGCTTTGAAAAATCAACGCTTGTAACAGACTCACTCATAAACTCAGCACCACAATGTGCGGCTTGCTCACGCATTTTAATCATAAGCTCTGGGCCATCAATTGAAACTTCTCCTGGCCAATTTTCCACTTTTGTTGTTGTCATAAGCTGGCCTCCAGGTTGAGGACCCTCAATAACGACAACTTTAAGACCTGCTCGAGCAGCATAAATCCCAGCGGTTAATCCTGCCGGACCTGATCCTATAACAACAACATCATACTTCATAACCTAATTCCTTATTAAAGCGCTGTTTTTTACAAACGTCTCATAATTGTATACGTTGTCGCATGACAGTAAAGAACAAGAATTCGCTCAAGGAGCTTTTATGATTAGAGTTGGACAAAAGATCCAAGATTTCTCATGCGAAGCTGTAATTAATAACAGCATCAAGCATGTATCACTTAATGATTTTGCAGATAAATATAAACTACTTTTCTTCTATCCACTTAATTTCACTTTTGTATGCCCAACAGAACTTCACGCACTACAAGAGCACTATGCTGATTTTAATAAGCGTAATACAGAAGTTTTTGGTGTATCTGTAGACTCAATACACAGCCATTTAGCATGGCTCTCAACACCAAAGTCTCAAGGTGGAATTCAGGGAGTAAGCTACCCATTAATCTCTGATATTAAAAAAGAGCTGGCGCAAAAATTTGGCGTTCTTCATGAAGAAGCTGGCGTAGCGTTAAGGGGTGTATTTCTCCTTGATAAAAACAACGTCCTGCAATTTAGCAGCATTAATAACCTGGCGCTTGGGCGCAGTGTGCCTGAGCTAATCAGACTTATTGACGCATTAATTCATGTTGAAACATTCGGCGAAGTATGTCCCGCAAACTGGAACGCAGGTCAAAAAGCTATGAAAGCTGATAAAAAAGGGGTTTTGGAATACTTTGCACAATAAATTCAGATTGCAAACATAACAGTACTACGCGCGGTTGCGGTGAAATCACTGACTGGTAGATTAATCGCGACAACTAACATTAATTCAGGGGTTGTGGGGGATTTAGGGATGCCAAACCACGTTGTGCTAGTATTTTGTGTTTTTTTATCACTCAGCTCTCTTTTTAAAGCTGAAGCTCTTTCTGCGCAACAAAACATTACAGCAGAAGCTGACGCTATTACAAAAGTTGATGACCTTATCGCGTATTATAGCGATCCTAAGGTTATTGAAGAAATATTGCGCGGCCAAGATGCAACAATTAAAGAATATTCTGACCCTGAACTTATTAAACGCTTATCTGACCCTGACTACGCAGACAAACAAGCTTGGGCTGAATATCATGACACACTGTTATACAAAGCACAGCTGCTGGGAACAGATAAGCAATTTGCTCTTGGTTTCTACCTTGGCGATGCAGCCTATATCACATTTTCGTCACTTATCTTAGTAAACGAGTTTTATATAACACATAAACTGCGTAAAGAGCTGCTACGCGTTGCACAAAACCGCCTTCAATCTTTAACGCCACAACAAACAATCTTCAGCGCTAAAAGATTTGATCATGAGGTTAAAGACAGAATACAATTTACTCAGTCAGTGCTTACACCAGATCTGGTCAAAACATTTGTATGCCACATTATCAGCCACGTATCAATTTTATTTGCACAAAAAAAAATGCGCCTTAAAGAGTGGGCCACAACAAAAAATTCTAGTCTTTCAAGCGTAAGCCTTATTAAATCTCTGTTTGCTGATGCTGGACTGAACAACTTCCACAATATCATGACGCCTGAAACATGGGTTGATAAAATCAATAATGTTCTTGATGTTTTTCATGTAACTCCAGCCTGGACAAAAGAAGAGCTCTTTATAACATCGCGAGCAATAAGCTCAACACTCGGCGCCCTCTGCCTTATAATCGCACACGGATGCTACAATAGATATTTCACTCTTGAGCAACTGCTTGGCGCACGAGCAATAAACTTTTTTGCCGCCGTTAATGAAAAGCAAGAATTCCAGGAGCATAAAGACGCTCTTTTTATGCACTACTTCGAAAGAGACCTTGAAGATGTCTACCTACTGAATGTTGGACAATGGATATCTCTTAAAATTATGTACACATGCACTTTGCACACGGGAATCACACTTGCAGTATCGCTCCCTCACCTTGCAAGGGCTGGCGGATTTGCCTATCAGTTTATGAAAGGAATGGACGCATGATGATCCATCAACTTCTCCTTTACTCACTACTCATACTATCCCACGTAATTTTTCATGTAAGCGCAGCAACAGAAAAATATACCGTACATGAAGCCGCTGACGTCATGCATAAAATCGCATCAATGACAGGGAACATAGCTGAGAACATGGTTGGATCAAAAGAAAAAGCCATTCAGCTGCTTCAGAATAAACAAAGAGATCTGATTACACGCTTTGAAAGAGGCCAGATATCAGAAAAAAGATTTGATATTGAAAACAAACAAGTTGAAGCAGAGCTCCAGCAAGCACATGAAGCGCTTAAATTGTGTAGAGAAAAACACACAGCTATGCAAAACCAAGTAGGCAATATGGTTGCTGATGCATTTAAAGCAGGGATTGAGATCGAACGAGATAAAGCAACCAGAGAAACTCGTATTATCGAAGCAGCTGCAACTGCACGTGAAGGTAAAAAAGCTGAAATGGAAGGTCTTGTTAAACTTGAAGAAACTAAAGGCAATCACCAGATGCGCCGCCTTCAATTTTTAAGTGACCCTGAAAACCTCAAACGCTATGCTCTCTTTGGAACAATTGCAACTGCTGGTGTTGCAGGAAGTTATTTTGGAGTTAAAGTTGCGGCTAATTATATTCAAGATTATTTAAGGCCTATTCCTGAAATCGCAGAGGAAACATCGCTTATGTCAGTCGCTGGTGCATGGTGGGATGATCTTAAAGGCTATGTTTTTACTAAACCTACTGTTGATTTTAAAAGCGACATCGTCCTGAATAAAGATGTTGAAATGAGGTTGCTTGCTATAGCTGAATGCGTTAAGAGCATGCACAATGCAGAGCTTGAGCTACCATCTCTTTTGTTATATGGCCCTCCTGGCACTGGAAAAACATGGTTTGCAAAACTTCTAGCACTTAATGCAGGAATGGATTATGTCATCATGTCTGCCGATAGATTTTCTCAATTTGCAGAAGGTAGTGATGTTGAGCAAATGCACCAGTTATTCAGATGGGCAGAAAACAGCCCGCGCGGCATGATTATTTTTATTGATGAAATAGATGCACTTGGGGCGTCACGAGATAAACTTGATCAGCGCTGGATACGCCTACAAAACGCTTTCCTTGCACACACTGGCAGCTTGTCACATAAGTTTATGATTATTGGTGCAACAAACAGACCTAATGCGCTTGATAAAGCCTTCCTTGACAGATTTCCAGAGAGAATCTTGGTAAGCTTACCAAACCAAGAAGAGCGCATTAAACTTATTCAAATGTATATCGATAAAAAATTACGTAATGATAGCCGCACAGTAAAAGTAAACGGCAAAAAGCAACAAGTTGCGCTTACAGTAAGCAATGATGTAACACCTGCCGCAATTAATGATCTTGCAGCAATGATTAATGGGCTTTCTGGCAGAGCGATCATGCAAGTCATCAGCAAAGTCCAGCGCGATGCTTATAAGCCTGGAAGTTCATTTGTTATACATGCAGCGACACTTACTCAAGCATTTAAAGAGCGACTTGAAGATAAAACAAAGCAAGACGGCTACAACAGTTAAAAAATCCACACACTAAATCATCCCGAGATAATGGGTGAGCTGGGAAATCCCCCGCTCACCCATTGGTGTTTTTTCAATAGTAGTCCAATCGCGCGTTACAGGCTCAACCAAGCGTGAAAACTTATTAAGCCAAACACCATGGTGCCTGCTCAAAATTTCATCAATCATTCCAAAATCATCAATAGCACGTAGCTTAGACAACATAATAACTGACGAGTGCTGCACAGCAAGTTTTTGCTGATTAAACCAATCAGCATGCATCGCAAACTCACTATTAAATGTTAAGAGCTTTAATGGCTGTGCCTGAGTTGCAAGGCCCTTCATAAGCCCCTTATAAAACCATGATGAGTGTATAACAGGGGAATAACAAGCCACGCGGCACCCAGAAAGAGCTCTATTGCACTGACGTATAATATGAACCCCAAGATCCTGTGCTTTTGTTGTTAAAAAGCGGTAATAGCTTTTACCTTGTCGTTTGTTAATAAGGGTTAAAAGCCTGTCCCTGAGCGAAATTGTTGCATACGTAGGCTGCTTAATACTAAGCCCGAATTTACCGTAGGTCTGGGCATCAATCGTCATACACGAAGTAAAAATCGAGCTACGCTTACGACAATACATTTCTAAATCAATAATTATACCGGCAAGCGGAATCAGTGCTGTTTCAGGAGTTCTATTCCAAAAATTAACAAACGTCTTGAATGGATTAACGATTTCATCATCCCAAAAAGAAGTATCAAGCGGTACTGGTAAATCATGAAACATGTTTTCATAGATATCAACAGGATAGCGCAAGGGCTTATTATCATCTGTCAGATTATTTGCGATCTCAAAACCAACATATACAAAAGGTAGTGGTTTTTTATACAAAAGAGCACCCTCTTTGAGCTTACGTGCAAAGGTCTTAATCTGTTGAACATACGCATCAACTTTATCTTTTGATTTAAATTTTGCACTTCTACCAAAAAACATCTGGGGATTAAGCGTAACCCAAAGCCCTGTCAGATTTGATCGATAAATGTGATCAACTAGTTTGTTTTGATTAATTTGAGCCTGATCATCATCTAATCCAAATACATCGGTATCCATCCAAACAATTTTATCTTGTGGCTTAGTGGATACAAACTTCTTAGTTGTTAATCCTTGCGTTAGAGCAAAATCATGCCCGCGCTCATGCTGCAGCTTATCAAGATGCATGACAACATCGGTATGATTATCATGTGCCGCAATATCAAGCAGCTGTTTGATCATTAATCTAAGGCCATCAAGAAGCCAGGTGCGCACCCCAGCATCAAATGGACACAGATGAATGTTTTCTGATATGCCCGCAAAATTCAAAATAGATTTTGATCCGATAAAAATATGATTTTTTGTTTGATCATCAAATGCATACACACCATAGGGATACAATGTTTTATGCTGATCAGGAATATCGTGGCCAAGCGGCAACATTCGAACTGACTGCCTGTTTTTACTCAAGACCTGATTAATCTGCTCATAATCAATTGAAACACCATTTACAGGCGCAGATAATGTTGTGTGATACTGCCGTGTGCGGCGTGATAATGGATTTAAAAGGAATGTATTACTCAAATACGCAAAGGTACGCTTTTCACGCCTGTCACCATTGGTTTCATCATGTATTAATGACGGCAAAGATGTAGCTCTTGTGCAATCATCATATGACACACCAACGCGCCCAAGAAGGAAATGAAGCGCTTGAACAATATTTGGCTGCACAACTTTAAAACATGGAAAAAAAAATCCTATTACTTTGTTCCGCTGAGCTTGACAGAGATCAACAAATTCAAGTACGCGAGTGGTAAGATATGACCGCCCATTCCCACCTAAAAACTCATTATCAAAAATAAATAATAAAACGTCATATTTCTTTTTATTTAGTTCGGCGGGAGTTGAATCAATAAGATCATCGACGCCTTTGTAATCAACAGTATGACCAAGACTTTGCGCAAGTATGATGAAAGGCTGGTAAAGATACGCCTCTCGATCTGTTGTATCAACAAGAACAATCGATTTGGGCTGTGCATAAGACCAAAGCACAAGCACGATAAAATAAAAAAACTTGATATGCATATCCCACCCCTTGCTTTTGATTGTAGAAGGAGCGTGGCCTTTGGGTCAAGACATACAACAAGCTTACGCTGCACTTTTACGCCTTTTTGGGGTACAATGCATCACACACGATTCGGAGGATTACATGCTTCGCCAATACAGTTTATTACTCATTAATGTTTTATTCTTTCTACATGGGTGCTCGAAACAAGGGCGCTCACATAAACCTGTTATTCAAAACACAAAAGAGATATCGCTATCGTCACAATGGTATCCGCAGCACCCTATAGAACTTAAAAATGACATAACTCAAAAAATAAAATTAGCTCAGGCATATTTCCCAACAACCGTACCGCAAGACAAAGTACGAGCTCTTGTTGTACCACATGCTGGCTATCTTTACTCTGGACTTTGTGCAGCAACGGCATATCAATCGCTTTGCAGCATCAGCCCTCATGACACAATTATTAAGAATAAAGATATTAAACGCGTCATCCTGCTATCACCATCGCACCATGTCTTTTTACAGAATATTGCAGTTGCCCCTTACACCCACTATCAAACACCATTTGGAGAAATAGAAGTTGACCACGAGGCCCTTGGCAAGTTGTCTCGCAAAGACTGCTTCCACTCATATCCAGATGCATTTGCCCATGAACACGGCATTGAAATGCAGTTGGCTTTTTTACATGCAACAATAGCTGATTTTAAACTTGTCCCACTTGTAGTCGGTAAATTAACTCAAGAAAATGTTGTGCGTATTTGCATGGGAATGCGCCATATAATCGATGAGCATACGTTAGTCGTTGTAAGCTCTGACTTTACTCATCACGGGCCAAACTATAATTACACGATATTTTCCGAGGATATAATCAGAAACCTCCGAACAATTGATTCATTTGCGACACAAGCACTGGCATATCAATCATTAAATGCGCTTGATGCAACAGTACGCAGTACGGGTACAAATATATGTGGATACGAGCCATTGCGTATTCTGATCGGGCTTACTGATATGGATTATCTTAAAGCACCTCATACCGAGGTTGGGCTCTACCACACGTCAGCAGACGTCTTACATGCACTTGAAAGTGAAAACATAATTAATATTAAAAAGCTGATTGAGCCTGCGCCAGACTCAATGGCAAAAAATAGCGTAAGCTACCTTAGCATGATTTGGGGTGCACAAGCAGAAGAGACACAAAAGCTTAATGGTTATGAAAAAATTATGGCGCTCAAGCTTGCACGCGATTCTGTTAATAATGTTTTTAAAGGGAAAGAACAAATAAACCCCCGCCAGCTCCTTCCAGTCGCAACGCCAGGACTTGATCAGAATAATGGCGTATTTGTATCATTTACAACACATACAGGTGCGCTTCGTGGGTGCATGGGTAAAATCGAAACAGAACATACTGTTATGCAGCTTATTCATGATATGGCTCTTGCAACGGCTTTTAAAGACGAACGCTTCCCGCCAGTCACTCAAGAAGAGTTTGATAAGTGCGTTATTAAGATTTATGTGCTTAGCAAGGTAAAGCCTGTTAAATCATATAAAGATATTGAGATCGGCAAACATGGGATTGTGCTTGTCGCGCAGGAAGAGCCTGAAGCTCCTACACTCACAGCAACATTCTTGCCCGATATAGCAACTGATAACAAATGGACGCTTGAAGAAACGCTTAAGCAACTTGCATATAAAGCCGGCGCCGACCCTGATCTTTATGAAAAATATCAGTACCACGTTTTTACTGCACAAGAAATCACTGAGGCATAAAATGAAAAAGTATACCTATATTATTGTTGGCGCAAGCGCGGCAGGTATTGCGTGTGCAAGTAAGATTCGTGATAACTCACCAGAAGACAGTATTGCTGTTATCACAGATGAAAAAGAGATGCCTTATAACCGCTGCCTGCTGGCTGATTACATAGCACAAACACGCTCACAGCAGCAGGTTATGACAAAACCCGCAGAATTTTTCCAAGAAAAGAAAATTGACCTTATCAGATCAACAAAAATCACACATTTAGACCCTAAAAAAAAACAGATCTCTGATGATCAGGGAAACTTATTTGAATACAAAAAACTTTGCCTTGCAACCGGTCGATCTGGTTTTAAGCTTAAAATCCCTGGGGCTGACTTAAATGGTGTTTTTAGTTTTTATGGCCTCCATGACGCAACATTAATCGATATCTTTTGCACAGTTCATCAGCCTAAAAATGCCCTTGTTATTGGCGCTGGATTTTCAGGTATTGAGTGCGCAGATGCCTTAGCAACACGAGGTATTAGAGTCACAATTATTGATCAAGAGCAGCAACCTCTACCACGCCAGCTGCACAAAAGCGTTGCAACATACATGCTTAAGCTGATGGCAGACAAAGGAATTTGCTTTAAACCATCACTTAGCATTTCCAGCCTTAACCAAGCATCATCAGGGCTGATTGCAACTATGACAGATGGGAGCAGCCAGCCTTATGACATGGTTATCATGGCTGTTGGGGGCAGACTCAACACAGACTTTGCGCAAAATGCAAAAATCGCGACCGCGCACGGTGGAATTATTGTTAATCCTCAGCAGCAAACATCAGATCCTGATATCTACGCGGCAGGAGATTGTGCTTACGTTTATGATCAAGTAAACAAAGCACACGCACTAAGCATGATCTGGCCTGACGCTGTTAAACAAGGAATGATTGCGGGCTCATGTATGAGTGGAAACCCTAGATCATATGAAGGCGCCGCACTTGTTACTTCATCACAAGTTTTTGGCACCACTTTTGTTACCGCTGGCCCAGTCTGCACTCCTCCGACCGGCAGCACTATAGCTGTAAACACTGGTGACAATTTTGTGCACATGTACTTAACACAAGATGAAAAACTTATCGGATTTTGCCTGATTGGTGGGCTTGATAGAATCGGTGAATTACGAAAAAAACTTATCAGTGGTGACAAGCTATAAAAAAAGCCTCTTGATTTCTCAAGAGGCTTTTTAATTTTTAGTCTGGTGAATGAGTAGGATTCTCTTTCATTTCAGCTGCGTAAAAGAGCCACATCGCAAAAGAAACTATGAAAAACGACAAAAAGAAATGCCAGGTAATAGTTTCTTTCAAGAACATCCAGCTATAAAATGCACCAAAAAGCGGTACCAGAAAAGTAGAGAATGATATGAAAGTCTCTGAATAATGGTGCAATAACCACGCATAAAGATTATTACATATCATATATTCAATAAGTACTGTACCTAAAAGGCCAATCACAAAAACTTCAAGATCAGCTATGACAGGAATTCCCTCAATATAAGGCAAAATTCCAAGCATGAATAAACCGCCAATAAACATTGAATAACCGTTTACCGTAGCTGATTGGTAACCTTTGTTATAAACCATATCCTTAATAAGAAACCAAGAATAAGCATATGCAATAGCAGAAGAGATAATAGCGATTTCAGGCATAGATAAAAAACCAAGAGAGATGCTTACAGACTCACCCTCTGTAGTTGAAAGCAAAATCGGAATAAGTCCAATAAAGCCAACTATCAAGCCTAGCCATTTCTGAATTTGCATGCGCTGTTTGAAAAAAAGCCATGCGATAAGGTATGAAGATATCGGGCCAAAGTTATACAGAAAACAAACTTTGAAAGCTGGGAGATACTGCATTCCCCAAAATTGCAGTCCATAACTAAACGCAACCATAAAGAAGCTGATCTCAATAACATCAAGAACATCTTCGCGTAATATTTTTATACTTTTTCTATTTCTAAAATATTGCATAAGCAGCAAAAGAAAGCCGCCTAGCGTCATACTCGTGCCTACAAAAAATATTGGGGTCGTAAATGATAACACGTATTTGCCCAGAACGAACATGCTGCCGAGCATAGCATTAAGAATGAGAACAAGAACCATGTCTTATAAGACCTCTGGTTAATATTTTAAACAACCCTGTCACTTATAAATTTATTGAATTGAAAGCCAAACTATCAAGATAACTCTGAAGAATAAACGCAGCAGCAACACTATGGCTCTTACGCTTGGCTTCTGGGTCCTTACTCCCACGCTTCAGCTCATCGGCACGTTTACTACTCAAACGCTCATCCCACAAAACCCATAATAATGGCTTAGTATGCACTGCTGCCAGCGCACTTTCGAGTTTTTCTTTGTGAGCGACAACCTTTTTAGTTTGCTCGCTCTCTCCCCCAGAAAATGTTTTTGGATAACCAACGACAATCGTACTTATATTTTCACTTTTAAGCAGCGTCTTGAGAAAGCTCTCAAGCTGGCCAATCTCAACAGTTTGATAAGGTTTGCAAGTGATTTTGAGTGCATCAGATATCGCACTCCCCACCCATTTATCACCTAAGTCTAAAGACAAAACCTTCACTCAAATAACCTCCACAGTTCATAAGAGCTGGCTAATAACCGCTGGCCCATAAAGTCCCTTTATGTTTTAAGAGAAAAACGTACGAACAAATTCTGCGGGACAAAGTATACTAAAGTACCTATAATTTCGTAAGCAAAATTATTTAATTCATAACGAGATGAGAAAGGCCACCCATGCAGGCGGTTTCGTCGAATGCCCTCTTTATTATCGATGGCTCATACCTGTTATACAGGTCCTTTTATGCAATCAAGCCTCTGCACACATCTTCTGGGGTGCCCACTCAAGCGATTTATGGATTTTGTAGAGCTATAAAAAAAATTCTAGATGATTTTAAGCCAGAGCACCTTGTTGTAGTATGGGATAGTAAGGTAAAGAGCTTCAGGCACACAGAATACCCTGCATACAAGGCAACACGCCAAAAACCTCCCTCAGACCTATTTGAGCAAAAAGAGCAAATCATCAAATTCCTCGATATAGTCAAAATAGCTCAAGTAACATGCGATGGATACGAGGCTGACGACATAATCGGAGGGCTTGCAAAAGAGTACAAAAAAGATCAGGTGGTACTTGTATGCCCTGATAAAGATATGTACCAGCTTCTCTCTCCAAATTTGATCATTTTCGACCCCTTCAAAGAGCGCATCATCACGCAAGAGTCATTTAAAACTGAAAACGGATTTGAATCTGAAAAAATACCTTTTTACTACGCACTACTGGGTGATAGCTCAGATAATATCCCTGGTGTTGCTGGTATTGGAGAGAAAACAGCACAAAAAATTGTGATACAATTTAAATCTCTTGATGACCTGTACGAAAATATTGATCAGCTAGCACTAGAACGGCCCAAAAAACTTATTCTTGCAGACAAGGAAAATGCTTACCTAAGCCATAAACTATTTCTACTGCACCCGCCTGAACTAGAAACAAAACTAAGCGATTTCACTGTAGCTGCAGCGGCCTGGGCAAATGCTCGCGCATTTTTTCAAGAACTTGAGTTTTCAAGCTTGGTTAAAGATATCGATAAGCGCTTTGGCCAGATCAATCAGCACAATAAATCATCTGGGCAAGGATCGCTGTTTACTCAAAGTGATGAGCCAGACGCAGAGACTCAAACTAAGCTTCCTGAGGATGCAAAGCCAAAACCGTTTAAAATGATTGTCGTGCAAGATCAAGAATCATTTGATGTTATGGTTAATGAGCTCAAAAATGCCCCTGAGCTGGCGCTTGATACAGAAACTACAGGCGGAATGGCTATGCAAGACAGCCTTGTTGGGATTTCTGTAGCTACAACAAAAGACCACACATACTACCTCCCGCTGGCGCATATTCATGGCCAGCAGGTTGATAAGGCACACGCACTTACAGTTCTCAAAGGAATACTTGAGAGCTCTAAGCATAGTATTATTATGCACAATGCAAAGTTTGATGAAATCATCCTGCAAAAAGCTGGCCTAAAGCTCAACAAGGTAACGTTTGACACGCTCCTTGCTGCAAACCTTTTACGCAAAGAGTGGGAAAAAATTAATCTCAAGCAGCTTTCATTGACCTATCTGAACGAGCCTATGCAAAAGTTCAAAGATGTTATTGGCAAAAAATATAAAACTTTTGCTGAAGTCCCGATAGAAGATGGAGCTGGATACGCGGCGCATGATGCGCTTCAAACACTTAAGCTCAAGTACCTTTTTGAAAAAGAGCTCAAAAAAGAGCCAATTCTTGAGAAGATTTTTTATGAAATAGAGATGCCATTTGCCCAAGTTCTAACAGACATGGAGCTTAAAGGCATTTGCCTCGATGCTGAAAAAATTCAGGCAACAATGAAACTTGTTGATCATGACCTTGTAAAAATCGAGTCAAAAATTCATAGCTTTGTTAAAACACTGAGAGATGAGACAATAAACCTCAACTCGCCAAGACAGGTTGAAACACTCCTTTTTGATGACCTTGGGCTACCTGTAGTCAAAAAAAGCGACAAAGGACAACGCTCAACAGATCAAGAAGTACTGCAAGAGCTGAGCGTGCAACACCCAATCCCCGCGCTCATTTTAAAATACCGAGAGCTTACTAAACTTAAAAGCACATACCTTGAGCCCCTGCCAGGATTTATTAACCCTGAGACAGGCCGTATCCATACAAGCTTTAGTCAAACGCTCGTTGCAACAGGAAGACTTTCAAGCTCTGAGCCAAACCTTCAAAACATACCGACCAAAGAAGGCTATGGCATGCAGATCAGAGATGCTTTTTACGCACCTCAAGGCAAAGTGCTGCTTTCTGCTGACTACTCTCAAATTGAGCTTAGAATCATGGCTTTTCTAACCCAAGACGCAACACTGCTGGATGTTTTTAAGCATGGCAGAGACATTCACGCAGAAACAGCTGCTCAGCTGTTTGGGGTCAGCGTTGATGCTGTAACACATGAACAGCGACAGCTCGGCAAGCGAATCAACTTCAGCATTATCTATGGCATGACACCATACGGCCTTTCAAAAGACCTTGGAATAAGCATGAGTGATGCAAAAACATACATTCAGCGCTATTTTGAGCGTTACCCGGGAGTGCTTGCATGGATGGAAGAAACCGTAAACCACTCAATTGAGCGCGGCTATACCCAAACCTGGCTAGGAAGACGGCGCTACGTCAAAGAGCTGCATGAGCGGAATAAAGCCCTCTTTGAACAAGGGAAACGTGTTGCCATTAACACCCCTGTACAAGGAACAGCAGCTGAGCTGATGAAGCTAGCCATGATCAAAATACATTCGCTATTTGAAAATAGAAAAAATGACGCAGCGATGCTCCTGCAAATTCATGATGAAATCATCATAGAAGTCGACCACCAGGCACTTGATCAAGTCGAAAAGATAGTAAAAAAGACTATGGAGAACATTGTGGACTGGAACGTACCGCTGACAGTCTCGCTCAGATCAGGTAAAAGTTGGGCTGATGTATCGAAGTAGACGATAAAATCTTTTTGACAAACGAGTAAAAAGAAGACAAACTGATGGCGCATTTTTTCTACAAAATGCTTAGTCTAATAACCCTTTACTGTTTCATTCACACTTTGTGAGGAATTAGCATGGCAACAAGTAAAAGCGGCGGTTCTACAAGTAACGGTCGCGATTCGATATCTAAACGTCTTGGCTGCAAGCGTTTTGATGGTCAAATGGTAAACAGTGGCGAGGTTCTCGTTCGTCAGCGCGGTACACGTATCCATGCGGGTAAAGGTGTAATGCGCGGTGGCGATGATACCCTTTTTGCAGTAGCAAGCGGCCACGTAAAGTTTCATTCTGGCCTAAAAGGAAGAAAGTTTGTATCGGTCATTCAAGCTGCGTAGTAACAGTTTGAGTATTTGACCAGAAACATGGAGAGATAATGCTGGGATCAGCTGAAACCGTAAACTATAAAGTAGACTTTTTAAAGTATCGTTATGTTTGGTTGGCTGTGTCAGTCTTCTACCTTATGGTAGGAGTTGCGGCATATGTAATGAAGGGCGGATTTAAGTACCATGTGGATTTTACCGGTGGTGCGGAGCTTCGCATTTCTTTCCAAAACCCAACAGATATTGCAAACGTTCGCGATGCAATGGCTAAAGGGGGTTGGAATGACGCTACAATCCAAACACTCGGAACTACAAATAAAGAGTTCATGATTAGAGTTGGATCATTTGAGAGCGATATTGAAAAGAGCGTTACACAAAGCCTTGAGAGTGGTCTAGAAGACAACAAGGTTACCGTTGATAACGTTCAGGCGGTAGGAGCAGAAGCAGGAAAAGATACAACGCGCAACGCTGTTATTGCAGTGCTGTTGTCTCTTGTTATCTTACTCCTGTACATTGCGGCTCGTTTCGAATTTAGATTCGGAGTTGGCGCAATAGCATGCCTAGTGCACGACATTTTGGCCGTTATGGTCTTCTTGTTGGTTACAGATGAGCCGATTTCGCTTCACGTTTTAGCGTCTATTTTGGCAGTACTTGGGTACTCTCTTAATGATACGATCGTGGTGTTTGCACGTATTCGTGAAAACTTTGCTAAATACAAAGGCGTTTCAGAATATGACCTTGCAAACCTTAGCATCAATCAAACGCTTAAACGTACAATTTTAACAAGTTTTGCAACATCACTTTCAGTGCTTGCAATTCTCATTTTAGGCGGAGAAACCCTTAAGGGCCTTTCTTTAGTGATGCTTGTTGGAATCATAGTAGGAACCTACTCATCGATTTATATCGCTAGCCCAGCTATGCTGGCTGTAACACGCAAAAAAGCTGCGTAATTCTGCTAAATCTTGTAAAAAAGATTTCTTTGTGTTTTACTGGTAGTAGAGCTTGATACATATGTTTACCAAGCAAAACTGCCGGTAAAACACTGTGACTGCCCGGTCGGGCGCCTTCTAAAAAAGTGTATTTTTATTGAAAACTAAAGAATTCATGTCTGCCATCTCGGCAAGCATACGATTAAAAATTACAAATAATATTAGTAATGTTATTTTTGCAGGTTTTTCATGGATAACAAGAAAATAGTCCCTCAGGAAATTGATATTTCTGCCCCGCAGGAGACTTCCCCTATTACAGAGCCAGCTGCACCCCAAGAAACAGAAGCTCAAACACAACAGCAAGCTTCTGCTCAACCTGCAGAAACACCTGCTCCACGTAGAACAAATCATCGCTCACGCAGCGAACATGGTCAACATCGCCAAAATAATGAGCGTAACGACCAACGAGAGCGCAGAGGACCAACCAACGAACGCAGACAAAGTAGCCACGGTCGTTCAAACCAAGAGCGTCAGCCACAACGAACAGCACCTCATTCGAATGACGGCAACGAAGATCTGATTACGCATCGTCCTCCGGTTGATCAACAACCACTCCGCTCAATTAATGTCCAAGAACTTAAGGATATGAATATCACAGCACTTATTGCATATGCACAAGAGCTTGGAGTTCCTGAAGTTACGTCATTAAAAAAACAAGAAATTATTTTTAAAATCCTTGAGTCACAATCAGAGCAACGCGTTGAAATTTGGGGTGATGGAATCCTTGAGCGCTTACCAGATGGCTTTGGGTTTCTCAGATCACCAAAATTTAACTATGTCCCAGGACCTGATGATATTTACGTATCTCCAGCGCACATAAAGCGCTTTGGGCTTAGAACTGGTGATAGCATCAGAGGTACTATTCGCAAACCAAAAGAAGGCGAAAAGTACTTTGCATTGCAACGAGTTGAAAGCATTAACTTTCAATCTCCAACACACCTTTCAACAAAAACGGTTTTTGAAAACCTTACACCGTTGTTTCCAACGAAAAAATTTAGACTTGAAGCAGACCCTAGCTGGGTATCAACACGTATTATTGATGCGGTTATTCCTGTCGGTAAAGGCCAACGTGGACTTATCGTAGCTCCACCTAAAACAGGTAAAACGGTACTGCTTAAAGAGCTTGCAAACAGCATCCAGAAAAATCATCCAGAAGTCATTATGATGATCCTTCTGATTGATGAACGCCCAGAAGAAGTAACAGATATGGAGCGCTCAGTGAAAGCTGAAGTTGTTAGCTCAACCTTTGATGAGTACGCAACTCGCCACGTTCAAGTAGCAGAAGTTGTACTTGAAAAAGCAAAACGACTTGTTGAATGCGGCCATGATGTCGTTATTATCCTTGACTCGCTTACTCGCCTAGCTCGCGCATACAACACATTAGCGCCAGCATCTGGTAAAGTCCTTACTGGTGGTATTGATGCAAACGCACTACAGCGTCCTAAGCGCTTTTTTGGTGCTGCACGAAACATCGAGGAAGGTGGCTCTTTAACAATTTTTGCTTCTGCACTTGTTGAAACAGGTTCACGAATGGATGAAGTTATCTTTGAAGAGTTCAAAGGAACAGGTAACTGCGAAATCCATCTCTCAAGAAAACTTGCAAACAAACGCATATTCCCAGCACTTGACCTACAGCAATCCGGCACACGCCGTGAAGAGCTTATGGTGCCAGAAGAAGAGCTGAAGAATATTTGGGTACTGCAAAAATTTATCGGAACAATGAGCACAAACGAAGGTATGGAATTCATGATCGATAAGATCAGAAAGACTAAGACCAACCAGGAATTCTGGGATATGATGCTCAAGAAAAAAAATCCAACTGACGGCACAGGATCATCAGGCAAGTAATCACTATGATTATTCTGGGCATTGAAACATCCTGCGATGAAACAGGGGCAGCGGTTTACAACACCGCTGCCTCAAAGCTTTTGTCTCACGCTCTCTATTCACAAATAGATCTCCATAAAATCTATGGCGGCGTTGTTCCTGAAATCGCGTCGCGCTCTCAACTTGAGAAAATTGATCTTATTGTAGACCAAGCATTAGGCAAAGCAGGCATTACGCTTGATGATGTTGATGCTATCGCAGTAACAACCCACCCTGGCCTTGCGGGCTCGCTCCTAGTCGGCGCATCATTTGCGAAAGCACTCGCATGGAGCAAACAGAAAAAGCTTATTAGTGTTAACCACCTTGAGGGGCACATTTTTTCCGCCTTTCTAAATCAGGATGGAAGCAAACGCGAAGATCTTACATTTCCCTTTATTTGCTTCTCTGCTTCGGGTGGACACACTTCACTCTACTACGTTACAGGATTTGGAGAATATAAACTTATCGGCGGTACAATTGATGATGCAGCGGGAGAAGCTTTTGATAAAGTTTCAAAATCATTACTTCTTGGCTACCCCGGTGGCGCACTTCTTGAGCGCTGCGCTGAAGCTCTTCAATTCAAAGATATCTGTAAGTATCCACGCACCCTTCTGACAAAAGAGGGTATCGACTTTAGCTTCTCAGGACTAAAAACAGCAGTGCTTTACGACTTAGTAAAAAAAGGTGCTTACGAACTTAGCTCAGGCCCAATTGTAGCAGGAATCAATCAAACACTTATCAACGAGGTTGCAAGCTCGCTTCATGTCTGTATTGGCGATATTTTTGCCAAAGCAGCGAAAACAGCTTTCATGCGTTACCCAGAGGCAACAGCGTTTACGTTTGTTGGTGGAGTTGCATGTAACAAGTACCTTGCAGAGCGCATACGCCAAATTTGCGATGAAAATAAAAAGCTTTTTGTCGTAACGCCTCGGGCATTCTGCACAGATAATGGCGCAATGATTGCATTCGTTGGTTCTTATAAAGCTCAGCGTGGAGAATTTAGCCAGCTAGATTGTGAAGTTGGTCTTCTTGCGCAAAAGAAAAGCGCTCAATAACAAGCCCTTCATCTATTTAATAATTTTTTAGATTAAACAAATAGCCTTGTCTTGATTATCAGACTGCATAATTTGGGTAATGTTATTACTTATTTGCATATACATAAAGTCTGCACAGGGTTTTATAAGTAGCTGCACATCATCCCAATGCTCTGACTCTTTACCCTCACAAATGGCTTTTGCGCGCTGCATGACTGCTTTATACTCTTCAGGAAGGAGTGCCATAACCCACTGAGCAGCGCTAGGCTTAGGTAGAATTGTACTCGTAGCGAGAGTGTTCCAAATTCGTGCCAGCGTTAATAAAACATTACGAATATCACGCTCAAGAGCAGCCATTAAATGAGGTAACGCATCTACTGTCGCGAGAATAAAATCGTTATAGGGAACAGGGCAAAGCAGTTGCTCAGGACGCCCGCCTACTAACGTAATACTTTTAAGAAAAATCTGAGTTATAAGCACAGCAAGGTCCGGCATTATTGTATCAGATGAAACCGCAAGAGCCCCTGCTTCGAAATCAGCCCGAAGCCACTCACCATACTGAAAATCACATCTTGGAGGATAACGCCAAGGGTTAACTGCTGACTGATTAACAATCGTTAACTCAATCGGATGCTCATCACTTTTCATATAAATACCAGAGATCTGCAGCAAAGCTTTGACCAGATTGTTTTTTTCTTCGTGAGTTGTTCCTCTGCTTAAGACTACAAAGAAATCAATATCACTATACTTTAAAAGACCACCTAGCACAGATGATCCGTACAGATAAACCCCAAGCAATGAGCTGCCAAAAAGATTATTCAGTACATCAAGGGTGTCACCTATCTGCTTTTTTGCAACTGAGTTAAGCGTTATGTCTTGGAGGCCTAATTGTGTTTTCATATTTTGAGTTAATTCAAGATTTAATAATCAATAAATTATACGGCTATCATAGCCCTCTATAGCGGAGAGTATGCTTTATTCGTTTACCCATACTGCGCGGCATGAATCATAATAGTAGGCTCAATACACTTTGATAGCTAGTCATTAAGGGCAAGGCGTACCTTTTGTTTTTTCTCTTCCCGATAATCAACCGTCTCATGAAAAGGCCTCATATCCAAAGAGCTTAAGAGCGAGCGTTCAGATGCCAAAGCAAGTTTTTTAGTCTCTTGGCTTTTAAGCTTAATCGCAGGAGAATTTAAAACATCAGCTGATGAAACAATACCCCAAGGCTCAAGACCATCTACAAGCGTAGGATCAATCAAAACAACAATCGTACGAGCAGGATCAATAGGGGTTTTAGCTGAAAGCGCAATCTGTGTATGCTTCCACCCCGCACGTGGCTCTGGTCGATACAGGCTGTAACATTTGTGAGATTCTCCATCTTTGATAAAATAACCACTCATAGTATTTCGCTTATCAAAGTGCGGAAGGACATTTTGACAAATAAGAAGGCTCACTCGTTGTGGAGCCTGCTCACCAGGAAACGGAATTGTATAAAAACCGTCTTTATCTGTTGTCGTTTCCTTACCACCAAATAAAATACGTAGCTGGGGCAATTGGTTGACCGCTCCACTCATTTTAAGGCAACCTTTTATCTCATACGCATTCATAGTGGCTATGCAGCCCATAACAAAAGCTAATGCCGTGTATCGTGCTGCTTGCATCATTGTGTGTCCTTTCTCGCTACTCTCATGCGCTCAGACTACTGAGCAGATTGGAATGACTAAACTTATGAATGACATTATTACCCGCTTCATTACCTACTGTAAAGGCTCTTTACGTAGGATTTTTTTATCGCATAACGACCCTGAAGCAATTGCCCGATCATTCTGTATTGGCCTTTACATAGCATTTTCACCATTTCCAGGGCTTCATGGAGTTATGATGCTTGGAGCTCAAGCTGTGTTTGGGCTGCATTTTCCGGTGCTTTTTTTTGCAACGTCACTTAATAACCCATGGACAATGATCCCTTTTTATTCGCTTGATTATAGCTTTGGCTACTGGCTTTTGCACTCAGTTCTTGAGCTAAGCCCAACCTGGACACTTTCTCTGGCAAAGGTTTTTGGTTCTGGTACAATCTGCATATGGTCGTTTCTTGCAGGAGGAAATATACTGGGTCTTATAAGCGCACTTATCTGCTATTACCCTTTAAAAGTTCTCCTCTCAAAACGTAAATAATCTCACCTCAGTTCTACCAATACATATTGAGCACTATGAAAATAATCTGTTCAAATAAAAAAGCTTATCACGACTATCTTATTGAGGACACCATAGAAGCAGGAATCTGCCTCAAGGGTGATGAGGTTAAATCTGTCCGAGCAAAACACGTAGCACTAACAGATGCTTTTGCGACAGTGTATCGCGGTGAAATTGTTTTAACGAACTGTTATATCGCAACATATTCACACGCGTATGATAAAAAAGATCTCTCACGCCAAAGCAGAAAACTTCTCCTGAAACGAAAAGAAATAAATAAGCTTATTGGAACTATCTCAAAGCGTGGCTACACGCTTATTCCAACAAAAATGTACTTTAATGATAGAGGATACGTCAAAGTTGAGATAGGTCTTGCTCGTCACAAAAAAGCTGTAGATAAAAAAGACGCGCTGCGCGAGCGTGATATAAAACGCGAAACAGCACGAGAAACAAAATACAGGATCTCATGATCATAGGAAGCAAGCTTTATCGAACACAAAGCACAGACGACTCTATGGGGTGGGCGCGAGAGCACCTTCATGAAGCACCAGACGGTGCGATATTTCTTGCGGATAATTACACAAAAGCACGCGGACGCCAAGGTCGTACATGGACTGTACGCCCAGGGCAGCTTATGGTTACCATGGTTCTTAAGCCTGTAATTCTTAAACTGCTGGTACAAGAAGACATTCCTATCAGGCTTAATCAACTTAACATGGCAATCTGCCTTGGTATCCAACAAGCTCTTAATGATTACGGCGTTAGGCTTAAATGGCCAAATGATTTTGTCATTAAAGATAAAAAGCTTGGTGGCATGCTTATTCAGCTTGCGTGGGAAGGCGGCACCCCTCTAGGCGTTATTGTAGGATTTGGCCTAAACATAAATAACAGCTGCTGCATAGACCCAGAGCTTGAAAAAATTGCAACAAGCCTTAAAGATACAACGGGACAAGAACTTGTCATGCGTGACATTTATAAAAAGATTTTAATCAGTATTGATGGGTGGTATAGCCTTTGGCAGCAGCTTGGTTTTACAACTATCTATAAAACCTGGCGCTCAGCGCTGAGCAGCATCGGTGCCCAACTCACTATTCATAGAAAAGACGGCACATCGGTATCAGGAAAAGCAACACAGGTAATGCCTAATGGTGACCTGATGCTTGAGGTAAACGGTAAAATTGAAATCATACCCTTTTACCAAGTTGAAGAAGTTTCCCAATCATAAAAAAAGCCTTAGGTTTTCACCTAAGGCTTTTTAGTTTCAGTTTATGAAGTCATTTTATAAGACTGACTGAGCAATGGTAGTCTTAATCTTAAGCTTATCACTAACATTTTGAACGGTTTGTGCAAGAACATCAGAAAAAGTCATTGCTTCCTCTGCTGCTTCGTCATCGCCAATTAAAGTCTTCAAAATGCCTGTGTGGCGTGGAGCATGTACAAATTGAATATCCTCGTCTGTTTTAAGTAGCTCTTTTACTGCTACTACAGCATCAGACATCGATCCTTCAGCATCTACAAGCTTAAGCTGAACCGCTTCACGACCAGTAAATACTTTGCCATCAGCCCAGATTTTTGACTGCTTAAGGTCAAGTTTACGAGCTTCTGCTACCTCGCCAACAAAAATTTGATAATGATCATCAGCTAGTTTTTGTAGGTACTGGCGGTGCTGCTCAGTCATCTCATTAACTGGGCTACCTGCAGCTTTAAATTCACCGCTTGTAACATTATTAAATGTTACCTTCCAGTCATCGAGCAAGCCTTTAACATTTGGAAGCTGCATAAAAACACCAACACTTCCAACAATAGCAAGAGGGCTGGTAATAACTTTATGCGCAGCAACAGCGATATAATAAGCACCTGAGGCACCAACATTCTCAATCAGCGCAACAACAGGCTTTTTCTGAGCAAACTTTTTCAGCTCACTAAAAATAGTTTGGCATGAGCCTGCGTAGCCACCAGGAGAGTTGATTCTCAGCACCAGCGCTTGTACATCATCATCTTTGAGGAACTTGTCAAGGCGCTTTGTGTAGGGCTGAGCATCAGTAATGGTGCCATTAATAGGCAAATAACCAACCTTGATCTTAGGTGAGACCAAGCTATCGATCATATCCCTAATACCGCCCACAAGGCCTGGAACAAATTGCAAAAAAATCAGAATAAAAAATATATTACGAATAATTGAAAAAAATGACTGCGTTTTCGTGTTGTTTATCATCAGTCTACTTCGTTGTTATGCGGATAATGATGAACGAGCAATCTCTTTTTCTATGCGAGTACCATCATCGCATCGTCTGATCACATGAATATTATGTGGATCATTTGTCGCAACGACAACACGCATCTGCGTTGTACCAGTGCTGGTAAACGGGTCATTATTAATAGAAAGCTTTCTTGTCTCTTCTTGTGGCTGCTTACGATAATCGCCAAAGTGAGTTGTTATCTTTTGTGTGCCTTCTTCAAAGTTAAGCTCACAGATAACCTTATCAACAGAGCTTTTTGCTCCATTTTTTTGTTGTGTTTTTTTGATTGTGGAGAGCGCTTGAGATACAGCAATTCTCTCTTCTGGTTGAAGGCCGTTTTTATCTTCCTTATGTGATTCTTTTGCACTTAGTGTCACAAGAGCGCCAGCAAATACAAAAAAGCCAACGTAATTCAGAATAGAACGTAACATATAATCCTCACATGCTATTTACAAGCCTTGGGGGTGTGGAGAGCATTCTCCGAGTAAAAACCTAGTGCACATCAGCTATGTGTACATCACCTTAAAAGTGGTTTACACATTCAAACATCAGTGCGCCCGTACAAGACCGTAAGTATGTTAGATAATATTTCAAATATAAAATATCTCGATTGAGATAGATTACTCTGAGGTCTCCAAACCATAACGCAAGTGGCTGCCCATGTCAAATCCACGCAGCTAACCAGCGTTGTTTTTGCTGTAAATCAGCATAAATCTCAACTTTTGAATAAAAATGAGTCAAAAACAAGTTTCTAACTGAAACAATCTCAAGACCAAGTTCCACAATTAAACAAGGAAGTTGACCCTGTTTAACATCAGGGTTAAGGAATAGCGGCGCTTGCTCTGCAATTTTTTTATAGACACCCAGTCCTGCGTCATAATCAACAAGAGCCCGCTCATCCTCCCAAGCCTTAACATCAGAAGGCAGGTCATTGTATTCTTTTGGCGTGAGATACGGTGGATTTGCAACAATCAGATCATACTGCTGCCCGCCCAAGCTATCAAAACAATCTGACTGCACAATCCTGATATTAGAAAGCCCAAGTATTTTGCTATTATCATGCACAAGATCAAGCGGCTCAGAGGCAATATCAACACAGTCAACTAATGCATCAGGAAACGCCGCTGCAAGGGTTAAGCCTATGCAGCCAGACCCAGTACAAAGATCAAGAATCCGTAGAGGTTTTGCCTGCGCTTTTTTATACAGATCTATAAGCCAGAGCACCCATTCCTCTGTTTCTGGCCGTGGAATCAGCACCGGCGGCCTGACAATAAATTCATGCCCTGCAAAAGGCACAAAGCCCAAAATATACTGGAGTGGCTTTTTTTGTAGAACGCGCTGGTCAACCCACTCTTCAAGCAGAGCAAGAACATCATCACTTAATAAAGCGCTCTTATGCGCAATCAGCTGCGCTTTTGATTGCTTAGTTGCAGCCTCAATCAACCACCAAGCCTCACTCTCAGCAGCATCTAAAGCAACAGGAGCAAGTCGATGAGCTATTTTTTTTACGAGCTCAATAATCATTTTTGCCTCTCCAGTAACCACTGCACGAGTTTTTTTAGTGCGCGAATGCGGTAATAATATGAGTCATAGCCAACATCAAGCTTCATTTCAGCGTATGTTAAGAGAGCCTGATTAACAACCTGCTCGTCAGGAACAAAAAAATCATCGTAGGGTAAAGATGGGTGGGCAAGCTGAACATCAGGGATTTTAAGAGCTCCATCACACCTGCCTTCAAAAACATGCATAGAGCCAGGACCATCAACATAAATCATATAAAGCAGGAAGTAGGCGCGATCCCCATCAAAAATAAGGCGCTTAATGCCATCAAATCCTATTCCCAACGAAACAAATTTGGAAAGCACACCAGGAAAGCGGTTATAGCGTGTAAAATAAATTGCTGCGTCATCGATAATAAGAGGCTTTTTAACAAGCTCCCATGCCTTAAGTGCTTTATCGCGCGCAACTGCTTCTTGATCATCTGACTGAATTTCAGGGATATCTGCAGCACATTGGGTGATTGTTATACCTGGCACCCGGCGCTCAATATATGATGCAACCTCAGCAAATTTACCATTATTTGATGTAACGTAGACCAGTTCTTTTTTCATATTTTTTATCCGGCAAACAACTAATAAAGAGTGCAAAACAATCAAATGATCGCGTGCAAGGCACCAAGCAATATCTTAGCATAACAAAAACTTTGCGACTTGAGAGTTGTCTAATCACAAGAAATAAAGCTCTCTGATGACTCAAGCAAGAACCGCAGACGCTTCAAAAGCTCAAATCGATTATCAGACAAGGATTTAAGAACGCCCTGTGCACTAACAAGCTTTACCAGTGGCCTTTTTTGAAGTATTTCATTTTCAAATTCCATCAGCACAAGCTCTTCTGATAAGCAATCCTTAAAAAAACTAAGCAGAGCGCAACCATCAGGATACCGACTATTTATAGCGCGCAGAAGGCATAATTTACGGCTTTTGATATCTGAAAGAGAGATAAGCTGATGATAGAGATCTTGTTGATTTGACCAGTAAAGAGACCCAAGTCGCTTAGCGCTATCATCATAATTCAGATCAACTTCTCCTTGAAGTAATGACAGAGCAAAGCTCTTTTTATCATTAAAACCCTCGGGTCTGGCACCTAAAGCTGCTTTCAATGAGATGGCTTGCTCAACTTTGTTATCCGCGGCAGGTACTGCTGGCAACTTTCTACCCGCCACCAGAAATTTACTAGTAAACATTAGAAAACAAAGGCCGAGGGCATGCCAAAAAGAGCAGAATAACGATCCAAAGGTGCGATTCAAGAACATGAAATACCCTCTCACAATAGTATTGAATTTTCAGATAGAAATTAATTATTATAAGTTCATGGAGACAATTAAACTTACTAGCGTGAGTTATTAACGCTAATCAATACCTTACTAATTTTAGGAGAGTCAAAATGAAGAAATTCTTAGTTCTTCTTGCGGGGCTTATGATACAAACAAGCTTTGCCGCAAACCAACTTCGTTACGGCGATTGGGTCAAGCTACGCCATGCAAACACTGGAAATAAGCTTACAGGTCGTACAGATGTCACACCTAAGCAACCTATTTCTAACCAAGATTTCGTTGTTGCAACCGCAGTTGGTGATTTTTGGCGCGTCCGTGGTGCGCATGGTGCACCAGAGCCGGCGCTAGGAACTGAGGTAAAGCTTAACGATGTCATACGTTTTGAACGCGTACCATTCGGTACAGGGGAGCCACAAAATTACTTTTTGCACAGCTACGCTGATGTAAAAAATAAATCAGTAGTAACAGGGCAAGGACAGGTTACGATAGTTCCTAACGGAAATCCTGATAGCAACTGGAAAATAATCGAAGCTGAAGGCGGAAAAATAGGTATTTTTAATAAACTTAAAATCCAACACGTTAATACAGGTCAAGTACTTCACTCACATCCAAATAAATACCCTGCAAACACGCCGCACAGTGGGCTTGCAAACGTACAAGAAGTGACAACGTTCCCTGGCAGAGATACAAATGATTATTTTGTGATTGAACTTTTAAGACGCGGTGATAACGCACCAGCAATGGCACAGTTACAGAATGGTGTTAAAGTCGCAATTAAGTCACTCAGAGCTGAGACTGCAGGTAAATTTCTTAGAGTTGATAACAACAGACTCCGCGCAACAGGAACTGATTTAAATGATCCTGCATGCCAATTTACCCTCCTGCGCTATAAAAACTATGTTGGTCTAAAATCTGCGGCAGCTGGGAACAATAATTTACAGATGGATATCAATACTGCTGATGCTGTATTTGCAAACCAAAACTTCTCAGGTTCAAATGATCAAGAAGGTGAAGCTGGATGGTGGGAACAATGGATGGTCGATTTTGAAGATCCTAACTCACTTGCTAACGTTCGCCTTATATCAAAATCACGTCCAGGATACCTCTGTATCCATGAAAATAAACCTGCTGATTGGCACAAAGGATTTGCTCAGGGAAACTGGGCTGCAGGAAGTATTAGTGGTCGTGGCCCATGGGAATTAATAGAACTAGTTATTATTGAAAACGCTCCAGCAGAAGCAGTACAAACACCTGGCGCAACAATGAATGTTGCTGTTGGTTCTGCTAATGGACAAATGAAAACTGTTTGCCTTGCATCAAACAAATCATGCCTCTGGGTATTTGATGAAAAAGTAGATACGCGCTGGGTACGCCTTGACCCTGTTGATGGCATGGGACAACCAATCGCACCAGAATACGTTTCAGTATCATCTGAAGGCGATGTGCTGCTCATAGGGCAAAATGGTAAAGCATACCTACAAGAAAATGGCCAAACAGCCTTTAAAATTCTTGCTGGCGTAGGCGCTGGGAATGATGATACAGATTTTGATAGCGGAACAATTGGTAATGATGGAAACATCTGGGCTATTGACGATAATGTGTTGTTCCAGTGGCAAAATCGCACCTGGGTGCTCCAAGAATTTGGTATCACAGATGTATCTGCAGGAATTGACGGCACAGTATATGCAATAAGCTCAAATAGAGAGCTTTTACGCCTCAACAGAGCTTCATCAAAAGTCGATGACCTAACATGGGATATTGTTATTCCTGATAGAGTTATCTCAGTATCATGTGGCAGCAAAAACCAGGTTATGGTCGTACTTGAAGATGGTACCCTTGGCAAAATCGTTGATGACAAACTTGTGGTTATTAACGGAAAAGATGGCCAAGAAACATACGGGTTTGACAGTATAAGCGTTAACGCTGCGGGTAGCTACTTTGCAACAACACCTAGACTTGCAATCTACCAAGCTGGTAACGCTGGCGTTAAAATCGAAACAGCTCCAGCTACAGCAAGCGCTCCAGAAGCGCCAGTAGTTGCTGCAGTGGTACCAAGCACAGTTACCCCAGTTGCTCAAGTTGCTGCAACATCAGAAAAAGCGCTACAAGCAACAGGACCTAAGCCTACTAAAGCAGTAGAAAGCAAGCGTAAGAAAAAGCAAAACAACAAAAACAAAAAAGAGAAAAAATCTCACGCTAACAAGAAAAAATCAGCTCCTAAAATTGGTAAAAAAGCAAAAGGTGCACCACGTAAGAAGGCTGCTAAAAAGGTAGCTGGCAATCAAAAGAAAGCGCATCAAAAAGTCGCTAAGAATGCTGTTAAAAAAGCTGCTAAGAAAAAATAAATCATCTCACTTACAGCATACAAAAAGAGGCCGGAAATATCCGGCCTCTTTTACTTAAAACACTATCCATCAAGTAATCCGCTTACATATTCTGTAGCATCAAATCGCTTGATATCATCAACCGCTTCACCAAAGGTCATATAAACAACGGGTACATTAAACTTTTGCGCTAGCGCAAAAACAATTCCACCCTTACCAGTGCCATCCATTTTGGTTAGAATCAAGCCTGTAAGTTTTGCAGCCTCATGAAAAAGCTCAACTTGAGATACTACGTTTTGCCCGAGCATACTATCGATTGTAAGCCAAACATCAATAGTTTCATCGGGAAGATGGCGAGCAATAATTTTAACGATTTTCTCAAGCTCTTTCATCAGATTTACTTTTGTCTGTAAGCGCCCTGCTGTATCAATAATCAGATGATCATAACCACCTGCTACAAAACGCTTGCAGCCATCAAAAACAACTGATGCTGGATCTTGATTTGCACCACCCTCAACTAGATCAACTCCAATACTTTTTGCCCAGTGAGCAAGTTGCTCAGTAGCTGCTGCACGAAAAGTATCTGCAGCAACAACAAGCACTCGCTTGCCCTGAGACTTAAGAAGATGTGCGTACTTTGATATAAAAGTCGTTTTTCCGCTGCCGTTAATACCGACAAGAATAAGAATCTTGGGAACATCAGTGCGAACGACCTGACCATTAAGCATCTGGACTAAAATAGTATTGAGCGCAGACTTTATGTCAGATGGATTCTGATCTTGTAACTTTTTTATGATCAGCTCAGTCGCTTTAACGCCTGTATCAGCTGAAAGCAAAATATCGGTAAGTTCCTTAACAGCTGCCTCATCGAATTGATTTGTAGAAAAGAGCTTTGAAAAGCGCGTCGTAACCGCAGTAAAAATCTTGGTAATTTTGCTCTTAAAAAATCCAAACATTAAAGCATTCCTTTGCCGATAAATAAAGATCTCTTGACTCAGTATAAAGCGAAATAATTAAGCTGACCAGGCGGCTGAGATAAAACTCACTAAACCGTAGATTTAATGATGCTGAATCGTATAGGTTCAAATCTTGAAATCCTATGTGTTTTCAAAATTGAACTTAATAGTCAGTAAAAACCTCGCTTCATAATTTACAGGAGAGTGCTTATGAAGAAAATGTTGGGAGCTTCGCTCCTCTGTGCACTAGTACTAAGTGC
Organism: uncultured Pseudomonadota bacterium; assembly: GCA_964534555.1. Classification (GTDB taxonomy): domain Bacteria; phylum Babelota; class Babeliae; order Babelales; family RVW-14; genus CAZHRK01. The sequence goes on along the minus strand of CAZHRK010000001.1, from coordinate 385,671 downwards.
ATCATCTACCGCATTCGCAGCATTGCGATACGGTGGACTGGTTACGTTTAAATCAGTGGTAGAAAACGCAAACATGTGGGCACACGGTTCATCTCGTGCATGGGAAAACGAAAGTGTAGACGGGGTTGGTCCTCGTAGCGCTCGTCAAAACCCACAACTTGATTGCGAGCCTTTGATTGGCGGCGATGCAAGAACAGTAAATGGTCCAAACCTTCTACTGCTTGTTGACCCAGACAACAAATTCAACGACGATGAAATCAAGTATGGCGATAAGATCAAAATCGTATCTCTTTACGTAGGTTTCGGATACCCAACAGTTTCAGGCTTCTTCCCTAACGGTCTTGTATGGTGGAGAAACAAAGCAAGCCGTTGGAACAGAGAGCTTACAGCAACTCAAGCAAACGGTTTTTCACACCATGAAGTCATCATCAGCCAACCGTCACGCCCACAAACATCTGATGGATCAGAAGAGTTTAAACTCGTTTCCCCATCAGGTAAAAATGGTGTAGTTGCATCAGGCGATACTGTTCAAATCGTAGCGGCACATGGCCCAGGAACAGGTATTGTGTGGAATGAAGGAAGCAGCTACTGGGGTGGCCCATATAAGTCAGTTTTAATTAACGACTGGAAATCACCAAGCAGAGCAGCTGGCACAGAAGGTCACTTTGTAGTTTCAAAAGCAGAACGTACAGCAGAAAACGGTGCAGTTTATGATCAAATCTTAAAAGCACCTGCATACACTGCAGAACCTGTAATTCCAGCTGGCATGGAAGAAGAAACTGGTGATGTTGAAAGCGTATCATGTGGTAGCCTTAACGGCAAACCAGTGGTTCTTGCAATCAACGAATCACACACAATGCTCATGCGTTTTGATTTCAACAGCATGGCTGAAAACCCATGGGTTGTAACACAACTCAAAACAGCTGCTGGTGTTGCAGTTAGCCCAGATGCTGTTGCTGTTGCATCAGATGGCACAGCTATCGTTCTTGATACGCTCGGCAAAGTATACATGCTTAAAGATATCGTTGCTGGAACTGTTGAAGCAGTAGCTGTAGGCGCAGGCAACGAGTCACTTGAGCTTGATGCTATCGCTGTTGGTAACAAAGACCACATCTACGCTGTTGATATCGAATCAGCAACGCTCTACAGACACAATAGCACAGGCTGGGTTGCTATCGAAAAAGGCACAGTAAGCGATGTTGCTGCTGGTGTAGATGGCACAGTTGTTGCTCTTAACACATCAGGCAAGGCATACATGCTTGATGCTGAAGAATCAACAGCAACAGAGTGCGCTTGGGAAGAAATGGGCGATGAACACTTTGAAGAAATCGCTGTAGGAAGCAAAGAGCACATCTATGCTATTGAAAAAGAAACAGGAACACTCCACAGATGGGTTAACGAAGACTGGGATGCTCTTGAAAATGCTGCTGGCGTAGAGTCTGCTGGTATTGAAGAAGTATCTGTTAACGCTGCTGGCTATGTTGTAATCGTTGATGAAGAAGATTCATACTACGACAACGGCAAACCAATGGGTGTTTCAGTTAAAGTTGAAACAAAAGCACCTGCTGCTCCTGGTCAACCAGCTGTAGCAGTTGTAACAGCAACACCTGCTGCTGCAGAAGCTCCAACAGCCCGCGTAGAAGCTAAAAAAGCTGGCAAAGTAAAAGCTGCTAAAAAAGCTAAAGCTAAAGGCCGTGGCGCTAAAGGTAAAGCTAAAGCAAGCAAAGGCAAAGCAAAAACAAGCGCTGCCGCTGCTGCTAAAGATGCTGTAGCTAAAGGTGCAAAGCCTGCTAAAGCTAAAGGTAAAGCAGTTAAAGGTAGAAAAGCTGCTGCTAAAGCAAACAAAAAAGCAAGCAAAAAAGCAGAAGCTAAAGCAGGCAGCAAAGCTGCTGTAGCTAAAGCACCTAAAAAAGAAATGAAAAAATCTAAAAAAGCTGTAGCTAAAAAAGCTGCTGCTGCTAAAAAGCCTAAAGCGAAGAACGCTAAGCGTGAAGCTAAAAACGCTAAAGCAGGACACAAAGCACCTGCTATGAAGGGCGCGGCTTCTAAAGATGCAGCTAAAAAACCAGCCGCTGGCAAAAAACCAGCTGGCAAAAAAGCTGCCGCTAAAAAATAAAATTCGGTATTTTACTGAATTTCAGGGCTCACACTTGTGGGCCCTTTTTTATTGTGTTAAAAACTGCAACCACAAAAAAGATTGAGTCGGTCCCGACTCAGACACTAAACTTAATTTTGAATTAAAATTCTGTACCCCATGCATACCCTAAAGGATAGCAATGAACGACTTGATGAGCCTTCTATCAACAGCATCACAACCTACAAGCTCACCGCTCCTTCTTTTAGCATCAGCTTTCATCGGCGGTATGCTTGTAAGCTTTACCCCATGCTTATACCCTATGATTCCTATTACAGCAGGAATTTTACAGCAGGGAAGCAGTAAATCAGTTTTTGCCAACTTCTGCAGAGCCCTTACATATATTAGTGGCCTTGCACTCATTTATGCATTGCTTGGATACGTATCAGCAACAACGTCTGTCCTGTTTGGCACATGGTTTGCAAAACCATGGTTTGTTGTTCTTGTTGTCGGCTTCTTTGGATATCTTGCAGGAAGCATGCTTGGTCTGTATGACATGTATATACCATCATTCATGCAGTCGAACGGAACAGAGGCAAAAAGCCAATCCCTTACGAGCATTTTCTTTTATGGGATGATGTCTGGAACTATAGCATCACCATGCTTGACCCCAGCACTCGCAGTTATTCTGGGCATAGCTGGAAAACAAAGCAACCCACTTATGGGATTTGCTGTCATGCTCAGCTTTGCATTAGGTATGGGAATGCTGCTCCTGGTTATTGGAACATTCTCAAGCACACTCAGCATATTCCCACGCGCTGGAGCATGGATGGAAGAAGTTAAAAAACTCTTGGGAATCCTTATGCTTATGGCGTGTGTTAGCTTTGCACAAGCATTCCTTGGAGAACTTGGAACGTCGCTAGGATACGCAGCTTGCCTTGCTATCGGCAGTGTAATTTTTCTAAAAGATTGGGGCAAAAGCACAATAGCTCAATTCTTTGCAATCGCTTGCGCGGTAGGGGCGCTTGTCTTAGCAATATTAGCCGTTATCTAGTTCTGGCTCTTCGATTTTATTCAAAAGCTGCTACAATAAGCCTGCTCCGGCACTTTCAGCCGTTGTTTATAAAGGACGTATTATGCAGCTTTTAAAAAGAACTATTTTCTGCGGACAAGTTTCTGCAGAGCATGTGGGCAAACAAATTACCGTTAATGGTTGGGTTGCTCGTCGTCGAGATCATGGCGGCGTCATATTTGTTGATCTACGAGATCGCAGCGGCGTCGTTCAGCTTGTTTTTGACCCGGCTATTAATAATGATGCTGTCCTTGCAGCTCATGCACTACGTTCTGAATTTGTTATCGCGGCACAAGGAACTGTGATTAATCGCGCACCAGAAGCCATAAATAAAAATATGGAAACAGGTGCATTTGAAGTACAAATTACAACGCTCCAGATTCTCTCAAAATCAAATCCCCTACCATTTCAGCTTGATGATGAAAAAGTATCTGAAGAGCTACGCCTGCGCTATCGCTACCTAGATCTGCGCAGAGCAACGATGCAACGCAACCTGCGCATTCGCCATGAAGTACTCCACACAATTCGAGAGTATTTTAATGGTAATGGTTTTTATGAAATCGAAACCCCTGCTTTAACAAAAAGTACTCCTGGAGGTGCTCGCAATTTCTTAGTGCCAAGCAGATTGCAGCCAGGAACGTTCTACGGCCTAGCAGAGTCACCACAGATTTATAAACAGCTCCTTATGGTTGGCGGGCTTGAGCGTTATTTCCAAATCGCACGCTGCTTTAGAGATGAAGCGCTTCGTGCAAATAGACAACCAGAATTCACACAGCTTGATATCGAGATGGCATTTGCAGATGAAAATGATATCCAAACAGTGTGTGAAGGCCTTTACAAAATTCTATGGAAAAAATTTCTTAATATCGATTTACAGCTCCCGCTTAAGCGCCACACGTACGATGAAGTTTTTGCAAAATATGGAAGTGACAAACCAGACACACGCTTTGAGCTTGTGATTAATGATATTACATCAGTAATGAAACCACTAACGCTCAACTTTATTCAATCAGCACTTGCTGGTGGAGGAAAGGTTGGTGCTCTTGTTGTTAAAAACCATTCCTTCTCACGTACTGATCTTGATAAATGGAGCGATCACGTCGTTAAAGAACTTGGTGGAAAAGGTCTTTTATGGATGCGCTGGAAAGATGGTGCCCTTGAAAGCCCTATTTCAAAATTCCTTCCTGCAGACTTTACACAGCAACTCAAGTCTGCGCTGCCAGGACTGACAGAAGCCGATACTATTTTTGCAGTGATTGGTGAGCACGAAGAAGCCTGGACAACGCTCGGACAACTTAGACTTGGACTTGGTAAAGAGCTTAATCTTATCGATACCAAAGCGTTTAATATGTTCTGGGTTACAGACTTTCCTATGTTTGAGTGGGATAAAGAAAACAAACGATGGGCAGCGCGCCATCACCAGTTTACATCACCACAAGCAGGCTGGGAGTCACAAGATCCGCGCGATGTTAAAGCACGAGCATACGACCTTGTTTGTAATGGCGAAGAGCTTGGCGGAGGATCTGTTCGGATCCACTCGTCAGAAGTCCAAAGCAAAATTTTTGATATTCTTGGCATTAGCAAAGAAAAAGCTGAAGAAAAATTTAAATTCCTGCTCGAAGCACAAAATTTGGGATATCCTCCTGAAGGAGGGATCGCGTTCGGCGTTGATCGTCTCATCATGATTTTAAGCAACTCTGATGCTATTCGTGATGTTATCGCGTACCCAAAAACACAAAACGGAAGCTGCCTGATGATGGGTTGCCCATCAACGGTTGAGCAATACCAGCTCAAAGAGCTTTCTATAAATTCAACAGTAAAAACTGATGACAAAAAAGTGCAGCATCAGCCTCAAGCAGCATAAAAATTAATAAGGAATATTATGGCTATTCATGGCGCAGTAACAAATTTCGAACAAGAAGTTTTAAAATCATCAGTACCTGTTGTTGTTGATATGTACGCAACATGGTGTGGTCCTTGCAAAATGATGGCTCCACTTTTTGAGCAGCTTTCACAAGAGCTTGCAGGATCATATAAATTTGTAAAAGTTGATATCGACCAAGAGCGTGATCTTGCAATCCAATATAACGTATCATCAATTCCAACCTTTCTATTCTTCAAAGACGGAAAAATGGTTGCTAAAGAGATGGGTTATATGAGCAAAGAAGCACTTATTGCAAAAATTGCATCACATCTCGGCTAATTTTTATGACAATTGAATGCATAGCACGGGCCATCATTATTGATGGCCCCTTTATTCTTCTCAATCAACCACTTGATAGATCATATAGTTATTTGCCTGGTGGGCATATTGAAGCTGGGGAAAGCGCAAGCCTAGCTCTTTTAAGAGAGCTTCAAGAAGAAGGTGGCATATCAGCTCAAATCACAAAATTTTTGGGTGTAGAGGAACATTTTTGGACAAATAAGCACGGCCACACGCATCATGAATTTAATTTCATGTTTTTGGTCAGTGCAACAGAAATCACACACACCCACGCACCAGAATCAAAAGAAGATCATATTATTTTCACATGGGCTCGACTCGATGACCTTGATAGTGTAACACTCTACCCATCAGCATTACGCAAAAACATTACAGAGTGGATTGCACACAAGAGCCACATCGTGACAAACAGACAATAGTAGCACACATTTTTAGGCTTTCTTAGATGAAATAAAACGTTCTTAGCCTGCATTTGCTCGCATTCAAAATATGCTGTAGTATAGCGGTCCCTTAAAAAGGAATCAGGGAGAACCCCTTTAATTCGTGACTTAGAACAAAAACACTTCTGAAGAAAGTCTATTATTCATGTCTAAACAGATTACAGCTGTTATTTTTTTCACCGCTTTTTTTTCTTGTGCACAAGGTCTTGTAAAAGCTTCATGCGCAGCGTCAGATTATGCTGGCTATGATGACACACCATTCATGATGACAGAACTTGTAAGAAAAGATGTTCCAAGGCCAATTATTGTTTTTAGTCTTACTAAAAAAGCTCCTACAAAAACAGGGAAAGACAGATTTGTTTTAACAAAATTTATCGTTAAACCAAATGATGGAACAATAGATGATGATAGCAGCGAAGCCGATACGCTGATAAAGCTTGATCTTGAAAAATTTTTAGACGTTGCAAAACATCATTCACCAGACAAATTTATTTTTGCGCGCCATGCAAACAATCTCAGAAGGCATAATGTTATCCAAATAACCTATACGCCTGATAGCGCGATCGAACCACACAATATTACATATTTTTATTTTGGGAACTTGTTTTTTAAGAACTACAGAGCATTTGTTCCACATAAAATAAAATAACTCTGAAAAATAAAAGGGGCCGGATTTATTCCGGCCCCTTTTATTTTTCGTATGTTCAAGCTTTTTAGAACTTAAATTCAAGTCCTACGTTAGCATAAAACACAACGTCTTGCGCTATGCGGAACTGTGCAAGATCTGCTGGAGCAAGCGCTCCTGCAGGATTAATTGCAGCAGCGATAAGCTCTGCATAATCTTTATCAAGCTTAACACCTTTAACATCACCAAAGTATCCACCTGGAATAAATGATGCAAGGTGACCATAAAGCTTTAGATCTTTAACGACACTACAGCTTCCAATCAGGTTGATTTCAGTACCAAGATACTTGCTTGCAAATTCATCAGTATATGATTCTGATGCAAGATCATACTTGTATGAATCATTCGCTTTAAAGAATGCAATCAGGTTAGGGTTAAGAGAAAGCTTTTTAAGCACGCACTCTTCTGGCTCCCATGTCAGACCAAGGCCAACATGCTGAAGATCACTGTACATTGTTTCAACACCAATAGAGCCTTTATCTTTTAACGCTCCAGGCTTCTGGCTCATAGGACGAAGGAGTGCTCGTTCATCAAGGAAGTAAACGCTGCGCACACGCTTGCCTGAATAAAGCTCATGGAAACCAACAAAGCCCTTGTATGTTTTGTTTTTCTCATCAAGATGAGGATCAAAATCACCAGATGCATAACCATAAGCAAGAGCCAGCTTAAGATCAACTGGCTTAAATGTGTATGCTAAATCAGCAACACCCATCCAGCCACCAAACTTGTTTGTGTACGCAGGACGGAAACGCTCTTTAGCATTATAAAAACCAGCATAACCAGGAATAGGTTGACCATCAGCTTGATCTGCAACAATAACCTTTGATGCTGCGATTGCTGCTGCGTTTGCAACTGCAAGGTTATTACCATTAGCATCAGTAGAAATATTTGTCATGATTTCGACAAGGTTACCATTAACATTTTTGATCTGGACCTTGTTGCGATCGATATTAAACATTTTTTGGTTACCGTAGTTTGCTGCAACCTCAGCGCCCCACTCAAAACCAGCAGGAAGATCATGCTCAATAGCAAATCCATATGAACCAAAACGAGTTCTGCAATCTGGTGCACGCTCAACAACTTGGTCCATTGCGTTGTTATAAAATGCATATGGCTCTAGCTCAAGTTTTCCAAATGATTCTTTATCATTAACAGCAACCCATTTTAGGCGGCCGGCAATTGCATCATCATTCTTATGAAGGCCTCGTAGTGGTGAAACACCAACAACATGCTTACGAACTACAGATGTTGTATCACCAAAGCTTTTTGCTCTTTCTTCAAAGCGAGCATAATAAAGATCATAAGTCAGAACATCTTTGATCAAATCGCCATGAAACAAAATACCAGGAGCTGCTTTATCTTCATTGTAGCTATAGAGTCCAACAAGCTCTTTATTCAAGCCATAAAAGCCACCAAAAGCAATTCCACGCCCCATTTCAAACGGGAACCAGCCAGCTTTTACTGTATGAACATTTTTTGATTCAACACCAAGTGCAGCATTCCAGCTAAACATCAACCAGCCGTCTTTAAGCCAGATGAGCGGCTTACCTGTGGTGTGGGTGTGTGAACCAAAAACTGATTCTGAAAGTTTTAAGCTTGTTGGCCCAAGAGCACCTGCATCTTTATCTGCATAGCTAAATGCATAGCCCCAAACACCTTTTTGGCGAAGGCCCAAGAAAAACTCAGCAGCTTTGTGTCCGTACTTTTTCTCTCCATATGCAACATCAAATGTCAGATCAACAGTCTCTTTTAAGTAACTGTTTTGGTCTGGTAATTTTTTGTTAAGCATCGCAGCATTTTTAAGGAAATAGCTCTCAATCTTAGCTTTACCACCAAGCGTTAATGAGCAATCACCACGATGGATTTTAAATGCATGCTTTTGGCCTGCTTCATCAGCATAGTCAGAGTTGTATTCTCGATTATCTACCCCTGTGTCTGCTTTAAGGCTAAAAGAGACAAAGGCACAAGCTAGTGCTAGCAAGTGTTTGTTGAATGATCTCATTGATGCTTCCTTCTTAAACGATAGAGGAATTAATGAAGAGATATTGTTACGGAAGTTTCCAGGTTACGGCGCAGAAAGAATTTGTCAAATAACGACGTTGCTAAATCATGCGAAATAATCGATACAAAAGAGAAAAGGAGCCTAGTGTGCCGGCTCCTTTTTTATTGTCACTCAATAAATAACTCTTGGTATTAAACTGTTTTGACAAGCATATCTGCAATAGCATTCATCTTGCCCGCACCAAGCGTCAAAACGAGGTCGCCATCATGCATATGCTTAAGTGCCTGCGGCAAAATATCTTCATATTTTTGTACATACACAACGTTTAAATACGGATTTGCTTTCTTGATATCAGCGACAAGCTGCTCAGACGAAACACCCTCAATCGGTGATTCACTTGCAGGATAAATATCAGTGATAATAAGCGAGTTAATCGAATATCCAGCGGCACCAGATTGCTTAAATACCTGGACAAAATCCTGCCACAATTTTTGTGTACGAGAAAAACGATGTGGCTGAAAAATAACATGTAACTGTTTGCGTGCTCGTCGAGCTGCTACATTCAAAGTCACCGCGATTTCAGTTGGATGATGACCATAATCATCATAGACATCCGCACCGCGACATACACCTTTAAACTCAAACCGACGCTCAACACCTTTAAACGTTTCAAGCGCTTGCGCAGCAACAGCAAATGGTGTTTCAAATTCTAGTGCAACACCCAAGGCTGCTAATGAGTTTTTAACATTATGCAAACCAGGAATTGCAAGCTTGACGGTACCAAGGAGCACACGCTTGCGCTCAAGTGTGTTTGGCATAACTTCATTTTGATAAACATCAAACGTTGAGTACTGCGCCTCAAGCTTAATGTTTTCAGCAAATAAATCAGCGTCTTGCGTTAAACCGTATTTGCAGGTTTTTACATGCGCTAGCGGAAGAATAGACCGTACATGCTCATCATCAATACAAACAAACGCCTTACCATAAAATGGCAAGCGCGCTAAAAAGTTTTTGAATGTATCTTTGATATCATCGATATCTTTATAGGTATCAAGATGCTCTGCATCAATATTGGTTACAACAGCCATTGATGGATTAAGATACAATAACGACCTGTCTGATTCATCTGCCTCAGCAATAAAAATTTCGCCGCTGCCAAGCTGCGCATTATTTGCAATGTTTTTAAGCACACCACCAACAACGACTGTTGGCATTTTCCCCGCTTCAATAAGGATATGAGAAATCAAAGACGTTGTTGTTGTTTTTCCATGAGCACCAGAAATAGCCACGCTGTATTTACTACGCATAAGCTCAGCAAGCATGAGTGCACGCGGAATAACGGGTATTCCTTTTGAAAGCGCTGCCTGAATCTCTGGGTCAGTTGGTTTGACTGCAGAAGAATACACAAGCACATCAGCGTCATGGACATGCTCCTGCGCATGCCCTTTAAAAATTCCACAGCCAATCGATGCTAAATGCTCAAGCGTTTTACTCCCAGCGCCATGATCACACCCTGAAACAGTGTAACCGCGCAGGCGTAAAATCTCAGCAATTCCGCTCATCCCTATGCCGCCAATTCCCATGAAATGGACGTGTTCACGTTTTTTATACATGCGACCCCCACCAAAAATTAGCCCAAGAAGTTAACAAGACGAGACAAACCTTCTTGCAACAAATGAGTGTCTCGAGCATAACAAATTCTGAAGAATGGCTTGCCTGCTTCACCAAATGATCCACCAGGAACCAAACCAACTTTTGCTGTATTCAAAATGCTCATCACTAGGTCAGTTGCATCATCATGTTGTGTTTTAATAAATGCGAAGAAACCACCATCCGGCTGAGTCATGCTAATAACTCCGCTTGCTACTAATGGCTTAAGCATTTGCATAGTGATGTCTCTATTTGCCAGAACAATTTCATGAAACTTACGTGAAAATTCTGGGTGATCTAGCGCAAACAGCGCTGCATACTGTGATGTATTATTAAGGCAGTTCAAGAGCGCATCCTGCATTCCTGCAAGCATTTTATTAAGGTGAGTTGGGATAACTAAAAATCCAATTCTCCATCCGCTCATAGCCATGTTTTTTGAGAACGTGCTTACACTAATAAGCCATTCACTCTGTGTGACCATGCCAAGGGTTGATTGATAATCAGGAGTAAAAACATAATCACGGTACGCTTCATCAATTACCAAGAAAATCTGATTAGCTTCACACCACGCAAGCAACTCTTTGATTTTAGCCGGTGGCAGAACAACGCCAATAGGGTTCCACGGGTTTGAAAGAATCAACATCTTTGTTTTTTCTGTGCGCGCTTTTTTTATGCTTTCCAGATCAAGATCCCATGAGTAAGAACCATCTTCAGCTTGCTTGAATGCAGATACTGAAACAGTATTTGCGCGGGCTGCCATCGCAAGAATACGATAGGCTGGGTATGAAGGCTCAGGAATCAAAACCTCATCACCTGGATTCAAAATTGCAAGATACAAAAGTGACAATCCACCAATTGCGCCATGGGTTGGAAGCACGTTATGAACGGTGATTGCAGGATCATAGTCACGCGCAATTACTTCAGCAAGCTTCTCACGGAGAGGCTTAATCCCCCAACAGCTTTGGTAATAATCCGTTGCATCTGTCTTCATAAGAGACTGCACGTAATCTTTGATTTGCTGAGGAATCCCACCAATTTTTATAGAGCCCTGAGATAATGAAACATACTCATTGCTGCTATTTACAATTTCTTCAATTTTTTTAATACCGGACAAAGGTATTTCTATCATGGCGATCCCCTCAACAGCGACTTGCAAGATTTAAAGAAAGTTCAGACCCACAATATATACCGTAAAATCGATATTTTTTACAGGCATTTTTTGTTGGGGACGCTTTATTAACCAGTACTTGTCGCATTTAGATAAATAATAAGCTCTTTATGAAGCAAAAAGAGAATAAGAAAAAGCCCCGCAATAAGAAGAAGGTGGCGCACAACAGCATGCCTACGCTCTTGTACCGGGGTTAAATCATCTGAGAGCGCTACTCTATACCAAGCTCCAAGCATACCGAGCAGCAGGATAACCCAATAATGAGGCGTTTTAGTAATTCTTAAAAATAAAAACATCGGCGCTGACAATAAATAAAGATGCGGCTGCAGGATAAGTGCGATAACGTGGGTCACAAGAGCAAAAGCCCAAACAAACCGCTCTGGCTTGATACGCTTTTTTGTTAAAAGAAAAATTGGCCCACCCAAAATAACTCTGCCATGAGCAGCTGGGACACAAAGAACATAGGTCGCCCACGTCAAAAAACTAACCAAAAGACCACTTATTAAACCCAAGTGAATAATTTGAAACAGAACAAAAATTATCGCTAGAAGCAAAAAAATGATTGATGTAATAGTGTAGATTAAAAATAAGCGGCGCGTCATAGTTACGTCCTGTGCAAAAGGCATATGAATTTTGTCTTTATGTAATCACAAGCTAGCGGTCTTTTGCAAGTGCCTAGAAGTAGATAGAGTGAAAAGTTTTTTGAAAAGAAGATGGTGGAGCTAACCGGATTCGAACCGGTGACCTCACGCATGCCATGCGTGCGCTCTACCAACTGAGCTATAGCCCCATCTGATTATATGGAGTATAGTTTAGGAGATCGTGCACACTCTTGCAAGAGAGTATTTCATATGCAGGCTACGAAGATTATAAAAGCGTTTACCCTAAGCAAAGGTCATTATGAAAACGTCAGCATCGCTTAAAGCCCTTCTTTCGTTTTTTTCATCAATTTCACCAATTATTAAAGCTCTTGATACTGCAGGTGCGCGCGTTTATTTAGTTGGTGGGTGCGTCAGAGACATTATCCTTGACCGTGAGCTTAAAGATTTTGACCTTGAAGTACATTGTATCGATCTTGATGCACTCGAAGGAGTACTCAAGCAGTTTGGGACTGTTATTTTAGTGGGCAAACAGTTTGGTGTGCTAAAAATTATGGGTATTAATGCTGACTGGGCTATTCCACGAGAAGATAGCAAAGGCAGAAAGCCAACAGTAAGCTTTAATCCTCACATGACAATTGAGCGCGCTGCGCGCAGGCGCGATGTAACAATGAACAGCATGGCTCTATTACTCAACGACCTGCTGAAAACTCACCCAGAAACCGTAGCTGATCTTACTATTATTGACCCGTATGGTGGCCGCAAAGCCATAGAAAAACGAGAGCTTGCTGCAATTGATGAAAATCTTTTTTGTGAGGACCCACTCAGATTTTATCGCGTAATGCAATTTGCAGCACGCTTTGAGATGATGCCCAACAAACAGCTTTCAGATATTTGTGCTCGCATGGAACTTAAAGATAGCACCACTGGTGAACCAATTGCACGTGAACGAGTTTTTGATGAAATAAAAAAAATGCTCGTCAGATCAAAGCGCCCATCACTTGGACTTAGATGGATTGATTCGATAGGACGACTCGAAGAGACCTTTCCTGAGCTTGCGCAAACTAAGGGCGTGCTTCAACGCAAAGACATGCACCCAGAAAAAGACGTCTTTGAGCATACCATGCAATCGCTTGATGCCGCTGCACAGTTTGAATTTAAAGATGACCAAGAACGCCTGGTAATTCTGCTGACTATGATATGCCATGATCTAGGAAAAATTACGACAACAACACCAGACGGCAAGGCCCATGGGCACGATGTTGCTGGCGAGGCACTTGCATATACATTTTTAAAACGCTACACAGATAATAATGATTTAATTAAAACTGTGTGCAAGTTCGTGCGCCATCATCTGGCACCAGGTGCATTAACAAGTCAAAACGCAGGACTTGCAGCGTACAAACGACTTGCAAAAAGACTCTTCCCTCATGGCACCTTGCGCCAGCTTGCACTCGTTGGACTCGCTGATAATCGTGGCCGCAACGGCAACGGGCAAACACCACTTGAAGGTGAGCTTGAAATTTTTACAGCTTTCACACAGCGCAGCCAAGAAGCTGGAGTATTAGATGCCCCCGAAGCAGCAATCCTTCAGGGGCGTGATTTACTTGATATTTTTCAGCCTGGACCAGAGCTTGGGCGTGCAGTCGAAAAAGCATATACCATTCAAATTAATGAAAATATCACCGATCCAGTTGAACTTAAAAAACGTGTAGCAAGCTAACTATTTTTTTGCTGCCGCTTTTTTTAAAGTTTGTGGTAATCGAGCCTTAATATCTGGAGCATTAAGCCATTGCTTTAAAACAGCCTGCTGCTCAGCTGAAAGGAGCGCTGCTGCTTTTGATTCAACTGCAGCAAGGAGCACTACAACATTATCAAGCGTTGCCGCATTCCGACCGGTAACAAACGTATTTAAAGCCTTGATGAATTGGCTCACAAGAGTTTTGGGCGAGGTTTGATCAAGCATCTGCACGGCTCGTAGTGCAAGCGCGAGATCTTTTTTATCGTGCGTTTGTTGAACAAGTACTTCAAGATAATTTTGTGTTGATGTTGCAAGTGTTACACCAAGATCAAGATCAGCAATCCATGAATTAAGAACATTAATTTGATCTGGAGTTAAAACATTTTTTGTTGTTTTAACTGCGACGAAAAATTCTTTGAGCTTAATCAAATCATCTTTTTTTAATGTTGCTCGCTGGAGAAAGAGTATGCGTAAAAATCTAACAAACATTTTTCGTTCAGCATCATACCCTTGTTTATCAAGGCTTGATAAAACGCGCTTACCTTGCTCAATTTTTTGATCAAATGTTGGAGCAAATGCAAGCTTGTGCATGTTGACAGTTATTTCAAGTAACGCCTTCCATTCTTGGAAGCGCTGAAGATCTTTGGTATTAAAAATTTTGAGCTTAGCTAAATCCTGGCCCAGCAGTTTATTAACAATCTCTAGCAGCCTATCGATCTCTATAGCGGCATAATCAACGCGACTAGAGATGATAGTGCTAAGCATATCAATAATTTTTGTGATCTCGTAACGAGGCATATTTTCTTTTATCAGATCAACAAGGTGCTGTATTCCTTTGATCTTTTCAAGCGTCTTTCCATTTGCTGAAAAACCATGTGTCGCGGTTAAGACAGCAAGCGATTGTGTCCAACCTTTACCAATAACATCCTTAAGCTCTGCACGAGCTGAAGCTGCATTAATAATCTGATTAATACGACCAAGAGCCTCAACAGTTCTATTCGCCCGCAATGTATAAATAACAGGTAGCGCATTGCGTAGCGCAGTCACAAGACTTTTTTTGTCTTTAGCATTTTTTTCTTGAGCAGGAATGCGCGCATCAAGAAGATACATACCAAAAAAGATTGCTTGGCACCCTGCATCAAAATCTGTTTTTACTAATTCAATTTTTTTCTTAACGTTTTCGATAAGTGATATTTTTTCGTCTGAAAGCGGAAGTGCCTGCGTTGTATTTTTTAGCCAAACAGAAACAATTTTTTTTTGCGCATCATTAAGAAAAAATGGATGCCCAATAACTTCGATTAAAAAAGCTCTTAAAACATCAAGCTGCGCAGAAGTGTATGCAGGATACGCCATGAAAAAATTGTTACAAAGGGCTATAAGCTGATTCTTTTCTTGCTGTGAACTTGATGCAGTAATCAGCATAAGAACATCTTTAAGAAAGCTTAGCTTTTCTTGAACTGTCTTTTTAGTTTCAAGCTCTTTTAATTTTGCAACAAATGTTGCTGATGGCGCAGCACTTCCAGTAGCAAGAGGCTGATCAATCTGAACAGCTTTTTCAACTTTGCTCGGATTAAGCGCCTGAATAAATCGTTGTTTTTCAGAAACTGTAAACGCACCGTTTTGCTGCAGCTTAGTAATAAAAGATTTAAAGCGCTCCTGCAGCTTACCCTTTTTTTCTGCTATTGCAGGGGCAACTTCTTCAATCGCACGAATATAACGATCACGTGATGAAGCAGTTAATGATGGCGTGACAAAAGCAGCTGCACGCTCAAGCTCTGCCATTATTTTTTCAGGGTTATTTTGTGCTTTTGCAAGGCCGAGCTCAAGGTCTTTTCTAAACTTTTTTTGCTCATCTATTTTTGCCCTAAGCGCTTTAAGCGATGATGTAAATTCTGCAAGCGCAAGTTTAATAAATTGCTTTAGCCCTGTATCAGTTGACGTTGCAAGGCGCGTATCAAGAGAGCTCATCGTGCCTTTATAAAGCTCTGTAATAGTTACAATATCCTCAAGCTGCTTAAGCGAGAGCTCTGTCATTGCAAGCGCCCTGGTAGTCACATCTTTAGTAAAAAGCTCGACACCACGCTGAATAACGTCTCGCGCTGTAGTTGGATTGAGCAAAACAATATATTGTTTGTACTGAGTAATTTTATCTTTTCCATCTGGGGAAAAAAGCGGAAGCTGAGACTGAGTAAGAAGACTTAATGATGACGCAGCGTCAGTCACGGCAGCAACAGCAGGTTTTGCTTCAGAAGATTTTGCTGGAGCAACTGCGGCTTGAGTAGCAGGTTTGATCAATGACGTTGTCGTAAATGCAGATAATAATAAAAGCGACATTTTCTTCATACAAATCCTCAGCACACAGGATGATTGAATTTAATTCTTGCGTGCAACTACCATGCGACAGAAAGATCATCATGGTCAAGATTTGCCAAAGAAAATCGGGGTGAGATATACTCTCACCCCGATGCTGTTTATCTAAACTAATAAGTAGTTTATTTTTTCTTTTGTTGATTTGCTTTTACAGGCGCTGGCTTTGCTGCTTGCTTTGTTGTTGGCTTTGTCGCCTGTTTTGCAGCTGGTTTTGTTGCTTTTGATTGCGCACCAATCAACGCTTTAATCTGATTTGTTAATGTAGCAATAAGTTTATTAGCTTGTGCGATTTGCGCATTTAGTGCTGTTATTTTTTGTCTATCTTTACCAGCTTTTTTCAGAGCTGCATCAAGCGCTTTCTTATCTGCCTGAGCTTTAGCAAGCTGCGCTTGCAACTGCTGTAGCTGATTTGATGTTGGAATAGTACCACCAGTTGCTGCCATTGAAACTTGCCCCTCTTGAACAACAATCTGTTTAAGCGCTTGTGCATCAGACACCGGCGCTGCACTGCTCGTTATCGGAGCAGTCATAGCAGCTGAGGTAACCTCTGTTACTTGTGGCGCAGTTACTGTTGGCGCTGCAGGAGCGCTTTCAGTTGATGTAATATTTGCAACTTGAGTCTCTTGAACTTGCGGTGCAGAAGGCGCACGAGACGGAATAACTACAGGGTCGCGTGGCGCTGGTGCTGTTACAACCTCATCGCCTCGTACATCTGATGACGGAGCTGGCGGCGTAGGCACAGAGGTTGCCAGATTTGGTATTGGCGTGCTTGGCAGAACACCTACAGGTGTCTGTGGTGCTTGTACTACTTGATCAACAGGCACTGGTGGAGCAGGCATTACTGGCGCACTCACACTTGTTTCAGCTGGAGCTTGAACTGTAGATGGTGCAACAGGACCACTGGTCGTGCCTGGCATTTCAGGAGCAGCCGTAGCCACTAATTCACATTCATATGATAAATCAGTAATCACATGCTTAACTGCCGCATATGAATTTACAGTGCTCACAAGTGATGTTGCTTTATACGGCACCTGAGTTTCAACACCATCTCTAGAAAGAGTTTTAACTACAAGTGCGTCTTTAAGTTGCTGATCCGGAAGTAGTGTAATCGTTATAGTAGATCCAGGAAGCATACTTGCAAGCTCAATAGACCACAACGGCTTCTTATCTGCATCCGCTAGAATAATAAACGGATTCGTTTGATCTGTTGTTTTAATAATCCTTAAATTAATCGCTCCTGCGCCTGCTTGTGCAAAAGCAAACTGAGGATTAAATGGAGCAGGTCTAAGTGCGACAGGCGCTAAGTTAGCAACTCTCAGCAATGGTAATCGGCCTGCTGTAATTGAACGCACAACAACAGAGCTAACTCCCGCAATTTTTTCTGGTTGCTGGATAGTTAGTCCCATAGGAACTTTACCTGCAAGCAGCACAGGCATTAAACGTGTTGCATCAATCCTAAACTGTAACTCTTTATTAAGTTCAAGACCACGAACTATAACGACAGCATCTGCTTCTTTAACATCTGGTGTTAGATCTTTTGACGCGTGAAACTCTAATTGAGCATCAGCGGTCAACTGAGAACAGATAATTTCACCACGACCAGGCTGTGTAAGAAGCGCAGCTACAACTTTACCAGGTGCAAATGCAACAGCCTCATCAGCTGCCCGTTTTGCTTCTAGCATCATGGTCGCTGCTGCAAATGATTGATTTAGCAGGGTAATTGCAGGTGCAATAAGACCAAGCTTTTCTTTTACTTGAGCTAATTTTGCATCAGTATCAGCTTGCATCCTAGTCAGCTCAGCAGACTGAGCTAAAGCCTCTTGTGCGTTTTTATTCGTAATTAATGCAGCCACTGATGAAGTTTTTTCTTTTAATGCATTAAGTGCTGCCGTGTAAACAGCAAGTGCATCTGTGTAATCTTTTTCTCTTTGAGCTAGTGCAGCAAGAGCATCAATAACTGGTGTAGCTCCAGCATCAACATACTGTTTCGCTTGTGCACGTGCATCAGTGATAAGCTGTGCAGGCGCAGGCTCTAGAGCTGACCTACTTATAAATGCTTGAGCCTGAGTAACAACTGCCTGAGCTGACGCAAGATCAGCGGCTAGTCTATCTGCAGCGGCTCGTGCATCTTGGGCAGCTTTAACTGCTGCTTGAAGAGCACTAACTGCTTGATCAAGTAATGCATGGCGATCATTAAATACCTTATGCGCATCTACTGCATCTGTTGAAACCCTTACTGCCTCTGCAGCAAGCGCTGCTGCCTGCGCAGGATCCATCATTGACTCTGATGCACTCTTCTTTTCTGCAAAGAGAGCCAAAAGGCTTTCTAATCGTGTA
This sequence comes from uncultured Pseudomonadota bacterium, assembly GCA_964534555.1. Classification (GTDB taxonomy): domain Bacteria; phylum Babelota; class Babeliae; order Babelales; family RVW-14; genus CAZHRK01. Next base: position 367,309 of record CAZHRK010000001.1, on the reverse strand, counting down.
ACAGATTGTTCACATTGCGCTCGTTGATCAGCAACAGATTTAATGTGTACGTCCGTATCTGCAAGTACTGACTGTGCACTTGCAAGTGCTGCATCTGCTGCTTGCTTATAAATCATTTTGCTATTTGAAAACGCTTGTGTGACTGATGCAATTTGTGCGGCCGCATCACTAAGTGATCGTGATGTTGATTGGCGTTGAGCATCTGTCGCAGCTGACACTGCGCTAGAAACAGCGCTTATAGCTGTTTGCATCTGACCAAGTAAGGTAGTAAGTTCTGTTGCGTGCTGTGTAGTTGTCTGCGCAGCTGTTTTTAACCTTGTTAGTGCAACTTGTGCTCCAGCAAGATCTTTTGCCAAAACTTTTGATTTTGTATCTGTTGTAGCAGTGCTCTGCACTTGCCTTGCTTCATTCAGCAACCCGTCTGCACGCTTTAATGCAGCATATTTTGTCTCTAATTCTCTGTCAGCTGAAACTACAGCGCTATCAGCAGTCCATGCTGCTGCTTGAGCACGCGCTTGCGATACTTGTGTTTCAAGTTCTGCTGGAATTACTGGCAACGAAGTAAGATTTGATTCAGCTAATGTAATCTCTCTTGCAACAGCTGCAAGGCTTTCATTGAGCGTATTTGCTGCTGCTTGTGCTGCAATAGCTTGATCGCGTGCAGCAGTAAAAGCACGAACTACGTTTTGAATTTTTGTGATATCGGCATCATTATTAAAATCAGATTGTACTGTTGCAATGTTTCTGTACTGCTCAGGCAGTGCCAACATAAATTCTTGCGTAGGCTGACTACCAGCCTGTCCGACAAATTTAAACGCACCGTCAAATGACATAAAGGCTTTAAAATACTGATCATTAGCAAGTGGCTCTCGCGCAGCTTTTAAAGACGCTAGATCAACAGTTGCAGGCGTATTAACAGTAGTAATTGGGCCAAACTTCCATCTAACAGGGACATCCCAGCTAGAAAAAGAAATTGCATTAAAAAGAAGTTGGTCATATGATTGATCAACATACGACATAAAAAGACGTGATGCAGATGGATTTGTTTCCGATGCAGAAGCAGGATAAGCGGCATCAGTTTTTTTCTTTGTTTGAACAGTGATTCGTTTTTCAGCTTTGTTGAGCGTAACTTTTATCGAGACAGGTGAAGCAACATCCGATCTACTACCGCTGATAGACACAGGGTTATTCATAACACCTGTAGGGGATGCCCTTCTTATCGCTGAAGCAGCATTACCCCAACCCCACAGAACAACATCACAAACTGGTCGTGATCCTTCTGTTCCTATAAAAAAGTTAAGGTCGCGCCCACCTTGTGCATCAAATTCAAATGATCCAGACAACACTCCAGCAGGAAACTTCATATGCCAAGCAGCTACATTTTGCCCTTGATTAACAACAGAATTTGGTAGATCAAACATTAAGCTGTTTGAAATATGGTCAGCGGGCATCTCTACATTAGTTAAAACCGGCTGAGGATACTTAGCAATTAAGTTGTCATATGTTCCTGCATTTCTAATATCTCGTATTGCACGAGCAATGACAAAACGCCCTCGAATAGTGTTTGGTCTATTTTGACCTGATGGATCATTAATTAATATTTCATGATAGTCTGAGCCATATCTACTTCCTTCAAATGACCAAAGCATCCCCTCAGAAGGAGCTGCTTTAGCTTTAATTCTTAGGGACGCTCCTGATAGAATACTACCAGTTAAGTTATCTGCAGATAATAATTGAAATATTTGAGAGCCGTTTTTTATTTGATTAAGACCACTATTTGATTTAGAAGCAATAATTTCGCAGTATCCTGTTGGAGTATGCCTGCTATTTTTATTAAGCCACAAAACCCACCCTTCTGATGCATAACCAGCAAGGCTAGGAAGCCCTGGCTGTGGATCGAAGCCAACAATCTTCACAAAACTAGAATAGTTAATAGGCCCACGATTTGTTTCATCGTTAGGATCTAAAAGAACAAAAAGACTTCCACCGCCTTCAGACCGACTTTCCCACGATGGCCCGACCAGAAGCTCCACATCATTCATCGGATTATTGTCTGCAGTATCACCATCAACAGCCCATTTACGAGAACCAGCATGAAGCCATATTTTTGATCGAGATGACTCTGAAGATATCGTCACAATACTACCGTAATTCAACTGGGCTGCATGTACATCAGAGGCGACAAGAGCCAGAATAAGGGATATTACTATCCTAAATATGTAAGGTACCATACCACACTCCAGACAGATTCAATCAATTAAAAAATCATATTCAATAGGCAAACCCTACATTCATTATACAAATTGAAAATTTAAAACAGCAACAATTTAACTTCTTAGACTTAAACAAGAAACAAACCCTACGCTTAACGTGCTCATAATAAAAGAGGCCACCTTATTATAGGTGGCCTCTTTTAAAACTCTGTTCTAGTCAACAGCGCTATTTTTTCTTAACGACTGCAGCTTTTGCCGCGCTCTTAGCTTTTTGCTCTTGAATCTTCTTTTGTGTTGAGCTTACAACAGGCTTTCTCACCTGAGTTGCAGCAGCTTTTGCACCGCGAAGTGCAGCGATTTCATCGCTTACTGAGGCACCTTTTCCAGATTCGTCTGTTGCAGCATTAGTCGTACGCGCATTTTTATGTGCTCGTAATGACGCAGCTTCTTCTTCTCTGGTAACAACTTTATCAGCTGTAGCACCTTCTTTACCGCCTTTTGATTCATCAGCTGCATTTGTGTCAGCTGCAGCTGCAGCCTTAGAAGCCTGAGCAGCTCTAACTGATGCAGCCTCTTGCTCTCTGCTAACTACGGCTTCGCGAGCTTCGCTTGACTCAACCGTTGCAGTCTCGGTCATTGCAATAAGATAAATCGTCGTCAAAGCAAAGCTTGTAACAAAAAGCGCTTTGAACATAAAACGTAGTGAAATATTCATATAAAACTCCCCACAATACACCAGCAGCGCGTTAACATCGCACTGTTCTATAAATATTCTACTATTTGTAATTTCTTTACTGCAAGGGATTATGAACTTAGGCAAAAAAAGAAGGCGAGGGGCTTCCTCACCTTCTAAAGATTAAGCGCGTATGAAATGTTGTATTATGACTTAACGGCTTATTGTGATTTGTTACTTCTTAACTGCGGCTTTCTTAGCTGCTGGCTTTTTTGCAGTTTTGCGTGCAGCTTTTTTGGCTTTATTTTTTTTGAGTTGCAGTTTTTTAGCCTTTTTTGCCTTTTTGGTTACCGCAGGTTTTTTTGCTGCTGCCTTCTTGCGCTTCTCGCCCTGTGCGTTTGATGCTGCTTTAGCTTTCGCACGGCGCTCTTTAACAGAAGGTTTTTGCTCTTTTGCTGCTTTACGTTTTGCTTTTGTATTTTTAGATAAAGCTTTTGAAACTTTTTTAAGTTTACCAGCTTTACGAGCTGCAGCACGCGGGGACTCTTTTTCTACAACTACTTGAGAAGCAACCTCTGAAGCTTTATTAGCTTTAATGTCTGCAGCTTCTTTTGGCAGTGCTACACCAGCTGAACCCCTGTGATAAATATCACCGTCAGCATCAACACCAAAAAGCGTGCCAGCTGCATTGATAGAAAGATGCTTCAAGCCACGGCCTGTCTCTTTCCATGCACCGTCGACATACTCAAACACACGAGATACGCCACCTTGATGCAAAATACCAGCCATATGCTTTTTATCGCCAACTGAAATCATGCTGAGCTTAAGATTTTCTACTTGTGTTGCGCTTTTAGCTGTAAGGTTAACAGCAAAAACATCGCCATCTTGATCTATCGCCATGATAGTGCCATCAACACCTGCTGCTACAAATGATAGATCACTATCAAGCACAAGTTCCCAACCTTTGGTTGCAGACCATGCAAAAAGATTGCCTGATTCACGATCAATAGCAACTAGTTCATCTTTTTTACCAAGAGCAATAACATCAAGATCTAATGCTTCATTACCTGCTCCAGGTACAAGCGGCTCAAAAGCTTTTGTTTCATTATTAAGCTGATAAGCTTTGCCCTCTGCAGATAAGACAACTAAACGATCTTCTGATGTTGCAAAATGTCTAATGTCGATCATTTTGCCATCAGCAGTTTTAACATCCAGATCTTCCCATGGTAGATCTGCCATTGAGCCTGCGTCATAACGCATAAGGGTTCCCGGCTCATCGACATCAAGAGCGTATGCAGAAAGCTTGCCATTTTTGCTTGCAACAGCGATTTGATTTGTATAACCATCTTCCAGCTCAAGTCCAGGCACGGTCATTTCAGCTACAAGCTTCTCTGATTCGATATTTGCATACGCAACGTGACGATCGTATGACGTTAATGCAAAATGAGTTATGTTACGGTCAAGGTTTGGTACAACTTTTTCAAGCACCACCTTGCCATCAGCAATAACACGAATCATATCGTTAACATGGTTTACTTCGATAGAAAACTCAACAGGCTCACCAGGACGCGGATGAGAAACTCCATTACTTTGAATAATAGGACCCTGAGTATCTTTTTGATCTGGTGCTTTATGGGTCATCGCGCAGGAAGTGCCGTTCCAACCATAAATAATTAATGAGTGCACAAGATCACCAGGACGACCAAGCATTACAATAACATCATTCCATGTTGTTGCTGAAAACTTGATTAAACCTCTGCTTGGCTCTGCAAGCTTCCAATCATTTTTCCACTCAATTGGTCTTCCTGCAAGAGTTCCTGCTGCATTAGGGATTGCTAAGTAGTCACAAGGTGCGGTCCATACATCACTAATTGTGATCGGTGTAGACCAGGTAACAAAATTAAAGAACTCAACGCTTGAAACCAGCGCTGGCTGCCCTGCATATGTATGCTCAATAAGCTTATGTGAGCGATTACCCTCTGCCGGATTATTTGATGGCTCTTCGTAAACAACAACACTACGAGACGCACCATCAATAAAATAGGTAAACTCATACTCTGATCCAGGATTTTGAAGTAGGAGCTCGCGTCTTTGAAGCTCTGGTCCTTGCGCTTTTGCTCTCATAACAGAGCGGGAGCCACGATCTTGCTTTGGGCTTGATTCTTTCCAGCCATATGCAAGTACTTCAACCATTGGATCAGTTGTCTCTGCAACAGGTGAAAAACCACAGTGCAAATCATTAGTCATACGGGCTTTAACATGCAAAACAGCTTGGCCTTTTTTGGCAAGCTTCATCTCCTGCTGCCATGCTTGATATTTCCCTGTTTGAGGCTGCATAGTGCGTGATGCTGTAGGGATTTCAACTTTAATAATAGGAGTAGACGCGTACAAAGCGCATGACAATCCAAGCACAACAAGCTGGAGCATAGAAGTAGCAAATGTCATCATAAAATCCTAACGTGATAGTAGTAAGCAAAAAGGGAGGGCAGGCGCCCTCCCCCTACAAAAAACTATTTTAGGCTTTCTTTTTAGCCTGCTTGAGTTTTTTCGTTACGGCTTTTTTTGATTGAACTGTCTTAATACCTGGAACTTCCTTTTTCATTGGAATCTTACCTGGCTTAAGGTCACGCTCAATCTTAACAAGATCCTTACGAGTACCTCGACGAACTACAGATGATTTTTTCACCTTACGCTTTTCTGAGGATTTGCGGCTTGCGCGCTCTGCTGTTTTTGCTCGTGGTTTTTTTACTGCATCTTTTTTACCAGCTTTTTTACGCTCTAAGCGCGCCTGCTTTTTCTGTTTCATCTTAGCAGTTGAAACCTTCTTAGCGGCTTTAACTTTTGCTGTCTTAGTTGCAGCGCCTTTAGCCTTCTTCTCAGCGCCTGGAGTTGCAACATCTGCTTTAACTGCAGCATCTTTAGCTACTTGTGCAATTTCTTTAGCAACTGCAGCGCTGTCAACAGGAACACCTGTTGCTAATGCTTGAGCAGCAGCTTTTTCTGCAACTGCTTGCTCTTTATCCTCAACCGCATCAACTTTGGTCATTTCTTTATCAAACTCAATAGCAGCATGGCCATCGATTTCAACATAGAAAACAGGCTGAGTGCCACTACCTAGGCTAAAGGCTGTAACTGTTGCGTCATACTTAGGATCAACTGTTTCCATAAGCATTTGGCCATCAACAAAAACCGTTATTTTTTCGGCTTTCTTATCAAACTTAATTTCAACATCAATCTCTGCACCAGGGTGCTGGTTTGGTGTTTTAACAGCTCCGATAAGTTTTGTACCATCAGCTTTTCTAATAAAGGTTTCGTTGCCTTCACCCCAGAGAACGATCTCATACACAGGATTTTTAGGCTTACCTACAGCAACACGAATATCATTCCAAGCAACTGCGGTAAATTTAACGCTACCTTGTCCTGCTGCTTCAAGTCCCCAATCTGACATCCAGACATCATAATTCTTTTTGGTAATATCATTACCTTCTGCATATGAGCCGAACTCAAGATCTGTTGCCCAGACATCATCGATTCCGATTGATGACTTGCTTGAACCAAATGAGAAGAATCGAACATTATCAACAAGTGATTCATTTGCATCAAAATCATGCGCTATGACTTGTGAAACGGCTGTTTCGTCTTCTGGACGAGTAACGAAAGCAGCAACCCTGCTTCTATCACTATCAACAACAACAAAGACATCGCGCGCAGCGCCAGGCTGATCAAGAAGCATTTTTGATTCTTTAAGGTTAGCGCCTTGTGGTTTTTCTCTGAGCGCAGAGATCACACCACGATCTTTATTAGGGCTCATTTCTCTGCCACCAAAAAGCACAAGCTCTACCATATCTGGTAATGTTTTAGCTTCTTTTGACAGGCCAACATAAAGACCGTCTTCCATATTTACTTGGAAGTGGATAATGCCCTGACCAGGATCACTCACACGCCATGCTGTTTTCCATGTTCTGTACTCTCCATCTGCTTTGTTTTGAGCAGCATCAAGAACAAGCTCAACAGATTCAAGCGCCTTTTGAAGCGGAGTCATAGCATCTCGCGCAGCCTTTTTATCAGCAGCAGCTTTATCAGCAGCCTCTTTTGCTAGACGCGCTTGATACTCTTCGCGAGTTTCGCCAAGGACTGCATCAGGCTCGAGCATTAGATCTTTTGTTGCTTGCTCAACAACAACTTCTTTAAGACCCTTAACAAAAATCTCATTATCAGGATCAGTAACAGCTATACCGCCTTCATCATCAACAGCAAGCTCAAGAATGTTACCAATAATACGATCTTTATTTTTTACAGGGACCCAAGCAGCGCCATCAAACTTAACAAGATTGAAATCCATGTTGATACCGTACATGGTATTCTTATCTGCTAGTGCTACTTTACGAAGTTGCTCTTTGCCTGCTCTTGCCCAAGCTTTAGCTTGAGGGTCAAAAACAAAAGCATCACCCTTATCACTCAAAAGGAGCGCTGTGCCATCGCTTCCAGCTGCGATAAACTCACCGCGAATAGTTGGGTATTCTCTCCATCCGTTTTTACCGTCATGGAAGAAGACTTGAAGCGTATCAGCTTTTAGTCCCCAAATATTTTTTGAGTTACCAACTGCAACCTGATCAAGACGAAGAGCCTCATTACCTTTTCCAGCTTCTAGTGGCACACAGCGCTTTGTACCAAACATATAGCGCCATACAGTACCCTCTTGTCTGAGGATCAAGAGGATGCCATCTTGTGACATTGAAATTGAATCGATATCTTTAATCGCGCCGCCTTTTTCATCAAGGAGATTTACAGGAAGCCACTTGTCATTGACTGTATCATATTTGTAAATAAGAGAACCATCTATGCCAACAGCCCACAGCTCCTGCATTTTTTGGTTTTTACCAAAAGCAAGCGACTCTGTTTGTCCCTCTGTATAATCAAAAATATCATCAGAATTAAAACCACCTTTAATATCTGAAGATCTAAAGTTCCAGAAAGCAACTGGAACATCCCAGCTTGTTGGTGCAACGCATGTAAGTGCTGATGCATCCATTTCATTATCTTTAACAGCAAGCACTTCTACATCATTAACAGCAACACGGATTGTTTTCAATTGGGCTTGAATAGTTACGGTAACCGCCATAGGCTTATTCAAGAGTTCTGTTTTTGTTGGTGCTGGACCAAAAAGATCTCTAAAACCTTTTTTATCTTTATTCATCTTACGGACACATGATTGTGTGCCACCCCATCCATAAAGCACAACATCATATGCTACGCCTTTTTCTGGGCTTCCAATAAAGAAGTTAATATCGTGGCCACCTAATGCGGTAAATTCAATAACGCCGTCACCTGCTTTTGAAAGCTTTGCAGATGTTTGCCACCAAAGAGGGAGTGATGGGTTTGCAATCACTGATGATATATCCTTCTTTTCTCCATCAGATAAAAGAGTCAAAGGTGTTGTAAACGCATTTTTTACAGCGTATCCAGGACCCCAGCTTGAAAACTCATACTGGAGTACGTTTTTGATTTGGTCGTGATTGCAATCAAAAAACTTTTCACCGTCCACAGTCATAACAAAACGATTTGTGTTTCCATCGAGGAAATAACGGTACTGTCTGAACTCGCCTCTTTTTTCGATTTGAGCAGCCTTTTGCTTCAGATCAGCGCCGCGCAGACGAAAAACTGAAAGCTTCGCACCCCAGCCCCATGTAACCATCTGAAACTCTGTTGAAGTGTTTCCACCACCGTAGTAATCAGTATTTGGGTTACCGCCAAAATATATGTATAAATCTTCCTGAATATTTGCATCAAAGCCTAAAACGGCATTTCCTCGTTGATACAATCTCCACTCTTTTGGCCAACCATGCCCGCCACCCTTTTTACCGCCAGCAACATTAATATCTGGAAGGGATCTAACTTGACGAGCATTCTGACGCTCAACCGCTTCTTTGAGGTTACCAAATGCTTTTTGAATAGCATCTGTAAACTTCCCTGCGGCGCTAAGCTGCAGTGAATATGCAAGGAGCGCTCCAAGCACCCACAACCCCCTAAAATTTAATCTCTTCATACACACTACCTTTCAAATAGCCGTTACTACTTTACTTTGTTTTTGGTGATTTTTGTGAAGCAGCTTGTTTTGATCCACCCCCACGAGCGGCAGCATTTTTCCCGCCTTGTGATGCCTGAAGTACTGGAGCAGATTTTTGAACAGCGACAGATCTTTTTACAACTTTAACTTTAGGCTCAACAGACGATGCCACTTGACCAGTAGCAGACGAAGCAGCAGGAGTAGTTGTTGAAACAGTCGTTGGTGCGGCAGCAGGTTGCTGGGCAGCCACAGGAGAACTTGTTGTTGTAACAGGTGCTGTGGTAGCAGCGGCAGTTGGTACAGTTGTTACCGGTGCGCTTGATACCGCTGCAGCTGGCTGTTGAGCAGAGACTGTAACACTTGCAGTCTGAGGAGCTCCTGTTACAGGTAGCTGATTTTGCGCTGTAGCTCCCTGACCTACTGGCGCTACAACCGTAGTTGATGAGGCCACGACAGGGACTGACGATGGAGTTACAACTTGCTGCTGAGGAGATGCTGTAACTACTGGAGCTTGAGCCACTGACGCTTTTGCGACAGTTTGTTGCACCGGCGCAGGAACCTGAGCTGAAGTAGCTGCAAGATCTTCTGCTTCGTCAATGGTAGCTCCTTGTTGGTCTTTTTTCTTTTTTGCTTGTTTACGTGCTGCTTTTTTCTGCCCTTTATTTAATGCATCCCAGCCTTCTGTATCTTTAAGTTTTACGCCTGGTGCCGCAGCAGCAGAAACAACAGCTGCCACCTGTGTTGGCAATTTTTGATTAGCTGGTGTAGTTGAAGTTTGAACTGCTGCAACTTTCTGCGCTGCAGGTGCGGCAGGAGCAGAGACTACCTGCACTTGAGCAGCCTGCGCAGCAGGTGTTGATGAAACAGCCGCAACTGCTGCTGGTGCTGCAACTTGAGCTACTTGAGATGAACTAGTTACATTAGAAACTGCAGCCTTATTAATAATTTGCACTGTAGTTGGCGCAACTGAAATATTTGCTGGCTGAGCATATGGTTTGACTATGTTTTGAGTTCTTACAGCAGCCTGCTGTGGCTGAGCTGAGCGCGAATAAGCAACTGGTGCTTTTGTTTGACCAGCTGTAGTAACCATTGCTGCTGGCCTGTATGTTTTACTTACTGCAGACTTCCCAACTCGTGTCACAAGCGGCGTTGATTGCATTGTTTGAATCTGCTTCATAATTGCAGCTTTTGTTGGTGCTTTAAGGTATGCACTTTTTTGTGCTGCGGCAGCACTACGCAACTGTGCAAAATTCGCAGCACGTTGCTGAGCTGTTACATCAACTGTTTGAATCGCTAAATTTTTAGCTTTATAAACCGTTTGATCAACTTTTTTTGCATTATACTCTTTAAGGGCGCGTGCGTTCTCTTGTGCGCTTGCTGAAGCTTTAGGCAACTCTTTAGTTGGTTCTAATTTTTGCGGTGCTGCCTCAGGCTTTTTATCAGATTTTTTTTCAGCCTCTTTTTTTACCTCAACGTCTTTTTCTTTTATTTCTTTTTTTGTATCAACAGGCTCTATAGGCTTGAGCGCAAGAACGCTCCCCTTTTCTTTTGCGTTTTTTTGGGATGCTTTTTTCTTAGGGGCTTTTTCCTGAACAGGGTCATCAGCTGATTCTTCCTCAAGGTTTTCTACAGCCTCATCAGATGATTCCGCGACGTCTTCTGCAGTGTCTTCAGGTTGTACAACTTCTTCGCTATCGCCGTCCTCTAATGATTCATCAGCAACAAGTTCTGCATCATCGGGTGCTTCGACTGGTGCGTCTTCTGCTCCAAAGAGGCTTGTGCTTAGAAATGGTGATTGTGCCACCATAAATATAATAATAAGTGAGTATATTTTTTTCATTGCAACCCTCTTAGGCATCGTGTCACTAACCGTACCATACCAATACTTGGTTTAGCATCTTCTCGTTTATTTTGAAAACCAATTACTTTATACTAGACGTGATGTGCTATCTAAAAAACCATAATGATTGAGCAGTGTTAGGGGAATGTATGGAGTTTTCGCTCTTCAACAACGCAGCATGGCAGTTAGTTAAACAAATGGATTTTGTCGCGCTCACTATTCTGGTCGGGCTTTTCGGCACCTCAGTTCTTTGTATAGCAATCATAGCCTTCAAGTATGCTGCTTTTAAACGTCATAAAATAAGCATAAAAAACCTTCAGAAGCGTATTAAAAGCATCAAAAGTTTCCATGAACTTGTCGCTCTAAGTAAAGAGTTTAAGAATACTCTTGGCGGTAGCGTACTGAGTGAATCAATATTGTCAGTTAATTCTCTGCTTGATACATCATCACAAACTCATGATCAGTCAGAACGTATGCTTGCAAAATCATCTCTTTCAGCAAAAGACATGAGCAACCTTGAAATTTCAGTTGGCCAAGTAATCAATGAAACAATTCTTGATGAAGAAATTTATCTGCCTGTTCTAAGTGCTAGTGCGTCAACTGCGCCTCTTGTGGGACTTTTTGGAACCATCTGGGGTCTTATCCATGCATTTGTTGATATTAGCCATGAGAAAAATGCAGATATTACAACAGTGGCACCAGGAATGGCAGAAGCCCTGATCGTAACACTTGCTGGACTGATTGTAGCTATTCCAGCGATGATCGCATATTTTTATTTCTCAAATGAATTGCGAAAAATCGAATTTGCACTTGGGGAAATAGGCGAACACATTTTGCGTGTTACGCAACATAGCTTTGAAAAATAAAAGGAGCTATTGTGAATCGCTTTAGTAAAAAAAACCTGCGCAAAGCACATATGCCTGAGATCTCACTTACACCTATGATTGACACATTTTGTGTTCTTCTGGTTATTTTCATGGTTGCTGCGCCAATGGTGCAAAACAGCATTAAAGTAGACCTGCCAACAGGCAAATCAAAAGAAGTTAATGCCCAGCAAGATCTTGTGGTAACACTGGCAAAAGACGACAAGCTTTATTTCAACAGTTATCAAATAGAAGAAAAAGAGCTTGTTAGTGTTGTAACAAAAGCTCTTGCAAGTAATGATGAGCTGCCTGTTTATGTACGAGCTGATAAAACTGTTTCATACGGCCATGTAATCACTCTTGTTGATGAGCTTAAACAAGCTGGTGTGAAATACGTTGCGATGTCGACAAGCCAAAATTAATAAATCTGGACGTGCATGAAAACACTCAAGCAGTACCTAAAGATCTCATTTATCATTCATATTATTATTGGTCTTGTTTTCATGCTTGCAACAATGCTAGGAAACAAAAAAATTCCCAGTATTACCATTAAAGGTGGTCAAACACGCGGCCAATTTCGCGCCTACTTTAAAAACAACAAATCATCTGCAGACAAAAACAAAACAAAAAGTAACAGTCGAAAAAGTAAAAAGGCCCCTGCACATAGAAAAAATCCAGAAAAAGTTGGTACCAAAAAAAGTAAAAAAGAGCTTGCCAAAGAGCAAAAGCAACCAGCAAAAAAAACAGCTCCTATCAAAGAACCCAAAGCAGAAAAAGTAAGCACTGAGCAAGAGGCTGGGACAAGTGTGCACGTTGGAAAAAAAGAGCAAGCGCTGAAGAAAAAAAACAAATCTGACGAAAAGAAAAAAAAGAAGAAAAAACAGGCAGAGCAAAAGCCAGAAAAAAAAGAGCCTGAGACTACAGAAAAAAAACACGAACCTGAAAAGCAAGAACCTGAAAGCTCTGAGGCTACGGCAGAACAAGAAGCACCACAAGAGCCAGTCTTACCACCTGCAGATGAAGCAGGCACAGAACTAGTTGAAACCGACGTGGCTGACGATATCAATCTTTTTGGCGATTACGACGATGGACTTCTTCTTGTGTATCAACGCCATATAAGAGATGAAATAACTCGCTTATGGCGCCCTCCACTTGGTGTTGCAAAAGGCGCAACCTGCACAGTACGGTTTGTTGTTGATAATAAAGGCGATGTTGTAGAACACGAATTTGTATCTCGCTCTAAAATATTGATCTATGATCTTAGTATTTCCAAAATTATTAACAAACTAGCCTTCCACAAATCTTTATGGGGCAAAGAGTTTACTGTGGATTTTAAGCAATAATTAAGTAAACTTACGCCTAATTTACTGCATCATGCCTGCATAACAGCAGCATAGTATGTGCTGCGGATAAAAATCGATAGGAATACTCATGCTCGTACAGATATTAACTTTCCTACTCTCCTTTCACTGTTTAATTGCCGCTGAAAAAAGCGCTGTTGATACATCTACACAAAAAGCCGCGGTCGATATCCCTAAACTAAGCTGCGAAATCAATAATCCATCACGCGCTTTTTCAAAAATATCAATGCTTGGCCTTGCAGTCGGATCAACAGGCTTGCTAACACAAGTTGCTTCTCTTATAAAATACGACCTTGAGTTTTCTGATCAGATGGTAATCGATCTGAAAAAAACAAAAGAGGTCCCACCAGAAAACCAGCTCAAAAAAATGGCAGAGCAAGGAGCCAGTTTATGCTTGCTCTTACAAGAAGGTTCTGGCTCAACAGAAAAACAACTTAATCTTCATGTAATAGTTAAGGACCCTGCTACAGGACAAGAGCATTTTTCTGAAAAATTTGTTTGTCATGAAAATACAAAAGTCATCGATGGACACAAAATTTCTGAAAAGCTTATGCTCGCCCTGACAGGTGAAAAAGGCCCGATGCTAAGCACGCTTGCATATTGTAAACAGCTCTCAGCAACACACAAGATCGTTTGCGTAGCTGATTACGCTTGTAAGTTTGAAAAGCACGTAGTAACAACAAAAACAATTAACGTAGCGCCAGCGTGGCACCCAAGAGAACCAGGGCTCTGCTACTCACAATTTACAAAAACAAACAGCAGGCTGATGTACACAGATCTAAAAGCAAAGAAAAATAAAATCCTCTGCTCCTATGATGGTCTTAATATGCAGCCATCGTTTTCTGATGATGGAAGCAAAGTTGTGTTATGTCTTTCTGGAAAAGGAAACTCTGAAGTTTATATGTATGATCAACGCGTTTGTAGCCAACTGAAGAAACGTGTTTATAAGCCTCTGACAAATAATGGCGCAAACAACTCATCTCCGTGCTTACTCCCAGATGGCAACTTAATCTTTTGCTCTGATTTTCAAACAGGAAGCCCACAAATTTATTACAGAGACCATAAAACCGAATTCGTACGCCGCCTTACAAATGGTAGAGGATACTGCGCTGCACCTGCATACTGCGCAAAAAATAATAGCATTGTTTATACCCGCTTTTCACATGGGGTATTTCAAATTTATACAATGGATTTATCACAACCATTCCCAATCGAACATCAGCTCACAAAAAGCCATGGGGACAAAGTTGATCCAACGTGGTCTGAGTGCGGTCGATACATTGCATATACTTTTGCTGACCATAATCCTAAAACACGTAAAACAACAAATCAGATAGCTATCCTCAATCTTATGAGCGGGAAACAACGTGTTGTAACATCTGGAAACGAACATAAATCATTTCCATCATGGACAGGGCGTAGCCTGTACAACCTCTAGGCCCTTGGTAGTAAAAAATCTGACTTTATAGTAGACTAGGTTGCGATTTTGATCTTGAGATATACTATTTCTTTCGTATCAAAAGTGTATCTTGGGGGGACACACACGCTAAGCGGCGTGTGCCAATATTTATATTTTAAAGAACTATACATTAAGCTCAATCATAGGGGATTTCATGAAGCGTAATATAAGGCGAAATTTCCAAGGCAGAGGCCCAAACGCCGTTTGGCTTATGCTCTTCATTGTAACTCTTGGTTTCTTTTACTTGCTTTGGTACAACAGCATTTCTCGTGAGATTGAAAATATCAGCTTCACAAAACTGATCACATCTATTGAAGAGAAAAAAGTTGCGTCAATGGCGATCCAGGGGCAACACGTCCAAGGAAAATACAAAGACGGCAAAACATTTGATACCCACATAATCCCATTCAATAAATTCTGGGAAATCGCACAAGAAAATAATGTAGAAATGATTGTATACCCACTCGAAAAAGAGTCATGGGGCGGTTACTTCTTTTTCTTCTCTCTTATGCTTTTTGGTGGTCTTGTGTTTTTCTATCTCAGACAAAACCAAGGAGGCGCTGGCGGAAGCAGCAAGATATTTAGCGTCGGAAAAAGCAAAGCAAAATTTTTTGCACCAAACAGTGTTAGCACAACCTTTAAAGACGTTGCTGGTAACACCGAAGCAAAAGAAGACGTTAAAGATATTATTGAATTCTTAAAGAGCCCAGAACGCTTTGAAAAAATTGGGGCTAAAATACCTCGTGGCGTATTGCTAACAGGCGCACCTGGAAACGGTAAAACACTCCTTGCAAAAGCTGTTGCAGGGGAAGCTAGCTGCCCATTCTTTAGCATCAGTGGATCAGATTTTGTTGAGGTGTTTGTTGGTGTAGGAGCTTCACGAGTGCGTGATCTTTTTGCACAAGCACGCAAAAACGCTCCATGCATTTTATTTATTGATGAAATCGACGCAGTTGGCCGCCAACGCGGCATAGGCCTTGGCGGCGGCAATGATGAGCGCGAGCAAACACTTAATCAGCTCTTGGCTGAAATGGATGGCTTTAGCACCGAGGCTGGCGCTGTTATTGTTATTGCTGCAACCAACAGACCTGATGTGCTTGATAAAGCGCTTATGCGACCAGGCCGATTTGATAGAATAATTGAAGTACCATACCCTGATCTTGCAAGCCGCCTTCAGATCTTAGAGGTACACAGCAAAAACGTTAAAATGGGCGCTGATGTAGACCTTGAGCGAATCGCACGTGGAACACCAGGATTCAGCGGCGCAGAGCTTGAAAATCTTATCAATGAAGCTGCACTTCAGTCATCAAAGCTCGAACAAGAGAGCATCCATATGGCAAACTTTGAGACAGCTCGAGATAAAATACTTCTAGGCGCAGAACGCAAAACACTTATTTTTACTGAAAAAGAAAAAATGATGACTGCGTACCACGAAGCAGGACACACGCTCCTTAACTTGCTACAAAACGAGACTGATCCTTTCCATAAGGTAACAATTGTTCCCCGCGGAAGAGCTCTTGGTGTTTCATGGTCCCTGCCTGAGCGCGACAAGCACTCACAAGACGAGCAAGAGATGAGAGCGCGTATTGTTGTATGCTTTGGTGGACTCCTTGCAGAGCGCATGATATACAACACACAAACAAGCGGCTGCTCTAATGATATTGAGCAAGCAACAAAAATTGCGCGCGCAATGGTAACAAACTACGGAATGTCTGGCCTTGGCCCGATCAACTTTGCAACAAACCAAGAGCACGCATATCTCGGCAGAGACATGCAGCGTTCACGTGAATTCTCTGAGAAAACAGCTCAGCATATTGACGAAGAAGTAGCCAAAATCATGTCCTCCTGCCTTAACAAGGGTAAAGAGCTGCTTGAAACCAATCGTGACAAGTTGGAACTTTTGGCCAAAACACTCTTTGAAAAAGAGACTCTTCAGGCGCATGAAGCTTATGAACTTCTGGGAATTCCACCTCGCCAAAGCAATAGCTTCACAAATTAGTTACTAACTGAATTTACTGCATAACGGTGTAGCATTAGATCTTTTAAAAATAATCTTTTTTGATACACTGTTATGCAACTTTTATAAAAGCATGTTTTAGAAGGATCTTAACATCATGGCAAATGTCTGTACTATTTGCGACAAACGACCACAGGTCGGCAATCTCGTTAGCAACGCTAACAACCGTGTAAAACGCTGGCTCTATCCTAACGTTCACACAATGAGATTCCGTTTCAAAGGACAGCGCGAAGTTCAACGCGGGTCAGTGTGCACAAAGTGCCTCAAAGCTGGCAAAATCGAAAAAGTAATTTAACTAGCCTCCACGTGATACAAGGATTAGACACATGGCAAATTTAAAATCTGCTAAAAAAAGAACTATCCAAAGCAGAGCAGCTCAGAAACGTAACCAAGCTCGTAAATCAGAGATTAAGACCGTTACAAAGAAGTTTTTAGAAGCTGTTGATGCAAAAGATATGCAAAAGGCGCAAGAATTATATAGATTAGCAGAATCAAAGATTGCTCGCGCACGTGGAAAAGGCGTTTTGAAGAAAAACACAGCTTCACGTAAGATCAGCAAACTTGCTAAAAAACTTTCACCTAGCGCTTAACTAAAAGCAGGTTTACCTTAAAGCCCTTAGAGCCCGCGCGCTGAATAAAGTCTCATAACAAAGACGAGGGTGATAGTATGATGAAGTCAAGCGAATTGCTTGTCGTTGTCGATTCTGTTGAAGAAGCTGTAAAGTTCTATACTGAAAAGCTAGCTTTCGACGTCATCGATGCGCGCCAGAGTGCGGATAATCCTAATCTATTAGGACACGCACAGCTCAAAAAAGGTAAATGTCATATCATTTTTAGACAGCCAACAGTTGAAGAGCTTGCAGAGTTTAGCTTTATTAAGCGCTGTGCAAGCCGATGTGTTGGTTTGTATATGGAAATGAAAAAAGGGCTTGATCGCTACTATCAACGCTGCAGCAAAAAAGGTGTTAAAATCCTTGCTGAACCTAGAGTTGTTGATGGTGTGAAGACGTTTTCGATGAAAGATCCTTTCGGGGTCAGGCTTGTCATAGCCGAAGTTCCTGGAAAACTTGCTCGTAAGCCTTCGCTTGATTTTCTCGGCCTTAAACTTTCTGAGCGCGATGTTTTTGAAAAAGCGCGCAAAGAGAGTGATATACTTGCCGACATGATAGATCAGCTTAAGAGCTACGGCATACTCAGACGAGCCGGGAAAAAGTACGCTAAACTCTACCTTAAACAGCTTGCAAAAAAATAGCGGATTTTAGGACGTTGGGGACATAAGCTATGACAAACCACGACCCTTCAGAAGTTTTTATCTCTATTAAAAACCTTACTAAAGTGTACCACTCAAAAATGCGCGAGGTACACGCTCTTAAGGGTGTTTCGCTTGATATTTATAAAGGCGAAATACTTGCACTTTTAGGAGTTAACGGCGCAGGGAAAACAACGCTTTCATCAATTCTTTCTACGTTGCACCCTGCATCTAGCGGAGATATTCTGTTTAAAGGGCAATCAATCTACGATGATATAAGCTCATACAGAAAAAGTCTTGGCTTTTGCCCCCAGCGGCCCAATCTTGATTACGAACTTACCGTAAAGCAAAATTTGTTTTTTGCGGGTAAGTACTTTCTTTTAAGTAATGAAAAAATACACGCCCGTGTTACACAGCTCTTGGAAGAATTTGATCTTGTTAAATACGCTGACTTTCCCATCTCATCTCTTTCTGGTGGATACCGCCAGCGTGTACTCATAGCTCGAGCAATCATACACGAACCAGAGCTTGTGATTATGGATGAACCAACTATTGCTCTTGATCCTGGTGTCAGACGACAAATTTGGGAACAAATACAAAAACTTAGAGCTCAGGGTATCACCGTAATCCTCACAACCCACTACCTTGATGAAGCAGAGCTTTTATCTGATCGCGTATGCATTTTGGATCAAGGTAAAATTAAGCTCATCGACAAAGCTGCTAACCTAAAACAGCAGTATAATAAAGGTAATCTTGAAGAGGTCTTTCTTCTTTTAACACAAGAAGAAACTCAATAAAGACCACACGACAAAATAAAAAGGTGGGATCTAAAAATCCCACCTTTTTATTTTCTTAGTATGTAATACGTATGACTATTTCACATGTTTCTTACGTGGCTTCTTTTCATCAGAAGCACTCTGCGCATCAACCGCAAGCGCCTCTTCTTTTGAAGCCTCAGGAGCTTGAGTAACATTAAGCAGTATGCGCTTAACTGCAACATTCTCCTGTTTACGTTTGAAAGTAATGGTTGCTGTATTGTCTACCAGCGCAAGGGTATACGCATTTTCATCAACTTCGTCAGGTAATGTTCTACGTAAAGAGAACACGCCATCCTTAACTTTTACACGTGTTGTACGCTGAGTACTTGCACCAGCGTTATGATGGGCATATGAATAGGTCTCAAACTGCGCGTGTCCGTGAGTAGATTTATCATCAGCAGCTTCTGATTTTAACGTCACTTCTAAAACTTTTATTGGCTTAAGGTTGTTTTTTTCATCTACAACAACCGCAAACTCTGGCTGGGTATAGCCTTCAGGAATTGAAATCTTAAGGACAACACCCTCCTCTGTTACCTGCTCCTCAACAAGGGGTGCAGACTCACGACCAGCTCTCAAACTGCGAGTTGCTGCAGCTGATGACTCTTTAAAAAGTGTATTCATGCGCTCTTCAGCTTTTTTAAATGCGTCATCAAACTTTCGTGAAATTGATTCAAGTTCTTTAAAAACCGAATCAAACTCTTTGGCGCTATCAAACTCAGCAAATGCCTGTAGTTGTAATAATGCATATGCTGATGTCAAAATAAGTATGCGTAAGCTTTTCATAAGTTTACCTACTCCTACGTTTTAGTGAGTTATACAAGCTCCAACTTTCTTAATTTTTTCTATAAAACAAAACCGCTTAAAAATCAAGCGTACCAAGTCGGCTGTTTCTATTAGAAAATTAAAGACTCGTCATCAAAAAAAGGTTTAAGCTGCTTGTAAACATCACGCATGTCTTGAGAAACAACCTTAACTTGGCCAAGTGTCTCAAGAAAATTAGTATCACCTCGGTGGCGAGGGAGCACGTGAACATGAAGGTGTGATGGAAGCCCTCCACCTCCAGCAAGGCCAAGATTAATGCCTATATTAAAACCACCAATATTAAGCGCCTTATCAAGAACTTTGGTGCACAAGCTAACAACATCAATTATTTCATGCCGCTCATCTTGATTAAGAAGCAAAAGATCTGGCACGTGCCTATATGGCAAGACCATAAGGTGACCGCTGTTATAAGGAAACCCATTCATGATAACAAAACAAAATTTAAATCGTTTTAAAATCATAGACTGGTCATCATCACCGCGCTCAATATAGCCACAAAAAACGCATTCTTGGGATGTTACCTTAAGTGGATCATGCCCAGGTGATGAAACACGTTTTATCCATGCTGCACGCCAAGGGGCGAATAAACGCTTCATGAAATTCCAAAAGTCTTATTGATTGTTTGAATAAACTGCTGCTTGCTTACAACCCCAACAATACGGCTACGTTGCTTGCCTTTATGTACAAAAATAAACGTCGGCACGCTATCAAGAGGCTGTCCTGAAATTTTTGCTAGTAAACCATCAATCCCTGCAGTACGAATATCTTTGCTGCCAATATTACAAGAGACAAAATCAATAACTCCTGTAAATTCCTGCGCTAATTCCTCAACTATAGGCGCCATCGTTTGGCATGGAATACACCATGTTGAATAAAGATCAATAACAACAGGACGCTCTGATTTAAGTACAAGTCGATCAAAGTCATCTGCAGTTTTTACTTCTTTAACCGGCAATGCGTCATCATCGCTGTTTTTTGAAGCACGATCTTCTGCTTCAGCTGGTTCGTCGTCATCATCGTCATTTTGAAGTGTATTTGTCTGTACAACATACCCAGCATCTTTAAGAAACTTAATACCGGCAAGAGCTGCTTTACATCCATCGCCCGCGGCAGTAATAGCCTGAACAAATTCATGGTCAGTAACATCCCCAACGGCATAAATACCAGGAACAGAAGATTCTTGGGCATTATGACGAACAACAAAGCCTTGTTGATCAAGTTCTATATGATTTTTAAAAAGCTTTGTGTTTGGTTGAGACCCAATCGCCAAAAATAAGCCCTCACACTCAACTGTGCTACGCTCTTGTGTTTTGGTATTGTACGCCACAACATCTGTAAGGCGGGAATCATCCCCCTCGATGGCTTCTACAACAGTGTTATAGAAAACTTTAACGTTTGAACGCGCTAATACTTTATCCCGCGCTTTTATATCTTTTGCTCTAAAAAAGTCTTTACGAACAAAAATCATAACCTCTGATGCAATATCGGCAAGATAGTCTGCTTCTGTTATGGCTGCATCACCACCACCAACAATAATAACTCGCTTATCTTGATAGAGAGATCCCTCACATACAGCACAATTGCTGACACCCTTACCCCAATAACCATCCTCACCTGTTTCACCCGGGACTCCAAGATAATTTGGCTCTGTTCCGGTAGCAATAACAACAGCTAATGCTCGATATGACTTAGTAACGGTTTCATCAGTGAGAGATTGTGTCTTAATAATTCGAGGCCACACTGAAAAATCAACTGCCACTACTTTTTCTTGGGCAAGTTCAACACCAAGGCTTTTTACCTGATCCGCTATCCCGCCGACAATATTCTGACCTGGTGCATTTACAACTCCTGGCCAATTGCGAACTGAATGAGACTGGCTAAGCGCGCCCCCTGGCTTTGGACCTTGAATAACAACGCAAGGAACATGTGCCTGTGCAAAGTATAGCGCTGCAGTTAACCCACCAACCCCACCACCAAGCACGATTGCAGGGATCACAGGTTGATCAGTACTTACTGCATCGACTGTTAATTGCTGAGAAGTACGGAATGACAAGCACCCGCTACTTAAAGCAATACAAAAGCTCAACGCCGTACAAGAAAAACTACGAAGAATAGATTTTTTCAGCATGAAAGAACTCCTTATGCTTGACCAACTTGTGCAGCCACAAGCATAACACAATTATATGATAAATAAGGAAGATCAATCAGGACAAAAAAATACAAGGCCCTGCAGAGTGGGCCTTGTAAAGATATAATGATTACGCTACCGCCTGCGCTTCAGGCACAGCAGTAACTGTTTGAACTTGTGAAGATTTTTGGGCTGGTTGCTCTAAACTATCAAGGCGCTTAAGGATAGTAGCAAGCTGCTCCTGAACTTTTTCATACTGGGCAGCAAGCTCTTTAACTTCTTTTTCAAGCGAATCATTTTGCTGCAAGGCTTCATCACATTTTGTATTAAGCGTAGTCAAATCATTTTTGAGGCTACGTTCAATACGAGAAACACTCGTCTCTAACTCACTCACATCATCCTGAAGCTCTTGTAAATCTCGTTTTGTTTGTCTTCCCCTGCCCTCACCATCATTCGAGCTAGACTTGCTTATGGCTCCACTAAGCAGCCCGCCCATGGTTCCGCCGGCAAATCCACCAATAAATGAATCACCACCACCTGCATGTATTTTATAAACGGCATAGCTCCCAAAGAAAAAAAGAGCACAAAAAACAAGTATTTTTCTATTCATCCCTAATCCCAATCAAGCTTATGGCTTTTTGCGCAGAACAACGATTCCAAGACCAATAACTGCAAAAAGCAAGACAATGACTAAGGCAAAAAGAATAAGAGAGAGACTTCCACCAAAAGATGAGTTTTCGGCTATTTTACGCTCAAGCTCACGGCGCTCCATCTCACGTTCTAGCTGGGTAACTCGTTGACGCTCAGCATCAATTCTATTTTGCTCAGCAATATCTTCAGCGCGTTCAGCTCGTCGCTCGGTACGAGTATCACGAGACGAAGCAGACCCAATCATCGTACCAATTGCAAGCCCACCAAGCGCACCAGCCACAGCAGCGCCACCATCTCTAGGTGCAAGATCCTGAAAACATAACGCACTTGCAACCAAAGTAATAAATATTTGCTTCTTCATGATTCCCCCCTCATACTTGAAACAATCGAATAATAAATGCATTACGCATCTATAGAAAGATTACTGTTGCAAACGGTACCAGGTCAATACATTGCACCCCCACCCAAAAGGGAAAATTATGAGTTTGACTATAAAAAAGCTCATTAAAGATGAGCTTACGCGCCAAGAACACACCATCTCACTCATTGCCTCAGAAAACTACGCCAGCTCTCAGGTCTTGAGCGCAGCTGGGAGCGCTTTAACTAATAAATATGCTGAGGGCTTCCCTGGGCGACGCTATTATGCTGGTTGCAGTATTGTTGATAAAGTTGAAGAATACGCGTGTGACCTTGCAAAAGAGCTTTTCAGCGCTGGGTACGCTAATGTGCAGCCGCACTCAGGTGCAAATGCTAATTTGACCGCATACCTTGGGCTCCTTCAGCCAGGCGACACCGTTTTAGCTATGAGCTTGAACGCTGGGGGGCACCTAACGCACGGTTATAATCTTAATTTTTCAGCAAAGTTTTATAACTTTATTCACTACGGCGTACATAAAGAGACAGAGCTGCTTGATTATGAACAGCTTGAACAACTTGCTGCAGAACATAAGCCAAAACTTATTGTTGCTGGTGCATCCGCATATGCTCGAATCATCGATTATGGAAGAATTGCAACGATAGCTCGTACTCATGGTGCACTGCTGATGGTTGACATGGCACACGTAGCAGGACTCATCGCAACAGGGCACCACCCAAGCCCTATCCCATATGCTGATGTTGTAACAAGCACCACACATAAAACACTACGCGGCCCTCGAGGCGGTCTTATTCTTGCAAAAAGCGGACTAGGCGAATCTATTGATCGCGCTTTAATCCCAGGCAGTCAAGGCGGACCGCTAATGCATATAATTGCTGCAAAAGCTGTTGCGTTTGAAGAAGCATTACAACCCGGATTTGCTGCTTATTCAGAGCAAACTATTAAAAACGCACAATCAATGGCAAAAACCTTTCAAGATCTTGGCTACAGATTAGTTTCAGGGGGTACTGACAACCACCTCTTCATGATCGACCTACGTGGCAACAAACATGCTATTGAGAGCGGAAAAGAGGCAGAAGAGCTTCTTGAATCATGCGGAATCGTCGTCAACAGAAACGCTATCCCTTATGACACCAAGTCACCAAAAATTACAAGCGGCATACGTATCGGCACGCCTGCAATCACCACACGCGGTATGAAAGAAGCGCAGGCTGAAGCTATTGCCTTGTGGATTGATCAGATCTTTAGATTTAAAGACCAACCAGCTATTTTAAGTGATATAAGAAAATCGATTCTTACGCTTTGTAAGAACTTTCCTGTTTACAAAAAAGACGCGCTCCAATTTGGGGCCCAGCTGTAGTCGTTAAAGATTAAAGAAAGGAGCCTAGTATGAATGAAGGCCAACAATTACAATTAATCAAGGCAATTGCTGCAATTGCAAGTGGTGTGGTACTCATTGGTTTTGCATACAGCATCTTAGTCCGTATGATTATGTTTTGCGTAGGCTGTGGACTTGTTTTTTACGGGCTTGATAATCTTAATATCGCTTCAATCAAAAGCGTACTAGGCAAAATTAAAAATACTCTTAGATCGCTTTTTTCCTAGACATCGACATAAAAAAAATCCCCAGGAAGTTTTCCTGGGGATTTTTTCTTTAAGCTCTTAATAACTTTATTAAGCGTCTTGTGGGGCTTCAGCCTTAGCAGATGCTGGAGCAGCTGAAGTTGGAATTGCTTCTAGTGCAGGCATATCATTTTTAGTATCACCACAAGAATTGCATGCAACCTTAGCTTTTAAGCCGGCAATAAGTGAGTCGACACCGCTTGTAGATGAAGAATTATCACCACCAAAAAACTCGCCAAGGGTCAAGACAACATGCGCAACAAGACCCGCTGCACGGTTTCTGCCTGCTTGTGTTTCTAGATCACTTGCAACAACTTGTCTAAGAAGACCAAGCGCTGATTGAACAGACGCAAGCTGTCTACGCTGTTTGCGTGCTTCGTCTGTTTTAGCGTCGTTATGCGCAAAAACAACCGCAGCGGCTGTCTCTACGACAGGAAGAACGACGTCATGCAGCTGCTTATGCAAGTTTGTCTTAAATTCAGCTGGTGAATCAACATCACCTGCATGAAGAAGTTTTGCAAGGCGCACAGCTTCATGAGCATGGTGAGCAGCCCAACCAAGTGTATAAGCGTTTTCACGCTCTGATGTTACGAGTGAACAAACATCCTTGCCTGCAGCATATGTATTATTAACGTGAAGCGCTGCAGAAACAAGCTTAAGCGCATGGCTTGTAAGCCCTGCAATTGTAGCGCTTTTAGCATCATCTGTGCTGTGCAAGCGTGCTTCAGCAAGCTGTGCAACACCACCAAGAGCTGCAGTAGCAACTTCAGCTGAGTTTGCTAGCGTACGCGCATTAAGAGTAAATCCAAAACCACAAGCAACCGCGAGTGACAAAAGTCTTTTGAGTGTATTTTTCATAAGGTAATTCCTTCTCAAAGATACCTACATCTACAACAAGACAAGGCCACTATAGCATAATTTTTAAATTTGCAAGACCAGGGTGCGCTATATTCAAACAGAATTAAAAAACTATGCAGTGGCAGGTGCTGGGATCGACGTAGGGGTAGTCTTTATCGCATGATAGAATGTCAAAAAGACGTGCGCAACTACTAAAGTAAAAAGTTGTTTTTTAAGACGATCATTTTTATGAGCTGTATCAAGACAACGAATAGTCCTTACAAGAGACCCAATGCTGGCAAGAATACGCTGCTGATTGACTGAATTTGCACCAGAATCATGCAGGGCAGCAAGTCCACACGCAGATAGCCCTTCAGCCAGTGGTAAAATGACCCCGCTCATCTGATTATAAAATTCATTAATAAAATGATTATCCGGCTGAAGCTCAGGATATTTTGAGGGTAAAAGAGCCTCAAGCTCAGCTATCACCTCTGGTGCTGCATTATCAGCTTTTGCTTGAGCAATTTTATGAGCAAGCTCAAATTCCTGACGCTCAAGCTCAGACTCAAGAATATTAAACTCTAATGACGAATAGTTTCCTAAGGTTTTAAGTGAAGAGATAAAAAACCAGGTCATATGGTACGCAAGGAGATCTTTATGTGCATTATAGTTGCTTGATCTATTAACGATAACAGTCAGATTATTAATCAATTTACTCGTCTCATAGACAAATGCGAGTGTAGAAGAATGCTGACGATGATCATGGGGATTTCGCTTAAGCTCACGGCGAGCATACAAAACACCAGAAAAAAGCGAAACAAGAGCAGAGCCCATCTCAATTGAGGGCAAAGCAAAAGAATGCTGAACCTGGAGTGAAAAAAACGCTGCAAAAACGAGTAGTTTATTCTTTTTAGCAAAAACCATGGAAATCCCTCAGTTTGTAAGTAAATCGGCCATATTGTAGCAAGCCATGAGGCAATTTAAAGTTTTTCTAAGATATTACTGAATATTTGCTATAATGCGATGGTCTTAACACGCTTATAGATACGGGGAATGGCCATGTTGGCAGATAAAAACTATGATCCAAAACTCAGTGAGCAGTCAGCCCAAACTCGTTGGGCAAAGAATAAAACCTATGCTTTTGATGAATCAAGCACTCACAAAGTGTACAGCGTAGATACTCCACCTCCAACAGTTTCAGGATCTCTCCATATTGGTCACGTCTTTTCATACACCCACGCTGACATTATTGCTCGCTATAAACGCATGCGAGGCTGCAACGTTTTTTATCCTATGGGATTTGATGACAATGGTCTTGCTACAGAGCGTTTTGTTGAGAAAAAAAACGGGGTAAAAGCTTACCTAATGAAGCGCTCTGAGTTTATAAATTTATGCCTTAAAGAAACTCATGAGAGCGAAAAGCAGTTTGAAAAATTATGGCGCCACCTAGGCCTTTCAATTGATTGGTCACGCACATACTCAACAATTTCTCCCGTAGCACAAAAAGTTGCTCAGTACTCATTTAGCCAGCTCTATAAAAAGAACCTAGCGTACCGCAAGCAAGAGCCACACCTCTACTGTACAACATGTCGTACATCTGTTGCACAAGCTGAACTTGATAGCGCAGATGTAAACAGCACATTTAATGATTTGATTTTTAAAACAGAGCGCGGAGAAGAGCTTGTTATAGCAACCACAAGACCAGAGCTTCTTCCTGGATGTGTTGCTGTGTTCTTCCACCCAGATGACACTCGATACAATCACCTTGCGGGTTCATTTGCTATCACGCCTATTTTTGAAAAGCCTGTAAAACTTATCGCTGACGATAAAGTTGATCCTGCAAAAGGCACTGGCCTTGTTATGTGCTGTACGTTTGGAGATCAAACAGATATTTATTGGCAAAAAAAACATGACCTTCCGTATATTCAAGTTGTTGGATTTGATGGAAAATGGACAAGCCACACAGGCCCACTTGAGGGACTTGGCGTACATGACGCACGCAAAAAAATACTTGAGCTTCTAGCAAGCAACCAAGCGCTCAAAAACCAAAAGCCAATTGTTCATGCTGTTAGCACCCATGAGCGCTGCAAACAAGAAATCGAGTACCTTGTTCTTAACCAGTGGTTTGTAAAAATAATTGATCACAAAGAAAAGTTTTTGGAGCTTGGAGAACAAATCAACTGGAAGCCAAGCTTTATGAAAGCACGATATCGCGACTGGGTATCAAATCTTAACTGGGATTGGTGCATCTCGCGCCAGCGCTTTTACGGCATTCCTTTTCCCGTTTGGCACTGCCTAGACTGCAATAACACAATTCTTGCTGATGATAGCATGTTACCAGTAGACCCTCAGGAAACATCCTACCCTGGTGGCGGATGTCCCTCATGTCATAGCCATAACTTGCAAGCAGAAACCGATGTTATGGATACCTGGTTTACATCTGGATCAACGCCAAGTATTAATATGCGCTGGCCAAATCAAGGTCCAGAAAACCTTACACTGCCAATGAGCATGCGCCCACAAGCTCACGATATCATCAGAACATGGGCGTTATATACCATCATAAAAACATACTACCATTTTGGCACGCTCCCATGGCACGACCTTATGATTTCTGGCCACGTACTTGCAGGGAAAGAAAAAATTTCTAAGTCGCAAGGCAATAGCAAAATGGCACCAGAAGCGCTCCTTGAAGCACACCAGGCCGACGTCGTTCGCTACTGGACAGCAAATGGTCGCCCAGGAACAGACACCGCGTTTAGTGAAAACCAGTTTAAAATTGGTAATAAATTAGTAACTAAGCTTTGGAATGCATATAAGTTTATGCATGAGCATATGCAAAAGCCTGAAGGCTCAGTGGAAATTAACGACACATTATGTAAATGGATTATGCACCAGCATAACACCATGATTGAAGACTACTGCACACAACTTGATGCGTATGAGTACACATCTGCACTTGAATCACTTGAGTCATTTTTCTGGAAAGACTTGTGCGATAATTATCTTGAATTAATTAAAGACAGGCTTTTCAATCCTGACAATCATGATGCAGGGGTTATTGCACAAACACGTACAACACTGTATACCATAGCACAAAGCCTACTCAAATTGTTTGCACCATATATTCCATATATCACCGAAGAGCTTTATCAGCTTGTTTTCAAAGCTGATGAAAAAGCTGAATCAGTGCACACAACAATAATTAATCCCGAAGCATTTACCGCTCGATATTCTGAGACAGGCGCTATAATTAATGACGTGCTTGCTGTTGTAAACGCAGTACGAAAAGTAAAAAGTGAACAACAAGTATCACTCAAAACAGAAGTCAGCCACCTGACAGTTGTATGCGCAGAAGACGCAAGGCGCGCAGTAATTGACGCGCACAAACAGATCATTTGTGGTATTTGCAAGATTCAAGCGTTTGAAACAAAAACATCTGGTGACGCTAGCTGCCAAAGAGATGACAGCAGATTTGAAATAACTGTGGTACTTGAGTCATGATAAGCATTCGAAATACGCAAAAAACCGTAGCACTCTCAACCACTCAGATCAAACGAACAGTTGAGAAAATGCTTAGTGCAGCAGGCTATAAAGGTTTTGATATAGGCTTATGGCTTACAACCAATAAAACTATACGAAACTATAATAAAACTTTCCGCAAGAAAGATAAACCAACTGATATCCTATCATTTCCTTATCATGAATCACTCAAGCCTGGCGAAAAAATTAAAGTCTACGCAGACGAAGATAAAAACCTTGGCGATCTGATTGTTTCAGTTGAGTTTGTTCTGAAAGACGCGCCAACTCGTTGGGAGCGTTCTTTTGACGATCATATGGATGCGCTGCTCGCTCATGGAATAGCACACCTACTTAATTATGATCATCAAACAGATGCTGAATTTGCACAAATGCAAAAAATAGAGCGTAAGCTCCTTAAATCAATCGACAAAGAGCATCTGCTTAAAATCTATAATCTACATGATTAATAAAATGATAAGAGGGGCGCTGACCAGCGCCCCTCTTATCATTTTGATAGTACATAATTAATCTTTTAGTCTGTTGCAAACCTTGCAATACCAAGACGCCGCTTATCTTCTTGTTCGTCATATTTTTTATTGAGGAACTTAGTTAGTAACTGAATATATCGGCCATATTTCATAGGCTTATGAGCAGGTAGCTCCATTCGTAAGATAATCTGGGCAATAGATTGAGGTGTTAGCAAAGCAAACTCTGCATCAGAAAACTCTCGCTTCATAAGCTCATAAAGAGGAGCTGTTGCATACGCACCCTTGGCCTTAGATTCACCTCTTTTGCCATAAAAGACTGCTCTTAGGTAATTAAAAATTTTAACCTCAGATGCCGTATACCCTTTTTCACCAGCATCAATCCAACGCTCAACAGCGACTAAAAAGTCTTTCATTTCATCCGGAAGAACTTTTGGCGAATACTTAATCCAAGTAGCTATCAAAGCAACGTTTTTTTGATCTTTATCCAAAACATCTGAACGATATGGTTGATCCATTAATCGATCAAACCCTTGCCTAAATATCTCTTCAATATCGCTAGACTCCATATCAACGAGCGCTGTAGGGCTTGCTGCAAAGGCTTCACTTAATGACGGGCTTGGGGAGCCAAAAGAAGCTGCATCACGGTCTGATAAGGTTTCTAGTGAACCAGTACCGTCAGTATAGTCTTCATCTAAAGACTCTTGTCTTACATATGACTTAAGACCCCTACCCATGCTGCCATCAGCAGCATGAAGCATAAACCGTATGCCCACAAAGCCGGCAATTAAGAGCAAAAACTGTAAAAGACGTGCAATTTTCATTAATTTCCCATGGAATACGATAATAACCCATTACCTAGTATTATTATATTTTCAAATAGAAAAATAATAAAGATTTTAGCTTACTCTGCAAGAGATCTTGTTACTAAAAAGCTTGCACGATTGCTGGTTTGAACTCATTTTGAGCGTGCTGCGCATGACTCAAGATAAAGTCTGCGGCTTTTTGCAAGTAAGCCTCTCTTAAGTCGCTGTCAGTAAGGATATTGGGCGTTGCGTCTAGCACCAACACAGGGATGTCTCGAAGGCGTGGGGCTATGGTTGTTTTATGAATTAAAAACTTTTCATGCCAATCATGAATCTGGGAAACGTACTCAAGCGAAACCGTCTCTTCGCCCTTGCGGTCGCGCACCTTAACGCGCTCGTGGCAAATATTAGGCTCTGCACGAAGGTAAATAAAGCCACGTGGCGGCTGACATTGTTTATTAACCATAAGATCAGCCCAACCCATATAAATATCCCACTCAAGATCACTTAAAAAGCCATGAGCCCGTCCGTTCATAGCAAAACAATAGTGCCCAGAGTAAACCGAGCGCTCCATGATTTTTGCCATATTTTGATCTTCTTGGTGAACCATATGGTCTTTTACCCTGGTAAACATAGTCATAGTTTCTATGGTATATGCCCAGCGCTTAGGGTCGGTGTAGAAATTTTCAAGCAGAGAGGAACCGTTTTTTTTGTTGGACCAGGTGTCCTGAGGCTCCTGAATAACTGAAATACTAGGGAAGCGCTCACCTAAAAGACGTAAAAAAGTAGACTTTCCAACCCCCATGTTGCCTTCTAGAATAAACATTGCTGCCCTTTTTTTGTGTTATGAGTCCGTTTTGCACTTGATGAGCGAATAGTATAGACTGTAACCCTTCGTTAGTGAATCTACTGATTAATGGGAAAACGATCAACTATGAGCTCAAAAAAAGATACAACACAAAAAGTTAAGGGCGAACTGATTTACGGTGCGCACGCAATTATAGAAATGCTAAAAGCAAAGCGTCGTAAACTTATAGCTCTTTACACTACAAAACCTTTTCCAAAAGCTTGGGATCGGATCCAACCTTACTTGCCTAAAAACGTCCCTAATATTCAGTATGTTTCAAAAGAAATTCTTGAGCGCATGGCTGGAAGCAGCGAGCACAATGGTGTTGTTGCATGGGTGTCACCTTTTGTGTACAACTCAAAACCATTCGACCCTGCAAAAAAGCCTTTTATTCTCATGCTTGATAGCGTACAAGACGTGCGCAACCTTGGCGCAATCCTTCGCTCAGCTTCATGTATTGGTGTAACAGGAGTTGTTCTTTGTAAAACAAGTGCTGCGCCAATGACACCCGCTGTATTTAAAGCATCTGCTGGACTTGCCGAGTACGTTGAAGTTTATAAAGCTGCATCAATTAAAAGCGCAATTCAGGATTTAAAAAAGGCTGGCTATAATTTTTATATGGCAGTACTTAACGGTAAAGATGCGACTACTGTTGACTACAAAGCGCCTGCATGCTTGGTTATCGGTAACGAAGCGTCAGGAATCGCAAAAGAACTCATAAGCATGGGTGAAGCTATTACCCTTCCGCAGCGATCACCTGAGATCTCATTTAATGCTTCAGTTGCTGCAGGAATTTTGATGTTTACCATCAATCAAAAAATCAAAGCTTAAAAGCCTCTGCGCTCTGTATAGAAATTAAGCCCCCCTACTTTATTAGGGGGGCTTTTGCTTTTAAAGATTTAAGAGCGATTTAAAAAGCTTAGTAGCCTTAGCAGGCTTTATGTAAATCAAATTGTATGCTACTGATTTATCATTACCTATATTTTCAGGAGATTAGATAATGAGAAAACAAATTATTAGCTGCATAACTATCTTATTAACAATATCAACCATAGCTTTTTGCAACAACGAAATAATGATTATAGCGCACCGAGGAGCTTCTGGTTACGCACCCGAAAACACTCTGAATGGTTTTAAAAAAGCAATTAGCCTTGGGGTCGAAGCCGTTGAATTTGATATCCATAAATCTAAAACCGGTGATTTAATCGTAATCCATGATCCATCTGTCGATAGAACAACGAATGGCACTGGGCTAATAAAAGATAAAACCTTAGCTGAAATCAAAGCGCTTAGCCTTAAAAATGGGGGTACAATACCAACATTCTCAGAGGTCTTAGATGCGCTTGATGCAAAAGCAAAAATAATTATTGATATTAAAGAGGAAGGCGTAGCTGACAGTTTAGCCAATAATCTTCATGTTTACATAGAAAAAGGCTGGAGAACTGACCAGTTTTATGCGACAGGTTTTTTTCATGAAGAGCTCAAAAAATTAAAAGCCCTTGCTCCGTTTGTTAAACTTATTCCCACAATGATCGGCACCCCACACAAATTAGCCCTATCAGCAAAAGAAATGAATGCTCACGGCGTCTGCTTGATAAATGCAGCAGGCCTCTTATCTAAAACATTAGCAAATGACATAAAAGCTCATGGTTTAGAACTTTGGGTTTGGTCACCATGTGAAAATAGCCAAGCTCTAACAATACTTTGCCAATTAAAAGTAGACGCAATAATGGTTGATTACCCTGATATTGTTAAAGAGCTTTTAATTGAGATTGCAATTCAAGAAAAGCTAAAAACTGCTGCACACAAGCAGCGCTAGAGCAAATGCTTCTTCGGTAGGAAAACTAGTTGGCTTATACAGTAAATGAGTCTCTCTGTATCTGCATAAAATCAGTTTTTCTATCTTTCTTTACCTTCATAATCCCACCAAAGCTTGTACATCTTTGTTGAAGCGGTAAAAAAAGATTATGTGTGCCAAGAAAATATTCAGCCTTAAAGCATAAATATCTAAAGATCTCTATTCCCTTACGCTGACCAAAGATGATTCTTAAAAGCTTACTAGTGCCAAATAAAACAAGCTTCGTAAGACGATTTTTTTGAGGAAGCCTACTCATAACCCCTCTAAAAAAATGCTCTTTGATGCTAAATCCTGTGTACTTTAATAAGCGGTTTATTGTTTTTTGACTATGAACACGAACGTGAAACTCTGGAGCGTCTTGAATGTTACTAAAATAGGGAACCGTAACAACGAGTGTACCATCATCTTTAAGAATTCGATTAATCTCTTGTAATGCAAGATGGTCTTCAAATAAATGCTCAATAACTTCTGCTAAAACAACACCATCAAATGTGTTGTCGTCAAACATCGTTTTCTCTGTAATAGATTGCAGGTAAAATTTTTCGACACCTTTAATCGGAACAATATCAAGTACAGAAACATCCTTCCCAAGTGCATTTAATACCGAGTAATCACGCTTAGTGAAATCACCGATTACAAGAATTTTATCTTTATCTGATAAGTAATTTGCAATAGCCATAGCAGGGATAAAACCATCTGGTGATACACCATAAGGAATTGACGCTTTTGAAGATTGTGCGTTTTCAGGTGAGACCATGTACGACACCCTTTATTAAAGAGTTGTTGGATAGATAAAATCACGGCTGCGGCGTGTGTGAAAAAATTAGGCGGGAAGTAAAGCCTGCTCATCTATGATATGAAATTGAAGTACAAACGCAATCTTAAAATAGGTGGAGTACTTGTTTAGAACAAGTAGAGAAACTAAGAAAAAAGAAATATGGGAAAATGTCTGAATGACAGATACAAGAAAAATTGGCGTCCCCAAGGGGATTCGAACCCCTGTTACCAGAATGAAAATCTGGTGTCCTGGACCGACTAGACGATGGGGACGCACATTTCAAAACGCTGGTGAGCCGCGTAGGATTCGAACCTACGACCCACAGCTTAAAAGGCTGTTGCTCTACCGACTGAGCTAGCGGCTCGTTTTCAACGATGGTGCATATTATGCAGCATTTTTTGCTAAAAGGGAAGACCCTTTTTCATCTTTTTTATTATTTTTTGCTAGCCAAGCATTCTACTACATACGAAACACAAGATCAGAACGCCTAACACATCCATCAACGTTGCTAAAAAAGGAGCTGCAGAGTGCGCCGGATCAATCTCAAAACGGTCAAGCATGATAGGAATAAATGCACCTAAGGCAGTTGATGTGACAACGATAAGCATGAGCGAAAGGCTAATAGCAACAGCGCTCATAAGATCGTTACATGACCAATACACACGGGCAAAACTTACTGCAACTAAAATGAATGATATGATTGTCGAGATACCAAGCTCACGCATGAAAACTTTCATTGCGTTTCGTCGAGACATCTCGCGCGTAGTTAGTCCACGGATAACAATTGTTGCTGATTGATTTCCAGCATTACCACCAGTACCAATAAGCATTGTAAGAAACACGGCTATCACCGTGTATTTACCAAGCATATCATTGTAAGATGCTAGAATTAAACTTGATAAGCTCTGCAATACGAGAAGGCCAACAAGCCACATTCCTCGCTGCCAAACAGAGCGCATAATTGGTGTGGTGAAGTATCCATGCTCAGCTGGAATCAAACCAAACATTTTGTATACGTCTTCACTACCTTCTTCTTTAATAATCTCAAAGACATCATCAGCGGTAATGATGCCAAGAAAGTGGTTATATTTATCCACAACAGGAACATATAAAAGACCATAGTGATGCATTTGGTTAGCAACATCTTCCTGGTCTTCATCAACAGAAACAACAAGCTCGTTTGGATTAATAATCTGAGAAAGCGATGTCTCTGGCTTACTCAAAACTAATTTATCAAGCGTTACATAACCAATCAAAACATCGTCTTTATTAGTAACATAAATACGTTGCTGAACTGTCTTACTCGGGCCAAGGCGCTGGAGCAGCTCGACGCTACGCCGAACTGTAAAATCTTTTTGTAGCGTGATTACATCGCTATTCATTCGACCACCAGCAGAGCGCGGATTAAACGTCAAAAGCGAAAGAATCTGACTGCGCTGCTTTGTCTGGAGGAGTCGTAAATATTTTTCTAAATCTTCATCTGAGAGATAATCAAAAAGATCGGTAAGTTCGTCTGCCGGCATGTGCTTAAGGGTCTGAGCTGCATGATCTTGATCCAACTGGATCAAAACCTCTGCTTGCTGAGACTGAGGGAGCTTTCTAAAAACTTTGATCGATAAGTCTTTAGGAAGCTTTCTAAAAAGATTAAACCGATGATCAGCATCAATTTTACTTGCAAGCATAGCAATATCGGCAAAATGCTGCCCTAGCAGGATTTGCCACAAATCACTGCCTAGAGTCGAATCTTCAGCTATAACTGCGTCGATATTGTTTTCAATTTGAAACAATATCTTTTTTATTTTGAGCATAAACTACTCCGATTAGCTTGCCCGTAACGCATGCCGCTGGCCAAAATCCAAGATTTAACCTGCACTCTGACCATTTCATAGGCTATTTCCTGCCATTTAGCTAACTAGGTGCCAGCTATTTGACTTAATTGTACTACAAAGTAAGCTGCTGTTGAAATGTTTTACACCGGACCACAGAGAAAAAGGTGCCCTGCTGGTCGGATAATCGATGTAGCGACTGTAGTATAACCACCTTCGTACACTTGTCTATGCTTGATAAACAGCTCTTAACCCTCACTGTCTCGCCAGAAATGGCACCAAACACTCGGCTTGATAAAGTACTTTTATCTGCCTTCAGAGACTATTCACGAAATTATTTTCAGGAGCTGATAGAAAAAGGCAATGTTTTGGTTAACACAAAACAAACAAAAAAGCCGAGCTTCCCCGTTCGACCAGGTGATATTATCAACGTTACCCTAACATCAAAAATATGCAACACAGCCGCAGCTCATGTTGATTTTGAGGTTGTCTTTGAACACACAGACTTTCTTGTCATCAATAAACCTGCCGGCCTTATGGTGCACCCTGCACCAGCATCACCAAATGACCTAAGCCTTGTAAACGGGCTTCTTTACCGCTACCCAGAGCTCACGGAATGCGGAGACCAGGTCCGCCCTGGAATCGTACATAGAATTGATAAAAACACATCAGGGCTTCTGATTGTTGCTCGAAATCCACGAGCAGAAAAAACTTTTGCTCAAATGTTTAAAGATAGAACAATCCAAAAAGAATATATCGCTGTTGTTCAGGGCCACACCCCTGCACACGGTATCATCAACAGCCCTATAGGGCGATCATTCAAAGAGCGGCACAAGATGGCCACACACGGAATCGCCGCGCGAGAAGCACTTACGCGCTATAAAACACTTGCATATGTTGACGATTACAGCCTTGTTCAAGTTAAAATTGTTACAGGAAGAACTCATCAGATCAGGGTTCACTTCCAATCAATAGGCCATAGCTTGCTTGGAGACGAGACATACGGAGCGGCATCAAAGCTCCTTGGGCGCCAAGCACTTCATGCCTGGAATATAAAATTTGAGTACGAAAAAAATAATTACGACTTCAAAGTCCCACTGGCAGATGATATTCAAAAATCCCTGATTAAAATCGATGATTTGTTCGATTTTAATTTGACAATCCCTGCATCTCCTATAGAATGATCAACATCAATTCAAGATTATGACGCGGGGTAGAGCAGCCTGGTAGCTCGTTGGGCTCATAACCCAAAGGTCGTTGGTTCAAATCCAGCCCCCGCAACCAAATTCTTCTCAAAATCCAAAAAAATTTTCCCCTGTACGTATCAAACCAAATCGGTTTTTATTTCGTTTTTAAACTTTTCTGTCTCTGGTGTTTTTAAGTGCTCCTTAATATCTTCCAGCCTTGCGATGCTATTAATATCTAGAGCATCAATAAGCAGATAGTCGCCTATTTTTGTACGCTCAAGCTCATACGTTGTTGCAACCATACCTATTGATTGAGCAATATCATGAGCTAAAGATCGTATATAAGCACCTTTAGAAACAGTCACCTTGCATGTAAAGTATGGAAGCTCAACTGAAAGAAGTTCACGCTCAATAAGGACAACCTCACGAGCCTTTGAGGCTACGATTTCATCAAGCTGCTCGCTGTCGAGCTTGTTTTTTCTAACAAGGTGGTACAGCGGCTTACCTTCATGCTTAAGGGCAGAGTACACCGGTGGAATCTGTTTATATGACAGAGGAAAGTCATAAAATGCTTTCTCTATAGCTTGAGCTGCTCCCTCAGGAACATCTTCTTGAAACGCTATAGGGCTTTCAAGATCAAGGCTATCCCTCAATTCGCCAAGCCGAGCTTTGACGCGATATTCTTTGGAATCACCAATAATTGCAGTCAGTAACTTTGTCGCTTTACCAATTGCAATAACTAAAAGCCCAGATGCTAATAAATCAAGCGTACCTGCATGCCCAATCTTCGTTTTTTTTGGCAGTAAGCGCTTCAAACGCCTGATACAGTCAAAAGAACTCATCCCAACTGGCTTATTAACAAGCAACAACCCTGACAATAATTCCATTAAAAAAATCCAACTTAATACTCTTTGAAAAATCTATTCCAACGCAGCTACTTTCCAAGAATAACGGATATGATATCCTGGTCTCTCTTTTAGAAAGCTTAAAGACCGAAAGTATAATAAAAATCATGAAAAAAATATATTCCGCTTCGATTATCACACTTCTGATCGCAGCTGCACCACTATCAGGCGAGACGACTACCACAAGTGCTGCACGACGCCACACCATCCCCACCCCATCAGAAATCACAACACGACTAAAAGATGCTTTTGATGGATTTATCGATGAAGTTGGGTCACACGCCTCATTTATTCTTAATTTCTTTAAGCAACATAACACTGTTGGCGCTATTGCACCAAGCTCACCTGCTCTTGCAAGAGCTATAACTCAAGCCTTAGCTGATAACACAGCACAAGGAAAAATCGTCCTTGAGGTAGGCGCTGGTACAGGTGTATTCACAAAAAAAATCCTCAGCTTACTTAACGATGGTGATAGACTCATCGCAGTAGAATTTGTTCCTGAATTTTGCACCATGCTTGAAGAACTTTTCAAAACAGAACTTGAGTCTGGAAAGCTTATTTTGATTCAGGGAGATATTTTACAATTCAACCCAGAAGCAATTTTATTTGATGAAGCTTTTAATGGATTTGACCATATTATTTCTGGACTGCCTTTCAACTCATTTGACTCATCATTTGTTAACAAAGTTTTAACTCAGTACAAACGCTGGATCAAAAAAGGCGGCAGCATAAGCTACTTTGAATACGCAGCGCTACCTGCAATAAGAAAAGCTTGCTATAAGCTTGCTCAGTCAATTTTTGACACAATGAGTGGCGATAATTTTATGCGCGTCAGAGAAGAGCTTGCAGCATTTAATAGCTCTGCGCCATGCGGAACTGAAGAAGAGCTGGTGCTGCTTAATCTGCCACCAGCATATTCAATTACATGTTACTATTAAAAGCTACGTAAAATAAAAAAGAGCCCGGTTTAAAAACTGGGCTCTTTTTTTAGCTAAGCAACGTGAGTAAATCTATTTTTAAGTGCTTCAAGCTCTTTTTTAATATGCTCAACAACATGTGATTTTGTTTCACATGGTTTACAGTGAGCAGCTTGAGGAACTTGATGGTAGACAACAGCAGCTTCGTGTGCTGGAACGATTTCTTGAGGCGCAACAACAACAGGCGTAGCCTCAACTGGCTCAATAACAGGAATAGAGCTCCATACCTCGCAGGTTGTTTCTTCAGCAAAGCTCT
The DNA here is from genome assembly GCA_964534555.1 of uncultured Pseudomonadota bacterium. GTDB lineage: Bacteria > Babelota > Babeliae > Babelales > RVW-14 > CAZHRK01. The sequence goes on along the minus strand of CAZHRK010000001.1, from coordinate 328,865 downwards.
CTGTCTCTACAGCTACCCCTTTAACTTCACAGGCATCCGTAACACCAGTCGTATGGCCAGGATGAGCATCACGCAAAATATCTGCTTCAGATGGTTGAGAAATTTCAACGGTGGTTACTTGTTTTATTTGCAGAGAAATCAATGAAGACACTTGCTGAGACTGCTCAGTTAATTGTGTCGTATCTTCCCCTCGCTTTTGAACAGCAAGCGCAACCGGTAATTGCTTTTTAGCGCCTTCTATTGTGTATCCCTGGTTGTACAAAAGGTCCTTAATAACGCTAAAAATACGCAAATCTTCTGTAGTATAAAAACGATGATTGCCACCAGAACGATCTGGCTGAAGACCAAACTCCTGTTCCCAGAAGCGGATAACAAATTTTTTTACACGAAGCTCATTTGCAAGATCGCCAATTCTAAATTGACGAAGCTGCATCGACCGATTGTGATGTTCCATAACCCTCACCCTCCCTAAAAAACTCTATAAGAACGTGATTTGGTTGTATCACATCACCAGGGCGGATGAAAACATTTTTGACAACCGCATCCTGATCAGCACAAATCTCATTTTCCATTTTCATTGCATCGATGAAAAGGAGAGGTTGGTGCTTTGACACGGTCTGTCCAGGCTGCACAAGCACAGAGCTAACACGGCCAGCGAGTGGGCTGATAAGCTGTGTGGCATTTTTTTGCTGGACATCTTTTTGCGCTGCAAAAAATGCAGGGGTTGAGTCTGCTTGATTAATTTTAAAACGATGATGCTGAAACTGGTACGGTAAGCACCCTCCAACTGCGTATACACGCCAATCTTGCAATGATGCCTGAGCAATCATAAAGCTCATGCGTCGCTCACCAACAGCAAATGAAACACGGCCCGTAACTGAGTCATGCACGTAATCTGTCAACACACACTCAGTCGTCTTGCCAGCATGAGCGATAGAGAGCACAACGCTAGAATCTTTTTTTATGATTCTTACTGTAAAATCTTTATTTCCAGAACTCAAATTAATCATGAGTGCGCCCTTTTCCATACTCGCTCACGTTGCACGGAGTCAGGTGCTGGGATAGATAATTCTTGAAGCACAAGAGCCAGTGCTGCTAGTGCATACACCTCATCTGCAGGCGAAGGTTTATGTGTTGCGGCATTAATAAGCTCAATCACCAAAGCCTTATCCGAAAGCCACTGCGTATGGTGCGCCCCTTGGTTAAATTCAAGCGACTGAATAATCCCTTCAAGCAGTGATTTATTGGTTTTTATGCCATCAATAATTGTTGAATGCAAAGCATAATGCATTTTATCAAGCGCCTCAGAACGATCCGCACCATAGACTAAAAACTTGGCTATCATCGGATCGAAAAACGATGAGATCTCTTGCCCTTTGATCAAATCATGCTCAAGGCGAAGATACGGCAGCTGGGGAAACGCTAAAAGCGACAGTCGACCAGTTGATGGTAAAAAATTCGCACTTGGATCTTCAGCATAAAGCCTACATTGCACTGCATGGCCAGTTTTAATAATGTCCTGCTGTCTAAGCGCGAGCGGTGCGCGCTGCGCAAGCTTAAGTTGAAGCGCAACAAGGTCTACGCCGGTAATCAGCTCTGTTACACCATGCTCAACCTGCAAACGAGTATTCATTTCGAGGAAATAAAATTGCTCATCTGGCGTAACAATAAACTCAACGGTGCCAATACTATCATAAGATACAGCAGATGCTGCAACCAGGGCTGCTTCGTAGATTTTTTCTAACGTTGCCGGTGCAATAAAATTACATGGCGCCTCTTCAATGATCTTCTGATGGCGTCGCTGCACAGAGCATTCACGCTCAAAAAAATGTACATACGATTGGCCGTCACCAGCAATTTGGACCTCAATATGGCGTCCATGTAGAACAAATTTTTCTATGAGCAAAACAGATGTACCGGTCAAACGAGCGCTTTCAGCACAAACAGCTTGCCAAGCTGATTCAAAATCATCAGGCTCAGCAACTTTACGCATAGCTTTACCGCCGCCGCTGTAGGGATCTTTAATAATAACAGGATACCCAATTGTATCTGCAAGGGCCCTTGCTTTAAGCATCCCATCAGACGAAAGATCGTGCACAACATACCCAGGGACAACAGGAACCTGCTTAGAAACCATAAGATTACGCGCGAGCATTTTATCGCCCATAAGTCTTATTGCATCTGGATGAGGGCCAACCCACGTCAAACCAGCATTAATAACCCGCTGAGCAAAATCAGCATTTTCAGCAAGAAATCCATACCCAGGGTGAACGGCGTCTGCACCAACAGCCTTAGCGATCCCAACGACCTCATCAGCTTTTAGATACGCAGGGCCACCATGCCCAGATAAAGGGTAGGCTTCATGCGCCGCATGAACATACGCAAGGTTTTTATCTTCAGGCGCATAGACTGCTATTGTCTTAATACCTGCAGCATGAGCTGTCGCCTGAATACGACGAGCAACCTCTGAGCGATTTGCGATAAGAAGCTTTGTTATTTTTTTCATACCATGAAGCGGATTTATACCACCAACTGAGCGATATAGCTTTCAATAAGGTAGTCAGCGACAATTTCTTGTTCTGATAAAACCTCGAATGCAAGCTCTCTTCCACCACTTATGAAAAGATCTGATACGAGCTTATACAGCTCTTTTTGCTTAAGGTGATTGCGCACGTGCTCGTTAGATGTAAGCATGAGCATTTTATTTTCACCCGGAATCGCGTTCCAAAGTTGTTCAAACTCATGGCGCCTAATCATGTAATCATCTTTACCTTGAATAAAAAGAATCTCTGTTTCTGAAAGATCTTTTGCAAAATCAAGGAAGGAGATCTTTTCATGATACTTCAATCCAAGTACGTAGGTAACCAAGAGCTCTGCAGCATTTTTAACAATCTTTCTGCCCCAGAACCAATGATTCGCCCAACCACCAGATTGTGGATTTGCGATAGTTAAAAGGTCTGAACGCACTTTTTCAACAAAGAGCGGTAGTGACAACCAGCACCCATCAAGAATGAGCTTATCAAAAAGATTTTTGTGTGTTGCTTGTGATTTTGCAAGTATGAACGCGCCATAACACAAACCAAGACCAATCACTTTTTCATAAGGAGCGGATGTTCGCTGCTGTTTAAACTTTTTAAATCCATTTACCACGGCTTTGACATCTTTATCTTCATCAAGGCCAAATCGGATTTTTGATGTATCAATACCCGCAAGGCTCTTTGCAAAATTAAAGAGTCCCGCTTCATTAGTACCATGGCCTCTAAAATCGAAAAGAACGATATCTACATCAGGAAACATCGCAATAAATGGGGACATTTGTTCACGATTGTTTGTAAAACCTTCAGCAACAACAATAAGTGTATCACTTCCTCGATCAAAATAGGTGCACTCAATTTTTACACTATCAACAGTTTCAACTGTAAAAATACGCCCTACTTCAGCGTGATTTGGCTTCTTCTTAAGATGCTGATTGCGCATAAACTTAAGATTGCCAAGGAGTTTTGAATCAAAATAAACAGAGCTGTTAAGCCAGCCATATGCTTTTTTAGCAAGTGCCTCAAGCTCTGGAGAGACGGCCATTTTACGCTCTTGGCCAAAAAAGAATGATGTCTCTGCATCATAAAGAAAATGCGACGGAACCTCCGCAGCGCGAACCGGAGTCATTAGCTGAATAAACAGTATGAAAAACGAGTATACAACAGTCATTAAATTCATTGATTTAATCCTTATACAGGGCCTATTTGCTCCCTATTCCCAAATTGAGACACCACTGTACCACGTCAACCCCAATTGTCAAACGCTAACAATTTTCAATCTGAATTTAAAGGCGATGCCGTTAGCAAATTAACGATTATTAGAGTAGAATAGCTTTGTTACAAAATATGATGTCGTATTACGGCTATTTATAGAGAAAAGACCTGATCATGCCTGGCATATCGTTACGATCATTTTTTCCATATATCCAATCATCAGGGGTTACCTACCTTGATACGGCTGCGTCTGCACATAAGCCGCAGGCTATGATTGATGCCATTACTCATTTTTATACGTCATCATATGCAACAGTTCATCGCGGCCTTTATCAAGACGCTGAAAAAGCAACCACCCTGTATGAAGAAGCCCGTGAACTTTGTGCCAAGCTTCTTGACGCGCCAAGCGCCCAAGAGATTGCTTTTACCAAGGGCACCACAGAGTCGCTTAATGCACTCGCGTATATGCTCAGGTCAAAAGTTAATCCAGGAGATCATATCCTTCTTACTGAAGCTGAGCACCATGCAAACTTAATCCCATGGCAGCGCCTGGCAGAAGAATCTGGCGCAAAGCTTGTCTTCATTCCTGTCGATAAAAAAACGCACATGCTTGTAAACCCAAGTGATTACGTTACAGCTCAGACAAAAATAGTAAGCGTAACCATGTGCTCAAATATACTTGGCGACATTTGGCAAGCTGGTGATCTTGAAAAATTCCTAGCGGCAGCCCGGTTTTATAAAGCAGTCACAATTATTGATGCAGCTCAAGCAGCACCCCATCAAAAAATCTCACTGCGCAAGCTTAATGTTGACGCACTTGTTGTCTCTGGCCATAAATTATACGGCCCAACAGGCGTTGGAATTATGTATGTGTCAAAAGCTCTTGCTCGAAGCATACAGCCTTACCAAGTTGGCGGCGGAATGGTACAACATGTTGATTTCACGAGCGCTACATTCGCCCCAGCACCAACAAAGTTTGAAGCTGGCACACCTGCAATAGCAAGTATTATTGGCCTTGGTGCTAGCGTACGTTTTATTCTTGAAAACTTTAATTTTGATCAAATAGCAGCACATGAAACCAAGCTGATTGAGCTTGCTTGCTTAATGCTGAGCAAAGTAGATGGAATACAACTTGTGGCTGCAAATAATCAACAGCATAAACATGTTTTAGCTTTTGGTGTTGACGGCATGCACGCGCATGACCTTGCTGGTCACCTTGGTGAAAGACAGATTGCAGTACGCGCGGGACATCATTGTGTGCAACCCCTCGTAACAACACTTGGACATCAATCACTGCTACGAATAAGCGTTGGGTGCTATACCAGCGTTGAAGACATTATTAATTGCTGTAATGCTATTGAAGAAATCGTAACATCATTTCGCAAACATATGAGCGCCTAAGGTACTATGAGTGAATCACTTTTCCACGATATTCTCGTGGAGCACTTTAAAAACTCAGAATTCAAAAAAACAATCAGCAATCCTGATTTTTCAGCAGGACAATATAATCCATCATGCGGAGATAAAATACATATCGCGGCTGTTATTAAAGATAATAGTATTCAAGATATTGGCTTTGATGGCACTGGGTGCGTTATCAGTCAAGCAAGTGCATCGCTTTTGTGTGAGCACGCTCTTAATAAAAATCTTTCTGAGCTCAAAAATATTACGCGTGATGATATACTTCAGCTTGTGGGAATTCAACTTGGGCCAACGCGTATGAAATGCGCGCTACTAAGTCTTCATGTATTACATGAAGGAATCGCTCAGTACGAAGAGCACAATACATAATATCTTAAAATATTTTGTGCAATCGTACCCAAATAATTACAACAGGCTGGTTGCACAATATGACTCAGCTTTATGAGCCCTTGTGCGTATCAGCTAAGCATAAAGGATGCACATGCTGAATGTACAATTAAGCAAAAAGTCTTTCTGGCAGAATGAAGTCGAAGGCTATATCTTTTTTATAAAAGACGGCCTTGAACAACCAACACACCTTTCTCCTTTAGCGGTCATAGAGCAAGATCATTATCCGCATCTTAAAGAGATGCTAAAAAAGCATCAGTTTGATGGCAAAAAGGGCCAATGCTTTTCACTAACAGCTATGCGCGACAATAAGCTGGCACAATTCATTTTTGTCGGAGTTGGCCCCCTCAACAAAAGCTGGGACAATAATCTTGAAGCACTCAGACGAGCTCTTGCTTCAGGTATCAGCACAATGAAGCGCCATGGTATTAAAAATGCAATTGTAGCGCTCCCTGAAGAAAAATATTTCTCCGTTAGTGCGCATGAATTAGTAAAACAACTTGCAATCACAGCCCATATGGCTGCTTATGAATTCAGCACATTCAAATCAGATAAAAAAAATGTACAGTGGTCAGCAGATCTCCTTGTTGCAATCGACCAAGAGCATAGCCTTGAAGCATATAAATTATCGCTTGAACACGGCAATATTATCGGCCTTGGGATTAACCAAGCGCGCGGCTGGGCAGACCTTCCAGCAAATCACATGACACCAAGCGTACTCGCAGCTGAAGCTGAAAAGATCGCTGCTAAGCATAATCTTAAAAAAACAATTTTTGGCCGTGAAAAAGCACTTGAACTTGGCATGGGTGGATTTTGTGCTGTTGATGCAGGATCTGATCAAGAAGGCAAGTTTGTTGTACTTGAATACTCATGCGGTGATAAAGACGCACCAACGATAGCGCTATGCGGCAAAGGCATTATGTTTGACACCGGAGGAATCAACCTCAAGCCAACAAGCGGAATTAATGGCATGAAGTTTGATATGTCTGGCGCTGCAGCAGTTATAAGCATGATGGATATTTTTGGCACACTCAAGCCGCGCATTAATGTTGTTGGGCTTACACCGCTTGTTGAAAACATGCCAAGCGGCAAAGCTTCACGTCCTGATGATATTATCATTTGCATGAATGGCAAAACTGTAGAAATTCAAAACACAGATGCAGAAGGCCGCCTCGTTCTTTCAGACACACTTGTATACGCAGAGAAGCATTATAATCCAGCTATTATGATTGACATTGCAACGCTTACAGGTGCAGTGCAGCATGCGCTTGGACACTTCTACACAGCAGTCATGTCTAAAGACGATCAGCTTGCGCAAGAGCTTCTTGAGCTTGGCAAACAAACAGGCGATCGCACCTGGAGACTCCCGCTTGATGAAGACTTTAATGAAGCTATCAAGTCAAAAGTTGCAGATATTCATAACAATGGGTCATCAGCTTATTATGGTGGCACCATCGTTGGTGGAACGTTCCTTTCTAACTTCGTAAGCAAGGCACGCTGGGCACACCTTGATATCGCAGGAACTGCACATGATGTCCCTGGTGTAAACTATGTTGGTAACGGTGCAACAGGAGCAAGCATACGACTGCTTGTTGAGTTTGTACTCAAACATGGTCATATGAATCAATTGTCATAATTCGTAAGGGGGCTTGTTTACAAGCCCCCTTTTCTTTCCAAAATAAACTATCACATTATCATATCGTTCTTTTAAAACGGCCACACCTGACGATCTGTAGTAAAATATAGTCCACGCGAACAAATCTTCGTATGCTTATGAAACTATTTTTTAGGAGCATATGGTGGTGATAACAAAATTATTATTCAAAGTGCTACTTATACTCATAAGCAGCGGTGGATTTGCTTTTTCAGCGATTGAGCTTTTTAATTACCCATCTCTTGATTCATATAATTATGATGAAGAATACAAAGATATATCAAAGCGCATGAACCAGCCTGACTGTGTTGCTGTTATAGCTTTTAATAGACCACAGTATCTTGCACAGACAATTGCATCACTTGAACAAAACCCAGAATCGCAAACTATTCCATTTTACTTTTTCTTAGATGGTGGACCAAAATCAAAACAAGAAGAAAACAAAGATATTATTACTAGATCAGCCATTAAACATAAATATATAATCGCGCGCCCCAAGAACTATGGGTGCCCCAAAAATCATGTTGATTCAAAACGTTTCTTATTTGATTGGTGCGGATTTGAGCGCGTAATAATTTTGGAAGAAGATATAAAAGTAGCGCCATCATATATTCACACAATGCACGCGCTAGACGAATGGGCAAAGAAAACATTTGCCAATATTGGCGCTGTTCAAACATGGGCATGCGACACTAAAAAAAGATTCAATAAAAGAAACCATCTTAATGATGTTATTGAAACAGGATATGATTTTTGGTGGTGCTTTATTGATTACTGCATAAGTAAAAAAGTCTGGGATGACATCAAGCGCGTACTCTACCAATTTGAAACCTTTGTAAACTTAATTCCAGATACAAGTGAGTACGACCTACAACGCTCTAAACCTGCAAAGCATCCTGAAGTTTCATTCAAAATAAAGTTTTGGCTTAAGCACTATCTTAAATCAATAAGAAAACAAAAAAATCTGTTTGATGCAACCAAATCAATTAAGGCTAAAAGACTTATTCGTATTATAGAACGTGCTCACTCTGCACATTTTGAACCGTGCCAAGATGCAATGACAGGCATAGCGCTCTATACAAATGGTTATGTCAAATTAAGAACAGCTGTAAACAGAGCTGTTCACATAGGAGAAGAAGGTATCTCTTTTACAAAAGAAAAATTTGACAGCACTCACGTAAACAGCTCACTTGAGATCTTTAACGAAGACTTTGAAATAAAAGATTTTAATTATATCGATGAAGCTGTATTAACCGATGAGAGCTCATAAATAACACATGTATCATTACCATAATTTGTTAGAGCAAGATATTTTTTATCATGTGAAAGAGACATTCCATGAGGAAAATCGAGTAATAAATCTTTTGAATCATAGTAAAGTGGTTCAGATGCTATGGCACCGGATTCAGGATCAAATAAGTAAAGCACAAGCCTGTCATTATTTTGATCTGTAAAAAGAAGCTTTGTATCATTATCTAACAAAACAACATCTTCATAACAAAATGCATTATCTTTATCTTCAACAAAGCTAACGCTCTTACCAAGCGTTCCTGCTTTTTGATCAAACTTATAAACCTGAATGCATCCATGCACACTACCGCTATCTTTAAACGCAGCTTTTACGCTATGACTAGCGATTGCGAATCGACCATTTGCGGTAAATGTAATAATTTTTGATACAAGCTCAGAAAAATTATTTGAACGAACAGAATGCTCTTTAAGCTCTGGCATGCCATCTTGTACAAAAAATGTATAAAAACAAAGTGCGCGCCTATGGTCCCACCCCGCAGTGGCTAAAAATTTTGAATCAGGGGTAAAGCGAGCATTATGGGTCAGCCCGCGCGCAATCACTCGAAAGCGTGGGACAGGATCAACACGATGGGTTTCTTGATCAATACTGTATAAAATAACTCCAGGTTTTGGATAATCAGATGCAACGGCTAAAAACTTTCCATCCGGTGACGCTATAATATTTTCTGGTCGACCAAGCTGAGCGCCATGATCATTTGTTATTTCTTGAATGTGTGTGCAGGTATTTTTTAAACGATCAAATGAATAAATATCAAGCCTGTTTCCGTATAAATTAATTACCGCTAAATAATTTTCATGAAACCATGTCACGCCTGTGCACGTTGAATAACGCGTGCGCCCACCGATGTACAATGGAATATGTTTTTCTTTTTCCAGAAGCACTGAATTCGGGGTGGGAATCACACAACGAGGAATTAATGAACATGCACTCAGGTGGAGATACATCAGGCAGATAAAACCTATGATTTTTTCAAACATAGAATTCCTTGTTATAAGAAGCCTGAGCTTTTTGACGAAGCGCATCAAGCTGATCAGCGAACTTTTTGTAATCAATAATTTTCTTTGGCTCCTGATAGCATGCAGATGATAGCTTATGCAAAAATGCTGAGGATGATTGTAGACCTTTGTCTCTAATTTTTTTCTGAAGTGATTCAAGCCTCCATGGTGCATGAGTGGCCCAGTATGAAATCAATTTTTCGATAGAAGCTTCAGCTGCATTTTGCGAAAGATCAAATCCGTAACGATAAAGATCAACACGATTAAGGGCCAGAAGAGCTGCTATTGTCCTAAGGCATTTTTCACAGGCACAGCAGTTTTTTCCATTAGTGCTTTTTTGGCAGACATAAATAGACCATGATGATGTACTTACAAGCGCGGGCGCAACCTGCTCCATTTTATCAACACGAGAAAAATCAAATCCATCATGCATGACACGTATCGATGCACATCTAAGTGTGTCGTCAATCATAGGGCATAAGATTTTTTGGTGAGGATAATTCCATGTAATACTGCTCGCAATTTTTATGCGGTTACATCTTTTTGCAACTGCAAGCGGCGCTAAAATTCCTAGCCACCCAAGCCCATGCGATGTCCCCCTTGATAGCCCCGGTGTAGCTGAAAACTCTCTCATATGCTTAATGCAGCGCTGATAATTTGAAATAACAAAAGCACAATCATGCTTCTGATCACGCGCAAAAGCATGAACATTTTTTTCTGCAGCTATCCACTGAACATCATCTACAAATCCTTGGTGCTCACGCACAAGAACAAGTAATTGCTTTTGATTTTTATATGTAAGCGACGTAGCAACAGAATCAAGCCCACCGCTGAAAGGCATCATAAAACTATAATCACCTGAGTCTTCTATTACATTTTTGATTAATTTTTTTATAGAGAGCTTACCGCTTAGTGGCGCATTAGGGTAAATGTACTTAAAAAGAGCTTTGATCTGACCAAGCGAATAAAAGAGATCTTCATCAAGCTCATCAACTTCCCACTCTAGGCCCGAAAGCCATACGATAGGTAGGACATTCATGAGAAAAGGCATAATAAGAATAGATTGTGGAAGTGTTTTTAAATCAACATCATGAATGTCGTAATAAACAAAAAAATCATCCCTTAAATAAGATGATTTAAAAAGCTGGCTAGGAATAACCTTAAGGGTATTGTCCTGGATAATTAATTGATCAATAAGTGGCAGCGAAGATACCGGTAAAAAAAGACTACAAATCAATCCGGCACAGATTAGAACGCGATTTAACACACTATTCTCATCTCAGCTAAATACCATGTAATTATACAACAACGGTACTAGTATCTAAAAAGCCATGTCAGATTTGCCACAATAATTAAAGAAAAATAGGACACTTTTTAATTACAAGCGACCTATCAATAAAGAAAGAAGGCATAGGGTCTGTGGGACGTAAAGGGCATTAAAAGAACATTCCACTCACGCTATGCCTCTGATTTTTTTAAACATCTATATGTTTATATTAGAAATATATCACAGCAAATTACAATGTCAAATAGAAACTATTTCGAATTGTTTTCATATTGAAAAAATACGAAAAGCAGCGTTTTCTTTTAAAAATCTGCATGAAAAACGAAAATTTCCTTTGACTTACACCCATATTTCTACTATCATTTGCCTAATTCTTGCCGACAAGAGCATGAATTACACAACAAAGAATGGGCGAATAGCTCAGTTGGTAGAGCATCTGCCTTACAAGCAGGGGGTCACAGGTTCGAGTCCTGTTTCGCCCACCATTCTTCAAGATCTCAAAAATGTGCGTTCCCGAATAGCTCAGTCGGTAGAGCAAACGACTGTTAATCGTTGGGTCACAGGTTCGAGTCCTGTTTCGGGAGCCATAAATAAAGCCCCTGATTCGTCAGGGGCTTTGTATTTTTCAGCATTTTCAGAACGTTATCCTTTTAATTAAAAAACATCTTCAAGTCTTTACAATCGGCAATTACGTCGTATTTCCCCTAGCCCTAGGCCCGTTGGTAATTATCCTCAGAAAAAAGTAAAATAGCTGCGTTATAAACGCTTACCCTGGAGAATCATTAATGGCTATCAAGTTCAAGTTTTTATTGAGCGCGACACTTATCCTTTCATCAATTATTACACACTCAAAGGCTACATCAGAGCTAAACACTTCGTTTGCTGCAGCAGTAAGGAGTAATGATGTACAAAAGGTGCAAGAGCTCTTAAAAGCTGGAGCTGATGTTAACACTCCAATCAAGTACACACAGACTTCAGGCGACTGTGACTGGGATATGCAAACCACACCTCTTACGTTTGCGCTCAGCCGTAATCAGCTAGAGATGGCAAAAACACTTCTGCAAGGTAAAAAAATCCCTCAGGATTTACTCAATCAAACATTTGCAAACGCTATAAGAAGCGGCGCGTTAGCACTTGTAGAAGCACTTTTACAAGAAGGCGCTGACCTTAATAATACAGTTAATAACGACCAAGATACCCCGCTCATTTTAGCTGTAAAATGTGCTTGCCCTCTTTCAGAGTTTAGCTCTCAAGCACAAGCACGATTTGATTCTGGCTGGAGCTCACGAAAAAAAATTATAGAAACTCTTTTGAAAGCAGGCGCTTCTGTTAGGCATACTAATAAACGCGGTAGCACTGCGCTTATGGAAGCAGTAAAAAACCATGATTTACATACTGTTCAGGCACTTTTAAAGCACCCTGAAATGACAAGAGGCTCATTCTTTGGGTTTGGTCAAAAACCAATCAACTATGCTGATGAAGACGGCAATACAGCACTTATAATCGCTATAAACTATATACAGACTATGTATATCTCTGGAAATAACCGAGAGTACATGACATGCCTGAATAGCCAAAATATCGTAGAAGCTCTCCTAAAAACTCCTGGGATTGACCCCTATCATGTTAATAAAAAAGGCGAAACAGCTATAACCTTGCTTGAGCGTGAAAAAGCAAAGTACCGCTAAAGCGCAGATTCTCATTTGCAAAAACCTTGATTATAAAAGGTTTTTTTAATTATTATTTATAATAGAAATAATAATTATTACCTATAAGGGTTTTTGTACAATGAAAAGATTAAGTTTATTTGCTGCGATATTTGTATTATCACTAGGATATACAGAAAAGAGCTCTGCAGCCGTTGCTGCACCTATTTGTTTTGGTGATTGGATCAAAATAGCTGATTACACAGGCGAATCATTTCTGCGCGGCAGACCAGATTTATCATTCCGCCAACCACGATCAAATCAGCGCGCTGTCGTTCTTGATAGATCTGGAGATTGGTGGGTTGTACTTCCGCAACATGGGCAAGTATTACCAGCAGCTAAGCAGGCTTTAACTAAAAATACACCTTTTAGATTAGCAAGAGTGAGCATCCTCTCAGGAAGAATGACAACCCAAATGCTTCACACGCATCCTATAGCATCAGGAAGCTCATCCCTTACAAATACACACGGCCAAGTAACACTATGGGGCTTTCCGACAGAAGCTGCCGATAACAACGACAATTGGAGAATAACAGCATTAGCGCAAAAAACAGTTCGTGATAACATGACGACATTTACGCCTGAAGCAGATGCTGTTGCTAACGTCAAAGTTGGACACTCTGTTAAAATTCAACACCTCAACACAGGAATGTTTTTAAACTCAACGAATAAAGCATTCCCACCATCAAATGAAGGTCTTTTTAATGCTGGTTCAAGAGAAGTAACAACAACAGAAACAGAACCCAATTCTAATGCAAAAATGTTTGAAATTGTAAGCATAATTAGATTTGCGCCAACAGGTGTACCATCTGCAAACGATCTTAATACTGGTTTTTAAGACTAGTTAAAAGGAGAGGGATTAATCCCTCTCCTTTTATTTTTTCCCGGGATATTTTAAGCTGCTCTATTCATAAAATATCTAACCCCTTATTCAACTACAGGGTGACATTGTGTCAGACAAAATATCTCAGACAACAGAATTTTCTTTTATGCTCAAGCCATCAACCATTGAAGGCGCTGGGGTTGGCGTTTTTGCGGTACATGATATTCCTGCAGGCGCTAAAACCTTTATGACAAGCTTTAGTATCAGACGCATCAAGCGAAGCCTTGTCCCTACAATTCTTGCACAGTACTGCCTGCTCATAGACGATGAAGAAATGCTCTGCCCAACAAATTTTGGGTGCATGGAAATCGGATGGTATATTAATCATTCAGACACGCCGAATATAGCGCACGAAAAAACAATCCCACTCACAGAGCTCACACTCACCGACAATGAGATTAATACAGTTAAACCAAGGCCTTTTATTGCAATTCGAGATATAAAGGCGGGAGAAGAAATCCTGCTCAACTACAACTCACTTGGCGAACCAGAACACCTGAAAGAAAGCTACTATAAAAAATAAGCCTAGACGGCTTGGCTAGCGCTTGATGCCAAGTAATTCGTCAACGCGCACGCACGCGTACTTTTTATCTCGAATCACTTTAATGATTCCAGAGAGCGCTTGTGCACTCTGCTTTTTATTTGTTGAAGCATGCATAAGAATAATTTCACCAGGGCGCACGTGCTCATCAACTATTTTTACAATATGATCTTGGTTAGTAGTTGACGACCAATCTAATGTGTCTAGCGACCATAAGATCGCTTTGTAGCCTAATTTTTTGACCAAAGGAATATGGGCAGAAATATCACCGTACGGTGGCCTGAAAATTCGAGGGCGCTTACCAATAAGCTTATCCAAAAACTCCTCTGTCCTTACAATCTCGCTTTGCACCTGCACAGAAGAAAGCTTTGAAAATAATGGGTGTGACCAGCTGTGCCCCAAAACAAGGTGCCCCTCTTTATGAGCACGAAGGACGATTTTTTTATATAATTTAACTCGCTCACCAATAAAGAAAAACGTTGCCTTGATGCCTTGCCTTTTTAGCTCATCAAGGACCTGAGGAGTCACGCTGTCATCAGGACCATCATCAAAGGTAAGCGCAACCACTTTTTTGTCGTTCTTACCATTTAATACAACTGCTTCAGGGTGCGCGGTAGCAATCTGCTTCGTCAAATCACGCCACTCTTTATTCCTTGCCTGCTGTTTTTCTGATAAAAGCTTGGAATTTATTCTAATTTCATATGGCTCAGCCAAGCAGCCTAATTGAAAAATAAACAAAGCTGAGTAGAATAGAGCGATTTTTTTCATCCGAGACCTAATAAAAACTGTTAAAAACTGCGTTTTTTGAGGCCTCAGACATACCAAAATTTAATAAATTGGTATATTTTTAATATAAATTTTCAAATTGAAAATAAATGCCATAATGGAAATATCATAGCTTATACAGCTATCTTTTAATGGTTTGAATGGGGAATAAACATATGAAAAACATTATTAAAAATATTGGTCTTAGCTTGCTTCTTATCGTTGCTCAAGCACAAGCAGCTGCGTCTATGGCAGTGGCTACAGAGAAAGCGCCTACATGCGCCGCGCATGATCTTGAAAAGCTTAAACAAAGTATTAGTGAGAGCGCCCGCGAGCAAAGCACGGATTTAATTGCTGCGATAACTGAAATTATTGCCTCAAAAGAATGGTCTAAATCAGACAAAGCTGAAAAAGCTTGTATGATAACTTCTGAAATTATTTCAGAATATATGACGTTTAAAAGCATGCATTCTGATATTGCAGAGGCATATGTTACAGCTCTTTTTGGTTCAGCCGTAACACAAGAATCTATCAAAGAGACAGAGCTAGCAAAACTTCTTGATACACTCAGAGGTGCTGACTCAAGCGATATGACGCCAAGTAATGGTTTTAGCTTTATGCTCGCGTATGAACACGCTGGCTAGCAAAACTACGCTCTAAATTTACTGTTTAAAAGACCCGCTCTTGTAGCGGGTCTTTTTGCTTTATAAAAACTTAATACTATTGATAAGTAAACATAATAGCTGTGAATCATAATTGACGAAGAACAACAAATTAAATAATCTCACCTCACTGATAAAGCCTCCTAAAAATAGGAAAAAATATTATGCGAAAAGTATTTTGGGATAACCCATACAAACAGATCTTACAAACGCACGTTGCTGCAATAATTGGTAATGACGTGCTCTTTAACGAGACTATTGTATATTCTTTCGCAGGAGGACAAGAAAGTGATACTGCCACAATTAATGGAATCTCGATCCTAAACTCTCGTATAGATGGCAATAAAATATGGTACACTTTGCCAGAAGGGCATAATCTTAGCGTTGGTGATCAGGTAGAAATGCAGATTGACTGGTCACGCAGAAACAGACTTATGCGCCTACACTTTGCAGCTGAAATAATTTTAGAAATTGTGACACAAAATTGGGGCTTTGAAAAAGTTGGTGCCCATATATCAGAATCAAAATCACGAATCGATTTCAAAGCTGAAACAAACATATCAACGTTATTCCCCGAAATTCTTGAGCAGTATAATAACATTATCACGAAAAATCTGGTCATAGAAAAAGGTTTTTCTGATGAGTCTGCACAGCGTCGCTTCTGGAAAATTGAAGGGTTCGCTCAAGTTCCATGCGGCGGCACTCATGTTGATTCAACTGGAGAAGTTGGTTTTGTTTCACTTAAACGCGATAGACCAGGCAAAGGCATAGAGCGTATTGAAATTAGACTTATAGACCCAGCTGCATCGCCCGTACGTAACTAGCAAAAAAGGGGCAGCAGTGCCGCCCCGTACAAGATTATTCTTTTTCGTCTTGATCAATTTTCTGAATAACTGGTTCAACCTGCTTAGATTGAAACGATGGATTCATCCAGGCCATAATCAAATCATCTTCTAACTCACCCTGAGCATTAAGAATTCTGTTTTTCAAGCGCCCTTCAATCACAAAGCCAACTTTTTCATAAAGATGAAGCGCAGCATCATTTGATGAGCGAACAAAAAGCTCGATACGCGCAATATCATGTTGCTGAGAAACAGCTTGAATAAATTGCACCCACAGCTCAGTACCAAGGCCTCTTCCATGCACTCGAGGGTGCACAAGCGTAGAACCATTACTTAGTGTATGCGCAAGGGCTGCCTGCTCAGAGCGATACTTAGATACAGCACCAAGCAGCTCTTTTGTACCTAGCTCTTCTGCCACAAGCATCAAGCCGAAGTTCTTTGATTTTTCAACAATTTCAGCAATATATTTTACTGAGATTTCCTCAACAGAGCGTGACAAACCACCCTTGCAAGCTGCTGCCGCTTTATAAAGATCAACAAGCGCAGGAATGTCTTCATAAATAACGGGACGAATGACCCAGTTTACGCTTGAAGCAACAGTCTCAGCATCAACAACAATCTCTTCAGCTGCGCCAAGTGGTGTGCAGCCCAAGGCAAATGCCAAAATCACGAGAACTTTTTTCATACAACACCCTCTCATACATCTAAAGAAAAAGTAACAAGCCGCGCCGAATTAAGCAAAACAAGAAGGTCTGACACTGCGTGAAAGAGTGCAGCCTGAATAGGGGTAACAAGGTGGAACATCGCCAAGACTATGCCAAGCAAATGAATCAACGCAAAACCCAAAAATATATTTTGAATAATTACAGACATTATTTTTCGCGACAACACACGTACAAAGATAACACCCTGCAAATTATTTGCCATCAGCACAATATCAGCCGCATCAATTGCTGGCTCCATACCCATCGCGCCCATCGCTATTCCAACATCTGCTTGTTTAAGCGCAGGGGCATCATTAATACCATCACCGATCATTGCTACAGTGTGCCCTTTGCTTTGGCGCTCCTTAATAACATGTAATTTTTCATCTGGTGCTACCTCGCCGTACACTTTTTCAATACCAAGCTGCCCACCAATATGATGCGCAACTTCTTGGCGGTCGCCACTAAGCAAAATAATTTCTTGTATCCCAGAGTCTTTGAGCTTCTGAATGGTATCTTTTGCCTCAGATCGAATAGTATCGGCAAGGAGAATGCGGCCACAGACTACTGTCTCTGTGCTTAAATAAAATGATGTTGCAGACCCTGCAGTATGAGACATGAGCGCTTGAGGAATAGGAAGATTGCCGTGCTCTGGCGCGCTAATAAAATGCTCACTCCCAAGCATGTAACGAGTACCTTGATACATAGCCTGAATACCATGCCCACTGATTGATTCATAATCAGTAGGATCATCAATAGATATCCCTTTTGTATGTGCGTGATCGAGTATCGCTTTTGCTATGACATGACCAGAACGCTTTTCTAAAATTGCTGCAAGCTGCAAAATTTTATCTTCTGAGTAATCAGGGCTCGCTGATTCAATAGCAATAACCTTAGGCTCTCCAACAGTAAGAGTTCCTGTTTTATCAAAAATAAGCGTATCAACCGAAGCAAGGCGCTCAAGGGCTATGCTACCCTTAACAAGTATGCCACTACGAAACGCTGCAGCAGTACCTGCAATAATCGCAAGCGGAGTAATCAGCGTCAGCTCAATCGGAGAACCAAAGACAAGGAGTGTTGCTACAAGTGTGAGGTCTTGAGTAAAAATCCACACACCAGTAATAAATATCCCCAAGCCATACATGATAATGAGCGCAGCTTTATTTGAAACAGAAATGATCTTGGCTTTTTCTTTTTCTGCTGCCTCCATGAGTTTGCTAATTTTACCAAAATAAGTTTCGCTTCCAATCTGCTGAACCTTGATGACAAGAGACCCTGCTTCAAGAAATGTTCCAGCAAAAACGCGGTCAGCGACACCCTTCTCGCGGGGGATGCTCTCACCTGTCAGAAATGACTCATTAATACTTGCTTGCCCACTCACGACGATACCATCAACGGGTATTTGTGATCCTGTTTTAACAACAATCAACATACCAAGGCTAACATCATCAAGCGAAGCGCTGTATTCACGGGCACCGTCCTTAATAACGACATCACGAGGGACAAGCTTTAATAAGCTCTCAACCGCGCGCTCTGTGCGCCCCTCAATAAATTTTTCAAGGTACTTGGCAACGAGCATAATAAGCAGAACAACAGTAATTGATTCTTGCTGACCAGCAATAAGCGCAATAACCGTTGCAAGCACGAGAAAGAACTCAGTTGAGAGCGTGCGCTCAACAAGATCACCCCATGCATCATAAGCTATAGGAATTAATGCTGATGCAAGAATTATAATTGCCACGTAATCATGCTTTATTAAATAAAGATTGAGCATGAACCCTGTAACGAGCATAAGCGTGTAGGCTAAATACCCAAGATGATACTCAACCCATGCCGATGCTGGGACTTGATCCGCTGTTTTTTTCATAAGAGTAAAACCACCTAAATACTATGTAAAAAATTGTCTACGCACCCGCAGCAGTACGCTGCATTTGTTGAGGATGCTTGAATTCAAGATTTTCTGCTACTGACCACCATCGGGGACCAAAGCAAAGCTGCAAGACGCGCTCTGCTGATCGATCATCAATTTCCCAACGTTCAGCATGTCTATACCAAATACCCTGATACTGAGTTTTTGTTTGATCAAGTGCATCATCAATTCCCTCAAGGTATTCAGTGCGATCATCAATAGCGATCAATACTTCTGGGGTGTATCCATGGTGATCAAAAAGTTTTACCATGGCGTCACCTTTTCTGATTTTTCCTTTTTGTGCGTATAAAACGCCACATTTATACAAGCACCCAATGCTGTCATCAATAACTGTTTCTGTTGTCTTTAAAAAAGCTGGATGAAAATTGATACCAACACTTTGAAGCGTTCTCTCTGTACGCGCTGACGCAAAAGATGGACGAGCTGTCAAAATAAAAAGATGTACGCCAAGATCTTTAAGCTGCTGTACAACTTTTTGAGTTTGATCTTCTGTATAAGATGTTTTGATTATTCCATGAGCATCAAGAAGCGTCACTAAATCATTTGCCTTATTAAAGCGCTGATCATGCGTTGAAGGAACGCCTGCACCGTCATTACGCCCTTTAAGCTCTTTTTTCAAAAAATCAAAAAAACGTGATTGTGGAAATTTAATAGCCTTACCATCAAAGACAAGGTCTGTTGTAACAAGCGTCTCATCCATATCACACGCTATAGCGATTTTATCTGGCGCTACGCCTTTAGTAATAAAATCAAGAACAACATCATAAAGAGCAGTAATATCATGCACCTCTTTAAGTGAAGGCGTCACAGATTGCTGAGCAAAAATAACATGTGATAGCACAAGAGCCCCCATACAAAATAATGATCCAGCACGAACCGCTTTTTTTAATAACAACATACCACTTCTCCTTTTATAAAAAGCTAGTCAATCGTACCAGATAAAGGGGATTAAGAACACTCATGATCATCTAAAAGCTGTGTGAGCTGCTTGATGAGTAGTGCCTTGTCATGCTCAGGTAAGAATGAAGCTTGTAATGAGTTGCGCGCACATACCACCAGATCGTAACACTTCATCCCCATGGCTCCAGCAAGATAGTAATTATCAAGAAGCGATGCATTAAAAAACGCAGGGTCATCAGAATTAAGAGTAATAAACAAACCAGTATCAAACATTTTTTTTAATGGAAACTCATAATGATTATCAAAAATACCTAATGATAAATTTGACTGCGGGCATAGCGTAAGCGGAACCTTGGTGCGAACAAGTTGACTCACTAAATGGTCATCTTCAATGCTACCAACACCATGATCAATACGCTCTATGTCAAGAATCTCAAGCGCCTGCCTGACAAGCTCTGCGCCATTTTTGCTTTCTGCAACATGCGCTACGCGTCTGTAACCATACTCAGCTGCTTGCTCAAAAACTGTTTTAAATTTTGATGGTGGATTTCCATCTTCGATCGCTGCAAGACCCACCCCAATAACTTTATCACCAAAAGGCTTTATCAACTCAAGAGCATGGAGCGCGCTCTTTTCACTAAGATGGCGAATAAAGCACATAATAATATAAGCAGTAATACCAAAATCATTCTGCGCATCACGTAATGCACTAGACATTCCATTTATAATAACCTCTGGCATTATGCCGCGAGGAAGATATGTCTGAATATCAAAGAAAAATTCGACGTGCACAGCACCTTCAGACGCTGAGCGCCTAAGATAAGCATACGTAAGATCATAAAAATCTTGCTCAACTTGGAGCACAGATGTTGCCGCTGCATACACCTGAACAAAAGATTCTAAATTATGGAATCGGTATTCCTCTTTCGTAGTATGAAAAACATCGACAGGCACGGGCACTCGATTGCGCCTGGCAATTTCAACAAGCATTTGTGGCTCAAGCGTTCCCTCAATATGAACATGCAGTTCTGCTTTTGGAATTTTTTTTATAAGCGCTTTGCATTCTGGTGCATACATCGTATCCAAGCCTTAATTTCATAACGTTATACTAGCAATACCCCCACTAACACTCATAACAAAGAAACTACAAAAGTTCCTTAGCAAAAATCCATTTTAACCCTTTAGATGTAAAATCTAGTTTTTAATGACTGGATTCATGCAGGTTAGACAAAGACAAAATGTGGAGACTGTATTCTCCTCACAACCAACTTACCTTTTTTAAGGGGATGACTGGCATGGCGTATAGTGTTAAATCAAAAAAAAGCGGCAAGATGTATCACCTTCACACCAAAGAGGTAAAACTCAGCGGTGACCGCAAACAAAGAATTTATTACTTTGCTGGAACGGCAGGCAAAGATTCCCTTGATGCACTACCAGCGGGATACGAAGTTATTGAAAACGCGCGCACAGGGCTCCCAATGCTGCGCAAAAAGAAAAAATAGAACTTTATTATATATTCGCAGTGCACACTCCTTGTTTCAAGGCGGCGATGGATTACTATCGCCGCCTTGAATTTTTTAGCGGCTTGCAAGCCAGCAACAACTTGCTATAGTTCAACCAAATGTGTATTTACTAGTGAGATACCTTAATGGGAGAGTGTATGAAATTTGTTGTTCACGCATTAATTATGGCAGTAAGTCTTTCAAGCGTACGTGCACTTGATATTGCAGCTCTTTGCAAAGGATCACTTATCACAGGGATAGCGTTGAAAAATACACGTGATGTTGTTGCTGGTCTATCAAAAAAAAATGCACGCGTCATAGAGCAATATGAGCTTTTTGCAAACAATATTGCGCAGGCTCGCGCTGAGGAGCGCCTCAGCGATGAACAAGTGCATAAGATTACTGGCGCGCTTCAATTTGCAGCTATGAAGCACGCGACACAAACACGAAAAGATGCTGAGTGCACACCTTATATCATTCATCCAATCGGGGTGGCAAATCATGCACTTTCAGTAGGAAAAATTACAGACCATGAAATACTCATGGCGGCACTGCTTCATGACACTGTCGAAGACACACAAACAACCTTTGATGAACTTACAACACAATTTGGACCAGCAGTAACACAGTATGTTAAAGAAGTAACTGATGACAAAGCGCTGCCAAAAGAAAAACGTAAAGCGTTGCAAATAGAGCACGCTCAGCATACCTCCTGCGGTGCTGCAATTATTAAGCTGTGTGATAAATGGTATAACTTGAATGACTTGCTTAATAGTGCCCCACAAGATTGGTCTTGCCAGAGAATTAAAGAGTATTTCTTATGGGCTGAGGAGGTTGTGCGAGCACTACCAAAAGTAAATACACCACTTGAGGACTCTGTAGCTCAGATCGTTAAAAAATATAGATCATTATAAACAAAAACTCTCCAGTAATTAAAAGCGGGCGGTACTTCATCGCCCGCTTTTTTTATAAGGAACTGTGTTATGAGATTGCGTTATATAGTAATTCTTTATGCAGTATTATCAGTAAGTAACGTTGTAGCAATACAAAGTATAGTTCAAGGATGTCAGCGGGTGCGGGCCTGGTATAATCAATTATGGGATTTAACCCCAGCGCAGCACCAAGTGTTTGCTAATGGTTGTGCAACATTTGCGGCAGACATGACAGTAAGAACGCTTTTTGTTTTTATCCCATCGCATGGATTACAAGATCCATCATGGTCACGATTTTATTTAACATCGGTGGGCACACTTATTGGGCGCCTTGCTGCGACTCGCCACCTCTCTGATTTTGAAGCTCATCACACAGTAACAACAATAACCGATCGCAGTATTACTTACATATCATGCGGAGTTATTGGAGCACTTATTGCTCGAGGAGCGTCAGATCTTCTTTTGTGGCTTAATCCAACAACAAATATTCTCCATACAACTTTTTTAGTGCTGAGTATTACGTTCGGCCCTATGATATCAATACGGGCAAGCTACCATGGAGCACGACAAATTCGAAGAATCATTAATTCAGTATTCAGACGAGAAAGACGACCATCAGTTCCTGATGTGACTATGCCTGGCGACACTATAATTTCTATGGACGGCACTGGTCCGAGGCAAGGGGATTTTACAGCGTTAGATATCCAATAAAGAAGCCCGGGGTATTCTCCCGGGCTTCTTTAGCTCATAACAAAAGCAATTACATTATGGCAGCTTTACTAGTAGAGAATCTGATGAGATATAGACGCGCTTAGTAGAACCATCAGAAAGAGTTACTTTCACTAGCAGCCTGCAGGAGCCACATGCGCAAGAATGCTCATGCGTTGTATTCTCCATAATAATACCTTCGCATCCATCAAATCGCCCTCCTACTATTAGAACTGGCGTTCCCACCCTAATAGTTTTTGGTGCATATGACATTGCGCCCATCGCTAGATTAAATGCAAAAAAAGATACAGCTATTAGTACTGTGTATTGAGCCTTATTTAACATAAAAGATCTCCTCTTCAATAAAAATTCAAGGAGCAAATCTTCTCATATTGCACATAAAATGTCATCTAAGAAGTAACTAGCAAACAAATAAAAAAGCCCGGGATATGCTCCCGGGCTTTTTTAAGTACTTAGATAATGTAATGCTTATTAAGCAGTTACATCGCGAAGCTCAGCACGTCTGTTTGGTGCTAGCTCTGCAATAAGTTGTTTACGTGATTGTGCATCTGACCACACAACTGGGCGCTCATAGCCAAATCCAATTGTTTTGATTTCGTCAGCAGGAATGCCAGCTTTTACAAATTCAGCCTTGATGCTTTCTGCACGTTGTTGTGAAAGTGCCAGGTTGTATGAAGCAGGACCCATTTGGCAGCAGTGGCCTTCTACCACAACTTTACGACCTTGTGAAAGAACTTCTTTCGCAACTTCGACATCTTCTTTAACAGCTAGGCGCTGGTCTTTTCTGATGTTATTTTTGTTGAAGTCAAAGTGAACTGTCTTAAAAGCAGCTGTTGAAGCTTCAGCATCTTGGTCTGCAAGCTCGCTGTTTTCAAGATCATCATTTGCTGCAACCAAGTTTTCATCTTTTGAATCATCAACAAATGAGAACTCTGAAAGATCTGCATCAGCCAAGAGGTTTTCAGATTCCTCACGATAGGTTGGAACTGATGAGCTAGCCATTTTTTTGTTTTTTGCATCCTTATCGTTGCATGACTTTTTACCGCAACCAGCGACAAAAAGAGCCATAACGACCCCGAGGAGCGAGAGCTTGTTTGCTTTGATCATAAGAATCTCCTTTGACATTACCAGCAACTTTCAACCCTTATATAGTGGCAAAATAATGAAGAATAGCAATAAAAAACTTACCAAAAGTAAATTTTCTACCTATCGGACAAAAATTCCACTATACTTGTGCTGTAGTTCAGTAAACATCTTACTGAAAAAAAATTAAAAATCCACATATCCCCTACAGTCAAAAATAGAACAATTTTTAGATCTGCGAATTTAAGTGAGGCGCATTCGGTGAAGAGGATTCTAATCAATAAAGACACATGGCAAACGCGCGTTGCTGTTGTCAACAATGACCGTCTTCAAGACATCTACTTTGATACACATAATAAAGAAGACCTTGATCGATGCTTCTTCAAAGGCAAAGTTTTTAAAGTTCTTCCTGGCATCCAAACCGCGTTTGTTGATATAGGACAAGCAAAAGCAGGCTTTCTTCATATTACGGAAATCGATCGCGCTCTGGCCACGGAGAAAATAGCTGAACATATGCAACTTGATGATCGTGAAGATAAATTTCATCGCGAGATCAAAGGCAATATGGATATCAGCAAAATTTTTGCTGAAGGTGAAGAAATCCTGGTTCAAGTTATTAAAGTTCCGATAAGCGAAAAAGGTGCAAAACTATCCACCTGCTATACGCTACCGGGCAAGTTTATTGTCTTGATGCCTAACATCCCGCATATTGGGGTGTCTAAAAAAATTGAAAACCGCGAAACTCGCCAGCAGCTGCGAGAGCTTTTACAAAAGTGCCTTCACCCTGGTATGGGCGCTATTGTGCGTACCACTGCTGAAGGACGAGACCTTTCTGATATCCAAAAGGACCTTGCGTTCCTTATGAATACCTGGAAAGCAATTCAAAAAAAGTTCAAGAAAGCAAAGCCAGGTGAAAAGCTTCATGAAGACCTACCTGTCTCATTACGAGCAGTGCGTGACCATCTTGATGAAGACGTTGACACTGTTATTTGTGATGATCAAAAAGAGCTTGAGTCTGTTCATAAGTTTGTAAAACATTTGACGCCGGAACACGCGAACAAACTACGTTTCTACAGCGGACCGCCATCACTCTTTGATCGATTTGATATTGATGGCCAATTAGATAAAGCACTTCAGAAAAAAGTTCAGCTAAAATCTGGTGGCTCGATTGTTATCGAAACAACAGAAGCAATGACGGTTATTGACGTCAATACGGGTAAGTTTATTGGTCATGGCTCACTTGAAGAGACAATTCTTAAAACCAATATCGAAGCCGCTGAAGAAATTGTGACGCAACTGCGCCTTCGCAATATAGGCGGGCTTATCGTTATTGACTTTATTGATATGTCAAACCCGCACAACAGAGCAAAACTTTCACGCTTCCTTGAAAAAATGCTCAAAGAACGAGATAAATTTCAATCAGTCGCGCTCAAAGTTTCTGAGTTTGGACTTGTCCAGATGACGCGTAAACGCTCAGGAAAAACGCTCCTGCAGCAGCTTACAAACGTCTGCCAATCATGCTCTGGCTGTGGTTTTGTAAAATCAATTCCAAGTATTGCTTTCAGCGTAATGCGCAACTTTAAAGAAGAAGCAATACGCCAAAAAATGACTGATTCAGTTATGCTCACTGTCTCGACAAAAGTATTTGAGTACTTGATTCATAGTGAATATCAGTCTATTTTGCATCTTGAAAAAATGCTGGGGTGCAAGGTCATTCTTGAGTCTAATCAAGGATATGACGACGCAACCTACACCATTAAAAAAGTTTAAACTCGATCGTGAGCGCCTGGTATGTCTACAGCAACAAAAACAGTGCTGGATCAATATCCAGCTTACAATGCCGTTATTGGGATTGAAGTACACGTTCAACTCAAAACGAATACAAAAATTTTCTGTTCTTGCCCAAATAAATTTGGATGCGAACCTAACAGCAACGTATGCCCAGTATGCACAGGACAACCTGGGGTGCTTCCTGTTTTGAACAAAAAAGTTGTTGATTATGCTATTATGGCTGGCCTTGCTACAGAATCGACAATAACACGTGATTGTGATTTTGCACGCAAGCATTACATGTACCCAGACCTGCCTAAAAAATATCAAATCACCCAATCAGATAAAGCGATTTGCTTAAACGGAAAGCTTCCAATAATTGATGCAGCTGGCAATGAAAAAATTGTTCGCCTCACGCGCATTCATATGGAAGAAGATGCGGGTAAAAATATTCATAGCAATTCTGGCGTAAGCTGGGTTGATTTAAACCGCGCAGGCACACCGCTTCTTGAAATTGTTTCGCAGCCAGATATGGCAAACTCGGTTGAGGCTCGCAGCTATTTAACACGCCTGCACGCAATTATTCGTTATCTTGGAATCAGTGAAGCAAACATGGAAGAAGGCTCTTTTAGAGCTGACGTGAATATTTCAGTAAATAAAAAAACTGACTCCCAGTGGGGTACTCGCGTTGAGCTTAAAAACATCAACTCTTTCAGATTTATTGTTCAAGCGATTGAGTATGAAATTGAGCGGCACATACAGATGCTTGAAAATGGTGAAAAAATTAAGCAAGAGACTCGTTTGTGGGATAGCAAAAATCAAAAAACAATCTTCATGCGCTCAAAAGAAGAAGCTCAAGATTATCGCTATTTCATCGAACCAGACCTCCCACCACTTGATATCGATGATGCATGGATTGAAGGTATCCGCAAACAAATGCCTGAACTCCCACACGCAAAATACACACGACTTGTGGCGCAGTACAACCTTACTCCTTACGAAGCTGAATCTCTTTGTGATGAGAGATCGATCGCTGAGTACTTTGAGAAAGCAACTGCTGCATGTGGAAACCCTAAAGGGGTATGCAACTGGATGCTGCGCGACTTGATCAGCTATATGAAAGAACATAAAAAAGAGCTACATGAGGTTCAGATTACGCCTGAGCACTTTGGTGAATTAATCACCGCGCTTGATAAAGGTGTAATTAACAGCAAAACCGCGCAGGATGTATTTAAACTAATGGCGCAGTCAGGCAAAGGCGCGCTTGCAGTTATTAAAGAACAAGGCCTTGAGCAAATTGGTTCAGAAGCAGAACTTGAAGCGATTGTTATGAAAGTTATCGCCGCAAATCCTCAAGTTGTTGCTGATTACAAAGGTGGCAATGAACGGCTATTCCAGTTCTTTGTCGGACAATGTATGAAAGAAACAAAAGGCAAAGGAAATCCTCAAACGCTTCAAGCGCTCATCAAAAAGCACTTAAGTTAAAATTGAAAAACGGGCTCGCGTAAAAACGAGCCTTTTTTTATCGCGACACTCAGATCAGCCCTCTTCACAAAAAATACAAAAGCTCCACAATGAATGCGAAAAGAAGTTCATGATGAGGAGAGTCCATGAGAAAAAATTATACAAAATATGTTGTTCTGATAGGAGCACTGCTCCTTAATGGTTGCAGCTTTGGCCGTTTTTTTGGTACAGCTCAAGAATGTAATAGACCAAACCTAGCTAATAATAAGCCCATGCCAAATAAACAAGACGCAAAAGCAATACGTGTAATTTCTGCAAATGTACGCTTTGATTTCCCATCAGACAAAGAACATGGATTAGAATGGGCACGTAGACTACCCGTTCTCACATCAACACTGCTTAAATACAAACCAGATGTTATTGGCATTCAAGAAGCAACAAAAAAACAAATTCATGAAATACTTGAGAGCTGTAAAATCAGCGGTAGTGAATTTGGTCATTTTGGACTTACAACAAATAATACAAACGGCGGCATCTTTGATGAGCACTTAACCATCATGTTCAATCCACGACGCTTTATGAAAGTGTCATCAGGATTTCATATGCTGAGCGATACGCCTGATGTTGTCTCTCCTGAGCCAGGCTTTGGCGGTATGTATACGCACGCTCTGATATGGGTAAAGCTTAGAGACAGACTGACAAGACAAACCATAGGATTTGCAACTACCCATTTCGACCCTTCAATGAAAGCTGGAAACATACGAGTTAAAAGTGCAGAACTCCTACAAAGAACATTAGAAAAGATTTTCTGGCAAACACCGTTTACGCTCATGGGAGACTTTAATCTTTTCCCTGATGCAGACGGAAACGAAGCGTATAATATACTTGCAGAAATTGGTGATGACATCAGAAACAGCAGCAAGCGAGGACACTTTGGCCCAGATGCAACATTTGCAGCGTTTAAACATGAAGCAAAAAATAACCATGCAAAAACACGCCTTGATCACATGTTTGTTAACAAGCTATTTGTTTTAAGTGAAGGTGTAATTCAGCACACTACAACACCCCCAGCATCAGATCATGATTTTTTAATTGCTGATCTTTCTTTAGCTAAATAATAAAAGAGGGCTCCAATTAAGGAGCCCTCTTTTTCTAGATTTTTATGCCTGAATCAGTGCTAGCGCCTGCAAAAGCGGCTTTGATGGTTTATAACGAAAATCTCGAGCAAGGTCGCCCTCTTGTTTAATAAGATCATCTTTTGGCATAACCAAAAGCTTATTTGTTGATGTTTTAATAATAATATAATCATCGCTATCGTTTTCCATGCATGCGGTAAGGGCTGATCGTAATTGATCAATTGTTGCAACTGCACTCCCATTAACATGAGTAATAAGGTCCCCTGCTGTGATCACCCGCGCCTGCTGAGCAAGCGATCCTGGGAGGATATGCGTTACAACAAGGTGCGGTTCATACTGATTTTCAGGTTGTTCAAAATGCGATAATTTTTTGTATGCAGAGCGCATGTGCTGTGCAAAAAGATCTAAATGATTGAGTGTAAGAGGCATAATAACAAGGCCACCAATAAGCTCGTATGAGACCTTTTCAAACGGTGGGTAGTAGTATCTGATAAAGCGAGCGTCTTTATACTCAAGCTTAGACGTTTTTTTGTAGCGCTTACCCTGACGAAGGAATTCAACATGAACAGAGCCACCCTCAGGAATTCGATCAACAAGAACAGAGCATGGAATACGCTCTTCAGACCAATCAACATCGACTTCACCATAATTATCGATTTTATGATTATTGAGCGTGATAAGCACATCTCCCTCTCGTAATCCAAGACGATCAGAAAGCGTACCAGGGAAGACGCGCGCAATATAGCAACCTGTGCGCCCCGCTCCCAAGTGCTCAAGAAGGTGTTTATTAGCGAAACAAAATTCTGCACCTAAGGTTGGTGGCTGAACAAAATTATGACGATTTAAAGCATCAAGATAATGTGTGATATCGCTTGTTGGTAAGATATGACCAATATTTTGAGCTTTTTTTGTAATCGCTGTGTTTATACCAATAACACAGCCGTCAATTCCTAGCAGCGGACCACCTGAGTTACCAGGGTTAAGACCTGCTGAAGTTTGAAGATAAAATTTATTTTCTCCAAGAAGTTCACGCCCACTAATGATTCCTTGCGTCGCTTTAAGCTTTTGTTGGCCAAGTGGATAACCAAATGCAAGCACCTCTTGTGTCCTATAAACAGCGTCAGAATCACCAAGCTCAAGTGATGGTAGTTCATCAAGAACATCCAACAGCTCTTCTCGTGATTCATCAGTTAGTTCAAGAATCCCAAGGTCCCGCGTAGGGCAAACTCCAGCAACACGAACAACAAGCTGCTGTCTGCCGAGGGCAGGGATCTGAATACGAGTATTTATTGCCTCTTTGATAACGTGAAAATTAGTTACAATTTTCCCATTAAAGAAAAACCCTGACCCGTATGTTGTCACAATCTTTGGCGTTTTATAAGGCTCAAGCCAGTTAAATACTGCACGATCAACAATAATCTGCACAACAGCGTTTTTAACATGCTCCTGAACATCTCGCCATGAGCTTGTTGCTGTTATGACAGGTAAAAAACAGAGTTGTAGAATAATCAGTATGATGACTTTCATGTGGCACCTCTCCCCTAACTCTAGGGTGCCATACAATCAAAAATATTTTCAAGTAATAAAATTAATTAAGTAATATGCCCCCACAATGTTTTCTATCTGAAAACATTGTGGGGGCATATTCTAACCCAAAACCAGTGTGAATCTTACCCTCTATCGTTGCTCCTGAAAGCATTATCCTGAGGAAGCGCACTCACAATCATTTTTTTAATCTCATCAATATTATCAATACCCTGCTTATACTTCAGCTGATTAAGCAATCCAGCAAGTTCTTCAGCTTTTTTTGCCTCGCCTTGCATTCTATTTGCCTCACTTTGAAGCAATCTAACCCGCTCCTCTTCCGCACGAAGGGTAAGTGTTTTGCGATAATTTTCTTCTTTTGCCTCTTTTTCTTTTGCAAAAAGTTCCAGCTGGGCTCTGTATAATGCGCTTTTTTCAAAGGCAGGCAATAAACTCGTTACAGAATGAGCTATTGCTTCAAGCTTTTCCATGAGATAAGACAACCTTAATGTCAAAGCAACACTCTCTGAAGGAGTTAACTGTGTAGCAATTTCACGCTTTAACTTCAGCGCCAAGCGCTTAAAAGGTAAAAGAACATGTGAAATAAAGAATTCAAGCTCTGCACACGCAGTGATTAAAAAGAATCTATCAACAAGATAACGATCAATCATACGTAATGAAGCAAAATCACCATGAGGCATCAGCCCAAGCGCTCTGTTTGCAACAGCAATAATATGCTCAATTGATTCCGATGTTAGCATTAGATGCATGTCTGCCTCTAAGTCTAATACATTGTCCTTGCAGTAGCTTGATGATGAAAAAAGATAATCATAAAGGAGCATAAACTTAGATGTTTTATGTGTATTAAGTTCATTAATCCACTTAGTATCAAGCGCAGAAAATAACGGGGTGGCGAATAAAAGCACTCCAAAAACAAGTAGTTTCATTATGTTCCTTTTAATGTTTTACTCCCCACAAAAATAAAAGTCGAAGGTGATTGCTTATTATTTTGGGGCATCAAAATTTTAACTGCATAATAAGAATGATCATACACTCTTTGGGGCAAGACTATATAAGCACAACAAGATTGCAAGCCATAACGTAAAATCGCCTAAAGGCTCGACATAACAAGCAACTCTCTATACCCTACATACAAGCAAAATGCCGTAATACTGATGGGGAAACTCCTTTATGTTTGAATACATTATTGGAAAAATAGAAGAAATAAGCGAAAAAAATGTGGTTATACAAAACCAAGGAATTGGCTATATGCTTAATGTGCCACGAGCGCACCAATTCACACTTGGGAAAGAGCAAAAAGTTCTTATTTATAATCATTGGAACGCTGAACACGGACCATCAATGTACGGCTTCTTTTCACAAGAAGAGCGCGCACTCTTTCTTCTTATAATTCAAACTCCCAAGATTGGCCCTAGTATTGCGCTTTCGATTCTTAATCAAATGACATATAGTGATTTTATTGAGTGCATCACAAGCAGCAACACAAAAGCACTCAGCAGCCTGAATGGAATTGGTGCTAAAAAAGCTGAACAACTTGTCATAGAACTTAAAGACAAAATTCAAAAGCTTTTATCAACAGGCCAGATCTCAGTTGAAAAACAAGGTGCACTTACTCATTGGCACGAACTTTCAGAAGTTCTTACAAGCCTTAATTACAGCAAACAAGAGGTCGGTAGAGTTACCCAGCACCTTGCTGAAAAGTATGCCGGTCAAAACTATCCACTAGATCAACTGATACGATCTGCTCTTGCATTCCTGTCTGCAACACAAGGATAATCTTAATGAATCATGGGCGCGGCTTTACGCTCATCGAAGTGACTGTAACACTAGCAATAATACTTATTGTTACTACATTGACGCTGCCGCTCTTAACACAAGACCCAACAGCAGAGCTTACTGATGAACAAGATCTGCTAGCGTACACCATCACGCTGTTAAGACAGAAGGCATTAACAACCGGGCAAACACAGCACATCAGTATTGATCCTGACAATAGCTCGTATGCATATCAAACCCAACGGGGTGAAGTCTTGCACACATTAAGTAAAAATATAGGGTTTGGTCTACTCGCAGGAGCACCAGCACCACCCACCTCGCATACGCCCCATAAACCGGGCACATGGTGCACATTTGAAAAAAGCGGTAGCACATATCAGATCAAAATGTTTTCTAATGGAAAAGTTACACCCGGTTTTATATGCTTCAGACACCAAAAACAACCCTTGATGGCCGCTTTAACTTATGACGTCTCTGGGCTATCCTATTGTAGGCGTTATGTCTACACTGGTGGAGTCTGGACAAACGCATGACAAAGTGAAAAACAAAGCAAGGGTGTACTCACTATGATGAAGCTTGTGAGCCGCGTGTGCGGAGCACTTGCCGTCGGTGTCTTTGTGTCATTATGGATGATCCAAAATTCAACTGGCCTCCAAGACATGATCGGCAAAAAAATACTTCATTTTCTTGAGGATGAGTGGGCTGCAGGTATCACCTGCGAAAGACCCGCCATCAACTTTTTTACGTGCTCAATGTATTTGAGCAACGCAGTCATTACACCAAAAGACGATAAAGATTTTTCATGGTCATTTAAGCGCTGCAAAATTCATATCTCTCCGTTTGCGCTCATTTTTGACAAAGCTGTTCATCTTTACCTGACGATTCAACATATTAATGCAGACACTCGAGCAACAAATGAACGCATTGATATTGCTGAGCACGTTAAGACGATGCTTAAACAACGTAATCCAAATCTTAAAATATCTCCGCGCAGCATAACACTGAGTAACATTACACTTAAGGTGCGCTCAGCAGATGATATTTACGAGTCATGGCTACCTGGGACATTTGTAATTACACAAGATGAAGACTTACGCAAGCCAAACTATTCATGGCATGGGGAATATGAGATCCAGGGTGGGCGTATACGCTTAAATAATAAGATTATTAGTGATGCCACCTTTAGCAAAATGAAATTTGGTCTTAACAAAAATACAGACTCATGGGAGCTCTTTGGCGCATCACGCTTTAAATCGGTATTCTTAAATCCAAACGCTACGTACAGCGTAAGTGGTGACTGGGTTAACCAAAAAGGAACCCTTTCATTAACTGACTCAGAAGGCGAATCAAAAATTGCATGCACCTGGTCAGAGCCTCTTATGATAGGATTAAAGGGAACTGCTCCTGTAAACCTTTTTGATACTGTTATCAGAAATATGACGAGCGCCTCGCCACTCTATCAAGCAAGTACGCTTAAAGGAAAGCTTGATATTGATGCTGTTCTGATCAAAAAAGATAACAAGATCTCAGCATCAGGCACAATTAATGCACAAGGGCTTGGAAGTAAAACTTTTGATCTTGGCAACATAAGACTAATGCTTGATGAAAAAACAAACGCCTCAAACGCACATATTGAAGTTAATAATAAAATAACGAATCTTGATGGCACGCTTTCATGGGATCTTGATAAAAAACACTGCAGTCTGACACTGACAAATACTCATGAGCTTTTATCCCGCACCGACGACAAACGCAAGTACAGTGTCGAGCCACATGATTTTATGCTTAAGGCAGATTACACACTAGGTGGAAAAGTTCAGGGGACCTATCGCTGCACAGTAACAAATACGCTCACAAATAAACAAACACCTATTCGTGGCGCTGTCCTTGTTGATGGAAGCTCCCTTAAGTGCAAAGGGTTTACAAAGAAAGGCGACTATCACCTTTCTATTGGCTTAACACCGCAGCCACACGTAAAAGACTGTCATTATAAAATTGGTGACCGCACGATTATTAATCTTACGTCATCATCAAAAAATCCTTATAAAATTGAAGGCTCTGCGCACTGGAATATTATTAAAAATATTTTAGGCCACAATCTGCAGCACAGTATCATGGGTAAAAATTGCATGT
Source organism: uncultured Pseudomonadota bacterium (assembly GCA_964534555.1). Classification (GTDB taxonomy): domain Bacteria; phylum Babelota; class Babeliae; order Babelales; family RVW-14; genus CAZHRK01. The sequence continues at coordinate 295,058 of CAZHRK010000001.1, read as the reverse complement.
TTGATATCTCGCTTGATCAAACAAATTTAACAGCTATAGATGGGGCCATTACACTGCGCCAAGGACGATTCTATATTCCTGAAGTACATAACCTTGTCCAAGGTGCAGCCTGCACATTTAACCTTAATGCCCAAGACAAAACAATCACAATTCATAACGCAGAAATAAAACTGAGCAAAGGTTCTATTGTTTGTTCAAATGCATATGGCACTTTTAATGAATTTGGGCAACTTGACTCAATTCATGCACCAATCTGCATGAATGATCTTTTTATTAATTGGAAAAGAGATCTGTACGCAATGATTTATGGAAATGTCACAATTAGCAAAAAACCACATGAGGCACCACTGCTTTCAGGAAATATAGTCATCAAAAATGCTTTACTTAAAAGAGCGTTCTTCGAGCATCAACAACAAGTAAGCACAAGCCTTTCAATGCCGCTTGTTCCTTTTCCGATCACCACAGATATTCACTTTATGACTGAGCGCCCTATTAAAACAAAAACCTCTAACCTTGACGCCCATGTAGGGGTTGATATTCATGTTAAAAGTACATCATGCAACGATATATTTGCGCTTCCTGAAATAGCAGGAAATATTCATCTGAATAATGGCTGGATCAAAGTACTCAATCACAAGCTCATGATTGAGTCAGGAAAAATTCAATTTATTGCTCATAATATGAATGACCCGATGCTCGACCTTGTCGCAAAAAATAGAATTGGTAAATACCAAGTAACTATGCAGGCAAGCGGATCAGTCAAAAAGCCAACCATAACACTTGAGTCAAATCCAGAACTAACAGAAGAACAGATTATTGGTCTGCTCTTTACAGGATCAGAAAACGCAACATTACAAGCTGATTTGCCGGCTATGCTGCTTCAAAATCTTGATTCTATCTTGTTTGCAACAGAAAAAGAAACAACAGCTGGCATGGTTATGGATACCATAACTAAAACATTTAAATACGTTCAGATCACACCAAATCTAACCGCTGATCCAAATAAGAGTATTTTAAAGGGATCTTTCTCACTCAATCTCACAGATCAATTACGAGCAAAAATTGATAAGGGTCTTGATCTACAAGAAAATCTTTCAGCGCAATTAGAATACATGCTCACAGACGATATCAATCTACGTTTTGTTGGACAACAACAAGGTGAAATTGGCTCTGAAATAGAGCTACGACTGAAATTATAAATTCAAATAACTTAGACTTCTGCAAGCTTAAGCTCTTCTACAAAGTCATCAGTCACATCTTTTTTTGCCACTGTTGTTGTATCAACTGAGCCTTTGAGCTTTTGCTCAAGAGATGATTTTTCTTTTTCGAGCTGAGCACATTTACTTTTTTCTGATTCAAGTTGCTTTACAAGCTCAGCCTTTACCGTTTCAAGTGATTGGCGCGCACCATCAAGTTCTTTTTTAAAAGATTCGCGAGATGCAAGCTTAAGTGATTCAATTTCTTGGTTTTTTTGCTTGCAGCTTTTACGCAAATCCTCACACTCTGCTGTCGCCGTTTTTGCTGTTTGTGCAAGCTTACTTGTTAAATCAAGAACAGTATAAACCGTACGCTGAGACTCAGGATGAGTTCGTTTAATTTCCATAAGATGTGTCGTAATTTTTGACTGAAGATCTTGTACTATACGCTCTTCACCAACAGCATAAAGCCCACTGAGCATAAAAATGGCGCTCAGTGCCCACGTCTTCTTCATACAACACTCCTTACTCGCGTTTATATTGTGGCCCGCTGTGAGCCAATCATTACAATAAACCGATAAGAAGGCTTTTTTCAAATACTAGAAAAACTCACCAGTAACCTTACCCCAATCATCACTAAATTTTTTTATGCCAGCATCAGTAAGTTTATGCTGAAGAAGCTGCTGAAGGAGTGATGGTTGTAATGTAACAATATCGCACCCTAACGAAAGAGCTGCATAAACGTGCTCTTTAGTTCGAATCGATGATGCAATAACTTGCGTTGTAAAATCATATGTATTTTTTGCATCTATAATTTCACTTAAAACTTCAAGCCCTTGCTCTCCAGCTGCATCAAGGCGCCCAAGAAAAGGCGATACATAGTGCGCCCCTAATTTGAAAACAGCTAAAGCCTGAACCGCAGAGAAAACAAGTGTTACGTTTACCATGATCCCTTGTTTTACAAGTGCCTTGATAACAGGCAAATAAACCTCTCCAAAAGGAATTTTGACAACAACATTCGGTGAAAATGCTGCAATCTTACGCGCCTGCTCGAGCATCAGTGTTGGTTCAAGTTGGGTAACTTCAATACTTACCGGACCATCAACGATTTCACATATTTCTCGCAAAGCTTCCATAGGATTTTGTGTAGCTGCTGCAAGTAATGATGGATTTGTTGTAACGCCATCAATAATTCCACTGGGCAGTAATTTTGAGATTTCTTGCAGATTAGATGAATCAAGAAACAGTTTCATTATTCTCCTTTTACCCCACCTCGATCAGAAACCACTGGCGGCTTTATTACTGATCCGCCAAAAACAACACGACCACCACCTAGTGAAACAGATTCAGAGGCCTTATGAAAAGGAATCTGAAGAGTATGATCAGATGATGACAACAAAACATTCTTCCCATCTTTATCGATCGAAAGATCATACGAGAATCGTGGAAGCACTGATTTTTTATCGTCTTCTGACAGGTCTGCAAGTAAGTAATATCGTCCGGCATAAGCTACTGCTATAGCAACAAACTTCTCCCAACTAGCTGGGGTGATAAAGAGAGACTCACCCGCTGCAAGGGTAATGCATGATGCACAACAACTAACTAAATCATACAATTCACTTGCTGGCTCAGCAACAGAATATTCCGATGTGGAGTCATCCTCATACATCTCTGGTGCGAGCGTTGCAGTACTTAAAGACGCTGGCCTACCTTCAGCACTTGAGGATAAAAGACTTGGTCGTAATCGATCAACTGATATATGACCTGAATTAGAGAGAAATCGTAAATCACACGTCAGTTTATTTGTAATCATTATACATTCAGGCATTGCTTCTCGACAAAAAATACCTGGACGACGCTGTCTTTGCGCTAACGCAGCGCCATCACATTCTTGAGAAAAAAAACACATTGTTATGAGCGCGAGCAAAATAGTAGTCATAGTATTCTTCACGTTAAAATAACCAAAGATTCATCTTTTTTTGCATCTAACCTCATTACCTTGCCTGTCTCCATATGAAAAAAATCAAGCTTGTATGCATCTTCAGCTACAAGCTCATGATAGATTTCTCTCCCAATAAATTCATACTCACCCGGCAAAAAGTACGAACACTTAACCCAATAAACATATGATTCAAGAACTACGCCAACCAAGCACCCTGCACATTTATGATCCTCATCGTAAGAAAACCTTAAGGGCATTGATCTATCATCAATTTTGCTAATGATACAAACACCACGCTGCTTAGGTGGCTTGATGCTAAAAGCAACAAGCGATTGGCGAAAGCTCAAAAAGAATAGTGCAAATAAAAAATATGTCTTCATTCATCATCTTCAAAACATCGTGCCCCAGCTTTAGCACTAGGAGCGGCTCCGGCTACGCTTTCAGATGAAGCGAAAAAACAGGCTCTAATCATACTGCCATCAGGGGACTCAAAAGAATCAACTGATGCATCATCTGGTCGGGGTACATCTTCAAATCTACATTCACAATAATCAAAACCAGTAAGATCAGTAACACTGCCTTCATCTATTGTTTCAGCCCCAACAAAATAAATAGTCGGCGCAAATTTAAGCGCTGAAGCCGGAAGGTGATGCTGAGTTGTTCCTTTACCATTCAGAACTGTGATAATAACCTCAGATGCCCCTGAAAAATATGGCTTTGATTTTATAGTATTACTATCTATAACAACAAAACCCCGTGCACCATCAACCATTGTTCCCAGCAAATCAACGTGCAAACGAGGAGAAGTCAATACAGACTCAGGAGATCGTACAGCTGCTCTGCTAAATGGATTGACTGGCCGTGAAGGGGTTGGAGAGCTCAACTGGGCGTACCAAAAAACTCCTCCTGCTTTTTTATACGCAAAAACATAGTCTGTGTTGTAAATGACTTTCAAGTCTGAAGGGACTTGAATTGTAGGTTTTGCAGAAGCACCATCAGCAGGAAACAGAAAATTCGCTTGAATCAAAAAGCTAACCAACAATAGAAAAATCATAGCTCTACCCCTTTCACTATATTTGTGAAGATAGAACTAAGGCTCATAAATAAGTAAACACTTTGACTTGAATTAATCATCCAGGAATAACTGGTACTGCTTTAATTTCATGGTAACCAATATCACCACCTGCAAGCTCCTGGGCAAATGTTGCAAATAATGTGCCAGGATTTGCACCCTGCTTTAGAAAAGGCATAAGACCATAGCGCCCTCCATCAGGGAGCTCGCCTAAATTTATTGTGCAACGATGAATACCGAAATAAACAACCCAGTGAGGAGCGCGCACGAATTCACGCTCAACCCCAGTAAAAATATCAAGCTCACCACCATGTCCAGGAAGGTACAACGCATGCCCACCAGGAATAAGCACACCCTTAATTGTGACGTTCGCACCAAGAATCGATGGCGCAAGCAAAACAATCAATGTCACGAGTAATTTCATTACTCAGCCCCGCCAAAAGGTGCATCACAGAGGACAACTGGCAAAATTAATTCTTGGTATTCTGGCATACCCTCTTGATTCATACCCTGCAAACGACGCATCATACAATTTTGATTTACCGCATCAAGAAGAGGATGCAGGTAATACTCACCACCTTCTAAATTTACAAGAGATAGTCTGACCCACTGATCTGCAAATTTCAAAAACACATGGTCATGCTCATACCCTTCATCTCCAGCAAGAGGAATGCTCGCATCGCCCATCAGATTCAATCGATAAGCATCAGGTGCACCAGGTGTGTAGTAAGAAACAGCAGGCACTGCAGCACCAGCAGCCAAAACATTTAAAATCATCTCAGCATTAAGTACAGAATGAATCATAATCAGGAGAGTTAGTAGAATCTTCATATTCATCTCAGTTAAAAGAAGGTTAAGTTTGAAACATTATTTTTTGATAAAGCGAAGTGCTCTGAAAAAACAAAACACTTCGCTTTCAAGTACTTGTTAGTCTTTAACAACAAAACTGATCAGTTTATCTTTCACGTAGACAACTTTTACAACGTTTTTTCCGTCGAGCCAGTTGTGTATAATTGCACGCGCTTGCGGTTCGACTGCGGCTTGATCAAGCCCTTTTGCAAGCTCCATGCTACCGCGTAGCTTACCATTCACCTGAATAACAACTGTCACACTGTTTTCAGCGGCTAGCGATTCATCATACTCAGGCCACTTCATATCCTCAAGCTGGACGCCGAGTAGTTGCTCTAATAGCTCAGAGGTTACATGCGGGACCATAACAGAAAGGGCAGTCAAAAACTGTTGTGCCATCAGTCGATCAAGCACAAGTTTATCGCCCTCAAGATCATTCAAATATTCCATAATTGCTGAAACAGCTGTATTGACTTTGAAGTCTGCAAGTCGCTGTGTGTAAGCCTTGAGGAATTTATGGAATCTGCGCTGACTCTTTTCGTCTGCAGTTTGCCCATGCGGCAAAATATTTCCCTGTTTGCTGAAGAAATCATGTACACGATTTAAGAAGCTGCGTACACCTTTAATCGAATCACTTTGCCACTCGGTATCAAGTTCAGGTGGGCCCATAAAAAGCATGTACATACGTAATGTATCTGAGCCGAGCTCTTGAACAATATCATCAGGGTTTACAACGTTACCCTTAGATTTTGACATTTTTTCAACGCGTCCTGATGTAGGCGACTTCATGCAAACCATACCCTGATTGAATAAATGCATGAATGGCTCATCAAATGGCAAATGCCCTAGATCATAAAGCACTTTAACATAAAAACGCGCATACAGCAGATGAAGGATTGCATGTTCAATTCCACCAACATAAAGGTCTACTGGTGTCCAGTATTTCATATCATCTTGCGTAAATGCCTGACTCTCTAGCGCTGGATTTGGGTAGCGTAAGAAATACCAACATGAACCAGCCCATTGTGGCATAGTGTTTGTTTCACGACGAGCGGCGCCCCCGCACTCATAACATGCCACATTCACCCATGACTCAACACCAGCAAGCGGTGATTCACCTGTTCCTGTTGGCTCATAGCGATCAACCTCAGGCAGAAGCACCGGAAGCTTGCTTTCTGGAACAGGAACAATTCCACACTTTTGGCAATGAATAAGAGGAATAGGCTCACCCCAGTAGCGCTGACGAGAAAATACCCAATCGCGAAGCTTGTAAGCAGTTTTTGGCTCAGCAAGACCTTCTCTCTGGCAATACGCAACAATCTCGTCACGGCAATCCCCAGCTCGTTTTCCTGCAAATACTGCAGGCGCCTGGAGAATTCCGTTTTTCATGTCTGTGTAGCAATATTCAAGATTGCGTACTTTTTCTGCTTCCGCAGGGTCAGCTGGATAAAGAACGGTTTTAAGTTTAATCCCAAACTTTTTAGCAAAAGCAAAGTCACGCTCGTCATGAGCAGAACATTTGACAATACCTGTGCCGTAATGCGCCAGGGCAAAATTTGCAACCCAAATAGGAAGATCACCATTACCAACTGGATCAACTATATATCGACCAGTAAAAATACCATCTGGAGCTGGATCTTTATCAACTTTACGATCTTGCACCATTTTTGCTGCATACGCTAAAATTTCTTTTTTATTAGGCACACCCTCGAGCAAGGTCGGTAGAAATGGGTGTTCTGGAGCGATGACAACAAATGAATCTGCTGCAAATGCCTCAAAGTGCGCGCTGTAGGTTTGGATAGTAAGATCGGTATCTTTTACTGGAGCTGTGAAAACAAGGCCTTGGCTCTTACCAATCCAGTTGCGCTGCATCATTTTTACTTTTTCTGGCCACTCAAGACGATCAAGTCCTTCAAGAAGCTTTTCTGCATAATTTGTAATGCGAAGCACCCACTGACGAATATTTTTTTGTTCAACAGCTGAACCACAGCGCTCGCACCCACCATTTACTACTTCTTCATTTGCAAGGCCAGTCAGGCACTTTGTGCACCAGTTAATAGGCATTTCTGCTTCGTATGCAAGACCAGCTTTATACATTTGCAAAAATATCCACTGAGTCCACTTATAGTACCCAGGATCAGTCGTATTAACCTCTTTAGTCCAATCGTAGATTGCACCAATTGTCGCAAGCTGACGCTTAAATGTAGCGATATTGCTTGCTGTACCAACTGCAGGATGAATACCTTTTTTAATAGCATCGTTTTCAGCAGGTAATCCAAACGCATCCCAGCCCATTGGGTGGAGCACATTATATCCTTGAAGCAGCTTCATACGTGCATAGACATCTGATAGCACATACCCCTTCCAGTGGCCAACATGAAGGCCTGATCCGGAAGGATACGGAAACATATCAAGGCAGTAATACTTCTTACCACTACGATTGTTTTTTGTAGCGAAGTATGGATTGCGGGCCCAGCTGGCACGCCACTTTTCTTCGACTGCTTTAAAATTATAGGCCATGTGTGCTCCTTTACGACTAATTTTAGGCCGCTTAGTCTAGCACAGTGGGCAAAATTAAGAAGGGGCCGCCGAACCGGCAGCCCCTAAAAACTCGTGTATTATGGTCTTACTATCTACCTAATCGTGGAAACATACCTGAAGGACCTTCTGCGCGACCAGTTCCTAGTGGATCAATGACAGACTTAAAAGCAGGATCATGGTCCCCTGGATAAGGTGTATCACTCAGCTGAATGCTTTTTTTATTGCGCGTAAAATATTTTAGATGGTGCGCGGCAGACGAGGTTACATCACTCCCGCGAAAAACAAACATCCCATAGTAAGGGATCTCTTCTTCATCAGCAGATCGAACCTGATGCGTTGTTATAAGCGAATTAATTGACTCTATGAGCAGGTCTGCCATATGAAATGGCATATATGTCTCTACCCTTGGCTTTGCCGCAGCATCCCTTATATCATCCATCACAACCCAGCCGCCAATTTCTTCTTTAACTACTTTTGAGTTAAACCAAGCATCAACAAACCGCATCACAAAGGTCGGCATGCCTGCTCTAAGCACAGCTAAATCGTCTGGAGCAAAAGCCTCATCCTCTGGTAGCCCAACAGCTGCTAGTCGCGGGCGCCTTTGCTGAACAGGAACACTTGCAACAGTGAGTCGAACATTATAAATATTGGGAACTTTGATCATGACAGCATTATCATATGCAAGGTAATAATAATAAACTAAAGAGCGAGGTAATCCTGCATGCGTAAGCGCACCCACAGGCCAGTCTTCATGATTCACCGACGTTGACATCTCAATTTTAATAACAAGATTTTTACCTGTTCTATTATCAAATGTCATATGAGACATTCGTTCAACAGAGGGCCCCTCATCAGCTGGAACACGTTGTGGTAATCGCAAACCATCAAATACTTTATAGGGATTAATAACCCCAACTACAGCGCGACTCGTTAAGCCTCTCTCCGCTAAAGAACGAGAAGTCATCACTATTTTTTCAACCGGGCTCAAAGAGCTCATGGTATCAGTTGATCGTCCTGTAGCAGCAGGATAAGGCAATCTATCAGTCGTATCAACAACAGCTGGCTTTACATAAACTTCTTTTGGTGCGGCATGTGGCGCTTTTGATAAAGGCAAGCGGGGCAAAACAACAGCAGGCGCAGGAGTATCGTCATCAACCGTTGATAAAGGGCTTTCTGAACCGCTTAAAGCTCTTGTGCTCATTACAGACTCGGTAGAAAGGCTCCCATCATCAAGTCCTCCTCGTGCAGGAGTGCGATCATATAAAGATGAGCCTGATCGCGGTGTTACCGCAAGCGAAGGGAGGCTGCCAGTTGGCGCGCCAGCTGGTTTATAACTTTTATTCAGAACAGGGCCAACACCCCTTCTTGATGATCCACCAGAACCATCCCCTGAAACAGGACTCAGCCTTGCAGAAGAAGCTGCACCACCCTCATGGAGACGTCTAAAAACTTCTGCTCTTGGTGGCCTGGAAAAAGGATCAGCCTCTACCGGTGTGGCAGCAGTTAGGCGAGAAGTCCCTGCCTGCACATAAGCAACTGCAAGCAGTAAGGCCATGCCACCGGCTACCAGCACGCATCGAACCCTAAACGAAAACCTCATCATTACATCTCCCTAAAAACAGTTTGTCGCTACCTGTTGGTGGTATTCATAAACTTATACTTTGATAATAATGCTTTTATTTTCAGATTGTAAATAATTATTGATTAAAATTAATGAGGCTGCCAGAGAAGCATCCGCCAACCCGCGAATTCATATCAATATCAAATCGAAAATTAATCAGACTTTTTTAATGACATCATTGATTCTTTGAAATAAATAAACGTAGGATAAACATGACACCGGGCAATCCCGGGCTTTATTTTCTAGAGGGGGGAGTCGTCATGAATTTTATTCGTCAGGACAGCTTTGTACTGCGAACAATAAGCGTATTAGCTCTTGGTATTATTGCATCAATAAGCAATATTAATGCTGCAGAGTGGACAATGTTAGTGTTTGTCCAAGCAAATAATAATCTTAGCAGCTATGCAATGAAAAATTTCAGCGATATGGCAATCGTTGGTTCAAATAGTAACCTAACAACGCTTGTTCAATGGCATGCACCAAACCAAACGGGCATATGGCGCTATCGCATAGACAAAGGGAAAATGGTGCTTGATGAATGTTTAAAAGAGCATTCAGACGGAACAAAAGCCGAAGACCTTGTTAATTCAATGGCGTGGGCAGTACGCAAATACCCTTCACAAAAATATTCACTCGTTCTATGGAACCATGGAATTGGGGTTATTGATCCAGCGTGGAGCAAAACACACCCATGGATGCCTGGCAACGGACAAAAAATTAGTATTGATCCAGCTATTTTGGCAGAATCACCACGTATTCACCTTGACGGTATCACCACCCAACCACATGATACACGTAATTTGTTTGATCTAGTTGAGACATCAACGCGAGGAATTCTCTTTAATGAGCATTCACGAACCTACATGGATAACCAAGCGCTTAAAGAAGCCCTTACAAAGATCAAAACTAATGTGCTTAAAAACAAAAAAATCGACCTTCTCGGGATGGATGCTTGTCTCATGGCAATGCTTGAGATCGCCTATCAAACACGAGACTGCGCTGAAATTTTTGTTGGGTCACAAGAGGTAGAGCTCGCTCATGGATGGGACTATCATGCAGTAACATCTTTAATGTCAACCAAGGGAATCAGCGCTCACCAAATTGGCCAGGGAATTGTTCGTATATATGAAAACTTTTATAAAAATAAAATTCATTTTTACACGCAATCAGCGATTAACTTAGGCGCTGTTGAGCAAGTACGCGTCGCACTTGATAGTGTTGTTGACGCTTATAGAAAGTGTACGGCTCTTGATAAAGGACTCTTTTCGGACCTTGCTCGTCGCGCACGTCGAAGCTGTGTTCAGTTTAGTTCTGCAAGTTATGTTGATCTGCATTCATATTGTAATGAACTTCAGACGCTTATTACCTCAGAAAGCAATAAGTACAAAACACACGCTTCAACAGACTCGCTCATACGCTCAATTGACGCAGTAAAAACAGCACTTGATCGTAGTATTATTGCAAGCGCTGCAGGCCAGCAACTTAATCGTGCACGAGGAATGTCAATCTATTTCCCATGCGGTAAGCTTGACTACTCATACGCTAAAACAGATTTTGCACTCAGCAGCAAGTGGCCGCTTTTTGTACAAGAGCTTTTTGCATAAATAAAATAAGGGGGCTTTAACAGCCCCCTTTTAACTAATCAACTTCTTCAAAATCATTTTTGGCTGATGCAGCTCCTCCCGTTGATGCAGGAGAACTTTCTGCAGCAGCGGCATCATCAGACGTTGAGGCTGCCTCTTCTTCGATTTCAGCAATTAAATCACGAATATCTTCATCAGTTGCATACTCATAAGCATCATGACCTTCATTTGACATCCTACGCGAATCAGCACCACGCCCCATTAAAAGCTTAACGAGCTTATAATAATTACCCTCTGCTGCAAGCATTAATGCAGTCATACCCCTTGAGTCTTCACACTCAAGCAAATCAGGCCTCTTATCACATAAGAATGCAACTGTTGCTAAACAACCATATTCTGCTGCAATTAAAAACGCATTACGCTTTTGGTCATCAGAGGCAGTTGATCGGATATCTATATTTGCACCCTGATGAAAAAGCCAATCAACAACTGTTAGATGATCGTTGGAGGCTGCCAACATGAATGCAGTCCAGCCAGCAAAATTGCATTGATTGATAAAATCGGCAATTCCATCGCCTAATACTGCTTTAGCATGATCATAAATCAATTTTGCTGCATCTAAACGACCTTGTGCACATGCAATCATAAAAGCATTACGACCTAGCTCATCAAGCGACTGAAAATTAACCGATTTTTGCTTAAGAAGAAATGTAACAGCAGCGGTCTTTCCCTTTGAAGCTGCATACATCAAGGCAGTAAATCCAAGAGAGCGCTCGTGAGTTGCTGGAGCATCAAAATCTATTCCTTTACCACTGTTCTCTTTTAAATAGGAAGTCAGCTTTGCTACATCACCCTTTTCAGCGGCAATTCTGATTTCAAGTTCTTCATCAGGATAAAGACCATCATTAGCCCTGGTTTTGACATGCTCAGCACGAGCTTCTAGCGATGTTCTGCTCATCATATGAATAATCTCAGCAACGCTAGGAAGCATTGGCAGAGTAACCGCAGACGTATCAACTACAGGAGCAGCAGCTGCTCCTGCTGATGATGATGATTTTGGCAACTCTTTTTTAGGATGCTTTTTCTTATGTTTACCAGCAAAAATACTCGTTGTCATAGTTATGAGTATAAAAAAACGAATGAGAGGCATCATAGTACGAATATCCCTGTTAGCAACTATGTAATATTTTAAAAAAGCGACCCATATTGTATGGGATACTCATGAACGATGCAACTATTAGAAAAATGTCTGTATATAATCTGTATATAAAGATTAAATGGGGGCTGAAGCCCCCATTTATTACTAACGAGCCGCACCAGGAAGAAAGCTTGCAAGCCAACCTGTAATACGAGCACAAACTCCAGGATCAACTGGCACAGGACGAGGACGTGAATTCATAGTTTCGAAAAATTCCGCCAAGCCAGGAACCATTATATGAGATGGGTATGACGAATAAGCGCCTCTCATATCTCTAAAAAGACAAGTTTTAATCTCGTCTGAAGTCAGTTGAGCGATTGCTTTTGCAAAATAAATGTTGCCCTGAGCTATTGATGTACGCACAAATGGCGGCATCCCCATTCTGTTTACATACGGATAAACACCCAAGCGAGAACACAAAATTTCAAACATTCTGGCATCAAAATCCCGCATGCTCTTTTGATATCTAGCAAACAACACGCCTGCTGGATTTGGCTGATGTACAGCCAAATAATAATTATGAACAAACTCAATTACTTGTTTATACAACGTAACAAAAAGAGACTCTGTCGCGCGCTCTGAGGCTAAATCAAGACAAGATCTGTTTACAACACCTGCAGCACCACCTCGACAGCATAGAATAATCGCAGCACAAACAAATAACTCATGATGGTATGAGATATATTTTCTTAGATTCCCACATGCAAAAATACTTCCCTCAGGATGCGCTACTGGTAAAGATGGTGCATACAATCCTCTTGATGAAGCAGCAGGCGTGCTAACCGGGTTATAAGGATCACCACCTATTTTATTCAATAAGGCAGCTATAAATTCATCATTTCCTTTATGCGCTTTATAAAATTCTAAAATTTTAAGCGTGGTATCTGATGATGCAAATAAAGATGCATAGTGAAGCGGTGATAAGTAACCACCAATCTCATTCAAACAGAGTAAAAATTTATTTCGATACACGGGAGACGCTGCTTTAATCGAACAGTAAAACATAAAGCTTTCATGCAAGATCTCCTGCACTAAAAAACCTTTATCTTGATCTAGCGCAAGCTGCAAAATACTACGCGTACTAAGATCAGGCGCAGTTGCACCTGCAACAGGAACGAGCCTGACTGGCATTCCAGGAACTCGAGTTGCTGCAGGAACGACAAGAACATCTGGCGTTGGGCTCTGCAGCAAATTAAGAGCTATACGATATTGATCCTCTAAAAAGCCATCTGGCCGAATAAATTTTTTAAGCCGCATGTACGTATAAAATGCTAGTGCTGGCAACTTATTAAAAAGGCAAAAATAGTAACAGCGTCTCACGTATTCTTCTGGCCTAGTATGAAAAAAAACATCTAGAAACCGTAGAATATCTGGACCTTCGTACTTGATAGGCGAATAGAATTCGGCGCATGTTGCTTCACAGTAATCACGCAAAAATTTATTACCCAAAATAAAGAAAAAATCAGATGCGTTGGTATAAAACTCTGGAAGCGGGTTCCTGACTAAAAGAGCCGCATCTTCTGGGCTCTCTATAGAAAGTCCTGCTCTTACTCTTTGCTCTCGTAGTTCTGCTTCAACACGGCGCGCTTCTTCGGTGCGTGCAGCAATCAAGCGCTGCGCCTCTTCAGCCGGAACTACAACTGTCGGTATAGATGCAGCTCTTGCCCTTGCGGGAGGAGTGTATCCCTCTGCAGCAGATGGCGCTGACAACCCTTCTCCAGTGCTTGCAGCCCCTGCAGGAACCTCCACAGTAGGTAAAGCTTCAGCTGCAGATGGAAGAGTGTAACCGCGCGTAGTCGCTGGCCCCGGAGAACCGGCTCTGCGCCTTCGCGCTGCTGAATAAGCCTCTTGAAAAGTACTACTAACAAGTAACAGTATTAGTATATTTTTGAAAACCATATGTCCCCCCTGGTTTTGCCCCTTAGAAAGATCTTACCAGAGAGGGCTTTTATCAAACTAGAAAAACACTTGGCGTGTCATTAAAAGATCTCGTCTATGATTTTTTGGGCTGTTGCTTTTGATTGTGGCACATCAGCAACGGCAGCATAAAAAGACTCATCGTAATCACGCGTACGCACAACAACAGGCATTGGCAGTGCATGACCAAGTAAAAGAGCCTGTTTTTTTGAATCTAACGTAGCAAGAATAGAGCGCAGAGCAGATGAACCAGAAACACCCATTAAAATAGCTTGTATGTCTTTTTCATCATTTAATTGGGCAACAATTTTAGTGCCAAGCTGTGAGATAATTTCTTCATCAATCCCCGATGGGCGCTGATCAACAACAAGTAACGAAACGTAATATTTACGCATTTCACGGGCGATAATACCAAAAATAGTTTGCCGCGCTGCCGCTGGATTAAGAAATTTATGTGCTTCTTCAATAGTGATAACCAAGTGCCTTGGCTGATCTGCACTATTTTGTGAAGCAAGATATTTCTCTGTTTTTGCAACGTACGCCTCATGAATACGTCGGGAAATCATATTAGAGACAAGCAGATAACAAAGCATTGAGGTTTGATTACCAAACTCAAGAACAACATGAATCCCACGATCAAGGTATTCAATAATTCTATCAATAACAGAAACTTTGCCATCAACTATGAACGGAAACTTTTCTATTCGCTTAAGCTTTCTAAATAGAGCTCCCAAAGATTCAGCGTGCGCGCCAACCTCTGACGCAAGCTCTTTAAGCGACGCTTCACTTGAAAGAAGAACCTCAAGCCATTGATCTTTATAACGATTTGCCAGTAGTGACGCAGCCTCAAGTGCGGTTGGATGAAGATTAAGTTCATCCTGAAGAGGCATAACATCATCTACACGAATATCTCGCAGGCCAAGGACAACCTCAACATCAGGGCTTGCACCGCGGCGCCTAGTGGACTCAGGGTCAAGAGAAAATACAGCAACCTTGCTAGGAAAGAGCGTTTTAAGACCCTTAACAAATGAAAGTCCTTGTCCTTCTTTGCGTGCCTGAAAACCGTATTCACTGTGCATATCAAATACAAGATTTACAGAGCGCTGAGAACGAACAATCCCAGCAAGAATAAGCCGTGTAATAAAAGTTTTCCCTGTTCCTGTTTTACCAAAAATACCATTGCTACGCTCTACAAAGCGCTCAAGATCAAGGCAAACAGGGGTATTCATATCAAGCGGCATTCCGATATTGAAGAATTTTTCGCTCTGTTCTTCGTCACCAAAAATAGATGCGACATCTGCTGCTGTTGCTTCAAAAACGGGTGCAAAATGATTAGGAATCGTCTTTACAGGCATTTTATGGCCATGCCCATCAATCATAAGCATTGGGCGCAGTTGTGCTTGTGCATACATATCATGGCGAGCAACAACTCGGGCAAGATGACGCTCATGATCACGAGGGGGAAAGTTTAAAATATCAGGGTGCGTAACATGAAGCTCTAAATCTGTAATAAGTGAAAAATAGCGATATGATGCACCATCAATACAAACAAACTTACCCGTCTTAATTTGCTCAGTATCAGTACCTGCATCAAGGCGCATAGCAAGGCCTTCAACGATAGAGCCACTCATTACAGTGCCAAGCTTTTTTCTCATGCTTTCTCCTGGATAATTACAAAGGCAAGCGCATACGCACCATCATCAGACAATGATAGGGTAACATCAAATGGCGCACTCGTGTACCCAAACGCGCCCCACTCAACAGCTAAATATGGTTGGCCGGTTTTATGGTGCTCAACTCCAACATTCCGAAGAACGGTCATAAGCTTTGGCTGAGGATTATTAGAGCGTAATGATACAGCTGAAAGCGCCTTAAAAAATGCTTCCTTAGCGGCAAATCGTAATGCTAGTTTTGCAGAACTGAAAACACCCTCATGTATTGCATAATCAAGTTCATATGGCGTAAACATGCGTAAAAGCTGTATTCGTTCATATTGTGCAATTCGCACAAACCGCTCAACACGAACAAGATCTGTCCCAACACCCAAAATCATACAACCTGCTGAAGTTTTTGGTCTAAGCTACGAAGCATAATCGCCTCTTGAATATGAACTTGTTCGATCATATCGCTCTGGGCAAGGTCTGCAATCGTACGCGCAACCTTAAGAATTTTATGGTACCCGCGCATACTTAATCCGATTTTTTCAAATGCAAGCTTAAGAATACGCTCAGCATCAGACGAAAGCGTGCAATACCGCTCAACCTGATCAACACTCATTTGTGCATTACGCATATCAGGACCAAGACGTTGCTCTTGTATTAACAGCGCGCGCGTAACCTCATCATACATCTGCTGAGATGTTTTTTGCTGGACTGCACTTGTTTTTATTTGGTCATAATCAAGCGAAGAGACAGGAACATGCAGATCAATACGATCAAGCAGTGGCCCAGAAAGCTTGGAAACATACTTTGAAATCTGAACAGCGCTACATACGCATCGCTTCTTTCGATCTCCATAATACCCACATGGACATGGGTTCATAGCAGCAATTAATAAAAATCGAGCAGGATATTCAACTGTTTGAGATGCTCGAGAAATAAGCACTTGACCACTCTCAAGAGGCTCACGCATAACTTCAAGCACATGGCGCGAAAACTCCGGAAGCTCGTCTAAAAAAAGCACGCCATTATGCGCAAGGCTGATCTCTCCTGGCTTTGGATTGCTACCACCACCAACAAGCCCAGCTTGTGAAATAGTATGGTGCGGACTTCTGAAAGGACGGTGGATAACAAGTGACTCTGCATCAAACATACCAGCAACAGAATAGATCTTTGTTGTCTGAATAATTTCATCAAATGACATCGGCGGCAAAATAGTTGCCAGACGCTTGGCAAGCATGGTTTTACCTGACCCTGGCGAACCGATAAATAATGTATTATGACGCCCTGCTGCTGCAATCTGAAGCGCTCTCTTTGCAAGAATCTGCCCTTTAACCTGAGCAAAATCTATATCATAATGCATGATTTGGCGCTCAAAATCAGCGAATCGACAAGGTGTAGGCGCTATTGTTATTTCATGTCGTAGGAACGCAACAAGCTGCTGCAAGCTACTAACACCAATAATAGTAATGCCTTGAATTAAGCTAGCCTCTGCGGCGTTTGCAAGTGGAACGATAACGGTTTTTTTGCCGTCTTTAAGAGCTTTGTGAACAATTGAAAGCACTCCCCTAACAGGTCTAATCATGCCATCAAGTGAAAGCTCTCCAAGAAATATAGTCTCTTTAATAAATTGCTGGTCAAGCTCAAGCATCTGTGCGGCCTGCATAATAGCAACAGCGATTGGGACATCAAAAAGAACGTCTTCTTTCTTAAGCGTTGCTGGTGCAAGGTTAACCGTAATTAATTTATCAGGAAGCCTAATGCCAGAATTTTTAAATGCTGCACGAATGCGCTCTTTACTCTCCCTAATTGCTTTATCTGCAAGCCCAACAATTAAAAGATTAACCATCCCAAGAGAGATATCAACCTCTACATCAACATGATGTGCTGTGATCCCTAGTGTCGTCGCAGAGTGAATAGTCGCATGCATAGAAGTAAAACCAGTATTAAATATGTAAAAACCCCAACTGGATGTGATTTATAGCATGATAAAAAAATAATTTAAATCAGAGTGCATAAATTCAAACAAAATACGAATTTACGCTTACGCAAGACTACCTATGAAAAACAAAGATGGTTGAGGTACACAGGCACTAATAGAGAGCTATACATCAACCAGCGTTGGCGTAATAAAAATCAGCATCTGCTTCTCGGTCTTTTTCTTACCCTGCCAGGAAAAAAGCCTCCCAAGAACTGGGATTTTGCTTAGAACAGGCACGCCTGTCTCTGAGCCTTCATCAACGTTAGTAATAAGCCCGCCAATCATGGTTGTTTCACCACTTCGAAGCAGTACCCTATTATTTGTACGTGCTGTTTGAATCGTATAATTGAATTTTGAGTTATTTGTACCAACCTGATTACCCTGATCCAACTGTGTAATTGATGAATTTTCTACAAACATATCTAAAAACACTGTTTCTCGATCAGGCGCTATTGATGGTTTAACCTTAAGCCGCATCCCTGTGTCTTTATAATTAACTGTCGTAAGGTTTGTGAGCTTACCTTCTATTGCCTCATCAACACGAGTTTCAAGTGGAAGCTCTTGGCCAACTAAAATCTCAGCCTGCTCTTGATTGTGAACAAGCAATGAGGGCTTTAGAATTGTTTTAATCTCTGAGCGCCCTTCAGCAGCAGCAAGCTCAATATTAAGGCGCTTGGTATTAAAATCTTTGTTTCCAAAAACAAACGGAATATTAATCGTGTTTTTTACTGTTGAGGGAATAAAATTCAAAGCCCAACCAACAATATTTTTGAATGGAGTGTCTTTGTCTGCACCGTTACCTGTATCTTTTTGTACTGGGCCAAGGCCGGCAAAATCAAGCCGCTTAACGCTTGCACGCCTGTTATAAACACCAGACCAATTAAACCCAAGTGACTCTTCAAAATTTTTATCTGCAAGGACAACGCGCGCATCAAGTCGCACTTGCGGGAGCTTAATATTCATCTCGTGCAAAACTTTTCCAAAGCGCGCAGCATGATCATTATGCGCCTTGAATAAAACCTTGTGGTTGGGGTCATCAAAAACCAAGTATGTTTTATCTTTTTCCTGTGGGCCAACAATCCCCTGCCAAATTTTTTCAACGCGCTTTTTAAAATCATCATTCCAAACCGCATGCTCCATGACGATTGCATGATCATGATACAAAAGCCCACGCACATAGGCAGCTCTACCTGCGTAGTATTCTTGTGCTGTTTTAAATGTCATAACACGCCATACCGCATGCTCTTTAAAGAGTACAAGCCGCGGCGTATGAGACGAAACAATACTTTTAAGTGCTGCCGCGAGGGGGACTTTTTCAAAGTGGATTGGTTTAACATTACCAGTAACATCAGCATCAACAACAAGAGTAATCCCTGCTGCCTGCGCAAGCGCGTGCAAAAGATCTTGCACCTGCGACGCCTTCATGCTTAAAGTAACTTTCTTTGATTCAAGCTCAGGGTCAGCATAAACAGCATCAATCATGGTAATAAGATCTTGGTGAATTGACTGTTGCACCAGCTGCTGATTTTTGAGTTTAATTTCTTTTAATCGGGGCTCTTTTTTAGGCTGTAATGCTTTATCTACCAAGCGCTTAATCGAGTGTAATTTTTTACGATCCTGCTGCTGCGCATCTTTAAGTATTAAGCTGCTGTCTCTTGGAGGCATATTTGATAAGTCATACTGAGCAGGCTTAACATAATCAGAAGCATCCTGCGCATTACATGAGTATGATAAAAGTAAAAATAGCAACTTTCGAATCATTACTCTTCCATACGAAGGGATTGATTGCTGCCACCATTAGACAAAACAACAGTATTGCCTGACAAAGATGTAACAGTCCAGCCGTCAATACAGTCACCTTGCCCAACACACAACCGACCATGCCCACACTCAATAATAGCTTTAGATGTTCCATTAACATCTATCAAGCCAACAAGGTGCAGCTCTGATGGGCGCAACCTGTCAGCAGGATGAGCAAATGGATCAGGCACAACTGCATATGAAATAGGAAGAAGGCACCAGGAACAACAAAACATAAGAAACGCGATAAATGTAAGATCCATAAGAGCCTTTCAGAGGGCGTTGATCTTGTACATGATCTCAAACGCTACCTGATCATTCTGCCGCTTAGCAATAGTTAGCGAGTGGACACTCATGGTCACATCAGGGAGTGGTGCTTTAAGCAGGGTCAATAACTGAGAAAACGTTCCACGACAGGTAAAACCAATAATTCTTCTTTTCAAAGCTTTCTTCAGGCGCTTAGATGCAACGGCGCGACATGAGATACCATATCCACCAATATGCTTAAGCAAGAGTGCCCTAATAATAGTGCGATCAATAGGAGCCGCGGCTGCTGGCTTATGCGAAGAAAGTGTTTTTTCGTAGGAGGCTTGTTTGGCAATTTTAGCTTGAAACATCATAAACTGATCAAGTAGCTGGCGATGCTCTCGCTTAGCACTGTGAACCTGAAACAACATAAATGCAGCATATGCACTAAAAATAACAGTACTAAGCCAGAGGCCTATTATTAAAAACCTACGGGTTGATTCAAAAGTAAGAAGCAGTACAAAACGCTGCACCCGTGAATGCCGCAACCAAAACATACCCCCTCCTTACTTCCTACTTAATCTGCATACGCAACAGTTAACACTTCCTCAATAGTTGTACGTCCTGCCTTAATCTGACGCACGCCATCATCACTTAACTGTATCATGCCCATTTCAAGTGCTTTTTTCTTAACCAAAGTTGCATCAGAACGAGCGACGATAAGTTTTGCCATTTCGTCAGAGACTTCCATAATCTCAAAAAGAGCAAGTCGGCCTCGGTACCCAAGCTTCAAGCAGTCATCACAACCAACAGGCTTGTAAAAGGTAATCCCTTTTGCGTCTTCTGGTTTTATTCCAACACGCGCAAGCATGTCAGGCTCGGGCGTATACTGCTGTTTGCATTTTTGGCAGAGTCTGCGCACCAATCGCTGAGAAATCACGCATACAAGAGATGATGCAATAAGAAATGGCTCTATGCCCATATCAATTAATCGAGTAATTGTTCCTGGAGCGCTATTGGTGTGAATAGTGCTAAGCACTAAGTGACCTGTAAGCGCTGCCTGCGTAGCAATTTGTGCAGTCTCTGCATCTCGAATTTCTCCGATAAGGCAAACATCAGGATCCTGACGCAAAATTGAACGTAGCGCTGTAGCAAATGTAAGCCCAGCTTTTTCATTCACCTGCACCTGGTTAATACCATGAATAGTGTATTCAACCGGATCCTCAACCGTGATGAGTGTTACGTCAGGCTGATTAAGACGATTTAATATTGAATATAAAGTTGTTGTCTTACCTGATCCGGTAGGACCGCTCACAAGGATAATCCCGTTTGGACGCGTAATAGTCTTAGTAAGCAAATTATAATCACGCTCGACAAGATCAAGCTTTTCAAGCTCAACAACACCTTTTGACTTATCAAGCAAACGCATTACAACGCGCTCACCATAGTTTGCAGGGAGCACTGACACACGTATATCAAATGCTTTATCTGCAATTTTTACTTGAATACGACCGTCCTGAGGAATACGTTTTTCAGCAATATTAAGATTTGCCATGATCTTTATACGAGAGACGATTGCGCTTTGATAGCGCTTAGGAGGCGTCACTCTCAAATACATATTTCCGTCGATTCTAAAGCGGACGCGTAAATCTTTTTCAAATGATTCAATATGAATATCTGAGGCACCTTCTTTTGCAGCTTGCAGGAGAATATGATTAACAAGCTTAACGATTGGAGCATCGTTAGCCATCTCCATGATATCTTTGTCTTCAAGCTGACCAGGGCCAAACTCAAATTCATCACTGCCTTCGTTACTGCTCAGATCATCCATCATCTCTTTGCTGGTCTCAAGCGGATAGTAACGATTAATAGCCTCAAGAATTACTTCTTCTGTTGCAACTGCATAAACGACTTCTCCTGGCATAAGTAGAGCAAGGTCATCAAGCGGCTGCAGGTCTCGAGGATTTGAAGTTGCGATAGTACGCATGCCTTCATACATTAATGGTATGACAACATGCTGACGCAAAAATTTTAGTGGAACTTTACCAAGAAGTGTAGGATCAGCCATTTGCTCGGTGATTGTATCAATAAATTTAACATTCACCTGTTTTGCCAGCGCGCGAGCAAGATCTTGTTTGGCTACTAAGTTTTTTTCTAAAAGAAGCGAACCCAAAAGCTTGCCTGATGTCTTTTGCTCAACCAAACATTCATCAAGTTGCTGCTGTGTTAGCAGACCCATCTCGATGAGAATATCACCTATTCGTTTGCGCAGCATGCCAATCAACTCCTTCTTATGATCAAAACACCCTGATGATAACAAAGGGGCAACAGACCAGCAACAGATTACTAATTAGCAGATGGCTTAATGAAAGAGGCTTGAAAGTTATATCTAATTACCCAAAGCATGAGGACTAGAATAAAAATGCTTCATCATGTATTGCGCTTGAAGAATGTTTTTTTCTAGCATAAAGCTGAATCAAGAGATCAAACCAGTTATTACAAGGCTTGGTGATTATAATGCTGCATATAAAGCGTTATTACAAAAGCATACTATCTATCATAGCTCTGGGAGTCGGAATCCCAGCAGCATATATCCTTGTTTCATCAACTCAAAATCTTGCAAAAAAAACACACGCTGCTCTTTTTACACCAACATCGTTTGATATCACTTTCCACTCATTTTACAATCCAGAACAAACTCGTGTAATTGAACATAAAATCAAACAGCAGTTTTCAAAACAAGCCATGAGCGTTCAAGAGGCTGAAGCATTTGAACGAAAGCTTAAGAGCGCTCACCCTTATGTAAAGTCACTTAAAATAAATCTTGCTCCACCAAGTACGCTTATTGCCACAATTACAGGGGTTCAACCAAGATACTATGTTAATAACAAGTATATCCTTGGGGATTTGCCCGAACTATTTTCCCAAGATCTTTTTCCACAAATTAATGTTGAAAAGCTTGAGCATGTAGCAATTGATGAAAAAATTTTAAAAAACAAAGCGCTACCCAAGGTAGCGTTTAAACTTTTAAGCGGGCTGCAACCCGAGTTAACAAAAGATTATGACGTTACTTACTTTTCAAGTAATAAGATTGTATTAAAACCTAAAAAAGCTCTCTGTCGATGCGACATAATCACTAATAACAAAAACTTTTTTAATCATAAGAAGCTTGACGCTCTCAGTTGCGTCTTCCAAGACTTATGCAACAAAGGGCTTATTACCAAAAAATATCTGGAAGCAAAAAATACACCCCTTGCGTTTGACCTTCGCGTAAGCGACCAGATTATCGTACGATTTTTCAAACCTGCTACGAGGGGGAAGGGAACATGACAAAGAAATTTGGACAACAGATAACAGCTGCTATCGATATCGGTACAACTAAAATCGTGGTTATTATCGCACGTGTAAATAGCGACGGCCAAACAGAGATTTTAGGCATCGGCAAGCACCCATCACAAGGGTTAAAAAAAGGTGTCATTGTTAACATTGCCCAAGCAGTTGAATCAATTAAAAAAGCTGTTGCAGAAGCCCAGACAATGGCTGGTGTTGAAATCGAAGACGCATGCGTAGGAATTTCAGGCGGGCATATTCAATCATATAATTCGACCGGTGTTGTTGCGATTAAAAATAAAGAAGTAACGCAAAGCGATATTGATCGTGTAATCGATGCAGCAAAAGCTATTCCGCTTCCTCAAGACCAGCAAATCCTGCACGTCCTGCCACAATATTTTAAGGTAGATGGCCAAGATTATATTTATGATTCACTTGGCATGTACGGAGTCAGACTTGAAGCACACGTGCATATTATCACCGGTGCGGTAGCATCTGCACAAAACATCATCAGATCATGTGAACTTGCTGACGTGGGTGTTTCTGACATAGTACTTGAGCAGCTTGCATCAGCTACAGCTGTTCTTACACCAGCAGAACAAGAAATGGGTGTGGGAATTCTAGATATTGGTGGCGGCACATGTGACTTTGCTCTCTATAAAGACGGGCGTATAAGACATTCAAAAGTTATTGCTATTGCTGGCAACCATTTTACTAACGATATCGCTGTTGGGCTGAACATCCCCTTCAACAAAGCTGAAGAGCTTAAAAAGCTCTATGCTTCAGCTTTGACGTCTCATGGAATGCACTACGCAGACTCATTTATTGATGTTGATCTTGGGTACGAAGAAGGTGTGCGCACTATTAAACTCTCAACAATTACAGAGATCGTAAACTTTAGAGCAGAAGAAATTTTTGAACTCTTTCTAGATGAAATCAATCAGTTTAGACTCAAAGGACTTATGCCCTGCGGACTTGTTTTGACCGGTGGGGGGTCGCTGCTTGATGGCGTCAAAGAGCTTGCGAGTGAAAAACTAGGAATGCCTGTTCGAGTTGGATACCCTATGTCGCCAGATCCAACAAAACCATACCTCATTCCTGATGCCCTAAAAAGTCCAATTTATGCTACAGCTTACGGACTTTTACTCCACTCAACTGGAGAAAAAAATGTCGGTGAGGTGCACACCCCGGACGAAGCTGTTTTTGCTCGTGTATTGAAAAGAATGAAATCATGGATCTATGATCTTTTTTAATTGATACAACGATATAAAGACAGGCTGGCATATCCGGCTTGAAAGGAGAGCGCATGATCGAACTTGCACTAGAAGAAGACATACTAAGTACCGTTGGGGTTAACCTAAAAGTAATTGGCGTTGGCGGTGCAGGTGGTAATGCCGTAAACAGCATGGTTTTAAGCGGAGATATGCCGGGCATACAATTTATTGTTGCAAATACTGACGCACAAGCACTAAATGCGTCACCAGCACACCATAAGATACAACTAGGAAAAAAGATAACAAAAGGTCTAGGGGCAGGATCAAACCCTGACGTAGGACGAAGAGCTGCTGAAGAGGATATAGAAAGTATAAAAGAGCTTTTGATCGATACAGATATCCTCTTTTTGACAGCAGGGTTGGGTGGGGGAACGGGGACTGGTGCATTACCAGTAATTGCTCAAGCCGCAAAAGAGCTTGGGGTACTAACCGTCGCGATAGTTACAAAACCATTCACCTTTGAGGGTAAGCGCCGCGCAAAACATGCAGAAGAAGCACTCAAAGCTGTAAAGAGCGCCGTTGATACGATGATCACGGTACCAAATCAGAAGCTTCTTGAGTTTGCAGATCCTAAGATTTCTATGCTTAATGCATTTGCACTCTCAAATGATATTTTGAAACATGCTATCAAAGGCATCTCAGATATCATTACTAAAGCAGGACATATCAACGTTGATTTTGCTGACGTTAGAACCATTATGAAAGATACTGGCTACGCAATCATGGGAACAGGCAAAGCATCTGGTCCTGATCGTGCTCGCCAAGCAGCGCTCAAAGCTATCAGCTCACCACTCCTTGAAAACGCAAGCATCCATGGTGCTCGTGGTGTGCTGATAAACATCACAGGTAACTCTGATCTTGAGCTTATGGAAATTAACGAAGCTGCATCACTTGTATACGATATGGTAAGCCCAGATGCAAACATCATCATGGGGTCAGTAATTGATACAACCATGGACAGTGAAATTAGCGTAACAATTATTGCTACAGGACTGAGTGACGTTGCCATTGCGCAGGCGGCTCCAGATACAGCCTCAACAATAAAAATCAAAGAGGTGGTTATCCCATCACAAAGCGTTATGATGCCTGAGCCTATAGTTGAAAAAATTGTACACGTTGAAGAAATCGTTGAAGTAGCACCACTAGAGTTAGCTGAACAGCAGCACGCACCAGTACGCGTGCACGAACAAGAAGTTCAAGCAGCACAATTTGATATGAATGATTTTGATACGCCAACATTTTTACGTAAAAAATCACAACAACAAACAGATAATTCAAACGAATCATAACACTGCAGAAAAAGAATAAAGGGGTGCGCTATTAGCTAGCACACCCCTTTATTCTTTTGAATAACATGACTACTTAACGCGTGCTCCAGGTGCCGCACCCTCTACAGTACAAAGCTTAAGCTTACCTTCTGAGTCAGTACCATAAAGCATCATGCCCTCTGATACAAATCCAGCCATTTTGCGTGGTGGTAAGTTAGCGATAAACACCCCATTACGACCAATCAACTCATCTGGCTTAATGTCTTTTGCAACACCAGATAAAATTTGTCGCTTGCCATATTCGCCTGCATCAATATCAAGCTTAAGAAGCTTATCTGAATTCGGAACAGCCTCACAGTGAATAATTTTTCCAACAACAAGATGAACCTTCACCACATCATCAATCGTAAGGACTGGTGCTTCCGGTGCATTGCTTTCTACTGCTGCTTGTTTTTGTTCCATAAGTGCCTGACTATGTTTTTCTGGTCTTGTAAAAAGTGGATCTATTTTTGTTAGCGTATAGGTATTTTGCAACTGGTTACTACGCACAAGTGCATCATAATCAGTAGCTTGGTCAAGTGGTGCACCAAGCGCACTAAGAAGCTGAGATGATGCATGCGGAATAACAGGCTGAAGCATAATGCCAATCATATGAAGGCTTCGTGATGCAGTCCATAATGATTCAGCAAAAAGCGCAGGGTTAGTCTTTGCAAGCTTCCACGGCTCAAGCTCATGAAAATACGCGTTAACAAATCCAACAAACTTAAATACTTCGGCATAAGCTGTGTGAAAATAAAACTTATCCATTTCATCACAATAAAGCTTATATGCTTCGTTTCCTCGCTCAAGCAATGCCGCACTGCGCGCCTCGAGTTCTTGCGGGCGTTGTAGTGTTGCAGCATTATGTGAGAGCGCAAGCGTTAGTGCTCTGTTAAGCAAATTGCTAAAAGCATTAGCAAGCTCAGCACCAACTTTTTCTTCAAGGTCTGCTAAATCAAAATTACCGTCGTGAGTGATAGCCATATGACGCGTTAAATAATAACGAACCTGATCAACTCCGTATAAATCACGCAGTTTAAATGGATCAAATGCATTACCAAGAGATTTTGACATCTTTGTGTCACCGGTCAGCAAGTACCCATGTACCACTAATTTCTTAGGCAATTCAAGCTCTGCAGCCATGAGAAACGCAGGCCAATAAACCGCATGGAAACGCACAATATCTTTGGCCATCATATGTGCATCTGCAGGCCAAAATGTTTTAAATAAATCTTGTGCTGTTGTATCCTGCTGCCCGTATCCGATACCAGTTACATAATTATTAAGCGCATCAGCCCAGACATATACTGTATGTTCTGAATCACCAGGAAACGGGATTCCCCAGCTTACTGACTTGCGCGAAATGCTCAGGTCTTTAAGCCCTGCTTTAACAAATGAAACCACCTCAGCAAGACGCTCACGTGGCGCGATAAAATCAGGATTTTGTTCATAGAATGCAAGTAATTTATCTTGATAGGCACTAAGTCGAAAGAAATAACTTTCTTCTTCTATCTGCTTAAGCCCGCGCTTACAACTAGGGCAAACAAAGTTTCCTTTTTCATCCGTAACCGGCTCAGAGCCAGTATTTACAAACGTTTCGCACGGAACACAATACCAGCCAGTGTATGATGATTTATAAATATCACCCTGCGCCATAACTTTTTCAATCCACTGCACAACGCCAAATTCATGGTCTTGATCAGTTGTTCTAATAAAGCGAGATGGAACAATATTATAGCTGTCCCAAAGCGATTTAAATGCTGGGACAATTTCATCAACAAAAGCCTTTGGTGTTTTGCCTGCAGCTTCTGCACGCTCCTGTATCTTTTGACCGTGCTCGTCTGTACCTGTTAGAAAAAAAGTCTTTTTGCCTGCAAGCGCGTGATAACGAGCAGCTACGTCAGCAAGCAGCGTAGAATAAAGCGTTCCTACGTGAGGCTGTGCATTAGGATAATAAATTGGTGTTGTAATATAAAAACGTTTATTCATAGATCATCTCAACTAAGTACCATCAAGCCTTGCTCGAGGGAATCGCCCCCACTAAAAGCAGGGGCATATAAAAACTATTTTAAACTCAAATTCAAATGCTCATTATTCAATCGGGTGAGTTTTTAACCATGTAAAAAATCTATTCCAGCGAACATATCGCTTGAAAAAATCAATCGGATGTTTAATAAGTTCAAACACCCAAAATGGCTCTTCACTATCAATAGAATAAATAATAAAGCTTGCACGCCCGTGAATAAGTTCTTCATCAAGGAATAACCACCATCTGCTGTCAATACTATTTTTGCGACTATCACCCATCACCCAATACTTGCCTTCAGGGATTCTGTATGGGCCAAACACATCAACTACGTGCTCACCTTCAACTGATGGTGAACGTGGCTGACGCAAATATGGCAACCCAGTTAATGAATCACGAATAATTTGATTATCATCCATGGCATAAAATGGTTGTTCTGCAAACGGCACTGATGGATCATACGTGTAAAACACACGCTGCTGGTGCTTATGGAAAAATGACAAGACAGGAATCCTTGCAAGAGAACCTAAGTCTATAAATCCACGATCCTTTGTCATGAAAATAAGCGGATAAGGATTGACGTATTTTTCCTCGAGAGCTTTGCCATTAAGATAGACAACTGTTTTGCCATCTTCAACACGGCCTTCAATAATATCACCAGGCACCCCAATGACACGCTTAACCCAATTATCAGCTCCAGCGCTAAGGCCTAATACAGGAATAGGAAACCCAACATAACGCTGCCAGTAATAATCAAATGTTCCTTTGGCACTAAAGTTATGCAAAGGGTTATCAAAAATTACAAGCTCACCGCGCTTAACATCGCTCATATAATAAGCCATTTTATTGCCCCAGATTCTGTCGCCTACCAAAATATTTGGTTCTGCAGAGCCAGTTGGGACATGATAGAGACCAAAAATAAAATTTCTTAATATAAGCGCCAAACCAAGTGCGACAACAACAGCCTCAATCCACTGACGCCACCACGGTTTTGTCATCTCATTAAGTTGTCGGTAGGCACGCTTAAGAGCTTTGTAATGAGGCTTTATAACAGCATCTTGAACTTGCGAGCCAAATACATCAACAGCACGAATCGCTTCATCTGCTGATGCAAGTGCAGAGAGCCCACGCAGTTTTATTTTTTTACCAGACCATGAAATAATGCTATCGCAATAGTCTTTAAATTCTTCACGGCGCTTAAGATATTTTTCTTTAATCTGATTAAATTTAGTAAAAAGTGAATTGCTCATAAATATCTTTCTCTTTCAAACTTTTTAAAATCAAATGCCAAGTTTTTCTAGAGTACTTTATGATCTTATGAAAAGCCAACCTCAAGCCACAAATCCTCAACTGCTTTACGTAAGTGTGGAGGTAAAAGAGGGATATGCAAACGCTTAAAATCTTCTTCTGTTGGTGTTAAAACACTCTGTGGCGAATTTTGTTCCTGTGCATTTTTATTTGCAGAATCAAAAGAAAAAGCATCACTGTTAAACGCAGCAACATCATCAGAAAGCATAAAATTAATAAACTCTTGAGCGAGCTCTTTTTTCTGAGACGTATTTGGAATAACAAGGTTTTCAATAATAAGCATTGAGCCTTCTTTTGGAATCACAAAACCAAAATCAGATGTTTGTTCTAAAATTTTTCGCATGTAATTGCTCGACATAAGCGCAAGAGGCAATATATCGCTCAAAAGATAATACTCAGAGCTTGAAACAGTGTATGTTTCTACCCATTTCTTTTGTTTAATCAAAAGCTTTTTAATCCACTCAAGCTTAGCGTGATCAAGATTATCAACCCTTGCATCTTTATATAATGACGCAAGAAAGACAGCGTCACGCCCATCTTCAAGCATAGAGACTTTATATTGATTCGTAATAAGCCCATTACGCACAAAAGTATCTTGGTCAGCAAAAAGCAAATCTAGAGATAATGGCTGTGGCATTTTTTCAAAAAAGCTCTTTTTGTAAGCAAAGCCATAGACGTACCATTTATGCGGCACGCTAAAATGATTCTGTGGATCATACACCTTGCCGCGCAGGCTTGGCATCACTGACTGAAGGTTAGGAATTTTTGATTGCTCAAATTTATAAAGAAGCTCATCTTGAATAAGCATCTGCACAAGAAAGTCAGAGACGTTAACAACATCATACCCTAGAGCACCATTCATGCGAAACTTAGCATACATTTGCTCGTCCATTTCAACATACGTCAAATTAACTTTAACGCCTGTTTTTTTTGTAAAGGCTTCAATCATTTCTGGAGCAAATGTCTCTGTAAAAACACAAACGTTAAGAGATTTGTTATCACTTAATCTGTCTCTAAAAGCTGGCAAATAAAGCAAAAAAAGGCCTACGATAATATAGATACTGATAATGATAATTTTTGAAAAAAGTCGCAAAACAAAGCTGCGTCTTCCTGCACTGTAGTCATTC
Source organism: uncultured Pseudomonadota bacterium (assembly GCA_964534555.1). Taxonomy (GTDB): domain Bacteria; phylum Babelota; class Babeliae; order Babelales; family RVW-14; genus CAZHRK01. The sequence goes on along the minus strand of CAZHRK010000001.1, from coordinate 265,082 downwards.
ATTGCAACAGACCTTATTTAAGCAAAACCCACTTCAAGCCAAGCATCTTCAGCTTTTTTTCGCTGCTCATCCGTAAAAAGAGGTATGTGTAATCGCTTAAATGTTTCCTGATCTGGAATAAGATGAGATGCAACTTTTGCATCATTTACAAGCGCATCATTCACTCTTGGATTTGCGGACGTCCATTCAAAGGATTCAGCATTACAACGAGCCATATCATCAGACAGCATAAAGTCTATAAATTTTTCCGCAAGGTCCTTTTTAGATGAGCGCTTTGGAATACAAAGGTTTTCAATCACAAGAATACCTCCCTCTTTAGGCACAGCGAATGTGTAATCTTCTGATTGGGACATGACTTTGCGAGCAAAGTTACTTGCAGTTATTGCAGCCTGAGCTGCGCCAGACAACATAAAATACTCGATGGTATTAAATGTGTAGCACTCAACCCAGCGCTTTTGAGCAATAAGCATTTTTTTGACATCAAGCGCATCACTGTTGGTAAATGAGGTCACACTTTTGTTTCGATAGAGCAACCCAAGGAAAAACATATCATTTGCTGATTCAAGCAAGCACACTTTATACGGCTTACGAACTAGGCCTTTTTTAGTAAGATCAGCGGGATTTTCAAATACAAAAGCGTATGAAAAATCAGTATATAATGCGGGAATCAACTTTGTATTATACAAAACACCATAGACAAACCATTTATGCGGTACGCTAAAAGCATTTTCTTTGTCGTATGGATGATTAAGAAGCCTTTGATCAAGCTTAGGCAAAATACCAAGCTTCTGATGATCGTACGGCGCAAGATGGTCAGCATCTGCAAGCACTTTTACCATGTAGTCAGACAGGTTAACGACATCATACCCTTCGCCACCATTAATCTGAAATTTAGCAAAGAGCTCATCATCGTTTTCAACATACGTCATGTTGATTTTCACATTATGCAGCTCTTCAAACTTACGTAACGCATCAGGATGAAACGTTTCAGTAAACGTGCAAATATTAAGGGAATTATCTTCTGCAACATACTGCCAAAAAACAGGTAGATACAAAACCAAAAGAAGTACTGCAGCATAAAATGCAGCAACAACTGTTTTAAAAAGAAGTGATTGATAGTTTCTTAATGCCATGATGTGTAGTTATTCGCCGCTTATAACTTGGTCAACAACTCTAAGCGAGAACAATACAAAAACAAGCAAGCTGCTAATCACTAAAAAGCATGCTGAAATAGCATTAATGATCGGATCAACACCTGTTCTAATCATTGAATAAACATACACAGAAAGCGTTTGCACTGTTGGGCCGGAACAAAACAGCGAAATCAAAAAGTCATCCATTGATATGGTAAACACAAGGAGCGCTGAAGCAATCAAAGAAGGCATCAGCAGCGGAATAATAACTTTATAAAATGTTTGCCAATATGTTGCACCAAGGTCAAGGGATGCCTCGGTAAGAACAGGATCAAGCTCTGCAAAGCGCGCCTTAACAATTGGGATGGTAAAACCAAGGCCAAGAAGCGTATGCCCCGCTATCAAACTTCCGTACCCAAGGGGAATCTGGAAGAATGTAAAAATACTTAATATGCCAATAGCCAAAACAATTTCGGGGAGCAAAATATTAGTATAAAAGATATTAAGCAAGAGCCTGTAGCGCCCCCAGCGCGCAGCAACAACAAAGCATGTGCCAATCAAAACGCTAAGAAACGTTGTTACAAGAGCGACAATAAGCGAGGTCTGCAGTGCTGCAAGAATTTCTGGTGAAGTAAATAACTTTTTGTACCAACGTAATGAAAAGCCAGCCCATTTAACTGAAAAATTAGAATCATTAAATGAGAAAAGCAACATGATGCAGATTGGAAGATACAAAAAGAGATACGCAATTCCAACAACAACAGGAAGCAAAAGCTTAGAGAAGTATTTTCTATTTTCTACCATGAGTTAACCTTTGCTCTTATGACCAAGAATCGCGCAATTGACTGTTTTGATATTTGCGAATACGCGCAGCAGTACGCATATCAACAAACTTACGTACTAGATACAAACAGCCAGCGATACAAACAGGGAACATAACACCAATAATTGTTAGCGCTGCACCAACTCTCCAATCACGAGACCTGAGGAATTTATCAACAATCACACTTCCCCAGAATATATATTTTGAACCACCCAAGAGTGTCGGAATCGCAAATTCACCAAATGATGGGATGAACACAAGAAACCAACCTGCATACACCCCTGGAAGTGAAAGGGGAAATACAACGCGCTTAAATGTTTCCGTTCTATCTGCGCCAAGATCTGCTGATGCTTCAAGTAATCGTTTATCCATTTTTTCAAGCACAGCATAAATCGGCAAAATCATAAATGGTAGATAACAAGACACCATTCCAAGCAGGATTGTAAAATAATTATTAAGCAGGTGAAATGATGGAGAAATTATTCCAACAGCTTGTAAAAATCTGCTTATAAAACCATTTTTCTCAAGCAAGAAAAACCATGCATAAACCTGCACAATTAAGCTTGTCCAAGAAGGCAAAATAATAGAAAAAAGAAGCAGGGTTTTATATTTTTTTGACCCACGCATCGTAAAATAATACGCGACTGGGTAGGCAATAATCAGACAGCACAAAGCTGTAAGGCCTGCGAGCATAAATGAGCGCAAAATAATTTTGATATAAAGCGAATTGATAATTTCTAAATAATAAACAGGTGTAAAAAAGTAACCAACAAGCTCGCTGTAATCAAACAAACTATGAAGCACAAGCAGTATGAATGGCACATAAACAAATAAAAACTGCCATAACAGTGCAGGGCAAGTAAAAACAAACGATAACTCATCGGCAATCAAACGCCTAATTGAGGTAATCATAATTAGTGCTCCAGCAAGACAACGTTTTCTTTTTGGAAGTACAGATGTACTTCGTCATCATAGTCGATACTTTCTTGCGGGAAGTGTTCCTCATTTTGCTCAAAGACAAGCAGATACTGACCATTCTTAAGCTTGAGGCGGTATTGTGTTGATCGACCATAATAAATGATATCAACAACCTTGCCTGTAAGGTGATTTGCAAATCCCTCACGCGGCTCTTTGCTTATCTCAATTTTTTCTGGGCGAATGCTCATATACAAGCGGCAGCCAGGAATCATCCATAACTTTTCAGAAGGTGTGTAGACAGAGAAAAGACCAAGACCATCAACTTCAACTGCATAATTGTTGTCTTTAATATGAAGCTTGCCTTCGACAATGTTTGTATTGCCCACAAAGTTTGCCACAAACCGAGAAACCGGAAACTCGTAAATTTGTTTCGGCGTTCCTTTTTGCTCAATATCACCCTGAACGTTCATAATCGCCATTTGATCAGAAACAGTCAGCGCCTCAAATTGATCGTGCGTTACAAATACAAATGTTGTTCCAAGCTTGTCTTGCAACTGGCTCAGTTCCAAAAGCATCTCTTCTTTAAGCTTAAGGTCTAGCGCAGCAAGTGGTTCATCAAGCAACAATACATCAGGCTCACCTGTTAATGCACGTGCAAGAGCAATACGCTGTTGCTGACCGCCAGATAAACTACGTGGAGACTTTGCATCAAAACCAGATAGTCGCACCATTTTTAGTGCTTCAGAAACTTTTGCGCGGATAACATCTTCAGCATATTTTTTAACACGCAGCGGATACGCAACGTTTTCAAATACTGACAAATGCGGGAAAAGCGCATACTGCTGGAACACAGTATTAATTTTGCGTTTGTGAATTGGGGTGTGAGTAATATCTTCGTCACCAAGAAAAATACGTCCTGAATCAACAGTCTCTAAACCAGCAAGAAGTCTTAGAATTGTTGTTTTGCCACATCCTGATGGTCCAAGAAGCGCAAAAAACAAACCTGCCTCAATCTCCAAGTTCAAATTATCAAGAATAAGTTCGCCTTCATACGATTTTGAGACACGTTCGAAACGGATTTTTCTCATGAACCCATCCACCTTATATAAAAAATTTAATGGTTATGCTTACCTTGACGCTTTGCAAAAATCATTGGAACAACGATATCTGAGAGCGTGCACGGGAGCAACACAGCAACAATTAGAAATGAAAAAACAAAACCCATATGGTGCCACCAGTTGGTAAATCCAAAACCAACAAGGTAGAGAATTGATGCCATAGAGCTAATAAAAATATGAATAAAATGAAAGCCAAGTGAATAGAAAAGTTGAAGACTTGCAGCATGACTGCTCATTGCAAGACCATTCAAAAGACCAACAATCAAAAATGGCAGAATTGTGTCTAAGTGGCTGATAAAGCACCAATGAAAATGCATATCAAGACCAATCAGCTGGCCGCCAATAAATGGAATTAAGGCGTCAGATAGCGTACAAAAAACAGCTGGTACAAGCGTACAAACAATAACGCCAAACAAAAGATTTTTTGAATAGCGACGGAATGTCAGCATAGTCCCAGTCGCTGCAAAGAGAATATGCAAAAAGTGGAAGTTATGAAACAAGCGCGATGTCATTTTTGCAGAAGCAGTTGCTGCAGGAGCAATAAATGCAAGCAAGCTTAAGCAGATCATGCTAAAAGCTACAGAAAAAATTGCGTACGGAAAGTGGCACATAAGCTCGCCCCACACTGTATGGTGGTGCTCAAGAGACCCATGCTCATGTACATGCGAATGGTGTTGATCGTTCATATTTTTGCCTTCTGGCCTAAGGGTTCAATTTTTAAAGATTCTCATATTACTATTTTAGCTACTAATGTAAAGAAATCCCTTGAGGCAGCTACTTTCTACGCAGTTCAATCTGAATAGTTTGTCCACCGCGAGCCATAACAATTGCACCAGCTTCTGGCTGCTGATCAGAGACAAACAGCTCTGAATTTGGTTCTGTGAGATCTTCTGGCAAGCTAAAAGCAAGCCTTACATCAACGCCCTTCATGCGTTTTTCAAGCTCAGGATATGACAGGCCAATCAAATCTGGCATAACGGCAAGCTTATTCTGACCACCTGAGATGAACAGTGTAGCGGCGCTACGCTCAATCGGATTTCCTGGCGCAGGATTTTGTCCAACACAAAGCCCTTCAGGCAGAGGAGATACGACTGTTACTGTTACCGCAGAGATACCAACAAACTCGCATGTATTTACAGCTTCATCAAGGCGCAGGCCACGAATCTTAGGCATAAGTTTCGGCTGGGGTTTTGCAGCAATGGTAACAAAGACATGCTGATTTGGGCGTATATTAGCACCTGGCTTAGGAATCTGATCTATGATTGTTCCAGGCTGAACAGTTGCATCAATTTTTTCTCGTATTAGCCGAAGGCTTAAATGTTTTTCTGAAAGGATAGAAACTGCTTGCTGTAGGTTTTTCCCTAGAACAAGTGGTGTTGGCTGGCTTGTGCTTTGAACAAAAAAACCAACAATAAAATAGGTTACTAGGAAAGTAAGAAAGGGAAGAAATATAAGAAGCGTATTTCTGTTTTTTTGATGTAATCTCATGAAGTGAGCACCTTTAGCCCTTGTAGGACAGTATATAAGCTGGATTCTGTCCAAAAACTATCGTTTTTGTGGCAACCATTTATCTATGCGACATACCCGTATACGTACCAAGAACAGGATACTTATTGTATACCTATTTTGTCTTGCTCCAAGCGGGGTTTGCCCTCAGAATATATTACTATACCCTGGCGTGCGCTCTTACCGCACGGTTTCACCCTTACCGCAACACAAGGCTACGGCGGTTTATTTTCTGTGGCACTTATCCATGAGCTTACGCCCTCCTCACTTGATCATGTTTTGTAGATCTTATGAGGCGCTTTTCCTGTTTGGAGTCCAGACTTTCCTCCTACTTCTCGCCGAAACGAAAAATAAGCGACTGCCCAACCGTCCTACAAGAGCAAAGAATGCTACTAGTAGGTTAGTTGATATTTTAAAAAATGTCATGCGCCAAGACTCATTTATGCCCATAAAATAGGAATAAACTGCATATTTTTGAAAAAAAAGATACCCAACCAAGCCGATCCCAGATAAAACAAGCCCTGGGGAGGTTATGCTTTGGCGCGCTTTAGTAATAAAAAGGATATAAAAAAGCAGGTACACAACAGAGAGCCCAACGTATCCAGTCTGCATAAAATCAACAATAAGATAGGCAAAAAAAGCGGTATACCAGGCCAAAGATCGGTAAAATACTCGCTCAGCTGCGCTGGTGTAGAGTAAGTGCCAGGTGGTAAAGGCTGTTAGCCATGTCCCTGCAAACTCATGGACCATACAATCAAAAATCAGACATCCTATAGCCAGCATTACAGCTCCTGTTCATTAAGTATTACACGCCGCTGTAAATCTTTAAGGGCATGGAGTGTTTGCCCGAGCTTAAGCGTTTTAATAGCATCAGAAAGCGTAGCATCTTGTTGGACCGCGCAGTAATTCATGAGGCGTTCTAGCGGCAACATCGGATAGTCAGTACCAAACTCAAAAGTTCCCCAGTGCATAGGGATAAAAATACGTGCACTTAAATCTTTAAATGCTTCAACTGCTTCTTCTGGCCCCATATGCGCTCGCACCATAAGCTCTCTTGGCTCAACAGGACCAATTGGCATAAGTGCAATATCAACAGCATAGTGCTGGGCAATATGCTTAAAATGATCTCCATACGCAGTGTCACCAGCAAAATAAACTGATCCTTGCTGATGCCTGAGCAACCAGCTTCCCCAAAGGGTTTTATTAACATCAAACAACCCCCTGCTTGTCCAGTGCGATGCAGGAAGACAGGCTATATCAAAAGATGCAAATCGCCCTTTAAATGTGTGCTCTGCCCACCAGGTTGACTCTGTAATCCTTGAGAAACCTAATGCCTTAAAAAACGGTGCATTCCCCTCAGGAACATACAAATGAGGATTATGCGCAACAAGCTGCTTAAGGGTTGGAATATCTGTATGATCTTTGTGATTATGCGATATGAGAATAATATCAATAGGCGGAAGCTGAGACGCGGAAACAGGTGATTTAACAAACCTTTTTACAACAGGAGACAAATCCCCAAGGAGAGGATCTGTGAGAATGTTAATACCATCGACCTGAATCAAAAATGTAGCGTGGCCAAGCCATGTAATTGAAAGCATTTGGCTACGGGGTTGAAAGGTTGGCGTCGTTAAAAAATCAAAAGCAAAGAAATGATTTTTTGGTTGGGATCTGACTTTTGAAATTCGGTGCTTAAGAATAGCCCATGTGCCTGCAACAAGCTCTCTCAATCGGAGATTGATGCTATCATTATGGTCATTATAATAACGACCATTAATCTTAACTGGCATTGGCTTCATATAATCAGCTACCTACATGTGAAATGATGATTTTCCTGATGGTGTAATTTTATCACAGCGTGAAAATTAGCAAAGAAAAAGCTTGCGCAGCACAAGGCCAATCAGGACCTATTCACTTATAACAGCGCACCCTAAGCAGATATCATCTTGATAAAAAACAGCAAACTGCCCAGGCGCGAGTCCTTGATCATTTCCATCAATACCAACTGATGCCTTGTTTTCATCATGCAATAAAACCTGTGCGTTATACACATGCTCACCATGACGGACTTTAATCTGCATTTTGTCAGTAGATTGAGGCGTACCATTAATCCAATGAATTGACTCAACATCAAATTTATTTCGAGCTAAATGCTCATCATGATACTGCCTTGAAATATAGACTATGTTTGCAGCTACATCTTTTTTGACTACAAACCACGGCCCACCAGAAAGACCCAATCCTTTGCGCTGGCCAACAGTATGGTACCAAAAACCATCATGCCGCCCCAGCACTCTACCAGTCTCAAACTCAACAAGGTCTCCAGGATTGCTGCCAAGGTGATGGCGTACGAATTCTGAGAACTTGATCTTACCCAAAAAGCAAATACCTTGGCTGTCTTTACGTGCTTTATTTGGAAGCTGGTAGCGCTCAGCAAGCTCACGCACCTGACTCTTCATAAACCCGCCAATAGGAAAAACAAGCCTATCTAGCTGTTCTTGGCTCAAATACGATAAAAAATATGTTTGATCTTTAACCGGGTCAACTGCTTTTTTTAAGCGCCATTTACCATCAATAAACTCATTGCGCGCATAATGCCCTGTTGCGATTTTCTCATATGAATCATCAATATGCTCAAGAAAGCATCCAAATTTAATGCGCTGATTACATAACAGATCAGGGCTTGGGGTGCGGCCTTGACGCACCTCTGAGATCGTGTAGGAAACAACGTGCTCCCAATACTCTTTTTGAAGAGGGACAATATGAAGCTTGATGCCTATCTGGTCACAAACAGCTTGTGCATAAGCAAGATCCTCTTCCCATGGACATTGTCCAAGGTATGCAAGTTCATCTTCAAGCCAAATTTTAAGGTAAAATGCTTCAAGCTGGTGTCCCTGCTCATGAAGCAGACGAAGACTTACTGAACTATCAACGCCACCAGACAGAAGAACTGCGATTTTCATATGTCCCTACGTACATCTATTCTTAAATAAATAAGCTAATGAGTGCGGCATTAAGCAAGTTTGCAAGTGTGCCACCAAGAAGAGCTTTAAATCCAAGGCGTGTTAGTGTCTCTCTCTTAGATGGACAGATAGCACCAATCCCACCAATTTGAATCCCAATACATGAGAAGTTTGAGAAACCAGCAAGAGCATAGGTAAGAATCGCAACCGTACGCTCAGAGAGATTCATTTTTACCATATTGCTGTAGGCAACAAACTCATTAATAACAAGTTTTTGACCTAGCAATGTACCCGCAGCTTGACACTCTGCAACAGGAATACCAATTAAGTAAGCAACCCCGTAAAAAACATACGCAAAAAGATCATTAAGGCTCCACCCTGTCATCGCAAGAAGTCCTGCATTTATCATTGCCATAAGACTAATAAATGCAATAAGCATTGCAGCAACATTAAGCGCTAGGCTTAGCCCATCTGATGTCCCAGCGGAAACAGCATCAAGAATATTTTTTGTTTGTTTTGGAATCTTACTTGCTTCAGCTGTTGCTGTCTCTGGGGTTTCTGTTTCTGGTGTTAAAATTTTAGAAATAACGATAGCACCAGGAATAGCGATAATACTTGCAGTCAAAAGATGTAGCACAGGCACACCCATAAGACCATAGACTGCTAAAATAGCTCCGCTTAAATGAGCCATGCCACTCACCATAACAGTCATCATTTCAGAGTCAGTCATACGTGGGAGGTAATGCTTAATTAAAAGAGGCGCTTCTGTTTGTCCAAGCATGCTATTTGCAGCGACAGAAAGTGTTTCTGCGCCAGAAGTCCCAAGAACAGGACGAATAATAAGTGCAATAGCACGAACAATAATTTGAACAAAACCAATATGAAACAGCAAGCCCATCAACGCGCCGAAGAAAATCATAATTGGCAGAACTTTAAATGCAAAAACAAATCCCCATGGGCCATCTGCTTGAGCCAAGCTACCAAATACAAAGCTACTTCCCTGATCAGCAAATCTATAGAGATATTCTACGCCATGGGACATAGCAACAAAAATACTTTGTCCTACTGTTGTTTTGATAATAAAAAGCGCTAGCAGTACCTGGAGACCAAGTCCTGTTGCAATTTGCCTAAAATTAATCGCACGACGACGAGATGAAAAAAGAGCTGCAAATAGAAGCACTGCAGCTATTCCAGCAAATCCAATAAATCGATTTGATTCTAAAAACCAATCAAGAAGCATCATGAACAAAAACCTTTTTTCTAATTAACCTTTAAACTTTAGTGTTCTGTCTACGTTGTTCTCTTTCCCAATCAATAAGGGGAAGAATAAGGTCATCCATATCTCCCTCCATCACCATATCAAGTTTCTTAAGCGTTAGCTCAGTTCTATGATCTGTGACACGGTTCTGTGGGAAATTATAGGTTCTAATTTTTTCAGCGCGCTCACCACTTCCAACTTGTTGCTTACGTTCAGCACTTAATGCAGCTTCTTGACGCTCTTTTTCAGCAGCGAAAATACGTGCCTGCAAAATCTTAAGTGCCTTTTGTCTGTTTTTAATCTGTGAACGCTCATCCTGACATGCTACAACAATACCTGTTGGAATGTGGGTCATACGAACAGCAGAGTCAGTTTTGTTTACGTGCTGACCACCTGCCCCACCGGCACGATATGTATCAACTTTGATATCAGCTGGATTAACTGTTATCTCAACATCATCAATCTCAGGTAGCACCGCAACAGTGATCGTTGATGTATGAACTCGTCCTTGTGTTTCAGTTTTTGGAACACGTTGAACACGATGCACACCAGATTCAAACTTAAGTGATTTAAAAACCTTTTTGCCTTGAATGTGCATGATGATTTCTTTAAATCCACCCAGATCTGTTGTTGTATCTTCTGTAACTGACACAGCCCAATTTTTGGTAAGTGCGTAGTTTGAATACATGCGATACATATCAGCTGCAAAAAGCGCTGACTCTTGCCCACCAGCTCCTGCACGAATCTCAATAAATACAGATTTATCGTCCATTGGATCTGAAGGGTAAAGCGTGTCCTCAAGCTCATCTTGCAAAGATTTTAGCTCGCTTTTTTTTGAAACAATTTCTTCCTGATACATCTCTTTGAGTTCACCATCAAGTGTCTGGATGGTTCGATCAAGATCAATTATTTCCTGACCAAGAGCTTCTATACCCTTATTAAGCTCTAGAAGTTTTGCCAACTGTGATGCGCGCTTTTGAAGCGTTGCACGAGTTCGTTGTTCAAGGTGTGAATCAGTAAGTTGCTGGTTTATTTGATCATATTCACTGCTAAGTGCTATCCAATCAATCATAAAACTCCATCAGTATCTAAAAAAACAACCGTTCGTAGGTGGTTGCACCATACGAACGGTATAACAAATTCTCTGACAAAGCCTTATTAGTTGCTTTTCTTGTTGTAGCGAGCTTGGAATTTTTCAATTCGTCCAGCTGTATCAACAAATTTCTGCTGGCCAGTATAAAGTGGGTGGCAGTTTGAGCAGATATCAACATCAAGACGTGATTCTGTTGAAATTGTTTGAAATGAATTACCGCATGCGCAACGTGCTGTAACATCATGTACTTGTGGGTGAATACCTTGTTTCATCGTAAACCTCTACCTAAAACTATGTGCTTTTAGTCGCTCTTTGAGTGCTTCTATGATCCTGACTTGGCGGATATTAACACCACGAAAATCACCAAGATGCACTGAAGCAAAATCCGCCCAGATAACAATAGAAAGTAACTGGTGGACAAAAGTATCCCCAAAAATCTCGGGTTTGTAAACCCTAACCCCATTTTCAGCCATAAGATCTGATAAAATTAACACTGTTTTATTCAGATTGTCAGAAATGTGTGTAGTTTTAAGGAGGAGTATACCCTGGTCGTCACCGCCCTGCTCAAACCCAACAATCAGATTATGAACAAGTTCTGGAATATAAGCATGTGCAGTAAGAAGCTTTGAGTTCTCATTCAGCTGCGTTACAGCTCGATAAACAGCACCTTCAGCATCACCTGTAACACCCCAAACGTGCATTAACTTATACCGCGAAGCAAAGCTTATCCAGTCTGCATAATCAAGCTTGCTGTAAATTGCTAATGACTCACCCAGCATCCTGCTTAGTGCTTGAGTAGAAAAATCAGGCACCTTACAGCGCTCAAGGATACTTGCAACTATCCCAAATATCACAGGGAGTGATGAGCGCGGAGTAAGCATTTGCGGGATCTGAATAAATGCAAGCCCTTCTTCCTGTGCTCGCTGCTTAAGAATTCCGCCGTGAGTGATAACAATAGGCCGCACGCCCTGACTGTATGCGCGGTCAAAAAGGTTTACGGTTTCCCACGTATCACCTGAATATGAAATAATCAAAGCAAGATCTGCAGATGGAGTGCTGTGGTCCATAAGATCCTGATGCACTCGGCAAGAAAGAGCTGATTTGGTCGCGCTAAGGACAGACGCTATAATGTGACCCACAATTGCAGATCCACCCATCCCCATGACAAAAAGTTTTTCAAGACGCTCTGGGCTTGTAAAGACTGCACCCTGTCCTATCTCAACACCTTGATCAAAATAACGCTGCCAGTTAGTTAAATCGTGCAACATTTTTCCATTCATACATTCCAATCAAACAGTCAGGCTGATACAAAAATTGAACTAGAGTGTTTCTTAGCTGACTCAATGTGTCAAGAATGAAAATGAGTTGAAAAATCGCAGAGGGCCAGTTTTAATGCTGACCCCCTGGAGTGTATTACGCTTTTTGAGGAACGTTTATTTTGAGCGTTTTACCAGAGCCTTTTGCCTGCGCAAGAGCAAGCTTAAGATCATCAAGTTTTACCTGGTTGCCGTTTTTTACTTTGCTTTGTAAATCAATACGTGCAAGCTCTGCTGAAACAGCTTTTTTAAAGTCTGGTGCAGCGTTTGCAGCAAGCAACTTACCGAGTAACCCTTTTGCATCATTAACTTTATCAAGACGCTCAAGGCAATTTGCCATTCTGATATAAGCTTGGGCAATTGATTGAGGCATTGTTGTTATCTTTTTAAACGACTCAAACGCACCTTGATAGTTTCTTTGAACAAATTGAGCCTCAGCAAGATTGTACATATAGCGTGGATCTGCCGGATTCATGCGCACAAGCTTTGCATAAAACGCTTCTGCTTGTTTGTGTTTTTTGTCCATATAAAGAGCGTTTGCATAATTAAATACAACATGCTCGTTTTCACCACCCAGGCGCGCGCAGTGGGCAAAAGCACTAGCAGCTTCATCAAACTTTTCAAGCTTCATGCACATCTGACCATAGCGCATGTACACCTCTGGAATATCAAGATCGCCTTGAACGGCTTTTTTAAGGAAAGTAAGTGCAAGCTGATTATCACCTTTTTCCTCATGCATGCGTGCAAGATTGTAAAAAGCCTTGCCGTAATATGGTCTAAGCTGAATAGCTAAATTAAGCGCGTGTTCAGCTTCACCATAAAGTTTTTTCTGAATAAGCAGCGTACCAAGGTTGTTATATGCTTCAGGGTAATTTGGGCTAATTTTAATTGCCTGGCGCAATGCATCAATAGCGTTATCTACATCATTTTTCATGGAATAAGAAACAGCAATATTGCTATGCGGATCAGCATAAAAACTATCCAGCTCTATTGCTCGTTTGTATGAAACAATTGACTCGTCAACGCGTCCAGCCTCGCACAGCGCAACGCCTAAATTATTATGTACACGAGCTTTTGCAGGTGCTTTTTTAACGTTATCTTCCCAAAAACTTACTGATGACTCCCAAACTTTATTGCGTTGAAGCGTCGAAAAGCCAAAGCCAAGAAATACAAGTGTTAAAAGTCCAAGCTGCATTTCCCTGTAGCGGTAGAGCTCTAACGGCTTTTGAAGCGCAGCCCAAACCGCATGCAAAAGATAAACGCCAACTGTTGAAATCATAAAATAAACACCGACCGATGCTAGATATGTTTTGTAATCACACACAAGCTCTGGTGATGGAATTATTGAAGAGCGAGGCGCTACGCAAATCAAAAACCAAAATAAGCCAAATGAATAAGCTAAAGCGCGCTTTTGAATCATTGCACGGAGCGCAGCACCAATCATTGTCATGAGCATGGCGAGTGGAAACAAAACATTAAATGACCACAAGCTTTGGCTCAGCTTCCAATCATACTCAACGCTCATATTAAAAGGCCAAAAGAACAAAGTGAAATAGTGCAGCACTACTCTAAATTGTGAAATTAGATAGTTAAACGGGGTAATTGGATCAAGCGGGTGGGATGTCAAAATATTCCCACGATTATTACCTGTTACAAAGCTAAAAGTTAAGCCTTTTTTAATGGTTGTTGGATCAACAAAATGAACAATCAATGCACCAAACACTACTGCAAATAACGCAGGAACCCACATGCGCTTTACAAATACCTTCCACTCTTGCTGTGCAACAACAAACCACTCAAGAAGCAGTATTAAAAAAGGCATTACAATAACAATTTCTTTTGTTCCGCACGCAATCAGCGCAAGAACAAGTGTTATGCCTATAAGCCCTACTCGAGAAAGAGCTGTGCGCGCGCGTACTGCAAGTGAGTAAAAAAGCAGTGTGAGAAGGACAAAAAGCGTCGCTAGGCCTTCAAGGCGGGCTTGTATAACATAGGTAACTGTTTGTGTTTGAACAGGGTGTAATAAGAAGAGCGCTGAGGATAGAAATGCAATCCAAAAAGCGTTTTGCTTAAAGAAGCTACGCTTGGTGAGCATGTTACAGATGGTAAGAAGAAGGTAAAAAACAGTAATACCAGCAAGAATATGAATAGTGAGATTAATTGCGCGGTAAGAGAACGGGTCAAATCGACCAATCTGATAATTAAGACTATTAAGCCAATCACCAAACCAGCGACCATTGGTAAGCCAGCGGTTTAAAGGATTATCAAATCGGATAGCATATTTTTTAGAAATATTGGCAATATCATCAAATTGGAACGGATACGTTAATGATGGCCAATAAAAAAGCGTGGTCAAAAATGCCAGTAGTGACGGTGGCACTATATAGCGCAAAAATTTATTCTTAATAATAGATTGCTCCAATGGCACCACTGGGTGCGATGAAGCATGACTTTTTTGTTCCATGACTGTCTCCTTTTAAACGTCGCAACAAAATACACATTTCGGCTAACGCCTAAACGTCAGTGTAATCTAAAAAAAGGAGAAGTCGATTCTCTGGTCTGTCGCACCGGATGCTGTTTGACCGTATTTTGATTATCACGTATGCTAGCAGCAACCTTTCACACGGAAGACGCTCAAACAGCATGATTCCATCAGCTAAATATTTTTTGGCTGCACAAATTGCGAGGACTTAAGTATGACTTCTCTTTTTTCAGGAGGCACCTTGAGTGCAGGCGAACACTTTTTTGCTGCGCTTAATGATGCATTCATTTTACTGCCGGCTCTTCTTTTAATTTTTACCTGGCGCGGCTTTATTCAGGCAACAACAGCGCGGCTCATGGGTGATCGATCCGCCGCTGATGAAGGTTTTATGAGCCTTAACCCACTTGCTCATGTGGACTTTACAGGGTTAATGATCATTCTTGGCGGTTTTGTTGTAGCTGGAACATTCATGCCAAATATTCCACGAATCTTAATCATGCTCGTACTTGTAATGCTCGGTGTGCGATGGACATATCCGGTAGTATTTGATGATGGCCAATTTAAACACTATCGCCTAGGCGGGATTATCACATCACTATCAGGGCCGCTTGCACACTTTGTTCTTGGTGCAATTGTTATTATTGCAGCGCCATTTATTCTTAATCCAAATCTTTCAACTCCAACACTTATTGCGTTGAAAGGCATTATTCAATACACGCTTGAGATAAGCCTTATTTTTGGTGTGATGGATTTGATTCCACTTCCTCCGTTTGATGGTGGAAGGGTATTGCGCTACATACTACCATCACGTATGCAGCCTGCGCTTGATTGGCTTGAGCAATATGCTTTTATTATTTTCCTGATCATATTTTTTGTTCCGCCAATCAGTGATATCGTTCTTGGTTCGATTTTTCATGTTGGAGTAGGAATCAGAAAAATGTTAGTCAAAATTTTCCGTTAAGATCGGATCTAAGCTTATGAATACCTCATTAGAACATTCACTTGAAATTATCACGAGCGGCGCAAATAGCGTTATTCCGCTAGAAGACTTGAAAAAAAAGCTGAGCAAAAACAAACCGCTTGTTATCAAGTTAGGAATGGATCCTACGGCACCAGACTTACACCTTGGGCACGCTGTAGTACTCAGCAAAATGCGTCAGTTCCAGGATCTTGGGCATAAGATCATTTTTTTGATTGGTGATTACACAACTAAAATTGGCGACCCAACAGGACGATCAAAAACGCGCCCACCGCTCACTGATGAAGAAATAGCACAAAACGCACAAACCTACTTCAAGCAGGTAAGTAAAATTCTAGATCCTGCAAAAACAGAAGTACGCTACAACTCTGAATGGCTATCAAAGCTGACGTTTTCTGATCTTATTAAGTTATGCGCAAAAGCAACAGTTGCTCAGATAATTGAGCGCGAAGATTTTTCAAAGCGCTTAGCAGAAAAAACACCTATTAGCCTTCATGAGCTTCTGTACCCGCTCATGCAAGGGTACGATTCAGTAGCCCTAGAAGCCGACGTTGAACTCGGTGGAACAGACCAGACATTTAATTTGCTCATGGGGCGCCACCTACAAGAACATTATGGCCAAGAGCCTCAGTGCATTTTAACAATGCCTATCCTTGAAGGGCTTGACGGCGTACAAAAGATGTCAAAATCCTATGGCAACTACGTTGGCCTATGGGAAGCGGCAGACCAAGCATTTGGCAAGCTGATGTCTATCTCAGATAGCTTGATGTTCAAGTACTTACTGCTTCTTGGTGGCAAGACTGAACGCGAAGTTGCAGAACTCAAAGTTGCTGTAGCAGAAAATAAAAAGCATCCAATGGAGCTAAAAAAAGAGATGGCTCAAACAATCGTTGCCCGATTCTGGTCTGCAGATGAGGCAAGCTCAGCACGCAAACAATTTGAATCACTCTTTCAAAAGCAGGATTATTCTGCAGCAAATGAAGTTGATGCTTCGTCTTTGTTTGATAAAGACCTATGGATCGTTGATCTTCTTAAACACGTAGGCAGCGTCACAAGCTCTTCTGAAGCAAAACGCCTTATTGAATCAAAATCAGTATGGATTGGTGATGCGGTTGTGAGCGATTTCAAAGCAATGATCAAGCCTTCAGCTGGAATGATTATTCGCGTTGGTAAGCATAAGATCTATAAGCTGAAATAAAACAACATGAAGGCCACATCTTTGTGGCCTTCACTCGCTATTTTCATCATGAAGGAAAAGGAATGAGCAATCTAAAGCGGCTTTTTACCTACACAAAGCCTTACAGTAAACAGCTTATAGTCTCGATAGTTGCTGCATCTCTTTTTGGGATAGTTTCTGCTGCGCCAGCGTATTTTCTCAGACAAACAATTGATGAAATATTTATTAAGCGCTACAGCCATCTCATCGTCCCATTCATTTTTATTTTTGTTTTTATCTTCGTACTCAAGGGTATTTTAATGTACGTATCGTGCTATTGGATGCACTGGGTCAACCACAAGGTAATAAATGACCTAAGAAATGATATGTACAAACACACTGTTCAGCTGCCTGTTTCTTTTTTCCAAAACAGCTCAACAGGTGCGCTTATGTCACGCTTTCTTAATGATGTTCAAATGATTCAACAAGCGGGCGCCTCTGCGATTAAAGATGGTCTGCGCAGTATTTTTGAAGCGGCTTTTCTTGTGTCGTATGCACTTTATCAAAACGTTCAACTTGCAGGACTCATGATTATCCTCGGGCCCCTCCTTGGAATTATTATCAGCAGACTAGGCAAGGCACGCAAAAAAGCCTCAACATCAATTCAGCAGCAGCTTGGCTTTATCAGCAATATGCTTCAAGAATCTTTTGTAGGAATACGAGAAATCAAAGCTTTTAATGGCGAAAAGCTTGAAGCAAACAGATTCAAAAAGCTCCTCGCGCTTTGCTTTGACGCAATTATGAGAAACGTACACATCGAAGTTTTCCTACCTGCAGTAATCGAAGCCCTTGCAATCGCGGGATGCAGCGTTATTTTCTACGTAGCTGCGCACCAGGTTTTAACTGGGGTTTTAACCGCAGGACAACTTACATCGCTTGTAGCTGCTGTTCTTTTGGCCTATCAGCCTCTAAAAAAACTTGTTGGGGTATATTCTGACGTGCAGTACGGCATAGCTGCGCTAGAAAGAATATTTGGTGTTATCGATGAGAAAATCCCCCAATCAGAGCAACGAGTATTTGAGCTTGCAACGATTAAAAATGGCATTGAGCTTCAAGCTGTTGCCTTCGCTTACGGCAAGCACAAGGTCCTTAATGATATTAATCTTACGATTACACAAGGTACCTGTATCGGATTAATTGGCCCATCAGGCGGCGGCAAGAGCACCCTCTGCGATTTGCTTATGGGATTTATTAGCCCTGCAGAAGGTAAGATTCTGATTGATGGAATAGATGCATCAACTCTCTCGCTTCAAAGCCTACGAAGCAGAATCGGATATGTCGGCCAGAGAACCTTTTTATTTAATGACACCATTTACAATAATATTGCTTATGGCTGCCAAGAGCTGACAAAAGAGAAGGTTCTACAAGCAAGCAAAGATGCCTTTGTTGACGAATTCGTTTCACACCTAACAGAAGGCTATGAAACACTTGTTGGAGAGAATGGCACCAAATTGTCTGGTGGGCAGAAGCAACGTATTACGATTGCTCGAGCACTCTTGAGAAATCCCGACATCCTTATTTTTGATGAAGCAACATCAGCACTTGATGATGAATCAGAAAAAATGATTCTTGAGACAATCAATCATTTGCGCGGCAAAAAAACAATTATCATCGTCTCTCACCGTGCGCGCATGCTTGAGCACGCTGATCAAATCATGATGGTAGATGACAAACAGGTACGCATGGTCCAAAACCCATCACACCAGAATCATAACCTAATATTAGCAGCTTGAATAAAAAAGCCCCCGGTTTTCGGGGGCTTTTTTTATTTATCGTTTTCAACTACCTGACTAAACCCGCAGGCTTTGTCAGAGCAAGCATGTTTGGTAACATCATTCTTTTTATCATACTGCACAACCATAAGTGGATTTTTACACTTAGGACATGGCGACTCGATAACTTGTCCAAAAATAGCAAAATTACATTTTGGATAATTACCACAACCCCAGAAGGATCCACCGCGCCACTTTCTTTTAGTAAGCGCACCGCCATCAAGCGGGCATGGTGTTTTTAGTTTTTCCTGGTGAATGTATTTACACTCTGGATAACCGGAGCATGAAATAAATGGCCCAAATCGTCCCATACGCTTAATAAGCGGTTTGCCACACTGAGGGCAGGTCATATCAACTGCTGTCCCGCCGGCTGTTGTAGCCGCGGTATCAAGCGTTATGGTGCCAGCTTCATCACGCGTAAAGTTTGATGTAAACGAACACTTAGGATACGTGCTACAGCCAATAAATTCACCATTACGGCTCATTCGTATAACAAGCATTTCACCGCAGGTTGGGCATTTAAGATCTGTTTCAACTGCTTTTTTATCAGTGACGCTACCGCCAAATGCAGTGAGATCTTTTTTAAACTTGTCATAAAAAACATTAAGAACACCATCTCGTTCTGCTTCCCCATCAGCGATCTTATCAAGATCTTCTTCCATTTTAGCAGTAAACGTGATGTTAAAAATATCAGGCAAATTATCAACAAGCATTGTGCTTACTTTGCGACCAAGCTCTGTTGGAATAAAACGCTTTTGTTCTTTATTTGCATACGCACGCTTTTGAATAGTTGAGAGAATAGCTGCATATGTTGATGGTCGACCAATCCCGCGCTTCTCAAGCTCTTTGACAAGCGTTGCTTCTGTATAGCGCGGAGGTGGCTGAGTAAAGTGCTGCTTAGGATCGATTTTTTTCAATGCAAGGACAGCGTCTTCAGTAAGAGATTTAGGTATTTTAACTACCTTTTCCTCTTCTTCATCTTCAACCATGTAAACTTTTAAAAATCCATCAAACATCAGCGTAGAACCAGTTGCTCTAAAGAGGTATTTACCGCCCTCTATCTGCACCTGACGCTGGAAATATTCTGCCGGCTCCATTTGGCAAGCAACAAATCGCTTCCAAATCAGATCATACAGTTTAGCCTCATCTGTAGATGCATACTTTGACACAAAGCTTGGCTTGAAACGTACATCAATTGGCCTGATCGCTTCGTGAGCATCTTGTGCACCCTTTTTATCATAGATATGGGGCTGCTTTGGAAGGTAATCATCACCGTATTCTTTGCCGACAAACTCTCTGACAGCTGCCATTGCGGTATCAGAAATACGCATAGAGTCAGTACGCATGTAGGTAATAAGCGCTTCAGGAGAGTTTTTATCTGAAAGCGGAATCCCCTCGTACAGGCGCTGCGCAACAGACATCGTCTTATCAACAGAAAAACCTAATTTATTAAAAGCATCCTGCTGAAGCGTTGAGGTCATGAATGGCGGAAGCGGATTTTTAAGGCGCTTCTTTTCAGTAATTTTTGTAACTACATATTTTTGATTCTTGAGCTCAGCAAGAATATCATCAGCTTCTGCTTTTGTTTTAATATCAGCAGTTTTTGATCCGATCTTTGCAAGCTCAGCAATAAAATCGCCATCACCTGTCATGAACAAGCCATGCACGGACCAGTATTCTTCTGCTTTAAAAGCAGTAATCTCTGCGTCTCGATCACAGATGAGCTTGAGCGCAATCGATTGCACACGTCCTGCAGAAAGCCCTTTTGATATTTTACGCCACAAAATAGGCGACACTTCATATCCCACCCAGCGGTCTAGAATACGGCGCGCCTGCTGAGCGTTTACCTTATTAATATCGATCTTTTTTTTATGATCGATGGCTTCTGAGATTGCAGGTTTTGTAATTTCGTTAAAGGTAATACGATATATTCTTGATGGATCTGCAAAAACTTTTTCTATCTCTTGGCCAATATGCCAAGCAATAATCTCCCCTTCACGGTCAGGGTCAGACGCTAGAAAAATCTCGCTTGAGTTCTGCGCTTGCTTGCAAATATCTGAAACGATGTTTGATTTATCCTTCAAAACATCATACTTCAGCTCTATTGCTTTAGTCTTTTCATCTCGAGTAATACCGATTCTTCGCGTAGGCAAATCTTTGACATGCCCAAAGGTGGACATGATTTTAAAGTCTCGGCCTAAAAACTTAGAGATCGTCTTAATTTTCGCAGGAGACTCAACGATAAGCAGCTTTGGTCCATTTTCATTCATAGTTTTTTTTCTTCTTCCCATCCCCGACAGCCCCCCAGCCATAAACCCCTTATATGATTGCAACTCTATACGAGCTTGCAAGCATTTTCTTTTACCAAGCATCCTGCATTTGTCAAAGTTTTTCGCTTTCGATGCTAGATCGATCATATGGTTTAAATTTTTTACTTGTCAATATTTAAAATATTTCTAAGATAAATTTTCTTATTATGAAATTAATAAAAGTTACCATTTTTGATTTTTTTACCGTGATACGGTAGCTTGATGCCCTTGGCAAGATATAAAAGTTATTAACGACTCATATAAAACGCAGCGTCTAATAAAAGGAAATCATGGCAGAAAAATCAGCCTCTACGCTTTTCGAATCTTGGAGAGAAAGTATTGGAATGCTTGCTCCTGCACAAATAAAGACTACAAGTCTCATAACACTTGGGCAACTGCTGCGCGCTGTATCTTTTATAGGAAAATATCATTGGGGAATCGTACTGATGCTCCTTTTTCCTATGGCAACTGACAGCTTTTTTTTATGGACAGCAGAAAAACTCTCCATCCCCCTCAACACATTTCTTCCCGCTGCACGCATTTTTGATTTTTGCTTTAGCGTAATAATGTGGCACCTTATGGTTATTGGGCTTCGCCCTTCTCTGGAGCCAAAAGACATGCACTATAGCACACTTTATACACCATGGATTTGGCTCACAGCAGCAGTCACAATGTTTATTACACTATGGACTGCTCCTTTTATCATGTTCCTGCTTTTATTTTTTTACGATCAACGACCAACCCCATTAGATGCGATTAAATCATTGGGCCATACAATTAAAGTGCTTATTTATTTTGCGCCTGTTATTCTGGTTTTTGGTTTGCTGAAATATGTAGTTCTATCACCGCTTGTTTATAGTGCACCCGTAGTGGGAACATTGTGGTCAGGGTTTGAAATCGCGTTTGACTTGATACAACACATCATCACATTTTCATTGATTACGGCACTGTATACGACAATAAAGCACAAAAGCTTTAAGCTCATTTTTCAGTAGAGTAAAGAGACATTACAAAAAAGGTGTCGTTATGCTAATGCTCTTTGAAGCATGGAGAGATTCGCTATCTATCCTTTCACCACGAAGGTTTTTTCGATTTTGCTTAAGCTGCCTAAGAAATGTTGCTAAAGCACTCATTACTCTGGCAAAAAACTTTTGGTGGCTTGTGTGCATACAGGTTTTGTTTGCTGGAATGCTAGGATACACACACTGGAAGGTATCTGTTGCTGGCACAAGCCAAGAGTCTGCGACAGCCATGGTTGAAACATTCAGTGCGCTGCATAACATCGCACTCCTCTGCGCCCTCATGCTTGGCTTTTTGATCATGCGCCAAGAATCAACACAAAACCTGCGTGGCTATCTGTTTAGAAAAATTCCTAACGTTATATTTTTTCATTTTTGGTGGAACATTATTGCGCTCATAGCTTTTGCGCTACTGCTCAATCTTAAAGTTTATAACTTCCCGTCATTACCAAAAGCAGTAAGTCTTTTTATTGATTTTTTCACATGGCTTCAGCTGCTTGTATGGCTAGAAGGCAGGCCCTCAACATTAAACTTCCTTGGCTCGTTAGAAAAAACAGCAAACCTAATTTGTTACAACATGCCGTTTATCACGCTTCTTTTCGCGCTCGCTTTAGGTGGGAATTTCTTTATTGATAAATACGTTATGACATTTCTTATCAAAGACGCAGGAGCAACAACAGTACCGGTTATTACAAGCATCATAAGCTCCGTACGCAAGACAATTTTTGCAAGCGGAGGCGTCTTGCTTCTAAAATTCCTCTGGGCATCGATTATTATCGCTTTTTACCGCAGAAAAAAAGATGATGAATACACTGAACTTTTTTTCAAAGTCTAAGAGAATCCTTTGCACGATCATCACGTACACGCTCTGGCTGATTATAATTCCCTGGGCGATAATTTTCATACTCCTTCCGCTCTCACTACTGCCAGAAAAAATTCGCTTCAGGGTTCCATTTTTTTACAACCTTGGATCAATCCTCGGCAAACTCACCCTTGCAACATCCTTGGTCAAATTTGAGGTATCTAGAGACGAGCCTAGCTTCCCGCAGCAGGGGGTATATATCATGAACCATACTTCAGCATTTGATATCCCAGTTATGGAAGCGCTGGTAGGAAGCACCCCGCACCTCTGGATGAGCAAGGCAAGTTATAAATATATTCCAGGCGCCGGCATAATCCTGATGCGCATGCATGTTTTGGTTGAGCGCTTTTTACCAAGGCAAGCACAAGCAGCACTCAAAAAAATGCTCTCTCTCATGAACAAGCATAAACTCAGTGCATTCATGTTTCCCGAAGGAACACGTCACCAAGACGGCTTAGTGCATCAATTTAAACCTGGATGTGTTGTTTTAGCGCGTGAACTCGGCATCCCAATCATCCCAATTATTTCAATCGGCCTTGAGCAAATTTTTCCGAAAGGAAGCTTTGTCATTGATTCTTCTAGCACGGTGGTTAAAATAAAAATTGGTAAAGCAATTAATGCAAGCGCATTTGAATCACAAGACGCGTGCCTTGCATTTCTCATGAGTTACTACAGTAATGAAGTAAAAAAGCTCAAAAACCATTAACACACTGAGTTACTATGCAGCTACATTTAGCGTACCCTTTGGTGAGTGCTCTTTTTTTGGTAGCAACGTTATGCGCAGTGCTCATCAGAATTTTTGTTACAAAAACACCGTTTTATCGCTACCCAATGGCACAAGCACTCAGCACACTCCACGCGTACACAAATCGCTATCATAAAAAAGTATTATTTGGACTACGCGCACTACTCCTGCTTGGACTTGCTTTTTTAATAGGGAGGCCACAATGGGTTGATGAGCGCTCTGTTATTAATATTGACGGGGTTGATATCGTCCTTGCTCTTGATGTATCAGAGAGCATGCTCTGCTTTGATGATCTAAAAGACCCTCGCAGCCGTCTTGAAGTTGCAAAAACTGAAGCTATACGATTTATAGAAAAACGAACAAATGACCCTATCGCAATTACCGTATTTGGAAGAGAAGCGTTCTCAAGGTGCCCACTCACGCTTGATAAAACAATGCTTAAAGAGCTGGTTAGTTCTATTGAGATAGGCATGATAGACCCTCGCGGCACGTGGCTAGGAACAGGCCTTGCGACGGCAATTAATCGTATTAAAAATTCTAAGGCAAAAAGTAAAATCATCCTGCTCCTGACAGATGGACGCCCAACACCACCAGAAAAAGTTGAACCACAAATGGCAATAGAGCTTGCAAAGCAATTTGGGGTTAAGATTTATGCAATCGGAATTGGGAACAAAAATGGCGGTTATTTTGACCACTCGTTCTTTGGCGTACAGCAAGTACAAGACTCTGTTGATGAAGCTCTTTTACAAAAAATCGCTCAAGAGTCTGGTGGCAAGTATTTCAGAGCAGACAACCCAAAACAAATGCGCGATATTTACGATACAATCGACAAGCTTGAAAAAACAAAGCACGAAACCAACCTTTTTAGTAAGTACTACGAGGCATTTAGAACGTTTATTTGGTACCTCGTTATATTGCTCATATCTGAATACATTCTACGCATGACAATCTGGAGAGGCCTATGAACAGTAGCTTTGGTATTTATTGGGCGGGAATAAGCTGGTGGGTAGCACTTTTACTTTTTATTCTGGCGCTCTGTGGAATTTGGTGGCGTGCACAGCTCCAACTAAAAGCCGTAAAACTTCTTGCGAGCGGAGTTCTAGGGAAAAAACTTCTCCATAACAGCTCTCCGTTTAAAATAATTGCCCGCAGCTTAATGATGTCTTTGGGGATACTTTCTGTCTGTATTGCGCTCATGCAACCTCAATGGGGGCAAATTGAGCAAAAAGTTCAACAGCAAGGGCGTGATGTCATGGTGCTTCTTGATATCTCGCGAAGCATGATGGCCCAAGATGTGTCTCCAAACAGAATGGCTCTTGCAAAGATAAAAATACGTAATCTTGTCTCGCTCCTTGATACAGAGCGCGTTGGGCTTATCCTTTTTTCTGGCACAGCAGTCGTTCAATGTCCGCTCACAAAAGATCTTTCATCATTTTTGGGTCAACTAGAAGCAGCAGACGCTGAAACAATTTCATCTGGAACAACTGTCCTTGGCAAAGCGCTCAACAAAGCTGCTGAAGTATTTAAAAAAGTACGTAGTAATAAGAATAAAATTGTTCTAATTGTTACTGACGGCGAAGATTTTTCACAAGATACCAAAGGCGCAATTGATGCACTTAAAGCCCAATCAATAACACTCCTTAGTCTTGGTGTTGCTACGCCAGAAGGTGGCCCTGTTCCAAAGCTTGATGCTTCAGGAAAAGTCGTTGGACATGAAACAGATGCCACTGGAAGAGTCGTTCTTTCAAAACTCAATCAAGAACTTTTGCAATCCCTTGCAGCAAGCTGTAATGGAACATACACACGTATCTCAAAAAACGAAGATGATATATACGCTCTTCATCAAGCAGTTCAACGCGTAGAAAAAGAAGAACAAGACGATAGAACAATTTCACTGTACCACGATCAATACCCATGGTTTTTGGCTATTGCATGGATCTGTTTTATGTTGGAGTGGATACTATGAAAAAATTTATTATCCTCATCGCATTTATTTCATCATTCTGCCAAGCAATGGACCAAAAAAAACTAGAGCGCGCGCAGGTGGATAACCCCCATGACAACATTATCAACTACAACCTTGGGTTAGTCTATTATCATAATGGTGAATACAAGCTTGCAGCACATAACTTTGACCGTGCAGCAAGTGATCATGATCAAATATTAAGCACGCAAGCGCGATTTAATGCTGGAAATAGTTATTATAAAAATGCATTAAAAATGCTTCCTGAAGATTGGCAAAAATACTCAAAAAAAGTAGAGCCTGAAGCGCTTGATAAAGCCATTGAATCAGCTGAAAAGTCAGTTGCAGCCTACACAAAACTTTTAGAAACAAAACACGAGCACAAAGAAGCAAAAAACAATCACGCTGTAGCTGAAAAACTGCTCAATGATTTACGCAATAAAAAGCGTCTGAATGACATGACACAAAAGCAAGAAGATAAAGATAAGAAAAAAGAAGAAAAACAGGACAAAAAAGATGAATCTAAAAAGCAAAATGATTCATCCGATAAAGAAAAAGAAAAATCAGACCAACAACAAAAAGATACGTCTGAACAGCAAAAAAATAATGCTGAGAACTCGCAAAAACAAGAACAAGAATCAAACGGTAAAAATCAGGAAAACAACAAAAAAGATCATAACCCCGAGCATGAGGTAGATCGCAAGGGAGAGGAGGACGCTAAAAAGTCCAGCAGCCCAAGCGAGCAACGGTCTGAAGACAAACCTAAATCCGATCAAAGCGGCAGCAGCCAAGAGCAAAAAATGGATCATACAAACTCTTCGGATAATAAAACAAAAGAACCAACCCCCACACCTGATGGTAAACAAGACACAGCAGAAAAACAAGAAAATGGCGGCAGATACGGCGCTGGCGCAGCAAAAGAAACACTTGAACAAAAAAGAATGAAGGCCCTCCTTGAGTCATTAGAGCATGATGAAGCAGCAACACAAAAAGTCTTGCTCAAGGATAAAATGAAAAAATCAGAGCCGCTCATGCACAATGAAAAACCATGGTAGGAGGAGCAGCAATGAAAAAACTACTCGCCATCTGCCTCTGCAGCATATCATTGCTCAGTGGCGCAGTTGATATTGATTTTGAAGATGTAACTGAAAAAAGCGTTACCGATACTACTATTGTCGTCAGCAGCGCGCTCAATACGCCATTAACGCTTGTTATCTCAGTAAAGCGTAAATCATCTGACCTACAGAATATTACAATTCCTGGGCTTGAAGCATTTCAAATAGTTGGCCGATCACAATCAACGCGTATTGGTTTTATAAATGGGCAACAAACAGCTTCAACAAGCTATAAATACTCACTCCGCGCTCGCCAAGAAGGAACCTTTACGCTGGGGCCAGTCGCGCTAGACCTTGGCGGTCAAACTGTTACCTCTCAGACAGCAACAATAACTATAACACCGCCAACAGCACAAAGCCAAAGCGCTAGAACGGTTAAAACGCAAGAACAAAAAACTGCGCATGTCAGTATTGAGCTGGTTGCAGACAAAGAAAAGGCTTTTGTTGATGAGCCAATTACAGTCAAGCGTAGGATCATCGTTGATGCGCCAATTATTGATTACGGACAAACACCACTTATTGCACCAGATTTTTCAATCACTGAACTTGAAAATGAATCAAAATACCATGAAAATCGCGATGGAAAATCAGTCACTATTTTTGAAAAGACTTATGTTTTGACACCGCTGACTGCTGGTGAAAAGCAAATAGAACCTTTGAAAGCAAAAGTAGTGGTGCAAACAACCCCCGAACATTCTGGTGGTTTTGATGTTTTTAACCAAGCGTTTCTTGCTAACTTTTTTGGCCCACAAGGGCGTAGTGTTGATCTGATGTCAAACCCACTTAAAATCATGATTAAATCGATTCCTCGACATGCGGCTCATGCAGATGCTGTTGGGACTTTTGAGTCCATAACGCTTGATATTGAAAAAACACGTGTTTCAGTTGGCGAGCCAACCACGCTTAAACTCACGCTTGAAGGTAACGGCCAAATGGAGCGCGTCAGCACTCCCAATCTTACACTGCCATCAGCATTCAAATCATACCAATCAAAATCTTCGGTTGAAAAATCAAAGAAAATTTTTGAGTACATTATTCAAGCAACACAGCCAGGAACACACGTTATTCCGGCACAAACATTCAGCTTTTTCAATCCAGCCACAGAGCGATTACACGAGATAAAAACAGAGCCACGCAGCATTAATGTTGAAGGATCAAGTCAATCACTAACGCCAAATAAACCGCTTACACCCGAGCAAGCGCAAGAGTCTATTAAACAAAATATCACAACCCAGACAGAAAAAAGCCAATCTCCGCTGCACTGGGCAATCATGCTTATCATTACGCTTTCAAGTGGCATGCTTTTGTTTTGGCAACACATTAAAACTACTGTTATTGCCCTAAAACAAACATTATGCGCACCATCAACAAGCACTAAAGCTACAATTAAACAGATCAAAAAAAGCATAGCGTCACAAGACGTCCGCGCATTACACAAGCTCTACATCAGGCTCCTTGCAAAAAAAACCGGGCTCAATGAATCTGTTGTTACAGAATCTTCGATAGAACAGTATCTTAAAGTGGTTGGTTGGGAGCAGAGCAAAATCGATGATTTTTTGACTTTTATAGCAAGCTGTGCTCAAATGCACTTTTCACATATCTCCCATAATGGAGACTCAGAAAAAATACTCCATAAAGCGACTTACTGGCTTTTAATGTTAACAGACCAAAAATCATGATTATTATTAGATTACTTACACTTATCGCTGGAATACTCGCAACAGGGCAAATGCTAAGCGCTGCAGAATCTGCAGAAAACGCTCTGGCGCTCTACAACGCTGGAAATTATGCACAGGCTTATGAAAACCTTCTTGCGATAGAAAAAAAGACAAGCCCACTCTATTTTGTTTTAGGCGACTGCGCTTATAAGCTTAACAAGAAGGGGTATGCACTCCTTTTTTGGCGAAAAGCAGAAATAGACTCTGGTCTTAGAAACTTTAGCGCTATTCAAAACAACATCACTCACGTTAAAAAAGACCTTGTTGGGGATGAAGAGCACGTAATTATTAGCCAATTAAAATCGACAAAACAGCTGTGCATTTCACTCATCAGAGCAATTCCACTTATTATCGTTCAAATGGTATTTTTGGCACTTTGGATTATGATGCTTCTTTACATCAAGTATCTGTATCGCAAAAAACATAAGACTTTAATTGTGGTTTTCTTTTTTTTACTTGCTGGCGCAGCGATGATCTTAGCGCAAAAATATAATGTTTTTCATAAAAAATATGGGGTTTTCATAAAAGAAGCTCCCGTCTACAGCGGCCCAAGTGACAACTATACCCTCCTCATGCACTTGCCGGAATGCACAGAAGCGCTTAAAATTAACAGCGCTAATGGATTTTTTAAGGTTAAAACACCTCTTGGCAGTGGCTGGGTGAGTGCAGAAACCTTTGAAGAGATTTAATGTATTTGGGGGGATGAATTCCATGTTCTTATACGCTCTAATGTGCTTAAGCCTACTGCTAACAGCTGGATGTGGAAGGCACGAAACAACTGGAAGCGTTGTGGGTACTGGGTCTGGTGCAATTATTGGCACCATGCTCGGCGGAAGCAAGCACGCCGGAACAGGTGCTGCTCTTGGAGCCCTTGGCGGATATATTATTGGTAATTCAATCGGCAAATCAGCAGATGATGATGAAATGGCCGAAGAGCGTGAACGCACACAACGAATCCATATGCGTAGACAAGCAGAACTTCAAGCAGAAAACGAGAAGCTTCGCCAAGCTGCTCGTCGTTGGTGCGAAAAATGCAATCGCGAGTCATTTATTAAAAATGCAAACAGCTGCGCATCATGCGGTGGCAAGCTAATTTTTGAACGCATCTGCAACAAATGTTCAACCCGTTTTGAGCCAGCGTCTGGTCATAAGTACTGCCCGTATTGCCCGGCAGGAACTGCGCTCTCAGCACGCTAATTTTTTAACAACAACAAACTATTTTATTTTTGGGGTTTTAGGGTTTTTTATGAAAACAAGCAACAAATTTTTATTGCTCATCGCTTTAGGGTCAAGCCTTTTTATATCAGAGCCCACCTATGCTCTATCAGCTACCTTGGGCAATTTTTATATTGATCCTATAGAGGCACCATCAGCTGATGAAATCGAGTATGATGAAAGACGAACAGCACCACTTCCAGACTCATCACCAATGGAACCAGCATCTGACACACTTATTGGGTGCCCTCAATCTCCTGAGGAATTTGCTTTTGGGTGCAGCATGGCAAAAGTATCAGACAAAGAAAAAAAGATCCTTCAACACGCCTCAGCAGAGTGGAATAACGCTTACTCTACGCTGTGCAAAGTATATCCTATCATGCGATCACTCATGGCGCTTAAGAAAGACGATATAAAAAGCGATGATGCATACGAGCTATTGCTTGAAGTAGCAAGCTGTGAATACAATCTTTTGTGCGCTAAACAAAAGATGGATAGTACGAATAATTACGGCATTCCTGGGCATGAACACGAGCTGCTGATGCTTCCTGGAAACCTACGCAGTGAGATTGCTATTATTTCTGCCTATCTTGACCATCATATAAATACGATCAAACAGGTTAGAAAAACCCTTGATGAGTGGCTTTACTAAAAGCTGCAGGCCCCCTACGCCCTGGTCTGAGGACATTATTTTTATAAAAATATTCAAATAGAAAATATTTATATGCTAGGTTAAGGGTGTACAAAGAAATTTGGAGATTACCTGATGAAACTTAAGCATACCTCATACCTTGCACTTATTACCCTTATCACTATCGCTTCTGGCTGCTCTAAGACTGAGCGCACCCTTGCTGGTGTTGCTATCGGAGCAGGATCTGGAGCTCTCATCGGTGGCGCTGCAGGTGGAACAGGTGGAGCTGTAGCCGGCGCAGGAATCGGCGGACTTGTCGGTGGCCTTGTTGGAAACGCCAGCGGCAAATAAAAAATTCTAACCCCCCCAAAAAAGCGTCGTATAACCTCTGGTTGCATGACGCTTTTTTTATTTCTATACTTGCAGCTCATCGATACTCATCTTATCAATTCTCAAAAGACGCTTGTAACTATGCTTTTTATTAAAAATCTTAAAGTTTCAGTTGAAGATAAAAACGTCCTAAACGGCGTCGACCTTACTGTTGAGCCTGGTAAGATTTACGCGATTATGGGACCCAATGGTTCTGGTAAAAGCTCACTCTCTTACACAGTGATGGGGCACCCTCGTTATGAAATCACCGATGGAACAATTGAGTTCAATGGTGAAGTGATTAATGAAATGCCTGCAGACAAAAGAGCAAAAATGGGGCTCTTTTTAGCGATGCAACACCCTATAGAAATAGAAGGTGTCACACTAAAAGATTTTCTACGCCAAGCCTATAATGCGCAGTACGACGGTACCGACAAAGCGCTCAAACTAAAAGATTTTGCGCACCACCTTATCCAAAAGCTGCACCTCCTAAAAATGGATGTAAGCTTTGCTGAGCGCCCTATCAACGTAGGATTCTCAGGAGGAGAAAAGAAACGCGCTGAAATGCTTCAGCTTGCGGTGCTTAAGCCAAAACTCGTTATTCTTGATGAAATCGACTCAGGACTCGATGTCGATGCTCTTAAAGCTGTTTGCGATGCTTTAAAAGTTGTTAAACAAGATAACCCTGATCTTGCAATACTTCTTATCACCCACTACACCAGAATCTTAGACCACATCAAACCAGATGTTGTTCATATTCTTCAGGATGGGAAAATAGCCCAAACTGGTGGTGCAGAACTTGCAAACCAAATTGAAAAAACTGGTTATCAAAACTAAAAAAAAGCCCCCTAAAATTTAGGGGGCTTTTTTACATTTTGCTCGTTGAAGCAAGTACGAATCGTGCGTATTTAACCATCTCTTCTTTTATAAAAGCTCCGGTCATAACACGCTCTTCGTGTACTAAGAGGTGCCCAGGAAGTGAAACAGCACGCACACGCCGTGGGGATTCTTTTGATGCACTTGAGGATTCCTCTGAATCAGAGTCGATTCCTGTAAACGCTGCAAGGAGTGCCGCTGGCGCTGAGGACATGCGGCGAACGCTTAATAAAGCATCAAGGTCAAAATCAACCAGTCTACTGCCAGGTAAATGTCGTTCTTTTGCACTCACTAAAATAGCTTGATAATGAGCGTAATGCTCATGGCTAAAAGCTTCTAGAATAGCCCTTATTCGTGCTTCATAAGGATTAAGCGCTTTACCAATCATAAGAAGCGTCGTATTAAACTTACTTTGTGAAATTTCCGCCTCATCAGGAAACTCATTAATAATTTCTAATGTCTTGGAAACAAGTTCATTTACACAAATAAATAACTCTTCTTTTATTTTATCAGGTAGCTTAGAAAGCTTTGGATCAGAGAGAGAATCATCAGCATCTTTCTTATCATCAGCTACTGCGAAATACGCTACGCTCAGGGTAGCCGGACTAAGTTGCGCGGTAACATTAAGCAGGAAAAACAGCACAAGAATGTGTATCACAATAATCCTTCATCATTATTTTTTAAATAAATGAGGGGGAAAGTGTATTCAGGTGGTCAAAAGATTGCAAGTCCTAACTACGAGAAGCAAGAGAATCTAGATCATTAAGAAGGCGCTTAAGGTCAAATTCGTGCTCAGTTTCATCTGCAAGTATTTTAACAATTATATCAAACGTTACAGGGTCATTCTCCCCAATGAACTCGAGTAAATCATTATAATACCTGATTGCACACTGCTCGCCTTTTATGTTTTCTTCAAGCACAACGCGCACATAAGCGTTTTTTGTAGCGTCGTATCCACAGGTTGCATGAGTTGTCCAGTCTTCATGTTTGAGCAAGGGAATGCCACCCAAATGAATAATCCGGTCAGCAAGGAGCGATGCATGGCCATACTCTGAAGCAGCATGTTCTTCTAGCTCTTTTTTCACATCACCGCTCATAGGACCTTCAACAAGGCGTGCGCAGACCCAGTACTGATAATACGCAATCCATTCATCGGCATACGCTGCATTAAGCTTCTTAATTAAAAGCTCAACATCAAGCCCAACAATTTCTTTCCCAACAAGATTTTTTAATGGTGGCATAGTAACAGCTCCCCTGGTACATAAAAGATTTCGAGAGATACTACAAAGAAGTGCCTATACGATGCAACAATGTACAGGGACTATTGATCCAATATTACAAATTATGTGATTATTCAACGTATGAAAAACATGCCCAAATAAACAAATGTAAAATACCTATAAATTAACGCTAACTAAAAAGCCCTCTATGATGAAATTATGCTTTTTATTGATCTGCCTTTCTGTTCGTGACATCGCGGGAGCAATAGAGACACCTACTCAAAGATACTGCGAGTGGGCAATTCTGGGTGCTGGGCCAGCAGGCATAACGGCAGTAGGAAAGCTTCTAGATAAACAACAACAGAATATCGCCTGGATCGACCCTGAGTTTAATGTGGGGAGTTTAGGTAAGTTTTATACTGGTGTACCGGGTAATACAAAAACTAAGACGGTCATTGAGTATTTTAAATCAATCAAAAGCTTTGGATTTGAAGATTTTCAACATGAACTTTTGATCTCACGTGAAAATCCTGAATCTTGTGCACAATTGGGCATTTTTGTTGAGGCGTATCAAGCTATCACAAAGACGCTACAGAAACACAAAGAAGTTTCAACAATTCAATCAGTTTGTGAGAAAATAAAAAAAAAACCAGCAGGGTTATGGGAGCTCTCACTTAAAAACAATAGTACGGTTTATGCGCACTCGCTAATTTTAGCAACTGGAAGTATTCCCCAAAAAATTACGCCCGCATCTAACAGCACTCCCCCTCTCATTTCTTTAGACGTTGCGCTCGATAAAGAAAAAATCAAACATGCAGTTTCAGAAAATGATAGCGTTATCGTTTTTGGAAACTCTCACTCAGGAATACTTGCAGTTAAAAACTTATCTGACTGCAAGGTAAAAAGTATTATTCACGTCAGCAAAAATCCTATCCGATATGCAGAATTCATAGGATCAAGCATCAAATACGATAACACTGGACTCAAAGGCGAAGTCGCCTCATGGGCAAAAAATATCTACGAACAAGGACTTGTAAAAAATCTAATCATAACAACGCCAGATGCATACGCCCAGTACATCCCACTCGCAACTAAAGTTATTGTTGCAATTGGGTTTGAACAAACACCCATACCAATCGATGGCTACAAAACAAAAGTCGAATACAATCAAACTACAGGCGAAATTGCATCAGGACTATTTGGGGTAGGGATAGCATTCCCAGCACGGATATTCGATTTACATTCAAATGAATGGGAATACGATGTTGGGTTTAGCAAGTTTGGGCGGCACCTCTCTAATAACATCGATAAATGGATCTTACAACACACTGAATCTTTAAAAAGCACATCCGGTAAGCACAAGCCTTAAATTGGCGCACGATAACAACGGACTATTGCCCTCTGTCTAATCATTATGAGAGATTAAACATACTTGATTACTCAAACATCATGTTGTTTGTAGAAGTTAAGAAAAACAGGGGGATAGATAATGCTGACGAAAAAAGGCTTTACGCTTATTGAATTAATGATAGTTATTGCGATTATTGCGTTTCTTGCAGCGATAGGAATCCCTCAGCTCCTGCAGTACAAAGCTCGTGCGTATCAAGCAGAGGTCGCAATGAATCTTGCATCACTTCATACTGCTCAACAAGCGCATTTTGCACAACACGGTAGGTACAGCACAAAGCTTGGGGGTGAGCAAGGCCTCGGCTGGAAGCCTGCTGGATACAGCTCAAACGCTGCAAACACAAATTGCTACTACACGTATGGATTTAATATACCAGATGGGCAAGAAGGCGTGTCGCACTTTACTGGCAAACTAAATGCCCCAAAAGAAGCGCTCGGACAAGCTACTGTAACTGAACAAGGCTTTATTGCTGCCGCAGCAGCAGATTTAAGCGGCAAGGGGAATTTTGACGTCTGGACAATTGATGAAAACAGAACAATCAAACACGTAAAAAATGGCCTTGAATAAGCTTTTAGAGCCCAAAGAAAAAATATAAAATTTTATTTTTAAAAAAGAAAAAAGTGATTGCCCCAAGCGCTAGAAATGGCCCAAACGGGATGGGGGCACTGGTATCTTTTCCAGAACGCAAAAGAAAAGGAAGCGCAATAACAGTACCTAATACTGATCCAGAAAGAATACTAAACCAGACGCCAAGCGGACCAAGAAATGATCCGATCATTGCAAGAAGCTCAAAGTCACCCTCACCAATTCCGTCTTTACCTGTAAGCTTTCTAAATGTCCAAGCTATTAACCACAAAATCCCATACCCAAAGATAGCGCCACAGAGGCTTTCAACGAGCGTGCACTCTGTAAAGCCACACAAACTCAAAATAATTCCGACGGGCACAAGCCATACAGAAAAAATATGCGGGATCATCATAGTATCAAGATCAGCTCTGCTGGCACCTAAGAGAGCGCCAAAGAAAAGCGCATGCGCAGAAAAAATGCCTACGAGCTCAAGCCACGAGGGAATATCAAATAAAATCTCATGTAGCTCCCAAATACCGCTCCAAATAATAAGGCGATAAAAAAGCGCCACAAAAATAAGTCCGTATACAAGCTCGATAAGCGGATAGAGGAAACTTATCGATGCACTACAGGTGCGGCATTGTCCTCGCAAGCAAATCCATGAAATAAGCGGGATAAGCTCAAACCATCTGAGTTGACGCTGACACGAGCAACACATAGAGCGGCCACGCACCCAGCTGCGATCAGCCATAACACGCACCGCAATAACGTTAATAAATGAACCAAGAATTGTTCCTGTAGCAAAAAGCCATACGAGAAGAATAGATAAAGTCATAATGCAACAAGCCCAGCTTTAACAAGATCATGAATATGAATAACACCGATAACAGAGCCTTCTTTTAACACAGCAAGCGCAGTAATACCATAGTGCTCCATCATGTTAATGGCGGTCTGTGCAAGTTCGCCACTCGCGATAATTTTTGGATTACGCGTTGAGATTTCAAGCGCCCGCACCTTGGACACGTCAGCCAGCCCAAAAAGCGCCCTGCGCAAATCCCCGTCGCTAATAACCCCATGAAGGTGATTTGCTTCATCCACCAAAAAAACATGCCCGAGTTTTCCTCGCGTCATCTCCATAATAGCTTCAGACAAAGAAGCCGCTGGCCCAACAACAGGCATTTGCAGCCCTGTATGCATAATATCATCGACACGAAGCGTAAGCCGTTTACCAAGTGACCCTGAAGGGTGCACACGAGCAAAATCAGCAGGCTGTAGCCCCCTGCTCGTACTGAGCGTCAGGGCAAGAGCATCGCCAAAAGCCATCATAAGGGTTGAGCTGTTTGTAGGTGCAAGATTATGAGGACACGCTTCTTGATCAAAAGGAAGAATCACTGAAGCATCGGCAAGATTATTTAAAGGACCTTCTTGACATGCGATAAGAATTGTTCGTGTTCCTTGGGCTTTGACAACCCGCATCAAAAGATCAATCTCATTACTTGAGGCTGTCTTTGATAAAACAACTAAGCAATCATGCTTGCTAATAGCGCCAAGATCACCATGCGTTGCATCGTAAGGATGAATAAAAAGAGAAGGAATACTAAGGCTAGAAAAAGTAGCTGCTAGCTTGCGCGCTACAAGGCCAGATTTACCAGCACCACTAAAAAAAAGCTTCCCGCTTACTGCGGCAAGAACCAAAAAAGCATCTGCTGCTGATTCCGGAAGCATCTCAGAAGCATAAAGAAGTGTTTGCGCCTGGAGTTTAAGAACCTTTTTTAGTTCTAATCCAATGTCGCTTTTTTCCGTAAGGAGCCCCCCGCGCGTAACCTGATACGCAAGCTCCATAGCAAACCCTCAAAAGGCTTAGGAATATTAACTTTTCTTAAGTGTAAGATCTTGGCTTACTTTATCAAGAATAGAGTCAATACGACGTTGACGCTCTTTAGCGACATCGTACTTAAAAATAAGATTAGGAGCGTATCGAGCCTGGACACGATCAGCAAGCGCTTTTCTCATTGATGGCTTGTAGAGTTTTAGCACATTAAGTGCTTGATTAAAAATCTCTTCGCCTGGATCTTTGAATGCTGAAAAAAGCACATAGCATATACCAGTGTCGGCAGAAAGATCTACGTCAGAAACATAGAGCTGCGCCACAACAGGCTCTTCCGCAGCAACTGCTTGTACAAGAGATGTTATGTGTTGCATGTAGAGCGATTTTTTACGCTCACGCTTAATCTCTGCAGCTGAATTTTTTGTCATTAAAAGTCTCTACTTGCTACTAAGATTAGTAGAGTGAAGTTTCGTACATCTTGATTTGGTTGTTTTTAACAGCTCTAATCAAGCGCTTACGTCTTTTTTGTGTTGGTGACTCAAAGTAAACTTGGCGTTTGATATCACGGGAAACGCCTTCACGCTCAAGCTTTTTCTTGAACTGTTTGAGGCTCTTTTCCACATTACCAATTACTTGAATTTCGATATTGTAGGTTTTGCTATTTGACATTGTGTATCAACTCCGCCTTTACACTGAGTACAAAAAGGTGGTTAAAATTTACCAAACTATTCGCTAATTCTACGCTATTGCACAAAAATTGTCAAAAAGAAGTTAGCTCTAAACCCTCGCCAGCCGACTAAAAGCCGACGCCCACAACCAATTCTTCTGCAGCAAAAAGCCCCCAGAAGCATTTAAGCACCACTGAGGGCTATAAAATCCAGCTGTTTGGTGGGCTAGAAACTTACGGTCATTCCACCCATAATGGTTACTAAGCGAGCAACGCGCACCCCACTAATGTGGGCTTGTGCTGCAGCGCCAAGTGCTACGTTAGGGGTAATATCGTACTTAAGACCCAGCTGAACCTGCTGATTTTTCCAGAATGACTCTTTGCGCATAAGAGCAACACCTTCTTCAAATGCTGCCTGACGTGCCGCAGGATATGCTTTAAGCTTATAGTCATCTTTTTCGTGCTGAGTGTACAGGTAGTCAAAATAGAACGAGAGCGTTTCTAAAAAGTGCTCAGCCTTCATAGACGCATTAAGGTACCAGATAAATCCAGGGCGCTTTGATACAATATCGGCAGTCCATGGCAAAATGGTAACTGTTTGAAGGTTATTTGTCGCAAAGCGCATGTCTTTAATATCTGCGCTGGCAAATACTGCCGCACCGCCACCAAGCGAAATACCAAAATTTTGCCCTTCATCTTTGGGCACGACAGGAAACTCTAACCCAAATGCAGCATCAACAGTCAGGCCATAAAAGCCATCATTTCCTGTTGCGACTGAAAATATTTTTTGCTGGTCTTTGCGTTTACCAGTCGGAAGCCACGCCCCACAAGAGATCATTGGGACAAGAAGCATCGCAAGTTCATCCTGCCGATCAAGCATTTCGATTGGCATGTGCCAGTAAACCTGGATATGCGTGTCTTCCATGTCTGTTTTCTGATACGGTTTGCTATCAAGACCAAATGATTGCAGAATACGGCTGCGCGCTTCAGGGGATAAAATCGCATCATAAACAGCCTGCGCATCATCAATAAGCGCCTCTGACTTATCAATATTTGTTTTATCTGCTGAAACAATGTCTTTTGGCTTGTTTTTAATATCGCACACGCCTGTTTTAACATTCACCCCAAGCCCAAAGCCAAAGTCAAACCCTAGCTGAGACCTTATTCCAATACGCTCGTATCGAGTTGGGACAATTAAAAACGCATATGGGAACTTACCCTCTGTAAAATTTTTCCCCTGCCGTAAGTTAGCAGCCAGCGTGCCGTTTTGATTCAAAAGACCAAATGAGCCAGGAGCCCCATTACCAAAATGAAAAGGGTTATCACCGGCATTTTTATCTTTATCAAAAATCGCATTTAGATCTTGAAACGCTGTGCTTGTATCTGCTGCAAAATATTGTGTCCCAGGCCCCTTGCTTCCAGCAGCACCAAAGCTGAGCGCAAACATATTCCAGTTACCCTGCATGCTGCCAAGCGGCACCTTGGTACCTTCGGCATTACGTCCCGTATTTGTAGCTTGATAAAACGGAGAGAGATGGAGAGAGATCTCACCTTTATCTCGCTCACGATAAAATTTATCAGAACACAGTACCGTATGAATCGGCTGAGTGTCGTACGGGTTGTTTTGTGGGACTGCCAAGATAATAGATGGGGTACAAAGCGCTGCCAATAGCCTTATGATCGCTGATGCCATGCACATTCCTTTGCTCAAAATAATCATTACTGCTCGTGAAAATAAAATACTTTCGTGTTATAACACTAGTCAGATGAGGCGGTCAAGGTCGTTGTTGCAGCACAACCGTAATGCGGTGCGATTCAGTCGCAATGGAAATCAATTCAGTCTTGTTACAATAAACACAGGTTAATCATGACAAAAAAATATACGCGCGCTCTTTTTATTTTTCGTCGAGATTTACGACTTGAAGACAATACAGGGCTCATTCTGGCACTAAGTGAATCAGAGCAGGTTATTCCTTGCTTTATCTTTGACCCAGCCCAAATTGGCTCGACGAATCGTTACAAAAGTGACAACGTTGTGCAATTTATGGTTGAGTCGCTTGATGATCTTAATGAGCAACTAAAGGCTCATGACAGCCATCTTTATTTTTTTCATGATGAACCTGCAAGCATAGTAGAAAAGCTTATTGCTAATAAAACGATCGATGCTGTTTTTGTCAATAAAGACTACACGCCATACAGCAAAAAACGTGATGCAAAAATAGAATCTGTATGTAAAAAAGCTGGTATTGATTTTATAAGCAGCAAAGACCTGCTGATTAATGACCCAGAAGATTTTGCAAAGCAAGATGGCACTCCTTACACCGTCTATACGCCTTTTATGAAATCAGCGCGCAAAAACCCTGTACCCAAACCAGTAAGCAACAGGCGAGTAAATTATTTTAAAGGAACAATCGAAGGCGCAGCTGGAATAAGTCTCCTGAAAGAAGTCCCCTACGAAAAAAATGATAAAATTTTTGTTCATGGCGGGCGCAGTGAAGCCAAAAAGCTGATCGCTCATCTTGAACAATTCAAAAATTATTCTACCAATAGAGACATTCCATCGCTTGAGGGAACGACTAAGCTATCTGCCCACATGAAATTTGGCACGCTTTCAATAAGAGAAACTTACGCAGCATTTGCGCAGGCGCTGGGCAGTGAAAGCGTCCTTATCAATCAGCTCTACTGGCGTGATTTCTTTACACATATAGCGCACCACTATCCCCATGTTTTTGGAAACTCGTTTCAAGAAAAATATGAGAACATTGAGTGGGAAAACGATCGACGCAAGTTCACACTGTGGTGCCAAGGGCGCACAGGATTTCCAATCGTTGATGCAGGGATGCGCCAACTTAATGAAACCGGCTGGATGCATAACCGCGTCCGCATGATCGTTGCATCGTTCCTGACAAAAGATCTTCATATTGATTGGCGCTGGGGAGAGCAGTATTTTGCTATTAAACTTGTTGATTATGACCCAGCAGTGAATAACGGAAGCTGGCAGTGGGCAGCATCAACAGGATGTGATGCACAGCCGTATTTCCGTATTTTTAATCCGTGGCTGCAACAGAAAAAATTTGACCCTGATGCAGCGTATATTCGTCGCTGGATTCCTGAAATCAGAAATCTCTCTGCTGCACAAATACATGAATGGGACAGATGCGTCACGCGGTCTGCAGGAAATTATCCTAAGCCAATGCTTGAACACAGCACAGAAAGTAA
Organism: uncultured Pseudomonadota bacterium; assembly: GCA_964534555.1. Taxonomy (GTDB): domain Bacteria; phylum Babelota; class Babeliae; order Babelales; family RVW-14; genus CAZHRK01. The sequence continues at coordinate 224,774 of CAZHRK010000001.1, read as the reverse complement.
GAAAGCTATCGCACGATTCAAAGCTTACTAAAACAAATAAAAAGACTGCCGCACAAACCCGTTTTTTATTTTTGAGAAATGTGTTCACTTTTGAGGGGCAAAGAGTAAGATGAGCAACAAAAAGAGTCGTTGTCCCCTCAAAAAGGAAAAGGGTTATCATGCTCAGAAATCTTTTGATGCCGCTTATTGTGGCTGTTTCCACGACCTCACTTATGGGCGCAGCACGGGCTGCTTACGCTGATGGATCATATACGCCTGGATCGTATGTTGTAATCTACAACACGCTTAAAGAAGCCGTTGTATTCAGAAAAACCAGAGCGCAAACACCTACAACAAAAAGAAAAGTTGCGGCGTCTACAGCAAGTCCATACATTACAATCAACCCTGGCGATCTTTATGTTCATCCAATGGGCATCATTGATAAAAAGACCCATTTACCATTCACTTTAAAAACAGCAAGCACTGGGCATGTTGAGTTTTTAGTTTCATTTTCAGAGCAACCAGCAGCAGATAGCATTCAAACAGGCGTAGTGACTATAGCACCAAGCGGTGCGGTGAGAAGAGGCGCTTGTCCATTTATGGTAAAAAAACAAGAAATGAAAAACGGCATAACACCGACAGAGATTATTGCAGCGCTTGTTGCTGCAACAGACCACGCTCACGTGACCGTTGCAGCGCCTGCACCAAGTACAGCTGCTGCCGCAAAGTCCACAGAGGGAGTTGCAGCTACAGCAGAAAGATTAGAAGAAGCAGCTCTAACAGCAGCCTTGGCTGAAGCACTTGCAGCAGTAACACTCGATGCCTGCGGAGCTGCAAAAGAAACAACACCTGGAGCAACTGCAAGAGCCGGCGATGCACGTGGAGATGATGATGGAGCTCCTTTTGATCAAGCACTTGCTGGCGCCAAAGCTACGGCAGAAGCAATCGCGCTTGAGTTAGTTGGTGAAACACCAGCTGCACCAGCAGGAAGCGCAACAGAGGTTGCTAACGAAGCAGTGAGCGAACCAGTTGCTGCTCAAGAACCCGCTGCAGCAGCACCAACTGAGCAACAGCGCAGAACACGTGTTGTTCCAACATCTTGGGGATACTACCTACCTCTTGTTGGTGGCTATTTTTCACGAGTAGAAGAGATTCCAGCAGATGGTGCACCTGACACAACTGGTGGAGCCGCTGTCCTTGGTGGATGTGGTGATGGCAGCAAAAAGGCATAACTTAATGCATTAAGTCGTTTAAAATATAACAAAGAGGCGCCCTAGTGGCGCCTCTTTTCACCTGAAAGTTATATAAAAATGAAACTAAATTTTGCACAATTGGCATGTCTTATTATTGTATTTGCGCAGACCTTGAATCTAAAACCAGTTAATATTACGGTCAAAAATGCTACAGGACGAAGCTTTGCGCTTATAACTCCTACAGGAAGAGGTCGTGAAATACCGCCCGATGAGCAAGAGACGTACTGGAAATGCAACATGACGCATTTTCCTTATGTCGACATAGCAAAACATGACGGCACAACAACGCGACTTAAACTTATTGATTTAGGCTGCTTTAATAAAACATTTGAGCTTGTTGTTTTAACGCTGAATCCAGATGGTTCGGTTGAAAAAGCTGTGGTAGAAAAAAGCCAACGACGCCATCCATCATTTTTAGAAAGAGCATTTGCTTATCTGCTCGGCAGCGATGCGACAGAGCGCATGTTTGATGACTCAGCACCAGGACACCTTGAAGCCGATGAGTACGATGCATACGAAAGTGATAGTGATGATGAGGCAGCAACACACTATGATACAAACGCAGAAGAAGAGACATTTCCAACGGACAACAAAGGAATAGGCGGTTACTAGGAGCAGTAGATGCTGTATAGAGTTCTTTTTTTTCTTACTTGTATAACTCAGATAAATGCCCTGACTCTGAGAGTTAGAAACGAGCGGTCAGCACCGCTTGTCATACAACTTCTTAAGTTTGGCGATAGAGCATCATTTGAGTGCGTAATAAAGCCTTACAGCACCGAAGCGATCGAAATCAATCCTGCATCTGGATTCAAATTTATGCAATTTTATCTGCCCGATGAAGGCATACTCTCTGACCTATACGATCTGTCTACTCCAGGTGAATGCACTAGAGAAACACTGATTAGAGTCACTAACCAACCAACATGCTTAGATATTTTCACACAGAAATGCAGTCAGCTTTTTGCATGGGTGCTGGGAAGCAGTGATACACCTCATACCAGGCGATCTGGTGACAGCGCTGACACTGGCGGCACCCCAGATGGTGATGACGAGGTCTGACGGTGGTAATTAATGGGTTTTATGCTATAATGGGGGCCTTCTGTTGGGGCCCCTTTTGTATGTATTTTAGCTTGTTATAGTGACTGGTCATGACTCAAAAATTTGATGTAATTGTTGTCGGCGGTGGACACGCAGGCGTCGAAGCTGCTTATGCCGCGGCAAAAATGGGCGCTACAACCGCGCTTGTATCACTCGATACAGACAAAATAGCAACAATGCCTTGCAATCCTTCGCTTGGTGGGCTTGGCAAGGGGCATATTGTATTTGAAGTCAGTGCACTTGGCGGACTTATGCCAAAGCTTGCAAGCAAAACATACTTACAAGCGCGCATGCTCAACACACGCAAAGGCCCAGCTGTACAAGGCTTACGACTTCAAATTGACAAGTACGCGTACAGCAAGCTCGCAAGCGAAACGCTCAAGCAAACACCAAATCTTACACTTATTCCGCTCATGGCGGTAAAACTTTTAAGCCAAGAGCATGATGATCAGGCTCAGCCTAAACGCATTGTTGGAATCGAGTGTCACGATGGAACGCAGCTTTTTGCACCATCAGTTGTTATTACTGCTGGTACCTTCTTAAACGGTGTGGTGCACATAGGGCGCACACGGTATAAAGCTGGTCGACGCGGTGAAGAAGCGGTATACGGCCTCTCAGAATCACTTGCTGAACTTATGGGCGTCACGCTTGGTCGATTAAAAACAGGCACCCCACCCCGCTTACTTAAGCAGACGCTTGATTACAGCAAGTTTGAACAACAAGCCTGCGAAAAACTTGAGTACCTCTTTGAATTTGAGCATTTCCCCGTGCAAGAGAAAGTCCCTTGCTACGTTGCTTACACAAATCCAGAAACTCATGATGTTATAGCAAATAATTTACACCTCTCTGCGATGTACAGCGGAAACATCAAGGGCGTTGGTCCACGCTACTGCCCTTCAATTGAAGATAAAATAGGCAGATTCAAAGACCGTACTGCTCACCATGTTTTTATCGAACCAGAAGCAGAATTTGACGATGAAATATATCCAGCAGGAATTTCAACGTCGCTGCCACTTGATGTTCAGTATCAATACATACGGTCAATCAAAGGAATGGAGAATGCTGTAATTAGTAAGTGCGGATACGCGATTGAATACGACTGTGTACAGCCAACTAACCTACATCATACGCTCGAAGCAAAGACGGTTAAAGGCCTTTTCCTTGCTGGACAAATTAATGGAACAACTGGATACGAAGAAGCAGCAGGACAAGGTATACTCGCCGGAATAAACGCGGTTCTGTCAACGCGAGGGGAAGCTCCTTTTATTCTATCACGCCACGAAAGCTATATTGGGCTCATGATTGACGACCTAGTAACGCTTGGCGCTGATGAGCCATACAGGATGTTTACATCCCGCGCTGAGCGCAGGCTGCTCCTCAGGCAAGATAATGTTTTTTTACGCATTATGCCGTATGGTAGAAAGCTTGGGCTTATTGATGACACCTTGTGGAAACAATTTGAAGCAGAACGCGACACAATCGACTTTTGCGTGTCACACGTTAAGCAAACCGGAAATCAAAGCAAAATCTTCAAACTTTTGCATTCAATAGATTTTACCGATGAAATCGCCTCAGAGGCACGCGAGATACTTTGCGCACTCCTCATTAATGCGGGAAAAAGCACTGCTGCACTCTCTGCACGTGCACTCCTCTGCATTCATGCACATATTAAGTACGATGGGTATTTAGCAAAAGAAGAGGCAGAAGTTGAAAAAATGAACCGCTATCAACAGCTTCAGCTTCCAGAAAATTTTGAATACAAAAATCTATCAGGCTTGAGCAAAGAGCTCCAAACAAAACTCACATCGATCAGGCCAAAAACAATCGCGCAGGCGCAGATGATCCCTGGAATGACGCCTGCAGCAATTTCGCTTTTGATTTTTCAAACGCGCCTTAACGCCTCAGCTCAGACTGAATCATCGTCAACTGTATAATCAGACAGACTAAACGATTCATCCATGTTATTTTCCTGTAAAAGCGGTTGGTGCTGAGATAAATCAGAAAGCTGCGCGCGAGCGATATCAAGCTCAGCAGCTAAGGTGGCTACATCATAGTCACGCAGCGCTGAGTTTTGTGCTGAAACGTTATAGCCTGCGGGATCATACTTACTCAAGCGAGCAGATACTGTTTTGAGTCTTGTAATAATAGAGACAACATCAAGCTCATGCTGTTGTAAAGCGGGCTCATCTGATGATTTTTTTTCGCTTTTGTTTAATAACAAACCGCCAACAAATGAGCTTATGCATGCCCCTGCTGCAAGCCCCAAGAAACATAAATCTTTTTTAAAAGAGTCTTGTTGTTCTTTTTCGGCATCATCATGAGGTTGATCAGAGATTTTTTCTGATAGAAAAGCACCCCCTGCTGCAAGGTCTGCTGAGGGCAAAACATGCACAGGAAAATAACAAACAAGAAAAAACAAAACTGCTTTTTTCTTAATCAAGCAAGTTAGGCTAAGCATACATCACGCAAAAGTTAAGTGAAAAATAGAGTAAGGTCAGCCGCAAGATTAGCAGGGATGTTTATTTTTTAGAACTCCAGAAACATATAAAGTATTTCGCATGATAGAAAAGGCACTATTTCAAACAGAAATGTTTCAGCGTGAAATAGTGGTGGGTGCGGTATTGCTGCTTTAAAAATTGTGGTACACTTACCCTCCAATTCTTATTGTGCGTACGTTAAAAAGTGAGAATACGGTCGTGATCGATACAAATGATACACTCATATTCAGCCAGAGCTATCCTGAAGGATTTGCCGACCCTGAAGTTTATGAGTACAAATCTGAACTTGGTTTAAACGAAGAAATTGTGTGTGATATTTCAGCGCGCAAAAGCGAGCCATTATGGATGCTTAATAAACGCCTTGAAGCATTACAAAACTTCGTAGAGCGTCCATTACAAAAATGGGGCCCAGACCTGACAAAGCTTGATATCAATGATATTCACTACTATGTCAAACCAGCAAAAGGTCAATTTGAAAACTGGGAAGAAGTTCCTGATCAAATCAAAAACACCTTCAATCGCCTTGGTGTTCCTGAATCTGAAAAAAAATATCTTGCAGGACTTGGCGCACAGTACGAATCAGAAGTTGTGTATCACAACTTAAAGGCCGAGTGGCAAGAAAAAGGCGTTATCTTTCTTGATACTGACTCAGGCCTGCGCGAATACCCTGAACTTTTTGAAAAATACTTTGGTACGGTTATCCCTTTTAACGACAATAAATTTGCAGCACTCAATACAGCAGTATGGAGCGGTGGAAGCTTTATTTACGTGCCTAAGGGCGTACACGTTGATGTCCCACTACAAACATACTTCCGCATAAACGCTGAAAAAATGGGGCAGTTTGAGCGAACACTTATTATCGCCGATGAAGGCAGCTTTGTTACATACGTTGAGGGATGCACAGCCCCATCATACTCTTCAAGCTCACTTCATAGCGCAGTTGTTGAAATTATTGCGCTTAAAGGCGCTCGCGTTCGCTATTACACTGTACAAAACTGGTCTCGTAGCGTTTACAACTTGGTAACCAAACGTGCGCATGCGTACGAAGATGCTGTTGTTGAGTGGATTGATGGTAACATGGGCAGTGCAATTACCATGAAATACCCTGCAGTGGTGCTCAAGGGAGAGCGTGCACGTGCAGAAATTTTATCAATTGCTATGGCAAGCACACCAGGGCAAATCCAAGACTCAGGTGGCAAAGCTATTCATGAAGCGCCAAACACAAGCTCACGTATTATTTCAAAATCAATCAGTGCCAGAGGTGGCCGAGCAAGCTACAGAGGCGCTGTAAAGGTTGCTCCTGAGGCTGAAAACTGTAAATCATTTGTTCAGTGTGACGCGCTCATTATTGATGCAGCGTCTCGTTCAGACACCTACCCGTATATTGATATCCAAAATGATAGCGTTGATATCGGGCACGAAGCATCTGTAAGCAAAATTGGTGATGACCAGCTCTTTTATTTAATGAGCAGAGGACTTGATCAAAACGCAGCTCGCACAATGATCGTAAATGGTTTTATTGAGCCTTTTGTTAAACAACTTCCGATGGAATTTGCCGTTGAAATGAACAGGCTTATCGAGCTTGAAATGGAAGGAAGCGTTGGATGAAGCATCTTGAAATTACAGTTACTGGCTCAGCTGAAGCTCAATCACTCAAAGCACTTGCTCTTCACGCTGGGGCGAGCGTAATAGATTTAAACAATCTCTCTCTTGCACTCACTATTCCTGAAAATACACAGGCTGTGCTTATTGATGACCTTGTTGATTTTGATACGATCGCAAAAGTGCATACGATTAATCATACATTTGATTGCAAGGTGCTGCTTAATGCCTCTTTAACGCTCAGCAGCAAGATTGTTCCTCTTGACCTTACACAAGAAGATGAAAATCAGCAGAAGATTATTGCCGTCTCTGATGACGCACTTATTAATAAAAAGATCACAGTGAACTTGCTTGGGCAAGGTGCTCGCGCGGATGTGCTGTGCACAGCGCTCAATGGTGGTAAGCGCCATGTAAAATATTCAACAATGCAAAATCATGCAATTGGTGAAACATGGAGCAACATCATGATCAAAGGGATTATGGATGATGCATCTCGACTTACATGCACAAGCATGATCAAAGTTGCTAAAGACGCACATAAATCACATGCAGAGCAAGCAAATAAAAACATCCTGCTCTCAGGGCATGCACGAGCTGTTTCGATTCCACAACTAGAAATTGAAGCCAATGACGTAAAGTGCAAGCATGGCGCAGCGGTGAGCAAGTTTGACACCGAGCATCTTTTTTATATGCAGAGCAGAGGGATCGCGCCTGAGCGAGCCCATAAAATGCTTATCGCAGGGTTCTTAGAAGCATAAAAAAAGGCCTCGGAAATTCCGAGGCCTTTTTATTTTAATTATCTAGAACAATCGTTTATGAAGTCATAGACCACAGCGCGTACAATACGCCTATGCTAGCAACCCCAATGCTGCAAACAAGTTGTATGTTTTGAGTAGTCCAAAATGAAGCGTTATCAGCAATAGCTGGCAAATCAACTGTTGCAGGAGCATGTGCAGCAACAGAAGCCGCAGGCGCATCTGCAATTGAAAGGCGTCTTTTAGCAAGTCGACCTGCTTTTGCAAGAACATTCATTGCGAGTGTAGCAGCTTCAGTATCATCTGGATTTTTATCTGGGTGGACATAACGAGCAGAAAGCTTTACCGCTGAATCAACTTCACTATAAGTACGAGCATCAAGCAATCCGGTTAACTCTCCTAATGAAAAACCTGCAGCTACAAACTCTTTTACTTTAGGATCTTTTATTCCAGAATCCATAAAGCCTCGAGCTAGTCCAACAAACTCTCTTGCTTCTGTTCTTGATAAAGATCTTCTTCTGGTTGTAGCAGGTGTACTCGCTGGCTGCTCCAGCGCCCTACCTCTTGTTGAGGACGATGCCCTACCTTCAGTAGATGGTTTCTGCACACGTACAAGATCAGTACTCATAGCGCCTAATTGTGCTAAAGAGATAAAGGTAAGTGTAATCAAACCAGCAAAACGTTTTATCGATATAAAAATCTTCATAAAGCCCCCTCAGAATCATAATTTAGTCCGGTTTTTAAACCTACATTCATCGTATCATAATAATTTCAGATTGAAAATTATTATTAAAAAGAAGAGAATTTATGACTTTTTATTAGAAAAAACGGCTTTTTCATAAAAAAAGACACCCCCCAGATGAGGAGTGTCCTTAAACGTGAGCTTCTCTAAAACTCAGAGTGATGAAATCAAAACAGAGCTTTAGGTACGTGCATAAATATAGATGCTTAGATCATCAATTACTCAGCAATCCAACCTTCTTATGCTGGCAATTCAGCAGCTTGAGCCGCAGGGAAAAGAGCCGCAAACGGCGTGCCTCTAAAAAGGTGGGCATTCGCTTTAGCAACAGACCTGAGATGTGCTACCGTATAAAGACCTGCACCTTTCAATACGTCTCCATATTCTTCTTTTTCAAGACTTTTTTTAATCTGTAGTGCAATTTTTTCAGTATCAAAAATATCATCAATTATAGCTTCTTCTCGCGCTGCCTTAGCTGCTGGAGTGTTATCTACAGAAGCTTGCGCGGCTCCATGGGCAGCAGGCGCTGAAGAATTAGAAGAAGGCTTTGTTTCTTTTTTTTCAAATGTGCAGTAATCATACCCTTTTTTAGCTGCAAAGCCTGCTACTACACATCCAGCAAGAACAGACGCTGCAAGCAAAAGATTTTCCTTACGCTTTTTTTCGGTGTCAGATGTTTTAGTTTTTTCAGTTTCTTGTTCAGTAGCGACAGATACGGCTTCAGCTTTTTGCGCAGTAAAAGCGACTGTTTGCATGCCAAGAGCAAGCAGAAGAAAGAGGCGTGTTACCATTATGTAAATCCTTTGATTTTGTTGATAGAGCTATGGCGCAGATTCTAAAGAAAAACCAAACGGTGTCAATTATTGTAAAAAGACAATCGGAGACATCAAAAAGGCCCCCGAATTATCGAGGGCCTTTTTAGTCATTTAGACATCTAGATTTTTAACAAAGTGCGCATGCTTCTCGATATAAGATCGTCGGTCTTCAACCTCTTCTCCCATAAGCGATGCAAACCACTGATCAGCCTTGATAGCATCTTCTATGCTTACCTGAACAAAGCGACGTCGTTCTGGATCCATAGTTGTTTCCCAGAGCTGCTCTGGGTTCATTTCTCCAAGACCTTTATAGCGCTGAATTGTCATAAGTGCTTTTGCTGTCTTGATAATTGTATTAACTAAAACCAAAGCGCCACGCTCTGTGATCACTTCTTCTTTAGTTATCTGCTTGAATGACCATAATGAGTTATCAATCATAGCAAGCGGGCTATACAACATGCAGAGCTTTGTTGTCTCTTCTGTTGAGAAGAAACGAAGCGGAACTTCCCAGCGCTTTTTAAGCTGAGTGAAAACAAGAACTTCACGCACAGGCTTAACATCACCTTCAAGTGACATAGCTGCATCTGCCGGCATTTCTTGCTCATGCTCAATGGTATACTGAGTAAAGTGTGCTCGAAGCTTTTCAATCAAATGGTTTGAATCCCAAGCATTTAAACTCCAACCATGAGCATTCAAGAATGAAACTAACTCATGCGTATGGTGCGCGCTCACCTCAATTTGGGCAGCTTGGCGATCAAGTTCATCTTCATATGCAATAAGTCCATCAAGGAGAGATCTCCACGCTGATGCTTCAATCTTTACACCATTCTGCGACAACTCAGTATTTTGAGCAGCCCAGTCAAACATAAATGTTTTAAATTCTGTCTCATCTTTAAGATATCGTTCATTACGCCCAACCTTAACCTTATACAGTGGTGGCTGCGCAATATACAGAAAGCCCTTTTCAATGAGTGGGCGCATATATCTGAAAAAGAATGTTAAAAGCAAAATTCTAATGTGTGAACCATCAACGTCAGCATCGGTCATGATTGCAATTTTGTGATAACGAGATTTATCTGGGTTGCAATCATCATTTCCAACGCCTGAACCGATAGCCGTAATCAAATCTTTAATTTCATTATTAGCAAGAATTCGATCAAGGCGGGTTTTTTCAACGTTGATAATTTTACCTTTAAGCGGAAGAACTGCTTGAGTAAAACGATCACGCCCTTGCTTTGCAGAACCTCCCGCAGAGTCTCCCTCTACAAGATACAATTCTGTTTTAGACGGATCTTCTTCTGAGCAATCTGCAAGCTTACCTGGAAGCACTGATGACTCGAGCTCGCTCTTACGACGTGTTAATTCACGTGCTCGTTTTGCTGCAGTACGAGCCTGCTGAGCTAAAATAGCTTTTTGCAAAATCTTTTTACAAAGTGTTGGGTTTTCTTCAAAGAATGTATCTAGTGCTGCGTACACCCATGAATCAACAATACCCTTAACATCGCTATTTCCAAGGCGAGACTTAGTCTGCCCTTCAAACTGTGGCTCTGGAACTTTAATACTAATAACGCATACAAGTCCTTCACGCACGTCATCACTTTGGAATGACTCATCTTTAAGCATGCTGAATTTTTGCGCGTAGCGATTGCATATCTTTGTAAGAGCTGACTTGAACCCAGCCTCATGCGTACCACCATCTGGTGTGCGAATGTTGTTAACAAAGCTGAATGTCTGCTCATTAAAACCGTCGTTATACTGCATGGCGCATTCAAGCATGTACATGCCGTCTTCACGGTTGATCTGAATAATTTCTTTAAAAATTGGGCTTTTCTTTGCGTTAAGGCTTTCAATAAATGAAGCAATCCCGCCTTCAAAGTAGAATTCGTTTTCTTGCCCTGTGCGCTCATCTTTAATTGTGATGTGCAATCCTTTGTTTAGAAATGCACACTCTCTAAAACGTGATGCTAAGGTGTCATAATTTAAATCAACGGTTTCAAAAATTGTTCCGTCAGGATAAAAGCGAACAAAGGTCCCGCGCTTGTCTGTTGTATCAACAGCTTTAAGCGCTTCGCGAGGCACACCTTTATCATACATTTGCTGATACACCTTGCCATTGCGATATACTTTAAGCTCAAGTATCGTTGACAACGCGTTAACAACAGACACACCCACTCCGTGGAGTCCACCGGAGTAACGATAAGAATCTTTTTCAAACTTACCACCAGCATGAAGCTTGGTAAGCACAACTTCTGCTGCAGACTTTCCTTCTGTTGGATGAATGTCGACAGGAATTCCTCGACCGTTATCCTCAACAGAACACGCACCATCAGCATGAAGTGTTACAACAATTTTTGTACAGTGACCGGCCATAGCTTCGTCAACTGAGTTATCAAGTACTTCATACACAAGGTGATGAAGCCCTGCAACACCAGTAGAACCGATATACATAGCTGGACGCTTACGAACAGCTTCAAGTCCCTCTAAAACCTTAATGGCACTGGCGCCATACTCTTCGGCCTGCTTCTTTTTTGCCGCTAATATCTTGTCTTCCATAGTCATCCCAACAGCTAAAAGCCCAGATAGATCCACCTGCTGATCAAAAACTTTCACTTGATCGAGCTGATAGTGTAGTATATCGCATACAATAACGCGAGAAATGCGCGAAGAGGTAGTATAACAGACAGTTTTAATGGATCAAAATAGATACTGAGAGATAGTGTGATTAAAACAAAATTAGAATACATGTCGTGCGCACTCTCGCTTGCAAAAAAGGCCCTTAACCTTGGGGAGGTTCCAATAGGAGCTGTTGTTGTCGACAGCGAAGGACTAATTATTGGAAAAGGTTTTAATAAAGTAGAAAAGAAGCAATCACAAGTCGCTCACGCTGAAGTTGAAGCAATCGCACAAGCACAACGAAAAACCCAAAATTGGAGATTGAATGGTTGCTTTATCTATGTTAGCCTTGAGCCTTGTTTAATGTGCTTAGGGCTCATTCAGCTATCTCGAATAGATGGAATCATCTATGGGGCTGACTCTCCGCTGTATGGGTGCGGGCTGTCAAACAAAGACAAAACTACACCTATAAGTGGGCAGCTTCATATCGAAAGCGGAGTTGGCGCGCACGAAAGTATTGCTCTTCTAAAAGCCTTTTTTAAAGACGTACGAGAAAAGAAGAAAGGACGATCGTGAAAGAGAGAGCCAATTTTATAGAGAAAATGAAGAAAGATTTGCTTGAAAGACGCCATGAAATTGATGTGCAACTTTCAAAGCAATCCCATGAGAGACTCACTGACGGAGTAGTGCAAGATAGTGCCGACGAAGCATTGTCACTTAGCATGGAGAAGCTTCAAAACTCACTTCAAAAAACTGAGATCGACGAGCTTCATCTTATGGAAGACGCCCTAGCTCGCATTGAACGTGGTGAATACGGCATTTGCCTTGATTGCATGGAACCAATTTCAGAACGTAGACTTGTTCACTTCCCTTATGCGGCGCGCTGCATTGTATGCCAAGAAGCATTTGAGGGTTAGCCTACAGGCCGGCGTAGCTCAGGGGTAGAGCAACTGATTCGTAATCAGTAGGCCGTCGGTTCAAATCCGATCGCCGGCTCCAGTAATAAGACGATAGACAAGGCAAAAAGTTGCAGTTTGTAACTTTTGACAAATCACTGAATCGTCGCTATTATTACGTCCACTATGTAAATCACCAATGCAGTAAGCATTTTGATTAATTTGTCACAAAAGATTGTTGGTAAAAACACATTACAGGTCGTTTCATTATGATGAAAAAATCCGGAGCAACATTGTCCACAAATCACGGTGTTGGACGTCGTAAATCTGCAGTAGCACGCGTATGGTTGAAGCCAGGCAAAGGCTCAATCAATGTAAACTCAAAAGAGTATACTGCGTACTTCGACACAGACATCAACAAGGCTAATGTGGTTTTGCCTCTTCAAGTTTGTGGTCTTGAAAAAAACTTTGATATTAAGGTAACTGTTTGTGGCGGCGGACTCGCTGGTCAATCCGATGCAGTTAAACTTGGAATCGCACGTGCCCTCGTTGTAAGCAACGAAGCACTCAAACCAGTTCTTAAAGAACATGGCCTTCTTACTGTTGATTCACGTTTGAAAGAACGTAAAAAATACGGTCAACTTGGTGCAAGAAGACGCTTCCAGTTCGTTAAACGTTAAGATTTTACGAAGGGTCCAGCCGGTTACCGGTTGGACCCTTTTTACTTTAAACCCCTGCAGGCTAAAGCCGTATGTGTGGCATAGTTGGTTATATAGGCAAAAATTTATGTCGAGATCGCGTTCTAAAAAACTTAGCGCATCTTGAATATCGTGGGTATGATTCTGCTGGCTTTGTGTGTATAGATGCACATCATAAGCATTTTTCTTTTTCAAAAGAAGCTGGAGGAGTAGCTCCTCTTAAGCGCTTGAGAGAATCTGTTAAATTTGATGGATATATTGGCATGGGCCACATTAGATGGGCAACTCATGGCACTGTAGAAATTCAAAACACGCATCCACACTTTAACTGTAATAGACTAATCGCTGTCGTGCATAATGGGGTAATTGAAGGTTACGAAATTCTTCGCGAGTATGTTCTTGGCAAAGGCCACACCTTAAGCTCAAGCACTGACACAGAGCTAACCGCGCATATTTTTAATGATTTTATTGAGCAAGGGCTTTCGCTTAAAGAAGCAGCTATCAAGCTTGTAAAAATGATTAATGGTGCATACTCACTCCTTTTCATGCATGAAGACTATCCTGATACACTTATCGCAATCAGGCATAGGTCTCCGCTTGTGGTTGGTGTAGGTGAAGATGAAATGTTAGTTGCATCAGACGTAGCTGCAATTAATGATTTTTCATCTAAAGGAATATTCCTACCTGATAACAGTATTGCTTTCATCAAAAAAAATACACTCGAGCTTTACAGCTTTGATGGCAAAGAGCTACCGTTTTTGGTGCAAAACATACATCAGCAAAATAATCATTCTCATGATTTTGAAGATCAACTTGTAAAAGAAATTTACGAGCAAAAACGTTCAATCAATAGAACTATCGCTTTTTGCAAAATGATTGGTAGCGTGACACAAAAACCTGTTGAAGAGCTTTTTGATTTCGCTAAAAACCAACAGCTTCCACTCGAATATAATGATTCAATCTGGCGACAACTAGGGCTCAAGTCTCGCAAAATAAAAGAGCTTGATTCACTCTATCTTGTAAGCGCAGGAACATCATGGAATAGTGCACGAGTTGCGCGCTTTTATTTTGAAACTTTATGTAAAATTCCAACGCGTGTGTATGGATCATCTGAATTTAAATACATGCCGCATTTTACAAACAACAACGCTCTGTACATCATGATCTCAGAATCAGGAGAAACACCTGACACGCTTGATGCGCTAAGGCTTGTAAATTCATACGACTGCCCAACGGTGGCAATTACAAATGTTTCATCAAGCTCAATGGTGCGCGAGGCTTCTGGTTTTCTTCCGATGCAAGCTGGACCTGATATTGCTGGCAGCAAAATCAAAGCTTTTACAACACAAGTCTCAACTTTTTATTGGCTTTCAAATCGCATGGCACTAGAGCGTGATGAAATATCTCCACGCGACATGTATGAAGCCGAAGAAAATCTGTATATCGCGTCAGAGGTGCTTGAAACCTCCGTCGACATGCATAAAATTGCGATCAGCCAAACTATCGCGCCTGCACTTGCAAACTATAATAGCTTTGTCATTTTTGGTAGACAAATTAGCTATCCTCTAGGCATTGAAGCAAGCCTCAAATTTAAAGATATTGCAGGAATTTTTGCGCAATGCTATCCGGCCGGCGAAATGCAGCACGGCGTGAGTGATATCCTTGGCATGCAAACTCCATGTATTATTTTTTCAGTGCTTGATCAGCTTGTTTACAACAAACTTGTACTTGATGCACAAGAAGTAAAAGAGCAAAAATCAAAACTGATTGTTTTTGCGTTTGAAGGACAGGATGAGCTTATTGAGCTTGCAGACCACGCAATAGTTCTGCCGCTTGTTACGCCACTGCTTGCACCTGTTGCAATGGCTGGTGTAACACAGTATTTGATTCATCAAATTGCTCGCCAGAAAAATCTTAAAAAAGATCTTACTAACAATGTAACTGCCGCGCGTATAGAGCAAGTTGCACAGCTCTAACAAGCTGCTTTACTAAAGGCTTACACCATGAATGCATATACTCTATGCGCTGTTATCTTATATTTTGGCGTTGTTGGATTCATCGGACTTTTTGCATACCTAAAAAACAGACAATCATCTGATTTCGTTTTAGGCGCTCGATCACTCAGCTACTGGGTTACAGCTCTTGCTGCGCATGCAAGTGATATGAGCGGATGGCTTTTCATGGGGTTTCCGGCTGTTGTTTATACGCGTGGATTAATTGAAGCATGGACTGCTATTGGCTTAACACTTTTTATGATGCTTAATTGGATGTTTGTTGCTCCTGCACTCCGCAATCAGTCAGAAAAATTCAAAAGCAAAACATTATCATCATACCTTGCAGTGCGATTTAATGATCGTTACGGAATACTGCAGTCTGTAAGCGCTGCGTTTTGCCTTATGTATTTCATGTTTTATATTTCTGCAAATCTCGCTGCACTTGGACATTTATTTGAAACAATTTTTAATGTTTCATATCGCTCTGGAATAATTGTTGGTTCAGTCATTGTCACGTACACATTAATCGGCGGATTCATTTCTATTGCATGGATAGACTTCTTTCAAGGACTCTTTCTTATGCTGGCAATTATCACCGTACCGGCATGGGCATACTTCCATCTCCCAGCGGGCACAAATTTACTCAGTATTGCAGCTGAACGCGGTGCAACATTTAGTCTGATACCACAAAGCTTAACTGCAGCATGGCAACTTATTATGCTTTTGCTGGCATGGGGACTTGGTTATTTTGGGCAACCACACATCGTTACAAAATTTATGGGTATTGATGATGCAAAAAACATCACTAAAGCTCGACTGATCGGTGTCGGATGGCAAGTAATATCACTGACTGCAGCGGTGTTTGTTGCATTTATAGGATTCGGATTTTACCCACAAGGCAGTATTAATCCTGAGTACATTTTTATTAATCTAACTCAGACGCTCTTTCATCCGCTTATTGGCGGCATTATTCTTTGTGCAGTGCTTGCATCAGCAATAAATGTCATGGGGGCACAGCTCCTGTCATCAGCGTCTGTAATCGCAGAAGATATTGTTAAAAAAATTGCAAAACAAAAAGGCAGAGAAAATTTCTATGCTCGCATAAGCGCACTCTTTTTGTGCTTTGCTGCACTCGTTATTGCAACACTGACTCAAGACAAATCAATCTTTGATCTCGTGTATTATCCATGGGCGGGACTTGGCTGTTCATTTGGACCAATACTGCTTCTTGGTTTGCATACAAAACTCTCAAGCTGGCGCGCAGCAACTGCTTGTGTTATTACAGGCGGCCTCACCGCAGGACTATGGGATCTTACTGGATCATCATTCCCACCGATGATTGCTGGTTATGCGTTTGCACTCATAGCTACAGGTATTGTTGTCTTGGTCGAACACTATCTTGCTCGTCAGCCAAAATAGTTCGCGCGATAGCTTTAACAGCGTCAAATGTTTCTAGGTGCTCGATTTGGTCTAATGAAAACCAGCGAGCATCATGCACTTCGTTTTCTGCTTTTGTAAGTGCAACTGCATGAGCTTTGAGTAGAAAAATAAAGTCTACGTGCATGTGCTGATCTTCTTTGTGCGTTGCAGGAATATGCTCATGCAAAATAAAAATTGGAGACGGCAACTGAGCCTCATAATTGTTATTAAGCCTAAGATCCAGAGAGTTTGATATTATCGTCGCATGCACACCTGTTTCTTCATAAACCTCTCGCAATACAGCAAGGTCTGGGCGCTCGTATCCTTCGCAATGACCTCCAGGAGGCATCCAGCGATTGAATTTACGATGAAGAATAAGTAATATTTTTTGCTCCGACGGATGCAAAACAAAACCTGTTGCAGTGTAATCGTTTCTAAGATTTTTCATTGCTACTGCTCCGGAAAAAGATCAAGCAACTGATAAACATGTCTGAAGGCAACAGTATTGCATGCTGACTTCAAATGCTGAGATTGAGATACTAAAAGCTGCTTCAATCCAAATTTTTCAACTTCTTTAACAAGCAAATTAATCTGATTAGTTGGCTTAATCTGCCCGGTTAAACTTAATTCACCAATCGCAACAGAACGCTCTGGTAGTGCATGCTGATAATAACTTGAGAGTAGTGCTAGCGCGATTCCAAGGTCAGCCGACGACTCTTTGATTTTAAACCCACCGCTTACCTTAAAGAAAATATCATGCGCGCTAAAGCGAATATGCAAATATTTTTCTAAAATCGCAGCAATAAGCACTACACGCTTATGATCTATCCCTGTAACAACACGCTGAGGAACACCAAATTTTGATTCAACTACAAGCGCTTGTAGCTCTAAGAGTAATGGGCGCGACCCCTCAAGAACACAAACCAGCGCAGACCCTGAGGAGGAAGAGACTTCATTCAAAAGCTGCTGATTAATATTGCTTACCTCAATAAGCCCATGCTCTTCCATCTGAAAAAAACCAACCTCGTTAATTGCACCAAATCGGTTTTTAACTGACCTTAAAATGCGCGTGTGCCATCGATCTTCTGCCTGCAAATAAAAAGCAGCGTCAACCATATGCTCAAGGACTTTAGGTCCTGCCATCTCCCCTTCTTTTGTAATGTGCCCTGTAATCAAAACTGCAATATTATTCTCTTTTGCAAAACGCATAAGAATAAAAGCAGCTTCGCGCAATTGTGCGACAGTGCCAGGAATTACATTTGAGTTAAAAGAAAGATGACAATTTTGAATTGAATCAAGAATAATAATAGCCGGCTTGTGCTGCAGAACAGTTGCAAGAATAATTTCAAGATTTGCTTCATCAGAAAAAAGGAGTTTATTAGTTTTTACACCAAGGCGCTCTGCGCGCCCCTTAACTTGCTCAAGAGATTCTTCTGATGAGAAATAAAGTACTTCATGCTCAAGCGCAAGTGCATGTGCAACTTGAAGCAAAAGCGTTGATTTACCTATACCGGGATCACCCGTAAGGATAATAAAAGAGCCCGGCAACACCCCACCACCAAGAACACGATCCCACTCCTTGATACCAGAAAGCATACGCTGCTGCTGGTCAACTGCTATATCAGAAAGATTTTTTAGCTGGGTTGTTGCAACTGAGCGAGATACCGACTTTCCACCAATCGATGGAATAGATGGTGGCGCTTCTTGGGAAAAGCTATTCCATTCCTGACACGATGGGCAGCATCCAGCCCATTTTGGGCTAACATAACCACAATTAGAACATAAATAACCGGGTTTATTTTTTGCCACCACGCACCTAAAGGGTTGCGTCTCGAGTCACTGTGACTTGAGGAAATACTGTTGCGGATGCAGGCACTACGCCTCTAGTAATTCTAAAACAGCTACGACAACGAGCTTCATAAAATTCTGACGCACCAACAAGAACAATAGGATCATCATATGATGCTGGATTTCCATTAACAAGGCGCTGTGTATAGTGCGCATCAGCACCGCACTTAACACAAATTGCTTTGAGCTTAGCTACCTCATCTGCAATTGCCATCAAATGCGGCATAATACCAAATGGCTCACCCCTGAAATCAAGATCAAGCCCTGCAACAAGCACCCGCTTGCCATCATCAATCATCTGATGAATAACATTAAGAATATACGGACCAAAAAACTGGATCTCATCTACCCCAACAACATCAACACTTTCTGCAAGCTCGAGAATTTTAATAACACCATCTGGGCTATCATTAATAATAAAAGCATTACGCTCTTTGCCCTCGTGTGAAAATATTGCAGTGGGAACTTGATTATAACGCTTATCAATATGATGCTTAATAGTAAGAACTCGTTGCTTTGCGTACTCAGCGCGCTTTAGACGGCGCATAAGTTCTTCGGTTTTACCAGAGAACATAGACCCACAAATAACTTCTAGTTTGCCTTTTGCTGTCGTATGTGTTTTTTGATCAGTAGTCATAGCCGTCCATCCCAATTTTAAATTTTTTAGGAGTATAGCATGCAACACTCTCTGTTGAAACGGCAACGAGGTTCTTTACAAAAAAAGTATTAAAAAGCTTACAATACGCTATGAAAAATCTTAGGAGATGAGTCGAAAGCGCGGCACTTGAAGACCGTTTAACATTATATACTCTTCAAACATACGCGCTGGGCGCACCCACATCCCATAATCACCATACAAAGCGCGATATACAACAAGCTCTTCAAGCGTTTCACTGTGTCGAGCAAGTCCGACAAGCTGATATTTATTTCCCTTGTAGTGCTCATACAAAGCACCCACCACCAAGGTTGTTTTTAGATCTGCCATAATGCATTTTCCGAATTATGTAATTAGTAATCAAAGCGTCCAAAAAAGAATAATACAGACATAAAAAATCGCCAGCAGGAACTACCCTTGCTGGCGATTTATACATTATGCTAGTAGTCAGTAATTATGCTGGTGGTACTTGTGCTGCTTGCTGCGCAGGTTGATTTGATGATCGCATCGCCCAGCGATACGCTGCAGGAAGACCTGTAAGCTCCAAAATACCACTTGCTGCTCCGGTGACAGCGCCTGTTACAAGGTTATGGCCGACCGGGCGCGCCGCAGTTGCTATGTTTGTAGGCAATCCATCAACTTGTGTTTGCAGCTCTCCAATTTTTGTAAGAACGTTAGGTAGCGCTGTATTAACTGTTGTACGAACCCCATCAATTGTCTCAAGCGCTTGAGGGATTGTTTCTCCCTGTAGACCCTCAGCGATATCAACAACTCGATCCATGCGCTCAATAACTTTAGGAAGCACATCATCGTGCAAACGAGCAGTTTCTTTCTCAGCCAAATCAATAACTCTATCAAGACGCTGCTCAAGGGCATCGATTCTAGGATTAAGACCCATCCCTTCATTGATACCAAGAGACAAGCCTTTACCGATATGGCGCAAGATGTTGTAGCTAAGCTTTTCAACAAAATTACTTACACTTTCCCAGCCACGCTCTGCATAACGGCTACGCACATCTGGATCATCAAGCTTAAGCAGCTTTGTTATGGCATACGCACAAGACCCTGCTGCAATAGTCCCTAGCACATATTTTTTAGCTGTGTTTGTTTTAACTAAGGGCTCACGAACCATGTAAATACCAATAAACGTCACAAAATCTTTAAGGATTTTTTCATCAAGCTTATTTGGTAGCTGAGCATTTATTTTAATCATTTCAGCTTTAACGTGGGCAAGAAGCTCTTGAATAGTTTCTTTTCTTGTTTCATAACCAAGGCTCAAGCCATTTACATAAATAATGATTAAAGCAATTTTGCTCAATGATGGCCTGAAAGGATAAAGCTCTTGCTCGTTATCAATCATTGTATAACGCTCTAAATCTTGGAAGTGAGATAAAATTTTAGGTCCAGGATCTTGCTTAAGGTCAAGTGAACCAATAAGACCATTCAGCTCTAGACAAAAAATATCATTAAGCGCATGAAGAAGCGCTGCACTTGCAGCATCATCTTGTTGTTCAAGCCAGTAAATTAATCGCAAAATTATTTGTGTATCTCGCGCAGGGTCACGACGCAATGATGAATCAAACACAAGATTATTTTGATACGCAGCAGGGAAATGCTCTTTTTTTACAAGCTCTCGATAAATTCGATTAAAAACATCGCGAGCTTTTTTCATACGTACATCAACTGTTTCTGTACTCAAAGAGCGCAAGCTGGCAGCATCAAGCTGCGCAAAGCAAAAAAAACAGAGGAGCGGAATGAAGAGTCTGAATAAGGCCATTAACAATATCCTCGCATGAAACTTTCTTTACAGTATCCCTTCTGAAAGGGCATAAGATCCAGTTTTAGGCACTTTGACCATAACTGAAGGGGTTAAAGCGTATCAGGAGGAGCACTAAAGTCAAAAACCGGTGTAAAGCCACTATTTTCAATCTGCGTTTTTTAAGATTAAAGCCTCTGCTTTTGCCAGGTCAGAAGGGAAATCTATGCCCGTTACTTCCTGTTTTGTTTCATACAACTTAATCTTAAAACCATGTTCTAGGAATTTGATCTGCTCAAGCTTTTCTGCATCACCAACAAAACTTTCAGGCAATACTGCAAGGCGCAGGAGCGCTGCGCGGGTAAAGGCATAAAGGCCAACATGCTTATAAAAAGGGTACAATTCTAGCTGTTTTTCGTATGATTCCTCATCTCTGACCCCAGGGATAGGGGAGCGGGAAAAATAAAGCGCATAGTCATTACTATCAGAAACTATTTTTGCAATCTTTCGAGAAGGAAGCTCGGCTGGATCTGTAATCCTCTTCTTTAGGGTCCAAACATCAGCATTATCCCTACCAATACCTTGCAAAAGCTCCTGGATCATCCCCTGAGTAATAAATGGCTCATCACCTTGCCAATTTACAAAAATATCAGCATCAACAATCTTGTTTGCAGCAAGGTACGAGAGGCGCTCTGTTCCAGAATTGCATTCAACAGGAGTCATAAATGCATGGGCGCCAAAAGAGCCTACAAGCGAAGCTGTCTCCGGTGCATCAACAGCAAAATGAATTTCATCAAAGCAGGTATTCTGTGCTGCTGCATCCCAGACCCATGACAATAATGGTCGTCCCGCGAGCGTTGTAAGCATTTTTTGAGGGAATCGACTTGAAGCAAGGCGCGCAGGAATAATACATGCAACCTTTAGTCCATTGATCATGTTGCTCCTCTGATAAATCCAAGTTTTAAACAGTGCGATTTCATGCTAGTATAGCCAAAATTGAAAATTAGTTTACACGCCGCTAAGGGGATTTATTATGAACAGTGGGCATATCATCATAGAGCCAAATGGGATTATACAAGGAACCGCTCATCTTTATGGTGCAAAAAATGCCGTACTCGTTATCATCACATCATTAATTCTTACCGAAGGCGTTTCAACGCTCCGTAATGTACCTAATAATGCTGATGTTCAGCTTCTTATCGACCTTCTTACGCACCTTGGTGCATCAGCTAGTTTTGACACAGAAGCACATGTTTTGCGCGTAGACACCTCAACGATTAATCGTTTTGATGTCATGCCAGACGTCATGAATAAAATCAGAGCTTCAATCTTGGTAATGGGACCGCTTCTTGCTCGATTTGGACAAGCAAAAGTTGCTATGCCAGGAGGCGACCTTATTGGCCTTCGCCCTATTAATTATCACTTAGAAGGTTTTAAAAAAATGGGGGTTGCCGTTGATGCAAATCCACCATTTGTCTCTGCATGGCTTAAACTTCCTGAAGAGCGCCCTCTCTACTGCCGTATTACACTTGAATACCCATCAGTTGGTGCAACAGAGAATATTTTGATGTACGCAGCGCTTGGACAAGGCGAAACATATATTATTAATGCTGCGCTTGAGCCTGAAATATTTGATCTGATCGACATCATGAAAAAAATGGGTGCTCATATTGAAATCTTGCCTGGTGCAACTCTTTACATTAAAGCCGTTAATAAATTATATCCGGTTGACCACGAGATTGTTGCCGATCGCCTTGAAGCAGGTGCACTCCTTTGTGCTGCAGCAATCACAGGCGGAAGCATCTCGATTCCTAATGCACGAGCAGACCATCTTGATATATTTATCGAAAAGCTTCGTGAAATGGGACACTCTGTTCTTACAGGATTTGATAGCCCGTCACGTAGTAACGTTGGTATCGAGCTTCATGCTACAAAAAATCCAACAGCTATTTCGATCAAAACAGGCCCATATCCATCTTTTGCAACTGACCTGCAGCCGCTTCTAATGGCAGCACTAACCGTTGCGCAAGGCGTAAGCGTTATAGAAGAAACAGTCTATGAAAACCGAATGATTCATACTAAAGAGCTTGCTAAACTAGGTGCTCAAATCACCGTTGAAGGCAATAAAGCAATCATTCGCGGAGTAGAACGTTTATACGGTGATGATGTTATTGCATCTGATATCCGCGCGTCCTGCGCGCTTGTTCTTGCTGGACTTGTTGCAGAAGGACAAACTCGAATCAGCGGTGTGCATCATTGGCTTAGAGGCTATGACAAGCTAGAAGCAAAGCTTAATAAACTTGGAGCACAGATTACAATTACTGACCAGAACGCACAGGAAAGCTTGCCGAAAGCTCAGATATCTCTTTAGTAATACTACCTTGACGAAGTTTATTGTATTGAAGCGTAAGCTTGCCCAAGATTTTTTCAGCGTTATTAGTTGAGTTTTCCATCGCAAGGAATCGCGCAGCTTGCTCAGCTCTAATTGCCTGAAAAAGAATACTCATAAGGTTACTTTTGAAATACAAAAGCGCTGCATAATCTGCAAGCTCTTGTTGGTCCTGCTCCCAAATGTATTCCTGTGTAGCGGCTTGCTCAAGCTCGGATGTTGATATTGTCAAAGGAATAAGCGCCTTACGCTGTGGTTTTTGCACAAAAAACGAATGCGCTATTGATGAGAAAACAGTAACCGAAGCGTACACTCCGTTTTGTGAGAGTATTTTTTCAGTAATATCGTCTGCAATTGTAGCGTAATTATGTGACGTGATTTCATGATAATAATGTGAAATAACATAATCATGCCCACGCAGGAAATTAAGCGCCTTGCTGCCGATTGCAAAAAAATGCACTGGGCGATCGCGCTTAGTATTGAGCGATTGCTGCAGATACTTAAAAAGCGTTGAATTTAGACTGCCGCATAACCCTTTTGAGGTGGACACAACAATACACAGGTCATATTGAGCCGATGGCGAGGGTGTAAAAACAGGATGTGACCACTGAGGCGCCGCAGCATGCATCATCATAAAGGAGTCTTGCACTAGTGCACTAAACTCTTTTAATGGCTTATTAAGGCGATCAAGTTTATTATAAAAAGACATAGAAATAAGACGAACAGCATGCGTTATCTTTTTTGTAGTCTGAATAGCTTTAATTTTTTGTCTGATATGTGCAAGTTGTGACACGAGCGTTCCTCGTAAGATAAGGGCTCTACCTACTAATTCATATTTCTAGTGCCTTTGTGTTCTGCAGTATATCTCAAAAAAGAAAGAATCAGCTAGAAAAAGCTAACAACATACGCTAGAACTAAGCACAGAGAACACCATGATCATTGTAATAGATGGGTATAATCTTCTTAAGCAAATATACCCAGGCACTCAGTCAGATAAAACAAAACAGCGCCTTATCAGGGAACTAGGTGTATACAAGCACCAAAAAAGCGATAGGATAAGCGAAATTGTGCTTGTTTTTGATGGCGGACATATGACTCATGCGACACGAGAAATCAGCCGCGGAATCGTTGTTATGCTCTCGGGCACACGCAGCAGCGCAGACCAGTGGATCATCGAATATATCGAGCGACACAGAAGCAAAGAAATTTTAGTCATAACGCTAGACAGAGAAATACGAAATAAAGCCCAGCAGTACGGTGCAGACTCACTGGGAGTGTATGAGTTTTACGATATTGTGCGAGGATGTCTTCTTGAAAATCTAGAAGAAAGCACAAAAGCACTTGTAACAGGCGACTTTGAAAAATATCATCAAGATGATGAGACCCAAACAAACGAGCTCCTTGATCTTCTTATGATCGAGGCTACCCAGTCACAGCCTTTTACAAAAGATGAAACAAGTCATACAACATCCCGAAAAAGTAAATCAGACAAACTATCAAAACAAGAGCGCCGCCTTGGGGCAAAACTGAGGAAAATAACATGAAAGCAACTTACACCCAAGCACTTATACCTGATGTAATCCAAGACTACCTCCTGCCATTTTGCAGGGCGGGAAACGTTATTACCCTACAAGGCGCACTAGGCGCTGGAAAAACAACTCTTGTTCGAGAGCTACTACGAGAACTTGGCATTACTGAAGCAATAACAAGCCCAACCTATTCCTATGTAAATGCATACACAACACCAGACGGGCTACCAATCTACCACTTCGACCTTTACAGACTAGGCGAATACTCAGAATTTATTGAAGCTGGGTTTGATGAATACATAAACGACGAAGAAGCCTTATGTATTATTGAATGGCCTGAAATACTACTTGAAAAGGATGAGCTAGCAGACCGTTTTATTCAGATCAAATTAAGCCCAACAGCAAATGGTAATGCGCGCACCATAGAAATTGACTAACAGAATAAATAGATTGCGTGCATTAGATAATTGCATGGTCGGCGCGATCCAAATAAAAACTTGCTATTTTCATCAAAAAAGATAGAATTGGCGCATCTTGAAATTATTTTAGTGGGGAGATTCCCGAGCGGCCAAAGGGGACGGACTGTAAATCCGTTGGCTCAGCCTTCACAGGTTCGAATCCTGTTCTCCCCACCACTAAAATCACAAATCTTTCCTTTTTCCTAATTATTTCTTATCTCTCTTAAAAAGTTTCTTAAAAATTCAATAAAAACAGTTGAATTATTCGTAAAAACTTATATCCTTTTCTCCAGCTGCTTTGAAAAGAGCCTAGACAGTCCTGTTTGTCTTAACAAACAAGGCTTGTTGCGGGAATAGCTCAATTGGCTAGAGCGTCAGCCTTCCAAGCTGAAGGTTGCGGGTTCGAGACCCGTTTCCCGCTCCATCTTTTGATATTTGTAAGCTGGCATAGCTCAGTTGGTAGAGCAACTGATTTGTAATCAGTAGGTCACGGGTTCAAATCCTGTTGCCAGCTCCATTTTTATATGTGTGGTAGCCACAGCTTCTTTTAAAGTAGTGCTTGTTGCGCAAACTGTAATTTGAGAAGTGACGCAAGCCCACGTAGCTCAGTTGGTAGAGCACTTCCTTGGTAAGGGAGAGGTCGTCGGTTCAAACCCGATCGCGGGCTCCAGCGATAAATCGGTTATAACTGTATAGGGACATAAAGTAACCATGGCAAAGAATAGAATAATTGTTCATCTGGAATGCACAGAGACAGGCTTAAGAAATTACAGCTTTCGCGTTTCAAAGAAAAGACAGTATGGCAAACTTCAACTTAAGAAGTACTGCCCTAAACTCAGAAAACATACTGTACACAAAGAAACTAAGTAATTAAGCGATTAAGGTGGGTCAGTAGCTCGAATTGGTAGAGCGGCAGACTCCAAATCTGCGGGTTGGGGGTTCGAATCCCTCCTGGCCTGCCACTTTAATTCAGCGGAGATGTTATGAACGCACTAGTCTCTTTCTTCAATGAGGTTCGCGCGGAACTCAAAAAAGTTTCGTGGCCAACCCGCACGGAAGTCGTCGGATCGGCGATCATTGTTTGCGTTGTTGTTCTTATCTTCTCCATCATTCTAAGTGGCATGGATACTGCTTTCAGTGCTGCTATTCGTTATCTGTTGCAATAAGAATTCTGATTTCTAATATCTGACTGTGGTTGTCGAATGAAACGTTGGTACGTAGTACAAGTTTATACAGGATTTGAAGATATCGTTAGAGTAGACCTTTCAAAGCGCGTAGCTGAACAGGGTCTAGACGATTTATTTGGTCAAATCTTGATTCCTTCTGGCGAGGTAGCCGATCTCTTTTCAGAGGCAAAAACCAAAAAAGAAAAAATTTTTCCTGGTTACCTTCTCATACAGATGGAAATGACAGGCGATACGTACAGGCTCGTTTCATCAACCCCACGTGTTTCACGTTTCCTCGGTGGTGAAAGCCCTGTTCCTCTATCAGACAAAGAAGTTGATCGAATTTTCGCACAAATTTCAGGCAAACTCGTGGTTCCGCATGAGAAAGCACCATTTAATGTTGGTGGCGAAGTACATGTTGCTTCTGGACCATTCTCCGGGTTTGTTGGGATTATCGATAAGATCGATGAAGAACGAGAAAAACTCACTGTAATGGTAAGTATTTTCGGTCGATTGACTCCTGTTGAACTAGGATTTGATCAAGTAAAGAAATAACAAAAGCTGATCACTAAGAGGTAGGCTTCTCATGTCAAAAAAAATAAAAGCTAAAGTTAAGCTTCAGCTGCAAGGCGGAGCTGCTAACCCAGCACCACCAGTTGGTTCCATGCTCGGTCAGCATCAAGTAAACTTGATGGACTTTTGTAAAAAATTCAACGCAGCAACAGGTGCTCGCAAGGGCGAAACTGTTCCTGTTTTGGTTACTGTCTACACAGACAAATCATTTGATTTCGTTTTAAAAACAGCTCCGGTTTCTGAGTTGCTTAGAAAACGCGCAAATATTCAACTTGGCGCAAAAAACCCAGGTAAAGATGTATGCGGTCAAATCAAATGGAAAGATGTTGAAGAGATTGCAAAAATCAAAATGCCTGATCTAAATGCTGTTGATATCGAAGGCGCAAAAAATATTGTCGCTGGTAGTGCTCGTAGCATGGGTCTGAAAATCGTAGACTAAGCATTAATTCACGGACTGGAAACCATGAGTACTCACGGTAAAAAACATGCTAAAGCATTGGAAAAACTCCAAGCTTCTAGCATAACAAATTGGAAAAGCGCGCTTGATTTTGTTACAAAATCAGCTCACGCTAAATTTGATGAATCTGTTGATGCAGACATCATTCTCGGTATTGATGCCGCTAAAGGTGAACAAACAGTTCGCGGCTCAGTAATTCTCCCACACGGCACAGGTCGCAAAATGCGTGTTGTTGTATTTGCTCGTGGCGAATACGAAGAACAAGCTAAAAAAGCTGGCGCTGACTTTGTTGGTGTAGAAGATCTTCTTACAAAAATCGAAGGCGGCTGGGCTGATTTCGAGGCTGCAGTAGCAACCCCTGATATGATGGGGATTGTTGGGAAAGTTGCAAAATTCCTCGGCCCTCGAGGTCTCTTGCCTAACAAAAAAGACGGAACTGTGACCAACGATGTTGCAGGAATCGTATCAGATCTTAAAAAAGGTCGCGTATCATTCCGTAACGACAAAACTGGTGTTCTTCATGCACCGTTTGGAAAAGTTTCTTTCGGACCAGAAAAGCTTGCTGAAAACTTAGCTGCATTACTTCAAGCAGTAAGAACATCTAAGCCTGCTACCTCAAAAGGTAAGTTCGTAAGAAAACTCACAGTTTCTTCCACTATGGGTGTTGGTGTAACAATCAATCCTGATGAAGTAACTCAGGACTAAGGGTAGCGAGAAGAAGCTATGAATAAACAAGAAAAACAAGTCCTGATCGCCGATCTTCACCAAGAAATGGCTAACGCTCAGGCAACATTCCTTGTCAATTACAAGGGCCTTAATGTTCCCCTTCTTCAATCATTGAGAAAATCAGTGCGTGAAGATGGCGCTCAAGTAAAAGTGACTAAGGCAACATTGATGCGTCTTGCTGCTAAAGACATTGAAGGTGCAGATCAATTTGCAGAATCCTTCAAGGAGCAAGTTGCTCTCGTTTTTGCAAAAAATGACGTTTCAGCAACAGCTAAGAAGATCGTAAATTTCTCAAAAGAGAATGAAGCGCTCAAAGTTATTGCTGGGTTTTATCAAAGCAAATTGCTTTCAAAACAAGAACTTACAGCACTAGCATCACTTCCTTCACGCGAAGTATTGCTTGCTCAGCTTCTTGGAACAATGCAAGCGCCAATCGCTACAGTTACTCGCCAACTTGGCCAGCTTCTTACAAAACCACTGTATGCGCTTAAGGCAATTGAAGAGAAAAAACAACAAGGTAACTAATTTTACTGCGCCGGTTCTAGATGCAAAACCGAGCATGAACTTAACGTTAAGTACTGTATATATTTATTAGGAGTTAATTCCATGTCCACATCATCAAAAATCATCGATTTGATCAAAGAATTAAACGTAATGGAACTTGCACAGCTTATCAAGGATCTTGAAGGCGAGTTCGGCGTTTCAGCTGCTGCTCCTGTAGCTGCTGTAGCTGCTGCTCCGGCTGCTGCTGCTGCACCTGCTGCAGAAGAAAAACTTGAATACAAAGTTATTCTTAAAGACGGCGGCGCAGACAAGATCAAAGCTATCAAAGCTCTTCGTAGCGTTGTTTCATCATTGTCACTTGGCGATGCAAAAGCAGGCGTTGAAAACTGCCCATTCACAATCGCTGAAGCTGCACCAAAAGATGAAGCACAAAAAATCAAAAAAGCTATGGAAGAAGCTGGCGCTAAAGTTGACCTCGTTTAAGGTTAATTTCGCTACTTGCTTTTAAAAAAAGCTTTATAGATACCGCTTGGGACACGTAGAGTGCTCAGGCGGTATCTGTTTCTATTATTTGGGGACAAAATTCATCCATTAATGTGCAGTAGTTGTTTGTGCGTCTTGCCAACAGGAGCGGTTGATGTCTAGATTTGGTGTAGGTCAAGGGTTAATAAGAAAATCATTCGGAAAAATTAAAGAAGTTGTATCACTACCCAATCTGATTGAAGTGCAATCAAAATCATTTAATGATTTTGCACAGCTTGACTGCTTGCCATCAGAGCGTAAAAATATCGGTCTTGAAAAAGTTTTTCGTGATACATTTCCAGTCGAACATAATGAACGAATCTCACTAGAGTACGTTAGTTATGAACTTGGTGATTGGTCATGTATTTGCGGTCAATTGACAGGTATTACAAATCGCTACAAGTGGTCTTGTGGTTCTTGCAAAAAATCAGGTCATAATAAACTTGAGCATGGGAAAAAATGTCCATCATGCTCAAAAGATACTGCTAACTATGCACATTGCAAAAAGTGTTTCTCTCGCGTTTCTATAAAAGTTCCAGCAAACGTTGATGAGTGTCGCTACAGTGGCAAAACTTTCTCGCTTCCACTCAAAGTTAAAATGCAACTTTTGAGCTGGGATCTTGATGAAAGCGGTAAAAAAATAGTTCGCGACATTAAAGAACAAGATGTTTTCTTCTGTGATCTTCCTGTAATGGTCGATCTTTATGAAGATCATGATAACACCTTCCATCTCGGTTCCCAAGGAACATTCCTTATTAATGGTGTTGATCGTGTTGTAGTAAGCCAAATCCACCGTGCACCTGGTGTCATGTTTACCTTGAGCAAAAAAACCAAGGATTATCGTGGCCAGCCATATCATATTGCACGTTTGATTCCAAGCAGAGGTTCATGGCTTGACTTTGAATTTGATCATAATGATCTGATTTATGTAAGAATCGACAAGAAGAAAAAGATCCTTGCAACCACATTCCTCCAAGCACTTGGTATTAGCAAAAAAGACATTCTTCCAACCTTCTATGAGTTTGAAACAATTGAACTCAAGGATGGTCTTTTCTACAGAAAAGTAGATAGCAATCTCGTTGGATATCGTCTTGAACCAGGCGCTCTCCCTAAAGAAGTAGAAGCTAAATTTACGATAGGTCAGCGTTTGTCAAAAGCACATGTTGACAAACTCCTTAAAGAAGGCGTTTCAAAGCTTATCGTTCGTAAAGCAAGCTTGTTTAGCAAAATTATTGCTAATGACCTGATCTCTCCTCGTACAGGAGAAGTTCTTGCGACACAAGGTACAGAATTAAATGAAGAGCTACTTGATGTACTGATTGGCGTAGACAATCTCAGCATGCGAATCATTCAAACATCTGGCTATGTTGTACAACCAACAATGGCGCTCACATTTGCTGAAGATACTGCAGACAGCTATGAAGATGCTCTTAAAGAAGTGTATTCTAAGCTTAAGCCTGGAGATATTCCATCGCTTAAAATTATGGAAGAGTACATTCAAAACCTCTTCTTTAATCAGCGCTTTTATGACCTTTCTATTGTTGGCCGTATTAGAACTAACAGAAAACTTGGTCTTAAGATCGAAGAAGCTAATACAAGCTTAACAAAAGAAGATATTATCCAAACACTTCGTTATCTCATCGGCTTGAAAGAGCGTGGTGAGGGTGAACTTGATGACATCGATCATCTAGGAAACCGCTGTGTAAGACTTGTTGGAGAACTTCTTCAAAGCCAACTTTATGTTGGATTTGCACGTATTGAACGTATTGTAAAAGAGCGATTCAGACTTCAAGAAAACTATGCTGTTCTTATGCCATATGATTTCTTGAACGTAAAACCTCTTGCTGCGGTATTGCGTGAGTTCTTTGGAACAGGACAATTGTCCCAGTTCATGGACCAAACGAACCCTCTTGCTGAGATGGCACATAAACGCCGTCTTTCAGCGCTCGGGCCCGGAGGTATTACACGTGAACGCGCAACATTCGAAGTTCGAGACGTTCATACATCTCACTATGGCAGAATCTGTCCTATTGAGACACCTGAAGGTCAAAACATCGGTCTTATTTCTTCTCTTTCAACCTATGCTCGTGCTAACGATCTTGGTTTCATAGAGACTCCATACAGACCTGTTGTTGACGGTAAGGTGCAAAACGAGATCGTGTATCTTGATGCATTCCAAGAAATTGGAAAAACAATTGCTCAAGCAACGGTTCCACTCGATAAAAGCAATAATATTGAAGCGGCTAAGGTTCTTACACGTCGTGATGGTAACATCATGCCTGCAAGCCCAGAGTCACTTGATTATCTTGATGCATCACCAAAACAGATCTTCTCTGTTCCTACAGCGTTGATTCCATTCCTTGAGCACGACGATGCAAACCGTGCGCTCATGGGATCTAACATGCAACGTCAAGCAGTTCCTCTTATTAAATGCCAAGCGCCACTTGTTGGAACTGGTATTGAGCGTGAACTTGGTTCATTAGAAGGTGCAGTTATTTCAGCACGTACTAACGGTATTGTTGAATATGTTTCTGCAGAAAAAATCGTTATCAAGCTCGATCAAGATAGCCTGAGCGAAACAGAGTGGATGTCACGTCCTATTGATGTGTATTATCTGAAAAAATACGCTCGTTCTAGCCATAACACATGGATCCACTTTAATCCTATCGTCAGAGTTGGCGACAGTATTAAAAAAGGAGACATTCTTGCAAGTGGGGCAGCTACCAACAATGGTGAGCTTGCGCTTGGAAGCAACGTACTCGTTGCGTTCATGCCATGGCAAGGATACAACTTCGAGGATGCTATTGTTGTAAGCAAGCGACTTGTTGCTGATGATGTTTTCTCATCTGTTCACGTTGAAGAGTTTGTTGTTGAAGCTCGTGAAACTAAACTTGGTGCTGAAGAAATCACACGAGACATTCCAAATATTCCAGAGAAAGATTTGATCGCTCTTGATGAAGATGGAATTGTCAAAGTTGGTACACGCGTAAAGCCTGGCGACATTCTTGTTGGTAAAGTAACCCTTAAAGGTGACGTACAAGTATCTCCTGAAGAGAAACTCTTGCGTGCAATTTTTGGTGAAAAATCTCGCGAAGTTCGTGACACATCATTACGCGTTCCACCTGGAGTTGAAGCAACGGTTGTTGACGTAAAAGTCTTCTCACGTAGCGGTATCAGAAAAGATAAACGTTACAAAGATATCGTTGCTCGTGAAACACAAAAAGTTGAAGAAAACTTTGCATACCATCTTTCAACACTTGAAAAAGGTATCAAAGAAAAAATTCTTGGACTTCTTGCAGGGAAAACAGCAAAATCAGCTGCTGCTAAAGATCTTACAGATGGTAAAGGCTTATTCTCACTCGAGAAAATGCAATTAACCAATCTTGATCGCTTGCTTGAAATTGAAACAAGCGACAAAGATATTGATGGTAAGCTCAAGCAGTTTAAAGAAATTTTGACAAACCAGATCCACGTTCTTACAGCACTTAAAGAAGATAGAATCAA
The DNA here is from genome assembly GCA_964534555.1 of uncultured Pseudomonadota bacterium. Taxonomy (GTDB): domain Bacteria; phylum Babelota; class Babeliae; order Babelales; family RVW-14; genus CAZHRK01. The sequence continues at coordinate 192,328 of CAZHRK010000001.1, read as the reverse complement.
CCAATTAAGAAAAGGTGACGATCTTCCATCTGGTGTTATAAAGATGATTAAAGTGTACGTAGCGACAAAACGCCGTCTCTCCGTTGGAGATAAAATGGCAGGTCGTCACGGTAACAAAGGGGTTGTCTCACGTGTTGTAAACACAGAAGACATGCCATACCTTGCTGACGGAACAAGCGTTGATATCGTCCTGAACCCACTTGGTGTACCAGGTCGTATGAACGTTGGTCAGATTCTTGAAACCATCTTAGGAATGGCTGGCAAAGAGCTTTCTAAGCAATTTGCTGAGGAGTACGACAAGCTGTCTTACGAAGAAATTAAGACCCGCCTTATCACATACTACGACAAAGATATTATTAGCCATATCGAAAAAGAGTATGGCAAAAACGAGGTGTATAATTTAGCACATAAAACACTCGAAACAGGGGTTGCATTTAAGACACCTGTGTTTGATGGCGCTGATTATGCAAAAGAGATACAGCCACTGCTTAAGGAGATCGGACTACCTATTAATGGTACCTATCGTCTATTTGATGGCCGTACCGGAGAGCAGTTTGATCAGCCAGTAACCGTTGGTTTCATTTATATGATGAAACTTAACCACTTGGCAGATGACAAACTACACGCTCGTTCCGTTGGTCCCTACTCCCTCATTACACAACAGCCACTGGGTGGTAAAGCTCAGTTCGGAGGTCAGCGTCTTGGGGAGATGGAAGTATGGGCACTTTATGCATACGGTGCAGCGCACACATTGCAAGAGATGCTCACTATCAAATCTGACGATGTTAACGGCCGTATCAAAGCATACGAGTCATTGGTTCGTGGAGATGAAGTACCAGAAGCAGGTATACCAGAATCATTCAACGTTCTGGTCAAAGAGCTTCAGAGCTTAGGTTTACAAGTTGATCTATTCAAGACAAGTAAGGAGCAGGTCGGTGAATAACAGGATACTTGAACGCTTTCGTGAATATTTAAATGCAACACAGTTTAATGCTATCAAACTTGGTATTGCATCACCTGAAAAAATACGTTCACTTTCTTATGGTGAAGTAAAGAAGATAGAAACAATTAACTACCGCACGCTCAAACCTGAGCGTGACGGTTTGTTCTGCGCAAAAATCTTCGGCCCTGTTAAAGACTGGGAATGTAACTGCGGTAAATACAAACGTATGAAACACCGCGGAGTCACCTGTGAAAAGTGTGGTGTTGAAGTAATTCAATCACGCGTTCGTCGTGAACGCATGGGACACATTAACTTGGTCTCACCTGTATGTCATATTTGGTTCCTTAAGGGAATTCCTAGCTATCTCAGCTTAGTTATGAACATGACAGTTCGCGACCTTGAGCGTGTCATCTACTTCGATAGCTACATCGTAATTCACCAAGGAAACTCCCCTTACCCTCAACGTACGCTTATTTCAAGCCAAGAGTATGAAGAGTATGCACATGCAAACCCTGAAGATATTATGTTCAAGGGTGGCATGGGTGCTGAAGCAATCAGAACGCTTCTTACACTTCTTGATTTGAATTTTGAAGTACGCAAGATAGAAGAAGAATACAACCAAACAACATCAGTTGCAGCTAAACACCGTATTGCAAAGCGCTATAAAGTGCTTTCAGGAATGGTGCATGCAAACATTCGTCCGGAGTGGGTTATCATGGAAGTGCTACCAGTGCTTCCACCAGACCTTCGTCCACTTGTTCCTCTTGAAGGTGGTCGTTTTGCAAGCTCAGACCTAAACGATTTATACAGACGTGTGCTGAACAGAAACATTCGTCTCAAGCGCCTTATGGAACTTGAAGCACCTGATGTTATTATTAAAAACGAAAAACGCATGCTCCAAGAAGCTGTTGACGCACTGATCGATAACGGTCGCCGCGGTCAACCAGTACGCGGAACAAACAAGCGCGCACTTAAATCACTAAGCGAAATGCTTCGTGGTAAACAAGGTCGCTTCCGCCAAAACCTTCTTGGTAAACGCGTAGACTACTCAGGTCGTTCTGTTATTGTTGTTGATCCTGAACTTAAGATGTATCAGTGCGGTCTGCCTAAAATCATGGCTCTTGAACTCTTCAAGCCGTACGTTTACGTTGAACTTCAACAACGAGAACTCGCACCAAACCTCCGTGTTGCAAAACGCATGGTTGAAGAAATGACACCAGAAGTATGGGAAGCTCTCGAGCAAGTAGTTATTGATAGACCAGTACTACTTAACCGTGCTCCAACACTTCACCGTCTTTCAATTCAAGCGTTTTATCCGACACTTGTAGAAGGTAAGGCAATCAAAATTCACCCACTCGTTTGTTCTGCATTTAACGCGGACTTCGACGGTGACCAAATGGCTGTCCACGTTCTACTGAGCAAAACAGCACGCGCTGAAGCTGTGCGTTTGATGCTCTCAACAAGAAACATTCTGACACCTGCTAACGGTCGTCCACTCTCTGTTCCATCACAAGAGATGGTTCTTGGATTGTACTACCTAACCAAAGGTCGCAAGAACGTTCTTGGTGAAGGTCTTGTTTTTGCAAACATTGAGGAAGTTGTTTACGCATACCAGCATAAAAAGATCAATGTTCAAGCACCTATCAAAGTACGTCTTCCAAATGGCTCATTTATTGAGACAACGGTAGGTCGTGTTCTTCTTTATGAAGCGCTTCCTGCAAACGCAGACTTCTCACTTGTTAATAAGGCAGTTAAGAAAAAAGATCTTTCTGTCATGATTGGGAAGATTTATAAAACCTTTGGTGCAGACGCAACAGTTGAGACCCTTGATAAGATCAAAAAGCTTGGATACTCATTTGCAACATTAGGCGGTATATCACTTTCATTTGATAACCTTGTTATTCCTGATGCGAAACAACAAATTGTTTCAAAAGCATCTAAAGAGGTTGAGAAAGCTGAGACACTTTATCTTGATGGAGCAATCACCAACGGTGAGCGTTACAACAAAGTTATTCAGATCTGGGCACGAGCAACAGAAGACGTTACTAATGAGATGATTTCGCTCCTTGAAGAACAGGACAGAAACGCTTCTCTTAACCCAGAGAAAAACCATGTTCCGTTTAACCCTGTGTTTATGATGCTTGACTCAGGAGCTCGTGGATCAAGAACACAGATTCGTCAGCTGGCTGCGATGAGAGGTCTCATGGCAAAACCATCTGGTGAAATTATGGAAACACCGGTTCTTGCAAACTTTAAAGAAGGTTTGAGCGTGTTTGAGTACTTCGTATCAACAAGCGGAGCTCGTAAGGGTCTTGCTGATACAGCGCTTAAAACTGCTGACTCTGGTTATTTGACACGTCGACTTGTTGACGTTGCACAAGATGTTGTCATCACAATGCGTGATTGCCAAACAGTTGGTAACATCAAAATTACAGATCTACGTGAATACGGAGAAGTAATACAAGCTCTTCCTGATCGTGTTTACGGTCGAGTTGCAGCAACTGATATCGTTGACCCTGTTTCAGGCAAAATTATTGTAAAACAAGGCGAAGTGCTAGGCGATGCAGCAGTTGAAAGTCTGAGAGACTCTGCTGTTATTGAAGCACCTGTACGCTCTGTTCTTACATGCCAAGCAAAACGTGGCGTGTGTGCTCTTTGCTACGGAATGGATCTTTCAACACTCAGCCTTGTTGACAACGGAACAGCTGTTGGTGTTATTGCAGCTCAGTCGATTGGGGAACCAGGTACACAGCTTACCATGAGAACCTTCCACGTCGGGGGTACTGCAAGTGGTCTTGTTGAGGCTAGCTCATTTAAGACTCGCTGTGCTGGTAAGATTTCTCTCAAGAATGTTCACACTGTAAAAAATCGTGACGGACATAACATTGTCATGAACAGAAAAACAAAAGTGTTTGTTATTTCTGATGACGGTCGTGAGCTTGAAGAATTCTCACTCGAATACGGAAGCACACTGTTTGTTAGTGACAATGAAGTCGTCAAAGAAGGCACTAAAATTGCTGAGTGGGACGCATTCAAAGTTATCATGACAGAGCGAGGCGGAACTGTTCAGTACATCGACTTGATCGAAAACGTTACATACCAAGATCAATTCGAAGAAGGTTCATCACAGGCAAAACGAATTATTCTTGAGCGTCGTGAAGAACGTCGTCAACCATACATCGTTGTTACAAGCAGCGGTGATAGCGAAGAGCTTCGTTATTACTTACCAACAGGCGCTGTTTTAACAGTTGAAGATGGTCAAGAAGTAATGCCTGGTGACGTACTTGCTAAGTTACCACGTGAAGGTAAGCGTACTAAGGATATTACCGGGGGTCTTCCTCGTGTTGCTGAGCTCTTTGAAGCTCGTATTCCTAAAGATACAGCTGTTCTTTCCGAAGCTGACGGAGTAATTAAGTTCGGAGGACTTCATAGAGGTCAACGTCGTGTTACCGTAACAACAGATGATGGTGAAGTATTTGAGTACAGCGTACCAAGATCACGTCACCTTAACGTTGAAGACGGTGAACGCGTTAAAGCAGGGGATGCTCTGACATCTGGAGTTCCTAACGTACACGACATTCTACGAATTCTTGGGCCTGAAGAGGTACAGAACTACTTAGTTCGAGAAATCCAGGAAATTTACACACTACAAGGTGTAGATATTAACGATAAGCATATCGAAGTTATTGTCAGACAGATGCTTCGTAAAGTGCGTGTTGTTGACCCTGGTGAGACCAAGTTTATTGCTGGCGATCGCGTTGACAGATTTAATTTACAGGCTGTCAACAAACTCTACCTTGCTGAAGGCAAAAAACCAGCTACAGCTAAGCCTATTTTGATGGGTATTACAAAAGCATCATTAGGCACAGAGAGCTTCATTTCAGCAGCGTCTTTCCAAGAAACGACTCGCGTGCTGACAGAAGCGGCTCTAGTTGGTCAAGTAGATCATCTTTATGGGTTGAAAGAAAACGTAGTTATTGGTAAACTTATCCCGGCTGGTACAGGTATCGGTTCATTTAAGAACAAGTATATCGGTGAGGAAGTTTCAACACTTGAGCGCCAAGCTCGTGAAGAGGAACAACTCGAAATCGGCCTTGATAAGATTTCATTGAATTAACGAGTTTCTTAGGGCGCGTAGCTCAGTTGGCAGAGCATCGCTTTGACGTAGCGAGGGTCAGTGGTTCGAATCCGCTCGCGCCTACCATTGAAAACAACAAAAAAATAAAAAGATTAAGTTTAATTGTTTATAGAGGCAAAATCTCATGATGACAGTAGAAGCAAAAGCAAAGCTGATCAAAGCATTTGCAAAAAACCCAACAGACGTAGGTTCCTGCGAGGTACAAATTGCGATTCTTTCAGAAAGAATTCGTCAAGTATCTGCACACCTTAAAGCTGCACACAAAGATTATTCATCACAACGCGGATTGATGATGCTTGTTGGTAAGCGCCGTTCATTCATGAGATACCTTGAAAGAACAAATGCTGCTAGCTACAAAAAAACAGTAGACTCACTCAAAGCTCACGGGCTGATGTAATATTATGACCAAGACTTTTAGATTTGAGCATAGCGGAATTGAAGTTGAGCTTGGCAAGTACGCTCGCCAAGCCGACGGATCCGTGTGGATCAAGTCAGGCAATAACGTCGTTCTTTCAACTGCTGTTGCAACCAAGGAAGCCAAAGAGGCCCTTGGATTTTTTCCATTAACGGTTGAATACAGAGAAAGAACATCCGCTGCAGGAAGAATTCCTGGTGGCTACTTCAAGCGCGAAGGTAAACTGAGTGACATGGAAGTATTGGCTTCCCGTGTTATTGACAGACCAATTCGTCCTCTTTTTCCTTCAACCTATTTCAACGAAGTACAGCTTCTTTCTACTGTATATTCTTCTGATGGAAAATTTCCAACAACCATACTTTCATTAATTGGTTCATCACTTGCTCTTACACTTTCTTCTATCCCTTTTCTTGGGCCAGTTGGAGCTGTTCAAGTAGCGCGTGTTGATGGAAAATTTAAATTCAATCCAACATACGAAGAATTAACAGCTTCAGACTCAGACATCACTATTGCAGGTACAAAAAATGGTATCTGCATGGTTGAAGGCCACTGCAACCACATCTCTGAAGAAGAGATGATTGATTTGCTGTTTGCTGCTCATGAAGAGATCAAAAAGCAAGTTGATTGGCAGCTTGAAGTTGCTGCTGCTGTTGGCGCTGAAAAAATCGTTCCTGAAAGCAAAATTAATTGGGCAGAGTGGAAAGCAAAAGTAAAATCTGTGTTGCCTCCACAGTTTGCTGAAGAGCTTTTTGCTGCTACAAAAAATGAACGTGGCGAGGGACTTGAAGCGCTTAAAAAATCTATCATTCAGATGTTTGCAGACGACATCAAAAATGAAGTTGTCCCAGAATATGCGATCAAATTTATTTTTGATCAAATGATCAAAGAAACACTTCCAGATGTACTTGCAAGCAAAAAAGTACGTGTTGACGGTCGTAGCTTTGATGAGATCAGACCGATTATGACTGAAGTTGGCGTGCTCCCTTGTGTTCACGGCTCAGCAGTCTTCCAACGCGGAGAAACACAAGCAATCGCAAGCATTACACTAGGAACAGGACAAGACGCTCAAAAAGTCGAGTCTCTGATCGGTGGTGCTGGAGAGCGTTTGTTCATGCTTCATTATAATTTCCCTCCATTTGCAACCGGTGAAGTTAAGCCTATCCGTGGTGCAGGACGCAGAGAAATTGGACATGGATACCTTGCTGAAAGCTCATTCATAAACATCCTTCCTAAGGGTGATAACTTTCCATACGTTGTTAGATCTGTTGTTGATATCCTTGAATCTAACGGTTCATCTTCTATGGCAACAGTTTGCTCAACAGTTATGGCGCTTATGGATGCTGGCGTCCAGATTAGCGATATGGTTGCAGGTATTGCGATGGGACTCGTAAGAGACTCATCAGACAATCTCCATCTTCTAACTGATATTCTCGGAATGGAAGATGCATTCGGACTTATGGACTTTAAAGTTGTTGGTTCGGATAGAGGTATTGTAGCATTCCAGCTTGATATCAAAGACAAAGTGGGACTTTCACGCGAACTTCTTGTTAACTCATTAGAACGCGCAAGAAAAGCTCGTCTCCATATTCTTGGTGAAATGAGAAAAGTGATGACAACTCCGCGTAGCGAAGTTTCAGCCCTTGCTCCACGAGTAACAACACTCAGAGTTCCAACTGATAAGATCGGTTTAATTATTGGTCCTTCAGGAAAGAACATCAAAGAGATTATTGCAAAAACCGGCACTCAAATTGATATTGAAGATGACGGATCTGTTAAAATCTATTCCAAATCAAGCGAAGGTGCGATCGAAGCCGAAAGCTGGATCAAAACACTTTGTGGCGACATCGAAATTGGTTCATTGTTTAATGGAACAATTAAGCGTATCGCTGAGTTTGGAATGATTGTCGAGCTTGTTATGGGCAAAGAAGGAATGGTTCACGTTTCTACTATTGACAGAACAAAGCAAGACAAACTTGATCAACTTTATAAGGTTGGTGACAAGTTAGCAGTTAAAGTTGTTTCACAAGATAGAGAAACTGGCCGCATTAAACTTATCGCTCCTGAAATCGAGCGTCCTGCTGATCAACAAGGTGGTGGTTATGACCGCCCTCCTCGTCAAGATCGTGGAGACCGAGATGGCAGAGACCGTGGTGGAGATCGCGGTGGGGATCGTCGTCGTGACAGCAGAGATCGTGGCGATCGCAATAGATAGGTAAACTATGGTACGCAGTGACGGACGCGCAGCTGGACAAGTGCGCCCTATTGATATTCAATATGATGCATATGGTTATGCTGACGCGTCTGTTCTGTACCAACAAGGTGATACCAAAGTATTTGTAGGAATCACCTTACAAACAGGTGTTCCTCCGTTTCTTAAAGGCCAGCGTACTGGTTGGCTTACAGCTGAATACGCAATGCTCCCGCATGCGACGCATCAGCGAACAAATCGAGAATCATCTCAAGTTTCAAAAAACGCACGCAGCGTTGAAATATCTCGCCTTATTGGTCGTTGCCTAAGACCTTGTATTGATCTTGACAGCATAGGCGAAAAAACAATTTATATTGATTGCGATGTACTACAAGCAGATGGCGGCACGCGCGTTGCTTGTATCACTGCTGCAAGCCTTGCGCTTAAAATTGCTGCTGATCGTTGGGTTAAAGCTGGAATAGTAGAAAAAAATCCGTTTAAAACGATGATAGCAGGACTATCGATCGGCATCATAAACGGGAATGCTTTATGCGATATTACATTTGCAGAAGATTCTCTTGCTGAGACAGATTTTAATTTTGTCATGACAAACGACAATAAAATTCTTGAGATTCAAGGCACCTGTGAAAAAAAACCAGCAACATGGGAAATGTTTGAAGAGTTAAGGCAGATGGCAACAGCAGGAATTGAAGAAATTTTTACAGCTACAAACGCTGTTCAAGCTCCTGAAAAATTACTCGGAAAAAAAAACGAGCCTAAGACCTTCGGACAACAAAAAGCAAATCCTTTCAGTCTTGGCAATAGACTGTCACGTTAATGCGTTTTTCTTATATCGTATATTTTTTTGCGCTTTCTTTATTGAGCAGCTGCAAGCAGCAGTACCGGTTTAGTTTTTTTTCACCTGCTACATCATGTCGCTCACTCCATATCTTGATCCCGCAAGCAGTGCAATGCGATAAAAACATACAGGATACTTTTTATAAAGCACTTCACACCGTATTCACGTCGCTTGGTTACTCACTTAAAGATGCTCATCAGGATGCGGTTATACTAAAAAGTGTTATTACAAAATTTGAAACCTACGACAAACTAGTAAGCCCTGATATATTGCTTTTTAATTATCATATTACCATCACGTGTGAAGTGAGCTTAGTCGAGCCTAATGGCTCAGTGATTACAAAAAAAACCATATCTATTAGCGATATTCTTTCAAAGCCTAAAGACCCTGTCCTCAATGATGATTTTTTTTATTACACTGTAGAGCGGATGCTTCAATCACTTGCTCGCCGCGCTGAATATATATTGCGAAACAAGATGCTTTTACCATAAGTGCTATCATGAATTTACAGTCTTTTATAAATACACTCAGTGATCCTGCTTTTTGGAGTACAAAAAAAAGCATCATCTTGAGCGCTCCGAGCATGCCTGTCACATTCTGTGCAGCTATTATCGAGCACTTACGAAAAAATGCATCCCTACCAGCAGAATACCAAAAACTCAGCGTATCTTCAGATACGATAGAGGGCGTCAAAAGCCAACTGCAAATGTCTTTCTTAGGCTCAAATTCATGGTACTGGCTAGGGAATATCTCCCCTGAGCGAGAAACTAAAGCGTCTGGTGCTTTTATCGAATTCATAGGATCATATAAAGGCCCACACTGGATCTGCAGTTTTGTGCCATCTACATCTAAATATATTTCTAGTAAAGCATGTGTCGTAAACTTGCCTGGCGAAGTTGATTTTCCAACATTTAAAATACTTGCAGACTTTATGTGCCCATCGCTTGATGAGAGAAAAATAAAAGTTGCTCAGCAGCTTTTTGCTGCAAAAGCATACAGCCTTGATGATGCTTGCATGCTGATTAACTACTTAGAACTCATGAGCACAAAAGTAGCCACTGAGAGCGTATCCTACCTGAACAAGCTCTTTGGTAATGATGAAAATTTATACTATTTGTCTGAAGCCTTTTTTAGCAGAGATGAAAAAAAATTTTTTGCTGCATGGCAACTGCAGGCAGCTGCTTACCCTGATATTTTCTGGATCACCTACTGGTCAGAGCAAATATGGCGGGCATATAACACTATTGGGTATTTAAAGACAAAAAACTTTGCCCAAGCAAAAAAAGCAAGCTTTAGACTTCCTTATTCATTTCTTAATAAGTTTTGGCAAAAAACATCGCAGCAAGAGATGGCAGCAGCGTATGATTTTTTGTACACAGTAGATTATAAGCTCAAAACAGGCTCTACTTTTTGTAATCTCGAGCTTTTTTTTACGTCCTATTTTGCACGAAAGTTTGAATCCTAATGGCTCTTCATGATCTTTTGAAAAAACAAATAAGGATGATGCTTACAGGTTTTACCGAGACAAGCAAAGGCAATATTTACCCTCTGATTATGGGTGAAATTGAAAAAACAATTATTATGGTTGTCCTTGAAGAGACAAAATTTAATTATGTTCAAGCATCACGAATTTTAGGTGTTGGCAGAAGCACGCTCTATAGAAAAATTAAAGAGCATAATATTCAAGAAACTACTCAAGAAGAAGCGTCTCTCGATTTTTAATTTTTTTAAATTCACTAAACCAGCTCTCTAAGTACGAGTATTTAAAACAAGTTGAGTTCAACTTACTGCTTTCAATACCATGTTTGAGACATGTTACACAGGTTATCAATCAGGAGATTATATGCTCAGCACAGCACCAGGTCATATAGAAACATTTAATGAAATAGCAGCTATTTTTAATGATAATCTTTCGGAGCACTATAACAGTCTCTCTGCGCAAGAACGCATCGTTGCGTATTATCTCTACAGGGCATCACTCCCAGGCAATAGAATAGCAACAGATCAGCTCAGTGAGTTTGGTATTTCACTACGCAATACATTTCTTACGCTTTTTAACAATGAAGATCAGCTGTTAGCTCTTGGTAAAAAAGGAGATGCTTGCCGTGGTATTTCATGCAGCATGGGAAAATTTGTCCAAGAGGTAAAAACATATCTTGTTTATTTGTGGTCAAATCAGGGTTTTTATTTTCTACGCGAACACTCGCATGAAAAAAGAACACCTCACAAGCTTGGACTCAAAACGCTTACTAAAGATAATATTTTATGGGCACTTGAAGCCCTTGGACTTGATAAAGAGCTTGCTGAATTTAGCCATATCGCAGATCAAGCACTTGATGAGTTTTATAAACCTACCGGAACAGTCCCTGATTCAATTAGTCAAAGCGGTAGTAATTTTTACTCAAGCAGCATGAGCGATGAAGATTATGACCAGCTCCCATCTGAACAAAAAAATGGTATTAATCGTTACTTTTATAAAGATGCTGAAGGCGTTAAGACCACGCTATACGCAATAAATCAACGATACGATAAAGAGTTAAGGGTCAGCGCATACTGGCTTGAAAAAGCTGCTGCTGTTGTTGCAGAGCATCCTACTGTATTTGATGAAGCAATGCATAAGAGCCTGCTCTACCTTATTGATTTTATTAAAACAGGAAATGAAGATTTTTTTAAAAAACATTCAATTGAATGGCTAAAAACAAAAAATCGTGTGGATTATTGTTTTGGGTTTATCGAAACATATAATGACCCTAAAAACCTTCGTGGCCTTTTCCAGGCAGAAGCAACTATAAACACGATTAATATGGAAAATTTAAATAAACTTATCTCAAAATTAGAGCTCAAGCTTCCTGTTGAGCAAGTCTTCAAGCGTGACGCATCAATAGCTGAACAAATGATCCCAAATGCTTCAATAAATCAAAAAATTTTTGGCACTGGTGGCCTTGGCCCGCTTTTTCTTACAGCGGCATACTGCCTACCAAACTATGAAGATATTCGAGCAACAATAGGGTCAAAACAAATTATCTATCCTGCAGCACCCGGGCTCGGAAGACTTCTCAACAAAGACAAATCAATCAGACTTTCTCATCCGAAAAAATTTGCAGACTGGCTTGATGAATACGATCATGATGGCAAATTATTTGATGACCTGTGGGATGTTCATTGTATCCTGCACGAAACAATAGGGCATGGAAGCGGCAAGCTCAGTACCCATGTTTTCAAGCATGGACAAAAACTTACTGTGCAAGGCGTAGAGCACGAAGCAGGTGAAATAATAGCAGTAACGCATGACAATCTTTCTGAGCTTCTTGCTGGGTATGACCAAACAATAGAAGAGCTTAGAGCAGAAATCATAGCTCTTTATGTAAGTGTTATGCATGTTCAAGAACTCGCTCAGGAAGGACTCTTAAGTGATTGGCTTCAAAAGATCGGTAAGCAAAAACTACAAGAGTTGCTGATGTATCATATGCTGAGCACCGGACTAAGAAGATTGCTCCAACAAAATGATGATGCCACTTTTGTGAGCGGGGATCACGCCCGAGCAAATTGCACCATTATGAACTACTTCATACACAATGGCGGATGCCGAATTATTACAGAATCATGTGAATACGACGGCGAAGAATTTACTGTTATAGATCTAGAAATAACTGATTTCAAACAATGCCTTGTGCTTATGAGAGATCTTCTTAGCCAGGTGCAGCGAATCAAATCAACAGGTGATGGCATGGCTGCACAAGCACTTATTCAGACATACGGAATCCCAATAGATAATCTTGAGCACATGCAACATCTAAAGCGAAACGAAAAAGCTGTTGTTGGAAATCTCAAGGGGCGCGTTATGGTCGATCCACTATTTACACCTGTTATTCAAGACGGTGTTGTAGTTGATATCAAAGCAACATGGCCATTCAACATATTTGAAAAAATAGCGGCTGATGCATCACTAGAAATGGTAACGGACTAGATTATATCCACAGCAATAATAAAAAAAGCCCTGACTTTCATCAGGGCTTTTTTTATTTATTTCATAAGTGCATCACGGAAAAAATCAAGTTCTTCAAGAACCTTGCCTGCACCCAAAACCACGCAAAGCAATGGATTTGGAGCACTCTTCACTGGCAAGCCTGTCTCTTTTGACAAAAGCGCATCCAGATTTTTAAGTTGTGAGCCACCACCTGCTAGCGTTATGCCTCGATCAACAAGATCAGATGAAAGCTCTGGTGGTGCATTTTCAAGCGCAGATCTGACTGCGTCAGTGATAATAGAGATTGGCTCTGCAAGAGACTCAAAAACCTCAGCGTCATTTAGTCTGATAGTTTTTGGAACTCCTGTTACCAAGTCACGGCCTTTTACTTCTATGCTGTTGCGCTTTTCGTCAACAAGCATTGCAGTACCGATATTAATCTTAATTTCTTCTGCGGTTTTTTCACCAATAAGCAAATTGTATTTACGCTTAACATAGTGAACAATCGCTCTATCCATCTCATCGCCACCAACACGTACTGATTTACAGTACACAATATCCTTGAGCGAGATAATAGCAACTTCTGTTGTTCCGCCACCAATATCAACAATCATGTTACCTGTAGGCTCTTCAACAGGAAGCCCTGCACCAATAGCCGCAGCCATTGGCTCCATGATCGTGTAAATTTCACGAGCACCAGCTTGCTTTGCAGAGTCTTCAACCGCACGCTTTTCAACCTGAGTGATTCCTGATGGAACACCAATAATCATACGTGGGCGAACAAATGTTTTACGATTGTTATGAACTTCGCGAATAAAATAGCGAAGCATACTCTCAGTTAATTCGAAGTTAGCAATAACCCCGTCTCTCATTGGTCGACATGCAATAATACTCTCTGGTGTTTTACCAAGCATACTTTTTGCTTTATTACCAGCAGCAAGTACTTCATTGGATGAGCTTTTAACTGCGACAACAGACGGCTCATCAAGCACAACACCACGATTTTTGACATAGATAACTGTGTTTGCAGTACCTAAGTCAATTGCCATATCGTTTGAGAAAAAACTAAAGAGCTTTTTGGCTGGCCAAAATTTCATCTAAATTCCTTAACAGATGCTAAAATTGCAGTTCAGCTCCGAAATGTACAGTGTGCGATTTTGCAGCGGCATTCCCCTGCATTGGCATATCATATACAACAAAAAGTGATGGTGCAATTAGTTTCTGGTACTCTTTTTTCACTATCTTTGCTTCAGAAAGGTCATAATTAAGGCCGAATGAAATGTAGTGCGCTCTCCATCGAGAAAGGTTGCGTTTTGAAGCAACGATCTCAGGATTATCTAAGTAACATTGAATTGTCTTGTCCGCACGACGATCAAGAACATCATCTTCTGAATGTCTTAGGTACGTGTAGCGCGCCTGAAAATCAAGCCCATCAGTCAGATTGCCTTTAGTAAAATAACCAGAAAACTTAAATGTTTTGCCAGGCTTAATGCGCACACGATCAACTAGAGCACTAAAAATAGTCGGCTCATTTTCAACAGACAAGCGAATCGTGTGATCCTTAGGTAAAAGACCCGCAAGGCTTAAAACAAAACCGAGCGTCCAATCTTGGCGCAATTCAAACGTTGCATAAGTCTCGCCGTACAAACCCCAGTGACCATTGCTTCCAATAGGAAACGTAAGCGGATTATTAATCTTCATCTTATTACTTGTTGGAACTATGGTTCCAAGCTGTGCTGCAAGTGTTATTGATTTCATTAATAAAACGTAATCAAATTTATGTGTATAGCGAGCATGAAGATCAAGATCTGTTGGCGTTTGAGCGCTCCAAATATTACTTTGAACGCCAAGGTCGCTATGAAGCTGACGGCGGACTGCATCAAGAATAAGTGATTGTCGCTCTTCTTCGCGCTCTCGTAGAGCCTGATACTCATCTTGAGTAAGTCCTGGATAACGTCTTAGTTCAGCTGCAATCAGATTAGTGTACGCTTGGTCTGCTAAGCGCTTATCAAAGCCATAACGAGCATGCGATCTTATCTGCATAAAGCCAATGTGCGCACCAAGCTCAAATCCCCCAAGCCCAGTGTTTTGCTCTATCCCTGTTGAAAAGCCAAAAACACCTGTTTTGCTATTAATGGTAAATGGGGATTTTAAATCTTTAAATGGTGCAGCTCCAGTAACTAAATCAAACGGGCTTGCAGCAGCAGGATTTACAGTCGTATAACTTGCTACAACATCATTAAGGTCATACTTTCCCCAAAGCTCAGGAACACCTGTTCTGCCACCATAACGCTTTTCAGCTGTAGCAATTGAACTTGAAATAAGCGCCAAGGAGACCTTAGAGTGTCCATGTTTTATTGTTATATCACTAGGACGCTGAATAAAAGGTGTGTAGCGACTCACGCTCTGATTTGCCAATACCCTTCCAAAAAGCATGGCAAGAACTAGATTAACACCAAGTATTGTTGAATATGACAATCTCATGGATAGTTCTTTCAAGAAATGTGCTGTATTTTACGAATCATTGAGTATCGTTGATGATACGACAAATACATGTTTCGTCAAGAAAAGGAGCCTTATGTCGCACCAGCTCATTTATGCTGCAAACTGGAAAATGAATTTTACCACGCGCCAAGCAGTTAATTTTTTAGCAGCACACAAAAATGCACTAGCGGCGCTTAATGGTACTATTATTTTGTGCGCGGGCGCTCCAGCGCTAACACGCCTTCATGAGCAACTTGCAGGATCACGCCTATCGCTAGGAGCACAAGACTGCAGCAACCAGCAAAAAGGTGCTTACACAGGACAAATTTCTGCATCAGACCTGAGTGATATTGGATGCTCGTATTGTATCGTTGGACACTCTGAGCGGCGTAAATACAATAACGAATCATCAGAAGTTGTTGCACAAAAAACAGTTCGTTTATTAGAAAACAAAATCACGCCAATCGTATGCGTTGGAGAGTCAGATAAATCAACAACTGAAATGCTTGATATCGATGGAATACAAACAATTCATCAGCAACTAGCGCCTGTTATTCAAGAGTGCAAGCGGTCCACGTTGTTTAGAAATATTATCATAGCCTACGAGCCTGTTTGGGCCATAGGGACAGGTCTTGTTGCGTCGCCAACACATATACAACAGGTCCTTGAACTGATAAATGAGATCGTTAGTCTTGAGCTCAAAGATTGGAATATACAGCTCCTTTATGGAGGCAGCGTCTCTAGCAATAACATAGCAAGCCTTAAGCAAATAGAGCTTCTTAAGGGCTTTTTAGTAGGTGGCGCTAGTTTAGACTTTCAAGAATTTGAAAAACTTGTAAACTTGATCTGAAGCGCCTAATTAGACTGGGTGACCAGAAAATTCTAACAGGGCAAAAAGTTTAGATTTCTACTTTGTGAGGAATTATGTACACGCTTTTTATGGTATTTTTTATCATCCTTTGTTTTTTCTTAGCAATTTTTGTTTTACTTCAGCAAGGCAAAGGTGACCTGGGCGTATCAAGCATGGCAAGCAGCCAAATGCTTTTTGGTGGGTCTGGAGGCCAGAACTTTTTTGAACGCGCAACATGGGTTATGGGTGCTTTATTTATTTGTGGAGCACTTGGCCTGACAATCCTTAAGTCACGTACGCAATCTGCATCTATTCTTGAAGGTGAAATTGTTGCTCCTGAGCAAATTAAAGCAACAACATCACAACAGCAACAACCGGCAGCCCCTGTTGATGCAGAGCAAGAAGAAGAAAGAGAATAAGTTTTAGGAAAATGAAGGAAGAGCCATGATTACCAAACTTGCAACATCGCTTGGTGACTGGCTCGTCCACGTCTGTCATTACCTAGGAAACATAGGCGTGTTTGTATGGGACGCGCTTGTTACATTGGCAACCACGCGCCTGCGAGGCAAAAAAGTTCTTTATCATATGAACTATATCGGGGTGAACTCTGTAACAATTGTTTTTCTTGTTGGTGTGGCAATCGGGGCGGTCCTAGCTCTTCAATCATACATTGGCCTTGAGCGCTTTGGCTCAACGCAATTTATAGGACCAATTGTTTTTCTTTCTATGGCACGAGAATTTGGGCCAGTATTCACAGCTCTCATGGTTATTGGGCGCGCAGGATCAGCAATTACAGCAGAGCTTGGAAGCATGCGTATCAGCGAGCAAATTGACGCGCTTGAAACATTAAGCATAGATCCTATGCAGTATCTTGTTGTTCCTCGTATTGTTGCTGCAACAATTATTTTGCCCTTTCTCTCTGTTATGTGCACTTTTTTTGGCGTAATGGCTGGATACGTTACTGCAGTTCATGTGCTTGGGATTAACCCAGAAACATATCTTGAGGCCATTCGAGCAAATGCCCAAATGTCTGATATCATTAATGGTGTTATTAAAGCTGTTATATTTGGCTTCTTGCTTGCAATTATCTCGACGTACAAAGGCTTTTTCACCCGTGGTGGTGCTAAAGGCCTGGGCAGCGCGACAACGCAAAGTGTTGTTTTTTCTAACGTAACGATCATCATCACGGACTACATCTTAACCTCACTGATGTTTACAAAATGATTGAAATACAAGGCCTCAAAAAATCATTCGGACCAAAAGTAATTACAAACGACCTCGATTTAACAATAGATAAAGGGGAGTTTTTAGTTATTATTGGTCGATCTGGTGAAGGAAAATCAGTTCTGCTTAAGCAACTTGTTGGGCTCATAGAGCCAGATGCGGGGAGTGTTGTTATCAACGGCACAAACATCACGCAGCTAAAAGGTAAAAAAAAGCAGACTGTATTTAATACTTGTGGGTACGTGTTTCAGTTTGCAGCGCTGCTTGATTCGCTTAATGTTTTTGAAAACGTAGCAATTCATGCTTTAGAAAATGGCGCGCGCGAAGAAGAAGTAAAGCCACTCGTGCTTGATAAATTGACAAGCGTGGGCCTCAGCACTGATGTACTTGAAAAATATCCTGATGAGCTTTCTGGTGGGATGAAAAAGCGCGTAGGACTTGCTCGTACACTTATGCAAAAACCAGAAATTCTTATTTATGACGAACCAACAACTGGGCTTGATCCTATTACCGTACGACTCATTCATGAGCTTATTAAGAAAACTCATGTAGAGCAAAACGCTACAACAATTGTAATTTCTCATGATATTGAGATCTTTAAATTTGCAACCCATGTAGCAATGCTTCATGAAGGTAAAATTATATTCAAAGGACCTGCAAGCAGCATTTGGGAGTCAGAAAACCCTTATATTCATCAGTTTATACGAGGGCTACCAGAAGGCCCAATACAACAAATTGGATTCGTATAGACCATGAAAAACATACAGCGCAAGCCAATTATTCTTGTGATTGATGATGAGGCAAGCATTTTAGAAATGCTCAAAGGCGTTCTTGAAGACGAAGGAATGTCTGTTGTCACTCAGGAAAATCCTAAAGATATCGAAGAGCTGATCTTTAAACACACTCCAGACGCGGTGCTGCTAGATGTTTTTATGCCTGGCCACAATGGAATAGATGCTCTGACTAATATAAAAAAATCAAATCCTGACCAACAAGTAATTATCATGTCAGGGTATGGCACTATTAATCTTGCACTTGATGCGATAAGAGCTGGAGCGCGCGACTTTATAGAAAAGCCAATTTCGCTTGATAATCTTTGTCACAAGCTTGCTTTCACAAAACAAACAACCCCAACACCAGACGGCTCAATTGAGCAAGCGCTGGGAATTGTTGGAGCAAGTTCGCTTTTTGATGAGCTTGTTTTGCAACTAAAAAATCTAAGTACGGTGCCTGCGCCTATCCTTATTCAGGGGCCAAGAGGATGCGGCAAAAAACTCTATGCATCGTATATCCACAAAATCAGAGATAAAAACCTAAGCATACTAACGCTCAACGCTCAAAGCGCACGAGTTATTCCATCAAATCAGGCTGTCACATTAACAGATATTGATGATGCTGATAGCGAATCACAGGCATACATAACATCATGGCTGAAAACAAACCCTCAGCAGTCAATTGTGGTTACAACAAAAAAACCACTCTTTCAGCTCATGAACGCTGGCATGCTTGCACCAGAGCTGTATCAACTCCTCAGCTCTGCACCACTCGAAATTCCAGCGCTTAAATTCAGAGCGTATGATATCGCGCTCTTAGCGCATCATTTTTTGCTACGCGCTAACAAAATTTTTGGTAAAAAACTCCAACTCACACCTGCAGTCCTGCGTATCTTAAAGCAGCACGAATGGCCTGGTGATGTTGGACAGCTTGAAGAAATAATTTATATGATCACTGAATGCACACAGCACTCACGCGGCACGCTTGATCAAGAGCTTGTGAGCCAATTGACAACTCACACAAGCAGCCCTATTTCAGAACTTGAAACAGCCACGAACATGTTTCAAAAAGCTTACCTCAAGGGTCTTTTAAAAACACACAACCATGACCTGCAGTCTCTAGCCCATGACCTACACATACCATTCTCAGAACTTTATGATAAGATGGTAAAACTTCAGATCTTGTAATGAAGATATTTACTGAATAAGGATGATGCCATGGAGACACAATTAACAGAGGCAATTAAGCAACATGCAGCAGCATGGTCAGACCTCAAAGCCGAAGTCAAAAAAGTCATCGTCGGCCAGGATCACGTTATTGAAAAATTATGCATAAGCATTTTGTGCAACGGCCATATACTTCTTGAGGGAGTGCCAGGGCTTGCAAAAACAACGTTAATTAAAGCCTTTTCACAAGCAATAAGCCTTGATTACCAGAGAATTCAATTTACTCCAGACCTTCTTCCTGCAGATGTTATTGGTACTCTTATGTATAACCCTAAATCGCTAGATTTTGAGGTCAAAAAGGGTCCAATTTTTGCAAATATTATTTTAGCAGATGAAATCAACAGAGCCCCTGCAAAAGTACAGTCTGCACTGCTTGAAGCAATGCAAGAGCACCAAGTAACAATTGGGGACACAACGTATAAGCTTGATGAGCCATTCTTGGTATTAGCAACACAAAACCCAATTGATCAAGAAGGTACGTACAGACTGCCTGAAGCTCAAGTTGACCGATTCATGTTTAAAGTTGTTGTAACCTACCCACAAGCGCAAGAAGAAAAAGAGATCATTAATAAATTTCTTCAGCCAGAGCGAGTCTCAACGATTCTTGATAAAGAAGCTATCAAGAAAGCACAGAGCCTTGTGAGCCAGATTTATATAGATGAAAAAGTAATCGACTATATTGTCGCTATTGTTCAGGCAACGCGAAATCCTATTGCATATAAGCTTAATGAGATAGCAACATCACTACAATATGGTGCATCACCCCGAGCATCGCTTGCTTTAACACAAGCAGCAAAAGCACATGCCTTCCTGCGCAAGCGTGAATTTGTTATTCCAGATGATGTAAAAGCTGTTGTGTTTGATATTGTACGCCACCGCATGACACTCAGCTATGAAGCTGAAGCAGATGGGATCACACCTGATCTTATTATTAATAAGATACTGCGCGCGATTCCCGCGCCATAGATTAAAGGAAGAATCGTTTCTTCCTGACTTGACAGTTTTATAAGGCTGCCAGTATCTTCGTAGTCTATAAAGGACGTAGTACTATGAGACAAGATTTATGGCTGGCAAACAGCGGCCTACTCGTTATTTTTGCTGCAACCATGAGCCTATACGAAGTAACCGTACAGGATATCCCATTATTTAGAGCACCAAAAATAGCTGTCGCTGTGAGCGGAGAAGATAAAAAAAATGATACTGGCGCCTCACAATCGTGGGAAAAAATATATCAAGACGATATTTTTGGCACCTACTTTCAACAAGAGATCAAACCGGTTAAGCAAAGCTTAACGACACCTATCCCTGAGCCGCGCGAAGCTGTTATTCCTGCGCCACCTGAAATAAAAAAACAAGAATTTATAGCACCGCTGACAATCAATCTTAAAGGCGTAATTGCTGGCACAGATGAAATGCGGAACGTAGCGATGGTAACAGATGAAACTGATAAAGAGGGTCTTTATCATCTTGGCGAAAAAATAAAAGACGCCCAGATCATCAAGATAGCTCACAATCGCATTGTTCTGCTTCGTGCAAATGGACAACAAGAAACGTACTACCTGCGCAAAGATGACACCCCACAAGACATTCCACCTGCAGAAAAATGGAAGTACATCGTGCGCAAGGTCAATGATCAGACTTTTGATGTCGATCCTCAAGGATTTGTCGCTGAAGTCGAATCATTAGGCGCATTTATTAAAAATGCAGGAATTATTGGTACAACGTACGCCGCAGGAAAACCTATTGGTATTAGAGTTGGAAACATTCAAGGCAATCCACTCTCAGAGAATATAGGTCTTGCAAGCAACGATATTCTTCTGTCTATCAATGGGCTCAATCTTGCAGATGAAGAACAACGCACAAATGCTTATGAAGCGCTGATTGCAACACCATTAGGCGGCAAGGTAGCAGTTGTACTCAAACGCGCAGACAAAGAAATTACACTGACTTACAATCTAACAAATATTCCAAAACCAAGAAAAACAACACTCCCTGGTGTCCGATATGCTTCAGATAAACCAACACCAGAAGAGCAAATGAAGCAAAGCAGAATTCAGCAACGAGAAACAAATATACGAGAATTCAACAAACAGCAATTCGATGCTCAGAAGCATAACGACGCAATGCTTGAAATTCGTCGCCGCATACTTGCCGGGCTACAACAACGCCTTGCACAAAACAAACGATGAACCGGTGAATGTTAAGGAATAAACAATTATGAACAAAAAGCATTTCCTCCTGCTTTTCGCAGCGCAAATCACATGCGGTATGTGCATGTTGTACTCAGCAGCCACACAGGCTGATGCTTTTCCCGTACCTGTTGTTGAGGCCACTGCACCTGATGGAGTATCATCATTCCCGGCGCCAACCGTTGCACCAGTAGTAAATCCTGAAAATTTATCTCCAATCGGCATGACGGCGGCAACAGAGCAAGCTGTAGCCCCACAAATCATACAACAAGAAACTGCTGCACCCGTTGATGGTGTTAATCCCCCAGCGGTTCAAGAGCCTGAAAAAAAAGAAATCTACCTTAATTTTGAAAATACTGAGCTTGCAAGCTTTGTTGAATACATCGCAGAACTTAAAAAACTTAATATCG
Source organism: uncultured Pseudomonadota bacterium (assembly GCA_964534555.1). Lineage (GTDB taxonomy): Bacteria > Babelota > Babeliae > Babelales > RVW-14 > CAZHRK01. The sequence continues at coordinate 170,661 of CAZHRK010000001.1, read as the reverse complement.
TGTACGAAAAGCCGATTGAAGGCTCAAAAATCTCTTTAAGCATCAGAGACCCACTCACGCTCACAGGTGCTTGGAATGTGTTTTTAACAGTGCTTGATATGTCTGGATTTGCTCTCATAGAAGCAGGTCCAATAAGCAAAATTATCTCTAAAGACAAAAAGATTAATCAGCCTCTTCCTGCATACATCAATGTTCCCTGGAATAAACTCCCAGAAGATGACTCTACAATCAGGTACGTAACATTTTTAAGTAATATTCAAGTTGGTGATATCAGACCAATACTCGAAGGCATGCTATCAACGCCTAGCGCTGTTGTTGATGAAAAAAACATGAATGCCTTCATCATTACAGACAAATCAAACAACATACGCGCAGCAGCAAAGCTGATATCTGAGCTTGATCAAATGGGTCTTCCTGAAAGCGTTACTGTACTTAAATTAAAACGTGTAAACGCAACAGATGCAAAAGAGCTCCTTGATAGCTTAATCAGAAAACCTGAAGGCAACCCACTTGCGCGCCTGCTAGGCAAAGTAACCGAAGGCAGCACAGAATATTTCTCGCCAACAACAAAGGTAATCGCCGAAGAGCGCTCAAACTCTTTAATCCTGCTCGGCAACTCAAAGTCTATTGATAAAATCGTTGATTTCATCACCAATCACTTTGATACAGAGTTACGATCAGCAGAGTCTCCACTCCATGTTTATGAGTTGCAACACATCAACGCAAAACAAGTCGCTGAACTTTTAAAAGAAGTCACAACACCTCCAGAATCAGCAACCGGACAAGCTGCAGGCAAATTCGGGGCTACTCGTGGCGGCGTAAAATACTTTAGACCAATGAAGTTTCAAGTTGATAAAGATGGGAATCGACTCATTGTTTCATGTGTTGATAAAAATGACTGGGAGCTGCTTAAAAAAACGCTTGATGACCTTGACAAACCACAGCCTCAGGTTGCTCTTGAAACAATGATTGTAACCATCAATGTTGAAGATTCTAAAAAACTTGGTGGGCAAATTAGAAATAAAAAGCATGGCCAAATCGGAACAAATATAGATTTTCAATCAGCGTCATTAACCGGCAAGCCAACCGCTCAGTTTGATCCCCCAGAAGGTGGAGAGAACGCAACAGCGGTATCATTACTTGGCAACCTCCTTAGTCAACTAGGGCCAGAACAAGGCCAAACAGCCGTTACTATCGGAAAAGCAAAAGATATGTGGGCCGTCTTTAGAGCACTTAAATCTCAGACCAACACAAGTATTATTGCCCAGCCGTTCATCACTATTACAAATAAAACAGAAGGCTCAATTGAGGTCGGTGAAGAGCGACGAGTAGTGTCTGAAAGCCAAGGCGAAACAAAAGGTTTTGTAAGCTTGCCTGCGTCAACAAGTGTGCGTATCACGCCTCAAATCAACCTGGACGGGATGATTACCATGGATATTAAAGTTAATATCTCTGACTTCCTTGAAAATAGCGAGGGCAATACCGCAACAAAAAGCTTAGAAACCAACGTCACAATAGGCGATGGGCAGGTTCTTGTCCTTGGTGGATTTGTAAAAACAAAAGTTACAGAAAACAAAGCTGAGACACCAATTTTAGGGAAAATTCCGGTGCTAGGCTGGTTCTTTAAGAATCAAAATCGCTCAATCAGCAAAGATTATATCTTCCTATTCATCTCTCCAACAATCATAAAACCACGCCAGCAGCCTGGCATGCAGCTTTATACAAAAATGAAGCTTCATGATGCAACACAAGACATTGAGAACTCAGTACAAACTAAGCGCACTCCAGACCCTATTCACAACTGGTTCTTTAACTCAGAAAAAGAAAACTACTCCCACAAGGTTATTGATTTTGCAAATGCACGCTATCAACCTACAACCGTTGATATTAAAAATGACCTTTACTATCGTTCATATACCGATGAGGTTGAGTCTGCGCGCATAGGTGTCGACGAAGAAGCGCCAAACAGCGCTATCCAAGTAAATCCTGCACAGCAGCAGTCTGCAGCTGAACAAATAGTTGAGGTTGCTCCGCCACAACCTCTTATGACCGCTGCAGAATCGCAACCTATTGTTACAGCACCACTTCCTGAAGCTGTTGTAAATCAACTTGTTGGCACACCAGCGTCAGCACCGCAGCAGATGCCTACGCCTGTTCTGCAGGAGCCAGTGGTTAACGTTATGCCAACCATAATACCTGAGCAGCTTTCTCAATCACCAGTCGTCATTCCAGAGCAGCTGCCCGCACCTCAAGCAAAAAATGATAGTCTTGATGAGCTTAAAAACTTTAATCCTGCAAACAGAAATTCATTGCGTGAGTTTTTAGCTATGAATAAACGAAACAACAGCGATACTCACCAACGCAAACAAGCGTTAGCTAAGAAGGTGCTAGCATGATTACGCAGATCTTTTTACCTGAGCGCCTAGGAACGTATCGCATACTCTCGCAGCGATACGTCGGCGTTGGAATCGCAGAAAAACAAGTGGTGACAACAACCGTTCTTGTTAAGCAGTCAAAATCACTTATTGAAGCCGTTAATATAACGCCGATCGAGCAAGGACCTGAAGAAACCAAGCAAGAGCGTATCGGGCAAGCGCTTAAAACTGCATTTGGAACAATAAAAAAATATGACCAAATCAAAGTCGCGCTACCAGCATCACTTGTTGTATTTAAAGACTTAACGCTCAATTTTATCGACCCTGCAAAAATCCGCATGGTCCTTGAATATGAAATTGAAACAATGCTGCCATTTTCTCTTAATGAAGCAGTTGTTGATTTTATTATTACCAAAGTCGACAAAGTACAAAAACAGTCACAAATCCTTGTTGCAGCAGTAAGAAGCAGTGATCTTGCGGCATACCTTGAAATATTTGAGCGCTGCGGGTTGCAACCAACAACCGTTACTGTAGATCTCTTTGCTGATTATAGCCTGTATCAACAGATTCCTGAGTATGAAAATCTTCCGCATGCCACAGCGCTGGTTGATCTACAGGATAACGCAACAAGAATAGCCTATATTCAGCACGGCCAATTAAGGCTTATGCGCTACTTAAACCGCGGGATTGATTCGATCACCAAAGAAATCGCGCAAGAAGCTGGCAGGCCGCTTGAGGAAATCACCACAACGCTCCAGACATATGGAGTTTTTGGCCATCAAGATGAACAGTTATCTCGTATTATTCAAAAGCATGTTGTGTTACTGCTTAATGACATACAATTTACCCTTAATTCATTTAGTCTTAAGCTAAATTTTTATGACGGCATAAGCAAAATTTTGATTAGTGGAGCAGGCAAGCGTATCTCAAAATTTATGAACTTTTGCACTGATACACTTCAAACACCGTGTGAAGTTTTTGACCTTGAAAAGCTCTTTAATAATAAAAAAATCAAAAACAAAACATCCACACCGCTTGAAAACACAGCTGGCATGAGTATTGCCTTGGGCTCAGCACTCTCAAGCCCTATGCAAATGGATTTTGATTTGCGTCGTAAAGCTTTCACTTTTCAGCGTAATGGCCTTATTATTAAACAAGCTATCGTTGGAAGCGCCATGGCTATCATACTCTTCACTATCATTGGTGTAAGAGGCTATATGGATATACAAGAGCTTGAAAACTTTAAAGACTCTTTTATCAAACAAGAAATTGCAAAAATTAAAGCAGAAAAAATCTTCCCCAAGGACAAATTTCCTAAAAAGAACTTTGCCGGCGTAATTCGTGACGCGGAAAAAATAGTACGAGATCGCCTCGAAACATGGGCACCTTTTTCAAAAAATAGACTCCCTGTACTCGATATGCTTCTTGAAATAACACGAATTCTTAATAAACGGCAATTTGATGCATCAGTAAAAGAAGTGCACATACTGCTTAAAGATAATAAGCGCCCTCAAGTTGATGTTGAAGGTGTTTTCAAATCACGAACAGGCGACCACTTCCAAGATTTTATCAAGGTAGAAGAACGCTTTAAAGAGTCACCTCTTTTAACCGTTGGTAACCAAGACATTGAGACATCCCCAGCCGTAGATGGCGGAGTTAATTTTACAGCTCGACTTTCGCTGAAGGAAGAATGACATGGATTACATACAAAAAATCGTAACGTTCGTTCAGCAGAGCCATTACGAAGAGCTGCGAAAATACACGCTTATTGGGCTTGGAGGATTTTTTCTTGTTTGCGCGTTTATTATCTACAAAGTTAATGACCGCAAAGAAGAGCTCTTTAAAGAGATTCAAGCAACGTATGTTTTAGCGACAAAAAGCAGAAAACTTATCAGTGATAATAAGCTTATGAGCGCTGAAGAAACTCGACTTAAGCAGCTTTTAGATAATAACAAAGACTTCACAATTAAAGGCTTTTTTGAACAGTTTTGCCGCGAGCAAAATATTACAGCTGAAGCAGGCTGGGACGCTCGAGCAGAAAATGTTAACGAACGTTTTGATGAGTTGCTTTTACCAGCAACATTTAAAGACCAAACAACACAAAAGCTTATTAGTGTTCTTGATGCACTTTCCAAAAAAGATATTGTTTACGTCAAAGAGCTTACAATCAGAAATCAGATGAATAGCAAAATTACTTTTGAAATAACAATAGCAACTAAACGCTATAAAGCCTCTCTGTTGGAGTAATGTATGAAGCACACACTTCGCATCATAAGATTTAGCCTGTTGACAGTTATTGTGGGCGCATCGTGTGTTTATGCACAAATGCCAGCGCCTGCTCAAGAGGTTTTCCCTGCTCCAACTATTGTGCCAACTGCACCAGCGGCGCCTGCTCCACAGCCAGAGCAAATAGCTGCAGTTACCGCCCCGCTGCCAGCTGCAGACGCGGCACTGGCTCCTTTGTTACAAGCACCACCCCTACCAAGCACAACCGTAACAACGGGCGAACAAATGGTTAGTCAGACGGCGGAAGATACAAGTGAGATCTACCTAAATTTTGATAATGCCTCAATCATGAGCATTATTAACTACCTCGGGGAACAGCGAAAAATCAATATGATCCCCCATAAAGATCTTGAGGGTGTTAAGGTTACGCTTTCATCACGCACGCCAATGACACTTACAAAAGCATGGGACGCCGTCCTAACGATGCTTGAACTTAACGGCTTTAGTATGATCGAGGTTGGTGGTATTTATCGAGTGGTACAAAATGCTAACAACGGCCAAGAGCCGCTACCAATTTATTCATCAGCGCAAGGATTTGAACCAGAAAGCCTGCCTGATAATGATATGATCATCCGCTACGCGTACTTCCTTAAAAACATCAAAACTGATACCGCGATTAGCATCTTAGGAAAAATGATTGATGAAAAAAACATTCAGGAAAATAGAGATCTGAATGTGTTAATCATCAAAGACAGCTCCATAAACATAAAAACAGCTATGGCGATCATCAAAGAGCTTGATTCAGGAGGAATGCGCGAGGCAATTGAGGTTATTCCACTAAAATGGACAACAGCTGAAAACGTTAAAAAGCTTTTTGAAGAAATTATTGGGCAAGAAGGCCAAGACAAAGTTATTAAATTTAATGTTGGCAGCCAAAAAGAAGCTGCTTACTTCTCTCAGCACACAAAAATCCTTAAAGACGATATCCATAACAATCTCATCTTGCTCGGCACGCAGAAAAATATTACTCGGATCAAAGACTTTTTGTACAAATACATTGATGTTCCTATTGAAAACGCTGAATCAAGGCTGCATGTTAAAGAGCTTAATTTTATGCCTGCAGCAGACATGAAAGCTATTCTTGAAGACATCATCAAGCCACCAACAGGCACCACAAGCGAAAAATCGCTCATGATTGAAGGTGGATACAAAGTATTTGAAGATGTTGTGCTTACCGCTGAGCAGGGCGAAGCTGGCGACGATAATAAATTTGGTAGCGGCAACAGGCTTATTGTCGCAGCAAATAAAGAGGATTGGTCTCGCATCGAAGCATTTATCAACATGCTTGATAAGCCTCAGCCACAGGTAGCTATTGAGATCATGATTGTTGATGTAACGCTCAAGCAAGTAAGAGCCCTTGGCGCACAAATGTACGGCATCAAAGGTAAGCCTTTGGGTAAAAATATTAATGTCGAATTTACAAATTTAACATCTGGATCAGTGAAAACATCTGGTTCTGACTCAAATTCATCCTATAATCCTGACCAATCATATCTTACTTATATCAAAGACGAAGTCTCGAGCCCAACACTGGTAACATTAGGAAAAGTTCCTCAAAAAGAAGGCTCAGGCGAAAGCGCGACTTACTCATCTGACAACATTTGGGGGTACCTGCGGGCAATCATGAATATTGAGAACAACCAAGTTGTTTCTCAGCCCTATCTTGTTGTAAATAATAATCATCCTGGAGTTTTCTCAACAAATACAAAACGCCGTGTGCCTGGCAGACTTGACGCAAGTAAGTCTATCGCTGCAGTTCGCGCACAAGATGATGTTTCTGCAACCGTAGAGGCAAAGATAACACCACGCATTAACCTTGCAGGGGTTGTTGATCTTTCAATCGACATGACGGTTGAAGAGTTTATAGCAAGCACGCAAGCCGACCAACCATCAAAAACAACACGAAAAATGACCACCAAGGCAAAGCTCGCGGTTGGCGAGGTGTTGGTGATAGGCGGACTGACAAACAGCAAGCAGGTCGAATCCTTGTACCAAACTCCGGTACTCTCCCAGATCCCTATCATCGGGAATTTATTCAAAAGTAAGAATAAAGACAAAACAGAAACAAACCTTTATGTGTTCATCAGACCAAGTATTATTAAGCCAAAATTTGAGGGAAACCCTGATGAATACACACAGCTAAAACTTGATTATGCAAAATACCAGCTGATGAAAAATGACACATACGTCGAAGACAAAGATCCTATTCAACGCTGGTTTTTTAAGCCAAGCAATCAAACAATACAACAAAAAGTTGGCGATTACGCAAAAGGAATCTTGCGACCTATAGACAATTTTACTTATGGTAAATCTCGACCAGTAACAGTCAACCTGAAAGAAGACCCCTTCTTCTCCGTCACAGAAACAATTGCTGAAGCTAAAAACGCTAAAAAGCAGTTTGTAACACAAAGTTAAAAATAAGGCGCTGAAAAATCAGCGCCTTATTTTTTTTCATAATGATACGTGACAGACTCAGTGGCACCAGCACAATAATGACTCAAAATAGCAAATGCTTCTTCTGGCGTATCAACAACAGTAAAAAGATTACGCTCATCTTGCCTGATTAATCCTTGAGAAATAAAAGTAGTCTCAATCCAATTAATCAGCGGCTGCCAGAATTTTTTATCCATGAGAACAATCGGAACATGGGCCATGCGGTTGGTCTGAACAAGCGTAACGAGTTCAAAAAGCTCATCCATGGTCCCAAAGCCGCCAGGAAAAACAACAAACCCAACAGAATATCTAACAAGGAGCCACTTGCGCGCAAAGAAATGCTCCATGACAATTGTTTCCTGAATATACGGATTTAAGCGATCTTTATTAAGGCGAACAAGGCCAATACCAGCAGAGACAACTTTTGACTTACAATCAGTGTCGTCGATTGAACACTCTTTAAGGTGGTCTATTGCCCCTAGGTTTGCAGCTTCCATAATTCCAGGACCACCGCCAGTAATAATTGAAAAACCGTGTGCAACAAGCATTTTAGCAAGCTTGCGTGCGCTAAGGGCGTGCTCGCTTTCAGGAGCAATACGCGCGGCACCAAAAACAGTAATTGCTGGCTGGGGCATTTTTGTAAGACGCCACATACCAACGATCAGTCTTAATGTTGTTTTGGCTAGGCTTTTAAGGAATTTTAGGTATTCGTACAGACGATTTCTTAGCATTCCAAAGCCCCCCACCAAATTTATTTAGATCAACATCTTTAATGCCTGATCAATATCCTTGTCCTCATAGATCATACCAGCAATAGCCTGCGTAAAAGCAACAGCTTGTGCATACGGCTTTTGAAAAATATTACGACCCACAGCAGCACCAGAAATGCCGCCTGTATGCAGCGCATGATAAAGATCAGTTAAGAAATCTTGTTCCTGACGCATACTTCCACCTGAGCAAATAACACCTGTATTGCCTGCTGCAGCAACGCTCACGGCTAAGGCCTGGGCGCGCGTGTAAGCATCACTCGCTGTAGGAATATTAACTTTTACAAAGTCAGCACCAAGGCTATGCGCCACCCCCGCCGCACCCGCAATAATTTCCAGTGTTTTTTCATCAGTGACAGCCTTGCCGCGCGGATAAACCCACAAAATGACAACAAGTCCTTGAGCATGGGCCTCTAGAACAAGTCGTGACGCCTGTTGAAGCATGACATGTTCGTGTTCGCTTCCCAAATAAATAGTCATTCCAACACCTGGAATAGTCAGCCCTGATCGCTTTTTAAAATCAACAACATCGCTGATAGACACAAGCTGTGCTGAAAGGGGTTCTGCTTGTGCTGTGGGCACTAAGTCAGACTTACCATTAACTTTAATAATGTAGGGAATATTTTTATATGCTGCACCATGACGCGCAACCATACCAAGATGTGTTGCAAAAGCACCAATAGGAGCGCTGCTTGCAATTTTAAATACATGCTCTGGCTTTGCGATTTCAGCTGGGAGCCCTTGCCCATAAAAATCTTTATGAAGGTGCTCGATTTTTTGATCACATGCAAAAAGGAGCAATCTCCCGGTCCCTTTTGTAATAAGATTAAGTGAATCTTGATACGCCTGACGCTGAGCATCAGGAACTGTTAGGGGTACCGTTATTGCCATAACATCCTTTTTATCTAGCCGTAATAAACTGATTTCCTGCGGCAACACAATGAGCAGAGCCGCGAAGGCGCACTGTTTCACCATCAACAAGTTCAGCCTCAAGATCACCGCCTAGCATTCTAAAAATAATAGGCTTACGCTGATCAATCATTCCCTTTTTATAAAGGTGCATTGCTGTCGCTGCTGCGCCAGAACTACATGCAAGCGTTACGCCACATGCACGTTCGTACACAAGTAGGTTAAATAGATTAGGCCCAAGAGGCCAAACAAATTCAATATTTGCTTTATGTGGGAAAAATTCGTGTGACTCAAGATGCTTTCCATGCGCCTCAAGCCAAGAGCGCTCAACAGTCTGCTCGATAATAAAATGCGGATTACCTACATCAACTGGCGTTCCAAGAAAGTCGCCTTGCGGTGTGCTGATAACATGCTGATCGCTAACGCGAAAACCCTTAATGAATGACTCAACAAATACACCCGTTAATGTTCTTTGAACGCGGCAGGCAATACTCCTGCCGCTCATTATAATGGTAAGCTCAGATGACGCTTGCTCTGGTGCAATAAATGCAGCAACACAGCGCAGGCCGTTCAAGCACATACCACCAAGAGAGCCATCAGCGTTATAAATAACAACCTCTGCGTGCGCGCCTACAGATGGCAGGATACACAAAACACCATCAGCCCCTATACCAAAATGGCGATCACAGAGGGCTTGAATATCCTTTGCTCTGAGCGCATCAAAAGACTCTTTGACCTGCTGATGAGATGAGGAGCGCAGATCAAAAATAATAAAGTCATTTCCAAGAGAGTGATGTTTTGAAAAAGCAGCTGGAAACATACCTCTCCTAGTGGGCTTGCACTGCACCCTGAGTGATAGCGTGCTCAACACTGCGCACCTTTGCAACCTCATCTGCAAAAATCTTACTTAAGTAATTTCTGCCAGAGTCAGCAAAGATAATCACTACAACATCGCTTTCTGATAAATTTTTGCAATACTCAAGCGCAACACTCATAACCGCGCCAGAGCTTATTCCAACCAAAAATCCATGCTCCTGTGCCATCGCTTTTGTCATGGCAAATGCAGCATCATCGCTAATCGGAATAACCTGATCAACAACACTTTGATCAAATGTTTCACTGATAACATCGATTCCAAGGCCCTCAACTTTATACGCTTTAGGCTCTTTGCTTGAGTAGGCTGATGTTGCTGCATCGACCCCAATAATTTTCACATTTGGATTTTGCTCTTTGAGATAGCGCCCAACACCAGAAATCGTACCACAGCTGCCTGCGCCCAAAATAACGTGGGTCACAGAGCCATCAGTTTGCTTCCAGATCTCTGGGCCAGTTGAGAGGTAATGAGCCTGTGCATTTGCTTTGTTAAAATACTGATTTGGCATATATGCACCAGGAATGGTTTTTGCCAGGTACGTTGCAAAGGTATGATAATTGCGCGGGTCATCATGAGAATCTGTATTAGGGCAGACATACACCTCTGCGCCATAGGCACGTAGTGTTGCAATTTTTTCTGGGGCTGTACGATCTGGCGCGGTGATAATAACGCGATAGCCTTTGATTTTTCCAATCATTGCAAGCGAAATACCTTGGTTGCCAGAGCTTGCCTCGACAATTGTGCCGCCTGGCTTGAGGAGTCCTTGGCGCTCAGCTTCCTCAATCATGTACAAAGCACAGCGATCTTTAACGCTTCCACCTGGATTTGTATACTCAAGCTTTACTAAAAGCGTTGGCTTTGTGCCCAGCTCTAGGCGCATAAGCGGAGTATTTCCGATCATTTGAAGGACTGTTTTGTATGCGTTTCTATCTGCCATGATTGTATTCCTCGTTTCGACCTAACCCTACACCCGTAAATAGAGCAATAATGCTCAGTCTAAATGGTTTTTTCGCTGCTTGCTACTCTATTTTGCCTATTTTTTCAGGTACTTTATACTGTAACGTGCTTCGATAACTCCAGTAAACAAACGTTTGTAAGGAATTAGACTTATGACTCGCCCTGTACGCGTTCGCTTTGCGCCATCACCGACTGGCTTTTTACACCTTGGCAGTGTACGAAGCGCCCTTCTGAACTATATGTTTGCGCAGAAGTACCAGGGAACATTTATTCTTAGGATCGAAGACACAGATACATCACGCGAAGTTGCAAACGCGCGTGAACGCATTATAAGTGATCTTGCCTGGCTCGGACTTAATTATCATGAAGGCCCGATCAAAAATGGTCCCTATGCGCCATACCTACAATCTGAGCGTAATGAGATCTATCAAAAACACCTGAAAACACTTATTGAAAAAAACTTAGTCTACCGCTGCTTTTGCACACCAGAAGAGCTTGAAGCAAAGCGCCAAAAGCAAATCGCCATGAGCAAGCCTCCTCGTTATGACAGAACATGTACAAAGCTTGCAGCAGATGCAGTTGCGCAAAAAGTAGCAGCCAAAACTCCTTTTGTCTGGCGCTTTAAACTCGACTATGAAAAAACAGTCACCATCAAAGACCTTGCGCGCGGCACAGTCTCTTTTGAGTTAAAAAACTTTAGTGATTTTGCACTTACGCGTCACGATGGAAGCTGCACATTCATGTTTGTAAACTTCATCGATGACTGGCTCATGGAAATAAGCCATGCAATCCGCGGCGAAGACCATCTGACAAACACGGCTCTTCAAGCCGCTCTTTATGAAGCTTTTAATGTTGAAATGCCAATATTCTGGCACCAACAAATTATCTGTAACAAAAATGGTGAAAAGCTCTCCAAGCGAGACTTTGGTTTTAGCCTTGATGATTTGCGTAATGAAGGCTACCTTCCGCACGCAATCAATAATTACATGGCAACCGTGGGGGTCTCTCTTAAAGAAGAATTTTTGCCTCTGGCAGAGCTGATCAATGTTTATAACTTTGAAAAACCCCACCATACAGGAACTATTCGTTACGACGAAGAGAAGCTCCTGTGGTTTAATCACAAATGGATTGGCTCACTCCCTGCGCAAGAGCTTGCTGAGTATACGCTACCATTTATTAATCAAAGCCTTCCTGCTATCAGCACAATAAGCGCTGAAAAACGAGACCTTCTGCTAGCATCAGTAAAAGGTGAAACCAAAACGCTTAAAGATTTCACAGCGCTGATCGAATTCTACTTTAAAGCACCAAAAGTGAATCGTGGTGACGTTGCAAAAATGATCGGGCCAGTATTTGAAGCTGCTGTTGATGCAGTATCCTCAGCGCTCGAACAAAGCAATGATGGAACCAGCTGCGTTGATGCGCTTAAAGCTGAAGCTCAAAAGCATGGTCTTAAAATCAAAGACGTTTTTGTACCACTCCGTATGGCATGTGTCGGCAGAGTGCAAGGAATCAATATTCTTGATATGGTAAATGTGCTTGGAATAGACGAAACAAAAAATCGTTGGCAAGCGCTTTGCAAATAGCTCAAACACAAAAACGGGGTGGCATGTGTGCCACCCCGTTTTTGTTGCTCAAAGCATTTATACTTCTTCTGAAGCAAATCTATTTGGCAAGCTTCTAAAATTAGAAACATACCCTTTTTGCTCAAATGAGCGCATGATTTTTACAAACAGATCGTGATGTAAATCAGGAACAAAAAATTCAAAAAGACTCTCTTTTTTATCTATTGTGCGCTCAAAAACTATATGGTCTTCATTGCGTAAAACACCAACAACAAACCACACCTTATCGCGCTTAATATGAGCTTGATAGTAAGCTGAAAGCTTTTTTTCTTGTGCCATGAAACACCCGTGTTACGTAAGGCTCAACATAATAATATCGCGGGACGCTGATGACGTTGTTCTAAAACTCAAAGAAGACGCTATAATACGGCAAAAATCACTATATACCGCGCGCTCACTGTCATTAAGCGCTGTTCTTTTTTTCAGGAAAAAACTGTAATCCAAAAGACGCTCTAATTGATACTTAAACACAACGATCGGACCAAAAAGAGGATCGATCTTAACTGCGTTTAAAAGGTGCTCAAGTAGTATTGATACAATCTTTAGGCGCTTGTCGTATGACAGTTTTGACGAGCAAAGCAAACGCTTAGTTACAACACCCCAATACGACTCGCGTGAAAAAGCATCAAACTCAGAGATCAGCATCGATGCATAATGTAATGCATTTGCAGCCTGTGGCCTTATATCAGGATGATACAAGCTATCGCGCTTTGCACGAACAGCACCTGCAACTTTTTCGTCAACGTAGCATTCAACAAGGTTTTTTATAAATACATTCAAACGATCATAATCTGGCTCAGCGCCGCCATTAAGCGCTATTTTCAAAATCATATGCACCAATAAATCTTCGCCTGAACCTATCAGTTGAAGGTACTTAAGAAAATACGGTGATTTAAAATCTAAAATAGCTAAAAGCAAATCATAATCTACTGCATCATCAGAAATAATTAACGCCCTTATTCGCTCGACTACGCGGGTGCGGAAAATAAAATCTGTTGATACTTCAAAGGCTTTTAGCTCGGCTTCTGCTTCGCTAAACTTACCCTCTTCTAAATGCTTAATAATGCTCGCAACTTTTTCTTCTCGCTCTAGACGCTGCAGCTCTACTGGAGATTTTGAGTGGCGCACCGGTGTAACAACAGGCGCGGCAGAAGGCGCAGAATCTGCAACTGCGTCAAATGAACGTGCCAGATCAAAAACTATAGCTTCTGTTAAGTGTTTAGGCATTAGGCGCAGACGCTCGTCACAGATACTTTCAGGTGTTGGCACACGTATTGTAGCAGGCTCTGAAGGAGCTGCTGGCAAGCGTGGAGGTGTAGCACAGCACGATAATTCTAAAACACCATCTGTACAAACTTTTAATGGCTGCGCAAACGGAAAGTCGCCTTCAGCCGCAGCAAAAATACCTTGTAAGCAGCATGAAATAGCGATCAGCAGAGAGAATAGTAGACTAGGCATTTTTAAACCTTAAATTGAAGTAATTTTATAAGCCCCACCCTTTAATAAAAAAGGTCGCCTAGTCTAAATCTAATCAAGTCTTTTGTATAGCCCTACGCCAAAGGCATACCGCCATCAACAGGTTGTGCTGGCGCCTGATCTGCAGCGGGCATGCTTGCCTCTTGCTGGGCAGGCACTGGTAAAGAAATAGTTGCAGCATCAGGCTGTTGAACAGTTGGCTCAATCACAGCAGGTGCTTGCTCAATCTGAATAGGCGCTATAGCTGCGGGTTGTGCATCTGGCTGTTGCAGTTGCGGAGCAAGGACCTCAGCAGGCTGAGGCAGAATAATCGCTGGAGCTGCTTCAACAACTGGAGCGGGTTGCGCCACAGGTTCTACAGGAATAGAAGCTGTTTCTTGAACAATCGGCTGCGGAATAGCTTGCACTTGTTGCTCAACAGGAGCAGCTGCAGGCACAGCAGACTCTTGAAGTGTGACCGCAGGAGTTACAGTTTGATCTGCTTGCTGAGCTGGTGGTAACGTAGCCTTAAATGAATTTAAAGCATCCATGGCTTTTGATGTTCTATCAGAGACCTCTTCTTTTGTTGCGTACTCAGAAGATGACAGTAGTGATAAAAACGGATCTTTAAGCATTCTACGCATAGCTGCAACAAAGTCAGCGCCAACGCCCGCATCAGGACCAGAAATAAGATACTGCGCGACACCAAGCATGCCACACAGCGCAAAAGAGAATACAACTAACTGTTTTTTTGATATCATAACGCCCCCTTACCAAAACTTTAGAAACAAAATACTTGCTTCCTTAGTTAAAATACTAATACAAATAGAAATATCAAATCAAGAAACTCAGTAAAGGAGCTTATGGACAACTACGCTGCAAGTGATTCATTTGCAACTTCACTTACAATTATCGCTGAAGGCTCCAATCGTACAGAGCTTGTACTAGCATGCATTGAAGCCATAGCACACATAATAAGCCCTGAGCATCAGCACTTTAATATCAAAGGAAGTATTTCTATAGAATCTGAAGGGCTATCAACAAAAGAAACGCTTGAATCATTCCTGCAGAAGATAATCGCTGATATTTTCAGCAACAAAAGACTTATCTTCTCACTCGAAAGCACGCAAGCAACAGCACACAAGATCGTCTCAAAAGCTCTTTATACCCACCCTTTTTCTGTTGAGACTGAGCCCAAAAGCATATGCGTCTCTCGCATCACTCTTAACACTGATTCAAAGATGATATCAGCAGAGATAGTGATTACTCTTTAGCATAATTAAAGACTTTTAAAGTACATTTTTTAAAAAACTTATTGAAACGATAAAACATCGTGCTATAGTGCACCGTGTTTAAGTGCCTGTAAAAGTTTTTCCTTTTTTATAAGGGGTTTCATGGTGCGTGTGCTTTTTTCTCTTCTTATGTTTATTGGTATCTTTGTCACACTCTCATCTGCTTCACAAATTGCTGCCGATGACAGCGCGCCAAAACTTGGTGATGATTCTGCCGAAGTAGCTGTTGATGACGCTGCAGCAGTAGAAAGCGAGCTCCTCAACTCGTTCTCAAACAAAGAAGCCATAGTAGCAGCGCTACGAGAAAAAGGACTAGAACTCAACGTATCAAGCGCCCTCAGCGCACCTGATGTGATCACATTTTGGCATGAAGCTGTCTACCCAGAAAAAAACGGGGTCCCATCACCTGACGGCATAAAGCACATCATGAACGTCTTTGAGCGCAGAAATAAACACTTTCAAATCGAGCAAAACGCAAACCAAACGCTTGCCACACTTACACTCCTTGCAGAGTTAAAAAATGCTTTTGCTACAAGCGAAGACCCTTTTGCAAGAGTCATGGCAAGCGGGTTTGACTCACTCGCTCTGCACTATGTATCAACCATGGCAGCAATGCCCACCCTTGCGCATTACAAATTAATTTATGATGGCACAAAAGCTTCAGTCGAGCTTGAAAAAATATACGTTATTAAGCCTTCTGAAGGCATGACTGGCGGATGCGACGCAAGCGTAAGCACAAGGCGCGCTTCATCAGCCTCAAGACGAGATACAGGCGCTAGCGATATCCCGCTTGACCTTGATGGCGACGAATAGCTAAAAACCCTCTGCTATATCAAGCAGCCTATTGTATTTTGCTACGCGCTCGCCTCGATTAGGTGCACCAGCTTTAAACTGATCAGCACCAACAGCAACAGCAAAATCTGCTATAAAGTCATCGTTTGTCTCGCCTGAACGATGCGAAACAATAACGTTCAAATCAGCTTCTTGAGCAAGTTTTACAGCTAAAACAGCTTCACCAATCGAACCTATCTGATTTGGTTTAATGAGCACTGCGTTAGCAAGCTGCTGCTTAATTCCTTGTTTGATGCGCGCTGGATTTGTTGCAAAAAGATCATCCCCAACAAGTTGCATAGACTCACCAAGCTTTTTATTAAGCGCAAGCCAACCATCCCAATCATCTTCTGCAAGGCCGTCTTCTATGGAAACAATTCCGTACTCAGCGGCAAATTCGGCATACAGATCAATAAGCTCTTTGCTCGTTAGATTCTTGCCATGAAGCGTATATTTTTCGGTATCAGCATCGTAAAATTGTGTTGCAGCAACATCAAGCGCAATAAGGCTCTCTGCTGCCTCATCACCCGCAGTTTCAATAGCCTCTTGAAGAAGAGCTAGCGCAAAACGCTCTTTCTCAAGACCTTTGCCTTTAAATTTTGGCGCATAGCCACCCTCATCTCCAACGGCGGTTGAAAGATCGTGCTCTGCAAGGAGCGCAGCTAACACAGTAAAAATCATATCGGCATGCTCAAGATTGTCTTCAAAGCTTTGGGCCTGCGGGATAATCAAAAGCTCTTGAAAAGCAAGGCCACTTTTAGCATGTACACCACCATTAATTAAATTCAAAAGCGGCAACGGAAGCGACTCTATCTCTTTGCATGCATACAACTTGTTTAAAAGCTGGTATAGCGGCATCTTCTCAATATGAGCCTGTGCTCGCGCAATCGCTATACTGACCGCAAGCATAGTGTTGGCACCTAAAACAGATTTATTAGCTGAACCATCAAGCTCTGCCATCAGTTTTTCTGCTTTGAGCAAATCAGGTTTCTTTTTTATAAGTGCGGGCGCGATAACGTCATCAAGGTTTTTAATGGCTTTTTTTACGCCCATGCCGGCGTAATGCTTCTTATCTCCATCACGAAGCTCAAGCGCCTCATGCGCGCCAACAGAAGCCCCAGACGGAACGCTCGCTATAATCTCAGTGTCGTCATCAAGCCAAAGGTGGCATTCAATGGTCGGGGTTCCTCGTGAATCTAAAATCTGCAACCCTGCAAGTTTTTTGATTTTCATGCAATTACCCCTCTAAATTTTATTAGCCTGTGAGCTTGATATACTGGTGCGAATTTAACATGCATCTTTGGTAAATTGCTATTGTGTAAGGAATCACATGCTCACACTCCTGGGGGGAGTTTGCATACTTGCATGGGCCCGCACGCTCTTGTTTTCATCTCAGCAGCAGCTTGTAAATACATTCACCCGATCGCTTGCGCTTATTCCACTTATTGGACTTATATGTGGCATCGCCTGCTCTGCAGAAGCCGCTGCATTAGGCGGCTTGACTGTCAGCACTGTCATGATCATAACCCTCATTTGGAAGCACTCATACAAAGCTATGGCCGTTTTTCTCATGTGCATGGCGGTAGGATACGCCAGGATTAAATTCATTGAGCACGAACTTACAACAAAGCGCTTAGCATTTGCCAGCCCAATAGATATTAAGGGCTGTATTCTTGATAAAAAGAAAAAGCGACGCTTCTTATACCGCTACACAATAATGACATCGACATATAAAAAAGCAGATGTCAGTCATTATGAGCCATTTAATGGATATCTTGAGCTTGAATCAAGTGCAAACTTACTTGTTGGTGATGACGTCGTTCTTAAAAACATCGATGCCCACATTTCTACAAAACCAGGCTCTTTCAGTGATTACCTGAACAAAAACAATACAATCGCCTACCTCAGAGGCCACGATGTGGAAGATATATGGGTGGTAAAGCGGCCAGTATCATCATGGCAAAAAAGTATTCAGCAAGCGCGCGGAGATATCATGTGGGCATGCAAAAAAGGCATGTCATGGCTAACGCGTAACTTCTTCGGACTTCTTTTTTTAGGGTCAAAAGAAGAACCACTCAATGACCAGCTTAATTACATATTTAATTTATGGGGCCTTGTTCATTATTTAGCACGATCAGGCCTGCATATCGTAATTATTATAGGGTTAGGATGGCAATTTTTAAGACCCATTCCACTGCCACTTCTACTAAAAGAAATGCTTTTGTTCTCGTTTATTGTGCTTTATGACCTACTCAGCTTTTCAAGCCTGTCTTTTGCTCGTGCGTATTATGCTTACCTCTTTGCGCGGGCATCGCTCTTTTTAACAGGCTTTACAAATGCAGCCCACTGTTTTTTACTGGTTACATTTTTTACCCTCTGGTTAGCGCCGCACACTTTGTTTGCGCTTGATTTTCAACTTTCATACGGCATGACTGCTACTCTTTTTGTTCTTGCAAAACTGTTCTAAATACCTTCAAACAACGTCCAAACTCTTGCCTTAGGCCAAGAGGAACTCATACGATCAATGACTACTTATCATGGTATTTCAGAAAGGGCTAACCATGCTTCGCTTGCGTCTTATGATGCGATATTTCTTTGTATCGCTCATTTCACTTGCTGGACTTCAAACTGCCGCTCCCATGGCAAAACCATGGAACTGGATGGTGTATATGTGTAACAACAACAATTTACACCGTTATGGCGTGCAAAATTTGCGCCAGATGGTCTCTGTGGGATCAAGCCCAAACATTAATATCCTGCTGCAAATGGACCACTTTGGGGAAAAAGAGATTTCTCGTTTTTACATAGAAAAAAACAATGCCATCTTGTCACAAAACATCAGCAACTCTCATACAAGTTACAGCGGCACTCCGCAAAACCTGACTGACTTCTTTCAGTGGGGAGTGCGTAATTATGCCGGACAAAAAAACTGCCTCGTCCTATGGAACCATGGCGCTGGAATAAAAGATCCAAGCATCTGGGGTAGAATGATGATCAGATGGCGCGATGAACTCTACACGCTTAATCCTACAACCGGCTTGCTTGAGCTTGATAGAAAAATCAACCACTCAAAGCGTAGCGCTTCATTTTTCCGTGAACGTGGAATCGCGTTTAATGATGCAGCTGAAGAGTACCTAACAAATCAAGACCTTAAGCTCTCACTCGAGGTTATTCGTGACACAATGCTTGGCGGGAAAAAGCTTGATATTTTAGCTATGGATGCATGCCACATGAGCATGATTGAAATAGCATCACAAGTTAAAACAGGTGCTAAAATAATGGTAGCATCAGCTGAAGTTGAGCCTGGTTCAGGTTATAACTACCAAACGGTTTTGACGCCTTTTTTAACAGCAACATGCAATGAACGTGAACTTGCAGCTCATATCGTAAGCTCATACCAACAAGAATACCGCAGCACACTTGCAGACTACACGCAGACAGCACTTGATCTAAGCGTTACTCCAGAAATAGAAAGCAGCTTTGATGCTCTGTGCGGCGCGCTTATGGATGCATTTGAAAAAAACAGCGCAGCAACAGTAAAAACGCTGAAAGAAATACGTAGCAGCAAGATGCAGACAACAGAATATTACGACAGTGATTATATCGATTTCGGACATTTTTTGATCAGCCTTGCAGCAAAAGCTCGTGATCTTTCATCTGGTAAATTTGACTGGGGGCTTTTTGGTGGAGCATCAAGCAGCACTTCACCCAAAACACAATGGGCAACAATTGAGCGCCTTGCAAACCAGACACTTGGTGTGCTGAGAAAAATGATTATTCTTACAGCGCTCGGAAGAAACTTTCCTAACGCTGCAGGGGTTGGTATCTACTTCCCTGTAACATCAATTCATAGCTCATATTTTAAAACAGAATTCGCTCGTTCAACTCGATGGGCAAATGTTTTAGCGCTCTATATTCGCCACAAAAAACCTGGTGCTAAAATTCAAATGAAGACACGCGTAGAACAAAAAAAGAATCACTCAGCAAAAAAATAACACTGATCAGATAAAAAGAGGCGGCGGACAATCCGCCGCCTCTTTTTTATACATGCCATGGAGACGCAATCGCTAAGCGCTTTGCAAAAATATCAAAATCACGGAGCTCAAAAAACATCTGGTGCTCTCTACCAGAAGCAGCGCACCGCAAATCATCAGATGCAAAAAACGCACCTTTAGTAAGTCCATACTCCCTTAAAATATCAAGCGAATAAAGGACAACCTTGCCATCACGCTCCTGCTCGCCAACAGCTGTATTTTTATCAACAAGAACATATGTTGAAAGCGGCGCACCCATGCATACACAGCGCTTAAAAAGCAACATCCCAGCTCTACGATCTTCCCAGCTGCACAGCGTTTTAAATTGATTTCTCAATGCATGCGCTGACGGGACTAAATGCTTACCGTACGCACGTGCAACAAGGTGAATAACAAGCTCCACTGATGGCGCTCGCTTAGGATAACTAGCAAGACTAATAATACGCGATGTGCAGTCAACCTCAGCGCCAACAATCATGCGCATGATTGATTTTAGTGTAGTAATAAAATCTGCTTCATCATCAACACGCCCCCCGTCATCATGAAGCAGCAGGTTGCTGCGAGCGCATTTAAAAACCTTGCTATTCAAAAGTCCTACACCGACATGCGATGCTTCTGCGCTGGGCATAACATCGTACAAAAGACTCCCTAAAAAAAGCGTTTCAGATGGAACCACACTAAGCGGCTCATCAATTTTACGCAATAATGCACGAGGCATCACCACAGCGCCACAACGCGCGTCTTTATGGTCAGCATCAACGCTCAGTAATTCATCTTGATCAACCCATCCATTCAGATATTGGTAGCAACCACCCCATCGGTCAACTGGTATCAGCTGATCTAAAAGATCAACCTGCACTCTACCTTCATCAGTCACAGCAGAACGAAGCAAAACACATTCACCATGAAGCGCTTGTGCAGTACGCGCCTTTGCGTCATGCGATGGGTAAATATTGGCAACAGGACTTCTTATCAGTGCAAAACGAACAGATCCGTGGCAGAATTGCATCAAAAATATAATGATAGTTACGATCACTCTCATCTCTTATCCCCCTTATAAAAATCCCCAAAACAAGTATGCCACAGCAAATATTTATGCTTCACCATTTATGGTATTTGTACTACGCTTGGCCTGTTGGATACTGTGTTGTAGTGCTTGAAAAACAGTGGGGGCCTTATGGACGATACGCGTAAAAAAATAACAGATTTCGCTGCTTTTATAAAAAAACAGCCCAAGGGATTTGCCTACTTTGACCCAAGCGAAAAACAAACGCGCACAGAAACAAAAAAAACATCTCCCTCAGCTGGATGCAAAAAGTCCGCACTCAAGGCGCTCTATGGATCATGCACTGACTGTAAGGCTTGTCCCCTTGGAAGTGCAGGCAGGACTCAGGTTGTATTTGGGGTAGGAAATCCTGAAACAAAAATTATGTTTGTAGGCGAAGGCCCTGGACGAGATGAAGATATTAAGGGCGAGCCTTTTGTCGGACGCGCTGGACAGCTGCTTACAAAAATCATAGAAGCTATGGGGCTCACACGAGAACAAATCTATATATCCAACGTTGTTAAATGCAGACCCCCAGAAAACCGCACCCCGCTTCCAGAGGAATCAGCAATCTGTAAAGACCTTATGCTGCTTAAAGAAATTGATATTATTAAGCCTTCTGTGATTTGTACGCTGGGCGCAACAGCAACAAAAGCGCTGCTGGGCGAAGACATAAAAATAACGTCAGCGCGTGGCGTATTTCATGATTTTAATGGGATAGCTGTTATGCCAACATACCACCCTGCTTATCTTTTGCGCAATCCAGCAGAAAAGCGCACGGTATGGGAAGATATGAAAAAAATTATGACTCATCTTGAAATGCCGCTGCCTCAAGCGGATCAAAAAAGTACATCTCATACCGCGCACGAATAATCAGAACCCAAAAGCTAGCCAACTGCGCCAGGAAGCACCGGCGGGTTGAGGATATGTGCAAGCGCTTGTGCAGCGAGAAGAAACTGTTCATCAGCCTGCGAAAAAGCATGCCCGTTTTGCAGCGCCTGCTGACGAAACAGCTCTAGCGGATAAATAATTCTGATTTCAAGCAGCTGCTTAGGCGTGCGATGATATTTATTAGTAACACCTGTATTTGCCCCAAGCTCAATCATACGCTGGGCTATTGTTGTAGCAACGACATGCGCTGCGCAGTGAAGCGGTTTGTCACCGGCCCTATTACCAAACGCAAGAGCTTGAGCTATTCGGTCATTCCAGGTCAGCGGATGGCGCTCCTGAAGAACATTTAAGATAGTATTAAGTGCGTCAAGATCATTGTGCCGGGCTATTCGATGAAATACCGTTTCCTCAGCAATATCCTGGTTGTTAAGCACATCAACAAGCGCAGGCATTTGGCCAAGGTATTCACCTAATTTTTTATAATGAATAAGCCAGTACAGGCCAGTTCTAAATGTTTTATCTCGTGCAGCGGCAACATTCTGATCTTCCTGATAATAAGCAAGCGCGCTTACAAAATCACCAACCGCACAACGTTCAGCAAATATTTTGTAGTTATCAGGCTGTTCAATCATCATATCAAAATCAGCAACTGGATCAGCTGCAGCGTGCACTAAAGCAATAGACAATCCGAAAAAGAAAATAAGTTTTAGCATGTGGCCCCCCTGTCAGTTAATAGTCACCCAATAAAAAAGGCTGAGACGTAACTATCTCAGCCTTAGCTCTCATCAAAACTAAAAAGCAATTATTTAGACGCTTTATTCTCTTTTAAGTTTAATAGAATTTGCTCAAACGCATAGTCCATAGGCTCGCATTCAAGAATTGAAGCATGATCAAAATGCCACCATTCATTTTTTACAACAGTAAAATGATGTCTATTCATTACACGAATAAGCTGCATTTTGTTGTCGTACTGCTGCTGGGTGAGCCCGTCAGCAACTGCCGCGAGCGCAGCTGCTTTATCATCAAAAGAATCAAAATCAGTTGGCATAACAAGAGGCGCCTTAGTCTTTAAGTCATACAGTGAAATATCAAGCGTCACGCCGCGCGTATGGCGCCCTCCTTTGCGAGGGTCTGCAACAAATCCATCATAGGGATACGCTTCAAACATTTTTTGCTGCGCATGAAATGGTCTATACGCATCATAAACAATCACGCCATATCCTAGCGTTTCAAACTCTTTAACTGCTGCCAAAAAATCGTCTGCTGCAGGTTTAAGCAGGAATGCATGTGCAGATTTGTAAATTACAGAGCCTACAAAATTATGTGGGGTTGCATACTTAATATCAAGCTTGATGGTTGGCCAGATCGTTGCAAGATCTACAAAGTCAGGCATCGGCAAAGTTGTACGCGGCTGAGTAAAATTTTGCTGCGTAAGATTAGGCGAAAGAGAAACAGCTAAGAGATCCACACAACTTCCTTTGCAGTAAAAAAGCAGCGCGCTTATAACAATAGTTTTTAAAACATGCTTAAACATACAACCCCCCGGCCCATTATAACGAACTAGAAATAAAAAGCTGCCATAAATGCAGCGCGCGCGGATACAAGCGCATCACTGGAACTTAAAAATCTTAGATAATAAAAATCACCTTCTTGATGAGCGTAAGCGCCTTTGCCAAGCGTACACAATGTCGAAACGCGCTGAGAACTAAAGACTCTCTTGCAGCGATCATACTGCTCCTCACCACTAAATCCTGTTGTCTCAAGCAGCGTATTTTCTTCGTCTATCATAAGAACATGATTAATGTTTTTTGCATCGATCCGGCGCAAGAATACTATATCACCAGGTAATGCATTTTCTTTTTCTACCGGCCATTCTTGCAATCTTTTAAACTGACATGACGCGTTGCGCGGAATAAGCAGGCCCAAGGAGCGAAATAAAAGGTAGACAAGACTTGAACAATCAACCCCCGAGATACAGTCTTTTGCTTCAAGAGGAACGCTGCAACCACCCCACACATAGGGGCTATCTAAAAAATATGGTACAAACGATTTAAGCGCAGCAAAAAGCTCTTGTCGTGTGCACGTAGTAAGTAATGGCAGGGACAAAAGATCGTCAGCAGGGACAAATGCTTCTTCTCCCGAGACTAAAAGAACTTTGTCATACATCATGCCATTATTACTCAAGGCTGACGTTGCCACTACCGGCAGCACTGCAGCAAAAGGAATGTCGCACCCCACTGCGCCTTTTTCTGTGCAGGCTTTAATCAAAGGCTTTGTGACTATTTTTAAACAGCCTTTTTTGGCAAATTTTTCTTGATAGTCAGCAGACTCTACAACAAGATTGTCTGCGCGCACCCATCCTGAGTACGCAACAAAGCTTTCTGTTTTCTTATCATAGCGCAGCTGCGATGGAATTAAGACGCGATAAAAAAGAATCCCATCACGCTCAGCATCTTCAACCTTGATAACACGATCAGCGTATAATACCTGCGTATCATGGTGCGGAACATTTTGATGAGGGCATTTTGTATTAAATCCATAAAGAGGCCGAATGCCGCGCGGTGCATCCTGAATTGGGTCAGTCCATACACTTGCAACAGGCAAAGCAACTCTGTAGCACTGACCAAGCAGCGCCGGAGTGTTTACTAAAAAACTAACGGCTACCATAAAAATGACAATCACGAAAAGCTCCTCATCTTAGAGACTTTTTAAAAAGCGCTCACGTGCATCTGCAAGAAGTTTTTGTGATCTTAAATACGAACCAAAATACACTGCATCAATGCGCCGATAGCGTGATGGAAGCGTTCCATCAACAACTTTATCACCAGAATGCACGGCAGCAAGAGGCCTGGACATGCGCACGTTAAAATCAGTAAATTTTACGCGATGCAGAGACATGTCGTCTCCAGCACCTGCAATTTCATACACTTGCTGATGAGATACAAACATTAATACATGGGTCGTTTTCCCACCTTGTCCGCGCTGATAAAAAAGCAAGTCGCCAGGAATGAGATTTGTTGCTGGAAAGGTCGCGGGGATGCTTAAATCATCTTTATACTGCAGCACATAGTGTTGCTGCCATACAGCATTACGCGGCACCGTATAGCCAATCGAGCGAAACAATAGATACATAAGGCCAGAGCAATCAACTCCAGTTAGTCTACCCACTAAGTCAACTGGAGCAGAGCACCCACCCCACACATACCCAGACCCCTCAAAAACAGAGAATCCTTCCTCGAGCTGGGCGTACACCTCAGCTGGATGCGCAGTTAAAGGAAGCGGCTCACGTAGACACGTAGAACGAACAAACCCAACAGCACCTGAAGAAAGAAGAACAGCATCAACGCACCCAAGCGCGGGATCATGAATAGATTCTTTAAGGACAGGAAAAATTGTTCCAAATAAAACAACAGTTTCAACATGAGAGCCTTGGCAAAAAACTTCTGCGCTTTTTGTTTTAATGATTTTATGTTTTTTACATAAAGCCTTAGCATCAAGATAGGCTTGAGACTCTTCAACAAGATCCTCTTCCTTAATCCAGCCCTCAAATGGCATCCACCGACGAGCTCTTTTTGCATAAAGAAATTGCGAGAAAAACTGGACCTTACAAAAACTTACTTCTGACCCATCAGCACTAATGCCTTGAGTTCTTTCACTGACAAAAACCCTATCACCGTACATAAGCTGCGTGTTGTGGCAAGGGACAAGGCGGTCAGGAAAAGAGGTATGGAATCCATAAACAGGTCGCTGGCATGGCATCGTGGCGGGATAAGGAAGTCGCTCTCTGGGCATAGTCCAAACGCTTACAACAGGATGAGCAACACGAAAAGCGTGCTGCGCTGAAACTAAGCTCCAACAAAAAAGTAAGGGTAGAAAAAACAACAGACACGCCATAATACCCCACCGCATTATTGTAATAACCTAAAAATAGGGTATCCAAGGCTGCTAAAAAAAATAAGACTTATGTCCTAGCTGAAAACTTAGCCCTATAAAACAAACACAAACAGCGTTAAAAAAGCCCAAAAGCGCTACGGGCAAAGCTTTATTGCTTTATGTCAGTAAGTGCAAATATAAATTGTGGATAACATGTGGATAACATGTTGATAACTTGTTGATAACATGTGGACAAATGACACCACCCTACTTCAAACTACGACAGAGAGATTGAATCTGGCAATAGTGCCTGAAAAGGCTTATTCAGAGGGACGATTGGTGCAGTGGAAAAAGTTACTAACAACTTATCAACAACTTATCAACATGTTATCCACAATTTGTTGATAAGTCATTTTGCCCACAGAAAGAGAGTTATCCACAAAAATGGGGGTAGTTATCCACAAAAATGGCGCCACCTATTATTACTAAATTAATTAATTATTAATTAGTATTATAATAATAGGCGTCAGAAAAACCTGTAAACGAGAAGATTAGAGCATTTCAGATAGAAAAGAACCTTTCCTTGCTGCTTGCTTCACATAAAGACATATTTTTAGTACAATACCCACAATAAACTATTCTATGTGCTTAAATTCTAGCATGTTATTTCAAGCTGTTTTCGTGGTAAAGGTTAATATACGGTGAATCTTTCTGATGTAATTGAAGGCTTAGTTGAAGAGCGTGGCCTTGATCGAGATAAAGTAGAAGCTATTGTATGCGATGGTATACAAGCAGCCTACAATAAGCGCTTTCCAGGAGTTGTTTTTCAGGTTTCCTACAACAAAAAAACAGGCAACGTCGATGTCTTTGCAGAAAAAGATGTTGTGCATAACGTTGAAGAAGAAGATTTTCAAATCTCGCTTCGCAAGGCTAAGCAGCTTGATCCTAATGCAGAAATTGGCCAGATGATGCTTGTTCCTTTCGAGGACCCAATTGGGCGTATCGAAATTCTTACTGCTAAGCAAATGATTGCAAGCAAAATTAGAGACCTTGAGCAGCTTGCTGTATTTAATGAATTTAGCGAGAAAAAGGGAACGCTTATTACAGGTACCGTTCACAAGAGAGAGCGTGCTGGGTATGCGGTTAAAGTTGGCGACATTCTTGCGCTCCTCCCTAACGAAAACATAATTCCACAAGAGCCTATTCGTGTTGGTCATCCTATCAGAGCACTCCTTCTTGATGTATTTGCTGTTGCGCACGGTGACTATCAGTTGATCCTTGATCGCGCGACTCCTGAGTTTGTGCAGCGACTTCTTGAGATCGAAATCCCAGAGGTTTACGAAGGCCTTGTAGAGATTAAAAAAGTAGTACGAATTCCTGGGTACAAAACCAAGGTAATTGTCTCATCCAACAGAAAAGAAATTGATCCAGTTGGAACATGCGTCGGTGTTGGTGGTGCACGTATTAAGCCTATTCTTCGTGAAATAGGACAAGAAAAAGTTGATCTTATCCAAGCAACAGACTCTCTTGAGCGCTTAGTTAAATTTAGCCTCAAGCCTGCTGAGATTGATAAGGTTGATGTTGTAGATTCGTCAAAAGTTATTGTTTGGCTTGCGCCAGATCAACGTTCGTATGCGATTGGAAAGATGGGGCAAAATATCAGCCTTGCAGCTCGTTTATCAGGTGTTGAAATTCAGCTCCAAGATATAGCAGCAGCACAAGCAGATGTTAAGCTTGATACTGAATCAATCGATAGTGACTATGAGCAGCCGCAAGACTACGACGACGCAGAGTAGTGGTTAATTTTGGACTATTCCTATCAGGTAGGTAAAGCATGCGGATTTATGAATTAGCAAAAGAGCTTGGTGTGGCAAATAAGGATTTGCTCACAAAGCTTAAAGACGGTGGCTTCCAGGTTACCACTCATATGGCCGTCGTAACGCCTGAGATACAAGCATTTGTTGAAGGCACATTAAAAAAACAAGCGGCAACCCCTGCTCCACAACCATCTCGCACTCATTCTCAACCGCAAAAAAATGCTATTCCTGTAGAAACTAAAACTCCCTCTAATTTTTCAGCCAAGCAACAAGAGGCCCCAATCGTGCAACAACAAAAAAAACAACCAGCTCCTGTTCAAACTCCAGTTAGAAGCAACCAATCATTACATGATGAAGCCGTAGACTTTGTGGCTCCAACCAAAATAATTGTTGCCGAAGAGCCAAAGAAGCTAGATATCCCAGATTTTGAGCAAGTAGAAGCTCAAGAAATGCGTGAGCAAGAGCGTATCAAGCGCCTGCTTACAACAGCGCATTTTGCAACCCCTGGACTGCAAATGCAGCAAGGGCCACGTCGTAGAAGACGTAGAAAGTATAAGCCACAACATCAACAGCGTGAGCCTGAAAAGAAAGCTGTTACAGCGGTAACAGTTACAGGCAATATGGCTCTTTTTGAAGTAGCTGAGCTTTTTGGCAAGCAGTCTAGTGATCTTGTTCTTGCTCTTTTGAAAAAGGGGCAAGTGTGCAACCGAAATCACATCCTTCTTCCAGATGTTATTAAATCTCTCGGTCAGCAATTTAATATTGCTGTGACTATCCCTAATGCATCTGATAAGTCTTCTAGTGTGGTTGCGCGCAAAGCTTCTGATAAAGGACAAGCTCGTTGGCCTGTTGTTGTTATCATGGGACACGTAGACCACGGCAAAACATCGCTTCTTGATTACATCAAAAAGATGAATGTTGCCGCGTCTGAAAAAGGTGGTATTACCCAGCATATTCGTGCTTGGGAGGCTGCTACAGCTCAAGGTGGCAAAGTTGTATTCCTCGATACTCCTGGTCACGAAGCGTTCTCATACATGCGTCAGCGCGGATCATCTATTACAGATATTGCGATTCTTGTTGTTGCTGCTGATGATGGAATAATGCCGCAAACAGTCGAAGCTATAAATCATGCAAAGGCTGCAGGCGTTCCAATTATCGTTGCGATCAATAAAATCGACAAAGTATCTTCTCCTTCTGCGATTGAGACAATCAAGCGTCAGCTTGCTCAGCATGAATTAATGCCTTCTGAGTGGGGCGGACAAACTGAAATCGTTCAGGTTTCTGCCAAAACAGGACAAGGGATTGATGCGCTGCTAGAGCTTATTGTGCTTCAAGCAGAATTGATGGAACTTAAGGCTGAGCGTAATGTTACGCCAAAAGCATTTGTTCTTGAGTCTCATGTAGAGCGCGGCTTTGGCCCAGTTGCTACTGTTATTGTTCAAGAAGGAACGCTTAAAGTTGGCGACTTCTTCATATGCGGTGGCAGCACAGGTAAAGTGCGTATTCTTGTAGATAGCCATGAACAGCGTATTAAAGAAGCTGTACCATCAACACCGGTTCAGGTTGTTGGTTTTGATAGCTTTAATAATATTGGCGATGAGCTTAAAGTTGTGCCTCAGCAGGAATACTCTCGTGCTCGTTCACAAAAGAGCGCTGAGATTCAAGCTCCTACAGCGGCTCCACAGCTTTCTGCAGCAGAACTGCTTGGTCAAAACGCAAAAGCAAAAGATAAAAAATCAATCAATCTTGTTATCAAAACTGATACCCGCGGATCAAAAGAAGCGGTTATGGATTGTATTGATAAAGTTATCAAGGCAAACAAAGAGATTAAGTGTCCTGTAAATATTGTTACCACCGGTATTGGTGACATTACAGAAGGCGATATCGAGCTTGCTGAAAACACAGACGCTATCATTCTTGGTCTTCATGTCAAAATTGAGAAGAATGCTCAATCAATGGCAAAAGACAAAGGCGTAAACGTACAAGTAAACGGCATCATTTATGAACTTGTTGATTACTTGTCTGCGCTTATTAAGTCTAAAAAAGAAGCTGTGTTCAGCTGGAACAAAGTTGGTGAAGCAACAGTTAAAAAAGTATTTGATATCAAAGGTATCGGTATTATTGCTGGTTGCTACATGCGCGAAGGTGTGCTTTCACGTGGGAACAAGGTTGTTTGTATGCGTGGCAACAAACAAATGGGAGAAGCTAAAGTTACATCCCTTCAACGTGATCGCAAAACTGTTAAAGAAATTCACGCTGGTTATGAGTGTGGATTTACAGCTGACGGCTTTAATGAGTGGCAAGAAGGCGATTCAGTTATTTGTTACGCAGAAACACGCGTTGAATAAGCATGATTCAAATCTTTTGGCTTATTGCTGAAAAGATCTATAAGTTTGGGTTTTGGTGTGCTCTCCTTTATCGGAGGGCACTATCAAGGCCCAATTTTTTTTCATTTAACATTATCTCTGTTGGTAATATTTCTGTTGGTGGAACTGGCAAGTCAGTATTCGTTCAGTTTTTAGCGCGTATGATTGGTCAAGAGTCTTGCGCTATTGTCCTGCGGGGCTACAAGGGCTCTCAATCACATGCACGGCGTGCATGTTTTGTAGGTGCTGGTGGTCATGCTGTTATGTCAGCTCTTGAGTCTGGCGATGAGGCGTTGATGCATGTTAATGCACTTGTATCTCCTGTTGTTATTTGTCCTAACAGAATGCGTGCCCTCTGGCTTATTCA
The DNA here is from genome assembly GCA_964534555.1 of uncultured Pseudomonadota bacterium. Classification (GTDB taxonomy): domain Bacteria; phylum Babelota; class Babeliae; order Babelales; family RVW-14; genus CAZHRK01. The sequence goes on along the minus strand of CAZHRK010000001.1, from coordinate 140,467 downwards.
GAGACACCATGCGCACAATAAAATCACAACGGTTATTCTTGATGATGCGTATCAAAACTTTGCAGTAAAAAAAAATAAAGACATTTTGCTACTTGATGCTCGTGCTCCGTTTGATAATGGGTACTGCCTTCCTCGCGGTAGATTGAGAGAAAAAGATATTACGCGTGCAGACTGCCTTGTGCTGACGCATGCTGATGATATTAGCGCTACTGATCGTGATGAGCTTAAGTCGCATCTCTATAAAATACACCCAGTGCCTATTTTTTGGGGACGACATAAGCACGCAGGAATTTTTTTAAACAACAAAATCAGGATGCCCCAGGGTCAACGATATTTTGTTGTTGCTGCTATCGGTTCGCCAGAAGGTTTTTTGAAAGACCTGGTAAAGAATGGTGTGATTGTAGTAGGGTCACGCTTTTTTAATAATCATCATATGTTCACTAGTGCTGACTGTGATGTTGTTGAGGTTGCTGCCATCGAAGCTGGTGGTGCAACTATTCTATGTACAGAAAAAGACTGGGTTAAAATCAATCGCCCATCATGGGCGGTGGCTCATGTTGAATTTGAATTTTTATCGTTAGCTGAGTATGATGATTTTGCGCGCTTAATTCGTGCGTGAGTAATGAAGTCTTGGCGCTTATACGCGCTGTCCAGTCATTTCCGTCATTCTATGCATGAGGTTTACAATGCATGCAATTCTTATTCGACATTTGATTGCTGGTGCGCTTGCTGTCTCTCTTGGTTTGTATTTAACTCCTGTTGTGATTGCTGCAGCAAAAAAAATTGGGTTTCTTGATAGTCCAGATGGCCGCCTTAAGCAACATAAACAGCCTGTGCCGTATTTGGGTGGGATTGCTGTTTTTCTTCCGTTTATTGCAACGCTTGGTATTTGTTATCCTTTTGACAACGACATCTTATGGCTTCTGCTTGGAAGTTGTTTACTGCTTTTTGTTGGCTTGATCGATGACTTTAAAGCTTTAACGCCGCGCCAAAAATTTCTTGGCCAGCTCCTTGCGTCACTCTGTTTTCTCAAGGGGCAGTTTTCACTCAAAACAGATTCATTTATGTCCTACATCAACTTGCCGTTCTCATTGCTCTGGATGCTTACAGTTATGAATGCATTCAATCTTGTTGATGTAATGGATGGTTTGTGTGGTACATTAGCGTTAACGGCAGCGCTTAGCGCAATAGGTTTTTCGGCGTACCTCGAGCTGTATCAAACAAGTCTTTTTTTTACTGCGCTTGCAGGATCGCTTATCGGTTTTTTGTGGTATAACAAGCCTCATGCACGCATTTATTTAGGTGATGCGGGCTCTCTTTTTATTGGTGGTATTTTTGCTGCTATGCCATTACTTTTTGTTTGGCCTGATCGTGTTTTAGACGTATTGTCATATCATATCCCAGGCCCACTAAGTGTATTTTTACCCTCTGTGAATCTTTTCTTCTTGCCAACATTAATGCTTGCAGCGCCTTTGCTTGAAGTTTGTGTTCTTTTTATTGTGCGCAGTTGGCTTGGCATTCCATTTTACAATGGCAGTCCGCACCACTTTGCCCTGTATTTGCAGCGACGTGGTTGGTCAAAATGGCATGTGCTTGGTTTTGCTAGTATGCTTTCTGCAGCATTGATTGGCGTTTGCTGGCTTATTCTTGTTGAGCAGGTTTCGCTTTGGATTCCATGCATCACAGCATTTGGTGTTATTAAGGCATGGATTCTTTTTGTGTATAAACCTTGGGCAAAACTAACGCGTTAGGACGGCTCAAGTTGTCGCACAGCTTCTGCAATAATTGCTTGCACAGTTTTTGCGCAGCTACATGTTGATCCTGGATTAAGTGGTAGCGCGCCGAACTGGTCGGCAATTGGTTGATTCGACTGCGGAGGACGAACAGGCTTTTGATCGATCATTCCGCTTGGCAATTCTATTAATGTCTTGTGTGGTGAGTTGTATTCTATGCCCAGCATGTCGGCCATTTGTACAAGAATGCAAAGCCTAATTATGTGAGGTGTCAGATTTTTTTGTGGCTTAAGTTGTTGCCAAAGCATTTTAGCTTTATCAATATAGCCTGATATTGTGATCAAGTTTTTGCTGATTGCACCAAGCTCCCAATGCATTCCTATCATCAGCGCAAGTATGCAGTGTTCATGGTCAGAGAGCTTTGCTTCTTTGAGTATTTTTTTTACATTCAGTTTGCTTTTGTCAAAGAAGCAATAAAAGTCTTTAGAGTTTGTTTTTGGTTGCGTGATATAATTGTAGCCAACAAGCGTATGCTCTCGATTATCAGATGTATATTCGATAATAAATTGCCCCGCTACGCGCTTAATAGTATACGATCGGCTTTGTGATGTATTACTAAAAAGACTGCATTGTCCAGCTTTTCCGATGTCATGCAGAAGCGCGCCAAGTTGCACGAGCTTTTTTTCTTGCTCAGAAAGCGTAAGGTTATGTGTTGCATAATTTGGTTCACTTGTGAGTCTTGCAGCGGCATAAAGAGCCCAGATAGAATGCTCAAGCAAATCTCCTTGGTGTGCATTAGTGCTTACAAGTTTGTAAAGCTGCATATCAGAAAGTAGTCGATGTAATTCGCTTTTTTGTTCTTGCGACTGCCAGCAGCCTGCAAGCGTGATCAGAGCAACAAATAATAATCTAAGAAAAATCATACGCTTACCTACCCCTCTTTAGTTCTTTATTGCAGTATCTAATAAAGAACTTTATGTATGCAATTGCTTTGCTTACACCGGTATGGGGTGGGAGTTCTGTTTGAATTTTCAATTTGCATGGATATGCTCAGTTCTGAGTGGTTTTATAAGCAAGAAATTAGAGAGGATTTTGATGGAACATTTACTCTCAGATGTGAAAGTTGCGTACATTAAAAAATTTCTACAAACAGGTAAGATCTTAGATGTTGGTGCTGGTGAGTGTTTGTATTCAAAATGGATTAAGAGTTTTGCGCCGCTCTGTGAAGTGTCGGCTGTAGACAGACTGACACTCAAACCCCAAGATGGCCTCAATTATGTTCAGGCAGATATTGAGCAGGGATTACCGTTTGCAACTGAGCAATTTAATACTATTTTTGCGTTTGATATTATAGAGCATATTGAGCAAGAGCATTTTTTAATGCAAGAGCTTTATCGTGTAACATCATCTGGTGGAGTAATCATAGGCTCCGTTCCCCACGACAATGATTTGTTTTTGCCAAAATATAATCTTACCTTCAATCATCGTTCTGATCTTACGCACAAGCGCTACTACACAAAAAACACATTAGAGTCTCTGCTGATTGAGAATGGTTTTACACCTATTCAAGTTAATCTAAAGGGTGGGATTAACTTACAGATAATAGCTGAGTTTTTCCCTGCATCATCACGGTATTTGATTAGAAAAATAGTTGGTCTGATGCGTAGATTAGGTATCATTTCGACTAGAGGACTTTCATCAGATATTTTTTTTATAGCACTTAAGGCGTGACGAAGCTTTTAAGCAAGGCTATTTCTTTTGCCCATAACTTCATCTCTTCGTCTGATGGAGTCTCTAGTACTTTGGGGATATTTTTGAGTGCTGGATTATTCATAAGCTCTCTAAACACATGGAGCGGAATCTTTCCTTCGCCCAAAGGTGCATGGCGATCTTTGTTTGATCCAAGCTCTGTCATTGAGTCATTTACATGAATAACTTTAAGGTGATCAAGGCCAACAACATCGTCAAAATGCTGAATAACATTTTTTAAGCCTAGCTCAGTTGAGATATCAAATCCTGCACAAAATATGTGGCACGTATCAAGACAGAACCCCACTGATTTTTTATGCTTTGATAGCGCTCTCATTTGTGCAAGTTGCTCAAACGTGAATCCAACATTTGATCCTTGGCCAGCCATTGTTTCGAGGCAGACAGTAACCCCGCCCTTGCTTTTTTCTAGCGCGATATCAAGATTGGCAGCGATCTTTTCAATACACTGATCAACGCCTGCTCCAAGGTGTGATCCTGGGTGAAGAACAAGTAGACGTATGCCCAGGTCATGGCAGCGATTTATTTCGTCTGTAAGCGCATTGATAGATTTTGCAACAACGTCATCTTTACTAGACCCTAAATTAATCAAATAAGCAGCGTGCACAACTATCTCTTGGATCGATGATGCAGCTGCAGTTTTTCTAAAGAGCGCAGCTTGCTCGCTTGTAATAGCTTTTTCATGCCATTGGCGATTGCTTTTTGTGAACAATTGAAACACGGTGCATCCAATTGACTCTGCACGAAGTATTGCTTTTTCAAGACCCCCTGCTGCAGAAACATGAGAGCCAACAAGAATAGATTTTGTCATAGAATTCCTCAGCGTTTTATGTAGTATGCCATAAGTCTTGATTTGAATGTAAAATTGTTTCTTAGGCACAAGTATTGACGGTAATAAGACATTAGCTTTTTTGAGGTTGCTGAAACATGAGATCTTACACCCAAGCATTTTTGCTCTACTGCACGTTTTTACAGGCCTTATTTTTTGTTGCATATGGATCAATTAAAAATAATAACTTTGTTTTTAATCCTGCATATGTTCGCGCGGCAGTGGCAATGGCTGGCGATAATGTTGAGCTATTTAAAGAAGCAACATCATCGATCAATATTTGTGATGAAAGCCTTGTTGATGAGCGCTGGGGAATGTCCCTTTTGCACCTTGCTGCTTTGCATGGATATCAAGATATTGCCGCATATCTTGTGGCTAATGGTGCGAATAAAAAGGCAAAGGCATATTCTGGTCAAACGCCTTATGATGTTGCACGAGCAGGTTGTAAGTGGGCGGTTGCTGAGCTCCTTGCTGGTGATGAAAAACACTTGTTTGAGCACGACGAAAATTATTTAGAAGATAAAAAAACTGCACGCATAAAAATACTTAAAGAACAAATTGAACACGGTATATGGGATAATCTGCACGAGCTTATAACGTTAGTTGGCCCTGATTATCGCCTCTCACTGTATCAACCATTACTTCATGCTGCAGTTGCGCAGGCAAACCAAGCTCAAGTGATCAGCCTCCTTGAGGCCGGTGCTCATCCGAATCTTCGTGACAGCCAAGGCAATACCGCTCTCCACCTAGCTCTTAAAAATGGTTCATACATTATTGCTCGTATTTTGCTTGCAAAAGAAGGAATCAATTTGTCTGTAAAAAATAATCATCGACAGAATGTTGCGCATATTGTGAGAGAAAAATTAGTGCAAAAACATTCAAAGCGATATGTTACACTGCTCCGACAAATTTGTGGGCCTGTAGATGGTCAAAATAATGTACAATCAAGCAGCTTGCATTATGAAAAGCCAGTACCACCAACGATTGTTGCTAGAATTAATAAAAAATCACATTAAGTGCTAAACGCAAACTGCAGTAGTACGAATGGTAAATAGAGCTAAGGGATAATGTGAACACTAGACAGAGCTTGTTGTTTCTTTTTTTAATCAGCCAATTTTTATGTTTTAGTCTTGAATGTTCTTCTCGGCTTAAACGTAGTGGTTTTGTAGACGCTGTTTTTTATCGAATGCACGAAGGCGTAGCTGCCTTTCTAGAACAGCTTGGAATGCATGATGTTAATGATCCGGCGCTTATCGATCATCGTTGGGGCATGACGCTCCTTCATACTGCAGCTTTGCACGGGTATAAAGATGTTGCTGAGGTACTTGTTGCTCGAGGAGCAAATAAAAACGCAAAAACCTTTTCTGATACTACCGCATATGAGCTTGCGCTTCGCCATGGTTACACAGCCCTGCTACCGATTTTGGAAACAGACAAAATACGTGCTGATCGTATAAAGAAAATTCAACAACAGATCATAAACAATGATTGGCGCAGCATGGAGGATCTTATCCAAAAAGCAGGCCTAGATTGTAGATTTCCAGATGGTGCTACGCTACTTCATCATGCAGCGGCACAAAGCTACCAAGCTAAAGTGATTGAGCTTCTTGAGCGCGGTTTAAATCCTCTGCTTACAGATCAAAATGGAGACACAGCGCTTCACCTTGCTGTGAGGAATGACAGGCTTATTGTTTGCTCTATTCTTGTTGCGTGCAGAGCGGTTGATATACGTGTAAAAAATAAGAGTGGCTTAGCGCCATTTGATTATGCAAAAGACCCAAGCCACCGATGTTATCAATTAGGACAAGCGTTGTTGCGTCCCACAGAAAATCTTCCGTCTCCGCGTCGTATATTGCCAAGCACGATTCTTAAACGTATTAATAGTTATAATTATGGGGTCTCTTCATTCCACGATTGATTTTGGCTGTAGCCTTTAAAAAGTTTTGGATATTTTTGATAAATAATCCATAGCGCAATGTCCACAGCTGAAGCCTTTTCAGCATTTGTGCGACCCAATTTGAGCAGCGCGTCAATACGTACTGCGGCGTCTTCAGTATTTGCTACAGCTTTTTCAAGCCCGAATAATAAAGCTTCTCGTCGCGCTGTTGTATTGTGCTCGTGTGTGGCAGATTGTTTGTCATATGCTGGAAAGTCATCAGTAGCTGAGTCATAACCGCTAGCATCTACTGCAGCATCTAATTGTGTGCATGCAATTATTCCAAGAATCAAGAGAAGTTTTTTCATGCGTTTCCTTCTGTGGTATCAAGACCAAGATCAAGATCTTGTAGTGGGATGACAAAATAAGGATGGTACTCAGCTGGAAGTTTTTTATAGTCATAGCCGTCAGTCATTTCGTTTTTCGCCGGGGCATAAAATGTATGCCAAAACAAAATGGTCGCATCTTTATTCTGAGCGACAATATCAAGTAGGCATGCTGCTGTTTTGCTTGTGTATGTACCGTCTAGATGGATTCCTTCACATGCAAGAAAAAGTTGCCCAGTATTAAATCCTTCTTGAGATACTTTGGCATAACCATCTTTTGTGTAGCGCACTATGCTTACGCGATCAGCAGGAAAATCCAGTACAGGGAAGGAGTCATCGCGCTTGCGCAGCAATTTTACTGTTAAATCAAAAAGCGTTTTTATTTTTTCAAGCGCATCATTGTCTGTTGCGTTGTCTACATTAGCGATAACAAGTTGTGTTGGTAGCTTAAGAAGCGCTATGCCAAGCGCTATTCCTGCCGCTGTCCCGCCTGATCCGTAGGGAGCAACTATGATGTCTGGGGTCTCCAGTTCTTTTGCATCAATTTGTGCTTTAAGCTCTAGGGCAGCATTAAGGTATGCTGCCGCTCCAAACTCATTTGACCCCCCACTTGGGATGAAGTAGTACGAAACACCCTTCTTTTCTTTGTATTCTTTATTAATGTCGAGCATTGTTGCCTGGCGTATTCCGACATTATTAAAAAGCAAAAGCTCCGCACCAGCCATGTGTGATAAAAGGAGGTTTCGTTTGCCATATGATGTTGGTGTTTGGTGGATATGCATGCAGACACAATCAAGTCCTGCTGCACGGCTATGAATAGCAGTTGCCGTTGTATGATTTGAGCAGGCCATTCCCCAGGTTAAAACACCCTTTGCGCCCGAAGCTAGCGCGTCTCCCAGTAAAAGTTCGAGTTTTCGTACCTTGTTGCCACCAAAGCTCTTGTTTGTCAGGTCATCTCGTTTGATATAAAGCGCTTTTGCGCCCACGAGGTTACCCAGTGTTGAAAGTTTTTGAACGGGGGTTGGTTCTGAGATGAGCTGCTGAAAGCCCATTTTTTTGCCTAAAGAGGGGAAAAGCTCAAAAAGTGGATACCCACTACATGAAACAGCGCTAAAAATAAGCAAATAGCCTAAAAATTTGTAGCGGGCGAACATAACCCCTCCTTTTTTAAGGATTGTACAACCAATTTGTGCTTCCACTTTAGCACCCTTCTTTTTGTCGTCAATCCTCGCTGCGGGGTTATACTAGAGCCACTCAATTTTTTTAAATGTTTATGCTTTTATACTCAACTTGTATTTTGGGCTAAAAGAGCTAATCAATCATTGATTTGCTTGTTTTGAGCTACAAAAAATAGTAAAGAAATTTGAGTGAGTTGTTATAAAGTTTTAGTTGATTTTTATCAATCCATTTTTATACTAATGAAGACTTAATAAGTATAAATTTTCAAATTGAAACATAGTAACAAGACAAGCATTATTTAAGAAGATGCTTTCAAGGAGGATCTTATGACAGGTGCAGTTAGACCTTTGTACGATCGCGTACTCGTAAAACGCCTAGATAGTGAAGCAAAAACAGCTGGTGGTATTATTATTCCCGATACAGCACAAGAGAAAACACAAATGGGAGTAGTAGTAGAAATTGGCACAGGCAAGCTTCTTAATGATGGCTCTGTACGTTCATTAAGTGTTAAGAAAAATGACAAAGTGCTCTTTGGTAAATACTCAGGCACAGAAGTAAAAGTAAGTAACGAAGACTTTTTGGTTCTTCGTGAAGAAGAGCTTTTGGCTGTTGTTGAGTAATTTAAGCTGATTAAGGAATTTTCACATGGCAAAACAAATTATATTCGGCGAAGACGCACGTAATAAGATTCTTAAGGGTGTTAATCGTCTTGCAAGCGCTGTAAAAGTAACACTCGGGCCCAAGGGGCGTAATGTAGCAATTGAAAAGTCTTTTGGTTCACCAACAATCACCAAAGACGGTGTTTCAGTTGCTAAGGAAATCGAATTTAAAGATAAGTTTGAGAACATGGGCGCACAAATGGTGCGTGAAGTAGCTTCAAAAACTTGCGATGTTGCTGGAGACGGTACAACAACAGCAACAGTTCTTGCTGAAGCGATTTTCCGCGAAGGCATGAGAAACGTTGTTGCTGGTGCAAACCCGATGGATCTCAAGCGCGGTATTGATAAGGCTGTTACAACAGTTGTAGAAGAGCTTGTTAAAGTTTCTAAGCCTATTCATGACAAAGCTGAGATCGCACAAGTTGCAAGTATTTCTGCAAACAACGACAAATCAATTGGTGATTTGATATCTGCTGCTATGGACAAAGTTGGCAAGCATGGTGTTATCACTGTTGAAGAAGCGCGCGGCATGGTCGATGAGCTTGATATTGTTGAAGGTATGCAATTTGATCGTGGGTACCTTTCACCCTACTTCATCACTGATTCTGAAAAGATGGAAGTTGCGCTTGATAATCCTCGCATTTTGATTTGCGACAAAAAGATTACAAGCATGAAAGAGCTTCTCCCTGTGCTTGAGCAAGTCGCTAAGCAAGGCATTCCGTTGATGATTATCGCAGAAGATATCGAAGGCGAAGCACTTGCAACGCTGGTAGTCAATAAAATGCGCGGCACGCTAAGCATCGCTGCTGTTAAAGCTCCAGGCTTTGGTGACCGTCGTAAAGCAATGCTTCAAGATATTGCAGCTCTCACAGGTGGTAAGATCATTTCTGATGAACTTGGCATTAAACTTGATAGCATTACTTTTGCAGATCTTGGCTCAGCGAAGAAAGTCCGTGTAACAAAAGATAACACAACAATCGTTGATGGCCGCGGTGATAAGCAAGAAATCGATGCGCGTATTGCTCAAATCAATGCTGAGATTGTGCTTTCTTCATCAGATTATGATAAAGAAAAACTACAAGAGCGCCTTGCAAAACTTTCAGGTGGTGTAGCAGTTATTAAAGTTGGTGCTGCAACAGAAACCGAAATGAAAGAGAAAAAAGATCGCGTTGATGATGCGCTTCATGCAACACGTGCAGCTGTTGAAGAAGGAATTGTTGCTGGTGGTGGTGTAGCCCTTCTCCGCGCACAAAAAGCGCTTGATGGTATCAAGCTTCATGGTGATCAAAATCTAGGCATAGCGATTGTACGTCGTGCACTTGAAGAGCCAATGCGTGTGATTTCTTCAAATGCTGGATTTGATCCTGCTGTCGTAGTTGAAAAAGTACGCAACGCTGACTCAAATGTTGGATTTGATGCGCGTAATGAAGAGTACGTTGATATGATTAAAGCCGGTGTTGTTGATCCAACTAAGGTTACTCGTTCAGCACTTCAAAATGCAGCATCAATTGCAAGCTTGCTTCTAACAACAGAAACAATGATTGCAGATCTTCCAGAAGAAAAACCAGCTGGAAACCTTGGCGCACACGCTGGCCACTCACATGGTGGCATGGGCGGCATGTTTTAATAAGCTGTTTGATTAATTCAGTTTCAAGGGTGGACGCTTGCGTCCACCCTTTTCTTTTTTATGTTTATTTTATTGTTGCAGACTTGTATGCTTCGCGTCGTGATACTCCCCTGGAATATCACGTGTGTTTGTTTACACTAAAAAATAATAAGTATTTTGTAGTTGCATGAGTAGGTTGTTTGAATAACTCTAGGAGAGTTGTATGCAAAACAGAAACGTATCTTTTTTCTGCTCAGCGCTAAGTTTGTTGATGTTTGTTGAATGCGCTTATCCTGCTGCTAAAGCTATAGCTACAGCATCTGGTAGCGACGCTAGAAGAGAAGCTCCTTTGGCTGTGTTAGCTGCGCATGATGAAGGTGCTGGTGTGAGGCGCAGGCCAGCTATTGCTTCTGCAAGTGGTGCTGTTGCTGGTACAGGTGCGCCTAAAACGGTTGAGCCGCGTCAGTGTTATATGAGCCCTGGGATTCACAGTGATGTACGTCTTCTGTGTCCGTCAAGGCACACTACAATGAGTGTTTTTTTAAAACCATTTGAGGCGTGTACACATTGTGGAATAAGATTTGCAAGCGATACATCTGAAAACACATTACGACTTATTAATTTGATTGAAAACGATACAATTGATGATCGCATACATGAAAACTATATAACATTTATGGCCTGTCTGGTTGGCCCTTCTGCTGCAAATATTTTTACGCGCTATGTCTCAGGTGCGACCCTGCTCATGCGCTGCATGGAAAAAAATAAAAATGTTTTTGCGGCAGAACTTTTGCGTGCAGGAGTTGATTATAAAGCAACTGATGTTATTGGCGCTAATGCGCTTCATTATGCAGTGCGCGCAAAAAATAAAGTTGGACTAAGACAGTTGCTTTCCATGCCAAGAATCGCAATTGATGCTGTTGATATTGGTGGGCATACACCACTTAGATTAGCATGGTTTCTCAGGCCACAAGATAGTGAAATCATAGACATGCTTGTAGATGCTGGAGCGCGCGAGACAGGAACCTTTTTGTGCTGTTGCTGTGCTTACGTTCCTACGAGCTTATGTTGCGAACTCTGCATGAAAAATGCTTCAGATAATTCGTGTTGCCTTGCTTCTTCGGTGCTATCGGGGCTTGTTGGATTATTCTGCGGATTGAAGTTTAGCTGATAGCATTATGGATGCATTTAAAACATGGTATGACCTGCTTAATCAAACAGAAAAAAAACAGCTTTTAAAGCTTTCGTTTTTTGCTTGGCTTGTTTCTGTTGTTGAGCTTGGGGCTGCTTTTTCTACCATGATTTTTGTTACTCATGCGCTGCACGGCAGCGGGACTCTTTTTACGTTTGAAATTTTAAAAACTTATAGTCATAGAATAATACTCATAGCTTTTGGATTGAGTCTTTTAGCTGTCCTGATTATGCGCGCCCTTCTATCGCGTGCTTACGCTGCTTGGCTAAGTTCATTTTGTTTTGGTGTTCAGCAGCGGTTATCAAGCGCAGCACTTAAGCACTATCTTGCGCTTGATTATCATGTTTTTGTGCAAACGCATTCTGCTGATGCGCAGTATCTTATTTTCACATCAACAAGTATGCATGCACAACTTGGTGTAGCTTTGCTGACAGCATTTTCTGAGCTGCTTACCATGCTCATGATGTATGCAGCGCTCCTGTATCAGTCGTGGCTAACTGTTATTTTTTTGACAGTAATAGCGCTTACTGCGGCGCTCCCTGCGCTTAAAGTATTATCTGATAAAACTAAGCAAGCAGGAGTTGATGCTAGTGCTGCGCTTGTTAGTGGACATAAACTTTTTACACAGCTTTTTGGAAATTTTAAGCTTATTAAAATTCAATCAGTTGGAGATTTTTTCTCTACCCGATATCATGCATATGCACAAGCTTATGCGCATGCGCAAAGTCGCTATGCCCTTTATCAACAGTTGCCGCGCATTACGTTTGAGTCTGCTGCTTATATCGGAATAGTTTTGGTTATATTATGCGTTCTGATTGGTGGCGGGGCGCTTATGCACCACATGGCATTTATTTCATTTTTGGGCTTATGTGTTCTACGGTTTATGCCTTCGATAACGCGGCTTGTTGCAGCGAAAAATCAGATGATATTTTCAGCGCAGCCAATTGCCCGATTAAGATATTTTTTTGCACAGGATGTTTTATCGACAATAGAAATGCATTCGCCGGCTTATGTCCACGATATCGTTTTTGATAATGTAACGTTTGGCTATAAAGCAGATAAAAATGTACTACAGAATTTTTCTGCAACAATTAAACAATCTTCTCGGTGCGCGATTATTGGTCAAAGTGGGAGTGGTAAAAGCACGCTGATCGATTTGCTTTTGGGTTTGCATTCTGTTCGACAGGGTGCAATTTGTATTGATGGCACAGTAATGACTCAAGAAGAATTGCGATCATTTGCTCGTACCGTTGGGTATGTCCCACAAACAACCTATCTTTTTGACGGAAGCATTAAAGACAATATTCTTTTTGGTAGAGCTCTTGATCTAAAGGCACTTAAAGATGCTTGCGATAAAGCACATGTTACTACATTTGCCCCGCAGCTGAGTGATCTTGAGCGCCAAGTTGGTGAGGGTGGGGCGCTTTTGAGCGGTGGACAGCGTCAACGCATAGCCCTTGCGCGCGCACTTTATGCTTCTCCGCAACTTCTTATACTCGACGAAGCAACATCTGCGCTTGATCCAATTATTGAGCAAGAAATCTTGTCAGAGCTTATGCAGCTTGATCGTGCTGTTACTCTTTTATTTATTACGCATAAGCATCAGTTGCTTGGATTCTTTGATCAAGTCATTGATTTAGATTCTGTGAATAAAACTAATAACACAGCTGTGAAAGATAGTAGAAGGGTGCACCCTTGAGCGAGTGCACCCTGGCTTGATTACAAAGTGTGTACTAATTGGTAGAAGCCTAAGAGTCTGCTAAATGTTTTAGCGAAAGAAAAGGCTTTCATATTTTGGTTATAAAGCTCTTGGCCAAATGATGCAAATAGCTCTTGGTTTGCAACAGCCCATCGTATTTTGGTGCAGAGCTCACCAACATTTTTAGGCTCAAACAAAAGCCCGTTTACTCGATCCTGGATCATTTCGTGAGCGCCATGAGTATGCGAGCTAATCACCGCTTTTTTGAGCGCAGCGCTTTCCATAATAACCATAGGAAAAGCTTCTTGAAGGCTTGTTATAAGATGTATATCGCAAAAATACATAAGGTCTTTTATTTTGTCTGTGTATCCTACAAGGTGAATAAAAGCTCCTGCACCAGCATCGTCTATTTGGCGTTTTAATACATCAAATTCTGACCCTGGCCCCGCAATGATAAGTTGTAAAGAGAGCCTGTCTTCTCGTTTTAATCGTATTGCAGCTTTGATTAAGGTTCTATGGTCTTTAATTGGGCACAGTCTTCCTGCTGCCACAAGTACGATTGAGTCTTTGACGTCTAAATCAAATTCTTTTTTAAAAAAAGCACTTCGCTCGGTGCGGTAGGGTGTTTTAGTTTTTTTCTTTTGCTCTAAGTATTGCGTGAAGGGCCGCTCATCAAGAATAGGGTTAATACAGACTGTTGGGATATAAACATCTGCTGCAGCTAGTTTTTTGCGTATTGCGTTTTGTATTGGATGATTAACGCATATGACTCCATCAGCACGTGTTGCAGCGGGGTGCCACTGTGAGCTGTTGTCATGAATTGTGTAAATAAGCTTAAAAGGGCGTCTGTTGCGAAAGCCCCTTAAGGCATGTACATCGCCTGGTCGATGCACATGAACGATATCGATATCATACTCGCTCGCAATCTCACCAATAATTTCTTCTAGCGCGTTTAGGTTTCTAAAAAAGAAGACTGTTGTGTTCTCTCCACTGATGCGATCGAGGGTTTCTTTACTGCAGTTTTTTGGCACCATGACAAAAGTATTTGCTGAAATTTCTCTGAACGCTTTAATTGTATTACAAAAATTTGTTCGTATGCCGCCACATGTGTCAGAAGTTAAAATGTGAAGCACTTTTGGAATCTCTGACGCATTAAGCAGGGTGGATTGAGCTACAAAGAGCAATAATAGAATTATTCGCAGCATCATAAGCAGCCTCGCTTCATCTTCTTTGGCGCCTCTAGGAGGCGCTCATAGGCTGGAAGTTTATGCACATAAGCTGCGTAATCTTTAGTCTTTGTTTTTGAGACGTTCAGGACATTTGCTCTGTTATAGATATATGTTACTTCCTCAACAAACATGGCTTTTTCACCCGCCATCTCAATAATTGGAAGCATAAGCGCTCTGTCTGTTGCGCGTGGAATCCATGTGCCGTCACATTTGAAATCTTCTTCTTTTACGCGCTTGGCAAGCCATGCATAAAATGTTTTGAGATGAGACGTGCGCCATGATACTGATCGGTACGTATTGTTTCTTTTTACATGATTAGGAAAGTCTCTGCAGCAGCCAGTAATAAAACCGGGAAATGTTTTATATTGGCCAAAAGTTGCCCATGCGCCTTTTCTTGTGTAATAGCTGTGCAGCAGCGAAAGCGTGTTTGGAGAAGCAATCTTATCATCGCCATCAAGCGCAACAATGATGTCGTCGTCATCGCACATATGAATTGCTGTGTAGCGATTAGCTGCTATGCCTTTTCTCTCCTTGTTTTTTATTAAGGTGACCTTGTGGCCCATATTACTTTTTTTAACATACGCCTCAACAAGGTCTGCAGTTTGATCTGATGATGCATCGTCTATGTAGATAATTCGCCAGTTGGTATACATTTGGGTGAAGACTGAATCAAGGTTCCCCTTGTACCAATCAGCGTTATTATATGAAGGAATAATAAAAACAAATCGAGGCCCCTCTTTTTTTTTCAAGTAGCTTAGTCGAAGCTCTTCAAAAGAGTCCCATCCGTCTTTTGCTTGTACAGTAAGATTGCAAAACGATAAGCATAAAATAAAAAGTCTTAACAACATGTGTATGCCCCCCAGCACATAATTATCTCATTTCCACTGCTTCAAAAATATAAAGCCTAGAGGCCTAGATTAATTGCCAGTGGAGATGCTTATTATTTCGATAATACCTTTCAGAGGTTGAAATGCTCAAGATATGCTTGTTTAATATCGTCTTGATAAGGTTTTAACACGAAGTTCTTAAATGACATTCTTCACAATGAATCACAGAAAAGAAACTTGATTTGTATCTCATAGTAACAAAGAAATATTTATTAATTTCAAATAAGCAATTGTTGTCTTTTTTTAAAAAAAACGTATAATCGATAGATGTTTTTGATTTTCAATGTGGATTCAAATACAAAATCCACTACACATTCAAGGAACCATTCATGCAGACATACAAATTGGTTTCAATTGGTCTTGCTATATTCGCGATGCTTTTTGGCGCCGGAAACGTTGTTTTCCCTTTAGGACTCGGTAGAGACACGGGATCAATGGTTTTCTTTTCGATTCTGGGTTTGACCTTAACCGGTGTTATTGTTCCGCTTATTGGGCTTGTGTCTGCAGCGTTATTTAATGGTGATTATAAACGATTCCTTCAGATGACAGGGCGCGTGCCTGGTGCAATTATTATGTTCCTTTGTATGCTGCTCGTTGGACCATTTGGCGCGACGCCGCGTTGTTTGACGCTTGCGCACTCTGCTGTTTCATGGCATATCCAATCACTTGATCTTATGATTTTTAGTGTTGTTGCTGCCGCGCTTGTATTCGTTGCGACAATTAAGCGTCGCTTTATTGTTTCTCTGATGGGAAGAATTTTTGGGCCAATTAAGCTCGTTTTGCTTTTTACAATTATTATTATTGGTCTTTTCTCCAATGCAACAACAAGTCCTTCAGACTTCACACCGCTTTCAAGCTTTTTAAAAGGCTTTCAGGAAGGGTATTTAACGCTTGATCTGATTGGCGTTATATTCTTTTCAGGGCTTATTATTTCCTCTATTAAGCAAAACGCAGAGGCTGATGTTACCCCGCACCAAGTTGCAGTTTACGGACTTAAAGCCGGTTTGATTGGTGGTTCGCTGCTTGGCCTTGTTTACACAGGTTTTTGTCTTATTGCCGCAAAATACGGCGCAGAGCTTGCGTTTGTTGAGCAACCACAACTTTTAAGTGCTGTTGCAACGCTCGTCTTGGGCGCGCAGGCAAGTATTCTTGCTAATTTAACAATGGCAATAGCCTGTATAACAACAGCAATAGCGCTTACAGCGGTCTTTGCTGATTACCTGCGCGAGTTGCTTAATAATCGTATTAGTTACCGCTACGCACTTCTTATTTCAATATGCGCAACTTTCATCATGACAAATCTTGGTTTTTCTGGTGTTGCTGCGTTTATTGAGCCGCTTGTTATGTTCTGTTACCCAGCGCTTATTGTTTTGTCATTAGCAAACTTAGCGCACATCCTTTGGCACTTTCCATACGTGCAGCCTGTTGTTGTTGGCACATTTATTTTGAGTGCCTGCAGCAAGCTGTATCAATTTTTAATATAGTCTTAATACGCTCTAAATCTGAATGATAAAACGAGGTTTGAACATCTATTCAAGCCTCGTTATTTTTTTATTTTTTCTAAAATATCTAACAGGCGTTTTGTTGATTCATTTAAACAAAAGTGCTTTATTACGCGCTCCTGGGCATTATGGCCGTATCTGGACACCTGGTCAGGATTGTTCAGCGCCCATAAAACTTTTTCTGTAAGATGATTTTTTTTATCTAAATCAAAAAGCATTCCTGTTTTGCCATCTTCGATAAGCCCTTTAGGGCAAGCGCTTTGGGAGACTATACTTGCAAGGCCTGTGCATGATGCTTCAAGTAAAACTAAAGGGAAAGCCTCTGTGATTGATGGGAGTATTTGCACATCGCTGTGCATAAAAAGCTCTTTGATTTTATCAGTATTCCCAAGTAAAAAGACTGAGTTTTCAAGCTGCAGCTTAGAGATTATGCGCTCAAGATTTTTTTGTGTCCCACCTGATCCTGCTATTACGAGCTTTATATTTTTAGGCGTTAGTTTTTTTAGTTCATGCAGCGTGTGCAAAAGCAACACTTGGTTTTTTGAGCGTGACAGCCGTCCTACATTAACAATCACGTAATCATCATTATCTATTGCGATTTTAAAATGCTCATCGAAAAAGCTTTTTTTATCCTTGTGTGATCGTACTGTGAGAAATTTTGACTCGTCAAAGCCTGGGTTGTTCCAAAAAACTTTACCTGCTTGTGCTGGGCAAAAGCCATGCGCCGCACCGTAGACTTCTTCTGAAACACAGATGACTCCATCAACTGAGTTTGCATACTTAAGGTACCAGCTTTCTCTTGAGTGTATGGTGTAAATAACCTTGACGTTAGTCTTGCTTCTAATGCTTTTACAAAACTCAACGCCCTCAGGCAGGTCTGTTAAGAGGTAGTCTATTTTTTCTTTTTTGATAATAGATTCTATTCTGAGCTTTGCTTGATTGTTTTCGTCCTCAAGGAAGTAGGTTGTTGTTTGTGGATTTTTTAAGCATCTCATCGCCTGCTGATTAAGATTTTTTTTCGGGCTGGTACAAAAAACATAATTGTAAACATTTGCACTTTTAAGGCCTGCAAGGCGATCAAAAAATTGTCTGCCCACGCCACCATACAAGCTTGAGTGTAAAAACAGATGCCCAATCTTAAACACTTTTTTAGTTTGCCGCGTATGCGCAGCAACATCTAAAGAGAATAAAACAGCAATAAAAGCAGCTATAATAAAGCGACTAAACATACACCACCCCTACGTGCTACACCTTGTCTTGATTGCTTAAATTGAGCATAATCGTTGGTCTGATTGTATGACAGGTTCTAGTGAAATACTAAAAATATTTTTTATCTGAAAATACAAAAGGTCTTTTTATTGCCGGATGCGTTTATTTTTAATAGCGCCCAAATTGCGCACATGCAGTGTCTTAATTTCGTAAAATTATGTTAAGATTTATTTTTTTTATTTCTGAAAATCGCCTCCAGAAGGCGTTATCTGAAAATCAGAAAATTTTGTTTGATTGTCGAATTTTGTCCTGGTAGAGTAAACCTCACGCAAAAATGAGTTTACAAGCAGAAAATATTTGCCATTTGTATTACGAGGGATATTGGGCGTTGCAAATGGTAAATTCCCGACAGGCGGGGGCTCTGAAAAAATCAGTGAAAGGACTGGTATGATGACCATGCAAGCGTTGCAATCAAGTGGCATGCAACAATCTGGACCATTCATCTCTGTTGTTAAACGCAACGGTGGGACTGAGTATTTTGATCAAGAAAAAATTCTTAAAGCTATTGCTCGAGCGAGCAAGGGTTTTGAGCAAGACATTGATACGGCACTTATTCTTAAAGAGCTACACAGAATTATTTATGATGGTGTGCTTACAAAAGATCTTTCTCGCGCTCTTATCATGGCTTCAACAAGCTTTATAGAAAAAGATCCAGCGTATAATCTTTTATCAGCGCGCCTTTTCCTTGGGCATATGTACAAAGAGGTTTCAGGCAAGGAGCTTTCTGTTGGTGATGCGCAGGTTATGTATCGTGCACAGTTTCTTAATGCTATAAAAAAAGGCATAGAGCTGAAGCACCTTGACCCACGCCTTGAAGAGTTTGACCTCGAAACGCTTGCCCTAGCTCTTAACCCAGAGCGAGACAACCTTTTTAAATACATTGGTCTTCAGACTCTTTATGAGCGCTATTTCCTTAAGGATGAGCGCGGTATCTATGAGCTACCACAGATTTTTTGGATGCGTGTTGCGATGGGTTTATGTCTTAACGAAAAAGACAAAACTAAGTACACACTTGAATTTTATAACCTTCTCTCAACACTTCGTTTTGTTTCATCAACACCGACATTGTTCCATGCTGCAACGCTTCATCCTCAGCTCAGCTCATGCTATCTGACCTATGTTGAAGACGATCTAGATGTCATTTTTAAGTGCCTTAAAGATAATGCAAACATGTCAAAATGGTCTGGCGGTGTTGCAAACTCTTGGACTTCCCTACGCGGTACTGGGTCGATGATTAGAAGTATCAAGATGAACAGCCAAGGCATTGTTCCGTTTCTTAAGCTTGCAAATGATGTTGTTGCTGCAATTTATCGCAGTGGAAGCAGACGCGGCGCAACAGTTGCCTACCTTGAAGTGTGGCATTATGACATTGAAGATTTCTTGGATCTTAAGCGCAACACTGGTGATGAGCGTCGTCGTACTCATGATATGAATACGGCTGCGTGGGTACCAGATCTTTTTATGAAGCGCGTGCTTGCTAATGAAGATTGGACCTTGTTCTCACCTGATGATGCTCGTGATTTACACCATATTTATGGCAGAACTTTTGAGCAGCGTTATTTAGAGTATGAGCAAAAGGTTGCGTCAGGAGAATTGAAACTTTATAAAAAAATCCCTGCACAACAATTGTGGCGTAAGATGCTCAGCAGACTTTTTGAAACAGGGCATCCATGGATCACGTTCAAAGATCCTTGCAACGTGCGCTCCCCGCAAGACCACGTTGGCGTTGTTCATTCATCAAATCTTTGCACCGAGATTACGCTTAACACTTCACAAGAAGAAACAGCAGTTTGCAACCTTGGTTCTATCAACTTTGCAAAACACATGAAGGATGGACAGCTTGATAAAGAGCTCCTTCTTCAAACAGTTAAAACAGCTGTGCGCATGCTTGATAATGTTATTGATATTAATTTTTATCCAACAGCTGAAGGCAAGTTTTCAAACCTTAAGCATAGACCACTTGGTCTTGGGATCATGGGGCTTCAGAATGCGCTGTTTGAGATGAACCTTCCATTTGAAGATCAAAAGACATTGGAGTTCTGTGATACATCAATGGAGTTTATTTCATACCATGCGATTATGGCGTCATCAGAGCTTGCAAAAGAGCATGGTGCTTACGCATCGTTTAAGGGGTCTAAATGGGATAGAGGGTTATTCCCTATCGACACGATTGATTTGCTTGAACAAGAGCGCGGCATGCCTATTGAGCAATCAAGAACATCAACTATGGATTGGGCACCTGTACGTGAGCATGTGAAAAAGTATGGATTGCGTAACTCAAATATTATGGCAATAGCTCCTACCGCAACAATCTCAAATATTGCTGGTTCGTTTCCTTGCATTGAGCCGCAATTTAAAAATATTTATGTTAAAGCAAACATGAGCGGCGAGTTTACTATTGTTAATGAGCATCTTGTTGAAGACCTGAAAAAACTTGGTCTTTGGAGCCAAGACATGCTCGATACAATTAAGTACTTTGATGGAAGCATTCAAAACATTCCGCAAATTCCTCAGCACCTTAAAGACAAATATAAAGAAGCGTTTGAAATTGATCCATTATGGCTTCTTAAATTAACGTCTGTTCGTGGTAAGTGGATTGACCAGAGCCAATCTCATAACGTATTTATGAAGGGTGTTTCGGGTAAAATGCTTAATGATATTTATATGAATTCATGGAAGCTGGGACTCAAGACAAACTATTACCTGAGAACACTCGGTGCAAGCCAGATCGAAAAATCAACGCTTGATGCTAAGAAATTTGGCTTTACACAAATTAGAGAATACAGCACAGTAGAGGCCAAGCCAGCTGCAACTGCGGCTGAGGCATACAGAGAATCAACTGATGTTGTTCAAGAAGAAAATGTTGCTGCATGCAGAATCGACAATCCTGAATGTGAATCCTGCCAATAGAAAGGTGATAGCATGAAAAAAGATGGAATCATAAATAACTCGACAACTGATCCAAACAAAATACTTCCGATGCGTTACATGTGGGCGCGCGAATATTATAAATCAGGCGTTGCAAACAACTGGGTGCCAGAAGAAATTTCAATGCAAAAAGACGTTGAACAATGGCAATCACCAACTGCATTGACTGAACAAGAGCGTAGATTGATTCTATGGAACCTTGGGTTCTTTGCTACTGCAGAGTCTCTTACTGCAAACAATATTGTGCTTGCAGTGTACAATCATGTAACTAATCCTGAGTGCCGTCAGTATTTATTAAGACAAGCATTTGAAGAAGCTGTGCACACGGATACATTCATTTATTGTTGTGATTCTTTGGGGCTTGATCCTGAAAAAATTTACACGATGTATAATGAGATACCATCAATTAAAGAAAAAGATGATTTTGTTATCGAGCTTACAAAATCAATTTTTGATAAGGATTTCAAAACAGTTGGCACAGATAATATTCAAAAATTTGTGCTCGATCTGATTGGCTTTTACGTCATCATGGAAGGAATTTTCTTCTATGCTGGTTTTGCCATGATGCTTGCTCTTAAGCGCCAACAAAAAATGGTTGGAATTGGTGAGCAATTTGAGTACATCATGCGTGATGAATCATTGCACCTTGCATTTGGTTGCGACTTGATTAATACCATTATTGCTGAAAACCCAGCGATTTGGACACCTGAATTTCAGGACAAAGTTGCAAAGCTTATTGAAAGAGCTGTTGAGCTTGAGCGCCGTTATGCATATGATGCATGCCCTCAAGGTCTTCTTGGAATTAACGCTGAGCAATTTTGTGTTTATGTTGAACACATGGCAGACAGAAGGCTTGAGCGTATCGGATTGCCAAAAATGTTCTTTAAAGAAAATCCATTCCCATGGATGTCTCTTGCAACAGACCTTACAAAAGAGAAAAACTTTTTTGAGGCGCGTGTTACTGAATATCAAACAGCAGGATCACTCAGCTGGGACTAAGACTGATCTAAAATCAAATAAAAAGGGCCTGTTTATCAGGCCCTTTTTTGTTATCTGAAAAATACCCGGCTTAATTTTTTAAAGCATTCTGTGAGTTCTTGTTGAACATGTGCATAGTCAGCAGTGTCAACTTTTGCAGAGCTTACTTTGCCGCAAGAAATATGTGATTTAAGTTTCTCTGTGATTAAGCAACTTGCAGATAGCGGTTGTGATGGAAGCTTCCAATAGCTACCAATAAATGTAATAAAACGCGTTGAATTGTGTGCGCCAATTAAACACACCACCCGAAGTGTTGCATCGTACGATTCACCATCAATAGTGATATGTTTTGATGGTGCGTATGACTCAATGATAAATTCTTTATTTTCGTCTCTGTTCCAGTAAGTATAGCTTGGGTCGGAACCAAATTTTTTCAGTTGCTGCTTTTGGCTAATAATCATACGAAGCATTGTATCAACATCATTAAGCGGTGTCATAATAACACCGTACCCAAGAGAGCTATTTGTTGGCTTAATGACAAGCAGCTCATGGTCTTTAAAATCTTCCATCACCGTCTTGCCAATAGTTGCAGTGTAGGCTTTCTTGTAGATCTTGCTTTTTGGTCTGTACCCAAGAGCATTGGCTTCTTTAAATAGCCCAATCATCGCATCTTTTGTTCTGACATAATGATTTGTTTTTGCATCAAGATGAATAAATTGAGGATACTTTGCTCTGAAGCTTGTAATAAAGCTTGCTTGTGCGCCGAGTGAAGGTGAGACAAGGATGCCCTGATTTTGTGCTGGATGCCGTGTGATGCTTAATTGAAGTGTTCGATTATTTTCAATTGATTGGAGTGAGTGGTGAAGATTACCACCATAAAGCTTTAGTTTATCGAATGTGTATTCGTGCCTATTTCGCGCCCAAAAATCTCTTTCAACAACCCACAGTGGTTTTTTTAGATGGGCAAGAGCATGCCAAATGTTCCCCCACATTGAGCCTTTACCATAGAGGCTGTCATAACCTTGGTAACGCGATTCGATTCCTTCTCCAAGCTCACAAATTTTTATATTTTTGCCATCAAATTTTAGATCGACAATCATCATCGATAAAGCATCTTGTACGGGACTATCTGCTTCCCAGGTGTACGTTGCTTGTTCTTGAGTTGGCTTAAGGTTTTGTTTTTCCTGCGGATAGGAATTAAGATTTGTGAAGAAAAATACGCTGCTGAGTGCTATTAATAACAACATACACTAACTCCTTTTTGATTGTGTAAGCTTGCTCCCGCACCCCCATTAATCTCTACAACTAGAATGCTTCGCTTAGTGTTAAATACCAAGCGTATGGTCGTTGATCTTCTTTAAGCCTGCGTTTCCACTTCCAGCCGATATCAAATCTGATTGCACCAATTGGTGTTTTGTAGCGTATGCCAAAACCAGAGCCTGGGTACCAGCGCTCTTTAAGGCCTAAAAATCCAGACTGACTCAATATTCCAACATCCTGAAAGAGTGTTACACCAAAGGCGTTATAGACAGGTATGCGAAGTTCAATATTACCATTAAGCATGGTGCTACCGCCTTGAATGGTATAAATTTTTTTACTTGTTCCATCTATAATTTTTTCTTCTGTGCCGAGTGGTGGGAGCGCTTCTGGTTCATATCCTCGTACTGAGTTTGGACCACCAAGAAAAAAGCGTTCTGTAGGAAGTATTTTATTGAAATCTTGGCTGAAGATGTGCCCCGCGCGTATGCGGCCAGCAAGTACAACATTACCTATTATTGGATAAAATAATGACTGCTCTAACACAACTTTTGCAAAAGCCTGCCCACGTTTTTCAGGAACAGCAAATTTTGTTTCGATATGCGTTATCCAGCCGTGCGTTGTATTAATCTTATCATCAAGAAAATCGATAGTTAAACTTGGTTGAATAAAAAAACTTGGCAGCATTTTACCCACAAGCTCTGGTGCGAAGTTTAGAGCGCCTTCAACTTTGCTAATTTTGGTCCATTCGTTTCCTGTGCTTATATGCCATTGATAATGGTCATTAAAGTGATCGCTTACTCGCGCGCTGCACCCAAGCACCTCTGCTTCATAGGCAGAGCCACTACCAAGTATTTGAACGGGATGAATAAACTTTGATGCGTACGCATTTACATTCGCAACAACATTTAAATTAAACGGTGATGGTTGTTGATAATCGATAAGTCCTTTTCGTTCAAACAGTGACCAGTCGCCTGTAAGCGTAATTTTGTCTGCTTGAGCGGTTGGATTTTTAATAATAAACGAAGAGCCTATTTTTGGTGTATTTTGATTTTTGAATAGTAAGTTGCTGCTGTTAAAGAAATATCCAAGTCGTAGTCTTATTTCTAATGGGTCTTCATCAACCACAGTCACGACAACAGGCTTCTTGCTTTTGTGAGATGAAAGCTGTGGCGATTGCACGCTTGTAACTTTAAATACATCAAGTTGTTTAAGTCTTTTGCGTGCGAGATTTATTTTTTTTCTGTCCCATAGTTCGCCTTCTTTGATAGGAATATGCTGCAAGATTTTTTGATACGACGCCTTGCTGCATCCTGTGATAATAGGGCGATCAAATCGAACTTGTTTGCCTTGTTTAATTTTCCATGAAACAAAGACATATATTTTTTCACCAGTTGCTTTTTCGCTTAATGTTGTATCTGGAATTATCGTTAATTCGGGCTCGACTTCAGCGTACCAATAACCTTGATTTTGAAGGTAATCAAGAATATAGCTTCGTTGCTGAATGATCCATGTGATATCAAGCGGTATGCGTTTGCCTTTTGGTGGCTTGCTAAATCTTTTGAAAAAAGATTGCGCCTGAAGCTCTTTAAACCCAGGGATATTCATGCCAGCCCAGTAACGCTGAGGACCTTTTTCGATTACAAGGTTAATTGTGACAGCTTGCTTGCCCGTAATTTTAATAAAGTCTTCGCTGATAATTTTGAAATCCCAAAAGCCATGACTCAGGTAATATGTTTTCATGCTTTCAACAGATTGCTCAAAGAGCTCTTTGTCAAAAATTGCGCCTTCCATTTTAGTGAAAAAACGCTCTACGTTCTCATGTATTCCTGTTTTAGCAAGTACAGCTTCAACATTATGAATGATGGTTGGAGGGCCTTCTTTGATAATAAATTTATAACCAATATCTCCCAGCGGCACACTTGTTATACCAGCTCTCCAGAAGCCTTTTTTATAATAATCATGCTTTAAATGCTGCGATAATATATCAGCAGAAAAAAGCCAATCAGGGCTTTCGTCTGTGAATAATTGTTGGCGTATTGCTTCTTGTGAAAAAACAGTGTTGCCTTCAGTTGTAATAATTTTACGTTTTCCAAGTTTGATGCATAATGCGATGCGCAGGTCGTGTATTTTGCTTTGCTTGAGTCGTTTAATATTAATTTTGGCGGTTGGAAATCCCTCAGCAGCAAGATCTTTTTTTATTCGGCGGGTAATTTTTTGAATAAATTTTTTGCTGTACTTAAATCCTTCAATATGCGCTATGTATTTTTTTTCAATACTAGCGATAATTGAATCTAGATCATCATTACCAGCTTGTTTTTTTTGTTCGCTTAAGTCTTCAATCTTAAGCATTGCGCCCTTGATAAAAAAGACGCGTCCCTTTTTTATAGTGAGCTTGACCGTTACGGTCTTATCTTTTTCTTGGTATTCAATTTCATCAGAGACTTTTGCTTGGAGGTAGCCTTCATCAATCAGATATTTTTTTATCGTTTCTACTGAGTGCTCATGTGTTTGAGTTTCAAACGGCTCTCCTGGCTGCAAGCTATAAAGACTTGTATAGCTTGCTTTGCCAAACCATACACCATGAACACCTATTTTCTTTACGATGAATGCGCCAGAGAGATTTACCAGAAGGCCTTTCTTCTGCCCGTCTTGAGCAAAACTGAGATCTATATGTGAAAACTTTTTTGTTATGATCAGGCGCTGAATCCCGTGCTTAATATCTTTAATTCTGAGATCCGTGTTTTCAGCGATGCCCGTTATGTAAGAAAATTCTTCAGATGAAAAAGGTATATCACTTTTAATGGTAATAGTATTAAAAGTGATAGTCTCATTTGCTTGATCATGCATCTGCATGATATAAGAATAAAAACTTCCGCTCACTAGGTTTTGATGCGATAAGCCTTGTAATGCAGTAAAAACAAAGCTGAGAACGAGCGCTGCATATAATTTGGTCACGTTCAGCCCTTAAATACTCGGAGAAACATTGCCAAGGCTTAGTTTGTACTAGGTTGCTATAATGTGCAAGTGAGCTGCTCAGTCTCCAATAATTCTAAACGCCCCACGAAAGTCTTTCTCATTTACAAAAGGTTCAGCGATGAGATCTTCGATCGATGATTCAGCTGTTCCTTTGTAGAGCATATCAATAAACTTATCGAGTTTATCGGATTGCCCGCATGCAATAATAAGAACTCCACTATCGTCTCCGTTCTGAATGGTGCCCTCAATACCCAGTGCTTGTGCGTTTTTTTGTGTGAAACTGCGGTATGAGCTGTTTTGTACGTCTCCTGAGACACGTATCTTCAGGCACTTTCTCATTGTCTACTCCCTCTCCTTTGCAAGGGTTTTACCGAGGATACGCTTCTCGGTACAGATCTATGATGAGTGGTTGGTCGGCGCGTTAAGCGTCTACCCCGCGTTACTTAACAGATTGTTATACAATGTTAGATGGTTTTTTACCATAGTCTTGTTCTCAAAGTTGGTAAGCTGATCGTCATATGAAGCAAGTTTGTTGCGTAAAACACGGTCTTTTAATAATTTTTCAAGGTATGTGGCAGTATCGTGCCATTTGCCCGGCATTGTTAGAAATCCGTTTTGTGCGTGAAACACAACTTCATTAATACCACCAACGTTATTTGCAATAACAGGTAGTTTTGATAGTCGTGCTTCAATAATTGCACAGGGAAGGCCTTCCCATAGTGATGTCAAAACAAACGCATCCCAGTTACGCATAAATGGCGCAACATCTTGCTGCCAGCCTAAAAGTGTTACAGCATGTGTTAGATTGTGATCATTAATAAACGTTTCTATCTCTGATCTCATAACACCATCACCTATGATTTCTAGATGTGTTTTAGCATCTTGCGAATGCACAAGATGAAACGCGCGTAACAAGTCGAGGAGGTTTTTTTGCTGTTTAAAACAGGCAACAGTCCCCACAATAAAAAGATCTTTTGAATCGTCTTTTTTTGCTGGATAAAAAAGCTCTGAAGCAACCGCAGCTCTGATAATTGATTTTTTTGCTGCAGAGCCAATTTTAAGCTTTGCGCTTGTCTCAAGGTCTTGTTTACTGACAAATACAAAGTGTGTTGTGATTGGCGCTGTAATCAATTCTGCAAAATATGTTACAAGCCATGCCAGGCGGCTTTGTTCGGGATGAAAACCAAATCCATGCACTGTATGCACTCTGGTTTTTATCCCTGCAAAAAAAGCTGCCCATCGACCAATAATTCCGGCTTTTGTGCTATGCGTATGGACAAGTGCTTTGGGATGACTCTTTTTTAATTTTCGTAAAACTGAGATCAGGTTAAAAAAAGAACGAATCTCGCTGATAATACCTTTAATAGATACTTCACGTTTAAAGTCAGGCAAGAGAAATGTGTTTGGGTTGTCTTTTACTTGCTGAACAAGTGGGCCTTCGCTTCCAGAAATGAGCGCTGTTGGTATTTCTTTCCCGCACCCATTAAGAAGTTCGAGGCAAACTTTTTGAGCACCGCCAAGCTCAAGTTTGGTAATTATATAAATAACCATACCGCCTCCTTTTGATTACCAAAATAACGTTATATGTATGTAAGGCTATAGGAGGGCGCTTGCTTCGTCGAGAACGAGTGTGAGTCTCTAGACATTCAAAATGAGCAGGAGTGATATAATCAGTGCGTAAATCACTGATGATTCAATAAATGCTGCAGAAAGTAAGTTCGTCCTGATAATTGTGTTGTAGTGTTGGGGTTCTGAGGCAACAGCCTGTGCTGATCTGCTTGCAACGTATCCCAGCGCAGAGGCGCTTCCAAGGGCTCCAAATGCAATGCAGAGGCCACCCCAAAGGTTTCGTATAGCGTGTTCCATTGGAAGGGCTGAGTCTGGACCTAAAATAATAAGAAGCCCGCACAAAAGCGCAAAAATCATTGGGGTTTCAATAATTGCATGATTGAGCAGTGAGAATGGAAAGAGCTTGCCATAAGCTTCTTTGTTGCGTCCGATCCCGAGTAATGTTTCGTGGGCAAAGAGAGCTTGTCCGATTGATGGCCCAACGCAGCCAAGAGCAATAGTTATCCCCGCAGCAAAGAATTCAAGAGCGTCAGCATCAGTTGCAAGGCTTGTAGCGTTTGCATGCGTCAGCAGTGCGATAATAAAGGCAAAAATAACAGGTGCTTCAATAATTGACTGTGCAATAAGCATGTACGTAATAATTTTATTAGCAAAAAAAGGCTCCCGAGAAATTGCGGTGCATGCAGCGCGCACAACAAAGCTTGATGCGGTGCTTACTGCTGCAGCTGCACAGCCAACAGCCAAGCTCATGCCTAGCTGCGCGTAAGCCAGGTTCCATGTAAGCTCTTTTGGTGATGCAAAAAGTAGTAAAAGAGTAGTTACAAGCGCTACAATTGCGCCGCTTTCAATAAGTGCAAACCCAATAAACATGGCACGAAAGAGTGATGGTGCTGATGCTGGCTGTCTAATGATTGTTTCTTTTATTTTAATACCGGCAATACCAAGTCCTAACCCTGCACCAATAGCGCCAAGCATAATGCATAAGCCTGCAGCAAAATAATGAATGTGGTAAGGGGTTAGCATGGTGAGTGTTCCTCATTATGTTCATCTGTAGGAGCAATTGCCATTGATAAATATGTTGTTGTCAGCATGGTTAGCACAAACGATTGGATCAGTCCTTCAAAAACGCCGAGGAAAAGCTGAAGCCAGGTGATAATAAAGAGCATTGATGTAATTACAGAATAGATCGTTTGAAAAATATGATTTTGCTGCAGCACCCTAAATGCTCTGCTGCACAGTGCCATTATGACAACCACGGCCAGTACGCTGTAAAAAATAATTTGTTGTGAGCCAACAAGGTCTAGGATCATTGAAAGGATAACGCCGCCGCCCAAGATGTTACCAAAGAGCCTAAACGCCATTGATGCAATTTTTGACAGCTCTCCGACGATATGAATCGGTGCCATCACAACAAAAGGGTGTATGAATTCTTTTAAAAAGCCACCAACTCCGTGCGTTTTGATTTTTTCTCTCTGAATATACAAAAAGCTTGTTAGAGAGAGCGCAAGTGTTGTGTTGAGGTCTCTTGTTGCTTCTTCTACGTGAGGGATTAAGCCAACAAGGCAACACATGAATGTGAAGAGAAAAAGGGATGTAATAAAAGCAAAGTATTTGTAGTTAAAAATACCGAATGACTCAGTGGTCAGGTGCATGAAAAACCCAATTGTTTTTTCGTAGCCACTGCTAATCAGGCGCCCCTCGCGCGTAAGGCTCCATCTTCCAATAAGGCTTATTATTGTGATGACCGCCATTGCGACCCACGTTCCAATAATAATGTCGGTATTAACTTCCCAAAACGTTCCGGTTAATCCTAAAAAGGCAAACGGAGCGCATGTTGCATGATCAAATATTCCTAGGCTCATTGCTTTATTTCCTTAGCATATGGCCCAATGATACCACTAAAAACTTTGGCTGTGCTAGTAAAAATAACCCGTTTGTTATTTAAAAAAATAAATCGTTTTGTAACGCGCACATTCTCTGTGCCCCATGGGTTAAAATAATTTCTAATTGTTGATTTCTTTTTGTGTTTAAACGTACGATTATATATGAGTAAGGCCCATTGGTATGGGTTTTGCGCTAGGGGTGTTATGATCTGGGGGACTTCCATGAAAAAGCGGTATCTTTCATTAATGATGTTTATTGGTCTGGCCATGGTAGGTGCTGGTGCTATCATTGCTCAAAACTCAGCAACTAGATTGGCAATGCCTGCAGCTGGGACGTCTCACACCGTTGGTGAGTTACGAAATCTTATTAGGGTAAGCAATCAAGAAGCTGATTTCTTGCTGCTTGTTACCAATGATTCAGGCGTTGTTATTGGATCAACTTCTGCACGTGCCGCTGGTCTTACTGCAGAGCTTGATCGTGCTGCTTCAAAAATTGTGATTTTAGACGAGTGTGATCCTGGTCTTATTGAGCGTCTTATTGCTGAAAATCGACTTCCAGGAGCTGCTTTACTCAGATCGCTAAAGCGTGATGATCCTTATTATCCGCTTATTAGTGGCCTTGTCTCAAAATATCGTCGTCTTTTAGTAAGTTTTGAACTCGAGCTTATGAGCCCCAAGACAAAAAAATCAGAGAGCTTTAGATTTTACCTGGTTGATCCTAACCCTGCGAAAATGATTCGAATTGCCGGAAAGCGATTTACAAGCGCTGCGCTCAACAACGCAAATCGCTGGAAATAATAGTGTTATAAAGAATGGGAGGGTGTAGTGCTACGCCCTCCCAGCATAATTTAACCAAGGCGCTTAATCTCTTTCAACACCGCGTCAGCGTTTAGTGAGATTGAGTCGATTCCTAAATCAATAAGAAAATCACCCAGTTCAGGGTAGTCTGATGGTCCTTGTCCGCAGATCCCAATTTTTTTATTAGCAAGTTTGGCGCCTGTGATAGCCATTGACAGCATTGCTTTAACAGCTTCGTTTCGCTCATCAAAAATTTCACTTACAAGGTGAGAATCACGATCAACAGCAAGTGTCATCTGTGTAAGATCATTTGACCCAATAGAAAATCCATCAAAAAATCTGCTGAAATTTTCGATCAGGAGCACGTTAGATGGAATCTCGCACATCATGTATATTTCAAGATTGTTTTTGCCTCGCTCAAGGCCGCACTCGGACATAGTTTTAAGTACAGCGCTTGCTTCACTTGTTGTTCTTACAAACGGAATCATGAGTATCACGTTTGTAAGTCCCATTTCATCGCGAATTTTTTTCATCGCTGCGCACTCAAGTTTGAATGCTTCTTGATAATTTGGGTGATGGTAGCGGGAAGCCCCTCTGAACCCAATCATTGGATTCTCTTCTTCGGGTTCAAAGACGTTTCCAGCGACAAGCTTACGGTACTCATTACTTTTAAAATCAGACATTCGCACAATAACTGGGCGTGGGAAAAACGCTGCAGCAATAGTTCCGGCTTCTTGTGCGAGCTTATCAACAAAAAACTGTTTTTTATTGGCGTATTCTATTGTGATATTATCAATTAATGCGCGCTCTTTAGCGTCTGTGACTTTGTCAGGGTGTACCAAGGCCATCGGGTGGATCATGATTGAGTTATTAATAATAAACTCAAGGCGCGCAAGCCCCACACCATCTGCAGGAAGCTGCGCAAGGTTAAATGCTTCTTCAGGGTTGCCAAGGTTGAGCATGATGCCAACGGTAGATTTGCCCAGTTTATCTAGTTTTGTTTCTTGAATAGAAAAACCAAGCTCTCCTGCATAGATCGTACCAACTTCTCCATTACTGCAATCAATCGTAATTTTCTCACCGTTGGTGATTGTCTCTGTTGCGTTGCCCGTGCCAACAACAGCAGGGATGCCAAGTTCACGGCTCACGATTGCAGCATGACAAGTACGCCCACCTCGGTTGGTGATAATCCCGCCTGCAATTTTCATGATTGGCTCCCAGTCAGGATCAGTCATGTCTGTCACAAGGATTTCTCCTGGCTGCACTTGATCCATCATGCGCGCTGATGATATTATTCGTGCGCTGCCTGTTGCGATTTTTCTCCCAACGCTTTTACCTTTTGCAAGGATTTTGCTTTTGCTTACTATTGCAGGATCATTGAGCTGATAGTCCAGCAAGGTATTCAGGTGCTGCTTTTGTGAGTGAACAGTTTCTGGGCGCGCTTGTACAATATATAATTTTTCATCACGACCATCTTTTGCCCATTCAATATCCATTGGGCACCAGCTGCCTTTTTTTGCAGAGTAGTGCTCTTCAATAGTAACTGCTTGTTTTGCAAGCTCTATAATTTCATGGTCGCTGAGGCAAAAGCGTAGACGATCTGACTCAAGCACATCGATATTAGTGACGCTGTTTTTTCCGTCTTGTGCATAAACCATGCGCTTTTGTTTTGTTCCGACACGTTTTTTCAGGATAGGTGCAAAGCCGTTTTTAAGTGTTGGCTTGTGAACATAGCATTCGTCAGGATTAATTGTTCCTTGTACAACGTTTTCACCAAGGCCATATCCGCCAGTGATGTATACAACGTCTTTGTGCCCACTCTCGGTATCTAATGTGAAAATAACACCAGAGCATGCTTCATCTGAGCGAACCATCTTCTGAACACCAACAGACAGCGCAATGCTCATATGGTCAAACCCATGGTCAATTCTGTAAGAAATTGCTCTGTTGGTAAAAAGTGATGCAAAGCAGTTTCTTGTAGCGGCAATAAGGTCTTGTTCGCCGCATATGTTTAAGTATGTTTCTTGCTGACCAGCGAAAGAAGCATCTGGCAGATCTTCTGCAGTTGCCGATGACCTGACCGCAACGTCGCAGTTTTTTCCGTAGCGAGCTTCCATTTCTCTGTATGATTCTTGAATAGCTGCGACAAGGTCTTTAGGCAGTTCAGCTGATTTGATCATAGAGCGAATTGAGTGTCCTACGCGCTCAAGGCTTTGTATATGAAATTTATCAAGACCAGCAAGCTCTTGTTTAATTGCTTCTCTTAAGTTGTTACTCTCAATAAAATGATTATACGCGTCTGCCGTGATAGCAAATCCAGATGGAATTAAGACACCTTTTGGCTCTAGGTTATTAATCATTTCACCAAGGGAGGCGTTTTTGCCACCTACTTTGGCAACGTCGTGGATTGTTATGCTTTCAAACGGTAGCGTAAATTTCATAAACTGAACCCTTTATTGGAAGCTGGTTATAAACCCCTAAGCCGCCAAGGCTTGTGGTTAATGCGAAGGATTGGAATGACGACATCAACAAAACATCTATGGTTTGTGTTGTATGATGGCATGAATAACTCTGTTTTTTCAAGCCAAGTTGTGCAGCCACTACTAAAAATGGTGAAGTCGTCGGACAATCTAGTAATAACGCTTATAACATTTGAGAAAGATACACTGACTCCAGAAACAATTCAAAAGCTATTTCCTGCAGAAGATCGTTTAAATCTTATTATCCTAAAACGATTACCTTATTTTGGCCGCTGGTCAATGCGTTTTGCAGTTTGGTCGTTGTACTGGTTACTCAAGAAAAATCCGTGTCACCAAATTATTGCGCGGGGCCCGCTTGCGGGGTGGGTTGTTTTAACAAGCCTTGAGTGGTATGCAAGAAAATTCCCTTTTGTTTTGCGTCGTGGAAACCCAGAACGATTACCAACAGTAACTGTTCAGGCGCGCGGCCTTGCTGCTGAAGAGTATCGCTACGCTCAAAACCTTAAGCCTGGCGCGCTGGCGCGCTCATCGCTCATGCCAAAAAATTTTTCACAGATAATTACACTTGGTTTTTATAAAAATATTTATAAAGCATTTATCTATCGCTCACTTCAACGTGTAGAATTTGAAGTCTATCGCAACAAGCGCAAGACAGATTGTCCTAACCAAGTTTCAATTGAGGCTGTTTCGCCAGCGCTAAGTGAGTATTTACAAAAATATTTTAGGGCTGAGAGCGCTCATATTTCTATTGCGCATAAAGATTTACCAGAGTCAGTACCTCTTCAAGATAGACAGATTAATCGATTTGAAGTTCGCACAGAGCTTAAAATTCCTGATAATGCATATGTGTATTGCTATAGCGGATCATACAAACCTTGGCAGTATGCAGATGAAACAATTGCTTGGTTTAAACATCAGCTAGCCGGTCAGCCTGAGGCATTTTTACTGATACTCACGCAAGATAAAGAAGCGTTTGAAAGCGTTGTTAATCGTTTAGTGTTGCCAGCAAATAGCTACGGCATTCACTCTGTTGAGCCACTGCAATTAATGCGCTACCTCTGCGCAGCAGATGCGGGTATTATTATGCGATCTCATGATGTAATTAACTGGGTGTCTCGCCCAACAAAAATGCTTGAATACCAAGCAGCAGGGCTTAAAATTATTCATAATAACGCTATTGCATGGCTGGCAGATAAGTAATTTTTACGGTTGTATCCGTCTGAATTTTTTCTCTAGCTCTGCTTCATCAAGCGTCCAGAGTGTTGGGCGACCATGGACACATTTAAAGCGATTATTGCATATGCTTAAATCGCTAAGAAGTTGCTGCATTTGCTCTGCAGAGAGTTTGTCTCCTGCTTTGATTGCAGCTTTACACGCCATTTCTCCATGAAGAAATTCGTTAAATGTTATTCCAAAATGTTCCTGGTCTAGTGTTTGATGCTCATGAATAAACGCGAGTGCTTTGTAGATAAACTCTTTAATGCTCGGACCCTTAAGAAACGGCGGGCATGATCGCACAACGATTTCTCGTGAGCCAAGATCATCAAGTGCGAGTCCTTGTTTTGCAAAAAAGCTTTTATACGCAAATAAGAGCTCTTGGTCACCAGGCTGGAGTGTTATTACTTCAGGGAACAAGAGGGTGGTGCCATCTTGCTTATTAAAAACATGGGCGAATTTTTCATACAAAATACGCTCATGCGCAGCATGCTGATCAACGATAATCATCGATTGTCCTGACTGACCAATAATATACGTATCAAAAATCTGACCAATCAGCTTATAAGACTCTGCATGCGCGGGGCTTAATTGCACCCCTTGTATAATACTTTTGTTTGTGGCTGGAATAGTGCTTGGCGCAAACGTAGTGATTAATTGCGCTGCGGGTTGTGTATAATCATTGTTCTTGCTTGGTTGAAATACTTCAGGACTTACTTCAAATTTCGACGTGACTGTAAAAGTATCAGGCAGTGGGCGCGATAGTGGCACAATTATTTTAGGAGCCTCTTGGGGTGTCCATGATGCTTCCTGATGAGCGACATGAAGCTTTTTACTAATAGCGTCTTCAAGCGCATTTTTAACTGCGCTTGCAACAGTTGTTTGAATTATTCCTGGGTGGGCAAACTTAATTTCTTCTTTTTTTGGATGCACATTCACATCAAGCTCATGGTGTGGCAGCGCAACAAAAATCACAGCAACTGGAAATTTGTCTTGAGGTAGGCCGCCAGCGTAGCCCTTCATAACCCCTTTTGATAGCTCTGTATTTTTTACCCAGCGATTATTTACAAAGTAAAATAGATGGGAGCGGTTGTATTTCCATGTTGTTGTGGGGGAAACAAGTCCGCTTATTTTCAAATCTTTATGCGATGTTTCAAAAGGTATGAGCTGACTGCTTACATCGTGCCATAGTTGGTGTGCGCGCTCATGCAAATTTGATACAGCAGGCGCACTAAGCACCATTTTGCCGTTATGTATAATTTTGAATGATATCTCTGGATAAGCAAAACAAAATGCTTGAATACAGTTAAATACAGCATTCCACTCGGTATCATCTGTTTTTAAAAATTTTTTACGTACTGGCGTATTAAAAAAGAGATCATGCACTTTGATATCTGTTCCTGGTGGACATGCAACCTCATCGTTAAGTTTGAAGCGTGCGCCTTCATACACTATCTTGCTTCCAGTGGCATCTTCACGAGTACGTGTTGTGAGTTCTACTTTTGCAACAGCAGAAATGCTTGCAAGAGCCTCACCGCGAAACCCAAATGTTTGCACAAATTCAAGATCATTAAGATTGCGAATTTTGCTTGTTGCATGGGGTAAAAAGCAGTTTTGTGCGTCTTGTGGCTCCATGCCGCAGCCATCATCAGTAATTTGAATGAGCTGCTTACCGGCTTTTTCGAAGGTAAGCGTAATCTTTGTTGCTCCAGCATCAACAGCATTTTCTATCAGCTCTTTAACAATGTGTGCCGGGCGCTCAATAACTTCTCCAGCAGCTATTTTGAGTGATTCTTCTGGTGAGAGTATGTGGATTTTAGCCATGGCGATAGCCGCTTATTTAAAGAGATTTCTTTTTTCTTTTTACGGAGGTTAAGCTCGGGTGCCCCTCAAGTATGAGCGTTGTTTGAACAGGCTGATCTTTTGAGCCTTCAAACGTGAGAGCTTGAGTCGCAAGATTAATTGTTGCTTGAGAACTTGCAACTTCGAGCGGAATATCCTTTAAATCAACCTTTTTTTGATTTATTTGGACATCATCTTTGAGTGTGCATGTTTTTGTTTGGACATTAATTACGGCACTACGCGCGCGCGCAGTGTACTTTTTATTTTTGAGTAGAACATTACCATCAAGTGTTGCGGTTTGGAGCGTTGTTTTTTCTTTCGCTCCTTCTACTTTCGCTTTTTTGTCAAAAACAAGAGCAAGAGATGTCGCGGTGACTGTCGTATCATCTGCAAGCTTGATTATCACGTTGTTTTCATACAAGCAATTATATTGTTGCTTAGAGATTCGCTTGCATGTTGCACGCTCACTCGTGATAGAGATTCGAGAAAAAGGATCAATTGATAGGCTCTGACAAAACAAAGAGGCGCTACAAGTCAGGCACAACATGAGATATTGTATCATTAAGAGTGACTGATTCATAACGCCCCTATAACGTGATTTATTGTTAGTGCACTATGCTACGTGATCGCCGCCTTCTTGATCAGGTGCAACTGCAGCTTCCTCCTGCGCGACTGCAGGACGATTGCGTCGGCATGCTTGATAGCTTTCGTAACCTTTTTTTGCAAGAGCAGAGCCGGTTGAGTATGTTTTTTTGCCGGTCTCAATTGTTTTTTCAAGCAGCCAGCGTGCGTAAGGTTTTGCTAAAGTGCAGGCTGATTTTCCAAAATTCCACCAGTGCTCCAATGATTTGCTTGCGCTCTCCAGTGCGAGCGCTCCCTCGCTTAAGCAGCGGCGTGCTACAGCAGCTTTTTCTTTTGCGATCAAAGTTTTGTATGTTTCTGCATCATCAAATACTAGCTTTTTCCCATTCCTTAGTTGAAGCTCTTTGAGCTTTTCAACAGCAGGAATGTTTTGGCTGAACTCACCATTTTCAGCAACAATATCATGAGCATTTATAATAACGGTATTTTCTTCTGCCGTTTCAGACGCAGAGCAAACAAAAAGCATGCTGCCTGTTACATCTTTTGATCGTTTGTCTTCTAGGCAAACGTGGCAACAAATAGCATAACGTCTTAATGTCTGAAGATTAATTTCAGGGTCAAAAACATTTGTTATGTCTTCTGTAAAGAAATAGCGCAAAATAAGGTTTTTTCTTCTTGAAATTTCAAATGTTTCTTGTGCAAAAACTTGAGGATTGTTGTTTTGATCTGCATCTAAAGCTTCGACATCTTCTTGTGCAGCAGCAGATAAACTTATTGTGAAGGCGGTTAATAACGCAAAAACAAGAGAGAGTTTTTTTGATGAATCCATGTTGAACTCCTTGGTGTAAACAAATGAAGTTGAGTATTAATAAAAAATAGCGTGCGTTCCGTTTGCACAGACTAGCACGCTATTTTTTATTTTCAACACTCTACAACAGTGTTTTTTACCAAGCGTAATTCATACTCAAGTGGAACTCGCTTGCAGATTCTCCAAGATGCTTTTTACGATCGAGCTTGAAGCCCCAATCAATTTTCGCAGGCATTGGCTTAAGAAGATTCAAGCCAAATCCAACAGAGTGTCTAAGGTCAAGTTTGTCGCGTCTAATTTTACGAACATCATTAATATCATCTTTAGGTGTATTCCATCCTGCACCAGCATCATAAAACACGTGTGCTTTCATTGAGTAATCAGGAATAAGTGGGAAGATCAGTTCGCTATTAAATTGTAGCGCGTTGCGTCCACCAAGCGGATCGCCGGTGCTCCATGCAGGGCCAATACCACCCCATGTAAACCCTCGAACAGTGCCCTGGCCGCCCATATGATAAAGCTCTTTGTATGGAATAGGCTGAGAGCGTTTAAGCGCGCCCATGCTACCCATTTTTGCGTGCATACCAAGGACGAGTGTGTCTTGGCCAATAAGCGCGGTGTAGAAACTTCCTTCAACTTCGCCTTTGAGCATACTGAATTCTCTGTTCAGACCAGGTGGCGCTGATCGTATGCTTGTAATAACACGATAACCTTCTGATGGGTACACTTGATGATTTCGAGTGTCTTTAACAAGCTCTAGTCCTATCCACTTGAGCGAGCCGCGTTGGAACGTGCGTGAGATAACAGGTTGAGCTTCTTCGTATCCAAGGCGTGCTTTGGGATTATTATTTCTGATGTCTTCAATCCCAAGGTCAAAAACAAGTTGCATGCGCTTATCGATATATTCTGGCAGCGTTACGCCTATTCTGATGTTTCCACCATACACTCTTTGTCTTGGTATTTCTTGTGTCAGCTGCCACTGATCATATTCATCCCAGCGTTTATAAACAGTTGTCGCCACAGAAACATTGCTGTCAAAAACATGTGGATCAAAAAAGTGTGCTTCAAGCTTGCGTAGGCGATGGCGGTCTGCTTGTACCATTCCGCCGATATCCCAGCCTCGGCCAAAGAGGTTTCCTTTTTCAAGAGTAACAGCGCCTCGTAATGATGGACGAGGATTGTTTTGATCTGTGCCGTAGGTCAGCATGAAATTGAAGTTACCTGTTTTTGCTTCTTTAACATTCATCTCAAGGTCGGCTTCATTGTCAGATATTTTATGAATCTTCCAATTAACGCCATCACGCTCGAAATATGTTAAATACTCAACACCGTTTTCAGATCTACGAAGCTTCTGGGTTGTGATGAGTTCGCCTTCGTTAATGTCAAGCTGTCTACGAATTACTTTATCGTGTGTGACTTTGTTACCTGTAATTGAGATAGTGCGCGCTGTAAGCTTTGTTGCACGATCAAGCATAAACGTAACTGTTACAGTATTCGTTTTTTCGTCTGGAACAACATGCGGGTAAACATCGGCATAAATGTAGCCTTGCTCCCCGTATAAATCTTTAATTCTATTTATTGTTTGAACCATTAGTGATTGAGAGAAGTAATTCCCTTCTTCAAGCATTATATGGGGCAACAGCTCGTCTTTTTCAAAAAGCTCATCGCTTTGAATATCGATTTTTTTAACCTTAAAGCGATTGCCTTCTTTAATTTTGTACGTAACGGTAATGTCTTTATGGTTTTTTGAAAATTGAACATCAGCTTTTGCTACTTTTGCCATCAAAAATCCATGGTCACGATAAAAGTATTCAATTCGCTGTTTATCTTGTTCAACTAAGTCTTGTTTATATGAGCCCGCGCCGTCCATAAATCCAAGAAGCCACGCCTCTCTTGTTGCACAAAAATCAGCTAGTTTACGTGATGGAATATTTTCATTTCCCTCAAAAAAAACTCTGCGTACAGTTGATTTTGGGCCATCGCTTATGGTTACAAGCGCAGATGCTTTGTCAGGATTATCTGCACTTGGTACAACTTCGTAGTTTACGCTGACGTTGTGTCTGTTTTCATCGACATAAAGCTTTTTGATGCCAACGCTAATTCGTCGCATTGTTTCATCATCAATTGCAGTAATTTTATCAAGGCCAAGTTTTTCACGAATATCTTTTGTTGGAATCGCCTTGTTTCCCTTGATCTCAATTTTTTCCAGGAGCTTTTTTTCTGTTACTGTAATGATTATTTCAAGGCCTTCATCTGCTTCATCTTTTTCTACAATAATTTGGCTGAAGCATCCAAGGTCGTACAGATTTCTGATTGCTACATCAGATTTTGATTCATCAAAAGCGCTTCCTACGCTGTAAGGCAAACAACGCATGATCGCTTCTGATTTAATAAATTTATTACCTTTGACGGTAATTTTTTTAATGATGCTGGTCTGGCTTGTTGTGTCTGCAGCAGGTGATTGCGCAGTTGCTGCGGCACTCGCAGCTTGGGTTGTTAGCCCAAGAACAAAAACAAAAGCAAAAATATTCATTATCTCCTCTCCTTGATGATGCAAGCGCATACAAACCTATGGAGATCTATGATTCAAACGTGATACGTAACGCTTTGTCGTCGAGAAATTATGATACCGTTTGGAATAAAAAAAGCTATTGTTTGTGTTAAGAGCATTACATACCCCCTCGCAAATACAAGAGGGGGTATGTTTGAAACTAATTAGTTTATGAGCAGTTTGTAGATGACATCAAATTCTTTGGTTGAGCTTGTATCTATCGGGCGCCATTTTTCAAATTCATCTTTAAGTTTTGCAAGATCTTGAGGGCTTATGGTGTAAGAGACTTTAAAATCTTTTCCATTCATAAGTGATCCGTTGAGCACCAGTGCGCCTTGGTCAATCGACATTTCAAAATCAAAATGCTGAGCTTTTGGAATGTGTTTTTGTGCAACAAGGAAAGGTGTTATAACCACTGTTGGGAGCGGGCTTAAGACTGACTTGAATTCTGATTCTAGGCCATTTTGCCAGTTTGCAAACCAGAGCTCTTTGTGTGTTGGATCATTAGACGATCTTTTAAAAAGCCCCGTTCCTAGTATTTGTTCAAGAAGGTTTTGTTCTTGCGGCGTTGCTTCAGGTTGCTCCTGCTGCTTGGTGTGTTGTTGTCTAATTTTAATCTGAATAACTTTAGCGCTGTTTTTCTGGTTTGATTTTTTTGTTATGAGCTTTTTACTTACGCCTTTTTTCGATGACACCCAATCAGCTTTTTGAACCATGTCTTCATCTGAGTAGATATTAAAAACAGTTTTAAAAGTTGAATCGAGAGCAAAAGATTCTGTTTCTGGCTGTATCGGCGTCCCAAGCATGACAAGCTCATCAATAACAAGATTGCGCTTTTGAGGAATGTAATCAAAAGCTTTTTGATCAGGTTTTTTTGCAGCTTCTTGCTTGGTATCAAGTGTGCTGAAGACAGCAATCATTTCTTTGAGCGATTCTTGCTCATCTGGGTCGCTAGAAAGCGTTTGCTCCTGAGATATTTTTGCCAAGTGCACAATGCGATTAACTGCAGCAAGATTAAGTGCTAAGTTGCCGCCATGAGAGTGCGCGATAATAGTTATGCTTGGTTTGATCCCTTCTGCTGCAAGCTTATCAAGCTCTTGAGCGAGTGCATTATAAAAACGTATTGCTTCAAAGCGCCTGCTGCTCTGACTAATAAGCCCG
The DNA here is from genome assembly GCA_964534555.1 of uncultured Pseudomonadota bacterium. GTDB lineage: Bacteria > Babelota > Babeliae > Babelales > RVW-14 > CAZHRK01. Next base: position 99,623 of record CAZHRK010000001.1, on the reverse strand, counting down.
GTCCACCCAAAAGCATAGTAAAGCTGCTTTTCAGATTGTTTATGTATTTTTTCCCACAACATGTCATACGCAGCTGTGATTGGATAAATAGCATAAAGCTTTCCACCAGCTTCTTCTCTGCTGAACGTTGGGTTAAAGGCATGCAGTCCTCGTTGCAGAATAGGTTGATCTTTAAAGAAAAAATCATCCATGCGCATTTTTTTATTAAGATTTCTGTACGCAGTGCCAGATATTTTGTCTTGTAGAACATCGCTAAAACTCAGAAAGCCTAGCATTGTACCGAAGCTCCCGTGAACAAAAATAGTCATTCGATACTGCTCAGAAGGTTTTTGAAGAAAATAATGTTTGATCTGATCTTTGAAAATAAATCCAGTAGCACAGATCGCTGTGAGCACGAGGGTGCTTATGATAGTTATTAGTTTTTTCATAAAAGACTCCTTGGTTCAAGATCAAGGCTACGGCTGATCATTCTTTAAGTGAAGAGTTCTGGATTTTCTTGCGTGTAGTCAGCATGATCGACTATGGTAAAACTACAGTCTGTAGATTGGGTGGGGAAATTATGCGGATCAAAAGAAAATCTGTATACGGAATCTTAGCGCTTTCAGGGTTAACATTTTACTTGTTGCCAAAAAAAGCAATTAAAGATGCGCCAGAATATTACAATTTATCGTCTATAATTCAAGATGAAGCTATTATTCGTCAAACGACGATGGATCAAATTATGACATCGGTTACAGAATCGATACAAAAAACCCAAGAAGATCTCGAGCAGCAGCGCGAAAGACTTCTTGAGGCGCTTGATGAAAAGCTTGCTGAGATAGCCCGAAACACGCGCTCAGATAAGCAAATTGATGAGGCCGCGCAAGTAACAGCAGATTATATGCAAGAGCTTGCACAGCTGCGCAAGCGCGCATTTGCTAAAATACGAGCACTCCTGCAGGACTATGATGATGAAATGATCGCAGAACAAGAAGCTCGTCGTGATGAGTATGTTTCTGCGCTTGATTCTAAAATTGATGGCTGGAAAGATTATTTTATTCAGCAAACGCTTGAAATTATGTCTTATATCCAAAATATTTTATCTCGCGATACTCAAGGAGAGCTCCAGGCTTTATTCCAAGAGCAAAAAACCTGGATCATGGAAACTGTCGCAAAGATAAAAAAGCCTACAGATAAAAAATACAAAGAAGTTTTTCATAAGGTTCAGCTTTTTAGAAACCTTATGCAGGGTCATAAAAAAGCCTGCGATATGCTTGAGGTAAAAGAAGGTGCCACCCGTCAAAATGCTGAGCTAGCGCTTTTATATGAGCTTTCAGATCTTTTGAGGTTTAGGCGTGATATTACACCACTTCCCCAGCTGAGTGATCTTGATTTACAACGCGCGGTTAAAACCGTAACATTCATAGAAGAAAAAGAGAGTGAAGTAGCATCAATTTATAGCCGCTTAGCAGGACTAACAGATCAACTTGCAGTGCTTGATCAAAAGCTCAAAGAAACACTTGATGACAAAGGTAGTACTGATAAAAAAATGCAGGAGTTGCTTAAAGCTCTTGAGGTGTCTCAGGCTGCTGAAAAAGAGCGCGTTGATCTTGTTATGAAAATTGAGCTTGCCAAAAGAGAAAATAGTGAACTTGAAGCAACCGTCAGCGCGACTCGTGAGCAGCTTGCAGTTGTGACAAACCAGCTTAATCAGCTGAAGACGCAGCCAACAATTTCGCCTGAACAAGAAGCAGCAATTTTACGCTATAAAGAGCAAATTCATGAACTTACTAAAAAGGTTCATGAGGCTGATGAGCGAGCGAAGGTACTGGATGAGTATGCCCTGCGCCTTGAAGAGGAAGTTCTTTTTGTTATGAAAACACATGTGCAGAAAGAGCCACAGGGAGATGTTTCTAGATCTTCGACAGACATGAAATTACGCGAAGCATTAGAATTAGAGCTTGATTCACGTATAAAAGCATAAAGTTGCTAACGCTACTAGTGCATAAGAATCGAGTAAAGACGTGGGTGCTTCATAAAAAGTTTGAAACGGGTACACTAGAATATGCTACGGTGAAAACTTATATCTGCGGCTGGATTCTGATGATATAAGGCATCGTGGTAAGGAGCCCAGGAGGGAGAGAAGCATGCGTTGTCCAAAATGTTTTGGATTAATGGTGATGCAGTCATTTTTTGATCACTTTATTAATTTTGAGGGATGGAAATGCCTCAATTGCGGGAAAGTGATTGAAAAGCGAGAAAACACCATTAAAGATGATGCGTTTAGCATCTTTTATCAAAAGCAAAAGTTAAAAAAGCATAACGAATAGCAACTGTGGTTTTTCTAAGTATTCAAGCAACCTATAGCGCGATCGATCTTGGATTGTTCGTAGACAGTATTTTTGTCTCTTCTGAGCACCATGCTGGGGCTCGATCTAGTTCTCAAATTATTCCTAAGATCGAGTCTTTTCTTGCGGCGGCAGGATACTCAATAAATGATTGTCAGGCACTTATTGTTGATCATGGTCCTGGGGCATTCATGTCTTTGCGCGTTGCGCTTGCAACCGTAAACGGTATTGGCTATGCAACAGGAAAGCCGCTTGTTGGGGTTTCTGGACTTGCAGCTCTTGCAGCTGTGACAAAACGCTCACATGACACCCATGACAAAGTTATATGCTCGCTTCTTAATGCCTACAATAATGAGCTTTATGTTGGGTTGTACGGTGGTCATGCTGAAGATGAAGAGTTTTTTATCTCAATAAAAGAGCTCGCGCCGCGCTTAAAAGCCTTAGGCAGGCATGTCATAATTAATGGTAATGGGGTTGCTTTGGCGCAAGCGGGACTTGATCTTGCAGGTGTTGATTATTCGATAGCTACGCCAAAAGCTGAAACAGCTGATGCTCATGCAGTTGGTGAGTTAGGCTGCGCTTTGTATATGGCTAATCCTAAGCGCTATACCAATAAGCTTGAAGCCTACTACTTAAAAAATAGTTATTTCTCTATAAAGAATCCGCCTATTTAAAGGCTGTTCGTATGATTCCTGCTGCAAGCAGTACGGCCTCTTGGCTCCGTAAGATACTTGGAGTCAGGCTAAAGAACGTGGTTTTTGCATTGCTCAAGAGCGTGATTTCTTCAGGAGAAAATCCACCCTCCGGCCCAATTAAGATTGTGTAATTTTCTTGCTTGTTTGTGCAGAGTGATACGAGTGATTCATGGCCTGCTTCAGCAGTCATAAGCTGAGCTACTTTTGCTGCTTCATGTATTTCGATTGCAGGCAATAGTGCTGGAATAGCATACTGCTTTGCTTGTTCGCATCCGGCAACAATAAGCTTTTCAATTCTAATAAGGTCTTTAGGTGTCAGCCAATTACGGTGAATTTTTTTGCTGATTACTGGCTGTAACGCTGTTATTCCTAGCTGGCCAGCATGATACGCGATCTCTTCAAATGCTTCTTTTTTTGTAAGGCAGCAGAGAAGAGTGATTGATGGCGCAAGCGGGGTGATTGATTCACTTTTTTTCACCTCAAGATCAAGCGTCTCTTTTTTATCGTTAAGCCCACTGATGGTGCACTCGTGCTTAGTTTTTCCATCAAATAAAATAATGTCTTCACCTGCAGAAAGGTGGAGTACTCTACGAACTCTGTGAAAAGCTTCTGGTGATGTGCAAACAATAGAAGAGCCAGCAACGGTTAATTGCTGGCTGTAAATTGCAAATATATGTTTATCAAGCATAAAAATTAAGACGCTTTTTGATCGCGTATTTTTTGAATGACAAGCCATGCCGGACCTGCGGCGATTCCAGCTGCGCACAAGGCAATGACTGCCGTTTTATTGCGCTCTAAGAATTTTCCAAGGTCTTCATTTCGACGAGCAGCTTCAAGGGCAATTACCGCAAAAACAAGCGAGAGCAGTTGTTGCTTGCTTGGGTTATTAGCATTAAGCACCTCTGCATTTATGAGCTCTGGGTCAAAATCATCATCTTCGCACTCAGTCGCGATAGGAAGACCGTTTTGATTGTCAGCTGTATCAGCGCTTTTAGGCGCCTCTGCTGAGACTGTTGATACTTCAGCGTGTTGATTTGCGAAAACAGCTGCTGTCTGGAAAACTGTTGTTAGAAGGAAAAAAAGTAAGAATTTCATGTCTCAACCTCGTATTGCATCAGAAGCTTTACGCATTATTATCTATTTTACTACTCTCAGCCCGTACAGTCTAAACAAAAAAATGTTTTTGTAAAAAGCGGTACGGCTGGAGGGGTTTTAATGCAAAAAACCACAATGCTTATAGTCTTAGATGGCTTTGGGGTCGCTCAACATAAGCTAGGCAACGCGCCTGCTCTTGCTTCTATGCCTTTCTATAATACCCTCCTAAAGCACTATCCCCACAAGATTTTAGAAGCAGCTGGCAGTGCGGTTGGTCTTATGCCGGGTATGATTGGCAACTCTGAGGTTGGGCACCTGACGCTTGGCGCCGGAAGAGTTATCCCCGCAAACGTCCTCAGGCTTACTCATTGGCTCCAAAATTATCAAGCTGTAACAAATTGCTTGGTGCCCCAGATTGCTACCCTTGGCAAGGGTAGTGCCGTTCATGTTACGATCCTCCTTTCAGATGCGGGGGTTCATAGCCATACCGCTCATTTATACTTACTCCTCGATCATCTTACGAGGCTTGGCGTAGGCAGGGTGGTTGTGCATGCGGTGCTTGATGGCCGTGATGTTGACCCTCAATCGGCTAGCGGGTATCTAGGTGAACTTGATAGTTATATCAGGCTTCATCCTAGCGTTAGTCTAGGATCAGTAATTGGCCGATTTTATGCTATGGACCGAGATACAAATTGGGATCGCACTGCACAAGCGTATCAAATGCTCACAGGAAGCGCTTCAAGAATGCCTCACTGGCAGGATGTTTTAACTGCATCATATGCTGATGGCATTACAGATGAGTTTATCAAGCCGCATCTGTTGCAGGGAGGCAATTTTATTAACCCTGGTGATGGGGTTATTTTTCTTAATTTTAGACCAGATCGCATGCGTCAACTTGCGTCTTCTTTTGTAAAAAGCGATTTTGTTCATTTTAATAACCCGCTCTGCACAGGCAAAGGAACACTTGCTTTTTGCCTTGGTGCAACCCTTTATGATCAAGCCCTCCAAGGTGAAAAAATCAGCACGTTTTTGCAGCCGGTTTCTATTCAAGATACGCTTTTTGATGTACTTGAACGTGAGATGCCTCAAGCTACTACCTGCCTCATAGCAGAAACAGAGAAGTACGCGCACGTCACGTATTTTTTTAGGGGCATGCGTGATGTTGTTTCTGCTCGCCAAGAGCGCATACTTATTCCATCGATAAAAGCGAGGGATTATAAAGCACACCCTGAGATGTCAGCGCAGGCAATTACAAATGAGCTGATTAGAAATATTAGGGCAAAAGGGCACCTTCTCTATTTGGTTAACTATGCAAATCCTGACATGGTTGGCCACTCTGGTGATCTTGAGGCTACCATGCAAGCTTGCAGCTTTATTGATCAACAACTTTCACTTCTGTACCATGAAGTAGTGAGCCGCCTTGGGGGCACGATGATGATTGTGGGCGATCATGGGAATGCTGAAATGATGATTAATCAAGATGGCACCCCACGAACAGCTCACACCGTAAATCCTGTTCCATTTATTGTTGTGGGCAATCAGTATGAGCATAAGGTTATGCAGGGGGGTACTGCGGGGCTTAGCTGTGTTGCGCCAACAATTTTAGAGCATTTAGGGATCAGGCCGCCACCATGTATGGATAAAAGCTATTTGCCAAAATGAGGTTATAACTGTGAATAAAATTATGAAAGAGCGTGTTTGGGCAAGTCTTGCACACGTGCCTATTATTACTGTTATTTGGTTTACTTATTTAATTATTTATCACTGGGATGCGCTTGTGCCAGGAGGTAATGGTAGCTTTGATTTATTTGATACATCAAAATTACCGATTAAGCCTATCTTGTTAACACTCTGCAGTATTCCAATCTCTGTATCACTCATGCGCTATAAGAAAAAGTCTGCACTTGTGCATGATAACGCACAAGCAGCGTACCACTTTAATCTATGGCTTTTGCGTTATTATGGGGTTGCTTTTGTTTGCGTCTTGATTGGAAAATACACAGGCTATCACAAGCTTATTACACTCGCAGGCGTTGCCGGTCTTATTGTTTCTGTTGGGTGTCTTATCGAATCAATTATTGGTGTCGGTGTTGCGCTGAGTGGCAGGGTGTTTCCATACTGGTACCCAAGCAGCCGTTTATTTATTAAGCATTTAGCCTCTAAGCGTGGTCGCCGCTAGCTTTTTTCTTGAGCAAGATTTTGCTTATTGCGAGCGCATAGCCTGCGCCGTAAATAATCAAGAATGGTGTGGATACGCCACTCTGAATTATTCTATGCAGCGATATACCCATAATTAGGCAACAGCTTGCTACAGCAAGAAAAGGCGTTACTTTACTGATTTTTTTTGTTGCGCCTTCAAGTACTGCTATGAGCGCAGCGCCAGCAGTGAGCGAGTAGCAGATAATTTGAGCAAATACGGACATGTTTTGCAGCGGCACCTGATTAACCGTGATCGAAAGAATAACAACTGCAAGCGCAGCTTCGATGATAAGGCTGAAGACTGGGACGTTGTTATTGTTTGTGTAGCTAAGTATTTTTTTAAAGGGTAGGTGGCCTGCTTTGCTTATTGTTGCAAGGTTCCAGCAATTACTTGTTAGCAATGAGAAAAATCCCCCAAGAATCGAAGTAAATACCGCTGCGTTAAGCAGTGAGCCAATCACGCTTGCACCAAATGCTGTGCTTGCGATACGTAGAATCGGCTCTGTGATATCAATAAGTCCTGTTCCAAGGACTCCGTACGCAGCTAGTTGAAACAAAATATCAACTGTTGCAACGACATAAAAAGAAGTCAGAATAACGCGAGATGTATTATTTTTTGCATCTTCGATCATGTTTGCAATCGAGCAAATAACTTCAAAACCAAGAAGGGCAAAGACTGCGATTGGAATAGTGCCAAGCACTCCTACGTAGTCAAACTCCCCAAAGAAGTGTCCTGTGTCAAAATAGAGCGCTCCGATAGCAAAAGAAAATATGAGCGGGATCCCCTTAAGCGCTGCAAAGACGTACTGAATTTTCCCACCTACTGAAATACCTCTGATGTTGAGCAAGACAAAAAAGCTGATAAGCGCACAATCAACAAGCAGCGTTGGAAGGGCTTCTACGACTGGGATATGCGGCTGAATAAAGCACACAAAGCGGTGCATAAGGACCGCAACGGTTGTTGTTTTGCCAATAAAATAAGACCACCCAGCAATAAAACCTGCCCAGCTACCAAGATATGTTTTGCTGTAAACATAGAGCCCACCTGCAACAGGATGAAGGCGGGTTAGCTCAGCTACACACAGGATGAGTGGATAAAGAATCACCGCGCTGATTGCGTACCCTAAGAATCCAAATTCCCCAGCCATAAGAGTTAATGGTTTTGGGTTAATAAAAAGCCCTGCTGCAATCATGGAGTTAATGCACAAGAGTATTGCGCGGAATGGGCTGATTGTTGTTATTGACATAGGATACCTCGTCATCTAGGTGAGGCTAGGAAGATTCTTTGACACGTAGCGGCAAGTCTAGCATAGTTAATTTCAGCGGTCATTAGTCAGTTTATGAGGCTTTGTATGCTGTATTACATACTGCTCATTTTTCTTTTGTTCGGTATTGAGAGTGCTTGTGCGCAGAGTGATGTGCGATTGCTAGAGTTAGAAAGATTTTTTAGCACCACCGTGCTTGATGGGTACAGCCCTAAAGATGATTTTTTTCAGCCTCCCACTAAGGCGGCTTTTGATTGCTTAAAAGCTCAATGTGATGGCATAGCGCGCAACAAAGAGAAACTAGTTGAGTTCTATGCAAAGCTCTTTCCAGCCTTGGCGGCTCGTTCATTTATAGATCGTTTTTTTGATGCTGTTATTTGCTTAAACGAGCGGAATGCAGCCCCAGGGAATCAGCGTAAATCATATCTTAAAACATGTAGTCTGCGCTGCTGGCATATCAGTAGGCGGTTATATGCTCTTTTTATGTTGTATGAGCGCTGCTTGCTCCAAGGCGGGCTTGCTACTCCTGTTGTGCATGTATCATTTGCCGAAAACGGTCTACTCTGGGCAGCATGGCTGGCAGAAGGGTTTAAGCTTCTATCGGCCCATGATCTGACTTTGGTGGTTATTAATCCATCATCGTGCAGTGAGGCTGATTACAAATCGCGACTCATGCGCTTTAGTGATCTTGTTGGGCCTAGGGTTATGCTCCAAGCTTTTGCTTATACTGAGCTGTACCTTTCTGCTGTTGCTATGGATCGGTCTTTAGCGGCTACATCAATTGATTCTGTTGATGCTGTTGGGTTTGGCGATTTTGATGATTATCTTTTTGATGCTCAAATAGTTACGTCAGGAGTAGTTTCCGGCGTGTATAAACTTTATGCAAGCACCACGCCGCTTTTGTCCAAGCTCATCAAAAATCCATCATACTGTAATCGCGCGGTGCTGCGCCCATGCTTGCGCACCTTGAGTGTTTACGATCTTTCAAGCGATAGCGTGAGTAATAAGTGGGGAGTGTTTTTTGACACGGGGTCTGCGCTCTATCAGCTTAATGAGCAAGAGGTTGCGCAGATACTTTTTCAAGAGCCTTCAAATTTGGTTATTCGTGGCCGTAGGCCTCATCCAGACTTTATATCACTTATTAGGCGCGGGGTAGTAAACGCGCACGTTCCTATTGTTGTATCTGCTGGCCGTATGGCTTGCGTATTAACCCCTGATGTTAGCCCTTCTGATCTTGTGAATCTTAAAGCGCAACTTTAAAACAGTCGCTTTAATCCTTTTGTCAAAACAAACACTGTTGGCTTGATAATAAAATCACCCACTAAAAATGGGAGCAGACCAAAAAGAACAACTTGGTCAGGGCTCACAAACATGCTCAATTGCCCCATACCACAAGCAAAATGAATGCATGTAGCGACAAGATACATGACCATAAGCGCAAGTGGGTGCTTGAGGCTTCTTAGCGCTGCAATAACTGATGCGCCAAGTAAGAAACCCCATAAATAACCACCTGTAAATCCAGCAAGGTGTAAGATACCCCCGCGAAATGCCGAAAAGATCGGGAGCCCAAGCGCCCCAAGCCCTACGTAGGCTGCATATGCGCTAACAGCATGCCACCCAAAGATGTAGCTACAAACATAGACAGGAAGGGGTTGTAAAGAAAGAGGTACTGCATTAAACGGCAGGGGAATGATAGCCTGAGAGCTTGCAGCATAAATAAGTATCAGCGTAGCTTGTAGTGCTACTGTTCTAAGAGCGCTGCTGGAGCTTATTTTTTTGTAGTTTTGAAAGATGAGTGTCAGCATAAAACATCCCCTGGCTAGAGAACTATAGGTATCTTTTTCAGAGCATCCTACCCTGGCCCGGGTAAGAATGCAAATGCCTTTTCGGGGGGTTCTTCTTTACAAAAACGACGACTCCTTTTACACTCTTAGCCTGTCGTAATTTTAGTATAATGTATCATTTTAACTCTTGATTGCGAGGTAGTTTCATGAGCATGCTCGATCAATTGTTGTGGCTTATCGCTATTTCGGGCCTCGGCCTTATGGCGACATTAGCTGCTTATTTGAGTATCGCACGTCGTAAAAAGTCTGATAAAAAAGCAGCTGAGATCGCAGCTTTAATTAGACAAGGTGCAATGGCCTTTTTAAGGCAAGAATACACCGTGTTGCTGTTTGTTATTGCAGCAGCGGTAGTTGCGCTTGCAAACGTTTTTGACTCAATGTGCGCGCTTGTTTACGTTATCGGTGCAGCATCATCAATGCTTGCTGGTTACGTTGGGATGGTTGCGGCAACACGTGCAAACGAAGCAACAACAATCGATGCTCGTGATAAAGGCGAGAAAAGCGCATTTTTGACAGCGCTTCTTGGTGGTTCTGTTATGGGTTTTGTGGTAGCAAGCTTGGGGCTCTTGGGCCTTGGCGGTATTTTCTACTACTTCTATGACAATGCTGCGTATGATCTTGTCAGAATTCTTACAAGCTATACGCTTGGTGCAAGCTCTATCGCTCTTTTTGCCCGTGTTGGTGGCGGTATTTATACCAAAGCTGCAGACGTTGGAGCAGACCTTGTTGGTAAAGTAGAGATGAATATTCCTGAAGACGATCCACGCAACCCTGCTGTTATTGCAGACAACGTAGGTGACTGCGTTGGTGATACAGCTGGTATGGGTGCTGACATTTTTGAATCATATGTTGGTTCTGTTGTTGGTGCGATTGTTCTAGCGCTTGTGCAGTATGCAGGACAGCCTCTTTACCTTACGCTTCCTATTGCACTGTGTGCGCTTGGTCTTGTTGCATCACTTATTGGTCTTGGTGCGGCATTTATTATTCCTTCAAAAATTACATCATTGCTCCAGCATGCAACGTATATCGCTATTGCAGCGTTTATTGGCGCATCATACTGGTACCTCCAGTTCATGGGTCTTGATATGACGTTGTTTGGCTCAATTGCACTGGGTGCGCTTTCAGGCGTTATCGTTGGCTTGGTTACAGATCATTACACCAGCGGAACACCAGTTAAAAGACTTGCTGAGTCAGCAAAAACAGGTGCTGGAACAGTGCTTATTTTCGGCTTATCTGTTGGTTTTGAGTCTGTCGTTGTGCCAGTTTGCTCTATCGCAACAATTGTATTTATCTCATATCAAAACTTTGGCGGCTTTTATGGCGTAGCACTTGCTGCAGTATCTATGCTTGCAACAGTTGGTATGACAATGACTGTTGATGCATACGGCCCGATTGCAGATAACGCAGGTGGAATTTCTGAAATGTCAGGATTCGGCCCAGAAGTACGTAAAATTACCGACAAGCTCGATGCTCTTGGTAACATGACTGCTGCGCTTGGAAAAGGCTTTGCTATTGGATCTGCAGTGTTTGCATCACTCGCTCTTTTCCAAGGCTATTGCCAAGAAGCTAAGATCCCACACCTTGATCTTTTTGATCCTGTTGTTTTGACTGGCTTGTTTATTGGTGGATGCCTCCCATTCTTCCTTTCAGCGCTTACCATGCGTTCAGTTGGTCGCGCAGCATGGAAAATGGTGATGGAAGTTCGTCGTCAGTTCAAGGAAATTCCTGGATTGATGGAAGGTACAGCGTCAGCTGATTACGCTCGCTGCGTAAGCATTAGCACAAAAGCTGCACTTCAAGAAATGATGCTTCCTGGTATTGTAACGATCCTTTCACCAATCGCGATTAAGTATGCATTTGGTGCACAGGGCGGTATGGCACTTGGTGGATTCTTAGCAGGAGCAACGCTTACAGGTGTTGTACTTGCGCTTACTATGGCAAATGCTGGTGGTGCGTGGGATAACGCTAAGAAGTATATCGAGGCAGGACATCTAGCTGGTGAGTGTAAAGGTTCTGATGCTCACAAGGCTGCTGTTGTTGGTGACACTGTTGGGGATCCGTTTAAGGATACATCAGGCCCATCACTTAACATTTTGATTAAGCTTGTTTCAATCTTGTCGCTCTTGATTGCAACACTATAAAATAAAAAGGCCCCTGGTAACTCAGGGGCCTTTTTATTTTCTCTTATTAGTCTTTTCCACTTGGCCTGTGCGCCATGATAATTTTTTTAGTGTCTTCTCTGCTTTCTTCAGGGGCAAGCTCCCAAGAAAGTTTGCCGTCTTTATCTCGCTCGTCGCATGGGCATCCATAAGTAATTAGTGGCGGCAAGAGCGCTAATTGCTCATATTCTGCCGCAAAATGGAGTAATGTACGCATTGTTTCGGTATCTTTGTGTTTTAGCGCGCTCAGGCGGAGTGATGCATCAATTGAACGCAATAAACGTAGGCAGCCGTCAGCATCACCGACGGTGATACAATTTTTAAGTATTTCAAAAAAGCTTTTGATAGTAATTTTTGCTGATGACGCTCCAGATGCTCGAGCAGCATCCAATCCATGTCCGCTGTAGTCAGCAGCGCCTTGAGCACTGTTAACAAAGCCACCTGCAAGCGCGATTAACATACTCCATTTGCGTAACATAAAAGACCCTTTGTTTTTGTGTATTATTTGGCTTCTGATAGCGCTGCTATGGCGGCATCAGCTTTGCTTATTATTGCTAATTCAAGAGCTGTTTGCCCCGATGTATTTTTTGCCGTTAATAACTCTGGGCAGCGAGCGAGTAAGGCTTTACAAGTAAGCGGCATATTATTAAGTGCTGCAAAATGCAGAGCTGTTTCACCGTAACCATTTGTTGAGTTAAAATCACCTGAAAAAGCAGAGATTTCATCGGCTGCTAAGTGGTCAGCACGTTGGTTACGTATGATGATCATAAAAATTTCGGATAAACCTTTAAGAGCAAAAGAGCTTGTTTTTTTAAAAGCTCTTCTACCTGCTCCAGAACCTGCAGAAAAACAGTAAGTGAAAAGATAAGTAACAAATAAAATTGATACGTATTTCATGACCGCCTCTCATAAAAACACTAGTTTATGAGTAGTACAGTATGAGTCTCTGGCATTCAAAAGCAAGCGTTGTGATATGGGTTATAAAATAAAAAGGAGCTCCCATAGGGAGCTCCTCAGCATGTTTTACTCTAAAGTGTATTACTTGCTGTTTGTATCATTTACATAACGAGCAGCGTTGTCTTGGTGCTTAACAGCTGTTACTTTACGTACGTTCTCATATTCTGCGCGAAGAATATTTAAGTTTGCTTCAAGTCTATTTAGACCAGCTCTGATTGCTGCGATTTGGTGATTGTAGACTGCAACTTCCTGGCGAACAACGGCTGTTGCTATGGCATCAAATTTCTTATTATGCAAACCAGACACAAGAAGCTGACGTTGATTTGTTAATGCTTCAGCATAAGTCGTATAGCTATCGAGTGTTTCTTTTGTTTGATTAATCAGTTCAGCAAGATGGTCTTGTGATGTTTGCATCATTTTTGCTCTGTGGATAAGGCTTGCATCTACAACCATAGGAGCAAGCTCGCCAAAAGATTCAGCTTTTGAGCTGCTTACAGCTACTGGAGATTCGCTTCTTGCGGCTCTTGCGCTTAGTTCAACGCTTTGAATTGAAGCAAGAGCAAGTCCTGCAATAAGCAGCGCTTTCAAGTTAAATGACATCATAATTACGACTCCTTTTAAAAGGTTTTAGGGGGGTAGTTATTACTACTTATTTTTCTTAATCGTACATTTTGTATTTTCTATCTGTCAATAAATATAAAAACATTTTTTCATATAGAAATTTATCTCTCCTGAATTATTGGTAAAGTAAGGGGGCGCCTGCTAGCCTGATTTCCTTAGGTTGGAGGAGATTTTATGAAGAAGTTATGTTTCTTGGCGCTCTGTGCCGGAGTGTTTATGTGCTTATCGGGTGTTTCTGAGCGATTAATTTTGACGCTCCCAGAGGTTTCAAAGCATGCATCGTTGCGCACCTGGCTTGAAAAAACACGGCCAGGGGGCGTTATGCTTCTTGCTTCCCACGTTGCAAATAGGGAAAAAACCCGTGAGCTCTGTGCATTCCTTCGATCTGAAGCAAGGAAGTACACAAAAACCCCGCTCCTCATTGGAATTGACTGGGAGGGGGGTATTGTTTCTCGTCCCAGCGAGCTTGGCGGCTTTGCATCAATTCCTAGCCCTTGGGCTCTTGCACAAAACGGACCCCAGGCGGCGTATAAAGCTGGTTTTTTGATTGGAAGTCAGATGCGTAGCGTTGGGATAGACCTTAATTTTGCACCCAGCCTCGATCTGTATGGCAAGATGGTGCTCGGATCCCGTTGTTTTAGTGCTGATCCTGAGGTTGTTGCCAAATGCGGTAAAGCCTTTTGTGATGGGCTTGTTATGGCTGGTGTTACCCCAGTTCTTAAGCATTTTCCTGGCCTTGGCGCCGCGGTAGCAGATACCCATCATCAGGCGACATCAGTACCCGCTCGCCCGCAAGACAAGCAGCCGTTTGATACAATTCTTGCTCAACGTAATTTTCCGGTTATGGTAACTCATGCTTCAGTTAGTCGAATTGATGCGGATAGTCCACTCACACGATCTGAAAAAGCTGTTAATTGGCTAAGGACGCTTTACCCTCATGCTCCGCTTATTACCGATGACATGATGATGCGTGCAGCAGGAGATGCAAAAAACGAACTGGATAGCCTTTGTGATGCTCTTTGTGCCGGATATGATTATGTTATTTATTCTGCTGACTTTGAAAAACAGATACGTCTTGTTGATCAGCTTAATAAGAAAATCAACTCAGATGATTTAACGCTCAAGCGTAATATTATTAAGCAGTTACACCCACAAGCAAGCATTCCACTTGAAGATGAGCAAGGAGTGGCACAGCATATTGCGCGGCTTTGTTTGTTTGCGGGTCTGCTTCCAAAAGACCTTTCTTTGCATGGCAAAAAAATTGTTATGGTCACCAGCAATATTGCCCGTATCAGGCCGCCAGAGCGATGGTTTGTGCTTGATGGTAAAAGCTACCTTGCCTCCCGCTTTGAAAAATACGGATTAGTACTTGATGATGAGTTAGTACTTGATCCGCAGTCTGATGAAAGCGCCGCGCAGTTATCTGAACTATTACGACTCAATCGATCAAAGACAGATGTTGTTTACATCGTTCAGACACTTTTTTACGCAAACAATAAGTGGAATGATCGACAAGAACAATGGCTTAAGCTCTTTGAAAAAAATCAGTTACAGGTTGTTACTGTTAGTCTCGGTTTTGACTATGAATCAACCATACTCCCTGATGCGCAGCATGTTAGACTTGGGTCTTTTCATAAGCCTCTTTTGGAGGTACTAGCGCAGGAGCTTGCGCTCGTTCAAGCTCAAGCAGGGGCAGACAAGCTTGTTGCAAACCCTACAAAATATCTCGCGGGTAAGCGTTTTGGCCTACTTGCAAATCATGCAAGTTACGACTCTCAGGGTAGGTTTTTACCTGATACTCTTGCAGCTTGGCTGCGGAACGATAAAAGCGGTGCAGAGCTTGTTGCGCTTTTTGCACCAGAGCATGGTTTTGCAGGAGATCATGAAGCTTTTGGTCATGTGCACGATGAATCTGCAAGCAGATGGGGATGTCCGATATATTCCTTGCATGGCAAAACAAAAAAACCAACTCCAGAAATGCTTAAAAATGTAGACTTGCTTGTTGTCGATCTACCAGATATCGGTATGCGCTGCTTTACCTATCTTAGTACGCTCGATCTTGCCTTGCAGGCGTGTGCTGAAGAAGAGATTCCGGTATTAGTACTAGATCGATTTAATCCACTTTTGGTGCATGGACCACAAGGACCACTACTTGAAGATGATTGTCATTCGTTTGTTGGGCGCATTAAGACGCAGTTTATGCACGGGGCAACAATAGGTGCTATAGCCCAACAGTCTGCCCTTGAGCATGGTGCTCAATGCTCTGTGCTGATGTGCGATGGTGGCGGTGTTTATACTGGTCTACGTTCGTATCGCACCGTTTCGCCAAATTTGCAGACGTTTGAAAATCTTTTGGCCTACCCAATTACGGTGTTTTTTGAAGGCACTAATTATTCAGAAGGCCGAGGAACAGAAGAGCCATTTATTATTTTTGGTGCGCCTCATGTTAAGCCTCATTTATTAGCAAAACGCCTTAATGGGCTTAAGATCCGTGGGCTTGTTTTTGAGCCGCATGTTTTTACGCCTATTCAAATTAAAGGTAAGGCTGAAAATCCAAAACACAAAAACAAACGATGTGGCGGTGTAAGAATGCACATCATGAATCCAGAACTTATCAGTCCCTATCAAGCCGCACAAGCTATTTTAAAAGAGGTTTTTACTCTTTATTCTGATAACACACAAGCAATCTTGTGGGGAAAACAGCACGGCCTTGATTTACTTGCAGGAACAAAAAAATTACGCGCAGACCTTATGCAAGAGGTTTATAAAGAACAAACGCCTGTGTTGTAGGCGGGAGTGCAGCAAGCTCTGATTTTATTGTCTGCTTGTTTGCCGTTATCCCAACAAAATAATCAAGCTGGTACAGGTTGTCCCGAAACGCGCCGCCTGTATCAGCTAAAATACCAAGCCTAATCTCTGGCTTGCCCGTTATCGGGCTTGTGTGGGTAACGCCAATAAGCTTTCCTAGGCCGATGTGGTGAATATCTCCTGCAAAGATAACATGCTTGCGCTGTTTTATTTTTTTAATGGTTTCTTTGGTTGTTTTATGCGTTCCTTTAACGCGAGAAAAAAACCAGTATCTTTTTTGTGCATACACGTCTTTTTCGCTGCGATCGTAAGGAATGTCATTATTAACAGAGACACCAAGAACCTTTTGGTTTCCGTCTGGGAATGTGACCACAATTGTGCCTTGCATAAGCGCATCTTCAAACGTCTGACGAGATACCCATGCAAGTGGTTTTACTTTGGTACGGTACTCTTGATGCTCAAGCGCACCAGCTAAAATTTGTTGTTTGGTAAATTTTTTAGCGATTGATCTATCTTTTATGTAGTAAAGAGCACACGGAGTTTCTGGCGTTTTTCTGTAACTTCCAGCACCTTGAAATATTGCATAGCAGGTGAGGCGAATATTTCCTGATTCAGGTAGTTTAATATTGTGCTTGAGCGCTCCATCTTTGTCAGCATGCCACGAGATTCCCTTAAAATGCTTGTTTAAAAAGTGCTGATTAAGAATTCGAAAGTGGCCTGTTTTTTTATCAGCTTCAATACAATTAATCAAAAATCTAAGCGTGTTTTTTGTCTCTTCTAAAGATATAAACTTTCTAAATGAAAGAGGGTCCGCAACAGCTTTTTTGTGCTCAGTGTGGACAGAAAGGTAGCGCAGTGCATCGCGTGCTGCCTGCTGAAGGTGTAATGGGTCTGTGCATACAGTTATATTATTTAGATAAAAGCGTTCTTTCTTGAAAAAAGAATCAAGTGATTGGCGAACAGGTTTGTGTGGTTCTTTGACCTTAGCACCGACGCCGTCTATTTTAAATGCACACATTGTTTGAACCATCATTATGGTACAAATCAAAAATATATTTTTTTTCATAAAGCCTCTTGTAATGTACTGATTTAAAATCAATACACATAAATGCGTCAAGGAATCTACTGAATCGGAATAAAAAAGATTTGATATCTGTTGTATACTATTACCTGAGTTTAAAGAGGCAGTGGGGAGTGGTATGAATAATCGTTGTTCAGGGCTTGTTTTAAAAGTTATTCCTGGTGCAGCACGCAAGATATCAATTTTAACAAAAGAGAATGGCAAGCTTATCTCTTCTGTTTCAGGTGTATCACGACATCTTCGTTTGTGCCCTGGTCTTGTGATTAATTGCTTAGTTAAACCGTATAAATCAGGATTCTTTATAACAGACCCAGTGCTTGAAATCATGCCCCTTATGACCACGCTTGACGATATTAATTTTTGGCATCACCTCCTAGAGCTTGCACACAATTTTTTTGTTGTAGGTGAGCACAACCCCGAAGCGTTTGATTTTATGCATGGCGCCCTTGGGATGTGTCAGCGACGTGAGCTTTTTGAGCAAGAGATTGGTATTTTACGTTCAGCATTAGTTGGTGCGCTTTTAATTGTTGCTGGTTATTATCCCCCGCAGGAGCTTGAAACATCGCTTGTTGGGGTCAAAGATATCATGATAGCTAATGTTGACATTGCTTGGGGTGGGAACATACACTTCGTCAAGGCTTATTTGCACGATCTGGCGCTGCATGCAAAGAGTTCGCTTAATCTATGGACTCAAGCATGCATCCAATCGCACCCACGAGCCAAATATTTTAAAACGATTAGAAATGATTCTTCAGTTTGAAAAAGCTGCAAGCGATAAGGTTTGATAATGAATATGCTACGCCTATTACTTGTATCTGTTTGCATGGTTCTCTCAGCAAATGGTATGGAACTTCTTGAGAAAAATAAGACAGTAGGGATTACGCTTGTTAACACTGTTGATTTACGAAAAAATCAACGAGCAGAGCTTGAAAAAAGTTTTGCTGAAATTAAAAGGCGCGAGTCAGAGGCTCTTAAAAAAGCTTCACGCCTTTTAACACAAATAACTAATGAGCTATCTTTGACTCATGCAAAGCTTAAAGATGCAGCAGAAGGTGATCTTGATTATTTAAACAGAAAAATCGCTGTTCTTAATGATCGTAAGCAAAACATTATTGATTATCAGGAGAGCTGGAAAGAATACGTTGAGGTTATCACCTCACGGCTTAAGCTCCAGGCAGAAGTTATTGAGTTTCTTCAGGCATCTAAGGGTGAACTTAAGCCTGCGTACTCATGGAAAGATTTTAGAGACAACCAGATTAAGATTGCTGAACAAGCAGAGCGAATTGAAGCATCAAAACTCAAGCGTGAAAATATTAGAAAACAAAAAATCGCGACTAATGAAAAACTATTATCACGCGAAAAGCAGCTGGCATCAAAACAAAAAGAGCGAGAAAAGCTTGTCTCTCATGTTGATAGCGCTGACAAAATTATTTCATATGACTCATCAACAGTTAAACAGCAGTCAGATATTTTGTCACAAGAGCTTGATGCACTTTCTGAGAGCATAGAATTTATAAAAATTCTGGCAGAAAAGCTTGATGCTGAAAGTCGTTATTGGGATGATGTTGCTGAATATGAACAGCAGCGATTTAATGATTTTAAATCTGTTCTTGAAAAAATAGAGGGCCGCCTTGTTCTTGATTTTAATGATGTAGAAAATGCAAAACAGGAATGGAAGAATCAGGCGCTCAAGGCTCTTGAGCTTAAAGAGCAAATTAACCAGATTAGAGAGCCAAAAAAGCGCGAGAAAGAGAAGTTTGCTGTTGAGCTTGATATCTTAAAAGAAAAACTAGCACAGCTTAAAAAAGAGAACATAGATAACAGGGCTGATGTCTACACCGTTAAAGCTCAAATTAAGCTTGCTGCAGCTAAGTATCAGGTCCTTGAAAAAGAGATTATGCTTCTTGATGCTAAGCGCGATCTTGCAGACACCATAGCGACTGAGCGTGAGCTGCAATACAACATTATTGAAGTTCGCTATCGCCTTCGCATTGAAGCTGAAAATATAGATGAGTTTTTTAATACGTTCTCAATGAAGCGCGATCTTGCTTTGAGCGCATTAAAAGAGGTGCGTGATAATCGTACCCAAGCAATTAATTCTTTGATTGAGACAAATCATACGCTTGATCGTATGAAAAACAACATTGAAAAACTCCGCACCAGACGTAGCCAAGCATTAAAAGGAAAAGACGGCACAGTCAAAGAGCTACTAACGCTCTTTGAGCAGTCCATGGTTGTTTTGAGCAAGCAGCTTTCACTAACGCAGGCGTATCTTGCAGTTAATGCTGATTTAATAAAACAGCATGAACGTATTAAGAGCCAGTATGAGCTCATCATGCAAGATCTTGAGAACAAGCGCAGGACATACAGCATTTGGAAGCGCTCACCTAAAGCGATCTCAGCTGATGAATTGTTGCGCGCTATTATTGAAGCAGAAACATTTTTTAAGAAGCTTTATTGGGAGACGCCTTCACACATACGACCAAGTATTATTCTGAATAATATTAAACAGCTTGGCATGCGTGACTTAGTAATGATCGTGCTCATGATCATTATTTACTTGGCATTCTTTATTGGGCTTCGTTTTGTTATTGATACAACTAAGCGCCATATTGTGCTTATTCTTGATCGATACAAAGGGCGCGCGCGCTATCTGTACATGCATCTTTTTATAGCCTTTCTAGATTTTGCGCGTCAGCATTACACGCTTGTTTTCACCTGGTTTTTTATATTCTTGGGATTAAAATTTGAAGGTGCATTTTTCTTTGCGGGGCTTCTGCCTATTTTAAGCACTTACAGTGTTACTGTTTTTTATTTACTCTCGATTCCGTTCCTCCTTTATTTTTCACACTGCTTTATTAAGCAGCTGCGCGAGCTGAATGCCGGATTGAGCTATCTGTTTTTTGCTGAGCGCTTGCAAGACAAGTTTATCGTGCTTGTCTCAATCTTTTGTTATGCAACATCTATTCTTGTGCCGCTCAAACTCGCGCTTGATACTTACACCGAAACTGCGCACACAGAGTTTTCAACAGTTATTGTAGCTGCTTATTCACTGATATTACTTGTTGTCATCGCGCTGCTTTTTGGCAAAGAAGATGTGCTTAAATTTATGCCTTCGCAGTCGGGTGCTTTTTTAACACTTAAGCGCAAGGTTGATAAGCATTATTATCCAGTGTTTTTCTTCGTAATGACGCTTCTTATTCTCTCTAATTCATATATTGGTTATTGGAATATGGCGTGGTTCCTTGCATTCGCTGTTCCATCAACCGTTGCATTAGTGTATCTGCTCTTTTCGCTGCATTACTATATTAGGAAGTATGCAATCTTCTTGTTTATGAAAGAAGATGAAGATGAGTTTGTAGATAAATTTGAGCATGCAAAAGCTTATTACGGCTTTTTCGTAATATTTTCATTCATCGTGCTGATGTTTGCCATTATTCTCTCTGTGTCATATATCTGGCAGTTTGACTATACGCCAACAGATCTATGGGATGCGCTCTCTCAGCGCTGGGTAATTAGATTTGGCGCAGACGGCAAGCTTGGTTTTGTAGAGTTTATGATTCTTGGAACCTTTGTTGCTGCAGGCTTTTTGATTTCATCATTAGCGTATAGATTTATCTTGAGCAAACTGTTTGATATTTTGCGATCAGAGCCTGGCACTCAAAACACCATATCGCGTATTAGCCATTACACTATTGTGTTTGTGTCTATGTTGCTTGGTCTGAATGCGATGCACCTTGAGCAGTTTATCTTTTGGGTAAGTGCGTCTTTTGGTATCGCGCTTGGTTTTGCGCTTAAAGATATTGGCGCAGACCTTGTTTCAGGGTTTTTTGTTTTAATTGAACGACCAATTGAGATCGGAAACTACATTCAGATTGATAACATTCAGGGGACTGTTCATAAAATTTCTGCGCGCTCAACAACTGTCATAACCTCAAAAAATCACTCCGTTATTATTCCTAACAAGGATCTTATTTCGAAGTGGATTATCAACTGGGGGCACGGGCGCTATGCAGTAGGATTTGAGGTAAATGTTCGTGTGGATGTTAATTCTGACCCAGATACAGTTAAAAAAATCTTGGTTGGGGTGGTGCAATCAAACCCTATTATCCTTAAAGTTCCAGGGATTGTCGCTCGACTTGAAGAGATAGAGGAGAATGCGCTCTTTTTCTTAGTACGTGCTTTTATTAGCGCTCGTCGTGTTAAAGAGCAGTGGGAAATTTCTGCTGCACTCAGAACAGAGATGATCAAAGCATTTAAAGAGCATGGTGTTGAGTTTGCAAAACCTGCACGTGTTATTGAGCTTGCTCATAATAAAAACAGTACTGGTGAAGTTGGTCCAATTAAAATTACTTTTGATAGACCTATTTAGCTTGTAGATTGATTCTTAGTTTTTTAAAGCGCTTTACACAATGTAAGGCGCTTTTTTATTTGTGTATACATGGTACCATCTGCGTGCTAGAAAAATTCATTTACTACTTTTAGAGATTGTATGATTTTAATTAAAAATATATTCATCATGATAATGCTTATTTCGTCGATATACCCTGCAGCAAAAGGCCCATTACTTGATAGTTATTATAAAAGTTCTTATGATGCGAATCGTAAAAAATCTATCCGATTTCCTGATGATCAGCTTGAATCGTATTCAAAAGAAGAATCAGCAGCTGCAAGTATTTTTATAGAAGGCTTACTTGATGCAAGCAGGGAAGACAGTTTTGACTTTGGATTCATGCTTGAACTTATTGATCAAATACCACCAGAGCATGAACACCGTTATCTTAAAGACTTGTTGCTGCGACTTCAGCTTAAGCAAGACGACGGAAGCTTTATAATGTTTCTTCCTTATATATATGCATTTTCCGAGCCAAGGCACTTACGAGTACTTAATAGATTTCTTATCAAAAACTACACAAAAGATTTTTTGCGTTATTTTATTATTTCTTACAAGTATGACGGAAGGTTTTTGAGAGACATTGTTAGGGCGCGAAGAGGTAGCGGCGTGGCAGAAGTGTATAACGATTTTCTGCGCATACTGCGTGAGGAGGCTCTTCCAAAAAGAGAGAAAAAATCCGATGCACCTTTGCTGAAGCGGCCTGAAGTTACTGAAGAGAGTGCGCAAGATGCATTTTTACATGATGCAGGAATTTTCGCCGTAGGACCTACGACGCTTATTGATTATTGTCGCACACTTTTAAGCACGCTGATTTTGGGGTGAAAACAAGAGATTATGAAAAATTTGGTGGAGGCGATGGGAGTCGAACCCATGTCCGTAATACCCTGCCAGCAAAGTACTACATGCTTATCTTCTAAAAATACTGCGTACACATCAGTAGAAGAGCCTAAATGTACGAGCCTGCTCAGTGATACGCACCCAGCTACACTGCAAAAGAGTCTTGCCAGGCGGTCCTATCTTATTAATACGAGCTTACAGATTTGATAGGCACAACCCGTAATCAAGAGCTATTCGCTACCTAGAAACTAGATTACGCGAAAGCTACAGCGTTGTTGCTGTTTGCATTTATAGTTTGATGAGTAGATTAACGAGCCTTTCATCATAGCTCGGCATGCACTCAGCCCACAGACTAAAACGTCGAGACCAAATACGCCCCCAGATATTTCAATGAACTTTGACTTTTATAATCTGGAGCGTAGACTATTTTGATCTTTTAGTCAATTTGCCAAACAAGCTTACCTATCGATTATATGAAAAATTATACAAAGCATCGTCCCTTCAGATCAGATAAACCAAGACATAGCGAGCATGAAGATAACATGCCACGCAAGAAAAAGATGTTTGGGCAGCATTTTCTGCGTAAGCCTTCAGTCGTTATGCATATGGTTGAGAAGGTTACCATTTCAAAAGACACTCCAGTGCTTGAGATTGGTCCAGGGGATGGCTATTTGTCACGAGCAATCTTAGATTTTTCATCATGTAGCCGTCTACGCGCTTACGAAATCGATACGGAGTGGGCTGACTATCTGAAAGAAAATTTACACGACAAGCGCTTTGATCTTGTTGTTGGTAATGTCCTTGAGCAGGATTTTACTCCGCTTGAAGAGCTTGGCCCATGGGTAATGCTTGCAAATCTTCCTTATCAGGTTACTTTCCCTATTATTTTCAAGGTCAAAGACCATAAGAAAATGTTTAGTGAAGGTGTTATTATGGTGCAAGAAGAAGTTGCTCAGAAGATTGTTGCAACTCGAGGTAAGGCTTATAACCCAACATCTATGCTTCTGCAGCACCATTTTAATTGGGAGTTGATGGAAAAAATAGAGCCAGGTGCATTTACCCCACCGCCTAAAGTCTTTTCTAGATTGCTTTATTTCAAGCCTCGATTTGACGGCCCATCCATTCCTCATGAAGATGAATTTTGGAAATTTGTTAAGTTTTGCTTCAAGTCCCCGCGCCAGACGATCAAAAACAATCTGCGCAGCACGCATTATGCTCAGCAGCTTGAGAGCAAGCAGGATATTCTTGCGCTTAGAGCTCAGCAGATGTCTTTTGAGCAGTTTCTTGATCTATGGAAGCAACTTAAAGTCTGAAAATAAAAAGCCCTCGGAATTTCCCGAGGGCTTTTTAAATGTGTATTTCTGTAGCGCTCTTAGAATTCTATCATTCCGCCACCACTGCGAATAAGCTCGTCAGCAGCTATACTCATCTGTGTTGCATCAATTATTTGTTGTAGCGAAATTGGTTGAGTACTTTTGCCTCTGAAATATGTACATGCGGCAGTGATCAGCTCTGCGTGCCCTTTTGAATGTGCATGCTTTGTAACTTCTTTTTTTGAATATGTATGCAGCGTTTTATAATCATGCAGCACAAAGCTTAGCCCCTGCGAGTGGAGCTCCATGTACTCTTTTTCTACCGCTTTATTTCCTTGTGCAGTATAGATGAGGGTGCATACAGAGCCATCAGACATGCTTACCGTGATGATAGTATTGTCTGTGCTCGGCATACCATTTGTTGCTGGGTGCGCAACAGCACTTAGTGTCCGTGGGCGCGCATTTGTGAGATGGCAGAAAAGATGCATAATATGGCACCCTTCACCAATAATTCGGCCTCGTTGATGTTCGTGCTGGCTCCAATGAGCCTCAGGTAAATATCCAACATTCATACGGTACATAATCGTCATAGGCTGCGTGCGTTGCTGAAGCTGCTTTGTAATCTCTGTAATAAGTGGTGCATGGCTTCTATTAAAATCAACGCAGAGTGGTGCGTCTTGATTGTTCTGTAAGTAATTAAGGAGCGGCTTAAAGTCTTCTTGTGTAACAGCTAATGGCTTCTCAACAAAAACATGTTTTCCTGCCTGTAGGGCCTTAAGCGTTTGTTCAGCATGAGATGCGTGGGGTGTTGCTATAACAACAGTTGTAATATTGTCTTGGACTAGCGCTTCATCAAAAATTTTGCCAGCATGCGCGCTATAAGTTTTTGCAATCGTTTGAGCAACCGCGTTATCTGCATCAATAATCATTTTAATATTAGCACCATCTGCTTGCGCAAATTGAGGAAGCAGCATTGTTTTGCAAAATCCTCCAGCGCCAACAACAGCAAGATTAAGCGTTTCTGGCAAAGGCTTTTTAATGTGCGCGCTTGCGTGCTTGTTTATTGCTGCATCATATGAAATTACCATGCTGAGTGCTTGAGATGATGCAAGGTCTTGGTATATTTTTTCTGCGTCATCAAGTGCGACTGTTTTTCCAATTAATGCATCGACATTAAGTTTTCCTGTCTCGATCATTTGTGCGCATTGTTCAAGATTGCGCTGCTCTGTCCATCGCACAAAAGCGTATGGATAGTCCTTGGCTTCAAGTTCATAATGATAATCATAACGCCCAGGGCCATATGATGATGAAATAAGAAGATTTTGTTCTTTAACATAAAATTCTTCACGCTTAAATGTAAGCGGAACATCTCCAACGATTACGATGTTGCCGCGCTTGCGTGTGAGGGCTATTGCCTGATCTATAAGTCCAGGAGTGCTTGATGATGCGGTAATCAGTGTTGCGTCTGCGCCATGAAAATGTGTCCAGTAGTTATTGTCTTGTATCAGGTCATCATCTGTTGCTGTGATAACTCTGATTCCAGCTAGCTCTTTTGCAAGCAAGCACCTGCTTTGAGAAATATCTATACCTGTAACATCAGCGCCTGCGCTCACTGCTAGTTGTGCAGTTAGTTGCCCAAGGAGCCCAAGTCCAACCACACAGACTTTATCCCCAAGGCCAATCTGAGCGCGCCTTACGCCTTGCAGCGCAATCGCAGCAATCGTTGTCATGCTTGCTTGTTTAATTTTTGTAGCATCTTTGAGTTTGCAGACCAAAAGCTCTGGCACTGCTATATGTGTTGCATGGTGCGCAAATCCCGCTCCAGCACACGCAACTAAATCACCAACATGAAATCGTTGAACCTTGCTCCCTACTGCAATTACTTCACCTGAGCACGAGTACCCAATCGCCATATGCTGATTATGTTTTTCTGCGATTAGTGCAACCGTTGCAGAGATCCCATGTTCTTTAACAGCGCCAATCATTTTTTCGGTTGCGCTTTTAAGGTCGCCCAGTGCTTTGCTTGCTAGCGATTGTGATGCGTTGCTAATTGTTGCCATCTCAGTGCCGCTGCTAATGCACGAGTAGTGAACACGTACAAGCACCTCATGTGCTTTAACCTCGGGTATATGTGATTCAATGACGACGGGTTTGCCTCGGTTAATAAGCAACTGTTTCATGAGATGCCCTTTAAAAAGTAAAAACTTAGTGCGCTTGCTGGAGATTCTTTTTCCAGAAATCGCCTTCAAGTTTGGTTGCGCCATCAAGGAGATTGCGTGACTGTTTATTTTGTATTTCGTGCATTAATCCGCAGGTATCAATAACGATTTTTCGCTCAAAATAATCTTCGTGCAGAAGTGTGAATTCACGATGCTTTACCAGCACCAGAACAATATCTGCCCACGCTGTAGCTTGCTTGAGCTCTGGCGCGTGTTCGAGTCCTGCATCGTGCACGGCTTCTTTTGTGATATTTTTTTCATACACCAGTAGCTCACAGTTTTCAAAAGAGTTTTTAATACTTTGAGCGATATCAAGTGCCGGTGAATTACGAATATCATCAACATCAGGTTTAAATGTAAGGCCGAGCGCAAGAATGCGTGGCTTACTAATTCCTTGGGTTTTGAGGATATTTGTTTTTTGTAGCACGAGGTCGATAATTTGTTTTGGCTTATTGTCGTTAACGGTTCGTGCCGTTTGTAACAATTTTGTGCTTGCAGGGAACGACTCAATAAGGAACCAAGGATCAACGGCGATGCAATGTCCACCCACGCCACACGTCGGATTAAGAATTTTTACGCGGGGGTGTTTGTTTGCAAGCTCGATTACCTCGTAAGGATCTATATTTGCTTCGTTGCACATTTGAGCAACTTGATTTGCAAATGCAATTTGTACGTCTCGAGATGCATTCTCAACAAGCTTGCACATCTCTGCCGACTTATCATCAGTAACATGCAAAAAGCCTTTTACAAAGCGCGTATAGAAGAGCTGTGACAGTCTGCATGACTCTTGGCATATGCCGCCAATAATACGATCATTATCAATAAGCTCTTTAAAAATTTTTCCGGGCAGCACGCGCTCTGGGCAATGTGAAATAAAAAAATCAATTCCCATTTTCAGTCCAGATGCTTCCTCAAGAAACTGAGCGAGTCGTTCAGTTGTTCCAACAGGGACTGTTGATTCAAGAATGACAAGATTTCCTGGCATTAATCGTTTTGCAATAGCATCACCAGCTTGGAAAACGTATCTAAGGTCAGCCTTGTTGTCTTCTTTAAATGGTGTTGGGACAGCAATTACAAAACAATCTGCGTATTGCAGATCAGTGAAGGCTTTAAAATTACCGTCTTTAAGCACTTTCCAAAGTCGGTCCGTTAATTCAGGTTCAAATAGGGGTGGGTTTCCCTCATTAATATTTTTTACGCGTTGGCTATTTGTGTCAAATCCGTACACATCATACCCAGCCTGCGCAGCTACTATCGCTGTTGGCAGCCCAATATACCCAAGACCAACAATAGAAATCCGCTTCATAACTTTACTCCTCCACAAAGAATCAGCATGTCGAAAGTCTTATATTTGCTGCTGTTTCAAAACATAGCGTTTTATAATCTGCTCTGCAATTTTTTTTCCGGACATTCCGTATCCAAAAACATATGATTGATGAAGCTGTTTTTTTGATTTAATCGCGTTGTTAAATGCACTAAGTATCACTTCTTTTTTTGTGCCAACAAGCTCAGCGCTGCCGCTCCATAAGCATTCTGGCCGCTCTGTTTTATCACGCATGATGAGCAACTTTTTACCAAGATATGCCGCTTCTTCTTGCACGCCGCCTGAGTCGCTCATTATAAGGTCTGCGCTGACCATAGTTTCAATAAATGGTTTGTATGAAAGAGGTTGTGTCAGCTCTATTGATGGATGGTGCATGAGCCCTGATTCCTCAAGCGCTTTTTTAACCTCTGGATTTGGGTGCATTGGTAGCGTGAATCGAACATGTGGGTGTTGCGCACTGATTTCTTTGAGTGTTTCAAATGTTGTACGCATACCACCATCAAATGATTCTCGTCGGTGCATAGTAACGAGCACATTATAGTTATTCAGATTTTTTTCATTAGTACTTATAGTCTGCAAGCAGGCTTCTAGAGAGTCTATGATTGTATTTCCAGTCACAACAACATCAGCTTCGTTGTTTTCGCGCATGATGTTATAAGCGCTTAGTGCTGTCGGCGCACAGTGAAGTGATGCGATGTGGCTTATGCTGCGTCTAAAAAATTCTTCTGGAAACGGGGCATGAATATCATTACTTCTTAGTCCGGCTTCAACGTGTACAATCGGAATTTGCTTATAGAATGCACTAATAGCAGCGCTATACGCTGTTGCCGTATCACCTTGAACAACAACCGCAGATGGCTTGAGGTGTGAAAGGAGTCGATCAAACTGCAAAATGCAGTATGACGTTAGCTCTGCAAGCGTAGATGCGTGATCTAGCGCTTTAAGATTGTAATGAACCGGAATGCCAAAATCTCTTAAGGCGTCCTCAAGCAGCTCACGATGCTGACCCGATGTGCACACAACAGGATCAATCCCGTGGACGCTAAGCCCGTGGTATACAGGAATAAGCTTAAGTACATCAGGTCGCGTCCCCATAACAATAAGAATATTCCCCATCACATCTCTCCTTTTACTCTTGTGCTTGTATATTCTTATGCTAGATGTTCAATCGTTGCTTGCTCGTTAAGCTCCTTAAGGAAGTTAGTAACAATTGAACCCTTACGTTCTGATTGAAGCTGACGTTCGATCGCGCTATAACGTTCAGCAAGTGTTTTTAGTCGTGACTCTTTATGTTCAGTATATTTAAATACAAACATTGATCCATCAGCGGCTTTTACTGGCGGAGAAATCTGATCTTTTTTAAGGTCCTTAATAGCCTCAAATTGCTCACCAAGATCTTTTGATTCAATCCATCCTAGAGATTCCCAGTGAGTGTCTTTGTTTGCTGCAAATGCAGCGGACTGCTCAAGTTGATCTGCGGGGATTGTGCATATTACAATTTTATATTGATCTTTAGTGTAAGAAGGGTTTTCAGTGTAATACTGCTCAACCTCTTGTGCGCTTACAATAATTTTTTCGCTTACTTCTGCGCTGATCACTGATTGAGTCAAATGATTAATCGCAAGTTGGTTTCTATATTCTTTGATCGTAAAGCCTTGTTTTTTTAGCTCGTCTTCAAATTGCGAATCAGTCATGCCTTGGAGTCCATGCTCAGATTTTACTGCAGCTATTTGGCGGTTTACGATTTCATCATTAACAGTGAAACCACGTTTTTGTGCATGCTCGATAAGAAGCTTTTCATCGATTAATTCGCTGAGCGAATACGGTTCACCAGATTTAGTAATCTGCGGTTTTTTAAGATCAGACATTAAGATATTTGATCCGTTTACCCGCACGAGAATTTTATCAACGAGGACAGGGTTATTTGTTTGAGCTTCATTTTCAGCCTGCGGCATAGAAGGCTCTTCTGCTATTTCAGCAGGAGCGCTTGCTGTTGGCTCTTCTCTTTTTTCTTCAACAGCCTGTACGACAGTTTTTTCTGTAAGCACAGAAAGTGTTTCTTTTATGATCTCATCGCTAGGATCTGCTTTTACAACTTCAGCTTCTACGCGGGTTTCTTCTTTTATAACAGTCGCTACTGTTAGCGCTGCGGGCGGGGTGTCTTCTGCAAGCGGCATCCCACTAGCGCATAAGTTTGCAAGCGAAATAAAACATGATAGTGATAACAAGGAAACGTTTTTGATTTTCATATAAAACTACCTCATGAAAAAGGGCGAGAAAATTCTCGCCCTTAGTATAGCTTGTTTTATCAAAGTTGTTATGCAGCAGATGAAGCAGTATTTTCTTTATCGTCTGCTTCTTCTTGTGTTGCTGGTTGTTCAGCTGATTTAAAGAAGTCTTCGTTGATCACAACTTTGAAGCCTTCTTTGATGTCTTTAACTTGTTTATCAAGAACATCTCTGAACTTGTTATTTTTTAACATACCTTCGATGTGTTGTTTTACTTCATCGAGTGTAAAGTTTTCTGCATTCTTTTTATCCCAGGCTTTGATTACCCAAACTTCTTTGCCTACTTTAACTTTTTCAACGCTTGGGAATTTGTTAAGTGCTGCTACAGCATCTTTGACTGGGCCAGGTACGATATCAACTTGCATGTTGCGATTTGGCTCTTTGCTTACGCGGCCAAAGTCTCTGAATTTCCCAGATTTTTCTTCTTTAGCAAGTTTCTCAAATTGATCAATATTGTTGCGCACTTTACCAAGGAAAAGATCTGCTGCAAAATCAGTTTCAAAGCGAACACCAATTGTCAGCGTTCCGCCTGGAGTTTTTACAAAGCGCTCTTTGTTTTCATCAAAGTATTTTGAGATTTCTTTTTCATCAACAGTGATTGAATCATAGATATCTTTTTCAACTGTTTGAACCAGCAGGGTGCGCTTAAGGAGTTTTTGTGTGTCTTCGTATGTTTTAACGAAGTCAGCTTTCTTATCAACGCCTTTTGCAAGCGCATGTTTTTCAATAAGCGCTTGTGTTACAAGCTGCTCAAAGAAGCGGCGCTGCAACTCTTTTGGAAGTTGTTCCGCAGTTGCGCCACGGAAGTATGGATTTGCTTCGATCATTTGGTTGAGGTTTTTTGCAAAGTCCTCTTGTGTGATTACAGCTTCACCGTTAATTGAGCAAAGCACTGCACTTGAAGACTGAGCTTTATCACTTGCAGCAGATGATTCGCTTGATGCAGTTTTTTTGAAAAGGTCACATCCTGCTAGTGTTGCAATCATAACAACCATCGCGGCATGGTACATAGGCTTGCGGTAGTTAATCATAGCTATCAAAGCTCCTTGTCTTGTTAAAATAGAGACTAAACAACGTAAACCATGCTAACACAGTGCGGTTTTTTTTCAAGCTAGAGCAGATTTAATCAGCCATCTCTTTCCAAGAGCCTTCTGCGGCGTTATACTCCCCGGAACATGCCCTAATTCATTAATTAATAGGAGTATTATGGCAAGTAATAAAATTTCGTTCTGGTCAGCAGTGCTGATGAACATCAACATCATCGTTGGAGCTGGTATTCTTTTCGCTCCTGATCAAATGGCGCGGGTTGCTGGTAGCGTGAGCTTCCTTGCGTGGCCATTAGTAGGGCTCCTTGTATTTCCCGTTGTGTGGAGCATCGCACAAGCTGCCCTTGTGTTTCCTGGTGAAGGTGGTTTTTTTAATTACTGCTCAAAAGGCATTAGCCCGTTCTGGGGATTTGTTGCCCACTGGTCATATACTCTCGGCTATATTGGTACAGCGACCGCGCTAACACTTGTGCTTTCTGATGCACTTGTTGCAAAAGCAGGTATTGCTTGTTTAGCTCCTCACGCACTTTGGATACGTCTTGGTGCAGCAGTATTTTTTGTGCTGCTTAATCTTATGAGCATTTCTGTAATTAGCCGAATTCAAAGCTTTGCTACTGTGCTTAAGCTTGTTCCGCTTTTCCTTTGTATTGCGCTGGCGGGTTTTTATTTTGACCCATCTATTTCGTATACAAGTTCAGATCTCCTCAACCTTGGCGTAACGATTCCTTCAGCAATCTTTGCATTCTG
The DNA here is from genome assembly GCA_964534555.1 of uncultured Pseudomonadota bacterium. Taxonomy (GTDB): domain Bacteria; phylum Babelota; class Babeliae; order Babelales; family RVW-14; genus CAZHRK01. The sequence goes on along the minus strand of CAZHRK010000001.1, from coordinate 68,402 downwards.
GGGATTTGAAGCTTGCACAAGCATAGGGCATCTTCTTAAAGATGGTCCATCTGCCGTTGGCCGAGTAACGCTTGTTGCATTCTTTATAACTGTACTTCTTTACACAGCGTTTCATTTTGGCGTGCTCCACATCATGGGACTTGAGAATCTTATGAAAGAGGGTGCAGCTTTATTTCCTCAGCATCTTGGATTTGCGCCACATATTGTAGCGTTTATTGCTAAAGGGATTATTGCGGCAATTATTCTCAGCTACTGTAACTCTCTTTTTGGTGTCAGCCTTGCAAACATCTCAAACCTCTTTATGGTTGCTAAAAAGAAAGCAATCTGTGGTGGTAAATTTCTCCTTCCAGTAAACAGCTGTGATAGACCAGTAAATGCTGCTTTTGTTTATCTGACTGTTCTTGTTGGATTGATTTTCCTTATTTCAGATATTAACGTTGCTTTTGCACTTACTAATATGGGTGTTTCAACCGCGTTTGTACTCACGCTTGTTGCTTTGTTCCGGCATTATCTTGCTCGCAGAGATTACGCACAAATTCTTGTTACGCTTATGGCGGCAGGAACATGTTCTGTAATCATTTATTTTAGTTGGGTAACTGCTGGTGCAGATACAGCTGCTCGCTTGATGAACATAACCCCGCTGCTTGCTGGTCTTGTTATTGGGCTTGCACTGTTCTCGATGAGAAAAAAAGGTTAACACTTAATGAAGCCTAAAATTCCGTTTTTAGTCGCAATTTTAATCAACATAAATATTGTTATAGGCAGCGCATTCTTTATGAATGCAGGAAAAATAAGCATGCTGAGCGGGGCCCTTGCCCCGTTTAGCTGGCTTTTGTGTGGTATTCTGCTTGCGCCACTCGTTGTTGTACTTGCTCAGCTTGCGTCGCTCTATCCAACCGCAGGAGGGTTGTATGTTTACAGCTCTAAGCTGCTTGGAGATGTTTGGGGTTTTATGAGTGGGTGGGGGTATTTTGTAGGGACAGCTGCTGCAAACGGTGCTGTTATACATGCCTTTTCAACGCAGCTTTTTTCATTACAATCTTTTAATCAGTGGACTGCGGCGCGTGGCCTTGGAATCATACAGTTCGACCTCATATTGGTTGTAATCTTCACGCTGTGCAACCTTATGAACATTTCATTTTTTGAACGCGCACAAATGCTTTTTACCGTTTTTAAAGCATTACCGCTGGCGCTTGTACTTGTGGCTTTGCCCTTTCTTGCAAACTTTTCTCATGTTACGATGAGCAGCATGGATGTTACCGGATTAATGTCTACGCTTCCACTTGTGTTGTTTGCCTATGTTGGTATTGAGGCGTGCTGTGCAGTTGCTGATCAGCTTGAGAATGCTAAGAAAAATGCTTCACGTGTTATTTTGACATCGTTCTTTTTGATTGTGAGCATATACACCGTGCTTCAGGTGGCGCTCTACCTAATTCATGGTCCACATGATAATAATCCATTCCTTTCAATTATTCCTCTGCTCACAAGCAATCAAACTATGATTGTGTACGGAAACGCGCTTGTGAATCTTGGTCTTTTAGCCTCGTTTTTAGCTGGGTTTTATGGGATGTATTATTTTAATAACTGGAATCTTTACGCTATCGCGCAAGAGCGTAGTATCATTTTTCACAAGCAGTTCTCAAGGCTAAACCTTCAAGGAGTTCCTTGGGTTGCTGTGCTTATGCAAGCGCTTCTTGTTGGTGTCTTCATCACCATAGGCTCAGAAAATTATGGGCTTATCTCGATGGGAGATCTTGGAACCTTGATAGCATACCTCTTGAGTATTATTTCGTTTCTTGTTCTGAAGCGTTCAATTATTGGATTTGCAAGCTTAGCAAGCTGTTCTCTTTTAATTATTAATAGCGCACACAGTCTTTTTGACTCAGGTGCACTGTGGTATTTTATAGGAGTAATAGCTGTAGGCCTTATGTGCCATCTGCTTGCGCGATCGAGTAAGCAAAGATAAAGCAAATAAAAAGCCCCCCTGTTTTGCAGGGGGGCTTTTTATTTGGCATCTGAGGAGTTAATTAATACATGTGCCGAGTGCTATGTATTTAAAGTCTGTAGCGTTAATCAGTGCTGCAACACGCATGTTGTACACCATCTCTTTTGTTACAGGCTTATGAAGCTGCTTGATAACAATATCGAGGTTTTCGTCAAAGCGTGATGGATCTACCATCCAGCCACCAAATGCTGCAGGTAGTGCTATGTAATAAAGCTCATTAAATGACATAAGCAGGGTTTTGTTTGGCGCTGGTGCAAAATCATCTTGTGTGCAGAAGCGTCGCTCTAAGCGGTATGTACCAAGCTCAGCACCGTCTTTGTCTTTCAGTGTCCATGTTGTTACTGACTCTGGGAGCTCGATGACTTCGCCAGTTGCAATACGCGCTTTAAATGTTTTTCCATTAAGCTCAAAACCTGTGCGCTCCATGACAATAAACTTATCAGAAAGATTGATTGTAATAGTGTCACCAATATTACCATTAAGGATGTATTCCCAGTCATTAGTATAATACTTCGGTTGTGATGGGAGCTGTGGATCGATATTGGTGATATTATACACACCAGCACGAATCATTTGCAGAATGTCAGATCCACCTGCAATATAGACAACGCGCTTACCCTCTGATGCGCGTTTATTAAGCTCTTGCAGGCTTGCCGCGCTCCAGTTTTTCCAGCCATTACCAGCAAGATTAAACCATGCAACTGAGTAGAGCATGCGAGGGATTGGGTAGTAGTCTTTGTGCAGAATAAGCTGCTGGAATTCGCGGAATGTTTTTGGTGAGAAGCAGTACTCAAAGAATTTGTTTGCTACAGCAAATATCATCTCATAGCGAACAACTTCATCAGGATGAGATACAATCAAATTCATCAGCGCGTTGTATTTTTCTATTGTTGTATTTGATGCGCTGCCAGACTCTTCAGCGAATTTGTTTTCTGGGCTAACAACATTTGAAGCCTTGAGAAACTGGATGAATGAAGGCATATCGTTATCAATCATCTCTTGGAGTGATTGAATGTTTTTTACGATGTTTTCATCAAGCGTTTCTCTGAAAATTGCGCCGTAAGGGCCTACTTTCCCATGCGTAATAACACTGAGTGTTGGCATGATGGGCTCAAGCTGTTTGATCGAGGATTCGTATTGGCGCTTGAACTGCTGGGCAAACCCAGGAGTGCCCGTTACTTCCGTAAGGCTTCTAATTGAGTGGTTAGGCATAATATGTTGCCACTCTGTCCACTTTTTGAATACTACGCTTGCATCACGATTTTCTGCATTAAGTGTTGCTATAGCTGCAACAAGGCTCAGTGCTATAAATTTAAATGTCATAAAAATCCTTACTTTCTAAAGCCGTATTGTGAACTCTTTTGCATCATGATTATTACGTTGGGTCTGATGCAAAATTGATGAACTTGACGTCAGAAAAGTTTATCATTCCAGCAACACGTAGATTGATAAGCATTTGTTTTGTCATAGGCTTACGCAGCTGCTTAACAAGAATTTGGGCTCTGTTGTCAAGCACCAGTGGGTCGATACCCCATCCAGCAAGATTTTCAGGAAGAGCAATGTATGCCGCTTCATCATATGAGCTTAAAAGTACTTTGTGTTCATCAAATGCAAAATCTTCTTGAGTAACAGGGCGACGAAGAATTTTGATTTCACCAAGCTTTTGCCCATGTCTGCTTACTACGGTCCAAATCGTTTCAGTTTTCTTGAACTGACCAATTTGGTTATTAGACATTTTGAGTGAGAAAGAATCAGATGATTTGTGGCTTGTACGTACTAGTTTAATGCTATCAAAACCTGGACCAAATCTAATTTCATCTTCAAGCCCGCCGCCAGCTACTTCACCATCGATTAAAAATTGCCAGCCCTCTGAATAGTAGCGTGCCTGTGTTGGTAGGAATGGATCAATAATTGTCATTGAGTAAATGCCGATATCTTTGCGCATCAGCTGGTAGAAGTCAGTGCCTCCAGCAATATAGACAATCTCTTTGCCTGCTTTTGTTTCAGCAGAGAGTGCTTTTATGCAATCACTATGCCAGTGCTTCCACCCAAATCCAACGAGTGCATTCCACATAACAGTATGTATAAATCGTACTGTTGGGTGCTCTTCGTAGTGTGAAAGTAATGATTGATAGTGTGGAAATGTGCTTTCTCCTAGGGTGTATTCTACTAATCTGTTTGCAAATGCAATCTGTGTTTCATCTCTCTTAAACTCATCTGCTACAGGGAAAAGCATATGTGAAAGCGCTTTGTATTTTGCGATTACCTGATCGTAGTTTTTGCCTTCGTCTTCGGCATTAATTGTTTTGCCTGCAAGTCCGCTTTTTGCAAGTACATTAACGAATTCAGAAGTGTTTTCTTCAACTAGCTGATGAAGGACTTCAAAATTACGTTTCATTTGAGGATCAACTGGTGGGCGAAGGAAATAGCCATTAGCACCAATGCGACCTGCTGTAGCGGCATGAAGGAAGTTTCTCGCTCCACCAAAAACAGCTATGTTTTCTTCATATGTGCTTTTGATTAAGGCAAGGGCTTCTTCATCTATGTTGCTTGCAAGTGCTTTTAGATTTACATCTTCGACAATTTGCTGCCATGCATGCCATTTGCCGAAAACTTCAGCTTCATGAACAATTTTTTTAGCATAAGCCATCCCTACACATGTGGTAAGTGATAGCGCTAATAGCTTGATATTAAGCTTCATTAGAACCTTCCTTTTGCGAGAAAAATAACTTCATTACTCGTGCAGTGCACATCCTTTGTGAAGCTATCTTATCATGCAAAAAGAAAAAGCCAACGCATGCTACGTTGGCTTTTGTATTACAAGGTATTTAGAAGAGGTTCTTTAATCGTCATTTTTGGCTTCGAGTGCTGCATTCTCATCTGCTTCTTGAGCAAGGAATACAAGTACTTGCTGAACACGACGAGAGCTTGCTTGTTGTACTTGGAAGTAGTAGCCCTCATAAAGCACGCGCTCACCTTTTTTTGGTACGTGCTGCAGGCGTTCTGCAAGGAATCCACCAAGAGAAATCGAAGACTCAGTTATTATTTTAATGTTCAGGAGGTCTTCAACTTTTTCAAGGCTTGTTGATGCATCGATAAGCCATCCGCCGCGCTCGAGCTGGATAATATCGGGATCGTTCTTTTCATGTTCGTCAGCGATTTCACCAACGATTTCTTCGATAATATCTTCAAGCGTTACGAGCCCGATGACGCTGCCATACTCATCAAGAATAATAGCCATGTGCATTTGCTTCTTTAAGAAGTCACTCAGCAACTGGTTTGTTTTTTGTGTGTCAGGGACAAACAAAACAGGCCTAATAATATCTTTAAGACCTTTATTCTGATTTTGTACCATTTGATCAAAGACATCTTTTTGATGAATTACACCAATTAAATTATCATCATCTTGATCAAAAACAGGTACACGAGAATAGCGTGATTTGAAAAACAGCTCAGCAGCTTCTTTGATAGTCGAATTAAGGCTCAAAAGCGTCATGTCTGCTTTAGGAATCATAATTTCACGAACATGCGTTTGGCCTAGGCTGAAAACGTTTTGAAGCATCTCTGTTTTTTCTGCTTCCATCAACCCTTTTTCATCGCTGTAATCAATCAAGAATTCAATTTCTTTTTCAGACACAACATCCTGTTTTTCAAGGACATGTGTACCACCTACGTGCTTAAAGAAATAGTCTGCTATGCGCAGTAGGATAGTTACAAATGGGTATTCAACTTTATACAGGATATTAATAAGCCACAAGAATGAAGCAAAGAGCTTTTCGTGGTGCGTTTTAGCAAAACTTTTGGGAATGATTTCGCCAAAAATTAAGATCATGATTGTTGCAAGTCCTATTCCGATTGCAAGTCCCCATGGTCCAAGGTAGTGTTCCATGATCCCTGAAATCAAAACAGAGGCAAGCACGTGTGCAAAGTTATTTGCAATCAAGATTGTGATCAAAATACGTTGGGGATTTTTTTCCCAGGAAGCAAAGAGTGCTTGATATTTTGAAACAGAAAGCGCGAGCTCTTTGAGTTTAAAGAGACGGAGTGCGGTAAATGCAGTTTCAAGAAATGCAAAAAGCGCAGCAAACATCAAGGCTACGATGAAAAGCACTATCTGCGTCAGCAAAGACATAGAAATGACTCCTTGGTCGAATCGGCGTTGTTACGCGTTGTGTAACTGTACAAGTTTTTTCTTATCAATTTTACCCGTAGCATTTGTCGGAAGCTCATCTAGGCAGATAATCTGGCGGGGAACTTTGTAGGATGCGAGATTGCTGCTGCAAAGTGATTTAAGGACATGCTCAAGTGTTTCATCTTTTTGGCGAACTGCAACATAAGCAACTGGAACTTGGCCTGAAAGGTCTTCATCAAGGCCGACAACGGCTGCTCTCATTACAGCAGGGTGCATCATAAGCACGTTCTCAACTTCCGCGGGATAAATATTAAATCCTTTGTGGATTATTATATCTTTCATTCGTCCACGAATAGCAAGATTTCCGTCTACATCTATGCTTGCAAGGTCGCCTGTATTAAGCCAGCCATCCTGAAGGATTTTTGCTGTTGCTTCGGGTGCTTTGTAGTACCCAATCATAATATTGTCACCTTTAATCCACAGGTCGCCGATCTCATTTGCTTTGAGTATCTGACCGTGCTCATCACGAATTTGGCATGTCAGCCCAACAACAGGTTTGCCAACTTCATAGGTAGCGCGAGCCTTGTTTTCTTGATCAACAGAAACAACAGGTGATGCTTCTGAAAGACCATAACCAGCACAAATACGGCGGCCATAGATAAAGGCAAAACCCATTCTAATTTTATCTGGCAGCATGTCGGCACCAGAAACAAAAAGCTTTACGCTCTCGAGTGGTGCATTTTTCATAAGGCAAAGAAGACCATAAAGAGGTGGGACGCCCAAGAAAAGCGTCGGCTTGTGACGTAGGCCATCAAGAATTAATTTTCTGTCAATTTTTGGTACAAGAATAATCGTTGCACCGATAAGCATAGGCATCCAGAGGCAAACGTTTTGTGCAAAAACGTGAAACAGTGGAAGTACGCAGAAAAAGCGCTCATTTTCAGCAAGTCCATAAAGCTTGAATCGTGTCGTGCTTTGGAGTGCATTAGTCATGATATTGCGGGCCGAGAGCATGACACCCTTTGGCGTGCCAGTCGTTCCTGAGGTATAGAGCAGCACAGATAATTCATTCTGCTCAAGGCTTGCAGGAACAAAAGCCTCAAGGGCTTTTATGTCTTCATCTGAGGGTTTCTTCCACTCAAATATTTCGGTGCTATAAATGCGAATATTATTCAGGTGTGGATGCTGTGCTTGTACAGCCGCGAGCTTCGCTTTGAGCGAAGGTGAAACAATAATAGCTTTTGCTTCGCAGTCTGTAAGCACGTGCGCAAGTTCATTTTCGTGCAGGAACGTATTTACTGGAACAATAACAGCACCTGTTTGCCAGATACCAAAATAAGCAGGATAGTATTCCGCGCTGTTTTCATAATAAAGCGCAACTCTATCTCGCTCTTGTATGCCATCAAACAAAAGTCTGTGCGAAATTTCTACTGCTTGCAGATACACGTCTGCATACGTATAAGATTTTTGGCCTGCAATAAGTGCCAATTTGTTTGGATGCTTGCGATAGGCTTTTTTAAGGAGGTGTGCTGGGTAGAGCATTATGCCATTTTGTTCATACGAAGGTGCGATGCTCTGGTAGAGCTCAGTTTCTGTTTGAGCTCTTGTAAAAAGCGACTGCAGGCTACGTAATAAACTACCCATACACTACCTCTTTAAAATCTAACTTAGGACGCTTCGTCCTCTACTTTTATCACACTTACAGGACACAGATCAGCAGCCTCACGAACAAGCTCTGCATCTTTATTTGGATCTGATCCTGGTATTACTTCAGCTGTGGCTTTAACCTTGAAGACTCGAGGGCACACAGATTCACATGTACCACACGAAATACAACCAGGAGTGATTGTCACATTTTTTATTTTATTTGTCATCAATCATTCCTTGCCAAAACATTTTTCTGATGTGACAAAAGGCTTAGTGTTGTGTCTGATTTTCTGAATCATCAGTTTTATCGAAGAAAGATTTTTCGTAGTCTTTCAAGCTGCCGAAAAGATCGACAGAATCAGTACCACAGCCACCTTCTTCTGTGCCACAACCTGAGCAGCTACCACAACCATCATCTGTTGTAGCGCAGAGGCATTTGCCCCCAGGATTTTTGCCACAAGTGCAATCACGAAGTTCGTCTTCATCTTCATCGATGTCATCAAACTCATCGTCTTCGTCCATTGCATCATCATTAAGATCCATAACGGACTCAAGATACATAGCAACATCTTTGCCGCTACCTTCTGAGATTGCGTTCTTAATATCGTTGATCATGGTCATCAAGCTTAGGCGTGATGCGTTTGCTTCTTGATCAACTTCTTCTTTGAATGTTTCAAATTCTTTAATTTCTTCATCTGCGTCAATAACCATTGCTAGCATTTCAGCTGCTGCTTTAGGGTCTTTGACTTCTTGGATCTTTTTAAGACCTTCAAGTTGTTCTTCCAAAAACTCAACATCAGATGAGGCTTCAATAGTTAATTGTTTTGCTTGAGTAGAAATGAGCTCATGAATATGCTTGAGTGCATCAAGTTCTTCAGGATCATTTTTTACTGTTGCAATTTTTTCTGTTGTGACAGCAAGAACATCAGCAAACAGTGCAGCGCAGTCTGTGTTTGCTTGTTTTTGGCGTTCCATAAGATAAGCAGTTTGTGCTATAAGATTCTCAAGTCTCGTCACGGTCTTGTCCTCACCTAAATAGAGTTTTTATAAAAGATCGGATAATTCTACCCTTTTTTATCAATTTTAGCGAGCGCTCTTCCAATCAATCATTTTTATGATAGATCCGCATTTTTATGCCAAATTCAGAGCGAAAATGCTTTCAATCAGAATCAATGGCAACTGCTTTGACTTGCTTTTATTTCATGCTGAAAAGCTTTTGTGACGTTTATTGTTGAGTAGTGATTTTAAATTTATTCAGTACGCGGTTCTTTATATGAGAGCTTTTATTGGATTCTCCTCAAACAGATCTCTTTTGCTTTAGCGTGTAGGGTGTGCATTAATTCCAACTTCTCTTCTAATTAAGGAGATCCTTTATGGTTACCCTACGGACGACAAAAGCCTTTATGTTTGCAGGAGCTTTCCTGCTGGCTTCGTTTGGCGTAAAAGCAGCAACACCTACCCCGCCCGCGGGCAAAAAATCTGTTCTTGTTCAACCTAAAAAATCAGGCTCTAAAGCTCTTGCTGAGTGGACGTTTATAACGTACATACAAGCAGACAACAATCTTGCAGATTTCGCAGTTTATAATATTTCTGACATGCAAAGGGTGACTATCCCATCAAGTGTTAATGTTCTTGTGCAATGGGATCAGCCAAGAAACAATAAGACCTGGCGCTATAAAATTGTTAAAGGTGGCCGCATTGATGTGGGATCTCTTTCTGTTGAAATGGGACAAAATCCAGCTGATGAAATTATTGATATGATGAGCTGGGCAAAGACAAATTACGATGCAAAAAAGTGGTGTGTAACACTTTGGAACCATGGTAATGGGATTCTTGATCGCTCGAACCTAACGCCACAAGACCTTGCGGTAAAACTAAGTACTCAGTGGCTCCAGGTGCCTGGTATGTCATCAAAACCTTCATCAAGCGCACTAAAAGAGCGCGGGATTTTGTATGATGATTCGCAGGGCACATTCATGAACAACCAAGAGATGGCGCGAGCATTTGCTCAAGTCAAAACCATTTTGGGACAGAATGTTGATGTTGTTGGTATGGATGCATGCCTCATGGCAATGCTTGAAGTTGGCTATCAAATCAAACAAAGCGTAAATTATTTGGTTGGGTCAGAGGCTCTTGAGCCGGGTCAAGGCTGGAATTACTCAGGCTTGCTGACTGCTCTTTGCGCGCGCCCAACAATGAGCGCTAAAGATTTTGCAGGCGCTATTGTTAAAGCATATGGTGATTTCTACAGAAGAATTAACGATCCAAGTATTACTCAATCATCAATGGATCTTTCTAAGCTGCAAAATGTTGTTGATGCAAATGATGCCCTTGTTGATGCTATATACGCCATGAAAGCGTTAGACAATGTTCGTACACTTGCAATGGTGCGTGATGCGCGCAGCAAAACCCTAAGTTTTGAAATACCATCATATGTTGATCTTGTTTCTTTCTATACGCGCCTAATTGAAGCAACGAATACATTTACAAAAACAACTATAAAAATCACAGGTGCTCGACCGCTTACTAGAACAATAAAAGACGCAGCTGCGCTTGTTAAACAGCGTGCATCTCTTGCTACTGTTGCAGCTAAGGATGCTGTTACTGCTAATGTGGTTGGACGTTATTATGCTAAGGCTAGTGGGATGTCTGTTTATTTCCCTCGTGGAGTGGCAGATTCAACCTATGCTGATACGCTTTTTGCACAAGATACAAACTGGGGCAGCTTCATCGCTGACTTTCGGTAACAAGCGATAATTAAATTGATCCCTCACGATTATCGTGGGGGATTTTTTTATTGCCAGTGCTATACTGGCCCAGCTCTTTTTAAGACATGAAAGGATGAATCATGGCCGACGAAAAAATTTTAGTAGTGAAGCGCGAATTGCTTTTTCAGGGTGATGATTTTCAAGGGTTTAAAGCAATTAGCCAATTTGCTGACATTGAAAAAAGAATCAACGAGCACAAAGAATTTTTGTGGCGCAGCGAGATGGAAGAGAATACTGCTTACAAACAAATTATTCCCTACATGCTTTTTAAGCATCATGACAGCTATTTTGTTATGAAGCGCCGTGATAATGCCAGCGAAAAACGCCTTGCAAGCAAATACAGCTTAGGCATCGGTGGGCATGTGCGAGAGGAAGATCTGCAAGCAGCGGGGCTTCCAGGCTGGGCAATGCGTGAATTTCATGAAGAAGTTGAGTACGAGGGAACGCTGCGCGTTATTCCTCTTGGCATGATCAACGATGATAGTAACGATGTTGGCAAAGTGCACATAGGATTTGTCTTTTTGCTTCTTGGCAGTAACGATCATATCAGTATTAAAGATGAGCATAAAGAAGGCTACATGCGCACGCTTAGCGAGCTTGAAATTATGTATGAAAGCATGGAAAGCTGGAGCCAGATTGTTATTCGATATTTGCAAAATATTAGTATTCAGCAGCAAGAGCAAGAAATTAGTTTATAAAAAAGCAGTTTTTATTTAATGCAAAGAAGGGGTGCGCGTGAGCTCTCTAGATACGCTTAAACTATTTGCACAAGCTATTCGTATTGATTCTGTTAGATCTACTACTTCAGCAGGCTCTGGGCACCCAACATCGTGTCTATCTGCAGCAGATGCTGTTGCAGTCTTGCTTGGCCAAGTACTGCGTTATGATTACAATCGTCCTCACGCACACAATAATGATCGTTTTATTTTATCAAAAGGTCATGCTGTACCGGTTTATTACGCCGCGCTTAAAAATCTTGGTGTGATAACTGATGCAGATCTTATGTCGCTGCGCAGCATTAATTCAGATTTTGAAGGTCATCCAACGCCTCGATTTGTGCACAATCAAGCTGCTACAGGATCATTAGGCCAAGGCCTTGCTGTTGGTGTAGGCATGGCGCTGTATGCCCGCAAACACAAGCTTTCATACAAAACGTATGTCATGATGGGTGATGGTGAAATTGCTGAAGGATCAGTCTGGGAGGCTGCTTCTTTAGCATCACATTACAAGCTCAATAATATAATCGCTCTTGTTGATTGCAACAGATTAGGGCAGTCAGATGGTGTGGCAGCAGATCATGATGTTGCTCAAACGGCATCACGGTTTGATGCTTTTGGCTGGGAGTCTGTAGTTATCGATGGGCATGACCTTGCGCAAATTAGTGATGCCTTTGATCGCGCTCAAGGTGCAACTAAGCCATTTATGATCTTGCTTAAAACATTTAAAGGAGCAGGCCTTACATGTGCAAATAAGCTTGGTTTTCATGGCAAACCATTTACGCAATCAGAGCTTCCAGAAGTTATCACCCAGCTTGGCGGAGTCGTTGATCCTAAGGCGCTTAATGCTCTTAAATACAAGCTTCCACATGATGATCTTGTACAACATGGTGCGGACGCGAGCCTTCCTGTGCACTGCACAGACAAAGCTCTTGGTATAATTGCTCAATCAAAATCTTATGCCCCACGCAAAGCATTTGGTGATGCGCTGGTCGATATGTCTGATGATAAACGCATCATGGCGGTTGATGCTGATGTTAAAAATTCAACATACACTCAGCTTCTTGAAGATGTAGCACCTGATCAATTTATTCAGTGTTATATAGCAGAACAAGCGATGGTTAGCGTAGCAACAGGCCTAACTCAGCGCGGAAGCATAGCGTTCTCTGGGTCATTTGGCGCTTTTATTTCGCGTGCATATGACCAGATTCGTATGGCTGCGATTGGACGAGTCCCCCTGAGAATTTTTGGTAGCCACGCAGGCGTTTCAATCGGTGAGGATGGTCCGTCTCAAATGGGCCTTGAAGACATATCAATCATGAGAGCGATTCCAGGCAGTGTTGTCCTTTATCCTGCTGACGGTGTGAGCGCGTATAAGCTTACGGTGCTTATGGCCCAGCATAGTGCAGGCATCTCCTACCTGCGTACAACGCGAGCTGCGTTGCCAACAGTCTATTCACAAAACGATGCATTTGTTATTGGTGGGTCACGTGTCTTGAGGCAAGGTGTCGCTGATAAGCTGGTTATTGTAGCTGCTGGAATCACTCTTCACGAGGCGCTTAAAGCTGCAGCTGTTCTTGATGAAAAGGGAATCGGGTGCACTGTAATCGATGCATATTCAGTCAAGCCACTTGATCATAAAACTATTCTTGATGCTGCTACCAAAGCGGGCAAGAAAGTTCTCACCGTTGAAGATCATTATGTTCAAGGTGGGCTTGGAGAAGCTGTTGCCGCTGCGCTTTCACCACATGGGGTAGCCGTTCATATTCATGGGATTAAAGATGTATGGCGCTCAGGAAAGCCAGAAGAGCTTATTGCCGCAGCTGGTATTGATGCAACAGGGATTATCACTTGTGTACAAGATATTTTAAGTAAGGGGCTTTAGATGGTTCTTGAACAAGAAAAAACCTATCTCCTAAAGCAGATCCCAGATGGGCTTGCCTTATGTGAAAGCTCTGTGATTATTGATTTATACATCCCAGCAGAAGAAGAGCACCCCTGCATGCGCCTTCGCTCAAAAGACGGTGTTTATGAACTGACTAAAAAAGTAGCTGCAGATGATCATGATCTATCAAAGCTTTATGAGTACAATACACCGCTGTCTGCACAAGAATTTAATTTTTTTGCGCAGCTTCCTTCAAAGCGGATTGCAAAGAGACGATACAAATATCCATACCAAGGGCTTGTTCTGGAGATTGATGTTTTTCAGGAAGAGCATACAGGACTTGTTTTATGTGAGGCTGAGTTTGCGAGCCAAGCGTCATTTGATGCTTTTAAAATGCCTGACTTTTGTCTTGCTGATATCACACAAGATAGTCGTATTGCGGGTGGGCTTCTAAGCGGTAAAACTATCGACCAGGTAATGGTTTTGCTTCAGGCATATGGGTATAAGCCGTTATTTGTTGATACAATCTAGAGAATTTTACTTGCAAAAAACCGAATTTTTGTCACACTGTTACCCATCTCTTTTCGGCGCAAGCCAGAGAAGGGGCTGTAGCTCAGTTGGTTAGAGCGTCCGCCTGTCACGCGGAAGGTCGCGGGTTCGAGTCCCGTCAGCCCCGCCACTTAAGAACTAAAAAGCCTCCTGAAACCAGGAGGCTTTTTGCATTTATTTACACAGATTTTTCGATAACAGCTGCTTGTGATACACTCCTTGGTCTTGGGATAACTTTAAATCATGAGGATGTGGGGTGCTATGAAACAGCAAAAAAATCTTTTTAAGCTGACGTCTCCGTTTCAGCCCGGTGGTGATCAACCACGTGCAATTGAGCAACTTGCTCAAAAAAGGCCCTGCAAATCAGTGCTTCTTGGAGTTACTGGCTCTGGTAAAACATTTACACTAGCAAACCTTATTGCAAAGCATCAAAAGCCCGTTATCATCCTTTCTCCAAACAAGACCTTGGCTGCCCAGCTGTACGAAGAGTTCAGCTTATTCTTTCCTGAGAACAAGGTTTGTTATTTTGTGAGCTACTATGATTACTACCAGCCAGAATCATACCTTCCTGCACAAGATATTTATATCCCCAAAGAGACGAAAATTAATAGTGAAATCGAGCGACTGCGTGTTGAAGCAACCGCCTCAATGATTAACCGAAATGATGTTATCGTTGTAGCGTCTGTTTCGGCGATTTATTCGCTTGGTGATCCAACAGACTATCGCAATCTTACAATTCAGCTTTCTACTGGCCAAAAAATTACAAGAAAAGAGCTTCTTGAGCGCCTTATCTATATTCAGTACAAGCGCAATGATATGCAGCTTGACTCAGGCTGTTTTAAGGTAATGGGTAACTCCATAACAATTAATCTTCCATACCTTCGAGAGAATCTTCGAATTGAGCTTTTTGGAGATGAAATTGAACTTATGGAGCTTGTAGATAAACAGCAGCACAAGGTGCTTAAAGAAGTCGATGAGATGCTTATTTTCCCTGCAAAGCATTTTGTGACAACGCAAGACAAGCGTGATGCTGCTATCGGACGCATCAAAAACGATCTTGAGCATGAAGCAGAAGCCATGACAAATCTGCTTTATAAAGAGCGCCTTCTTACGCGTACTAATCATGATATTGATATGCTTAGAGAAACCGGTTTCTGCTCTGGGGTTGAAAACTACTCACGCTATTTTGATGGCCGCCTGCCCGGCGAAAAGCCAAGCGCACTGTTTGACTTTATGGATAAGGGTTTTTTGCTTATCATCGATGAGTCGCATATTACCTTGCCGCAGCTTCGCGCAATGTATAATGGTGACCGTGCGCGCAAAAAGGCGCTGATTGATTTTGGTTTTAGGCTTCAGGCAGCGTATGACAATCGCCCACTCAAGTTTGAAGAAATTGAGCGCTATTTTGAAAACGTAGTTTTTGTGTCAGCAACACCCGGTGAATATGAGCTTACACACGCTGATCAAGTGGTAGAACAAATTGCACGACCAACAGGTATCGTTGATCCTGTCATTGAAGTTGTGCCGCGTACCGGCCAGCTTGACCATTTGCTCGAGCAGATTAAAGATACAACAGCCAGAGGATTTAGAACTCTTGTTACTGTCCTGACAAAAAAGGCAGCAGAAGAGCTTGCTGATTATCTTGAAGATAAAAAGATAAAAGTCTGTTACATGCATAGCGAGATTAAAACTCCCCAGAGAACAGAGCTTTTGCATAAATTACGTTTAGGCGTTTTTGATTGCTTGGTGGGAATTAACTTGCTCAGAGAGGGTCTTGATCTTCCTGAGGTTGCGCTTGTTGCAATCCTTGACGCAGATATTGCTGGTTTTTTACGTGATACACGTTCTCTTATTCAGACTATTGGCCGTGCCGCGCGAAATACAGAGAGCAAGGTTTTAATGTACGCTGATGAGATAACCGACTCTATGCAAGAAGCTATGGATGAAACTGATCGCCGCCGCAATCACCAGATCGCTTATAACAAAGAGCATGGAATTACACCTCAAAGCGTTCGACGTGACGTGACAAAAACAATCACAAACCTTCAAGACGCGATTGCTAAAGCGTCAAAAGGTGCTGCCAAGCTTGAAAAAGCAAAAGCTAAAGACAAAGCTCAGCTTGAGTCGCTTATTCAAGAGCTACAAATTCAGATGCAGACAGCTGCAGAAGAGCTTGATTTTGAAAAAGCTATTAGCCTACGTGATCAAGTGCTTGGGCTTCAAAAAATGCTTGAAGCAAAAAGTAAAACAACTAAGTAATTAAGATTAATACAATGAGTGGCTGCTAGTTGCTGAGAAAGTTTACTGCAGCCGCTTCATCTTCAAAAAGCCTAGAAATTATCCACGACATTTCACTTGGTGCGTCATCAAAATCAAAAAATGAAAACTGTGTTTCAGCCGTTTTGCTCAGTGGAGTCATCGTGAAATTCAGAAAATAAACAAATATTGTTGCCCCCGCATGAGCGATAATACCCTCGCGCACACCATGCGGAAACCATCGTGAGTACTGTTTGTAGCGAGAAAGCTTTTTACCCCAGCCACCAATCTGACGCGTAACTTCCTCAAAAAGTATACTGAAAAAGCTTTCATATTCGCTGGTTGCGTAAGTTCTTAAAAAGCCTATTTTGTCGTGAAAATCAATCACCTCTTTTAAGCGGTCTTTTGTATCGATTCTAATAAATCGTGATTTGTTTTTGGTTGGATCAGGCAATGTAAAACAACCGAATTGTATTTTTTTGTCTTCAATTTTGTACGGTATTGCTACGTGGAAAAACTCATGATCTGAACCACCACCATCAAGACACATGTTTTTTTGTATTGCGCTAAAACGCATACCATCAAAAGCATTCAGCCCTGTAGTTTTATAGTCAAAAAATTCTTTTGTGTTGGCATCAAATTTAACATGGCGCGTCTTTTTACTTTTTTTTGATGCTGTCATGGTTGTGTTTGGAATCATCAAAAAAGAAGCGAGCATAACAAGAAGAATTTTAAGCATAAGAAAATCCAGCTATTTTGATCCAGATGACTTTTTAAGTAATTTTATTAACGTACAGATTAGCTTAAACTACAAAAACATACCACATATTAAACAATTCCTTGTTATGGGAAGATTTTTACCAAAGCCTCTCTTACGAGCCGATTAACTGTGTATTCTCTGTGGTGGTGTAGGATGACGGGTGCGTTTCTGCATGCGGCAACAGTTACCCACATGCAATCCTCAAAAGGCACAGGGTCATCGCTGCTTTTTAATGTGTATGTAGATCTGCCAAAATAATCGTAATATGCCCTCATTAACGCCTCTCTGCAGGTGTCTCGTTGTGGGTAAAGTGTGCTAGAAAAAGGTATTCTATCTTTGCAAACAGCGATGCCAACCCGGCTAAACGGCAAAAAGACCACGCATAACGGAACATCACCTTCCCGCTCCAGGATATGCGTTTTAAATATGCTTCGCTGCGGCATAATATTTTTAAAGATTTCTACATGACTTTTTTCAAAAATCCTACCGAACTTTTTCCAAAAATAGCTAATAATCTCAAGCTCGCAGGTGTCACGTGTTTTTTGAAAGTCGCGACTATCCTCAGGTATTACATCGATTTTGGCTGCAAGAGCTTCTTTGTATCGTAAAGAGATATCCATCAGCATTGCCAGTTGTCTGTGTAAAGCACTTGATTGGTTGCTTTGATCATACATGCAGGCGTTTAGCTCGAGTCCTCGTGTGCAAGCACCCATCAGGAGTACGTACTGTTTTATTTCATCATCGTACGTGAAGGGAATGATCATAAAATCATACATTCCTACTTGGTCCTGACCAAATAAAAAGTCAGTGATTGGGGCTGCTGGTAATGCCACTCCCACCGGAGCGTCATCATGCCCAGCTCCACCATGCGCTCGGGGGCTATCGTCTGCAGATGCTTCAGCAGCGTGATCAGCAGAGACTTCTCGTCTCGCCATAGTTGAAAAGAGTGACCCAAGTATGTTTTGTGTCACTGATGCAATCGTTGCTCCTGTTGAACTAGGAGGCCTTTCTACACTTTTTTTAAATGGCTCTTCAGGTTTTTTCAATATTTCTTGAAGTATCTGCCAGAAAAGATTGTCGTCATCATCATCATATGAACTTTCTGCAGGAGCAGCAGTTGTGCTTGCCGCTGGAATTGCTCCGCCATAGCACCCGCAGCTAAAAAGGAATAAAAACAACCAGCGGGCTTGATATGTTCTGATCATTAAAGTCCTTCATTTTGTCTGTGTAAGGCAAGTACCCACATTAAAGATGATTTGCTTGTTTTTGTTTTTTAATCAAGCAAATACTGCATCACGTTTCTACAAAAGGTAGCATTTGGGTGGTTCAGCGTGTTACCTCTCGCAGTAACAAAGATTTTTTACGGGGGGCTTTTTAATGTTAAAAATCTATATCTACTGTTTGTTTTTATGTTTTTGTACGCCGCACAATGCGCATCATGCTTCAATTGCCGCTATTCTTGGTTTTTTACATACTTTCAGACCTGAGCTTTTTGATGCGAGTCGCCGTTGCCATGGGTGCCACCAAGTAATCAGGCATTCTGAGACTGTTCATAGGCTTAGGCTTTCAACTGGTTTGCTGAGGCCGTTTTGTGCGTCATGTTATGCCCATAGAACGAGCACCTCTCATTCCTCTTAAATCACGCATCTGAGTGCTTGAATTTGACGTTTGTGCCGCTTTACGGCACACTTTCGTTTATGTTTAAATTTTTGGTATTGAAACCAAGACTGTAAGCTCTTTGCTTGCAGTAAAATAGTTCTGGATGCCTTTATGAAACTTTCGCTCAGATGGATTTTTGACCATATCGATGCACGTTATCAAGACCATGATGCTCAGCATATTGTTGTTGAATTCAACAAGAAGGTAGCTGAGATTGATGGTGTTTGTAAGCTTTCATGGGATCTTAGCAGCTTTTTTCTTGGTAGAATTAAAGCTATTACTGATGCAGTTGTTACATTAAGTGTTCCTGAGCTTAAAGCAGATGTGCAGGTGCCTTTTACCAAGGCAGTGCTTGATATGCATAATCAAAAATCAGCTCATGAAGCATTTCTGATTCGCAAAACAGATAAAGGTTACCGCTTTGCGATCATGCTTGATTTTGATGTTGATAAAGAGGGTATTATTCCACCTGTTTATGCAGCAGATGATCAAATGCTAACATGGCGTAGCTCATTTGAAGCTGACGATGTAATTCTTGATGTTGATAATAAGTCGATTACCCATCGTCCAGACATGTGGAGTCATCGTGGCTTTGCGCGTGAAATAGCAGCGTATTTGGGCCTTAGTCTTAAGCCAGAGGAAGCGCTCATCACTAAACTTCCAGTACTCCATGAAGTTTCAGCTATAAAAGGCTCTCAGACCAATAAGGTTTCAGTTCATAATACCGTTCCACAAGCGTGCTTTAGATTTACTGGGCTTTATTTTGACGCTATAGCGCAGCGCCCAGCGGATCTACTGGTTACAAGCAGATTGCTTAAAATAGGAAACAGGCCTATTAGCGGGCTTGTTGATATGACCAATTATTTGATGAATGATTGGGGGCAGCCTGTTCATGCGTATGATGCTGACACTATTAAAAACAGTGCGATTACGATTCGTATGGCAGCACCTGATGAACGCATGGATTTGCTTTATGATGAGAGCATAACCTTAAGCTCACAGGATATGGTAATTGCAGATGCTTCAAGGCCATTGTGCCTTGCAGGGGTCAGGGGTGGCGCTGATAGTGGTGTAAGTGCAGCGACAGAACGAATTTTTTTTGAAGCAGCAACATTTGATGCAGGCTCTGTTCGCCGCAGCGCTCAGCGACATAAGACGCGGACTGATTCATCAACCCGTTTTGAAAAAACGCTTGATCGAAATCTTCCTCCCGTTGCTATTATGCGCTTTATTCAGCTGCTTAAAGAAAAGGGTTTTGAATTTTCTCATGCAGATGAAATCATTTCTGTTGGCAGCCAAGCTCAACATCTCGTGCTTGAAGTTACCCATGATTTTCTAGTATCTCGCATGGGTGTTCAGCTTTCATCAGATCAAATTGTTTCTTTGTTGCAGCGCCTTGAGTTTAAAGTTTTAACGTCTCAAGCCGCAGATGGCGGGATTGTGTACCTTATTACCGTGCCGACCTTTAGATCAAGTAAGGATATCAAGATCAAAGAAGATATTCTTGAAGAGGTTGTTCGAAGCTACGGATTTGAGCGTATACCACTCGAAATGCCTCAGCTTGCCCGCATGCCGCATCCGCTCCATGAGCTTGACCGAGAGCACCAGCTGAAGCGTGTGTGTGCTTTTGGCGCAGGTATGATTGAGCAGCAAAACTATTCGCTTTACGACGAATCCTTTTTGCGCGTTTTGGATTATGCTCCGCAGACCGCTGTTCAGCTTCAAAACCCAATCTCAGAGAACTTGTATCGTATGATTACGTCACTGGTTCCTGGTCTTGTGAAAAACGTTCATGATAATCACGTTATGCACGATGAGCTGGCGTTTTTTGAGCTGGGTAGAGTTTGGCAGCCATCTGGTGAAGATGCTGTTGAGCGTAAAATGCTTGCAGGGATTTTCTTTAAAAAACGAGCAAGCGTTGATTTCTATAAGCATAAAGCTATCGTAAACGATGTGCTTCATGCTCAAGGATTTCGCCACGGTGCTGTGGCGTGGAAGCAGGCCCAGCAGCACGAGCCTTGGTATATGCCGTATCAAACAGCATCACTCCATTATGCAGATATGCTTATTGGGTACGCTGGTAAGGCAAATGGTGCGTTTCTTGATAAGCTTGGTGTCAACGTTCCGTCTGAAGCATTTATTTTTGAAATCGATGCTGATTTCTTACTTGGAAAAACTCCTCCAAGTCATCGTTTTGCGCATATATCAAAATTTCAAGATACCTACCTTGATATCAGCGCGTTTGTTCCGCGCTCTACAACCGTTGAGCGTGTATCTGACATGTTGCAAGCAGTCAGCCCGTCTATTTACCGCGTTGAATTAGTCGACTTTTTTGAAAAAGACGAGTGGGTTGATAAGCGCTCTCTTACGATGCGTATGTGGCTTTCTGATCATACTAAAACGCTTGATAAAGATGAGCTTGAGACTGTGCTTAAGCGCGCGATCTCATGTTTAACTGATGCAGGAATGCAGGTGCGCGCATGATGCTCCTAACCCGACTATTGCTTTTTTTAACATCAATTCTTGGGCCTTTTCTTGTAGATCAGTACACAAAGGGCATAGCGCTTGATGAGCTGACGGCTCTTTCGGTTAGAGTTTTTAGCTGGTGTGAGTTTGTTCTCACGTTTAATCATGGCGTTAGTTGGAGTCTTTTAGCTGCGCACACAGCAGCCCAGTTTTATATGCTTATTGGGCTTATAAGCGGGGTACTTTTATTTTTTGGCTTTTACACGCTTAAGCGTGCGCTTACGGGCCGCACTGTTTACTTTGAGCTTATGCTCATTTCTGCGGCTCTTTCAAATATGTACGACCGTATAACAATTGGTGCTGTGATTGACTTTATTCATCTGCATTATGGCGCGTGGAGTATGCCTGTTTTTAATCTTGCAGATGTTTTTATCTCCGTCTGCGCTGGGCTTATATTTTTGCGTTCATTTACAGAAGAGTGATGTGTGCGTGCTCCTGGCTTAGCTTTACTCAAAGCAATTAAAGAAACACTCTTTCCATCGCTTTGCTTTGGATGTGAGCATTTGCTGAGCGTCAACCAGCGTTATTTTTGTGATCATTGTGCTGCGCGGCGTAAGCCTATTGTTACCCGGCATATGTCACTGGGCAAGGGCTCATGCATGGTTGTTCACGCAGTAGGCGTGTATGACCAACCACTTAAGCCGCTTGTTACTAAAAAATTTAGTGGCAGCCTTAAAGCTGCTCATGTCATGGGTCAGATCATGGCTGATTACGTTCAAATTTCGGATTTGAGCTATGATGTTATTGTCCCCATACCTTTGCACTGGACTCGCTACGCGCGCCGCGGCTATAACCAAGCTGTTGTGGCTGGGCGAGAGATCGCCAGGCGGAGCAATAAGCCACTGCGTATTCTTTTGGCGCGTAATAAAAAAACAGCATTCCAGTTTGGATTAAGTAGTCTTGAAAGACAAAAGAACCTTGCTCATGCGTTTATTTCAAGCTGGTGGTACGCGCCCCGCATGAGAGAGTATCTTGAGGGTAAGCATATTCTGCTTGTTGATGATCTTTGTACTACTGGTGCAACGCTGACTCAAGCTGCAAAAGTCCTCCAAGCGTATAAGCCTGCGTCTATAAAAGCTCTTGTTTGTTGCCGCGCAGTTTAGCTTTTTTCACTCCGATACTCTGAAAAAACATGATTAAGAACAATCTGATGAGTCTCTAAATCGATAGACCCGTTTGTCGCAGTTATCGTTAATTCTGAGCTTTCAAAAGCAATCTGTTTATTTGCCATAATCATGTGATTATGAGTTGTATAGCATGCTTCTTGAATATCGATTTTCCCCCCAAGCACTGTCCCAGTAAGGGGTTTTGTAAAGCTGAGGGTTTTTAATTTTGTCTCATAAAGCGCAGATTCAGTTGTGAGCTGGGCGATGATATCTTTGTTTTTAAGTACAGTGACAGATAGATTTGTGAGCGCTGCTTGTGATTTTTTTTCGTTGTACGTCGATAGTGCGGCGTGAATAGTGCTTACGATTCCTTTTTTTTTATCACGGTGCCGAAAGGTAATTTCGCTCGCTGTGATAAGCGGCTGCTCTGAGCTTGCTAACTTTTTTCTCTTCTCGGGTTGTAGTGTGAGGAGGCATAAAACAATAATCCCCGCTGTTGTTACACCCGCCCAAAAAATAAGTAATTTTTTAGTCATGATTAACTAAGTTTTGTATAACTTCTTGCGCAAAGTGGGCCTTATTTAAATAAAGAATCACGTCAAGAAGGAGTCTGAATGCGCTATCGCCACCGTGTCGTGGCACAACAGCATCTGCTTGAGCTTGAATATAAAAGGGTGCATTTGATGGTGTAATAAAAAGCGCTGCTTTTTTGGCGTGTTTGACCATTACATCAAGCTGGTCATCGCCGATGATCAGTGTTTCTTCTGGGTGCAGACCATATTTTTTTTGGATGATGCCGATTGCTGATGGTTTATCAAGTTCGCCGCCAACGAGCAAGTCTTCTGGGATTCCAAGTTTTCTTCCTCGTTCGAGCAGTGACGGATTATTTTTCCCGCTCATAAACCCAATGCGCAAGCCTGTTTGCTGCGCAAAAGCTATACAATATCCGTCTTGAACAGAAAAAACTCGGCCGCCTTCTCCTGCCCCGTCAACATAAATGCCTGCATCTGTCAGGGTGCCATCAACATCAGAAATAATAAGTTTTATAGATTTAAGTTTTGCTACGAGCGCGCTGTTGCCACAAACATTTTTAAACCATGTACAATCGTTTTGTGCTTGTGGAGACATAGCAACCTCGTTTTAATGAGTTATAGAAAGAGCCTCATAGCTCTGTATCGTGGTATGAGCACCGGGTGGGGCGCCCAGGTAGATAGTATAAAATGGCTTTGGGTAATTTGAAGCAGCAATATATTAAACTGCGTCTGTAAGAACAATTGTTTGCTCTGCAGGCTTTTGTGCTTCAAGATCACGCGTGAGCTTAATCAGCGCTTCAGGTGCGTGGTGATAGTCTGGAATTGACGCAATAACGTGCTCGAGTAAGTGCTGATTGTTTTGATTTTTGATTGCAATGCAGGGTATCCCAGCAGCTTTGGCTGCCATAAATCCAGGCAAAGAGTCTTCAAATACAATACACTCTTCAGGCTTTACACCAAGCTTTTCTGCTGTGTATAAAAAGAGCGCCGGATCAGGCTTTGCTCGGTATTCAACATCAGCTATGCAATACACGTTTTGACCAAAGAAACTTTCAAAGTTCATTTGCTGACAAATGTTTTTAAGATAGTCAGGCTGAGCGTTTGTCGCCACCCCAGTTGGGATATCAAGTCCCTTGAGCAGGTCGTGAAATTGCTCGAATCCGCGTATGAATGAAAGCTGCTGCTTGAATAAAAGCTCAGCGATTTCAACTTGCTGTTTAATAAGCAAATCAATATCAGATGATATCATACAGATATCTTTAATGATTGTTACGGCATTCTTAAGACCTTGGCCAGACAAGCGCTTGCTCAGCATCTCTTCAAGCTCAGGAGTAACAATGACTCCATGCAGCTCAACGAGGTTGCGCGTTGCTTGCCACCAAATATGTTCGGTTTCAAGAATGGTACCGTCCATGTCGAAAATGACAGCTTTAATTTTGTTTTTTAGAATGTCCATGCTGTCTCCTTAACTTAATTCTTGCATCTTCGCTTGTTGGAGCTTACCTCTTTATCACATGGTAAATAAAGGGTTACAAGGTATAATTCTTTATATATCATAGTTTTTATCATACATCTTTTCAGGTTAGCAGAATAATCTTTGTCTTAAAACAGCGTGAAATGCATGTTTTTTAGTTTTTATCTCAGATTTAACCTGCTCTTTGTATCTTTCTGAGCTTTGAGTTAGCAAAACGCCAAACATTGAAACTTCCGAAAAATGAGCTACTCTTTTAACCGCCGGGTAAGTTAGTACGTAAAAGGGTTCTTCGTATGCTTCATCTTTCCATCATCCCCGACGGAAATCGTCGCTGGGCTATGCAGCATAAGCTTGCAAGCTTTATGGGGCATAAAAAAGGTATGGAAGCTATCAAAGGTGCGATTGATCTATGCATCAAGCGAGGCATTAAGTACCTGTCTTTTTATACGTTTTCGCTCGAAAATTTTAAACGATCTGAAGCTGAGCAATCAGCTCTTTTTTCTCTTCTACAAGATGGCTTTAAAAAAGCAAAACACGAGCTTATTGAAGCTGGTGTGCGCGTACGATTTGTTGGTAAGCGCGAACTTTTTCCTGCGCCACTCATGAAAACAATAGAAGAAATCGAAGCTCAAACAGCGCATCTTACAACGCTTAATCTTGTGCTCCTCTTTTGTTATGGCTCACAGACAGAGCTTGTTGATGCCACAAAAATTATTGCAGCACGCGTTGCGAATGGTGAGCTTGCGCTTGAGGCAATTAATGAAGATATTTTTAAGGCTTCGCTTTGGACGCATGGCATTCCTGAGCCTGATTTGATTATACGAACAGGTGGCAGCAAACGATTGAGCAATCTTATGCTCTTTCAGGCTGCATACAGCGAGCTTATGTTTCTTGATTGTTTGTGGCCAGAGGTAACACCGCAGCTTCTTGATGATTGCGTTACCAATTTTTATAGCATCCAACGAAATTTTGGTGTGTAATGAAACAGCGTATCATGGTTTTAGGCGCTGGGAGCTGGGGAACTGCCATAGCTCATACCCTTGCTGAAAACGGCCATGATGTGCTTATGTGGTGCCTTGAGCCCTCACTTGCTCAAGCAATAGAGCAGGTGCACCGTAATGATTCTTACCTCCCAGGGTTTGATCTGCATCCATCACTCAAAGCAACATCTGATCTTGCTACTGCGTTTTCTCATAGCGATATTGTTGTCGAAGCAATTCCGGTTGCCTATCTTCGATCTGTTTTGGCAACGATTACGGCGCTCGTGCCTAGCGCGGCTAAAAAACACTGGATTATGCTGAGCAAGGGCATAGAGATGCAGACGCATTTTATGCCGAGCCAGATACTTCAAAACATTTTGGGAAATGACGTTATTATTTCTGTTGTTGGTGGGCCGAGCTTTGCAAAAGACCTTATGGAAAAAGCGTTGACGGCTGTTATGGTTGCATCAACAGAGCCTTCCTACGCGGTGAAAGTCAAAGGCATTTTTGAAAATGATTTTTTCAAAATACATTTGTCAGATGATGTGCTTGGTATTCAGCTTGGGGGTGCGCTCAAAAATGTGCTAGCAATCGCAAGTGGCATCGCACATGGCGCAAGCATGAAAGACAATACCATCGCATACATGATGACGCGAGGCGTTGCTGAGATGGGCATGCTTATGACCGCGCTTGGCGGTAAACAAGAGACCATGTACGGCCTTGCGGGCTTTGGCGACATGATTTTAACCTGCACGAGCATGACGAGTAAAAACTTTAAGGCGGGAATGTTTCTTGGTAAGGGCATAGCTCTTGCAGAGCTTCTTAATTACATGCCAGTACTGCCCGAAGGCATTAACACCTGTCAGTCGCTCTACACGCTCTTGCAAGAACGTGGGATTCAGCTTCCGCTCTTAACGGGCGTTTATGAGGCGGTTTTTGAAAACAAATCACTGATTGAGTGCATGAAGCAAATTTAGTCTGTGCAGACGATTCTAATGTTTTTTTGTTTGCAAAGATCTTTTAATTCATTCAGCAGTTTGTTTGCATAATCTGGTAAATCATCTGGTGATTGCGCAAGCCAAAGCGCATCAACAAGATCTCTTTTACAAAGAGTCTGCGCTGCTTTAAGGCTTCTGTAGCCGATTCTATTAAGACGCAATTCTGCAAGGTGCGCTGTGCCGTATTTTTTTATAAGAAGCGGTATAAATTGGTATGTTACTGTGCGCGCTGGCATGGTATGCCGCCCAAAAAAGCCTGAGTCGATAACAATAAGCCTTCTGCGCTGTTTAAGCGGGATAACCCGAATATTTTTTGATGCGCCCCAGCAGCCGCTTGTTTTTTGATTTTTACTGCCTTCTGCAAATCCTAGGGCAAAAATAATCATAAGGGTGCTGCCACAGATTATAATATGCTGCCACGCGTCTTTGTGGCGCCATCTAAAAAGTAGCGTCAGTGAGCACGCTGTAATTCCAAAAAGTAGCGCAGGGTGTGGGCATGCAACTGTCATGACCGTTGTGCTTCCGGCATGAGAAAGTATCCAATCCCATGCGCCTGTAAGCCAATTAAGTAGTTGTTTAAGCGCGCTGCATTCAAAACCGAACAAAACACCAATAAAAATAGTAGTGCTGACGAGTAAAAAAAGCGCTAGCACAGGGGTGAAGATAATATTTGAGACGATGGTGAGCGCTGAAATTCCAAGGCCCCACGAAAGCAAGATCGGAAGTGCTATCATGCTGAGCGCGAGTTGGAGTCTGATTGCTTTTATGATTGATACAGAGGTGCTGTGTAGGTTCATGGTGCAAGATTCAGTTGTAATATTTTGATTCAGCCAAACAGTACCAAAAACGTTTATTTACGTCGAATCTTGCTGATAGAAGCGCTAAAAATAGTTACTTTTGTCCTTTTTACATGTCTTTTATCCCTTGATAAAATGAAAAGGTTGGGAACTCCTAACGCTAGATAAAATTGGGGGAATCATGAAAAAAATACTATTTATAGCCGGAATATTTTTGTTATCACCTGCTCTTGAAGCTGCTTCGTATGCTGCAAGTTGCTGGGATGCTGTAAAAACAGCACTCGCACGCGCATGCTGCTGCTCGACAAGGCGTCACCACTCTGTTGCTGCTGTTGCTAAGCCTACAAGCGCTCCAGTTGTTTCTGGCGATTCCTCTGTAGAAAAAGCTATTGAGGACCTTGAATACTCTATGCCTCAAGCTGCATGCAGTGTTCTTGGTTTTACAGCATATGGCGATCTTAAGCCAGCAAGCGTACAAGCAATTGCTGAGCAATTACCATTAGTTGATCGTTCAGGATTTTCTGAAAAAATGCATGAGCTTTTTAATTTGTTCTCTTCTTTTATTCTGACACAGGTAAAAAGCAATGAAATTCCAGCAATAGGGTCAGCACGCACACCACGTAGTGCTGCTATTGAAGCATCAAGAAGAATAGCAGATGCATCGGCAAGCCCAGGCTCTGGTCGTGGCCGTTCAGCAGGACGCGCTCCATCGCGATATCCTACATCATAATTTTCTCTCACGCTGCTAAAGCAGTTAATGAGCGATCTCATATACAATGAGACACCTGATAAGGTGTCTCATTTTTTTTATTGTGCTATAGTTTGTGCGGGTTCGGTCGAGTCTATGATCACGCGGGGCACGCATAATGAAAAACTACACAGGCAAACTGATTACATTTGAAGGTATCGATGGTTCTGGCAAATCGACGCTAGCACGAGGCATTAATCAAGCACTGCGTGATGCAGGGCGTGATGTTGTGCTTACAAAAGAGCCGGGAGGGACTTCCCTCGGCCAAGAGCTCAGGCGTATACTCCAAACACAAGAAGAAAAAGTTTATCAAATCAGTGAGTTTTTGCTTTTTGCTGCTGATCGCGGGCAGCATTTTCAATCGCTTGTTATTCCAACGCTTATGCGCGGGGGTATTGTTCTTTCTGACCGTATGGCAGACTCTTCTGTTGCGTACCAGGGCTATGGGCGCGGTATTGATATTGATATGATCAAGCGCGTTAATACCTGGGTTATGCAGGGGATTGTTCCTGATTTAACAGTTTTTGTTGATGTTGATCCTGCTGTGGCGTTTGAGCGTATTTCAGCACGCGGGCAAGATTTAACTGCATTTGAAAAAGAAAAAACTGATTTTTGGCACCGAGTGCGCGCTGGTTATACAACGCTGTACCAAGGCAGGCATGACGTGCTTGTTTTAGATGGTACACGTTCACCAGAGCAGCTTGTTCAAGAGGTTATGAAACGTCTATGAATATGCTTGTCCCAGCACATCTTATTATCGGTATGTCTCAAGCTGCAGAGCAGCAAGCGCTAACAATCATGTGCAAGCAGTTTTGCAAAACTCAACAGCCCTTTGGTACGTGCTTTTGTGTGCAGTGTAAAATGCTCTCAAATCATCAGCACCCCCAGCTGATCTGGATACATCCTGAGAAAAATTATACGGTTGATGATCTAGAAGCCATTTTTGATAAGATCAAATTTGCGCTTGATGATGACGAGCATTTTTATTTTGTTTTAGCAAAAGCAGACGCATTAACTGATGCAACGGCAAATAGATTACTTAAGATTCTTGAAGAGCCACCGCGCGGGTACCACTTTTTGCTTTTAGCTCAAAACGAGGAGCTTTTGCTTCCGACCATTAAATCACGCTGCACACTGCAGCATCTTGCAAATCAAGCGCTTATTGAGCACATTCCTCCACTGCTTAAAATGTTTATGCAGCCAACAAGGCCTGACGCGCTTGTATTTGAATCAGAGCTTAAAGCAGCAGATTTAGATGATCGAACAAGTATTTTGCTTTTTGAGCAGCTGGTTGCCCACTACCAAGAAAAGTTTATTCACTCAGCTGCAACTGGTGCAGATCACGCTGAGCTTGAGCAGTTAATTGACTATCTGCTTGATACATCAAAGCGCCTTCCGCAGTCAGGCAGCTCAACGATTTTCTGGAAGCGCCTGTACCTTACGTTTCCGTTCTCAGTCGGCGCATGAGCTACAAAATTGTTGGTAGCCACTTTGCGTTATAAAGCCGATTAATCTTACTAAAGCTGTAAGATGGTTTGAATGAAAGCACGCTGTGGGTGCGCGCGAGGTTCCCCATTTGTTTTGCTACGTCAGGGTGGATGATTAAGTATTCTAGTTTGTCTGCAAGATCGTGCGCGTCATCAGCCTTGAATAAAAGACCTGTTTTTTTATCATCAATAATAACGCTCGCGCCAGAGCTTGATGCCCCAATGGCAACTTTACCGCGCGCCTGAGCTTCAACAAGTGCCAGCCCAAATGATTCATGCGCTCCCGGCAGCACAACAACATCAGCCTGATCAATCAGATTCATAACATCTTTTCTGAACCCTAAAAAACTCACACAGTCAGCAATCCCAAGCTTTTGAGCAAGTTGCTGTATTTTCTTTTTTGTTGGGCCTTCGCCTACTAGTTGCACCTGTAGATCGTATTTTTTTTCGCGCAAATAGCTAACAGCCTGCATCAGCAGGGGGTGGTTTTTGTGTTCTATTCTTGAGTAAAATTGAGCAACCATAAGAATGGTAAAGCCTTTTTTCTCTTTGGTGTTGCTTCTAGTTTCTGCTGCAGGTGCTTGTGGCTCGAGGTCTGTCAGAATCTTGCTCGAAAAAAGCGGCGGGATATAGCTAACTGATGTGATCCCAAGATTAAAATCTCTGTTTGCACTGCGCATAACATCATATGCTTCAGGGCCAGCGCAAATAACGGCATAAACTCCCTGCAGGTAGTACCGATACTGTTCTGCGGAGCTTAGTTTTTTTTCTATATGCCGTGTGTAAAAAATTTTGTACGGCTTGTCAGACTTGACTGATTTTGCTGCTGGAAGCTCAGTTATGTTGTTACAATGAACAATATCATAATGGTTTACAGCGTGGAGCTTGCTTATTGACTCTTTAAGAAGATAATCAAAAACAGGGCGCACAAGTTTAAGCGCGCGATTTGCCTGCGTGGTATGATGGCTTATTTTTCTCAACGTTAGCTCATGGTCAAGCCATGATCCTTTTCCAACGAGTATTTCGCAGTTGCCATTAAGCTCTTTATGCTGCTGAAAAACCTCAAGAATATGCTGCTCTCCGCCACCACGATTATTATTAACACAAACATAAAGCACCTTTGGCCCGACATGTGCCGCAGTTATTACGCTTGGTGCAAGAGTCATCAAAAAAATGCTAATTAAAAGCAGCATAGAGACGATTTACTCTTATAAAAAGATCGGTTGATTTGAATTTTTTTGCTATGCGTTCACGACTTGCAAGTCCCATTCGCAGGCGCTCGTCAGGATGTTTAATAAAGTATTCGATTTTTTCAGCAAGGTCGGCAGCGTCTTCGCTTTTAAAGGTAAAACCATTTTTACCATTTTCAATAATTATTGATGCGCCACCTGCTTCGTCACCAATAAGCGCCTTGCCTCGCGCTCCAGCTTCCAAAAGGGCTAAGGGGAAGCAGTCTTTAGCGCTTGGTAGGACAATAAGATCAGCCTGATCAATCAGGTTTATAATATCGCTTCTGAACCCTAAGAACGCTACATGCTCGCTTAAGCCTAATGATTTGCAAAGGCT
Source organism: uncultured Pseudomonadota bacterium (assembly GCA_964534555.1). Classification (GTDB taxonomy): domain Bacteria; phylum Babelota; class Babeliae; order Babelales; family RVW-14; genus CAZHRK01. Next base: position 37,810 of record CAZHRK010000001.1, on the reverse strand, counting down.
TTCAATTTTGCTTTTGCCAACGCCGTCGCCTGCAAGTTTGAGGTTAAATGAGTACCCATGGCGTTTGACTTCAGCAAGCGCCTGCAAAAGAATATCATGCCCCTTCATGCGTGGATTTTTATAAAACTGTGCAGCCATAAAAATCGAAAGAGGTTTTGACGTATAATTTCTCAAATCAGTATCAGGCAGCGGTAGTGGCGTATTGAGGTATTTGCTTGTGTCGATAAATGGTGGAATAAAAGTAATGTGCTTGATTCCTAGGTTGTACTGCTCATTTGCATTACGCAGATGCATCTCTGCACCAGGGCCAGCACCAATAGCAGTATCAATACCTTTAAGGTGTTTTACTGCGCGTTTTTTTGATAACGGGGCGATAACATGGTGCGTATAAAAAACCTTGGTTTTAAAACCCTTTGCTGCGTCTTTTGCCGCGGCTAGTTCATTACTATTATTGCAGTGAATAACGTCAAAAGAGTATTTCTTCATCAGCTTTTTAAGTTTTGCTCTGAGCACAGGCGTATGAAGTGGTCGTAGATACTTGGAGAAAAAATCAGCATTCGTTGTTGAGTGCGGTAGTTGTAATCGACTAAGTTCATGATCAAGCCATGAGCCATGCGCAACGAGTATATGACTCCCATTGTTAAGCTGATGCTGCAATCTAAATGCTTCCACAACATGGTGTTCTGTCCCGCCTTTGCCGGGGCAAGATTGAACAAACAAAACACGAGGAGAGGGTGCAGCACGGAGAAACCCAAGCGCTATGCATAAGAGCACAAAAACTTTCACAGAGTCGCCTTTCAAGCTGACTGATGAGCTTAGTTTTCTGCTGATGTTGTTTGCATATTGTCTGCTGCAGTAATTGCTTGGTCAAGCATAAGCACTGCATTAATCACATGATTTATTTCAGCTTCAGTCATTTCTGGCCACATTGGGAGCGCGATGATGTTATTTGCTGCTGCATCTGCAACGGGTGTTTGTGTTTCAAGGATTGGGCTTGGCTTAAGAAAGTCGATGCTGTTTAATGTTTTTGGGTAAAAAATACGAGTAGCAACTCCCTGCGCTGACAGATGCTTTTCAAGCTGGTTACGCATATCATTTTTTACGATCATACAGTACTGATGATACACGTGTTTTCCAACGATCTCTTCAGGCACCTGTAGCCACCAGATGTTTCCAAATGCTTCATTATATTTTTTTGCTATTGCGCGGCGTGCATTATTTGCGGCATCAAGGTGCGGCAGCTTTGTTGCAAGGATAGCAGCTTGAATACCATCAAGTCTGCTGTTAATTCCTAAGCATTGGTAATCATAATTTGCAGCACGACCGTGGTTGCGCTGCAGTAGGAGTTTACGTGCAAGCTCATCGTCATTAGTTACGCAGCATCCAGCGTCGCCGTATGCGCCAAGGTTTTTGGTAGGATAAAACGAGAAGCAACCAATATCACCAAGGGTGCCTGCTTTTTTACCTTCGTACTCCGCGCCGATCGCTTGTGCGCAGTCCTCGATTATCCACAAATTCCAAATCTCAGCGATTTCCTTCAGTGCGTTGTAGTCTGCGCTTTGGCCAAACAGATCAACAGGCAGGAGCCCCACAATCTCTTTTCCGGTTGATTTATGAATCGCTCTGTTTCCCTGCATCATTGCATGCTGCTCAAGCCAGCGCTGTATAAGCTGCGGGCTTACGTTAAACGTGTCATGCTCGATATCGATAAAAACAAGCTCTCCGCCAAGTGCGGCTACTTCAGTTGAAGATGCAATAAATGAAAACGGAGTTGTTAAGATAATTTGACCTGGTTTTACGCCGAGTACTTGCGCAGCCATCCAGAGTGCATCTGTTCCTGAGTTGCACGAAATAACGTGTTTTACGCCGAGGTATTTTGCAAGCTCTTTTTCAAACTCTGCCACAAATGTTCCGCCAACAAATCCTTGTGAATCAAGAACTTTATTGATTGCTGTGGTGAGTTCACCATTTAAATTTTTGATTTGTCGGGCAAGCGAAAAAGCTGGAATAGTCATTGCAAAACTCTTTACTTTTAAAAATTCATTTCGTTAAACATAGGTGTCTTACGAAAATAACACGTTGTATAAGCTAGATGGAATTGAGATTTTGTAAAGCTGATCAGAACTGTTATCAATGTAAGAAGTGTTGATATGTACGATTACTTACAAAACAAAATACTGATTCTGAAAATGCAAAATAGAATTCGAGAATTTATCGACCAGTTGCTGCTCTCTGCATATGCGCTCGTCTTGACATTTGCCAAACACGGGTTAAGGTTAAAAATGAAAAGGAGTGCAGGCCGCATGCAATACGTCGATGGTTGATGCTACGATGTTTTGGCCCCTGCCAAGTGCATTTAGCTTAATGCTAATGCAGTTCACGCAAAACTAAGCGAGAAAGGAGGGAAGGCCATTTATTCGGTCATCAAACCGTCCGTAAGATCGACATCGAAAACATAAAAAAAGAACTTTGTGGTAGTGTGAGGAAATTTTAAATTTTCCTAAAAGGAGAAGGTCCTATGAAGCGAAACCTCAGACGCATACTCCTGTGTGCTGCGCTGGCGGGTTTGCCTTTTTTGAGCTTAAAACCGCTCGATTGGGTTCCTGTTGGTGATAGCGTAGACACAGATGGGTTTGCTTTGACGGCAGGTAATTACGAAAACGGTGATTACATTGCTAACGATGCCCCTAACTCAGATTACAACCAACCGTTTACGGCGACGGGCTCAGACAGCACGCTCAACGTCTATGGTTCTTTGTGGTCAGACGCTCCATCAAATGGTGGAACACGCCTACTCGTTGGTGAGTCAGGTATTGAGTGCCCACTTAAGGTGAACGGCAACGTTCGTGTTGAAGCAACAAGCAGAGATATGACGATTAACATCAAAGAAGCTGTTGTTATCGAATCATACCTCAATCCACCAGCAGGTGGTCTTGCAGAAGAAGATGTATCACATCTTTATTTCAATGCAGGAGTTAATCGTAAAATCACTGTAAACGTTGATCATGATGTTACTTTCCGTGGTAAGACAGGAACAGTATCTCATAAAGACTTACTTGTTACTTTTGCCGGTCGTGGTGAAGTTGCATTCGTCATGGCTGACGGTACAGCAATCAAGTTTGATGGACAAGTTGATGATTCAGGTGCACAAATTCTGCAAGCAGATGGCACCTACACAGCAATTACTCCAACAAGCGCACCTTCTGCAAACGCAGCTGGTACAAAAGTGCTCATCACCATGGAGCAAACAGCAGCAGAATTTAACGCTGATAAGAACAAAGTTTCTTTCACGCGTAAAGGCAGCCGCTCACGCTCACTTACAGACAGCCAACGCAACCTCGTGTATGTTGGTGAAAACTCATTGATCACATTCTTGTCAAACAACCCAACAGGTCTTGCAAGCGATCTGTACGAAGGTGGTTATGGCGCGATTGGTTTTGATCCATCAAACAACGGCACAGGCCGTACAGTTCTTTTCATTAAGGGTGCATACGACCGTGACACAACGGAGTTCATCACTGGTGAAACAGAAACAGAGATCGAAAACCCAGACTTTAACAAAGTAGTAGCTAAGTATCCATTTAACGATGGTGCTGTTGTTGTTGCTGGTCACTATGTTGCAAGCTTTGAACCAGAAGTTATTTCTGGCTCAGCGCTTCCAGGTTCAGGTGAAACACTGACAACAGGTTATGATTTCAGCAAACCAGCTGGTATCAGAGCTGCTCTTCGTGTTATTGATAACAAAGCGTTTAGAGATGCTGGTTCACCATCATCTTACGATCCAGCAGCGTCAAAAAAACGCGGCTTGCTCGTTGTAAACGATGTTATCAACCACGGCAAATTGATGGCTGATCCATACTGGGATCTCTATCAAGATGCATCAGAAGGTTATATTGGTGTTGAGTGGGCTGCTTCAAACCCATCAAACTCACTCCTTATGACACGTCGCGGATTTGTTGTTGGTGTAAACGGTATGCTTGATGTTTACCACAATACCTTCATCCAATACGCTGGTGGTGCAACAAACCATGCTGATCCAATGGCAGAGTCAGATTACGTTGATCTTTCACTCTTGAAAAAACGTAACCCATCTGCATTGACAATCGATGGTATCGACACAGGTCTCTTCATTACTGGTAACCCATTTATTCTTAATGGTGATGGCCTTTCAACAGCAAGTGAATTTGCTGCTGCAAATCCTTATGAGCCAGGTAATGTTGATCCAGTTGCTGCTACAATCCGCCTTCGTGGTACTGCTGACTTGTTCATGCATAGCTCAGCATCAACACGCCTAGGCTACATGGCGACCTTCTGGACATTTGACATTGATCCAATCAATAACCCAGATCTAGACTGGACAAACGCACTCGCGCTTGCTGGTTCAACATATGATGGTTATGCACTCCTCCCAGTTGACGAATCTGTTCAATCTGGTGAAGGTGAGCATGTTCTTGATGTTGAAGGCGAGCTCAAGGTTCGTGGTATTGGTGCATCAGCTGCAGGCAGAACATATGCTACAACCTATAATGGTGGTAGCCGCTTTAGCGCTGCATCTATCATGCTCGGCCACGATGGCAGAGAAGTCCTAACTGGTGACGAAAACCCAATCTCTCGTCCACTGCTTGCAGATGGCACAGAGTATGTTCGTTACAACTCACCAACATTGTTCTTCAACAACAATGCAGCATTCCACAACACAGTACTTGATCACACAGATGCAACCAAGTACGTTGATGGTCTTCCAAACATTTCAGAGCCAGCGATCACCGGTGGTGAGCGTCTGTATTTTGGTAATGCATTCTGGGATGTTGCTGCAGCTGCTGCAGACAACCGTCTGAACGATCCAAATCGTTTCAGATTCCCAGAAATCCAGCTCTTTAATTCAGAACTTGCACTTCATGAGTCATTGAACGCTTCAGGTGTACGTTTTGTTGTTAAAGATATTCCTGGTGCATCAGATCTTTCAGGAAGCAACTTGTCATATGTTCGCTTCTATGACCACGGTGACCAACTTGATACACTTCTGACTGGTTTTGGTCGTGTATTCCAATGCGGTAGCGCGCTTGCGCTCATGGCAGACGGTAGCAACAACTACGTCACAGAGTCATGCCAGTGGAACGTATTTAAGCACAACACTCCAGATGCAGACGATGCGCTTAACGGATCAGCAACAGTTGAACTCTCAATCGTAAACGGTAATGAGTTCCACCCTGATACACAAGCAGTTGTTGACGTAACGCCTTCATTTGCAGACAAACAACGCGCACACCACCTCTTCATGTTCAGCCAGCCACCACTTCTTGATAACACACAACCAAATGGTGCTGAGCCTGTATGTAACATGGCTATTGGTTGGGGCGCTACTGCAGCGTTTGATACATCATTCGTTACACTTGGTGGGGTAGAAGCTCCTGCGGCTGATGCTGGTGCATTCCCAGGTTCATACCCATACCCAAGCATCGTTGATGTTAATGCTGAGCCACTTGTTAAAGATGAAAGCTTCTTCCAATCAGAACTCTTCGAGCTTGATGCACAACGCGTTCCAGCTGCGACAGTTTCTATTGGCGGTAGCTACATCTGCTTTGGTTCATTTGACCAAAACGGCAGAATCCTTCCTGTTCCACTCGCAACAGACAATGACAGCGGTGCTGTATATGTTAAGCACGGTGGTAAAATCACAGCTACAGGTGAAAGCCAAGCTGTATTTACAACAATGCTTGGTCAACGTATTTGGAACGATTACAACTACGATGGTAACATCCGCGTTGTACAACTTTCAGGTGTTGTTGATCTTCCAAAAGATCAAGTTACTTTTGACAGATCTTTTGCAGTACAGCCGTACAACTTCACACGCAGAATGTTCTCTGCTCGTCGTGATGCGTACACAACTGTTGATTCTGAAACAGTCGACGGAACCCTTGGTTTTGTTCGTTTGTTTGATATTAATGATAGCCGTACTCCTGCTGTTGACAAAAACGGCGTGGAAGAAGCGCTTATCGGCTGGTTCTACAAAGATAATCCAGATCTTTCAACATCTGTTGCAAATGTTCCTGGTTCATCTGACCTTGTTACAAACGCTGATCAAGTTAAGGCTCGTGCAGCTCGCCGCAAAGCAGTTGCTCGTTCACCTCGCTTGTCTGAAGCGCTTATTAACCTTACTCGTGCAACAGAGAGCGTGTCAGCTCCTGTTAAGCGCCCAGCAGATATTCTGATGGTGAGTGCAGGTACAGACATTAATCAGCTTCGTGTTGCTGGTGCTACAATGTCTGATCCATTTGTTCTTGATGTAGCTGGTGATGGCTTGTCTCCTGCTGTTGCACGTGTTCGTGAGTTCTGCTCACAAGCGTCAACACGCGAGCAGCTTGCAGAGCGCTTTATTTCTGAAGGCGCACACGCAGTATTGTTTGGTGAATTTAACGGTCGCATGGGTCTTGGCTCACGCAGCTGGAACGAGCACTCAACAAACGCATGGAACTTGCTTGGTAAAGACTATGTAACCATCTGCCCAATGGGTGATATGACTGTTGACGTTAACAGCAACCTCTTGGTTGTTGATCGTCAAGCGCTTGTAGCGACAGATCTGTTCGGTGCAAACGCAGATGCTCCACAGCGTCTTACATTCCAGTCAACACAGGATTTCGAAATCCGTGTTCCTGCAGGCAGAGAGCTTGACCTTAGCTCATTTGGTCAAGGTGTAGGTCTTCAACAAATCGCATTTGGTGGCAAAGTCAAACTCGTACTCGAGTCTGGCGCAACAATCCGCTTCCCAGATGCTGATTCAGTTGTTGGCGGCGTGGTACTTTACTTCAACGACGAGTCACAACTCGTATTTGAAGGTGATAAAGAGCTTTCTAAGTTCGTACCATTCACAACATCAAGCGATATCGTAAATAATGCTCCTCTTGCAAACTCACGTATCCGTATCGTTGGTAAAGGCCAAATCTGGCTGAACAAAGATGCGCAAGCGACAGTCAATGGCAATACCTTTGTTGGTATTGAAACTGACGTACAAACACCGTCAACAGACGTTGTGTTCTCACTTGCTCGTCAATCAGCGATGTACATCGGTACAGAGACATTGTCAGGTGGTGCGTTCCAAGTTGGTAACACAGAAAGCCGCTCAGGCCACAGCATTAACTTTAAGCTTGCGCTTAATGGTGCTCGTGCGCTGCTTCATATCGATCGTGAAGGCTTTGTTGGTCTTGGTGCTGGTATCAGCAATAAGAACGGCAGCCCTAACGGCGAAGCAGATGCTGCGCTCAACCCAGTGGTTGATGGCGACGGCGTTGCGACACTTGTAGATGGTCGTCCACAGTTCTCACCAGACACAACACTGACAAACGGTGTATGGCGTGTAGCGCCACTTTACAACGTTAACAGCGTTCAGGTTGAACTGCGTAACGGTATCTTCGAGCACAAGAATATTGCAGATGGTTATGACAGCGCTGCATCACTCCTTGCAGTTGGTCCTGCAAACAGCTTCAGCTGGAAGCAAGTTGACCAAACTGTAGCAAGTGTCCGTGGTGGCGGTAACCTTATGCTTGTTCCTGCTGCAGCGGCAGAGCAGTCAGTCATGATCAGCGATTTCGCTGGCGTGGTTGATGCTGATGGCACAGCCTACAGCATTCTTGCTTCTGGTCAGCTCTTGCTTGATCGTCAACTAGACTTATCTACAAATCTTGTTGGAGATTATCCTGCGCTTGGAAGCAGAGGAAAAGAATTCAGCTTTGCATCTGCTACTGAGTTCTATAATTTCCTTGCTTTCAGACCATTTGATCTTCAAACGACACGTCGTGTTACCGTTGGCTCCACAGCGTTTGAGACGTTAGTTGCATATACTACAGCATCAGAAAAATATACCGATGGAAGTGGTTCACAAATCTATCGTACACCTGATTTTGCATTAATTGGTGGCGGTACATTAAATGAAGCACTTGATATGGGTACATTTAATGCTGGTACAGATGCAGCGGGTATTCAGCCTAATGCAATGACTGTTTCACGATAGTTATTATAGAGGGGAGAGATATTCTCTCCCCTGCACAGTTCTATGTAAATTCAGCAAAAATCATCTTGCCATACCATAAGAATGTAAAAATTCAGGACGATGATTAGATGATAAAATTAGGAAATTGATTTATGAAATTACGTACACTCAAGCTCGCCCTCTTGAGCGCACTTGTTGCAAGCCATGCGTTTGCAACTGAGTATCGCTCACCATGGGTAAGCGGTAACGGCCCGCTCCGTTACAGCTTTGAAAAGCTTAATGAAGAGAGCTGGAACCTTAATTTGTGGTCAGCAATGCACGTTAAGCAAGCGCACAAATCTTTTACCAAGCACAGCACCAAAACTCAGCCACTGACAGCGGTAATGTTTGGTAAATCAGACTTTAAGATTGAAGAAATTTATCCTGATGCGACAGCGCAAAAAAATGCTGCAGGCTATAATCCACTCGTAGCTGCTAAATTAATGTCTCCTCGCGCAGAGTATGCAGAAACAGGTATGACCGTTGGTCTGCGCTTTGACTACCCAGTGTGGGAAAAGCATGGACGAATCGGTGTGCGCGCGAGCGTGCCGTTTAGACGCATTGAGATTGAGCGTCAAGACAGCGGCCTTGATAAAACTGAAGATCCAACCTCAGATTTTGTAAGGTCAAAAGTTATTAAAGTTGCAGCAAATGCTGCTGGTGACGATATTACCGGAACACAACAAGTTTTAGCAAAAGCTTACAGAATGGATATAGTAAGCAAGCTTGTTGATGCTAATGGAGATGCTGCTCTTGTTGGTGGAGCTGTTGGTCCAAACTCAATGACGTTATTTGGGCAATCTATTACTAACAACTCTGCTGGTGCGACCGCTGCTGGGGGTGTTGCAGTACAAGCTGTAGGTGCTAACAACAAAAATGCTGCAATTACTGTTAGCAGACCAGGAACAAACGAACCATTTGCCTATCAGTACCAAATGACTGATGCAAATCCAGCTCGTCCTGCTATAGCTGGAGAGCGTTTTGGACTAGCTAGTGTTACTTCTATCGCTGCTGATTATAGCAATCTCCCTGTGGATGGTGCATCAATACGCTATTTTGATGGTGCTGCTGCTGCTGGGGCTGGTGGACTTGCTACATATGCAAACCTTATTAACTCTGATGCGTTTAAGAAAAATGCAGATAAAACCTGGTTGATTTTTAGAAGATCTGCTAACTCGGCTGATAATATTGATCGCTTTGGTATTAACGCAGATGCTGGTGCTGGTACTTTTGTTACTCGTCAGATTGATTTAATGCTGCAACAGTATAATATCAATGCATTTCAATATCTTTCATCAAATGGGTTTAGCCTTGATTCAGAAATCCGCTCTGGCATGGGTGATATTGATCTTGATGTGTTTTATGAGCACGGCTTTAGTGATGATCTTGTTACTGAGCTTGCGCTTGGCGTCAGACTGCCAACAGGTGGCGACAAAGATAAATACACAGGTGCGTACAAGGCGATTCTTGGTAATGGCGAGCACTGGGAAATTAAGCTTGCTGGCTTAGTCGCGTATCGTCCGTTCAGCTGGATGAGCGTTAAAGCTGATGCTTCATACAGCTTTGTGCTTGAGGGCACAGAGCGCAGATGCGCAGTGTTTAAAGGCTCAACGGTTAAAAATATTGGCCCTCGCGCTGATGCAGACGTAAGCTGGAGCTATATGATCGGCCACGTTGACTTTAATTTCACACACCCAGATACAAAAGATATTCGCAGCATGCTTGGCTACGAGTTCTACTACAAGACAAAAGACAATGTGAAGTTTAAGAAGTCAAAAATGGAATCATGGCTTGGTAAACTTGCTACTGGTGCGGCTAACGAAAAAGACCTTAGCAATACCCTTGCAGAAAAAGGTACCGAGAGCATTACGCACAAAGCTCGCTTTGAGACTTCAGCGCAAGTACTCAAGAACTTTGAAGTATTTGCTGGTGGCGCTATGGCGTTTGCTGGTCAAAACGCGTTCCGTGATCGCGATGCACACTGCGGATTTAACGTTCGCTTCTAAGCATTTGATCGCGTAACAACGTTTAGAGTTGTTCAAGAGCCCTGTGAAAGCAGGGCTCTTTTTTATTGTGTGTGTGCGTGAGCCTTGACATGAGGTTATGCTAGCGCCGATTGATAAGGCCTTTGGAGAGGGTAGTCGCCAGACCGGAACAGGGCCTCTAGGGTAATACCTAAACAGGAACAGGTTTAGGTTATAAATATATGAAATTCATATTAATTAGGCCTGTTCCTGCCTAAGACGACCCTAGAGGTCCGCTCGATCAGACCCTTTGACGAGTTCAGGGCGAGCGGGGGTGGCATCAATCGGTGCAGTTGGGGCCGGCGCGGGTAACTCCCGCGCCCGCATATAAAAATGTATTTCAACATAGTGATAAGCAAAACCTGTTCCTGTTTTGCAATTGCCCTGGAGATTCACGGAGGCCTCCTCCGTGCGTTAGTGTAACTTCGCCGGTGCGATCACCTGGAGCATGTATGCGAGGGTGATCGGTGGCTGGTCCAGCGAAGCCAGCGCTGGTGGTCTGGGTCCAGGGTGGTGACCAAACACCATCCTGGTCGTATGCGGCCGATGCCGCACAATGTATTAATCATTATTTTTAATAAACAAAATTAATTTAATAATAATGACCGCTCGATCAGACCCTTCGACAGGCTCAGGGCGAGCGGGGATAGAAGACATCACACTGAATAATCGGTTGTTAGGGTAGTCGCCAGACCGGAACAGGTTTGGCATATCACTATGTTGAATTCATATTTTATTTAATTAGGCGCGAGAGTGCCTAATACGACCCTGGCGGCCCACTGTTCCTGCCCGCGCCGACCCTAGAGGTTCTGCTTCATGCTTTCCGCACCTGCCCCCAACTGCATCGATTAACGCAACCCCTCACCGCTCGCCCTGAGTTTATCGAAGAGTCTGATCGAGCGGGTAAAAGCACCTTTTATAATCGCTATAAAAGCTTATTTTGCACGGTTTTATTAGTTAACTAGCAAAACTGTGCAGATTGCCTTAATCTATCGATTAGTAGTGTATAAGCGGAGGTTTTGTATGATTGTTCGATCTTTAGCGCATCGCTTGCGTGAGCTTGCTACTAAAATGCCTGCTGTTGCTGTCCTTGGTCCACGTCAGGCTGGAAAATCAACTCTTGTGCGTGCTGTGTTCCCAGACTATGTCTACGTTTCCTTAGAAGCACCAGATACCAGAGAAATGGTGGAACAAGATCCGCGAGGATTTTTGGCGCAAGCATGGAAGGGTAAGGGCATCATTATAGATGAATTTCAAAGAGTCCCGCAGTTGCTTTCATATTTGCAGGGCTACTTGGATGAATCACCTTCTCCTGGGTTTTGTATTCTGACTGGCTCACAAAACTATTTAATGATGGAATCAATTAGCCAAAGCCTTGCAGGCCGAGTTGCACTGCTTAAGCTTTTTCCGTTGTCACTTGATGAGCTAAAAAATGAATCCCTCTTGCAGGCAGAAAGCTCTGAAATTATTTTAAATGGATTGTATCCACGTGCTTTTGTTCAGAGGCTTTCGCCTAAAGACTGGGTTGCTAGTTATATTGAACAATATGTTGAGCGAGATGCACGACAGCTTCTTTCTATTAAAGATTTATCAACATTTAAGCGGTTTATTACGTTGTGTGCTGGCCGAGTTGGGCAACTGCTTAATGTTTCAGCGCTGGCTGTTGATGCTGGAATTAATCAAGCAACGGCAAAACAATGGCTTTCGCTTTTGGAAGCAAGTTACATAATTATGCTTATTGAGCCTTGGTTTAAAAATACATCAAAACGTGTAATCAAAAGCACCAAACTTTATTTTGTTGATACGGCTCTTGCGTGCAGTCTTTTGCGAATTGATTCACTTGATTCGCTTAAAAATCATTATGCTTTTGGATCACTTTTTGAAAATCTTATTATTATGGAGCTTTTAAAAGCACGTTATAATGAAGGTTTGCAAAATAATATTTATTTTTTACGTGGTCCCAGAGGAGAAGAAGTTGATGCAGTACTTGAATTTGCAGATCATCTAAAAATTATTGAAATAAAATCATCACAGACGATTAGGTCAGAGTATTTTAAAGGTCTAAAATTTTGGTCAGAAAATCTTGAGGATGTTGAGGTTAAAAGCTTTCTTGTGCATGATGGTCCCGCACAAAATCTGACCGCAGGGGAAAATAAGATTATAGCGTGGACTGATGCTGTTCAGCTTGCAGCTGAGCGAAACGCTTGATCAAACCCGCAGGCATGCTCAGGGCGAGCGGTAGGGGTAGTCGCCAGACCGGAACAGGTTTGGCATATCAAATATACATTCATTATAATGACCGCTCGATCAAACCCTTCGACAGGCTCAGGGCGAGCGGGGGTATAAACAAACGCTTTTATAGGCAGTGGTTGCGCTCAGGGGTGAGTGGGTAAAAATAATTATTATTATTTAGCTACAGCTTGATCGCAGCATGTTACGTGGAGGTTCACGGAGGTGTCCTCCGTGCGTTAGTGTAACTTCGCCGGTGCGATCACCTGGAGCATGTATGCGAGGGTGATCGGTGGCTGGTCCAGCGAAGCCAGCGCTGGTGGTCTGGGTCCAGGGTGGTGACCAAACACCACCCTGGTCGTATGCGGCCGACGCCGCACAATGTATTAATCATTATTTTTAATAAATAAAATTAATTTAATAATAATGACCGCTTGATCAAACCCGCAGGCATGCTCAGGGAGAGCGGTAGGGGTAGTCGCCAGACCGGAACAGGTTTGGCATATAACTATGTTGAAATAGATTTTATTTAATTAGGCGCGAGAGTGCCTAAGACGGCCCTAGCGGCCCACTGTTCCTGCCCGCGCCGAGCCTAGAGGTCCTGCTTCATGCTACCCGCACCTGCCCCAACTGCATCGATTAACGCAACCCCTTTCCGCTCGCCCTGAGCTTGTCGAAGGGTTTGATCGAGCTTGAGCTCCTGTGGTTTGCTGACTAGGATGCTGCAGGCAACCAAAAACCCTTCGTGTTAACTAGTAAAATCCTTTAAAATTCATTACGCTGCTGATCAGAACATTATTCTGGGGGATGTATGATCTTAGCACTACTTTGTTTCTTATCACTTGCTGCAGCGATTATCACAAATAAAGCGCTGCTTGCGTATCTGCCAATCGTCTCGTTTGTTGGTGTGCGTACGCTGAGCGCAGGGTGCATTATGCTTGTTGCTCGCCGCGGCTGGAGGCGCTTATTCAATGAGCTTAAACATCCGCAAACACTGTTTATCCTTAGTATAATTGCGTTGTTTACCACAAGTGTGCCGTCGCTTTGTAAAGCGTATGCTTTTAAGTACCTCCCGGCGTCAAAAGCTGGATTTATTGGCAGCCTTGATCCATTTGTCACAGCGCTGTACGCCTATATCCTTTATGCAACAAAGCTTTCGGTGCGTCAGTGGGTTGCGATAACCCTTTCATTTATGGGCGCGCTTGTGCTTTGTTTTTCGCAATCTCCTGGCGATATCTCGCTTCATGCATTTTTGTTTTTCTCGTGGCCTGAGCTTGCAGCATTTGCAAGCGTCGCGCTCAGCAGATACGGCTGGATGCTTGCACAGCAGCTTCTTAAAAAAGAGACACACCACCCCGCCCAGCTTAATGCCTATCTGATGGTTATTTCAGGCTTGCTTATGCTCCCTGTCGGATTGCTTACAGAACCAGCATTTGCTGCGTTTGCTCAGCTTGGGCTTATGCAATGGGCGCTGCTTGCGTTTACGATTATTGTTGGAAACGTAGTTGGGTATACGATGTATAATTTTTTACTCAGAAGGCATACGCCACACTTTGTTTCGCTTGGAGGGTTTACGATTCCTATTTTTATAACAATCATGGGAATGATCTTCTTTGGAGAAAGCATGACACAAAGCTTTATTGTTGGGGCTGCGCTTATCCTGGCTGGTGGATTTTTATTTCGAAAATAGGTACCATTATTCTGATAATTCGCCCACAAAATTTAATGAAAAAATTATTCTATGAAACTTGTGTCTAAATCAATTTCACTTCAAGAACTAAACGAGATCTCATTAAGAATCTATGGTTCTTTGGTTAAAGCTGTCGTTGACACTGAAAACGCCGTTATGATTGTTGATGCGCAAGTTCACGCTGATCAGGAGATTGTCTTACTTGAAAGTGGGTCCAAAGAAGAGCATCTTTGGGGAATTAATCTTTATCCTGATAAGTATCCTGCAGCTGATTGGATTGAGTTTGACTCAATGATTAACATCAGGCCTTCATGGGGAAACCGCATCAGAGGGATTGAGAGTAGCGTAATTCAAGAGCAAATAAGAGAGATTGTTTCACGATTGGTTACTGTATGATGTTTCATAAAGGGCTTACTCAAGAACATTGGAATACCTATACTTTTTTTGCCCAGCTTGCAAATGTTAGTGCTGAAATTGGCCGTAGTGTAAAACGCAGGGCGCTTAATCAGCATCAAGAGGCAGAGGCTGCTTTTTTGCGCGCACTTGAGCTTTTATCATTTACTATCCTTGACCCTAAAAATAGTGGCGGCAAGCGCAAAGAACTATGCCGAGTACGTGAGTTTTTATTAGACCATTTTATGGGCGATAATACGTACAAAACCACTGACGCAGATTGGGAACGATATTTTGATCAATATGCTTATGCAGCAGCTCTTGAGCGCGAACGCTTGCAACGAGCAAAGGAAAATTATTTAGCGCCAAATCAGTGACGCTTGTCGCAATTGACCTTTTTCAACCCTAAAAGATCTATACGTGCCGTTTGTACACATTGTGCACGCTGCGTGTGATGTGTCTATTGCGCTCTGTGGTAGCCTGCAGTCTGTGAGTAAATCTATGTTTTGTCCCATGTTATCATAATACCAGGCGCCGTCTCTGTAGATCATGTGTTTTGTATCAAGCTTGGCAGCTTCAATATTCGTAATAAAATCTTGAGAGACTTCGTAACAACATGAGTGTGCGGATGGACCAATAATCGCACGCAAGCTTTCTGGCGCGCATCCAAGCTTAATCAGGTGCTTGATTGCCTTGCATACTATCTTTTGCATAGTCCCTTTCCACCCGCTGTGTACGGCCGCTACATATGCTTGTTCTGTGCTGTAAATAAGTACAGGAAGGCAATCAGCGGTGAGCACGCCCACACCGACACCCTGTAGATTTGTGATTACATAATCACTCTCAACTTCATCATAGTGCACTGGCTTTGTAATAAGATTAGCTGTGACTACAACTCCCTCTGCGCCGTGTGTTTGGTCTGGTACATAAAGATGATTAAGCCCAAAGCGTTTGCGTACTGCATCAAGCTCATCGATAAATGCAGGGTCTTTTTCGCCGCGTGTAAAATCTTTGCTGCCACCGAAAAAAAAGTTCATGCAAGCTCCAATCGATCATTAAGTTTTTTTACCAGACCTTCTTTGATCATCTGATTGATAATTTTGTGCGTGCGTGCTGCTTCTTTGTTAACTATGATTGGTAGCTGGTTATAGTCAGCTGCCTTATGATCAAGCAGTACCTGCAGGACCATGCCACGTATCTGCCTGTCTGAGCCTTCAAACTTTGACTGCTTTGTGTAGTGGGCGCTCAGCCGACTCACGTTACCAACAGTTTTTTTCAGCATGACGCCGTAATCCATCAGTGCGTAGTACCATTCGCGTGCGCGATCAGGGCTCACGCTTGCCTGAATAAGCGGCATAAGCTGTTTGTCGGTTACATCTTTTTCATTTTTAAAAAAGAAATAAATAAAAACAGTGCGGATATTTGTTTCGATAAATGCTGTTGGGGCATTAAATGCAAAAGCAGCTATTGATCGTGCTGTTGCATGGCCAATACCATTAAATGTTTCAAGAATCTCAGGATCACTTGGAAGCTTTCCATCAAATTCATGCACAACACGCTGAGCAATTTTTTGAAGATTCAGAGCTCTGCGATTGTAGCCAAGACCTTTCCATACGCGTAAAACATCTTCAAACGATGCGCTGGCAAGTGCTGTAAAGCTTGGATGCGTTTGCACGAACAAATCAAATTTTGGTGCAACGCGATCTGTTTGTGTTTGTTGGAGCATGATTTCTGAGCAAACAACAAAGTATGGATTTATCTCTTCTCTCCAGCGAAAAGAGCGCCTGTTGTGCGCGTGATTGTGCCATATAATTTCAGAAAAAAGTTTAACCTTTTCATCGTGTGGCGCAGCATGAAAAGCCTCAATCAAGCTATCATGAGCTTTTTGGAAGTCAGATGTAAAAAGCGGTAGAGTTGTCATGAGTCGTATCTTTCATCATATCGGCAGTATACCTTTACGTAATTTTTTTTAGAATAAGAATCATCATCAAAAAGATGGGTGGATTGACGCTTTGCGGTAATCGGTATACCCTCTAGTTGCCTTTGATTATTATTTATGAGGAGAGCTATGAAAAAGCTATTATCACTCTTGGCGGTACTTGGTTTTGCATCAGTATCAGCAAAAAACGAAATTGTTTCTCTTGATAGCGTTGCTGTAATGCAAGCATCACAAGAAGGCAAGCTCGTTGCAGATAAAATCAAAAAAGATATCGAAAAGTTTCAAGCAGAGTTGAAAAAAGCACAAGCAGATCTTTTGGGCGAAAAAGAATCACTTGATAAACAAGCAAAAGCGCTCAGCAAAGATGCTCTAGAAGCAAAAACAGAAGCACTTGAAACAAAGCGTAAAAAAGCAGAACGTGAATTTGCAGCACGCGAAGAAGAGCTTCAACAAAAAATTAAGCGCGAGCAGTTTTCACTCCTTGAGCGCCAACGCACAGTGATTGCAAAATGGGTAGAAAAAGAGTCTCCTGCAGCAGTGTTTGATAAACAAACACCAGGCCTCCTTTTTGCATCAGCTTCAATTGATAAAACAGGCGAAGTGCTTAAGTTTGTTGATGCAGAATATAAAGTTGCTAAAAATGATGCACCAAAAAATGTATCAGCACCAAAGCAGACTGTTAAGCAAGCATAATGAAATTATCGCTTTCGATAGATCACCTGGTTTCATTACTGGGTGATCTTTTTATCTCTACCACCGTTTCTGGTGATACTGTTATTCAAAACCTTACCTCACTTGAAGCTGCGACAGCATCTGACCTTGTAGTGATGTATGATCGAGGTGATGCGTCTGTTTTTTCTCCGGCATCGCTTGATTGCCTTAAGCAGTCAAAAGCACTATTTGTACTAGCTGCAGCACCATTAGTTGAAGGTAAGGAGTATCTGCTTGTTACTGATCCGCTTAAGGCGCTTACGCGTATTGCTGACGCTGCTGCAAAGATGCGTGATGATCAAACAGCTGATGCTGAGGTCTCGCCGAATGCCTTCGTGCATAAGACTGCTGTTATTGAGCGTGGCGCGGTTATTAGCCCTGGTGCTGTTATCGGCGCGCTGGCGTATGTCGGCAAGCGTGTGAAAATAGGTGCTGGGGTGCTCCTGCATCCGGCTGCACGTGTGCTTGATGACTGTGTTATTGGTGATGGCTCTATAATTCATGCTGGCGCTGTTATTGGCTCAGATGGATACGGGTACAGCGTAACCAAATCAGGTCTTATTAAAGTTCCTCAGGTTGGTAATGTTGTAATTGGTCGTCAAGTTGAAATTGGTGCTAATACGACAATTGATCGTGCATCGTTTGATTCTACGATTATTCATGACCTGGTGAAGATCGATAACCTTGTACACATTGCGCATAACGTTGTTATCGGTGCTGGAAGCGCAATAATTGCACAGACAGCTCTTGCTGGAAGTGTTGTTGTTGGGCGTGGGTGCCAAATTGGTGGTCAGGTTGCGATTAAGGATCACACAACAATTGGTGATGGCGCTAAGATTGTTTCTAAGAGCGCTGTGATGAAAAATGTAGCACCTGGTGAAGTTGTCTGCGGGATTCCGGCTGTATCATTTAATGAGTGGAAGCGCGGGGTGGTTGTGCTGGCAAAATTACCAGAGCTGTACAAAAAATTTACTGATTTTGAAAAGAGAAGTCGGTTAGGTGTTGTTTCAAAAATTAAGGGGATGTTATGGCATTCATAAACAGCGTCAACGTTTTGCTACTCTTTTTTATTTGTGCATTTTCTCCCGCGCTGCGCGCTGAAATTGAGCAACGCATATTGCTTGGTGAACAGGCAGCAAGCGTCATTCCTGCAATCGCTGAAATGACAAGCAAAGAGTTTGCGGGGTTTCCTTACTTATACAAATCTGAACCATCAGACTACGTTAATTATTTTTCGTGGATGATACGCGAAGTACAAGACACTATTTTCGTTGTTGCTTATGATGGTGATACATGTGCTGGTTATGCATGTGGTTTAGGGCTTAAAGGCTATTCTGCGCGGCATCAAGCAATTCTTGAGCCGTTTATTAAAGATGGGGTGGAGACAGATAAAACATTTTATTTGTCTGAATGTGTGGTGCTTGAGTCTTATCGAAAAAAAGGACTAGCACTTAATTTTTATAAAGCACTCGCTACACATGCCTTAGCGAAAGGTTATACAAAAATTTCATGTATTACTGAGCATCTTGAAGAAGGCGTTGCAAAGTCAGCTGGTTATCTTGATCTAAGCTTATTATTGAGCATGCATGGTGGTAAAAAACTTTCTACTCTTTTTACCCTCGAGTGGCCGACTATACAGCCAGATGGAACAGTTATCAATCAAATGCACAGCATGGATTGTTGGATTGGGTCACTTATATAAATTCTGAATTTAGGGAGCTTTTGTGCGGGGGATTGTTTCATTCGCAAAAACATCGCTTGTCTCTGCGCTTGCGCAGCGCTACAGCGCGCAACATGTTCTTGTGCATTTGTTTGAGTATCCGTCTGGAGAGATGGGGCTGCATTATGCTTTGGCGCAAGAGCTGAGTCTTTACACCCAGCTTGACGTTGTTTTTGAGTTTGATCTTAATCAAGAGCTTCATAAGCAAGTGCTTAAACTGATGCTCCTTCTTGATATGGTTAAGCATGCGCATGTGCCAGACGTGCGTCTCGTGCTTCCGTATATTCCGTATCTTCGGCAGCGGCATGGTCTGCAGCATGGATCAATTTTACATATTATTGGTCATCTAGCACGCGCAGCATCTGTTCGTCAGCTTGTAACGTGTAATCCGCACAGGCAAGAGCTTGTTGAGTTTGAAGGTGTTGGTCTGAGCGTTGTGCAGCTTGATGAATTTTGGGCAACTGTCATCACTAAAGATTTTAAAATATCCCAAACAGACATCGTTATCCTTGCGCCAGATGAAGGCGCTCAGCATAGAGCGCAAGCCCTAGCGCAGCTTGTTGGAGTTGATTGGGTCGCGCTTTCTAAGCAGCGTAAGGGCACGGCTATAGTGTATGCTGCATGTGATTTAAAATCGCTGTCTGGTAAGAATGTATTTTTGGTAGATGATATCATTGACTCTGGGGCAACGGCACTTGGTGCGGCCCAGTTGATTAGAGCTGCCGGCGCACGTTCGCTGCATGGGCTTTTTACATTTGGTCTTTTTTCTTCTCACCATGATCAGCTTAATACACTATTTGATACTATCGTAGTTACTGATTTGGCAAAGCCGCGTGATGCGCGCGTGAGTGTCGTGAGCGCGTCTGATTATTTGGCATTTATTCTGTAGGTGTGCATTTTATGAATCAGCAGTACTCTATTCAATCTATTAAAGCAGTTATTGGTCTTGGAAATCCTGGTCCTAAATTTACTAAGACGCGCCATAATATTGGTTTTAGGGTGCTTGATGAGCTTGCAGCGCAGTATGGTGCGCGTTGGTCATCTGGTCCTGAGCTTGAGTATACAACTATTCAGATTGAGCGTGGGGGTGGTGTGCATAGTTTGATTTTGCTTAAGCCGCTTACATTTATGAATAGCTCAGGAAAAGTTCTCCCTTGGCTGACAAAAAAGGGAATCGCTGCAGATCAAATGATCGTTGTGCATGATGAACTTGAAAAAGAGTTTGGGAAAGTGCTCATTAACTTTTCAGGTAGTCACAAAGGCCATAATGGACTGAAGTCAATTATTGGTCAGGTGGGCGCTGATTTTTGGCGTTGTAAGTTTGGGATAAGTCGTCCTGCAAATAAAGAAGACGTTCCTGATTACGTGCTGGAGCAGTTTTCACGAGGAGAAGAAGATCAGCTACCCCTTCTTATCGATCAAGCCATTACTAAAATCATGTGCGGTTGATTAGAGCTTTTTTTGAACAACCAAGATCTTTCTGATATACTCCCCAAACTTGTCTGAATCAATGTTTTAGTTTAAACCTGTACGCCTTTTGGCTGCTCTAGCTCAACTATCTGTCTTGGCGTGCTTATTATGATGAGGTTCCAGTGATAAGTACATCCGATTTCCGTAAAGGTTCAACAAAAATTCTGTGGAATAATGAGCCATGGCTTGTGGTTGATTATCAATCCGTTAAGCCTGGTAAAGGCGGTACATTTATTGTTACCCGCATGAAAAATATGATCACAGGCAGAATTTTGGAAGAAACATTTCGCTCAGAAGAAAAATTTCCAGAGCCAGATCTTGAATTCAAGCAAATGAGCTATATCTATTTTGATGGCTTGTATAACTTCATGGATCAAGAAAGCTATGAACAATCAGCGTTCAGCGAAGATCAAATTGCACAGGTAAAAAATTATCTTAAAGATGGCACCGTTTATAACGTTGTTATTTTTAAAGGCAAGCCAATCATGGTTGAAGCACCTAATCACATGGTTCTTGAGGTTGTTGAAACCATTCCTGGCGTAAAAGGTAACACAGCGCAAGGCGGCAGCAAGCCAGCAAAACTTGAAACTGGCGTTACAATTCAGGTTCCTCTTTTTATCGCTGAAGGCAACAAAGTTAAAGTTGATACACGCGAAGACAAGTATTTGGGCAAAGAATAGATATATGATGGATGATCAAAAAAAACCTCACGATTTAGACCTAACACCAATTGATGATCTTCTTGATCAAGAGATTGCTGAGCAGCACGCGCAAGAAGACAGAGAAGATCAAGAGGTTGATCTGGGCAAGTTGCTTAAGCTTTCTTCTCGTAGAGATGAAAGACGCGTTGGCTTGTACCTTTTGTATGCGATAGAGCGCTCAGAGTTTACACGCTCGCTTGAAGGCTTGTTGCACCAATATGAACAAGAGTATGGCCTGGTGATTCCTATGGATAGCTACCCTCGCAAATCAGTTGATGGTGTTATTCAGAATCATGCTCGCTATGACGAAGAGCTCAAGCCGTTTTTGAAAAACTGGAGCCTTGAGCGACTTGGTGTTGTGACTAAGCTTATTTTGTATCTTGCTGTTTGGGAGCTTGAACAAGAGGGTGCGATTCCTTCGATTGTTATCAACGAAGCAGTTGAACTCTCAAAAGAGTTTGCCGAAAAAGATGCATATAAATTTGTAAATGGTATTCTGGACGAAGTTGCAAAAAAATATTCAGAACCGCCAGTTGCAAGTTAGAGAGATTATATGAAGAGCACTCAGCATGTTTGGTTAACAGAAGTTTCAAATGAAAAGCCGCTGTTTTTTATTTTGGGGCCCTGCGTACTAGAACATGAAGCGAGTGCTCTTTTTCATGCAGAAAAGCTCAAAGAGCTTTCAGAAAAATTACGATTCAATCTTATTTTTAAGACTTCTTTTGATAAAGCAAACAGAACCTCTGTCCATGGATTTCGTGGCGTTGGATTTGACCAAGGGCTCAAAATCCTTGAGCGAATTAAGCATGACTTTGCTGTGCCTGTTATTACCGATATTCATGAATCATGGCAAGCAGAGCCTGCTGCCGCGGTCGTTGATGTGCTACAGATTCCTGCGATGCTGTGCAGACAGACAGATCTTTTGATTGCTGCTGGTGCCACCGGCAAACCTGTAAATATAAAAAAGGGGCAGTTTTATGCACCTGAAAATATGAAGCAGGCTGCGGATAAAGTTTTATCTACAGGAAACCAGCATGTATGGCTGTGTGAGCGTGGGTATACATTTGGGTACAATACCCTTATTGTTGATCCGTTGAGTTTTCCTATCATGAAAAAAACAGGCCTCCCTGTTGTGTTTGATGCAACGCATGCGGTGCAAAAACCCAACGCGCTGGGGCATTCATCTGGTGGTGACCGCTCATTAGTGCCACACCTTTTAAATGCAGCCGTGAGCCAGGCAATAGCTGGTATTTTTATGGAAGTGCATGAAAACCCTGATCAGGCGCTTTCTGATGGTCCTAATTCTGTGCGTTTATCACAGCTTGAATCATTGCTTTCATACACAATTCAACTTGATCAATGGATTAAATCTCACGATCGACCAGAAATCTTTTAATTTATACGTGCTATAAGTTTTTATTTTGATAGACTACGCGGCAATATTATATCTAATGCTACGTGGATTGAGGGATATGTTCAGACGATTTCTGGCTCTTATTACTGTTGTTGTTATTTCAGTCTCACCATTCTACCTTACTGCTAGTGTTGCTGTGCCTGGCATTGTTTCTGCGGGCGCACCGCAGCTTATTTTGGCCCAGCCCGTTATGTTTTTAGATGGCACAATTGGATATATTCCAGTATCTCAGCCATTAGGTTATTCAGCTGCGCTGCCAGCAACTCATGAAGAGATGATTCGCGGCGCATTTGATGCTATCACTCGTCGTGATGTTGAAGCGTTACGTACTCTGCTTGCACGTGGTGGCGAGTCTATTCTTGTAGAAGATCATCCAGATGATAAAATTGCGCTTATTCATTTTGCAAGTGGATTTTCTGAGCATGAGTGGGCTGTGTCTGTAATTCTTGATCATGCAGCAAGAAGAGAAGCTGCATGCCTTAGTTTTGGTTTAATAAAAGATTTACAGGCAACACGAAATCTCGGCGAATCACCTTTACACTGCGCTACGATACGAAAAAAGTGGTATCTCGTGCAGAGTCTTCTTGATTACGGTGCACGAGCATACACACTTGATAAATTCCAACGAACACCACTTTTATTTATTTGTTCAGCAGGCCCCCGTGAAGATGGAGCAGCTCTTGCGCAAGTTGCCCGTAGCCTTATTTTGAATATTAAGGTTCAACCTGAGCTTAGCGAAAAATCTGATCTGCACCTTCATGCTCGAAAGCTTACAGCAGATGAGCTTGTAGAGGGGCAAAAGCATTATGTTAACCACTCAGATATTGATGGCCATACACCACTCTTTGAGGCAATTAAATCATTACACCCTGATTTAGTCAGTGTTTTGCTTGAGTTTGGCGCATCCACTGTGCATCTATCAACAGGAGAATCTGCGCTGTCGTATCTTGCTAGAATTAGGCAAGATGTTGATTTAATCGAAGATGATACAATCAGACAAGCCTTTCTTGCTCGTTGTGATGCTATCAGCAGTATCTTGTCTTCTGCGCAAGCTCCGCTGACGCTTGATCATCCTGTGATAATTCCACCAGCAGAAACGCTATCTGCTGCATTATGCAGTTTAACTCTTGATGATGCTGAACATGACGTGGTTGAGAAGCCTGTTAAAGCTCATCAGGCATTAAATTATGCTGAGGCTGTTTCTAAAGGTAAAATGTCTCTAAAACCTCTTGGCCGTGCGCTGATTAAAACTCGCGGGCATGATTCAAGAAGAAAAGTGGCTCGCGACAAAAAAGATGCAAAGCGAGGAATTACTACTGCTGCACAATCATCATACAGCTCGCTGCAAGGTGATGATGACTGGACAGTCGTTAAAAAAGGGTACAAGCCTAGGGCTGTAGAAGTATCAGATATTTTTGCTGAGCGTGCGCTTAGCGAGCCTAAAGTTGTTCATGCTGATACACCAGTAGCAGGGGATTCTGCAGTATCTGTTGCTGATATCAAAAAAGTTGCATTAGCAGAAAACAAAGATCGCTTTGAAGCTGCTCGAAAAGATTGGAATCTGCGGCTTATGCTTGCAAGTTTAACAGAAGATCCTTCTTTGATTATGCATCTTAATATTCATGGTGAAACATTATTGCATGAAGCTGTTATTCGGAATGATAGCCTTGCGCTAAAAAGTTTTGTTCGATTTGCGATTGAAAAGACCGCGCAATCTGATGCTTTTATGAACAAAAAAAATAAGCGCGGAGAGACAGCCATTAGACTTGCAGAGGCTGCATCAAAAGAGATTTTTGATTTTTTACACTCATCAGGTGCTTACTATGTGGCATCAGCGCTTTCAGTAGATCAGGTAGCGACCGGTGCAGCTGTTGGTGGTGCTGGCGCGCCCCTAGGTGAAGCAAGCGCACCATTTTTGTCTACACCCGCAATACGTAAAATCTTAGGCGATCTTACCTCAAAACCATCAAAAGAAGCTGAAGCATGCTATCAAGCGATAAATGTTGTTATGGGCGCAGATGTTCTTGATGAGCTTGCATTAGATAAAGATGTTGCTGATTGTTATAAACGCTATAGCCGCTTTATAAATCTTCCAACATCGGCATCACATATTTTTGTAAGGCTTACGAATTGGTATAAAACAGCATCTTCTCATGATCGATTGCCTGCTTTTATTACACCCGCAAGTATTACCGAGCTTGATAAGCATGGTTATGCTCTTGTTCATTATCTTGCTACGAGTAACGCATACGAAGATCTTTTGGCACTTTGCTTGCGATCATTAAGCGAATCAGAGTGTCTTGGCGCAGCAACTGTTTCAGGCACCTTTGGCTTACAACCCCTTCACGTTGCAGCTGATTATAATTCGCATAGAATTATTGGTCTTTTTAGTGAATTAAACGTAGATATTAATGGTAGAGATGTTTTTGGTAGAAACCCAATGTATGTTGCGGCTATGGCTGGCAGCATAGAGTCTTGTAGATTACTTTTATCTCTTCATGTGGTGCATGGCACTGATCCAGCTCCAAAAATAAAAGGCTGTAAATCATTATTACATATTCTTGTTGAGGCGCCTCAAGCTCGTCGTGATCAGTATTTTGCAACTCGTGATGAGATTGGTCGTACCGCATCAGCAACCCTAGCCCCAGTAACATCATCGTATGCAAGGAGTATTACTGCTCATGCAGAAGTTCTAGAATTGCTTTTGAGACAGCGCTCTTCATATGGTATTGCTGATCAAAGTGCGTATGATCATTTTGGCCGATCTCCTTATGCAAGCCTTTTTAATGTTGGGCGCCCTGAAGATGCTTATTTAACATTAGAGCTTCCACTTTGGGTCCTTACTCCTGATCTTATTGTTAGGCGCGCACGCTGTCTGCATGCAGCAGGTGTTCGTATTGCTTATGGCAGGCCGCTTGATTTTATTAATTTGCTCGAGGCTTTTGCTCGCTCTGCAGTCAGGGCGTTTGACTCTGATTTTTTTAATACAATTTTACGAGAGGGTTTTGAGCATTACAATTTCTCACCTGAGGTGATTAGTAAGGTACAAAGCATATTTAGCTATCCACAAGCAGTGAGCAGGCTTAAGGCGCTTTTTGAAAAACCACTCCCACCAGAACCAATGTTGCTAGGCCTTCTTTCTGGTTTTTTACGGGAAGGCGTGTCTGCAAAGATTCTTGATGGAAAAGTTATTTCAAGTGATGAAATGGCTCTCATTACTGACTCTGATTCTCGCCAAGCATCTTTAAAGAGACTATCAAGAGTTTCACGTTTTTTTTCTGACTCAGAAAAAACAAATCTACGACGTGTTATGGCTACCCAGGCGGCTTCAGCAGCAACTCGATTTGAAGAGAGTTTTGAACGTGATTATGAGCCTCGTGTTAGGATGCTTGAGTTTGTGCATGAGGCAGAGCTTCTGATAGAAGAGGAAGATATTGCCCGCTTAAGACGACTGATAGATGAATTGCGACCTTCAGACCGAGCTAACTTCATTAATTATGGTAATGGGCACCTTGCGGATTATACGTTGACTTCACAGGTTTTATCATCAAAGAGAAAGCAAGAAGTCATTTCAGTTCTTATGAATGTTGAAGGTTTTGACTGCCTTGCTCCAAACGCAGACAATATATTACTTGCTTCACGAGCGCTTGATGCAGGTGCTTATGATGTTTATAACGCACTTGTTTCTATAATGCCTGATGTCAGCATGTATGATAATCAGCTTATGTGGCTTTTAATCAAAAATATTTTTGCTCACGTGAGCTCAGAAAGATTACGTAAAGACTCCCCGTGCTTGCATGCATTTAATAATTTGCTTCGTCGTTATCATGATTCGGGGAAATTAGCTGAGCTCTATAAGATTCCGCGCACGCCATATTTTAAAGAAATAGATCTTATTGATTCTGTTTTTTCATTTATTATGCAGCAGATCTATATTCCTCTTGAGGTTCGAACCCTCCTGATGAGAGAGTTTATGACAGCAGGAGTAAATCCATTTTGTGCTTCATTTATTACTAATCATGATATGGCTCTTAGTTGGGTGATGAAAACATTTTCTGCTTTTATTATCGGTGGTTTTTCAGCGATTAAAAACGAAAGAACAGATAGTTGGTTTGTTCTTGATATCATTAAAATATTCTTATTTAGTCGTCTTAAAAAAGCATCAACTGTAAGTGCTGCATCGAGTTCCTCAAGTTCTTCATCAGCGCCTTCTTCTCTTGCAAAGATTGTGGTTTCTGATGAGACGTTTGAAGCATGTGAGCGAAGATTTCACGCTTTTGAGCGCGTATATTTAGCTCAAGTTGAGTACCACATAACAAATAAAACCCTTGTTGGTGGAAAAGAGTTTAAAAAACTAATGAAATCGTTTCAGGATTTTGTAGATTATTACTTAACGCACGTTGGTCATGAAGCACTTAATCCTTCGCTAGGTGCTTAAACTTAAGCAGAGGATCTGTATGCGCTACTTTTCACTAAAGACTTTACTCGTAAGCTTGATTGTATTTGTTCCGTGCTGGCTTACGCCCGTGATTATTATTATTCATGGATCATTTTCAAGCGATAAGACATGGTGGTCGGCACAAGGACATTTTTTTGCTGAAGTAGAGCAGCAAGCTAAAAAAATTAATCAGACTGTTGTGCCATTCTCGTGGTCTGGTACGCCTACTGATATTGAGATTAGAAAAGCAGGTGAAAACCTTGCAAAACTAATCTTAAGTTATCCTGTGCAGGAGCAAATTACCATTATTGCCCACAGTCATGGTGGTAATATTGTTAATGTTGCAAGTACTGAGATTTCGGCACGCCTTCAGGATTTAAATACATCTTTTTCACAGCTGTCATTAACTCAGCTGCTTGATTTGGTGTATCAACGTTATCAAGAAAAGCCATATGAGCCAGCGTCATCATTTTTTGCGCTTCCGACGCATCATGTAGATGATCTTGAGCTTATCGCAACAATAAGAACCATGGCTCCGCATCAAAAGAAATATCCTATAGATATGGTGTATATGCTTGCTGTGCCAATAGATCAAAAGCAGTTTCGACCATCTATGAATGTTATTGGCAATATTCTTAATTGTTATTCTTCTGGTGATTTTATTCAGCCAGTTCTTGGCTATTATGGTCGTAAATATCCTTCACATGAACGTATTAGTAATGTCGAGGTGTCATTTAAGGATCATGCAAGCTACGAAAAAAATCCTGGGCATTCACAGATTCATTCTAGTATCGTTGGCAAGTGGTTGCTTTATATTCCACATACGCTTGCCCATGCTGCACGAGGTGGGTTTGATGCATTTAATTTTGGGGTTGATGGTAAAATTGTTTTTGATATTGCAGCAGGACCATTGTTTACTGTGTATGAAAAAACAAAAGAAGCAGAAATAAAAGAGCTCACAGAACAACTGCTTGATGAAGCATTAGTTGATAACGGAGAAGCAAGCGGTGATTCACTCCAAGAAACGCTTGCTGGTTAAAGATAACTTATATAAAAGCAAAAGAGAGGCGCCCTGTACTGGGCACCTCTCTTTATTTGAGTGATAGTTACTTAGAAGCGTCAGATGTTTTTTCTTCTGAGCTTTCTTGTGGTGCAGGGAGTGATGATCCCTCTGTCATAATTTTTTCTCTAAATGCTGCTATTTGTTTTTCATCAGGATCTGAGATTTTTTTCTGTGATGCATCTTTCTTTGATTTTTTATCTGATTGCTTAATGATTGTAACTTTGTCGTTTCCTTCAGCAGGAAGTGATGTTGTTAAATCTGCCTCTGATTTTGCTATTACAACCACATCATCATGATCTCTGTCTTTGAGAAAGAGTTTCATCTGTTTTTTGCGTCCGACTTTTCGCGCTGCTTCAACCATGACAAGTTGATCGCGCTCTTTTTTATACACAGCTGCCCACAGTTCAGATTTATCATGATTATCAACAACGATATAACGTGTTGAAGGCTTGCTGTAATACGCTACAGAGTATCCCCAAACCGGGTAATACCAGCAGCTGTATGCAGGGAAATACCAGCAGCTAAACCATGGATAGTACCAACATCCCCATGGCTCATAAAACCATATGCCATAACGCGGGTACCAGTAGCATCCGTATGAAACAACAAATGATCGAGGTCCCCAAAATGGTGCTGCAGGGTGGAAGTAATGAACGCTTGGTGCACTACTTACAACAACAGCGGCAGCGACTCCTCCTGCTGCAACACTAACACCAAGAGCTACAGCTGCTGAGCGTGTTGCGCTTGGGACAACTTTTGATTTTGCTCCTCGACCAGCGGCGGTTGTTTTTGCTTTGCCGGCAGTTGTCTGTTTTTTAGAGCCGTCTTTCTTTTTGGCTTGGGCCTTCTTGTTCTGTTGTTTCCCTTTTTTGTTGCCAGCTGATTGAGCTTTTTTAGCGCCCGTCTTGGTTTTATTTTTTACTTTTGTTTTTGGAGTTTGTTTTTTGCCTTGAGAAGCTATTTTGGCCTTTGGGCTTTTTTTTGTAGCGCTTTTTGCGCCTGATATTTTCCTTGGCGCTTGAGCCTTGATTTTGTTTTTGCTGCTTGTTTTTGGCGTGCTCTTTATTTTAGGCGAAGAGCGATTTGTTGAAGGCCGTACTGGTCTGGCATTAGTTTGGCGTACGCGAGCTGGAGCAGCCTTACGTGTTGTTTGTATGCGTTGTGGTGCTCGCGCGGCTGGGCGTGATTGTTGTGGTTGTCGTGGCATTCGCGCGGTGCGGGGTGCGCTTGATGTGCGCATGCTAGCTGAGCGCATTCCTCCACTGCTGCGCGGTGTTCCTGGACTTTGTTTGCGTGATGCACTCTCTAATGCGCTAAAAAGTAACGCTACTAGTGCAAAAGTATTGATGAGCAGACTCATAATCACTCCTTATATTTTGTTATTACCCTAGTGATTATGGAGTTGCAACGGCAAGGATTTAAGCATTAAAAAAGGGCGCTTGCGCGCCCTTATATTTTATTACGCACCAAAATGCTTGAGCGCATTGTGATACAGTTTTTCAACATGCTTCCAATTAATAACATTCCACCAGGCGCTTACGTATTCAGCTCGTTTATTGCGGTACTTGATGTAATACGCGTGCTCCCAGACATCAAGAGCAAGGATAGGATAGAGACCTTGCGCAAGTGGGGTGTCTTGATTTGGTGTTGAGATAACGGTGAGTGTTTTATCTGATTTTACACAGAGCCACGCCCAGCCACTGCCAAAACGTGAGAGCGCTGCTTTATCAAACTCAGCTTTGAATGAATCAAAGCTACCAAAAAACTTATTGATTTGTCCTGCAACAACTTCTGTTGGGCGTTCAGCTGCTTGCGCAGTCATAAGATCCCAAAAGAGCGTGTGATTGAAGTGGCCGCCACCATGGTTGCGTACTCGCTCTTTAATCGATGCAGGTAATACATCAAGATTTGTAAGCAACTCTTCAATCGTGTATTTTTGGTACTCTGGTGCTTCTTCAAGCGCCTTGTTGAGGTTGTCGACGTATGCTTGGTGGTGCTTAGTATGATGAAGACGCATTGTCTCTTCATCAATATGCGGATCAAGCGCGTTGTACTCGTATGGTAATTCACCTAGCGTAAATGGGTATTTAAAACCATAAAGCTTATAGTTTGTTGGCTGCATATTTTTTTTCATCAATGATTCTGATGAGCAGCTGCCTTTTTTACAGCATTTAAAGCAGTAAGTAAACGCTAGCGCAGTAAGGATTGCTCCTGTTGCAGCGCCTATAAATAATGATTTCATAAATCAAGTTCCTTTGCCTATTAAAGTGACTCAGGCTGGAAGTATAGCGCTGGTTTAGTGCCCAGGCAATTTTAAAAACAGAAAGATATAAAGGGCCTGGATTCCTCCAAGCCCTTTGTATCTTATAATGTTTTGAGTACCTCATGCGCTCGTGTAACAAGAGTGCTGTTGTAGCCCTCGTTTTCTATAATCTTTAGAGCAACATGCTGGGTCGCTATCCCTGGCTCAAGTTTAAACTTGTACTGAATTGACTGTTCTTGCTGATTCTCATCAACTTCGACTTTATAATTTGTGAAAGATGTTGTTTTTGCTTCAAGCTCTGTTAGCTTGTCAAAGTGCGTTGCGATAAGGCAAATACTATTAGGCAGTGTGCTTAGGTATTCTGCAACGGCGTATGCAGCTGCAGTACCCTCTTTAGGTGATGTGCCATTAAATACTTCATCAAAAACAACAAAGTGGTGTGCGCTTTTTTCTTCTTCTATTGTTTTAATCAGCTCTTGAGTTCTCATGACTTCAGCTTTGAACAGTGATTGTCCGCCTGCAATATTGTCTGTGACATTGAGGTACGTTGAGATATTTTTGAACGGTGTTAAAACGCATGATTCTGCAGGGACTACTCCAATTGTTTGTGCAAGCCAAACTGTTAAAGCTATAGATTTTAGCGCAGTTGATTTTCCACCAGCGTTTGGGCCAGTAACAATAATATTTCTTCGTGCACCATTACAGTTTAAATCAATATTATTAGTTACAGCTTTATTACGCTCGATAACCGGGTGCCATGCGCCGCGTATGGTTATTTCTGGCTGCGCTGATTCCTTAAGCTTAGCAAAACAGAATCGTGGTCCTTCTGCTTGGCTGGTGGTATCAATCTGACGAGCAAGCGAGCAAAATGCATCAGCGTATCCCAAACAAGCAATCGCCTTGCTGATGTCTTTTTTAATATCTTTAAAGTATGCATATGCAGAAGCCGATCTTCCTATCATATGGGCAGATGTTGGGCTTTCAGTTGCAAATGTCTCTGAGTATGAGAGTGCTAAAAGATGCTGATAGTTGTCATACGCTTTATGTTTTGGATCGTACAGATCGAACAAAGCATCAAATTCTTGTAGCTCTGCAAGCTCAGGAAGCTCTTTTAAACATTTATGGAGTATATGAAGAGCCTGAATAGTTTTTGTAAGATTCATAAGCGCGAAGTGGACGCCTAAAAACGCAGCACGCATTGATTTTAAATAGCGTGCTTGTCTGTATGCGGTGTTAAATGCAATAGCGCTGCAGAGCGCCTGGATGATAGCTTTTGTTTTTCTGTATTCAGTACCGTCATCCTCTTTTGAAATAAGCATATCCCATAAAAAACTCAAGTATGAGAGGCGCGGTTTAACTTCGTAATTGATTTGGTATGGATCAGTGTTAATCAGGCTGCCAGGTAGCCCTAAGTTTTTTGCTGCCGCGTACGCAAGGATGCCACCTGCAATTGTTTCAACATACATAGCATACATCAGTGTTGTTACATCTACGCCAATAGCACCAGCCAGTGCGTAAGGATTTTTATTGACCTCTGGGATGAAGTTGAGTGGAAACGGAAGCTCTGTGTTGCGATCAACTAGGTGTGATGAAAAATCCCCATCATTAAACATTGTGTTTGATACGTACTCAGCTTTTGAAAATCGTGCTAGCGCAACTTCAAGGCTTTCTCGGAATGCTTTTTTTTCAATAAGTGCTTTAATTGAAGCTTGGCGCTGGCTGATACTCTGTGTGTCGGTTGTCGGTACAGCAATTAAATCACAAAGCGCGATGACACCAACTTCTGTTTGTGGTTGCGCGATTGATGTTGCAACATAACGATCACCTGGATTTTTACCTGCAAATAAATTAAGGTCTTGCCATGTATTTATTGTGCTGCGATCTATAGTTGTTTTGAGCTCTGTAATACCGTATTCAAATGCTTTATACGCTGAATATTTGCGATCATAAAGAAACGGTTTTTGACAGACTTCAATCCACTTAGCTACCGCCTCTTCCCATGTGTTTGCTGACCAATTAAGCGATTCATAAGCAATAGATGTCATGTTTTCTTGGCGTAGCGCACTAAACACTTCGTTTTCAGAAACTATAGGATCATTTGATGCATTAATACCATGTGATAAGAGTCCAATAACTATGAGGCAGTGTAGTAAAATGGTATTTCGAAAGCGAAGCATTATGGTTTCCCTCATTAGCATGAGATTTCTTGGGTTAAAGACGCAGCGGTAGTATAGTCGTTTCCAGATCTAAAGGCAAAACCAGGCTATGGCCTTTTGGTTACAAATAGTATTATTAATGCGCTTGTAGCATTAAGTAGCATGCCCCAGAAAATATCGATTATAACGAGGTTCCAGGACCATCCGTTAATAATAGCTTGATTAGTAAGATCATAGACTCCATAGATCACGAGGCCGATTAAAAGGCTGTTTATGATAACCTCTTTTATGTTTTTTGATCTTGGGATAACAAAATACAAAAGCCCAAAACTCATGAGTCCCCAGACCCCAAAAGCAGCTAGATAATCAATAAGTCCAAGGCTGCTTTTCATGAGGGCTCCAGCCTCATTTTTATAAAAGTTGTTCATTATCACCCCAATCCATAACGAATCAAGCAGGCAAAAGCTGAGTGTGCCGATTATCCAGCGGGCAAAAGTGTTTTTTGTTTTCATACTCTCTCCTTTATTAAGTAATAGTAAGAATCAAAAAAAGCCCCAGGGGAAAACCCTGGGGCTTTAGAGCTCTGTTCAGATCAACAAAATTACAGCTCTGGGAAGAAGAATTTAACTTCTACCGCAGCTGTTTCTGGAGCATCTGATCCATGGGTTGCGTTTTCGCCTACGCTTGCACCATACAGCTTGCGCAATGTATTTGGTGCTGCTTGTGCAGGGTTGGTTGCTCCCATAAGATCGCGCCATGCTTTGATAGCGCCATCTTTAGCAAGAACCATCACAACAACAGGTCCTGAGATCATGAATTCAACAAGCTCGCCAAAAAATGGGCGCTCTTTGTGAACTGCATAAAAAGCCTCAGCTTGCGCTTTGGTCATATGCATTTTTCTCATGCCTAGGATATTAAAGCCTTCTGATTCGATGCGGTCAATAATTTTGCCGGTGTAACCAGCTTTGACTGCATCAGGCTTAATAATTGCAAATGTTTTTTCCATGATTGATTACTCAGCTTTTTTGTTACGTGCAGCGTGTTCTTCAAGTGCGATTTGAAGAGCGTTTTTAGCTGCTGGCTGATCTTTCATTTTCACTTCTTTTGGCTCACGAGCTTCACGTGCTTCGCGTGGTTCACGTTGAGCTTTTGGACGAGCTTCGCGTGGAGCGTCTTGTTCTGCGCGCGCAGGCTCTGTCAATGCTCTTAGTGACAAGCCAAGTTTACGTTCTTCAGGGCTAACCTTGATAACTTTGAACTTAGCTGTTTGACCGATTTGAAGTGTATCTTCGATTTTGCTTACATCGCCGCTTGAAAGCTCAGAGATGTGTACAAGACCTTCGATTCCAGTTGGGAGCTTAATGAAAGCGCCAAAGTTGGTGATCTTAGATACTGTGCCTTCAACGATATCACCAGATTTGTACTCGGTGTTAACGTTGGTCCAAGGATCTTTTTCAAGTTGCTTGATGCCCAAGGAAATCTTGCGATTTTCTGGATCAAGAGCAAGGATAACAGCTTCAACTGTGTCACCTTTTTTGAAACGATCGCCTGGGTGGCTAACGTGATCAGTCCATGAGATATCAGAAATATGAACAAGGCCATCAACGCCTTCGATCAACTGAACAAACAGACCGAAATCTGTGATGTTAGTAATCTTGCCTTTGATCTTGTCGCCAATTTTGAAGTTAGCAGCAACAGCCTTCCAAGGATCTTCTTTAAGTTGTTTAACGCTTAATGACATACGACGGTTTTCTTTATCAAGAGCAACAACGTATGCTTCTAGTGTATCGCCAATATTGTAATGTTTTGCAAGATTGGTGATGCGCTCAGTCCATGAAATTTCTGAAATGTGTACAAGACCTTCAACGCCTTTTTCAACTTCAACAAACAGACCGTAATCTGTGATGCTGGAGATGCGGCCTTTAACTTTAGAGCCGATTGCGTATTTGGTGTCCGCATGTTCCCAAGGGTTTGGTGTAAGTTGCTTCATACCCAGAGAAATCTTCTCGTTCTTCTTATCGAATGAGATGATTTTTACTGTAATGGTATCGCCGATCTTAACCATTTCGCTTGGGTGAGCGATTCTACCCCATGACATATCAGTGATATGAAGGAGTCCATCGATTCCACCAACATCAACAAACACACCATAGCTGGTGATGTTTTTGACAATACCTTGAAGTACTTGGTTGTCAGAAATGACTTCCAGTGCCTTCTTCTTGTCTTCAGCACGTTGCTCTTCCATATATTTTCTACGGGAGATAATAACGTTGCCGCGTTTTCTGTTGATCTTGAGGATTTTGCAAGTGACTTCTTGGTTAACAAACTGATCAAAGTTTGTAACGCGCTGAGTGTCAACTTGTGAGCCAGGCAAGAACGCTGGAATACCAATATCAACGCTAAGTCCACCTTTAACTTTGTGGGTAACGATACCACGAACTGGTTCGTCAGCAGCTGCGAGTTGGGCAATTTTTTCCCATGCGCGCATTGCTTTAGCTTTTTGATATGACAATACAACGGTGCCGTTCTCATCTTCAAGACGATCGAGCATAACGTCGATATTTTCGTTTGTTGTTATGCGCTTAAGTTCATGCTCTGAGAACTCGTAGTTTGGAACCAAGCCATCAGACTTATAGTCGATGCTGATTAAAACTCCGTTGCCTTCTTTTGCAAGAACTCGGCCGGTAACAACTTTACCAACTTGGAAACGACTTGCGTAATCATCATACATTGATGCAAGTTCGGCACGTTGGCTATCAGACAGTGTCAATTCCTCATCAATCATTGAGATTGGAGTAACTGTTATGCGTTTGTCATTTTTGACCATTTAGACGCATCCTTTGTAGCAGATCTCACTTTTGTGAGTAACTCGCTACGGGTTAAGAGTGTTAGACTTACGCCTTTGAGCCTTCAACAGCGAAGAGTCAAAAGGTGCAAGAACCTAGCACAGATCTTACAAAGAGGCAATCTAGGTTCTATGAATCATTAGTTTTTGCGTTTTTTAAGACCCAGGCATTCATACTTGAAAGCTCTTGGGGTGTTATGCACCCTTTGATGGTGAATGTATAGCCAGGATGATGGTCCTGCTCTGTTTGAGCCTGGTTTTTTATGGTTTTAAGGCTGATGTCGCCTCTATTAATGTGATGCATGCATGCTTTCACTAATTCGCTTGCGCTGTCTGCATCGGCTGTTAGCCCTTTAATGACGAAAGGGATTTCTTCTGGCTGCTCTTGGCTTTCTGCGTCTTTTGAGTTGTTGAATGAAAGCTCTGTAAGCCATGATTTATTGTCTATTGAAAGCCCTAAAAACTCTAAAAGAGGCGTAGGGTCTATCTGATTGTGATTTTTGACCGCTTTAAGCCGCGCGATTTCTTGTTCAAGCGAGACAACCTCTTTTACTTTTTTTCGCTGGATAATTAATGCTTGTTTAATGCGATTGATTTTTGTGGTGAAGTAAAATCGTATGCTTTGCGCACTTAAAAAAAGTCCTATCGAAGCTATGCAGGCAAAGAGTCCATAAATAATCTTTTTGTGCTGCTGGTAGTTTTTACCCTCTAAAATACCTAAATAATTATGAGCTGCCTCAACTACAGCGACTGAGAGGTCTTTATGGTTTACATGCAGGCCAAGGGAAGTGATTTTATAGATTCGTAGACCTGTTTTTGCTCCAAGCAAAGATATTTGCAGAATTGTTTGAGGGCTTGCTGAGCTTACTAATACTGAATCAAGCAGAAGCCATGAGTGTGGGCTGTACTGGCTTGCAAATTCAGTAATAATATTTTTAAGCACCTCAAGCCCATAAAGCCTTGTTTGGGTGGCAATTGTTTGGTCAAGAACATGATGCGCGGTTGTGAGCTGATTATATGATTGCCCAGTTTTTTGAAGTACAGATAGCTCAATAAAACCGGGCCGTATAGAAACAGCAAGAAGATTGGTCGGTGCTTTATTAAAATATGCTGCAACTGAAAACAGCTTCATTTCTCACCTTATCAAAGCGCTGAAATAACTAGCTTATTGGGGAGGTTTTTTTGTGCTTCTTTGAGTGATTCAAAGCTTAGCAGGCCTTCTTTTGCGCCAATATGTTTAAGTACGTTAGAGCTGTTAATTACTCCGTACTTGATAGCTTCTTCTATACTGTATCCAGCTTGCAAGGATCCAACAAAACAAGAGCCAAAAGCATCACCAGCGCCGACACTGTTTATTACTTTTGTTGGTAATGCTGGCTGAAAGTAAACTTTTGAATCATGTGCAACGTACACCCCATTTGCGCCATTCGTTACAACAACGATCTTTGGCCCGATACTCATTACCTCTCTAAAAAACGCATTAATACTTAAGAAAACCTCAGGGCATGCCATAGCAGATTCTAGAAGGTATGGCTTTTGGCTATCAAGTCCGAGTGCGCAAGGGTTATTTGTTGACTCTAAGAGCTTTTTGTAATTTTCATCGCTCCTGACAAGGGCACCACTAAATGCCTGTGCTTCTTGGCTATTCAAAATAAGAATATCAATGTTTTTTAATGACTGCTTAAGCGTCAGCGTGCCTTTAGTGAGCTGACTACTACCTGGGTTTACCGCAACCAATACGTTTTTCTTTTGTGCTTGCTCACATATGAAGGGAAGTGTCTGGGCGGCGTCTTGAGAGAGTGATGTTATATAAGCAGCATTGCAATCTGAAAACATTTCAAATGGAATGTGTGATTGGTTGAGCTGTGTGTTTGCGCCTCTGTGTGTAAATATTGTTCGTTCGCCGTCTCTGCTTGTAACGACATATGAGACGCCTGTGTGCGCCTGCTCGAGCGCGCGCACGTGCACGCACGAGACACTGCTTGATTCAAGCTCCTGGAGGACGCTTTTGCCAGCGCTATCTGTACCTATGCAGCACACCGCAGATACTTTAAACCCTAGCCGACTAAAGCTGACAGCGGCATTCGTGGCGCCTCCACCACTTTTGTAAATTACCTTGTCTATTTCAACTTTTTCCCCTGAGGCAAAAAGCATATACGAGCTTTGAATTCCGTGGTGACTAATAGACATAGTGTCGGCACCCTGATAGTCCAAAAAAGTATCAACGGTAGCGCCACCAATAGTTATAATATGTTTCACAACAAAACCCTTTGTTTTTAAGCCCATAATTTTTCTTAATTAATAACAATCTTTTGCTGACGATAACATAAACTATCTTTGCATGAAAGCATCTGCTAGAGGGCACTTTGAAAAAATGTAAAAAAAGATTTAAAAAGTGCTTTACTTTAATCTCCCATGCCGTATACTTCTGACCACTTAAGCAGTTGAAATACACGACGCAACACGCAACAAAACAAGCCTAATAAGCTTGTTAAAAAAGCAAAAACAAAGTTGTTCAAAGCAAGTTTGTTTGAAGCAAAAAAAGTTTTAAAAAATAAAAAAAATAAGTTGCAAAAACGAAAAATCGAGTGTAATATTCTCCTCGTCTTTTCGATGAAGCAAATCGTGTTGAAGTCGAAAGTTTAAGAAAAGTTTTTATCTTTGAAATGCGTATATGTAACTCATTCTAAGGTAACTAAAAGTTACCTGATGATATGGATCTTTATAA